>CAZKEF010000005.1:9969-240564 GCA_964551735.1 uncultured Anaerolineales bacterium
GGTTGAGCTCGAAGGGCCCAAGGTGGAGTTGCCGGAGGTCGAGCTGCCCCAGGTCGAGGTCGAGGCCCCGAAGGTTGAGCTGGGCGCGGTGCTGCCCGAGGTTGAGCTCGAAGGGCCCAAGGTGGAGTTGCCGGAGGTCGAGCTGCCCCAGGTCAAGGTCGAGACCCAACGGACCGATGAAGTTGCATTGCTGCGCGCACAGCTTGCAGCGATGCAGGCACGCTTGGCCGAGTTGGAAGCTCCGGCCGTGCCTGAGTCACAGGTAGCTCGGCTGTCGGCAAGGGCTGAATTGCCGGATGTGGAACTCCCCCAGGTCGAGGCCGGGGTCAGTGGAAAGCTTCCCGGCGCCGATGAGGCGGCGCGCATTGCTGCAGAAATGGCCGCGCTCAAGCCGATCCGGCGGCGGACTGAGCCCGTGGCTGACGCGCCACCGGCTGACACCCAGGTGACGCGGCTCTCGGCCGCAGCGCCAGAGGATGACCTGGAGGCCATCGCGGGCATCGGCCCGACCTATGCTCGACGGTTGCGTAACCTCGGTATTACAACCTTCGCGGCCTTGGCGGCTGCCAGCGACGAGACGCTGGAACAAGTGGCGCGCGGCCTGGCCAGTCGCGTGGCTCGCGAAGACTGGCGCGGTCAGGCCGAGCAACTGAGTCAGCAAGGTTGAACGCCTGATTGATGGTTCCGTGAATGGCCCAACGCTGTGATGCGCAAGGGGCCGAACGGAGCAGGTTCTGATGCTCCAAGGGGTGTGGCAGCTTCCCGCCACGCCCCTTTTCTATCCCTCGCTGCACCAGAAACACCCCGTAAATAGCCGAAACACTCGTTTTGCGGTATAATAAAATCATGTTACGTGCCTGCAAGGAACGGTTATGAACAATCAGATCGAAGTCACCCCCAGCGCGCTGGGGATCGTCCGCCCTATCAGCATCGAGGAAGAGATGCGCGGGGCCTATCTCGATTACGCAATGAGCGTCATCGTGGCGCGCGCGCTGCCCGACGCGCGCGATGGCCTCAAGCCGGTGCAGCGGCGCATCCTGTACGCCATGCACGATATGGGAATCCGCCCCGGCACGCCTTACAAGAAATCTGCCCGTATTGTCGGTGAGGTGCTGGGCAAGTATCACCCCCATGGCGATTCGGCCGTCTACGACGCCATGGCCCGCATGGCCCAGGACTTCAGCCTGCGCTACCCGCTGGTGGACGGCCAGGGTAACTTCGGTTCGGTAGATGGCGACGCACCTGCGGCCATGCGTTACACCGAGGCCCGCCTGGCGCGCCTCTCGGAACCGCTGCTGGCCGACATTGAAAAGGAAACAGTTGACTGGACCGACAACTTCGATGGCAGCTTGCAGGAGCCCGCGGTGCTGCCGGCCTTGCTGCCCAACCTGCTGCTGAACGGCAACAGTGGCATCGCGGTCGGCATGGCTACCAACATCCCGCCGCACAACCTGGCCGAATTGTGCGGGGCCATCAGCTACCTTATTGACCGCTGGCACGACGCCGACGACATCAGCGTAGACGAGCTGATGCAGTTCATTCATGGCCCCGACTTTCCTACCGGCGGCCTGGTGTTGGGCCGCGAGGAGATCAAGCTGGCCTACGGCACGGGCAAGGGCCGGCTCACCATGCGCGCCCGCACCCGGATCGAGGAGACGAGCGGTGGCCGGTATCGCATCCTGGTCACTGAAATCCCCTATCAGCTCAACAAGAGCACCATCTTGGAGCGCATCGCCGAGTTGGTGCGCGAAAATCGGATCAACGACATCAGTGACCTGCGCGACGAGTCGGACCGGCGGGGCATGCGGGTGGTGATCGAGCTGAAACGCGGCGCCGCGCCGCGCAAGGTGCTCAACCAGCTCTTCAAGTACACGCCGTTGCAGAGCACCTTCGGCGTCAACATGCTGGCGCTGGTGGATGGTGAGCCGCGGCTTCTGAGCCTGAAGCGTTCGCTCCAGCTTTACGTGGATCACCGCGTCGAGGTCATCATCCGGCGCACCAACCATTTGCTGCGGGTCGCCCGTGAGCGCGCTCACATCTTGGAGGGGTTGCGCATCGCGCTTCAGTTCCTGGATGAGGTCATCCATATCATCCGCACGGCCGACAGCGCGGACGACGCCAAGACCAAACTGATAACCCGCTTCGACCTCAGCGAAAGGCAGGCGCAGGCGATCCTCGACATGCAGCTACGCCGCCTGGCCGCGTTGGAGCGCCAGAAGATCGAAGACGAGTACAACGCGCTGCTCGGCCAGATCGCCTATTACGAGGCTCTGTTGGCCGACCCCACGCGTATCCTAGCCCTCATCAAGGACGAAGTGCTAGGTCTGAAAGAGAAGTTTGCGGACGAGCGGCGCACCGAGATCGTGCCAGAAGCAGTCGAGAATTTCTCCGAGGAGGACCTGATCCGCCAGGAGCCGGTGCTGATCAGCGTGACCCAGGGCAGCTATATCAAGCGCACGCCGTTGGCGGCTTACCGTGCGCAACGCCGCGGCGGTCGCGGCGTGCAGGGTATGCGGACGAAAGACGAGGATGAGGTGGTGGACCTCTTCTCGGCGCGCACCTTGGATCATGTCTTGTTTTTCACCAACCGGGGCCGTGTATACGGCTTGCGGGTCTTTACGTTGCCCGAGGCCGCGCGCGATGGCCGGGGCTTGCCGATGGTCAACTTCTTGAACCTGGCTGCAGAGGAGCGGGTCACGACCATGTTGGTGGTGCCCGATTTCGAGCAGGCTGAATATGTGACGCTGCTGACCCGCCGCGGCCGCATCAAGCGGATGAGGCTCGGCGAGTTCAGCGATGTGCGGCCCAGCGGCATTATCGCAATGAACCTGGAGCCGGGTGACGAGCTCGGCTGGGCGCGCGCTACTTTCGGCAAGCAGGATTTCATCCTCGTCACGGCCGGCGGCAAGGCATTGCGCTTCACCGAAGACGAGGTGCGGCCGATGGGCCGTACGGCTGCAGGTGTGCTTGCCATCGGGCTGCGCGAGGATGACAGCGTCGCGACCTTCGATGTGGTGGAGCCGGGCGGTGACCTGCTGATCATCACCCAGAACGGTTATGGCAAACGCACGCCGCTGGCTGAGTACCCAAGCCATGGCCGCAACACCGGCGGTCAGTGGACCCTGGATCATCGCCGGTTGGATGACACCGGCCGGATCGTGGCCGCGCGTGTGGTGCAGCCCGGCGATCAGATCACCATCATCACTGCTAACGGCATTGCCCTGCGCACGCCCGTCTCAGCCATCAGCCAGATGAGCCGCATGACCCGCGGGGTCCGCATTGTCACCCCGGACGGTGGCGATACCGTAGTGGCGATGGCGCGTTTGGCGGCCGCGGTGGAGGGGGACGAGATCAGGGATGGAGAAAAGTCAGCCAGGGGCCGAGGCCAGAAAGCAGCAACCGGGACAGAGAATGCCAACGAAGGCAAGATGGCATTTGAGGTCGGTGATGGAAACGGCGAGCCAGCCGCGGCCGAGCTGACAGCGTTTGGCGTCGGGGCATCTGATATAACGCAGTAGTTGATCGGATAGATGCGAGGCAGCGATGCGCGTTTGTTCGCATGATGGCCTCACGGAACACGCACCACGGGAGTGTCCCATGTCCCTAGCCAGCCTCCTGCGCCGCGGCGTGGGCCTGCAACTGGAGATCCTGACCGAGCGCTCGGCCGTCCGGCTGGCTGAGACGATGGTCGCGTTCGCCAACGGCGATGGCGGCGCGGTGCTGCTCGGCGTTGATCCGGCAGGTCATATCACAGGCGATTTGACTTTGGATGACGCTGAGGGCCTGCTGCGTGCGGCGCTGAGCCAGACTCGGCCGCTGGTGCGCACCGAGTGGCAGCAGTTCGAGGATCGCGATGGGGTGGCGGTGGCCATCGTCGCGCCGCGCAGCACTCAGCTCCATTCGCTGGCTGACGGCCGCGTGCTGGTGCGGACCCATGCCGGGAACGAGCCGCTGGATGGCGCGAAGATCAGCCACCTGGCCGCCACCAAGGCCAGCGGCGATTACGAGATGGAAACCGTCCCCGGCGCTGCGCGCGATGACCTGGATCAGGAGGTGATCGGCGACTACTTGCATCGCCGCACCGCGCGGCTGGGCCGCGATTTGGGCCAGACCGAGACGGAGCTGCTGCAAGCCGTGGGCGCGTTGAACCCGGCGGGCGAGGTGACAGTTGCCGGCTTGCTGCTGTTCGGCAGAGACCCGCAGTTTTTCATCCCCCAGAGCGGTTTGGTCTATGTGCGCTTTGCAGGTACGGCCCCGCGCGGGCCGGGCGGCCTGCCTGGCTATATCCGCCGCGAGGAGATCAACGGCGCGCTGGCGCGGGTCATCGAAAAGGCTTGGGCCATCTTGCTGACTGAGCTCCGCGGTGAGGCGGTAGTGCGCGGGCTGAAGCGGGAGGACCGCCACGTCTACCCTCAGTTCGCCGTGCGCGAGGCGCTGGTCAACGCGGTCTGCCACCGCGATTACCGCCTCACCGGCAAACGGGTGGAGATCCGCCAGTTCGACGACCGGCTAGAGATCAGCAGCCCCGGCGGCCTGCCCGGCTACATCACCCTGGATAACATCGTCGAGGAGCACTTCTCGCGCAACCCGCGGCTGGTAAACGGCCTGTTCGAGTGGGGCTACATTGAGCAGCTTGGCTTGGGCATTGACCGCATGATCGAGGAGATGGTGCAGGGCGGTCACCCTTCGCCGGAGTTCAAGCCGACGCCGTTCTCATTCACGGTGGTGCTGCGTCGCGGCAGCGGCATACCGCAGCCCCGCGCCGTGCCCGAATGGGCTACCGGCCTCAATGAGCGCCAGATTCAGGCCATCCAATATCTGCAGCGCTATGGCCGCATTACCAATCGCGAATACCACGAGCTTTGCCCCGCCGTCACACCCGAGACGCTCCGCCTTGACCTGGCGGATCTGGTGGATAAGGGGCTGGTGATGAAGATGGGGGACAAAAAGGGTACATCCTACGTGCTGAAGTTGAACGAATAACCCAACAAGATAACCCAAATACATTTGGGTTATCTTGGGATAAATGTGTCGCAATCTGCTGGATTGCATCAGCAAATAACCCAAATGATTTCCCAAATCGTTTGGGTTATTCTGTCTTGCGAGCCAGGAAAAGTCCGGAATCGAGGCTTAAGCCGGTCATTTACGTCGGCCACGCAACCGGCTAAAGCCTCGATTTCAGAATCGCAGAGGCTACTCTTGTTGCAGCCGTTCGTTCTGCCAAAGCGCCTGCGCCACCGGCGCCTTGACGCCAATGAGCCGGCGAAGGGCGGCGGTAAACCGATCCGGCCGGCCGGTGGTGAAGAAAAGGTGCTCGGCAGCGTCCCCCAGGTCTGCCAGGCTGCCGCGCTGCGCCAGCACGCGGCTCACCTGCCGGGCGACCGCAGGCGCGGGGTCAATGATCTCGACGCGCGGGCCGGCGACCTCCTCGATTACCGGCCGCAGGAAGGGATAGTGGGTGCAGCCCAATACCAGCATGTCTATGCCGTTCGCCAGCAGCGGCTCCAGATAGCCAGCCACTGCCGCGCGCGTCCGCGGGGAGTCCAGCGCGCCGGCCTCCACCAGCCGCACCAGGTCGGGACACACCTGCGTGTGCACCACCACGTCGGTCGCAAAGCGATCCAACAGGCTGGAGAAGAGCTCGCCCTGGAACGTGGCCGCGGTGGCGATAACCCCGATGTGCCGCGTGCGGGTGCGCTCGGCCGCGGGCTTCACGGCCGGCTCCATGCCCACGAACGGCACATCAGGCCTCTGGCGGCGCAGCCAATGCAGCGCCGCGGCCGAAGCCGTGTTGCATGCCACCACGATCACCGAGGCGCCTTGGGCCAACAGGAAGTCGCTGATCCCTCTGGCCAGCCGCCGGATCTCCGCCAAGTCACGCTGGCCGTAGGGCGCGTTGGCCTGGTCGGCCAGGTAGACGATGGGCTGGCCCGGAAGCTGGGTCAGCAGCTCGCGCACCACCGACAGCCCGCCGACACCGGAGTCGAAGACGCCGATCGTGCTACCTGCCATCGCGAGCGGCGTTCACGAACGCCTCGAAGATGCGTTGGGCATACATGTCACTGCGGAACATGCCCTCGGGATGCCATTGCACAGCCAGGGCAAAGGTCCGGGCAGGATGCTCGATCCCCTCAATCATCCCATCATCGGCCTGCGCGGTCACCACAAAGCCGTCGGCCACGCGCTTCAATGCCTGGTGGTGGAAGCTGTTGGTCACGATCTCGGTCGCGCCCAAGATTACTGCCAGTTGCGAGCCACCGGTGATCTGCACCCGGTGGGTGTAGCTTTCCCACGGTGTCTCGGCCAGCTTGTAATCGTGGCGGAGCGCCTGGGGGAGCTGTGCGGGCACGTCCTGGTAGAGGCTGCCGCCCGCGGCCACGTTGAACAGTTGGATGCCGCGACAAATGCCCAGGGTCGGCAGGTCAGCGGCCAATGCCCAGCGGGCCAACGTCAGCTCGGTCGCGTCGCGCGCAGCATCCACCTGGCCCAGGGCCGGGTGGGGCGCCTCACTGTAGTGCGTGGGGTCCACGTCAACCCCGCCGGCCAGGCACAGGCCGTCCAGCCGCTCGAAGATGGCCCGGAGGGCATCTTCGGGCAGGTGGAGAGGGATGATCATCGGCAGCGCGCCGCATGCTGCCAGCGCCGCCGGGTAGTTGCCATTGAAACGATACGTGGGGGTCGCGACATATTCCTGGTCACTATAGGTGGCGGCCGGGATGCCGATCAGTGGACGGTAGGCTGTGGGCAAGGTAGTCTCCTGGTTGCTAGCATTGCGACATGATGTCGTGCCGGATTATAACCCGTTCGGCAAAGGGTGACAAAAGGTGATTTGT
Source organism: uncultured Anaerolineales bacterium (assembly GCA_964551735.1). GTDB lineage: Bacteria > Chloroflexota > Anaerolineae > CG2-30-64-16 > CG2-30-64-16 > DAOUAT01. Next base: position 16,803 of record CAZKEF010000005.1, read on the forward strand.
GGGTTATAGTATCGCCGAGGATCTGGCAGTAGGAAACCTGATGACGCACGCGTTGCGATAATGACTTTGCTCCAGAGAAGTGCATTATGGGTGTCATTTTGAGTCACTCATCCCGCCGCGGCACGCTTTGCATGTGCCCGGCAAAAAACATGGCAAGAAGCTGGAGTCGAGGCTTAAGCCGGTCACTCTCTCTGAGCGTTAAACCGCCTGACCCTGAAAGAGGGCTGCGCACAGGCTCGATTCCGTTTAGCCGACATGTCATAGGTAGCGACTCCAACCCAAACCTCTCGCGATGGCGTGGAAAAGTGAAGAATCCAGAACTGCTGGCGGGTGTTCTTTTACTATTCCTGTTTGCCGCGCTCTATCTGCTGACCCTGGATGATGGCCTCCGTGCTGGCGAGCTGGCCGGCGGCGATCTGATCACGCACCAATACGCGCAAGTGCAGGGTCGCATGAGCAATGCGCCCGGCTACCCGCTGTACACCATGGGCGGCTGGCTTTGGTTCCGTGTTGGTCGGCTGCTATTGGGGCCGGATAGCAACCCGATCCAGATCCTATCGTCCTATTCGATGTTCTGGGCGCTGTTGGCGTTGGGGTTGCTGTATGTGCTGATGCTGGAGGTGTTCAGGGGTTACAAACCCCTGCCTCAAACTGAAAAGCGGCCTCAGCCGCTTGGGTACAGGTTCAGCAGGGCCTTATCGGGTTCAGCCGATGGATCTCCAACCGCTGAGCCGGCGTGGCTCATTGTATTCCTCGCCACAGCCTTCTACGGGCTCACCTACTTCTTCTGGTACTACGCGGTCACCACCGAGCAATACGCCTCTTCGGTCGCGTGGACGTTGGTCTTCATGTTGTTGGCCTTCCGCTGGGAGCGCCTGCGCCGCGACCGCTATCTGCTGGGGTTGGCGCTGTTGACCGGGGTCGGGCTGGCGCATCAGGTGACGGTGCTGGCCGTCCTGCCGCCGCTGCTGTGGGTCGTGCTCCGCGCGGAGCCGGGCCTGCTACGACGGCCCAAGCTGATGGCGACCGCGGTCGGGTTGGCGCTGCTGCCGCTGCTGAGCTACGCGTTCGTCTACATACGCGGCGCGCAGCATCCGGAGTGGCGCGGGGTCGGTGAGTGGGCCAGCACGTGGGAATGGTTTTGGCGTTTCATCTCCACCCAGCAGGGCCGCGATGAGTTGACCTGGCGGTTGCAGCCGTTCTTCACGCACGAGTTCCCCGCGCTGATCTGGCGCGAGCTGACCTGGCCGGGGCTGCTGGCGGGCCTGGCCGGGCTGGCCGTGCTGCGCGGCCGCCGCGGCCAGTTGATCTGGGGCACGGTCGCGATCTACCTGGGTTTCTGCTGGATTGATCGACTGGGGAACTGGTACCAGGTGATCATGCCGGTCTACGCGTTGCTGGCCCTGGGGATCGCGTGGCTGGCGGGGCGACTTGGGAACCGATCTGAATGCTTCTTCGACAGCCATCCTGAGCGCGCCGAAAGGTGGCGGCCCGGTGTGCGGGCCATCATCCTATTCGCCCTGGCCGCGCTGATGTTCTACCGCGGGATCACCGTCTACCCGCGTGCGGACAACAGCAACCGGCCCGATGACAACGGGTTGTTGCCGGCCTGGGCCATCCTGGCCGATGACCCGCCGACCGGCGCGATCTTGGTGGGCACGGCGGAGGAACTGCTGGCGCTGTCTTACGTCACGCAGATCTGGGGCCAGCGGTCCGACCTGCAGCCTACCGCCTCGATCGGGGCGTCTGACATGCTGGTAGGTGAGGAAGTAGCCGTCACGGTGGCTGCGTTGCCGCTGCTGCCGGCCGAGGTAACCGCGAGCGTGCATTTCAACGCGCTGGGCCCAACCGTGATTATCATGCGCGGCGCGCCTCACACTGAGCTGCCGCCCGATTTGCCCGAGCCGGCCGTGCCCCACGATTTCGGTGACGGCATCCGTCTGCTGTCAACACGTGTGACGCGCCAGCCAGGGATCGGTCGGTGGGCCCTTGGACTCACCTGGCAGGCGACGGCGCAACCAACGCGCGACTGGTCGGTTTCTGTCCGGCTCACCCAGGGTGGAACCGAGCTCGGTCAGACGGATGCGCGCCACCCCGTGGTTGGCGCTTATCCCACCACCCGTTGGACGCCCGGCGAGGTGGTGACCGACGCCTATAGCCTGGTGCTGCCACTGGACGTCGCTCCGGACGGCCTGACGGTGATCCTGTATCGCATGGCGGACGATGGCAGTTTCATTAATCTGGATGTTGCGCGCCTGTCGTTGCAGTAGGATCATGGCACTGCAGAACTGGAATCGAGGCTGTACGAAGCCTCTTTCAGGATCGGATTGTTGGTGGAGCAAGGAACCGGCTTAGGCCTCGATCCCAGCTCTACATAAAAAGCCCTGCCGGACATCGACAGGGCTCTTTCTTGTGATAGCAGTGGCTGCGCCAGGTCCGTGCTCAGGCCGGCTCGGTAGCGCGGTCAACGAAGATGAGCACGTTGGCGACCAGACCGGGGCCGACTTTTACCGTCGCCCGGTGCTGGCCCAATGTCTTAATGGGGTGTGGGATCTCGACCAGCTTGCGGTCAACCGGCTGGCCGATCGCCTTGGAAAGCGCCTCGGCGACATCGGCGTTGGTGATGGAGCCGTAAAGCCGTTCGCCCTCGCCGGAGCGCGCCTTGAACGTGATGGTTTGGCCGTCCAGGCGAGCTGCCAGGGTCTTTGCTTCGGCCGCTTTGCGCTCCTGTTTGCTGACCAACACTTCTTTGACGTGCTGCACCTGCTTCACGGCGCCTTCGGTGACTGATTGGGCGAGTTTGTTTGGGAACAGATAGTTCTGGGCGTAGCCTCCGGCTACGTCTTTGATTTCACCGGCACGCCCCAGGCCTTTGACATCTTTCAGTAGCAAAACGCGCATCTTCGCCTCCCTCATTGCTGTGTGGAGGCGATTATACCATGTCTGCCCAGTATGCCCAACGTCGCGCATATCATGTGCACAGACTCACTGAAATCCAAACGCCGCTTAGCCGGCCATCGCGCCGTGGTAATACCGCCAATCGGGGTCGTGATAGTCCGGATGCATCACCGCGCGCGCGGCCTCCTCATGGGCTGTGCCATTGGGTTGCGGTTCAGCAGGGCCGAAGCTGGCTTTCACGGTGCGGCCGCGCTGTTCGGACGCATAGGCCGTCGGGGCTGATTCGTGAGAAGTCATGATGTCCTCCAAAACGTGATACATCTGCTGAGATCAAGAAGCGGGGCCTCCCGTTTGGAAGGCCCCGCTTACGTGCCACCAAGATCCTCATTGACCTGTGCCTGCGCTACTCTCCTCCAAACGGGATGCGCTCCTTGTCTCCAAGGAGCGTGATAAGCGACAGGACAATCAGGACGGTTGACTGGTTCATGGCTTGGTTTCTGGCTCTCAAAAGCAACGTGATGCGCAAAATATCACACTCTGTCTCTGTCTGTCAAATCGACTATTGCATTGATGCCCAAGTCACTGGATTTTTAAGGTTATCGGTGGTATGATGAATCCATGTCCGCCCCGCTGACCGTTTGGCTTCTGAACCCCTATCACACCGGCTCGCATTGCGCATGGGCCGAGGGCTACGCCGCGCACAGCAGACACCGGGTGCAGGTGTTGGCTATGCCGGGCCAGTTCTGGAAATGGCGGATGCACGGCGGCGCGTTGGAGCTGGCTGCCCAGGCGCAGGCACGGCTGGCGGCCGGCGAGCGGCCTGACCTGCTGGTGGCGACCAGCATGACCAACCTGCCTGCGTTCCTGGCATTGACGCGGCCTGCGCTGGCCCCGACCCCGGTCGTGCTCTACATGCATGAGAACCAGCTCACCTACCCGCCCTCGCCCGGGACCAAGCGCGACCTGGCTTTCGGCATGATCCAGCACCTCTCCATGCTGGCGGCTGATCGGGTGTGCTTCAACTCCGCCTATCACCTGCGCTCCTGGTTCGATGAAGCCCCGCGGCTGCTGAAGCATTTTCCCGATTACACCCACCTGGAGACAATCGAGGTCGCCCGCGACCGGTCGCAGGTGTTGCCCGTAGGGTGTGATCTGCGCCGGCTCGATCTGGCGCGACCGGCCCGTTCTGTGTCCGACCGTTCTGGGCCGCCGCTGATTTTGTGGAACCAGCGCTGGGAGTATGACAAGGCGCCAGAGACGATGTTGGCAGCGCTGTACGCCCTGGCCGATGAGGGCCTGCCGTTCCGGGTGGCGCTGGCGGGCAAGAATTCTCGGGTCGCGCCCGCTGAGTTTGCGACTGCCCAGGCGCGGTTGGGCGATCGGCTGGTCCACCTCGGTTACGCCGCCAGCGAGGCGGACTACACGCGGCTGCTGTGGTCGGCCGATGTCGTACTCAGCACCGCCATTCACGAGTTTTTCGGCGTGAGCACGGTCGAGGCGATCTACTGCGGCGCGCGGCCGGTGCTGCCCAATCGGCTGAGCTATCCAGAGCTGCTGCCGCCGGGCGCGTATGCCTCTTGTTTGTATGATGATTTCCCGGGGCTGTTGGCGCGCTTACGCAGGGCCCTGGCGGATCCGCACAGCGATCCGGCCTGGCAGAGCCATGTGGCGCAGTTCGATTGGCATGTCCAGGCGTTGGTTTATGATGAGCTGTTGGGCAGTGTGTCGTTGTCGGGGAAAATGTGAGCGATACTTGTCTCGGACGTCCGCCGTGGGTTGTCTTCAGGGATGCTGCGCGAAAACCCGCCGGCTCAGCAGGTGAAAACCGGTGGAGACCGGCAGGTTGGGCGTCGTGGTTATCAGCCGGTTACAAACCGGCTCCCATCTTCTGAGCCGGTCGGCTTTAGCCACTGGCAGGGCCGACGGCCAGCGCGTCGAGGATGACCGAGTCTTCCGCCTGAACACCGCGCGCACCGTGGCTCAGCGCGAACTCCACCAGCTGGCCTACGCGGGGACACGGCTGGTCGGGCGCCAGCCCCGATTTGTGCAGAAACACCTCGGCGCCCTGGGTGGATGTGATGAAGCCGTAACCCCGGGCGCGGCTGAACCACTTCACCAGCCCGCGCTGGCGTCCCGGCCCCGGCGCCAGGCGCTGACACATGGGGCAACGTTCGGGGTCGGAGACTGCGCTGTCAGAGGCTGGGGCTGGCCAAATGAAGGGCGTGCCGCATTCTGTACACCGGATGATGTGATCGGGGGACATATGACTCGTCCGAGGGCAGGGACCCGGTTTTGACAAGTCCCGCCCGTTACGTTACAATGGTCCCATTAACGGCGACGTAGCCAAGTGGCAAGGCAGAGGTCTGCAAAACCTCGATCGCGGGTTCAAATCCCGCCGTCGCCTTTGAGACGACCCGAAGGGTGCACTACCCTTCGGGTTTTTATTGCCTCACTGCGGCGATAGCAGCCCTGATCTGCGCTGTGTGCTCGTGCAGATGCTCTATGGTCTGCGCCAGCAGATCGCGGCCCAAGCGCCAGTAGGTGCCCCTGTGTGCCACAAACGCCGGCGGTAGCAATGCCAACATCCCCACCGTCTCCGTCTGGCTGCGCTTCAGCAGCTCCAACATGGCCTCGATGGTCGGATACATGCCCGTGAGCGCCGCAATGCGGGCCGGCACGTTGGTCGGGTTCTCGTAACGGTCGGACCACCGCTCGTCGTCGTTGATCAGGTCGGTGATCCAGGTCTGGGTCTCGCGCTCGGCCAGGATGAAGTGCGCCACCACTTCCAAAGCGCTCCACTCATTCGGCGCGGGCCGTTGGGCTGCCTCCTCCTCTGAGACCCCCTCGAAACACCCGGTCAGCTCCGAGGCTATCTTAAGGTTGAACGCCTGGACTGCCTCTGCCAGGGCCGGCGGCGTGGCTGGCACATCGGGGAGGGGGCGGGGTGAGAGAGCCATGTCCACAGCCAGCTGCTCTGCGCCCCGATAGAAGACGACCTCGACTACGTCGCCGGCTTGACGGCTTTGCAGCGCGGTGGTGATCTCTGGCCAGTTTGTCGCCGGTCTGCCACCGATGCTGACCAGCACATCGTCTTTTTGCAGGCCGGCCCGCTGCGCGCCCATGCCTTCCACCGCGCTGGCAACTCGGGTGCCCTCGGCCACCGGCACGCCCAGCCGGGCCGCGATCTCTGCGTTGAAATCATCCAATATGATGCCCAGCATGGGCCGGCGGGTGAAGCGGAGGTCGCGGCCGGTCTCCAGCACGGATTGGAGGTTCTCCATACCGCTCTGCCAGCCCCTGGCCGCCTCGTCGCGCGTTTTGACCCATTCGGGGCCATCGCCCAGCCCCGCGTGGGTCAGCGTGATCGCCGTGCCCTGGCTGTTTGCCTCTAGCCGCACTTCTATCCGGGTCTCGGCCGGTTCGCCTCTACCTTGCCAGGTGAAAGCCACCAGCCGATCCTGCTCCAAGGCTGTGAACGCGCCGCTGGCGTAGAAGCCGTTGTTCCACCAGAAACAGCAGCGTCCGCCGATGCGCGCGTCCGCCGTGGCGCCGTCGCAGAGCCACTCGCGCAGCGCGACCGACCGCGTGAACGCGCGATAAGCCTCTGCGGGCGCTGCTTTAACCATGCAGCGGAACTCAAGAGTATTCACGATTATCGGCTTCTCCTGGATATTCATAGGGCGGGTGGGACTCGAACCCACAAGGTCTCACGACCGGCAGATTTTCATGCTACTATGGCTTTCGCCACCCTCATCGAGGTTTGTAGCCTGGACTTTCCCTTAACCGTAGCGGCCCAACCGTAGGTTTCGACCGTCAAGTCTCTACACCTTCCTGTTGCCCCCCCGATAATTGTCAGTCAAAGCATGACAATTCGGGCAGAGGAGTTTGGTTAAGGATTGGCTCTGACAGCCTCTATCAATTGCTCGTCCGTGTATCGTCTGGCTCTCACAGATTGCCTCAATTGAGGAGTTTGTCAATTGCCATCCCGGCAACAAGCTTGGCTCGGGGTTGCCATCACGCGTCGTGGTCAGGGTTCCCCGACTTTGGCCGAATTCACCGAGGGCGTTTCCAACCCTGGTGCTCACGCAAGTCTGCTGCGTATGCCGATTTCGCCACCGCCCCAGAACTGGCTCGATTATAGCACTGCGTCCGTGCGGTTGTCAAAGCGGGACAAAGGTTGCCAGGTCCGGCAAAACCATTATATATCCACAGAAACGCTTAGAGAACACCCTGGTTGGCGGTTGGGTATGTGAGTCAATTCGGTGAGTTGCACATGCCGCGTAACGATGCTACACTCACTTCGTATAATCTTCTTACAAGGAGCGCCATGGCAACCCTACCTGACAGCACATCCCTGCCGGGCAAACTGTTCATCGTCGAGGGCATTGACGGCTCGGGCAAGAGTACGCAGCTCGACCTGCTGCACAAGTGGCTGGTGAGCGAGGGTCATCTGGTGGTGTTCACCGAGTGGAACTCGTCGCCGCTGGTGCGCCGTACGACATCGCGCGGCAAAAAGGAGCAGTTGCTCACGCCTCTCACCTTCAGCCTGCTCCACGCGGCTGACCTGGCCGACCGGATGGAGCGCCAGGTGATTCCCGCGCTGAAAGCGGGCGCCATCGTACTGGCCGACCGGTACATCTACACCGCGTTCGCGCGCGATGGGGCGCGGGGCATCGGCGCGAAGTGGGTGCGCAAGCTGTACAACTTCGCAGTACGGCCCACGGTGGCGTTTTATTTTCAGGTGCCGTTGGATGAGGCGTTGAAACGCATCTTGGTCGGCCGGCCCGCGTTGAAGTGGTACGAGGCGGGCATGGACCTGGGCCTCAGCCCCGATCCGTACGAGTGTTTTCGCCTGTTCCAGAAGCGCATCCTGAGCCAGTATCAAAGCATGGTTGACGAGTTCGGGCTGACGGTGATCGATGCCATGCAGCCATTGGTACACCAGCAGCAGCAGGTGCGCGCGCTGGTCTCGCCCCACTTGCGCGGGCTGCCCAAGGTGCACTTGCTGCCGTGGCGTGAGGTGTTGGCGAAAGAGGGCCTGTACGGCCGCTATCTGCAACTGGGCCAGGTTGATCCGGCCGCTAGGAGCGAGCTATGACGCGCATCCGCTATTACGGGGCCGGCAGCATCCCCGGCTTCGAGGCCAGCGAGCTGCCCGGCCGCCTGATCGTGTTGGAAGGCACCGATGGCGTGGGTCGTTCCACGCAGGTGGCCCTGCTGCATGAATGGTTGGAGGCGAACGGCTACGCGGTCACCCAGACCGGGCTCGCGGGGTCAGCACTGGTGGCGCCAGGCTTGCGCCGCGCTAAGCAGGGCCACACGCTGGGTGACATCACCCTGAACCTGTTCTATGCTACTGATTTCGCCGACCGGCTGGAAAGGGAGATCATCCCGGCGTTGCGGGCCGGTTTCGTCTGCTTGACTGACCGCTACATCTATTCGGTGATCGCGCGAGCGCTGGTGCGGGGGATGGACAACGATTGGCTGCGGGATCTGTTCGGCTTCGCCATCGTGCCCGACGCGGTGTTTTATCTGGAGGCGGACCTCGAGCTCCTGGTGCCGCGCGTCCTGACCGGCGAGGGGTTCGACTATTGGGAGTCGGGAATGGATGTGTTACGCGGGGATGACATCTACGTCAACTGGCGCGAGTATCAAACCCGGCTGCTGGCCCAGTTCCGGCAGATCAGCAAGGAGTACAACTTCATACGGGTTGATGCCAACCGCTCGGCGCACGAGGTTTTCACCGACCTGCGCAAGCAGGTGTTGCCCCTGGTGAAAGGGATGCGGCCGCAGAAGATGTGAAATCTGCAAGAGAAACCCGGTTTCCGCAAGAAACCGGGCTTCTTGATCCAGTGCTAATACACATCCGGCACAAACGTCTGGTCGGTGATGGGCGGCCGCACGTAGCCGCCGTCGGGCTGGCGCGGGGGCAGGCTGATCGGCTCCGGCGTCAGGTCTTCGTAGGGGATCATGCTCAGCAGGTGCCGGATGACGTTGAGCCGGGCGCGCTTCTTGTCGTCCGCGTTCACCACGTACCACGGCGCCTGTTTGAGATCGGTGGATGCAAACATGGCGTCCTTGGCCTTGGAGTATTCCACCCACTTGGTGCGCGATTGCAGATCCATCGGGCTGAGCTTCCAGCGCTTGGTCGGGTCATTAAGCCGTGCCTGGAACCGGCGTTCCTGTTCTTCGTCGCTGACGGAGAACCAGTATTTGATCAAAATGATGCCTGACCGGGAGAGCATCCGCTCGAACTCCGGGCACGAACGCAGGAACTCCCGATACTCATCCTCGGTGCAAAAGCCCATGACACGCTCGACGCCGGCGCGGTTATACCAGCTACGGTCGAACAGCACCATCTCACCGGCTGAAGGTAGATGCTGCACGTAACGCTGGAAATACCACTGGGTTTTTTCTTTTTCGGTAGGCACACCCAGGGCAACTACGCGCGCATAGCGAGGATTGAGCGGCGCCATGATGGTCTTGATGCAACCGCCCTTACCGGCGGCATCCCGGCCCTCGAAGATGATGACTACCTTAAGCCCCTGGGCCTTGACCCACTCTTCGAGCTTGACCAACTCAACATTCAGCTTGGCGAGCTCCTTTTCATAGGCCTCGGTCGTCATCTTCTTGCGCTTTGCCGGCTTCTCTTCTGGTGGCGGAACGCTTTCGGCCGTTGGTTTCTCAGGCTTGGCTGCCGCTTTCTCGGCCTTGGCTGCCGCTTTTGCCTGCGCCTTCTCAGCTTTGGCCGCTTCAGCCTTGAGCTTCTTGGCCTTCGGTTCTTTGTTCTTGGGCGGCTTCACCTCTTCCGCCACGGGCGTTGCGCCCTCCTGTTCCGCGTGTTCTTTGCTGTCTTTGTTGGACATGGCTTCCTCCTTGCAGAGCAGTGAATCAGGTACTGGGAGAGAGTTGAATGCTGAGCGTCCGCGTTTGTGCCTCATGCACACGGACGATTTGTACATCTCATAACGCAGCGACTGCCAACGCCAATGCGCGCCGGAAGTCATACCCTACCAATTCGGCCCAGGGGGCCGGGAACAGCCCCAAGAGGTCCTGTTGGGTTGCCTGTTGTGCGGCCAGGTAACCGGCGACGCCGGCCAACACTTCCTCGGGCAGCCCTTTCTTGCGTTTTTTCCGCTGTTCCTCCAGGAAGCCTGCGATCAGGTCCTCGGCCACGTGTGCATCTTGCAGCGCGCCGAGCAGGTCTTGCATGGCGGTGACCTGTTTGATGATCTCCGGCGCTTCGCGCCCCAGCACATCCCGGAAAAACTCCAGCGCATACCGCAGGCGTTTGCAGTCAATGCGCAGCATGTGATAGGTGGGCAGCGGCGCGCCGTCAATGATGGTCTCGTACGCCCGCACGACCTCGTAGCGGGTCAGGATCAGCCGCGGGGCGACATGGCGCACCTGGTGGGGCAGCGGCTCGCCGATGGGCACGGGCTGTGCGCCCGCGCCCGGTGTGGTGAGGAAAACCTGAAACGCAGTGACGAAGTCACGGTAAGCCGGGCTGTCCAGATGGGCCAGCATCTCGCGGCGCGCAACCTCCCGCCGCGCGCGCCAGTCGGCCAGGAGCGGCGCGAGCACTTCAGTGGCCCCTTCCTCCAATGTCGACTGGTAGGCCTCGGCCTTCTCCATCAGCACATCCAGGTCGCGCACTGTGCCCAGCGCACGGCCGACCCGGCGCAGACCCTTGTTGAAAGGGGCCAGCACGGCCGGATCAAAGTAATCCGCGAAGATGCTGTAGGCCGCGCGCATACGCCGGGTGGCGACGCGCATATCGTGCAACGCTTCGATGTCCTGGCCCAACCTTGTGCCCGCCTCGTTGGCCAGCATACGCAGGAAGTGGGTGTACATGGCTTTGCGGCCGGCCTCGCTCATCGGCTCATCAGCCTGGATGGGCGGCACGACGATCTCTGGCGGCGGCGACGGGGCCTCCGTCCCGTCGCCTTGCGCTGGTTCTGCTGGGGCCGGCGGCGTGATCGCAGTGAACGCCAACGTCTGCTTGACGAGCTGTTGCCACCAATCCGCGCGGTCGGCCGCCTGGCGCGCGTCCACGTCGGCAGCCGGGCCGGTCAATACCAGGTCGCAGCGCGCTGAGTCCGCACCTTCGGCGGAGGTAATCAACGAGGCCTGGGTGCGTGAAAGATCCAGCGCCTGGGCCACGCGCAGCAGAGCGGCCAGCGGCTGGATATGTTCCCGCTGTTTGGCCTCCAACGCGGCCAGGGCCGGCTCTTTGTCGGGCTTAGGTTTGCGGCGTTGTAGTGCCACCAAACAAGCAAGCACCAGCCGATCACCGGTGCTTACGCCGTGCAGCGGCTGCGCCAGGATCAGATCGCGGCCGGCGCGTTCTGGGTGTGCGGGGTCTTGCGTCGCGCCGATTGTACACAACAGCGCAGCCTGCTGGAGCAACTTGCGCCGCTTGCGCGGTAGACGGTGCGCGGCCCTCAGCAAGTCGAACAGCGCGACAGCCTGCTGGCTGACGAAGCGCGCATGGGCCATGTCCACGCCCTGTTCCCGGCAGAATTCGACGACGGTGGGCAACGCATGGGCCCGTTTGAGCGGGGGCGAGACGGCCGGCAGGGGCGGTGTTTCTGCCGCCGGCGGTGGGGGTGCTGGCGGCTCAGCTTGGCCCTGGACGGCCGACCCTGCACGACGTGACCGGCGTGCCGGCGTTTTTCGGGCCGCGCGCACAGGCTGCTCATGGTCGGGAGTCACGACTTCCGCCGTATGGCGACGCGCCGGGCGACCGGGGCCCCTCAGGGATGCTACGCGCTCGTGACGACCAACGTTTTCCTTTTCGGCAGCGTCAGTAGCGCCAGGGGCACCTTGCGCGAAGATCTCTGTGCGCCTGGCCCGGAAGGCCCGCACCCAGAACCGCACGCGGCCATCAGAGAGGCCGGTGCTCGCGACGATCTCGCGCGTGGGCAGACCATCGGCCCAGCCGAGTATCACGGCCGCGCGGCGCGCCAACTCGGGGTCGGGGCCGGCGGCGTAGGCCGCCAATGCATCACGTTCAGCGTCGGAGAGGCTTGTCTCAGCCACCGCGCCGCGGCCCTGCAGTGTCTCCAAGGCTCGCTCGAATTTGGAGCGCGGCTCCGGCGTCAGGTTGTAAATGGTGCGCAGCTCCTGGACAACCGTGGCCAGGTCTGTCTCAGTCCCCTCCGGTTTGAGTTCCACTTCCAGTTCGTAATACAGCGCGGGTCGCCGGCCCACCGTAGCCCGCACCGCATCCAGGCTCAGTTCCGCCACCCTGCGCGCCTCATCCATCACGTCGGCACGTGAGCGGTGTTGTTCCAGGTCGAACAGCGGCTGTAGAGGCATGCCGCCGGTCAGTTTCTGCGCCAGGTCACGGGCCGACGACGCAGGCCAGACGGCCACTTCGGGTGTCCAGGCCACCAGTTGAACTTCCTGCTCGTCCCGGTGATGAACCGCGCCCCGCGCGCCGCCCAGCCCCTTCAACGTCGCCAGCACCAATGCGCCCTCCGTGCGCAGCCGGCAAGTGTACCCTGCGGCCAATAACCGGCTGTCGGCAGTATCGAAGTAACGATCGGTGATGTGCACAGCGGCGGTGGGGATGAGGGTGAATCCGGCAAGGGCACGCAGGCGCAACAAATCCCGATACGTCTGGCGGTTGGGGAGGGCGAATTTGGCTTCGATTTCCATGAACAACTCCGTGTTTGGACGCGGAGGGGATACCGTATGGCAACTGGGGAAAAGTATAACACAACGTCCGATCTGGGACAAACCCCCGTGTGCCGAGAACGCGTAATCGTTCATCACGAATTTGACATTTCGAATCGGGTGTGTTATCCTGTGATTAGATATCAGATATCCGATATCTAATCATTCATGTATCAGACAACCGACGGAGAGGGCAATGGATAAGCTGGCGCGCGGTCCGGTGCTCAACCGGGTCATCCAGGACCGCATCAAGCAATACATCACCGATAACCGCCTGGGGTCGGGTGATCTGCTACCGCCCGAGGGCCAGCTCGCAGCGGACCTGGGCGTCAGCAGAGGCTCTGTGCGCGAGGCAGTCAAAGCGCTGGAGTCGTTGGGCATCGTCGAGGTGCGCCACGGTGATGGCGTGCGCGTCCGGGCCTTCAATTTCGACTCGGTATTCGATCTGTTGTCCTACGGATTGGTGTTTGACCCGGTCAAGGCGGCGGAGATCTTGCAGATCCGCGTCTGGCTGGAAGTGGCGGCGCTGGCCGACGCGATCAACCAGATCAGTGATGCGGAGCTGGGTCAAATGGCGGCTTTGCTCGACCGCTGGGAAGCAAAGGCGGCGCGTAACGAAGATACCTCTGCGGATGATCGGGCTTTTCATCGCTTGCTCTATCGTCCGTTGGGCAACGAATCGCTGAGCGGACTGATTGATATCTTCTGGGTCATATACCACTCACTTCCCGTCCAGAGCATCGGGATCGATCATCAACCGCTGACGACCTTGAAGGCGCATCGCGAGCTGCTGGACGCCATCCGGGCCCGTGATGTGGTCCTGGCCACACAACGCATGCGCGACCATTTCCGCAAGCTGGAGGCTCGCATGGCGCGCGCGGTGCAGCTCAGCCAGGTTGGCCTCGCCGGGCAGGGCGTTGAACTGCGGACATCCGGGCAAAACTGAACCCAAGGGAGCACGTTATGGCGCATTTGCTCGAAGTCAAGGATCTGGTGACCCGCTTCTATTCGGACGGCGCGACCATCCACGCGGTCAACGGCATTTCGTACACGCTGGACGAGGGCGAATCCCTGGCGATCGTCGGGGAGAGCGGGTCAGGCAAGTCGGTGGGTGTCATGTCGGTGCTGGGCCTCATTCGCTACCCGCCCGGCCGGGTGGCAATATGCTGCGCGACGCCCAGAGCCTGAACATCCTGGAAGGGATGCCCTGGATGTGGCTGCCGCCCGGCCTGATGATCGGCCTGGCGGTGCTCAGCATCAATTTCATCGGTGACGGCCTGCGCGACGCGCTGGACCCGCGGTCCATATTGTAAAGCTAAGGTTGAGGTCGGGCGTTCATCTCAACCTTAACCTCAATTTTAACCTCAACCTGAGTCGGAGGCATTTGTGCGTACATTTCACGGTTTCATGCCGGCGCTTATCACGCCGTATACCGAGAACGACGAGATCAATGTTACGGTCTTGCGCGAGCTGGTGGACTACCACCTTGGCAAAGGGGTCAGCGGCTTTTACGTGTGCGGGAGCACCGGCGAGGGCGCGTTCCAGACGGTCGCGGAGCGGATCCTGGTGACCGAGACCGTGTTGGCCCAGGCGGCCGGCCGCGTGCCGGTGATCGTCCACGTGGGCGCGGCGGTAATCAACGATGCCGTGCGGCTGGCGCAGCACGCGCAGGCGGCCGGCGCGGCCGGGTTCAGCAGCATCCTGCCGCCCGTGACGTACGATCTGCGCGGGGTGGCACCCTTCTTCGAGCGGATCGCGGCCGCGGCGCCGGAGCTGCCGTTCCTGCCCTACCTGTACGGCTTCTCCCGCGACGCGGTGGCGTTGATGCGCGACCTGGCGCACATCCCCAACCTGGCCGGCACCAAGTACACCGGGCCGAACATGTACGAGATGAGCCAGATCGTCCGCTTCCGGCCCGAAGGCTGGACCGTCTTCTCCGGGATGGATGAGCAGGCGGCGCTGGGATTGATGTACGGCGCGGCCGGTCTGATCGGCTCGACCCTCAACTTCATGCCCGGCGTCTATCGGGAGATTATCACCAGCATCCAGGGCGGTGACCACGCGCGCGCGCTGGCGCTGCAGCGCCGGGCCAACCGTATCACCGAGCTGATGATCAGCCACGGGTTTGTTGGCGCGTTTCGCGAGGGGATGCGGGTGCTGGGCTTCGACTGCGGCCGGCCGCGCCTGCCCAACCTGCCGCTGCCCGAGGATAAGCGCACCGCGCTGCATGCCGGTTTCGCGGAGTTCGGGTTCGCGGAGCTGGCCGCACTGTGAGTTGAAAGTGGGACTCGGACGAGCGCGGATGAAGGCGGATGATCTCAGTCCTGTCCGCGTCGTCCGCGTCCTGTTTTCGTGTTAGTGGCCAAGCCTACTTGATGTTTGATGTAAGTGACCGGCCGAAGGCTCGACTCCAGCGTTTTTCGATCCAACTTTCGTGAGCATAGCAATGATCTCTGTAACCCCCTCGACCATCATGACCCCTGCCCGCATTGATGCGCTGCTGGCGACCTACCGGGACGGGCTGCTGAAGGGCACGCTGCCGTTCTGGTTCCCGCGTGCCGTTGACGAGGCACACGGCGGTTTCATGTTCTCGCGCGACCGCGACGGCTCGCTGCTGGACACTGACAAGGCGATCTGGCTGCAAGGGCGGGCGAGCTGGCTGCTGGCGACGCTGTACAGCGAAGTCGAGCCGCGGCCGGAGTGGCTGGCTTGGTCACGGCACGGCATTGACTTCCTGCGCCAGCACGGCTTCGACGCGGACGGCCGCATGTTCTTCCTGGTGGACCGGGAGGGCCGGCCCCTGCGCAAGCGGCGCTATATCTTCAGCGAGACGTTCATGATCGCGGCGCTGGCGGCCTATAGCCGCGCGGCCGGTGACGCGGGTGCGGCACAGGAGGCGCTGGCGCTCTATCAGCGCGTCCAGCATCACCTCGACACGCCCGGCGCGTTGGAGCCGAAGTGGAACCCCGCGGTGCGGCCCATGCCCGGCCTGGCGATCCCGATGATTATGACGGTCACCGCGCAGATCCTGCGCGGGGCATTGCCCGATCCGGCCTTCTGCAACGCGGCGATTGACCGCTACATCGGCGAGATCCGGCGCTACCACATGCACCCCGAACTGGCGACGGTGCTGGAGACCGTCGGCCCGGACGGCGAATTCCTGGATCACTTCGACGGCCGCACGCTGAACCCCGGCCACGCCATCGAAGCTTCGTGGTTCATCATGCAGGAGAGCCGCGAACGCGGGAACGATCCTGAGCTGCTCAACACCGGCCTGACCATCCTCGATTGGATGTGGGAACGCGGCTGGGACAAGGAGCACGGCGGCATTATCTATTTCGTGGACGTCAAAGGGCTGCCGGTGCAGGAGTACTGGCACGACATGAAGTTCTGGTGGCCGCAAAACGAAGCCATCATCGCCACCCTGATGGCCTATCTCCTGACCCGCGACGAAAAATACGCGGCCTGGCATCAGATGATCCACGACTGGACCTACGCGCGCTTCCCTGACCCCGAACACGGCGAATGGTTCGGCTACTTGCACCGGGATGGCCGGCTATCGTCCACGATCAAGGGTAACACCTATAAGGGCGCGTTCCACGTGCCGCGCATGGAGCTGACCTGCTGGCAACTGATGACGGAGTTCCGAAAATGAACGCCAAAGCGCGCGTCCTGGCCGCGATCGGCCTGGCCCAGCCCGACCGCGTGCCACTGGATTTCAGTGCCAACGCAGCGACGCTGGCGCGGTTGCATCGCGACCTGGGCACGACGACGCACCGCGAACTGCTCGACCGGCTGCACGTAGATATCGTTGACCTGCGCGGGGTGGTGGATCCGGTCTATCGCGGGCCGATTCCGCAGGAACGTTGGCTGCCCGACGCCGTGAAGGAGAACTTCTGGGGTTGGCGGACAAAGGTCATGGAGACCGCACTGGGGTCGGAGGAGTGCTACGTGGACTTCGTCCTGGAGCACGCGACCTCGGTCGAGCAGTTGGCCGCGCACCCCTGGCCTGCGGCCGACTGGTTCGACTTCACCGATTTTGCCGAGCGCCTGGTCCCGTGGCGCGATCGCGCGATCATGGCGTCGGGCGCTTCCATCTGGCAGCACCCGACCTTCTTGCGCGGCATCGAACGGCTGCTGATAGACCTCCTGGAAGCGCCGGAGATGGCAGCCTATTTGATGGATCGCTTCACCGATTTCTATGTCGCCTTCTTCGACCGTATGTTCACCGCTGCGGCCGGCCGGATCCACATCTTGCGCATCGCCGATGACCTGGGCACGCAGCGCGGACTGCTCATCAGCCCGCGGCTGTTCGACCGCTACATGGCGCCGCGGCTGGCAAGGCTGGTGGCGATGGCGCACAGCCACGGGGTCAAGGTCATGTTTCACTCGTGCGGCGCCATCATGCCCTTCATCGAGCGGATCATCGCCCTGGGCGTGGATATCCTCGACCCCCTGCAAGTGGCGGCCGAAGGTATGGATCCCCGCATCATTAAGGAACGGTTCGGGCGCCGCATCTGCCTCCACGGTGCGATTGACACGCAGTACCTCCTGCCGCGCGGCTCGGCCGCAGACGTGGCCGACGCGACGCGACAGATGGTCGCCATCCTGGGCGCGGATGGCGGCTTCATCCTGGCGCCCAGCCATGTTTTGCAGACCGATGTGCCGACAGAGAATGTGCTGGCGCTGTACGAGACGGCTCATGCCCTCAGTGAACCCAGGACGCCCACAGCCGGCTTTCTCAAGCACGGGTAGTGAGCCGTCGGCGAGGCTTTGGTGTATAATGCACCTCACCGCAAACGAAACAAGACCGATTTCCTGATTGGAGTGTCTTCAGTTGACAACCTTGATGTTGCCCATACCGCGTCTCCACCCGCCCCTGGACCCCGCCTTCCGGCCGGCCAGCCTGGCAGTTCGCGCGTTCAATGCCGAAGTCGCTGCGGCCGGCGGCGGCGAGCCGCTGGCCCTCGGCCTGGAACGGGGGGATGGGGAGCTGTCACGCTTCGAGACGCGGGTCTTCCCGGAGGGCCATCCGCGCTTCGCCGCCAACCTCCCACACGTCGAACGCCTGGTCAAGTTCTTGCTCTGGGCGCGCGGGGGGTGGCAGCTCTTCGTCGGCGGGCCGCAGGCCATCGGTGAATATCTCGCTGCGGTCTATGCGGCCGGCGGCCAGCGCGCGTTCGACTACCATTTCATGGGCGAGCAGGTCTACCAGCAGCCATTCACCGTTGTGCCGTGTGCGGTCGAGGAGGTTCCGCCGGCGCGCGAGGCCGGTCAGGCGTTGGGCCGCCACCTGGACGGCTGCCGCATCGGCTTCGACCTGGGCGCGTCCGACCTGAAGGTGTCGGCCGTGATGGACGGCGAACCGATCTTCAGCGAGGAGATCGTCTGGGAGCCGGTGGAGCAGACCGACCCCGACTATCACTATTCCCGCATCCGCGCCGCACTGCAACTGGCGCAGTCGAAGCTGCCGCGGCTCGACGCCATTGGCGGCAGCTCCGCCGGCATCTACGTCGCCAACCGGCCGATGGTCGCCTCGCTGTTCCGGGGCGTGCCGGCCGAGCGTTACGACGAGATCCGCACCATGTTCCTGCGCTTGCGCCAGGAGTTCGGCGTGCCGCTGGAGGTGATCAACGACGGCGACGTGACCGCGCTGGCCGGGGCGATGTCGCTGGAAGACGATGGCGTGCTGGGCATCGCGCTGGGCTCCAGCGAGGCCGCGGGTTACGTGGACCTGCGCGGCGCGATCACCGGCTGGCTGAACGAACTGGCCTTCGCGCCGGTGGACTACAACCCCGCCGCGCCCGCGGACGAGTGGTCGGGCGACATCGGCGTGGGTTCGCAGTACTTCTCGCAGCAGTGCGTTTTCCGGCTGGCGCCGGTCGTGGGCATCGAGCTGCCCGCCGGTGCAACCAAGGCCGAGAAGCTGAAGCACGTCCAGGGCTACCTGGAGGCCGGCCACGCGGGTGCCCGGCAGATCTGGGAGAGCATCGGCGTTTACCTGGGCTACGGCCTGGCCCACTACGCCAGCTTCTACGACCTCAAGCACGTGCTGATCCTGGGCCGCGTCACCTCCGGGTCGGGCGGCCCCATCATCCTGGACGGCGCGAAAGCGGTGCTGGCGGCCGAGTTCCCGGAATTAGCTGAGCGGATCCACATCCAACTGCCGGACGAGAAGAGCCGCCGCGTAGGGCAGTCCATCGCGGCCGCGAGTTTGCCGGCGGTGCGAGGGGTGTAAGCGTGCCATTTGTCATGCTGAACGGGTCTGCGACTCAGGGTGCGTTGCGGTAAAGTGCCAGTGAAGCATCTGTGGTGACTAACAAGACCCTTCGCTGGTTTTGAATTGTGGCTGAAGTGGCTTTGTTGCCCCGCTCAGGGTGACATAAGTGCCTTCCGATGAAAAGAGTTATACTATGCGTTATATCCACGGTGCGACGCTGTACGCGCCTGAAACAACCCTTGAGGATGCTGCTGTCCTGATTGACGGCGGCCGCATTATCGTCGCTGACACAGCCGATACTTTGCCCTGCCCGGCCGGCGCAGAAGTCCTGGATGCGACCGGCCTGCTGTTGGTTCCCGGTTTTATCGAGTTGCAGTTCAACGGCGGGTTTGGCGATGATTTCACCGACGACCCGACGACGATCTGGCGGGTGGCGGAGATGCTGCCGCGTTACGGCGTCACCAGTTTTCTGCCCACCATCATCACCTCGCCGCCGGGCAAGGTCCCGTTGGGCCAGGAGGTGGTCACAACCGGCCGGCCGGCTGATTTCCGCGGCGCTGAGCCGCTGGGCCTGCACGTCGAGGGGCCGTTTCTGAACCTCAAGAAGAAGGGCGCGCATAACCCCGCCTATTTGCAGCCGCCCAGCCTGGAGGCCGCGGCCGGGTGGTCGCCGGAGGCGGGCGTGCGCCTGGTCTCGCTGGCGCCGGAGCTGCCTGGCGCCCTGGATGTGATCCGTGCGCTGGTTGGTCGCAGGGTGCTGGTGAGCGCCGCGCATAGCATGGCGACCTATGACGAGGCGGTCGCCGGTTTCGATGCGGGCCTCCGCTACGGCACGCACCTGTTCAACGCCATGCCAGGGCTAGGCCATCGCGACCCCGGCCTGCCCGGCGCGCTACTGGCCGACGACCGCGTCACCGTGGGCATCATCGCGGACGGCATCCACGTGCACCCCGCGATGGTGAAGTTGGTCTGGCGGATGCTGGGCCCGGGTCGGCTGAACCTGGTTACCGACGCGATGGCTGCGTTGGGCATGGCGGCCGGCGTGCACCTGCTGGGCGACTTCGAGGTCACCGTGGACGAGACCAGTGCGCGGCTGGCCGACGGCACCCTGGCCGGCAGCATCCTGTCGCTGGATCAGGCGCTGCGCAACCTGATCGCGTTCACCGGCTGCACCCTGAGCGACGCGCTGGCGACCGTCACCACCACCCCGGCCAGAGTCCTGGGCCTCGAGCGCGAGCGCGGCCGCATCGCGCCCGGCTACGCCGCCGACCTGGTGCTGCTGACGCCGGATCTGCGGGTGCGCGCGACAGTGGTGGCGGGGGAGGTTGTTTACACGGCACCCGAAGATTGACAAAGGAATCGAGCCTTCAGGCGGTTTGGCGTGTAGCGAGAGTGACCGGCTGAAGCCTCGATTCCAGTACGAAATACGCAACACGCAACACGAGGTCCTATGCCCGATCTACAATCCACCCACGTCTACCGCGAGATCCACGAGCAGCCGGCCGTGCTGGCTCGGCTGCTGCAGGCGGAGCGCCCCACGGCTGAGGCGCTGGCCGCTGAGATGAAGCGCCGGGCGATCCAGTACGTGGTGATCGCCGCGCGCGGCACCAGCGACAACGCGGGCCGCTACGCCCAATACCTGCTGGGCGCGGCCAACCGGCTTTACGTCGGCTTGGCCACGCCCAGCCTCTTCACCATCTACGGTGCGCCGCCGAGCTTTGGCCCCCACGCCCTGGTGCTCGGCATCAGCCAGAGCGGCAAAAGCCCCGACATCGTCTCCGTGTTGGCCGAGGCGCGGCAGCAGGGCGCGCTGACCGCGGCGATCACCAACTTCCCCGGCTCCGATCTGGGGCAGGCGGCCGATTTTGTCATGGATCTGCACGCGGGGGAGGAGAAGGCCGTCGCAGCCACCAAGACCTACACCGCTGAATTGGCGGCCATCGCGCTGCTCAGCACCGCGCTGAGCGGCGATGCCGCACAAGTCGCCACGTTGGAAGCGGTCGCAGGGCAGGTGGGGCAGGCGTTGGCGCTCAACAGCAGCCTGGACTGCCTCGCCGAGCGCTATCGCTACATGCAGGCGTGCGTCACCATCGGCCGCGGCTACAACTACGCCACCGCGTTCGAGCTGGCGTTGAAGCTGAAAGAGATGACCTACACCGTGGTTGAGCCGTACTCCAGCGCCGACTTCCTGCATGGCCCGCTGGCGGTGATCGCCCAGGGCTTCCCGGTGGTGGTGATCGCGCCATCGGGCAAGATGCTGCCGGAGATGGTCAGCTTCATGGCGACCGCAAAGGAGCGTGGGGCGGAGTTGATCGTGATCAGTGATGACGAGGCGGCGCTGGCATTAGGCCGGGTGGCGCTTGCGCTGCCGGCTGGCACGCCCGAATGGCTGTCCCCCATCTGCGCCATCGTGCCCGGCCAACTGCTGGCGATGCACCTGGCCCACGCGCGCGACCTCGACCCCGATCAGCCGCGCGCGCTGCGCAAGGTGACGGAGACGCGGTAACTTGGCGTTCAGAAACCTGGTTTCTAGAACGCTGTCCAAGCCTGTTCGATGGCCCTGAAACACATCGGGTTTTCCCCGCGGCGGCCGCTGTAGGTGAGCGCCATGCCGGTACAGCCCCCTTCGCACAGGTCGCCGTGCGGGCAATCGGCGCACGAGCCGTGACGCTGGACCGGCGCGCGCCACCCCGCCAGCGCATCCTCCCACAATTCTGCCAGGGGCCGCTCCCGCAGGCTGCCCACCACGCAGCTTTCCGGCAGCGAGAGGCACGGCTGCACCCGGCCATCGCTGCGGATGCCCAGCGTCTCCTGGCCCGCGCTGCAGCCGGTCCACCGCTCGCCGGGCATCCCCAGGTAGGGCAGCCGCGCTGAGCAATAGCCGAAGTCATGCGCGCCGATCACCGGTAAAACCCGCCAAGGCACCGTAGCCCTCATGCGCGCGATGAACAGCGCCGCGAAATAGAACTCCAACGGGGTCAGCAGGTCGTCCTGCGCCAATCGTTCACCGCCAGCCCCCGCCACCTGGATCTGCCAGCGTATGTCGCGGCCGATGAGCAGCCGGGCGATGGCTGGCAGCTCGTAGACGTTGCGCCGCGTCAGCGTGGTGATCACGGACACGCGCAGTCCAGCCGCTTGCAGGTCGGCGATGGCGCCCAGGGTCCGCTCGAACGCGCCCGGCACGCCCCGGATCGCGTCATGGACAGCGGGACTGCCGCCATCCAGGCTGGTGCCGATAGTGCGCGGGGCCAATGCGCGCAGTTGCGCGATGCGCTCCGGGTTCAGCAGCGTGCCGTTGGTGAAGATCACCAGCCCCACCCCGGCGCGGCGCAGCCGCTCGGCCACGGCCAGCCAGTCGGGCCGTAGGAAGAGCTCGCCGCCCATCAGTGTGACTTCATCCGCGGGCAGCGCGGCCAGCTCGTCGGCCACCCGCAGCGCCTCTGCCGTGGTCAACTCGTCAGCCCGCGCTGAGCCGGCGGTCGCGCCGCAGTGCAGGCAGCGCAGGTTGCAGCGCAGCGTCAGCTCCCACACGCAACACATCAGGCGAGGTGTCATCTGGGTCTTCAACGCAACAGATCTGCCAGGTCAGGCAGCGGGACGGCATACTGGGCGCTGTCCCCGGCCCGGCCGGTCACAACGTCAAGCTCGCGCTCAAACGCGGGGCGGAGGCCGGGGTGCAAGACCGCTTGCAGCGCCTCGTACGCGGCCAGCGCATCCAGCCGCTGGCCCTGCATCAGATGCAGCCGCGCCAGGTTCCAGCGCGGCCAGGCCGCGTCCGGGTCGTAGCCCAGCGCTATCATGAACGCCCGCGCCGCGGCGGCCAGGTCGCCGCGGGCGAAGGCGCGGCCGCCGCGCGCGGTGTGGCGTCGCGCGTGATCGGCCAGCGCCTCCCGGCTGAAGAAGGTCACAGTCAGGTCTTCGGCGGCCGGGTCCGCCGTGGCCGCGTCGAACGCGTCCCGCACGGCGTCAAGCCCCGTCCCCGGATGCAGCCGGGCAGCCAGATAGAGGCTGACCTCCCGCTCTATGCCCGCCCACGCAGTGTCGGCCAGCCCCGGCGGCACGGCGAGGTTTCGCCAACGACAGGCCAGCCGCGCCGGGAACTGCGCCGCGGCCAGGGCGCCCACCAACGCCTGGGCCTGCGCCAGTTCTGCGGCGGGCCAGGTTGTGGGGTCCGGCAGCGCGTTCAGCGCGCAGGCTGTCACCAGCGGACTGTAACGCGCGGTCAGTCCCAGCACCCCTGCCAGCGCGTCCGCGCCGGGCGCACTCATCAGCGCCGCTGCCTGCCGGCACACCTCCTCCAGCGCGGCCAGGTGCTGCGGCGCATCGCGCGGATCCACCACGCCTGCGACGACCAGTCCCCGATGGAAGCGCGCCGCGAAGCGCAGCGCGGGCGTGTCGGCCATGCGGCGCGCGGTCACGCGGAACGCCGGCCGGCCAGGAACGGCCTCGAACGGCTCGACCGAGATCGCCTCGAAGCCGGCGCGGCCTGCCAGGTCGGCCAGCTCGGCGGCCGAGAAGAGGTAGCGGTGCCCCAGCCCGCGGCGCTCGTCGCCGAACAGCCAGGGCAGGCTGGTCTCGGTCGTGGCTGCCGTTGCCGCCGCAGCCAGGACGCGGTCGCGGTCGGGCGTCTCGATGCGGAGCTCACCGCCGGCTGCCAACACGCGCGCCCACTCATGCAGCGCATAGACCGCGCCGACGTAGCCCAGATGCTCGATGAGCTGCCGCGCATCCACGGCCGCGGCGCAGCCGTCCCCGAAGGGCAACAGCCCGACATCGGCCAGTATATCCGCGGCCGCGGCCTCGAACAGGTCCACGTTGACCCAGCCGGGCCGGTGCACCAGGCCGCAGCCCAGGTGGATACGCAGGAGGCTCATGGCGCGGCGTACTTGCTGCCGGTGGCGTACAGCCCGTGCGTCTTCGCCAGGTAGTTCATCAAGCGTGCCGCTTCTTCCGGCGAAAGCGCGGCCCAGTCAACGAAGTCCTCGACCAGAAAGCCGATGGGCCAGCCTATCACCGCGGCGCTGCGCTCCGCCGTTTCCGGCGACACCCCCAGGCGCTCGACCAGGTCGGAAACCGCGAAATGCGGTCCCCAGGGTGACAGCGAATGGCGAAAGGGCGGCACACCCCAGGCCGCAACGGCCCGGCCAAGGCGCAGCACGTCCTCAGCGGCCAGGGGTTCGGGAACGCGTTCGCCGGCCGCGATGGCTCGCAGCGCATCGGCCACTGCCGGTGGCAGACCTGGCAGCGCCTCCGCCAGCGCACCGGTCTCCCCCGCGCGTCGCACCAGGTCGGTCAGCGTCTGACTTTCGGGGGGCCTCATCGGATCGGGGAACTCCGCGCCCATCTACTGGCCTCCTCATGGCGCAGCGTAACGCGTGCCTTTGGGATACGTACCATATGTTTCTCCCAGGTAAGTCAACACCCGCCCCAGGTCCTCCTCTGACAGGCCAGCGAAGTCACGAAAGTCCTCGGCCAGAAAGCCGATGGGCCAGTCAACCACTGCCGCGATCCGTTGTGCTGTTTCGAGCGGTAGGTTCAGATCTTGAGCCAACTTAGGCGCTGAAAAAGGCGGACCAAAAGGCGGTAACTCGCATCGATAGTGTGGTATGTCCCAGACAACAATCGCATGGCCGAGTTGGGAGACTTCTTTGGGGCTTAGTGGGGTTGAGATGCGTTCCCCTGCCGCGATCGCCCGCAGCGCATCAGCCACGGCGGGCGGGAGCTCAGGCAGCGCCGCGTCCAGGTCGCCCGACCCGGCGGCGCGTTGAACCAGCTCAGCCAGGGTCGGGGGCTCAGTCCGCTCATCGGCGTAGGGACTTGAGGTCATGTCACGGGCCGGTAGGCGAGGGGTTACCTCGCCCCGGACCAGGTTGATCAACTGACGCACAAGTGATTCGCGAGGCATCGTGATACCCTTCTCAACTGCCCGACTTGCGCGTGCCTCCCTTGCGAGATGCGACCGGGGCCTTGCTCGCCGGGGCCGCAGGCTTGTCGGGCGGTTTTGTCTTGTTGGCCGCCTTGCCCTGTGCCGCGGATGGGGTGGATGTGGCCTTGGCGGGCGGCGCGGGCGTTTTGGTCGCGGTTTTCGTGGCCGTGCGCGCGGCAGGCTCGGCCGGCGCGGGTGGCGCCGAGGCTTGTTTCGAGGCGCGGCCGGCCGGTTTGACGAGGCCCGCGGCCGACTCCGGTTGCGTTACGGTCTTGGCCTTGCCTGATGTCGCTTTGGGCGGCTCAGGAGGCGTGGCCGGCGCAGCTTTGCCTCTGGATGTGGCGCGCGGCTGTTTCGCTGCTGTGTCTAACGGCGGTTCGGCCAAGAGCGCGAGCTGGGCGGCATCAACAGCGACCGCCCTTCCTCGACTGCGTGTCGGCTTCGGCGGCTCAGCCGGGGTCGGTGCGTCCTTGGCTGGCGTCTTCGTAGGCGGTTTGACCGCAGCGGTTATCGGCGCCGGAGCGATCGGTTCTGCAGCCGGTTTGCGTGTGCGGGTCGTTTTCGGCGGCTCAGCCTGGGGCGGTGCGGCCTGGGTTGGCGCCTTCGCGGCCGGTTCGGTGGCAGCTTTGCGCGCGCGAGACGTCTTCGGCGGCTCAGCCTGCGGCGGTGCGGTCTGCGCTGATGCTTTCGCGGCCGGTTTGCGGGCGGCCGTTCTCGGCGCGGAAGCGGGGGCTTCTGCGGCAGCTTTGCGCGCGCGAGACGTCTTCGGCGGCTCAGCCGGGGGCGGTGCGATTTGCGCTGATGCTTTCGCGGCCGGTTTGCGATCGGTCGTTGTCGGCGCAGGAGGTTCAGCGGCCGGTTTGCGGGAACGGGTTGCCCTCGGCGGCTCGGCCGGCGGCGGCGGGGCCTTTGCCGGCGTTTTTGCAGCCGGTCTGCCAGTGGTTGGGGACGACGCTTTCGCGGCGCGCGCCGGTCTGGTCTCAACCTTAGCCTCAACCTCGACCTTAACCTCAACCTCCGCCGCCGGGATGGCGAACGCGCGGGTGACCGTCTCGCTCGCGGCCAGCGCGACCGCCTGCTTGCCGGTGGCCGCCCGGCCCATCTCCGGCACGTCGGCGGATGCCAATAGCCGGCCCTTGCCGCTGCTCAAGCCGCAAAGCAGCCCGTCCCCTGCAGCCAACAACGTCGCGGCCGCGATCAGGCCCGATTTGGGCGTCAGTTTGGCGGCGACCACGCCCTGGCCGTTGCGGCCCTGGGCTGGGAAATCGGCCAGGGGCGTGCGCTTGACGAAGCCGAGCGCGGTGGCGATCCCCAGGTGGGAGGCACCAGTCGCCGGGCCGAATGCCGAAGCTGCGCTCACCCGGTCTTTCGCGGCCAGCTTGATCCCGCCGATGCCGCCCGCGGGCAGGCCCATGGCGCGCACGTCGTCCTCCGCGAAGCGGATCGCCTGCCCCTGGGCTGTGACCAGCATGATCTCCCCGCCCCCCGCGCTGGCGCCGGCCCAGATCAGCTCATCCCCGTCGTCCAAGCCGATCACCTGCGGGCCGGCGGATGCGCTGACAGCCAGGTCGGCCAAGGCGATCCGTTTGACCTTGCCCTGGGCCGTGGCCAGGGCTGCAAACCCGGCCGGCGGCTCGTCGCTCTCGCTCTTGGGCAGGGCGAACATGGCGACGACGCGGTCGCGGCGGCTGAAATCGGACAGGTCGGCGTAGTGCGCGCCCGGCCCCTCGGGGATCTGGTGCGTGGAGACCCGCGTCGCCTGCCCCTTGGCGCTGAACAGGTAGAGGTCGGCGCGGGTAGTAGTGGAGACGAGCTGCTGTACGTTGGCCGACGGCGGGCCACCGGCCGCGCGCCGCTGGCGGACCAGCAGGCCGTCGCCGATCAGCGTCACCCACACGTCCTCATCGGGCAGCACATCCATCGCGGTCAGCGCGCCCTTCGCCCGATCCGCGATCTGCGTGCGCCGCGCGTCGCCGTAGCGTTCCTTCAGGGCAAGCAGGTCTTGCTTGATGACCGCCAGCACCTTCTTGGGCGATTTGAGCAGCGCCTCCAGTTCCTTGATGAGCGCCAGCAGCTCCTTGTACTCGTCTTGCAGCTTTTTACGCTCCAGCGCGGCCAGCCGGCGGAGCTGCATATCGAGGATCGCTTGGGCCTGGATCTCGGTGAACTTGAACTTGTCCATCAGCCCTTGCTTGGCGACGTCGGCCGTGCGCGAGGCGCGGATCAGCGCGATGACCTCGTCCAGCACATCCAGCGCGCGCAGCAGGCCCTCGACGATGTGGGCGCGCTGCCTGGCCCGCTCCAGGTCGAACCGGGCGCGACGCACGATCACCACCTGGCGATGCTCCAGGAAGTGCAGCAACATACGTTTCAGGCTGAGCAGCCGCGGCTCGCCGTCCACCAGCGCCAGCAGCGACACGCCGAAGGTCTGCTGCAACGGGGTGAGCTTGAACAGGTCGGCCAGCACCTTGCGCGGCTCGACCGTGCGGGTCATCTCGATGCAGATGCGCATCCCCGTGCGATCCGATTCATCGCGCAGGTCGGTCAGGCCCTCCAGCCGACCGTCGCGCGCCAGCTCCGCGATACGCTCGATCAGGTTGGTCTTGTTGGTCTGGTAGGGCAGCTCGGTGACGACGATGCGGCTGCGGTTGCGGCTCATGTCCTCGATGTGCGCTTTGGCCTGCATCACGATGCTGCCGCGGCCGGTGGCGTAGGCCTTGGCGATCACATCCTCCCGCTCCTCGCCGCCGTTGCCCTCGTGCGCGTAGCGGTAGACCACGCCGCCGGTGGGGAAGTCGGGGCCGGGGACGAAGCGCATCAGATCTTCGATGGTGACATCGTCGTGCCGGTCGTAGTTGTCAATCAGGTAGCAGAGCGCGTCGCAGACCTCACCCAGGTTGTGCGGTGGGATGTTGGTGGACATGCCGACGGCGATGCCGCTGGCGCCGTTGACCAGCAGGTTGGGCAGCGCCGCGGGCAGCACCGTGGGTTCTTTGAGGGTGCCGTCGAAGTTCTCGGTCCAATCGACGGTGTCCTTCTCGATGTCGGCCAGCATCTCGGTGGCGATTTTGGCCAGCCGCGCCTCGGTGTAGCGCATCGCGGCCGCGTTGTCGCCATCAATCGAGCCGAAGTTGCCCTGGCCGTCCACCAGCGGGTAGCGCAGGCTGAAATCCTGGGCCATGCGTACCATCGCCTCGTACACGGCCGCGTCGCCGTGCGGATGGTACTTGCCCAGCACCTCACCGACGATGCGCGCCGACTTCTTGTACGGCTTGTCGGGCGCCAGGCCCAGGTCGTGCATGGCGTAGAGGATACGCCGGTGCACCGGCTTCAGCCCGTCGCGCACGTCAGGCAACGCGCGCGCGACGATCACGCTCATGGCGTAGTCGAGATACGACGCCTGCATTTCGGCGTCAATATTGATCTGGCGGATGATACCGAGTTCCATGAACCGTTTCCTGTTTGACAGAGTTTTGTTGTGGGGCTAGAATTGACTTGCTGTCCTTGCTGGATCGAGCCGGTATCCCCCGCCGCGCTCGATGGCCGCGTCACCCCGTGACTGTTGTCGTGATGGCGCGCCGCGCTTACTTCCTGTCGGCATGCCTTATCCGTACGGAGAACATTCTACCATCACGTTACAAAACCGAGAAAGGGGGCAAGATGGATACCGCAATCGCCTGGCAGCCGTGGCTGCCGCCTTACGATCCGCGCATGGGTGATGGCGCAATCGTGACCCAAGATGAGCATGGCCGTCTGATCCAAACGGCTGACTGCGGCATACGTTGTCCGGGCTGTGGCATTTGCTGCGCGGGCTATCGCGATGTCGTCACCGCCGACTATGAGGGCGTCGAAGAGTACGAGGGGAACCTCCAGCTGGCACGCGGCGGCCTGGTGAAGCAGGCGGATGGCGTATGGTATCGTTCGGCGACCTGCGGCCAGTCGTGTCCGGGCTATGGCGAGTGCTGCCAGCCGTTCGGCCAACGCCAGCGGTCGGAGACTGTCGTTGACGCACGGCGCGTCTTGTTGGCGGACGCAGCCGCCCCGCGCTGGCAGATGGAGGACGCGTTGCTCCTCCTGGCGCACGAAGGGACGGCCGAGGCGGTGGACATCCTGGAAACGTACCTGCCGACCGCGCACACCAGAGTTGCCGGGTTCGCCGAATGTGCGCTGGACGAAGGTCGTTACTTTGCCAGTGTGCCGCGCAACGCAGAGGAGGAACGGAAGATGATGAAACAAGAGGTGCGCCAGGCGTGGGAAGACCGCGCCATCGCGGCGCAGAGCAAGATCTGGGAGGAACTCGAGCCGCAGTTAGCGCGCCATACTTACGAACTGGAGATCGCCCGCCGCCTGCTCAGCAAAGCGCAAGACGAGGCCGCGCGCCAGACCTGGCAGACTCAGGTGGATGTCCTTGACATGCTGGTCGGCATGACCGAGGGGGATATCGAAAAGGAACGGGAGGAGTTGGCGCTCTGTGAAGCAATGATCGCGGAGATTGAGGCGGATCTGGCGGCGGAAAACGCCAGCATATTTGCGGCACAAGGTGCATCTGGCGCGGATTGAGTCTTGGCGCCTTCCAAGTGGATTTTCGTGCAACGGACAAGAAAGTCTCACGCGAAGTCGCAAAGGGTTTTCTTGGCGTCCCTGGTGTTTTTGCGTGAGCAACCTGGTTGCGGCTCGTCCGGGGCGGGTGACGGATGATTGCTTTCAGTTCATAAGGCGCTCGATTTCCTGGATGAGGCCCGCGCCCGTATCCCGACGATCAGCCGGCCGGCGGACTGGGGCGCGGGGTTGGTGGTCACCGCGCGCACGGTCGCGGAGGTGCTGGCCGGATGCCAAGGGATTTCGACGGAGGTATTGCTGGGGAAACAGCCCGGTCTCTCGGCCGACGGCGGGGTTACATTCCCCCTGCGCGGAGCGCCTTCAGCAGCGCCGCGCGTTCGGGCAGCGGGAGTTGCCGCGCCCGGCGCCTCAGCACCGGCAGCGAGATCGAGGTGACGTGGCGTTCATCGCGGGGAAAATCCCACAACAGCCGTGCAGTTAGTTGCGGAACCTGACTGGCCGCCAGACCTTCTCTTTTTTTAACCTCAAGCCCGACGTCACGCTTCAGCACGTCGAGGAAGCGACCCGCTTCCACCGCATCCAGTTCATCGGTGACGAGCACCCGGCCCGTGATCCCCTGGGCGTTAATGGCCAGCAAGTTCTCATAGGCCACGGGCACGCGCTTGATGTCGGCCAACTCGAACAGCCGCGTCAGGGGCAGTTGTTGCGTGATGTAGAACAGGTCAATGATGTCTTTGATCTCGGCGCGATCTTCGAAGGCGCTGATCTTGTTGGCGCCGATGTCGGCCAGGCTGTTCACGTAGATGCCGTGCGCTGTTTTGCTCAGGTTTTCGACCAGGTGGTATTCTCGTGCAAACTCGATCTTGAGCTGTAGATTGTCCTGAACGACATAAAACCGGGCAAAGTAGACTGCCAGCCGTTCCACATGCACCGTCAGGCCGCGGCGTTCGAGCCGGGCGATCAGGTCCGTGGCGATGCGCTGTAGGTCGTCGCCGAGCGTGAAGAAGTCGAGGTCTTCAGAAATGCGATGCTCGAAGAAGAAGCGGGCCAACGCGGTGCCGCCGGTAAGGTAAATCGCATCGTCGTACAGGCTGGCTGTCTCGAAGACGCGATTCTGCAGCGGGTAGAACCGCGTCCGATAGAATGCAAGCTCATCAGGCGTGACCTTGCGCCAATACCCGGCCAGTAACTTTTCATAGTCGCTTTGCTGCCCTGGCATGGAAGTTGTCCTTGCCCCTTAAGCCCAATGTCACCAAGATTTCGCTTGCAGGGGTCTGCGATCCCCGACTTGGGTCGAAATACGGCTTGAAAGCGCCTGCGACGCCGGTCACAGACCGGCTGAAAGCTGCCAAAGTTCTCCCATCCGGCGCCGATGTAACAGATTCCGAAGTCACTATAGCATGAATCGCATCGCCGGGCAACCTGATGATCGCATGAGACGCCTTACGCATCCCGCAACTGCTCCCACACCGGCCGCGTATCCTGCGCCATCAACGCCTGCCGCAGCTCGATGATCTCATCCCGCAGCATAGCGGCTTTCTCGAACTCCAGCGCCTGCGCGGCGGCCTTCATCTGCTTCTCCAGGTCCTTGATCAGCCGCGTGGCCTCGTCCTTGGGCAAGGCGGTGGGCGCGATGTGGTACTCCGGGCCGGATTCGGCCACCGCGGGCGCACCGCCCCAACGCGGGGAGGGCGTGCCCCGCTCGGCCTGGACGCGCTGGGTCAGGTCGCGCACGGCCTTGACGATGGACTGCGGCACGATACCGTGTTGCTGGTTGTAGGTCTCCTGCACCGTGCGGCGGCGGTTGGTCTCGTCGATGGCTCGGCGCATGGAGTCGGTGATGTTGTCCGCGTAGAGGATGGCCGTGCCGTTGATGTGCCGCGCCGCGCGGCCGATGGTCTGGATCAACGCCTGTTCGGAGCGCAGGAAGCCTTCCTTGTCCGCATCCAGGATTGCCACCAGGCTTACTTCCGGCAGGTCCAGCCCCTCGCGCAACAGGTTGATGCCCACAACCACGTCGTACAGCCCCAGCCGCAGGTCGCGCAGGATCTCGACCCGCTCGATGGTCTGCACCTCGGAGTGGAGATAGTGCACCTTGACCCCGACCTCCTGCAGGTAATCGGCCAGGTCTTCGGCCATGCGTTTCGTTAGGGTGGTCACCAGCACGCGCTGGCCGGCCGCGACGCGCAGCCGGATCTCTTTCAGCAGGTCGTCCACCTGGCCTTTGGTGGGCCGGATCTTCACCGTGGGGTCCACCAGGCCGGTGGGGCGGATGATCTGCTGCACCACCTGGGCCGAATTCTTGAGCTCATACGGGCCGGGGGTCGCGCTGGTGTAGATCACCTGGTTCAGCGAGTCCTCCCACTCCTCGAACCGCAGCGGCCGGTTATCCAGCGCACAGGGCAGGCGGAAGCCGTAGTCCACCAGAACGGTCTTGCGCGCCCGGTCGCCGTTGTACATGCCGTGCACCTGCGGCAGGGTCATGTGCGACTCGTCCACGATCAGCAGCCAGTCGGTCGGGAAGTAGTCCAGCAGGGTGAAGGGCCGCGAGGCCGGCGGCCGCAGCGCCAGCACCCGGCTGTAGTTCTCGATGCCGGAGCAATAGCCCACTTCGCGCAGCATCTCCATGTCGTAGCGCG
The DNA here is from genome assembly GCA_964551735.1 of uncultured Anaerolineales bacterium. Lineage (GTDB taxonomy): Bacteria > Chloroflexota > Anaerolineae > CG2-30-64-16 > CG2-30-64-16 > DAOUAT01. Next base: position 48,727 of record CAZKEF010000005.1, read on the forward strand.
TGCGCTGCTCCAGCCGCTGGGCTTCCAGCAGCTTGCCCGCATCCCGGAAGACCTTGAGCTGGCCCTCCAGCTCCTCTTCGATGATTTTGATCGCCTCGGTGAGCTTGGCCTGGGGGGTGACGAAGTGCTTGGCCGGGTAGATCTCGGCCTCGTCCAGCTTGCGCAGCACCTCGCCGGTCAGCGGATCGATCTCGGTGATGCGGTCCACGTCGTCGCCGAAGAACTCGACCCGGTAGGCCAGCTCGGCGTAGGCCGGCATCACCTCCAGGGTGTCCCCGCGCAGGCGGAACCGGCCGCGGCGCAGCTCGAAGTCGTTGCGCTCGTAGAAGATCTCCACCAGCTCGCGCAGCACCAGCTCACGGCGCACCCGGCTGCCGCGCTTCAGCTTCACCGTCACCCGGCCGTACTCGGCCGGATCGCCCAGGCCGTAGATGCACGACACCGAGGCTACGATCAGCACGTCGCGGCGGCTCAGCAGGGACGAGGTCGCGGCCAGGCGCAGCCGGTCAATCTCCTCGTTGATCTGCGCGTCCTTCTCGATGTAGGTGTCGGTGCGCGGCAGGTACGCTTCCGGCTGGTAGTAGTCGTAGTAGCTGACGAAGTACTCCACCGCGTTGTGCGGGAAGAACTCCTTGAACTCGCTGTAGAGCTGCGCGGCCAGGGTCTTGTTGTGGGCCATGACTAATGTGGGGCGATTGACAGCTTCGACAACCTTGCCCATGACGTACGTTTTTCCGGTCCCCGTGGCGCCAAGCAATGTCTGGTGCTGGTGGCCGCGTTGCAACCCCTCGACCAGCAGCCGGATCGCCTCGGGTTGGTCGCCGGTGGGTTGGAAGTCGGAAACGAGTTTGAAGTCGGGCATAGCAACGCTCACAGAACAAGGGTTCGGGTGAGATGATTATACCTTGTCAGGGTGTGTTTGTCTATATTTCCCACAAGACCTGCGAATGGATTGCATGCTACAGAAGAAGCTTTGTAAGTGATGTAAAAACTTTGTATAAAGTTTGTTTGATGTGTATTGGTTGTCAGTTTGAAACAATACGATTACAAAAAAGGAGATGTGATATGAAGTCCCTGACGTTGGTTTCGCTCTTGCTTGTGGTTGCGGTCGCCATCGCAGCCTGTGGCCCCATTATGATGCAGCCTGCGCCGGCCGCTGCGCCGGCGGAAGCCACCCCTGGCCCCGCGCCGGCTGAGCCGATGCCGAAGGACATCGTGGACATTGCCGTAGCCGATGGCCGGTTCACCAAGCTGGTGACGGCGGTGCAGGCGGCGGGGCTGGTGGAGACGTTGAAGGGCGAGGGTCCGTTCACGGTGTTTGCGCCGACCGACGATGCGTTCGCCAAGCTGCCGGAGGGCACGTTCGAGGCGTTGGCGGCCGATATCCCGCAGTTGACCGACATCCTGCTCTACCACGTGGTGGCGGGCAAGGTAATGGCGGCGGATGTGGTGAAACTGACCTCGGCTGACACCGTCCTGGGCCAGCCGGTAACGGTCAAGGTGGAAGGTAACAAGGTGATGATCAACGATGCGACCGTGCTAATCACCGACATCGAGGCCAGCAACGGCGTCATCCACGTGATTGACACTGTGATCCTGCCGCCGGCCGAGGAGGCTGCGGCTGAGCCGATGCCGAAGGACATCGTGGACATTGCCGTAGCCGATGGCCGGTTCACCAAGCTGGTGACGGCGGTGCAGGCGGCGGGGCTGGTGGAGACGTTGAAGGGCGAGGGTCCGTTCACGGTGTTTGCGCCGACCGACGATGCGTTCGCCAAGCTGCCGGAGGGCACGTTCGAGGCGTTGGCGGCCGATATCCCGCAGTTGACCGACATCCTGCTCTACCACGTGGTGGCGGGCAAGGTAATGGCGGCGGATGTGGTGAAACTGACCTCGGCTGACACCGTCCTGGGCCAGCCGGTAACGGTCAAGGTGGAAGGTAACAAGGTGATGATCAACGATGCGACCGTGCTAATCACCGACATCGAGGCCAGCAACGGCGTCATCCACGTGATTGACACTGTGATCCTGCCGCCGACTCAGTAATCCACAGTGATGTGGCAGGTCATGCGGGCGAGGTGACACGATCACCTCGCCTTTTTTGTGCTTTTGGTTGACGCAAAGACCCGTTACGGCTAAAATGCACCTTGTCTTTAAGTGTGCGGAGAGTTGAACAACATGCGTCGCGTCCAGCACTGGCTTGTACTGTGGGTTTGGGTTTTATCGTTGTGGCTGCCGTGGGCATTGCCCACAGCAGCCGCGGCGCCGCGCGCTGCAACTGCATCCCCGCAAGCGCAAACAGAGCCTTTTGAGCCAACACCGACACCCACACCGGTTGTCACGCCATCCCCATCGCCCGATCTCCAGGCTATCCTTGCGGGGATGACAATCGCAGACAAAGTGGGCCAACTCTTCATGGTCGCATTCGAGGGAAACGATGTCGGGCCTGCGTCTGATATCGCCACCTTGGTGCGTGATTACCGCGTGGGAGCTGTCGTACTGCTGCCGGGCAACGATAACTTCCGTAACATACCGGTGGCGGGCGAGATCGCCGCTCCAACGGGGATTGCACAAACCGCCCTGCGGAGCACGCCAGTTCAGATTGCCGAGATCGCTAACGCGCTGCAAGCACTGGCGACGCAGCCGCCTCAGCCGATCCGGCCCACCCTGGGGCTGACTGAGACCGGCAGCATCACCTTGACGCAGGTGCTCAGCGTCACCAGCGTCATCAGCCCTGCGCTGGTGACGCCGCTGCCCCCGACCCCGGCTCCACCGCCTGCGGTGAGCATCGGCGCCAACATCCCCTTACTCATCGCGTTAAACTGGACGGGTGACGACAGCTCGTTTTTCGCTGGCACCGGCGGCTTCACCCCCCTGCCCAGCGCCATGGCCCTGGGCGCCACCTGGTCGCCGGAACTGGCCGTGCAGGTAGGGCAGATCGTGGGGCAGGAGTTGAATGCGGCCGGGGTGAACCTGCTGTTGGGGCCGCCGCTGGATGTGTTGGAGACGCCGCGGCCGGGGAGCAAAGGTGACCTGGAAACGCGCGCGTTCGGTGGCGATCCGTACTGGGTGGCCCAGATCGGCCAGGCGTTTATCCGTGGGGTGCAGGTTGGGGGGCAAGGTGGGGTGGCCACGGTCGCACAGCATTTCCCCGGCCAGGGCGGCAGTGACCGCCGACCGGAGGACGAGGTGCCCACTGTTCAGAAGTCGCTCCAGCAGCTCCGCCAGATTGACCTGGCGCCGTTCGCGGCCGTGACCTCGGGCAAGGACCTGGCCGCGTCGGGCATCACCGCTGCACTGCTCACATCACACATCCGCTATCGAGGCCTGCAGGCCAGCATCCGCGAAGTGACGCCGCCCATCAGCCTGGCGCCCCAGCTTCAGGAGCTGATGGCGCTGCGAGAGTTCGCCGATTGGCGCGCGGCCGGGGGTGTGCTGGTCAGCGAGGCGTTGGGCGTGCCCGCGTTGCGGCTTTATTACAGCCCCGACCTGGCGAAGTTTCCCCACCGGCAAGTGGCGCAGGAGGCACTGCTGGCAGGCAACGATCTGCTGTACTTGGGCCGCTTCGCGCTAACCGACAACTGGCCGGACCAAGTGGCTGCCATTAAAGAGACCATCCTGTTCTTCCAGGAACGCTATCGTAGCGACAGCGCGTTTAGGGCGCGGGTTGATGCGTCGGTCGAACGCCTGATCCGCCTCAAGCTGCGCCTGTATGGCGGCAACTGGCAGGCAAGTCCAGCCCTTCGTGATTTGGAGAAGGTGGACGCCGTGGTGGGCCAGAGGGATGCCGTGACGCAGGCGGTTGCACGGGCCGGCCTCACGTTGATTTATCCCGGCCGCGATGAATTTGCCGATCGCTTGCCCAGCGCGCCGTTGGCCGACGAGAACATCTTGATTTTCACTGACGCGCGGACAGTGCAGGAGTGCCTGACCTGCCCGCCGGCACCGTTGATTGCAGCCGACGCCATCCAGGAACATATCCTTCGCCTGTACGGTCCGGAGGCGACGGGCCAGGTCGCGCGCGAACGTATCCGCAGCCTGACTTTTGTCGATCTTCAGCGTTTTCTGGAGGGCCGAGATGACCAGGACTTGGCGGTGCAGGCGGCCATTGCTGAAGCCCGCTGGATCATTTTTGCCCAATTGAGTTATAGCCCGGAAGAGTATCCGGCGTCGGCCGCGCTGCGCGCGCTCCTGGCCCGCCGCGCCGACAGCTTGCGCGACAAGCGGCTGGTAGTGTTGGCGTTCAACGCTCCTTACTATCTTGACACGACGGAGATCAGCAAGCTGACAGCCTATTTCGGGGTCTACAGCCGCACGCAGCCGTTCATTGAGGCTGCTGTCCGTGCTCTGTTCCGAGAATTCACACCGACCGGTGCACTGCCTGTCAGCGTCAGCGGGGTTAACTATGAACTGATCCGCCAACTGGAGCCGGCTGCGGGCCAGGTCATTGCATTGGATGCCATTGGCTCGTCCGAAGCTGTGACGCGCAGCATCCAGGTCGGCAGCCAGATCGAGTTGGAGACGGACGTTATCCTGGATCGCAACGGTCATGCTGTGCCCGACGGCACACCCGTTGAGTTCTATCTGCGCTATCCGGCTGAGTCGTTGGCCCTGGCCCCCAAGGTGGAGACGACGGTGGGTGGCAGGGCGCGCACCGTGGTGGCGCTTGATCGACCTGGCGAGCTGTGGATCACCGCCCAGGCCGGCGAGGCCAAGGACTCGACCCGCATCGAGTTGCGGGTGGGCGGCGACACGCCCGGCAGCATCGCGATCATTGAGCCTACGCCAACATCGCCGCCTACCCCAACACCTAGCCCGACGCCTGAGCCGACACCGACGCCGACACCGTTTCCGGAGCCAAGCCCTACCCCGGATAGCAACGCTCAGGCGCCGGCCCAACGACAGGCGCGGGTGACACTGGCCTCCTTTTTGTTCGGTTTGTTGGGCACGGCATCGGTGGGTGGGTTCGTATTCTGGTTGCGCCGGCGCAACGATGGTTGGGATGGCGCGCCGGAGCCGGCGCGGCTCAATACGTTGGCTGCCGTGTTGTGGGCGGGCGTGGCTGCCTGGAGCGCGTATTTACTTTACGCAGTCGGCTGGTTGCCCGGCGCAACGATGCTGCAGGCTAATGGCCAGGCCTGGGCTGCGGGGTTGATCACGTTCTTTGGTGGCGCGCTGTCGCTGCTTTGGACGGGGCGACGCCGGGCGGTTTGAGGGGGGCCCTTGGCGCTGAATCATGGCAGCGTCGGGGAGAGCAGGGTGATCAGGAAGGCCGCCGCTGTAAGCAGGGCGACTGTGACCGCCAGCCCGCCGTGGTTTGCCATCAATGCTCGCCAGGTGTCGCGTGGGGTCACCGGCGCAGAAGGTGCTGTGGGTGCGGCAAGCGTGCCGGTGAACAGCACCGTGCGAAATGCCTCAACGGTCGCAGGTCGGTCGTCTGGGTGTTGAGCGATCGCCGTCAGGATGGCTCGCTCGGTGCGCGGGGTGATGCGCGGGTTGATATCCCGAGGCGGGATGAGGCTGCCGGGCTTCAGGAAGCGTTGTTTGGCATCCGCGGGCGGTTGGCCGGTCAGCAGGTGGTATAATGTGGCGCCCAGCGAGTAGATGTCGGAGCGCACATCGGTGTGACCGGTGTCGCCGCCGTACTGCTCCAGCGGCGTGTAGGCCACCGTGCCGCGGCCTTGCACCACCGTTACCGTGCGGCTCTCGTCGGGTTGTAGCAGTTTCACCAGCCCGAAGTCAACCAGCTTGACCACCCCGCGCGGGGTCAGTTTCATGTTCGACGGTTTGATATCCCGGTGTAACACGGGCGGGTCTTGGGTGTGGAGATATTCCAGAGCGTCGCACATCTGCGCAGCCCAGGCGAGCACCGTTTCTTCCGACAGGAAGCTTTCGCGCCGCCGAGCCTCCTCCACGAACTGGCGTAGGTCCTGGCCGGGCACGAAGTCCATCACCAGATACTCGCGGCCATCCTGCTCGAAGAAGTCGGAGACCTTGGGTAGGTTGGGATGATCGAGCTGGGCCAAGACGCTGGCCTCGCGGTAGAACTGCTCGTGGGCCTGGGATTCCATGCCGGGCGCACTGGCAAGCTCGGGCAGGATCTCCTTCACCGCACAGACGCGGCCGCGCAGCCGCTGGTCGCTGGCTTTGTAGACGGCGCCCATGCCGCCCTGGCCGACCAGATCAATGATTTCGTAGCGGTCCCGCAGGATCGTGCCGGTAGGAAGTATTTGAGACATTGGCGAATGGCGAATGGCAAGTAGCGAATGGCGGATAACCACTGGCAACTGACAACTGACGACTGACAACCGGATTATCCCGCAGCTTGCTGAGGGTGTCAAGACCACTGGGAGACCTGTGTTATGAACCAACGTAACAGTCCCTCGGAATCGGCGATGCTGATCTTGCAGCGTGGCGGTGAAGCCGGCCTGATGTGCCCGCTGGAGCATCGGACGGTCACCATCGGCCGCGCCCCGGATTGCGACATCGTGTTGGATGACCGGCAGGTGTCGCGGCTCCACGCGCGCGTGGTTTGGCGCACCGATCGTTATGAGTTGGAGGACATGGGCAGCAAAAATGGCACCCACCTCAACGGCCGTGATGTGCTCACCCCGCAGCCGCTGCGCGACGGCGACGAGATCCAGATCGCGCTGCGCTATAAACTGGCCTTCGTGGACGCGGGAGCCACTGCGCCGCTGCTGTTCGAGACACCGGCCGAGCGGGGTCTGCGCCTGGACATGGTTGCGCACCAGGTGTATGTCAACGGCAAGCTGCTGGAGCCGACGCTCTCCGCGCAGCAGTACCGCCTGTTGGAACTGCTCAGCGTCACGCCAGGGGTAGTCGTCCGGGATGATATCGTGCGGGCAGTCTGGCCCGACGCGGTCGAAGGGGGGGTTTCTGAGCAATCTATTGATGCGTTGGTGCGCCGGTTGCGCGAGCGTCTGGCTGAGCTGGACCCGGAGCATCAATATATCGTGACGATGCGCGGTCATGGGTTCAGGTTTGAGAATCGGACGTGCTAAGCACCATCTATTGCGTACTGCGCATCGTCAAGCTTGTATCCCGTAGGCAGCACGGAGGACGGAATAGGTAATACGTAATACGGAGTACGCAAACACCTCAATGAATCAATCCCTCGCCCTTTACATACACATCCCCTTCTGTGCGGCCCGGTGCTCGTATTGCGACTTCAACACGTTTGCCGGGTTGGATGCGCTGTACCGACCGTTCGCGGCCGCGCTGGCGGCGGAGATCCGCCGCGCCGGGGCGGCGCGCGCGCGACCACCTGTTCACACCATCTTTGTCGGCGGGGGAACGCCCACAGTGCTGCCGCCAGAACTGCTGGCGGAGGCGCTGGACGCATGCTGGGAAGCCTTCGACGTGGCCCCAGACGCGGAGATCACCAGCGAAGCGAACCCCGGCACGGCTGACCGAGCGCACTTCGCCGCCCTGCGCAGCATGGGGGTCAACCGGCTCAGCCTGGGTGTGCAAAGTTTCGACGACGCCGAACTGCGCTGGTTGGGTCGCATCCACAGCGCGGCCGAGGCCAAGGCCGCATTCCACGCTGCCCGCGCGGCCGGCTTCGCCAACATCAACCTGGATTTCATGTTCGGCCTGCCGGGTCAGGCCCCGGCCACCTGGGCCGCGACCCTTCAACGGGCAATTCGCCTCGGCCCTGAACATCTCTCCCTCTACAGCCTCACCGTGGAGCACGGCACCCCGTTGTCCGACCGGGTGCGCCGGGGCCTCGCCGCCTCGCCCGACGACGACCTGGCTGCGGACCTGTACGCCCAGGCGTGCGCAACCCTGGAAGTTGCCGGGTATGCGCAATATGAGATCTCGAACTGGGCGTCATCCAGGGATCAGGGGGCAGGAGGCAGGCGTCAGGCGCCGGACTCTGTCTGCCAGGCGTCAGTGACCAGCAACCAGCAATCAACCACCAACTTCCAGATTCCAGCTTCTCCCTTTCAGTGCCGCCACAACCTGGTCTACTGGCGCCACGAGCCGTACCTAGGCTTCGGGCCGGGCGCGCACAGCTTTGACGGCGCGCGGCGCTGGTGGAACGTTAAGCCGGTGCCGGAGTACATCTGCCGGGTCGAGGCCGGCCGGCAGCCGGAACGGGACGGCGAGTCCATTGATCGCCGCACAGCCATGGGCGAGTTTATGATGCTGGGTTTGCGATTGGTGGCCGAGGGGGTGGCAGACGTACGCTTCAGCGCGCGGTTCGGCATGGGGCCCGAGGATGTATTCGGCGTGGAGATCGCCGGGTTGGTGGCCCGTGGGCTGCTGGAGTGCCTGCCGGATCGCGTGCGGCTGACGCCACAGGGCATACTGTTAGGAAACCAGGTGTTTGCGGAGTTTCTATGAGTCATAATCATCAGTCATACCACGCCGGTCTGTGGGACGTCCTCTTCCGCCCAACCACCCGTGAGCAGATCAACCAGCGCAATGTACTGATTGATGGCATCGGCGTGGGGATCACCGCCGGGGTGGGCAGCTTTCTGTCAGTGTTCCTGGTGCGCCTGGGCGCGTCCAGCTTCCTGGTGGGCCTGCTCACCGCCATGCCTGCGCTGACCGGTATGCTGTTGGCGATCCCCGTAGGTCAGTTCCTGGCGAGCCGCCGCAACATCGTGCCGTGGTTCGCCCGCGCGCGCTTTCTGGTGCTCTCGTGTTACGTGCTTACGGGTCTTGTGCCGTTTATCGTGAAGACCGGCCAGCCCGAGGTCATCATCCTGATCTGGGCGCTGGCCACGCTGCCACAGACTGTGGTGTCGGTCGGTTTCACCGTTGTGATGGGCGGGGTGGCCGGGCCAGGCGGCCGGTTCGCGTTGATGAGCCGGCGTTGGTCCATCTTGGGGCTCACCAACACGTTGACGGTGCTGATTGTGGGCCAGCTACTGCGACTGTTCGACTTCCCGCTGAACTATCAGGTGGTGTTCATCGGCTCGGCCATCGGCGCGCTGATCAGCGTGATCTTTTCATCCAGCATCGTGCTGCCGCCACAGATGGCCCCGGCTGAACCTCGGGGCTTGGTTGGCACCTTCCGCCAGACCGGCGGCACCCTCCGCCAAAACCGGGACTTCGTCAACTTCACCATCGCTCAATTCGTGTTCCGGGCGGGGCTGGCGTTGGCGCTGCCGCTTTTCCCGATCTTCTGGGTCAAAAACGTGGGCGCCACCGACCCGCAGATCAGCGCGATCAACAGCACGCAAACCTTCGTGATGATGGCGGCTTACTTCCTGTGGACGCGCGTCTCCGAACGTCGTGGCGAGCGCTGGGTGCTGCTGGTCACCGCTCTGGGGATTAGCTTCTACCCGTTGCTCACCGCGTTCACCCGGACGCCCGAGCTGTTGATCCTGTGGGCCGGCCTGGCGGGCCTGTTCACGGCGGGGGTCGACCTGGTCTTCTTCGATCTGTTGCTGCGCACGGTGCCGGCAGAGCAGCAGGCCTCATACGTGGGCATCTATCAGACCACGGTTTACGTCGCGGCGTTTCTCGCGCCGCTGGCCGGTACTGCGCTGGCTGACGGGATCGGCATCGTGCCCGCGCTGATCAGCGGCACGATCCTGCGCCTGGCCGGCTTCGGGCTGATGGCACGGTTGGGGGTGGGAAAGTAGACAAGGAGACAAGGCCCTTGTTTCCTTGTCTCTTTGTCTCCTTGTTTCCTTGAATCTACTACTTGTCTGCCCGTTCCAGCACAAACACCGCGGTCGTCGAAAGCAGGTTCGTGAACTTGAAGATGCGCGCCGGCCGGCCGCGGGCGAGGTAGGCCTGGCGGGCGATGGCGATACCGGCTTGGTGGCAGAAGCGGGCGAAATCGGTCACGGTGAGCGCCTGCCAGCGGGGCTTTTCGTGCCACGGCTGGGGCAGGTCGGGCGCCAGTGGGATGCGTCCAGTGACTAAGAGTTCCAGCCGGCAGCGCCAATAGCCCCAGTTCGGGAAGCTGACCACTGCGGCCCGGCCGACCCGCAGCATCTCCCCCAAGATCATGGCCGGGTCGTCCAGGAACGGCAGCGTTTGCGCCAGCACCACGATATCGAAGCTCCGGTCGAGGTAATCCCCCAGCCCTGCTTGCAGGTCGCCCTGGCGCACGCTGAGCCCCCGGCGCACGCACGCCAGCACGCCGGCCTCGCTCAGTTCGACCCCGCGGCCTTTGACCCCCTGTGCGCGCACGAGATACTCCAACAGCTCACCATCCCCGCAGCCCAGGTCGAGCACGCGGCTGCCGGCGGGGATGAAGTCTGCGATGATGCGGAGGTCGGGACGGAGGACGACGGACGGCGGACGACGGCTGACGGTCGGTAGTCGGCCGTCAGCCGTCGGCGGTCTGCTTTCAGCACTCATGTGATCCCCTCCTCCCGTGCCAGCCGCTCCATGAAGCTGCTGAGCAAGCGATTCATCGTCTCCACCTCCACCAGGAACGCGTCATGGCCTGCGCTGCTTTCGATGTCCAGGTACGACACGTCCGCGCCGGCCGCGGTTAGTGCGCTGACGATCTCCCGGCTTTGGTGCGTGGGGTAGAGCCAATCGCTGGTGAAGCTCACCACCAGGAACTTGATCTGCCCAGCGCGGCTGAACGCGGCCGCAAGCGAGCCGGTCGGTCCGTTGGGCCCGGCCGGGCTTTGGGTCAAGTCGAAGTAATCCATGGCCTTGGTGATGTACAGGTAGCTGTTGGCGTCGAACCGCTGGGTGAAGCTCAACCCTTGGTGTTTCAAGTAGCTCTCCACCTGGAACTCGGTCTGGAACTGGTAGCCGTATTGCTCACGGCCTTGCAGACGGCGGCCAAACTTGCGGTGCATGGAGGCTTCACTGAGATAGGTGATGTGCGCGATCATGCGCGCGACCGCCAGTCCGGCATCCGGCCGGCGGTCGGTTTCGTAGTAGCTGCCACCTTGCCAGGCCGGATCGGCGTAGATGGCCTGCCGGCCCACCTCGCTGAGCGCGATCTGCATGGCGTTGCTGCGTGCGGTGGTGGCCAGGGGGATGGCCGCGCGGATACGCTCCGGGTGATGCGCGGCCCATTCCAGCACCTGCATTCCGCCCATGGAGCCGCCAACGGCGCACAGCAGCCGCTCGATCCCCAGGTGATCCACCAGCCGCTCCTGCGCGCGCACCATGTCGCCCACGGTCACCACGGGGAAGGCCAGGGCATAGGGCTTGCCGGTGCGCGGGTAAACGCTGCCCGGCCCAGTGGAGCCGTAGCAGCTCCCGATCACATTGGAGCAGATCACAAAGAAGCGGTCGGTGTCGAACGCCTTGCCCGGCCCGATGGCGCTGTCCCACCAGCCAGGCTTGTTGTCCTCCAGGCTGCGATAGCCGGCCGCGTGCGCGCCGCCGCTCAGGGCATGGCAGATCAGCACCGCGTTGGATCGGTCAGCGTCGAGCTGGCCGTAGGTCTGATACGCCAGCGTCACCGGCCCCAACGTCGCGCCGCTCTCCAGCACGAACGGTGTCTGCTCCGCAAAGGTGAAGTTTCGGGTCTCGACGATGCCGACGGAGTGATCATGTGTCATGTGCTGCTACCTTCTGGAAACAGGGATACAAGGATACAAGAAAACAAGGAGACTGGGAACCAAGCGCCTTGTCTACCTGTCTACTCGTCTCCTTGTCTACCTGTCTACTCCCCCAACGCCTGCCCCAGATCCCACAAAATGTCCTCCAAATCCTCCAGCCCTATGCTCAGCCGGATGAAGTCGGGGCTGACGCCGGCCAAGGTCATTTCATCCTCGCTGAGCTGGCTGTGGGTGGTGGTGGCCGGGTGGATCGCCAGGCTCTTGGCGTCGCCCACGTTGGCCAGGTGGCTGAAGAGTTGGAGGCTTTCGATAAACCGGCGCCCCGCCTCTAGCCCGCCTTCGATGCCGAAGCCCAGGATCGCGCCCGGCCCCTTGGGGGTGTACCGCTGCGCGCGGGTGTGGTCGGGGTGTGACGGCAGGCCGGGGTAGCTGACCCACTTTACCTTGGGGTGGCGCGCCAGGTATTCGGCGGCGGCCTGCGCGTTGGCGATGTGACGGTCCATGCGCAGGCTGAGGGTCTCGATGCCCAGCAGCGTGACCCAACTGTTGAACGGCGACTGGCACGCGCCCACATCGCGCAGCACCTGCACCCGCGCCTTCAGGATGAACGCGGCCGCGCCCAGGTCGGCATAGACCAGGCCGTGATACGACGGGTCGGGCGTCGTGAAGTTGGGGAAGCGGCCGCTGGTCCAGTCGAAGTTGCCGCCGTCGACGATGGCGCCGCCGATGCTGGTGCCGTGGCCGCCCAGGAACTTGGTGGTGCTGTGGGTGACGATGTTCGCACCCCACTCGAACGGCCGGCACAGGTAGGGCGTGGCGAAAGTGTTGTCAATCAGCAGCGGGATGGCGCAGCGTTGGCCGATGGCGGCGACCTCCTCGAGCGGGAACACGCTGATATCCGGGTTGCCCAGCGTCTCGCCGTACAGGATCTTGGTGTTGGGCTGGATCGCTCGCTCGAAACTCGCCGGATCAGCCGGGTCCACGAAGGTGACGTCAATGCCCATGCGGGGGAAGGTGTAGCGGAACTGGTTGTAGGTGCCGCCGTAGAGCCGGCTGCTGCTGACGATGTGATCACCGGCCTGGCAGAGGGTCAGGATGGCCTGCGCCTGCGCGGCGTGGCCGCTGGAAGTTGCCAGCGCGCCCACCCCCCCCTCCAGGCTGGCCAGGCGTTGCTCCAGCACGTCGGTGGTGGGGTTCATGATGCGCGTGTAGATGTTGCCCATCTCTTTCAGAGCGAACAGGTCCGCGGCATGTCCGGTATCGCGAAATTGGTAGCTGGTCGTCTGGTAGATCGGCACCGCGCGGCTGCCGGTGGCCGGATCGGCCTGCTGCCCAGCATGGAGTTGGCGGGTGGTGAAGCCGTAAGGATGGGACATGACGCAGATCTCCTTGTGCCGGTAATGGTTGTGCTGGCTGCGTGTTGCGTGTTACGTGCTGCGTAAGTTGCGCACGTTGCGCGTCACAGGTAACAAAAAACCCTCTCATCCAGGGGGATAAGAGGGCATCCGCAGGCTCATAACCCCCAGCTTTGCCCTACTCAGGACAAATCCGGGGATGAGCGGGAGCGACGTTGCACCGTTCCTCTCATCTTCCAGATGGTATCTGCCGGAATTGGCACCATGGGTTGGTAGATTGGTAGACTGGGAACTGGGCAGATTAGTCGCAAAAGCACGAGCCTGACCAATCTACCAGTTTACCAAGTTACCGGCTACCGTCACCCGGTTGCCGAGGCTTCATAGGGCCGGTCCCTCCGCCTCTCTGGATGAGTCCAGGGCTATTCAATTGTGGGCAGCTTTATACCAGGCGGCGCACTGTTTGTCAAATCGGATCAGCCGGCATCATGCGCTGGCCTGCCGCATCTCGCGGCGCGCCTTGACCCCTTCAACTACCGCGGGCACAAGCGAGATCAGAACGATCGCGATGATCACCAGCTCGAAGTTCCGCTGGACGAAGGGGATGTTGCCGAAGAAGTAGCCCAGCAACGTAAAGACGGCCACCCAGGTGATCCCGCCGATGACGTTCCAGCGGAAGAAAAAGCTATAGGGCATCTGGCTGGCGCCTGCTACGAAGGGCGCGAAGGTGCGGATGATGGGCACGAAACGGGCCAAGAAGATGGTCTTACCGCCGTGCTTCGCAAAGAACTCATGAGTGCGCGCCATGTATTCCTGCTTGATCCATTTGACCTCGCCGGTATACGCCTTGGCGCCCACCCGGTGCCCGATCCAGTAGTTCACTGTATCACCTAGAACCGCAGCCACCGATAATAGCCCAAACAGCGCCCAGGGATTCAGCTTGCCGGCGCCTGCGAAGGTTGCGGCCGCAAAAATCAGCGAATCACCGGGCAGGAAGGGCGTCACCACCAGGCCGGTTTCCATGAAGATTACGATGAACAACAACGCCAGCGTCCACGCGCCGTAGCGGACGATGATGTCGCTGAGATAGACATCCACGTGCAGGATGAAGTCTATGATTTGTCGAATCAAGGTCACAGGTCAATGCCTCCATCGAAGCTTTCACCGCCGGTTCGGCTTGGTCACACAGAGCGTAACCGGACAAGGCGGTATATTATACACCCCTCAAGGCGGGAATAGTAATTTGTATGGAGGTGCTCTGGCCGGTCTTGGGCGCCTGAGTGCGAGCGGCGTTTCTTCGCGCGGGTGTCATGTGCTAGAATATGTCCCGCCATCTCAAAACGGAGCAACTGTCATGCGTCTCTTTTGTCTTGCTTGCGAAGTGCTGGCCCGGCCGGTCTATCTGTGCGCGGCCCGCTCGCCCCACATCGTTGACATCGAGTTGTTTGCCAAAGGGCTGCACAACGAGCCGGCCGATCTGCGCGCCAGGCTGCAAGCGCGCATTGACCAACTGGCCGGATCGGCCTACGATGCGATCCTCATGGGCTATGGTCTGTGCGGCCAGGCCACGGCCGGGCTGATCGCCCGCGATAAGCCGCTGGTGATTCCGCGCGCCCACGACTGCATCACGCTCTTCCTGGGCAGCCGCGAGCACTATATGTACCAGTTCGGGAATTTCCCCGGCACCTACTGGTATGCCCACGACTACGTCGAGCGTAGCAACGGCGAGGGCGGCGCGCTCTCGCTTGGCTCTGGCAGCACCACCGGCCTTGACAAAACCTATGAGGAATACGTCGCCAAGTTCGGAAAGGAAAACGCCGATTACCTGATGGAGGTGCTTGGCGCCTGGCAGCAGCATTACAGGCGGGCCGCCTACATCGAATTGGGCGTGGCCGATGGCGCTATCGTCGAGGCGACCGCGCAGGCCGAGGCGCAGCGTCGCGGCTGGGTCTTCGACCGCGTGGCCGGTGATCTGGTGCTCATCCGCCGGCTGCTGGAGGGCGATTGGGCCGGCGATTTCCTGGCGGTGCAGCCTGGGGAACAGGTGCAGATGACGTATGATGAAGGGGTGATCGGGTGTGCCGCAGCGAACCCCTTCGAGGGGTCGTCCCGATGATGCGTGCATCCCCCTTGGGCGTCCAGGCCGCTCGGCCGCGCACCACCGCCCAGGTGACGCTGGCCGACGGCCGCGTTTACGAAGCGCCGGTGGGGACCGAGCTGCGGCACTATGTTGACGTAGCTGCTGTGGAGCAACCGTGGCCTTTCCCGATCGTGGCCGCACTGATTGACGGCGAGCTGCGCGAACTGACCTATTACATCAGGCGCGATGTCGAGGTTGCGCCGCTGGGCATGGACGACCGGGATGGCAGCCGCATCTACCGCCGCTCCCTAACGTTCCTGCTGGTGGTGGCGCTGCATGAGCTGTTCCCCGAGGCGCGCGTCCACGTAGATCACTCGGTGACGTTCGGCGGCTACTATTGCGAGGTCGAGGGCAGGCCGCCGCTGACGGCCGAGGAGCTGGCGCTTGTTGAGGCGCGCATGCGCGAGATCGCCGCGGCTGATCTGCCCATCGGCAAGCAGCGCGTGCCATTGGCTGAGGCCATCGAGCTGTTTCAGGCGCGCGGGGACGACGACAAGGTGCGCCTGCTGCAACATCGCCAGAAAGATTACCTGGTGTTGTACGAGTTGCGCGGTTACGCAGGATATTTCCACGGCTACATGGTTCCTGCTACCGGCTACCTGCGCTATTTTGCGCTGCGCCCCTATCTGCCCGGCTTCATCTTGCAGTTTCCTCTCCGCACCAGCCTGGAACTGGAACCGGTGGTTGAGTACCCCAAGCTGATCGCGGTCTTTCGCGAGTACGGCAGCACGCTGCGGTTGCTGGGCATCCAGGACGTGGGCGCGCTGAACGCGGCGATCCGGGCCGGCCGCACCAACGAGGTGGTCCTGGTGGCCGAGGCGCGGCACGAAGAACGGGTCGCGCGCACCGCCACGCAGATCGCCAAAGAGAGCGACCGCCTGCGCCTGGTGCTGATCGCGGGGCCCTCGTCGTCCGGCAAAACCACCTTTTCCAAGCGGTTGGCGGTGCAGCTCCTGGCCAATGGCGTCCGGCCCATCGCGATTGAGTTGGACAACTATTTCGTGGACCGGGAGCACACCCCGCGCGACGCTGACGGCAATTACAACTTCGAGGTGCTGGAGGCGCTGGATCTGGCGTTGTTCAACGAGCATCTGTTGCGGCTGATGGCCGGCGAGGAGGTGCAACTGCCGAAGTTCAACTTCCACACCGGGAAACGGGAACCGGGCGCCACCATCCAGCTCGGCTCAGAGCAGATCCTGCTGGTGGAGGGCATCCACGGCCTGAACCCGCGGCTGGTGCTCAGCATCCCGCGGGAGCGAGTCTTCCGAATCTATATCTCCGCGTTGACCCAACTCAATATTGACCGCTTCAACCGCGTGCCCACCACCGACAACCGGCTGATCCGCCGTATCGTGCGCGACGCGCGGGCACGCGGCTACAGCGCGGCCGACACCATCGGCCGCTGGGAGAGCGTCCACCGGGGCGAGCGCGACTTCATCTTCCCCTACCAGGAAAACGCCGACGTGATGTTCAACTCCGCGCTGGTGTACGAGCTTTCGGCGCTGAAGCCGCTGGCCGAGCCCCTGCTGCTGCAGATCGGTCCCCGCCAGCCCGGCTACACCGAGGCCAAGCGCCTGCTCACCTTCCTGCAGTGGTTCGAGCCCATGCCGCCGGATTTGGTCCCGGGCAATTCGATTTTGCGCGAATTCGTGGGGGGGAGTAACCTGGAACGATTTGAGCCATGGCAACGTTCTTAGGCGAGCGACGGGTGTTTGCTCGCCGCTCACCATTCACAATAGGGGGGCGTCTGTGAAACGATACTTGAGTTCCATGACTTTGATCCTTGCCATGCTACTGTTGACAAGCGCTGGCGTAACGCCGGCCGCTGCACAAACTATTGCTCCCGATGCCCGCGCCGAACCGCGCCTGATCACCGTCACCGGCGAGGCCGAGGTGAACGTGGTCCCCGATCAGGTCATCCTGACCCTGGGCGTGGAGACCACGAACCGGCAGCTCCGCCTGGCCAAGAACGCCAACGATGAGATCGTCAAGAAGGTGTTCGCGGCCGCGCAGGGCCGCGGGGTGGCGGTTAAGGACATCCAAACCGACTACATCAGCATCGAGCCGCGCTATCGCGACAGCTACGAGCAGCGCGATTTCATCGGCTTCTTCGTGCGCAAGACGGTGGTGATCACCCTGCGGGACGTGGCGCAGTTCGAGGATCTGCTCTCCGACGTGCTGGAGGCGGGCGCGAACTATGTGCAGGGCATCCAGTTCCGCACCACGGAGCTGCGCAAATACCGGGATCAGGCGCGCAGCCTGGCGATCCAGGCCGCGCTGGAGAAGGCGGTGGCGCTGGCGCAGGAGTTGGGCCAGCAGGTGGGGCAGCCGGCCCGCATCACCGAGGAGCAGAACAACTGGTGGTCGGGCTACGGTGCGTGGTGGGGCGGCAGCTTCGCGGGCGCCATGACCCAGAACGTGATTCAGAACGCGGGCAATGCGCCGGCGCCGACGGAGGGGGCGCTGGCCCCGGGCCAGATCAGCGTGACGGCCAGGGTGACGGTGAGCTTTGAGTTGGCGCGTTAAAAAAGAACGTTGGAACGGTGACACGTTTACACGCTTCAACGTTCCAACGTTCTGCAGTCCTCAATGCCTAACTCTCTGCCGTTCCAATGCTCCACTGCGTGACCCGTTCCTCAACTGTCACCGTTTCCACCTCATGTTCCTTGGGAAACACCGGCAGCAGCCTGGAGATCACGACGAAGAGCGCTGCGCCGAAGGTGAATAGCGCCACTGTGACGTTGACCTCCATGAGCGATGGGACGTAGACGGGGCCGGTGTAGCTCCACAGGCCGAACACACTGACGTTCAATCGGTTCAGGATGCCGCCGGCCACTATCAGGGCGCCGACGCCAAACAGCGCGTCCTTGCTCTCGCGGATCTTGGGCTGCGACATCAGGATGGCCGGCAGGAGTGCGCCCAGGCCGACCTCAGCCCAGAAGAGCAGGGTTTGCAGCGTCGGCTGGGTCAGCAGCGCGGCCTGCCCGCGCCACACCACATCCACCAGCTTGATGATGGCGTAGAAGCCCATCCAGTAGGCGTTGAACTTCGCCAGGCCGGCCAGCAGATCTTGCTCCAGCCCCCGCTTGAACCCCCGAGAGCTGAGGTTCGACTCCACTGTCACCATGCCCAGGCCGACGCCGATGGCCGAAATCCAGAAGAAGACCGGCAGCCAGGGGGTGTACCACAGCGGGTTCAGCTTGCCCGGCGCGATCAGCCACAGCGACCCCAGGGACGACTGGTGCATGGTCGAGAGCAGGATGCCGATGATCACCAGCGGCAGTGTGATCTTGTGGAAGAGCAGCCACGCCCGCTTCCAGCGCAGCCGTTCAAACAGGGCCGGCAGGAACTCCAGCGCCAGCACCGTGGTGTAGCACAGCACGCACATGGCCACTTCCCACAACACCGAATGGATGTTGGTGAAATACACCGGGCGGGCCAGCATGATGTTCTGCGGCCGGCCAACGTCAATCAGCAACGCCACGATGAGCAGCGAGTAGCCGAGGAACGCGGTCAGGATCGTCGAGCGCAAGATGGGCCGGTAGCGTTCCAGTTTGAAGACGTAGACTAGTCCTGCCAGCACGAATGCGCCGCCACCCAGCATCGCGCCGGCCATCACGTCAAACCCGATCCACAGGCCCAGCGGGAACTGGTCACTCAGATTGGTGATAGCTCCGATGCCATTGGTGAAACGTAGGATCAGCGCGATGGCGGCCAGGGCCCACGAGCTGAGCACCAGCCCCACGCCGGTGACGAACTTGGGCGAGAAGTCCAGCTTGATCCCGGTGAGGCGCTGGAGCAACGTATAGCCCACCCCGATGACCAGCAGCAGCGGCGCAATGATGCGCAGGATAAACAGCGCGCCGAGCATGAGAATATCTTGAAACATGGTGATCTCCTTGCCTGGTTGTTAGGTGCGAGATGTTGGAGGTTGGATGTTGGACGTTGGAGGTTAGCAAGTCCAACCTCCAACGTCTAGCCTCCAATCTCTAGCCTTCCCGTTCCCACGGCGGTACGTCGTGGTCGTGATCGTGACCGCTGCGGCGCCGGGTGACAATCGAGGCGCCAGTCAGCACGACGGCCAACCCGCCCACCACATATGGCAGCTTGGACATGACATCCCAGGTATACGCCGGCACGCGCCGGGTGGTGACATCGGTGCGGAAACCGAGCTGCTCGAACGGTACATCGGAAATGTAGAGCCAGGCCGTGCCGCCTGCCTCCTGTTCACCATATACGTGATCCACGTAATGGTCTGGGTTAGCGGCGATGCGGGCATGCGCTTCGGCCAGCAACTTCTCACGGGTGCCAAACTTCAGCGCGCCGCTCGGACAGTTGGATACGCAGGCTGGCAGCTCACCAGCTTGCTGCCGCTCGAAGCAGAACATGCACTTGCGGATCTCCGGGGTCAAGCCGTCACCCCACTCGAAGCGCGGCATGTCGAACGGGCAGCTCACCATGCAGTAGCGGCAGCCCAGGCAGCGGTTGGCACGATAGGCGACCGGGCCTTCTGGTGTCTGGTACAGCGCTCTGACCGGGCACGCCGAGGCGCATGCCGCATCCAGGCAGTGCATACATTGGCGCTTGACGTAACGCGTCTTGCCGGCGGCCAACTCGATCTTTTGGATCATCGTCAGGTTTTCTGAGTTCAGGCTGGCAGCCTGCTCGACCGTGGGAGACATGCCATTGGCCTCGGCGCATGAGCGCTGGCAGTTGCCGCAGCCGATGCAGCGGCTGAGGTCAACCAGCATGGCCGGGACTGCGTGTCCCGTGCCACCGGCGGAAGCCTGGGCAGTGCGCACCGCCTGGGTCGCCAGGGCAGCGCCGCTCACCGTGGCGGCCGAGAGCTTCAGGAACTGGCGCCGTGAAAGCGGAGCGTGGGTCGGGTTCTTGGGCTGCGAGGTCATGGTTGCTTTCTCCTTGACAACAGCACGGCGCCGCCCACCCCAAGCAGAAGGCCGACCATACCACCGACGCCCAGGGTCAGGCCCATGGCTACGATAGCCAGGTTGCGCAGGTCGCTGACGCGTTGCTGAGCATCATTTAGTGCTTGTTCTAACTCAGCGATGCGCTGGCTTTGCACGGCAGCGGCCAATGCTGTGCTTTCTACATTCGGCGCAGTGGTCTTTGGGTTCTCGGTGGTGCTGTGGATGCTGGCAGAATGGCAGCGCACACACACATTGGCGGCTACGGTGAACGTGTGATCGCTGATCTTGGTCGTCGAGCCGATTGGATGGTTCACCGTTCCTGACTGCGGTGTCATATGACACCCATTGCAGTCAACACCGGTGATGCCGTGCACCGAGTGGGTCAACCTGGTCTGTTCATCGGAATGGCATGCCGCACACAGTTTTTCCTGGCTGCCCAAACGCAAACCCTGGGTGTGTGCCTGGTGACAGTCAAAGCAGTCAATCCGGTTCGCCGCATGTTGGCTGGTCTCCCACTGGGCAAATGTGGTAAGATGGCAGAGGCGGCAGGTGTCCGATTCCATGGGTAATTGCATGGTTTCGGCTTTGGGATGGCCTTCTTTGTATCCGCCATGGCAAGCTTCGCAACTCACGCCTTCGGCCATGAATTCTCCGCTGCCCGAGTCGAATCCGGTGGTATGGCACGCCAGGCACGCCTCTTGGTTATGCGTTTTACTCAATTGCTCCTGAAATACAGGATCGAGGGTCGCCTTGGCGTGTGTGGTGTTTTTCCAGGCCTCATATTCCGCTACGTGACAGTTCTGGCACAGCGGTTCCTGCGTCTGAAAGAGCAGTTCAGTCAGCCGTACAGGTTGCACGGACGGCGCGGCCTGTGCGGTGTTGGTTAGTGCCAAGACCAAGATTGCGATGATGAGGGTAGGGAGGACCGGCAGCCAGACCCTGGCGGAGTTGCGGCCGGTCCTAGTGTCCGTTGAGGGCTTCATTGACGCCTATCTCCTCGCGCTCATACTGTGGGGTAGCGCTGGAAGATGTCGCAGTTGACGCACTCATCGGGGATCTTGCCTTCGGCATCCAGCCTGGCCTGCCAGCAAGGCTTGTCCCCGGTTTGGGGCGCCGCGCACTGCGGCTTGCTGCCCGTGTTGGCCCGTGAGGCGCGGCGGCCCGGTTCGGCCATCGGCGCCATCATGCCGGGCTGGGCGAGCTGCTGGCGTTGATCGCGGATCGCGGCCGGTGGGATGATGAACGGCATCTGGGGCGCCGGGGCGGGTTCGCGTGTGGGCATCGCAGGGCGTTCTGCGGGCCGGGGGGCCTCGGGCTGGACAGCGGGCTGCTCAGCGGCACGCTTGGCTGCATACTCGCTCGCCTCGGCCTCCCAGCGGCGGTCGAGTCGCTTGAGCAGGTAAGCGATCCCGCCGATCACCAGGGCGGGAACACCGAAACGCAGGGCGATCATCCCTACGACAACCATGAAATCGGTGAAGCTAGGCATTGGATACCTCCTCAGAAGTGATAGGCCTGATGCTCAGACCGTCCGATACATGTCCCAGGCTCGCACACGGGCGCTGAGACCAAAAAGCAAGGCCAAAGGTAACGCGACACGGAGCAGAACACCGAGTGTGAAAGCGAGCGTTTCCATTTGAGCCCTCCCTTTGGTTACCAGATGCCCCTGTATCATGACTGCTCTTGGGCTTGTTTTCTGAGCCTAGCTTACCAGATCTGGGAGCGCGAATAAATCGGGCAGAATGCCCATCTTGCGCGTGGGGTGTTTTACCCATACAAAGGACAAACCAGGTTTCTGCGAGAAACCTGGTTTGTTGGGGGCGCCGTCAGAAGGTGAGACGAACAGCCTGTCAGCCCAACTCGATCAGGCCCTTTTCAATGGCGTAGCGCACCAGTTCAACGCGGCTGTGGAGGTTGAGCTTGGCCATGATGTTCTCACGGTGCCGGTTGACGGTTTTGATGCTGATCACCAGGGTATCCGCGATCTCCTGGTTGTTGCGACCCTCGGCGATGAGGGCCAGCACTTCGCGTTCCCGCTCGGTGAGTTCCTCGAACCCGCGCGGGGCGGCGCCAGGATGTTCACGTTTTTGCAGGTAGTCGTTCACCAGTAGGCGCGCGACCGAAGGGAACAGGAACATGCCGCCGTTGCGCACCGCGCGGATCGCGGACAGGAGGTCGTTGGGTGCAGCGCGTTTGGGCACGTAGCCCGACGCGCCGGCCGAGAGCATTTCAAAGAAGTATTGGTCGTCCTCATGCATGGTCAGCGCCAGCACGGCGACTTCAGGGCATTGGGCTTTGATGCGCCGCGTGGCTTCGATCCCGTTCATGTCAGGCATCGAGATATCCATCAGCACCACAGCGGGCCGCAGTTGACACGCCATGCGCACCCCTTCGGCGCCGTTCTCGGCCTCGCCGATGATCTCCAGCTCGGGATCGGCCGCGCACAACATGCGCAACCCCGCACGCACCACGGCATGATCGTCAACCAATAGGATTCGTATGGAGGACACGTCCCTCTCCTTCTGATGGGATGCGCGCTAGCGCAACGGCAATTCAACCATAACGTGCGTGCCGCCGCCGGGTTCGGCTGTGATCACGCAACTGCCGCCGACGAGTGCCACGCGCTCACGCATGCCTACCAGCCCCAACCCTGAGCCGGCCGCGTGGCGCGCGGGCGCATTCACATCGAACCCCACGCCATCGTCCACGACCTCCAGCCGCACCGACTCGGGCTGGCGCGTGAGCGTCACCCTGACGTGGCTGGCGTGGGCGTGCCGCGCGACATTGGTCAGCGCCTCTTGGGCCGCGCGGAACAGCACGGTTTCATGTTGCGGCGGCAGGCGCTGCTCAGGCCGCTCACCCGAGAAGGTGACCTGGAGCTCAGGGTGGCGCCCTTGATATTGGCCCACGTACCAGCGCAGCGCCGGCACAAGGCCCAGGTCATCCAACTGCGCGGGCCGCAGGTCGGCCATGATGTGACGCAGCTCGATGATGGCCTCGTCGCTCACCTCGCGCAAGTTGCGGACTAACCGGACCGCACGGGTGATCTCACTGCTGACCACCTGTTGCTCGACCGCGGCCAACCCCATCGCCAGGGCGGTCAGCTTCTGGCCGGTTTCATCGTGCAATTCCTGGGCAATGCGTTTGCGTTCGCCC
Organism: uncultured Anaerolineales bacterium; assembly: GCA_964551735.1. GTDB lineage: Bacteria > Chloroflexota > Anaerolineae > CG2-30-64-16 > CG2-30-64-16 > DAOUAT01. Next base: position 71,813 of record CAZKEF010000005.1, read on the forward strand.
TCTTGGGCGTTTACCAACTGGCGGACCAACTGCTCAAGCTGCGTTTCACGTTCTTGCACCACCTGGTACAGCCGCGCATTTTCGACCGCGGCCGCGATCTGCTGGCTGAACGCGTTGAGCAGGTTGACTTCCGCTTCGCCCAGCGCCTCTGCCTCGCCCGCGACAGACAGCGTTAGCCCGCCCAGCGTCTGGCCCTTAGCCAGCAAAGGCAGGCCGACGGCGCAGCAGGTGGCGCCGGCAGCCAGGTCGGCGGCGTCAAGTGGCCGGCTGCTGCCATCGCGGCCCGCGCCGACCATGTCGGCGCTTTGGGCGGCCTGGGTGGCCAGCGTGGCCAGCAAAGGATGGTCCGGCCAGGGCGTCTGGGGCCGGCAATATTCGCCCGCCAGATCGAGTTCGCCATCAGGCCGCAGCAGAAGCACCTGGGCGCAGCCCGCTTGTGCGAAGCTGTGCACGATCTGTTCTAGCGCTTTGCTCATGGATTGGCGCAAGTCAATGGAGGAGGCGAGGATGCGGGAGAGCGCCACCATAGCAAACAGTTCACCGGCTGTGGCACGCAACTGCACATTCAGCGCCTCCACTTCGTCCGCCCGGCGTTGCTGGGCCTGCAGGGCGGCGGCTTGTGCTTCAATGCGGGCCTTGTTGGCTCGCGCCAGCCGGATCCGACCCTCCAATTCAAAGGCCCGTAGCGCGCTGCCCAGGGTCAGGGCGATGACGGCCGCGGACAACCCGCGCACAAGCTGGATGGGGATGCCAAAGGTGCGCAGAAATAGCGCGGTGTTGACGGTTTGCGAAGGAAACACCAGGCTGGGCCGTGTGAAGAGTTGGCCCACTACGCCGTAAATCAGGAACGCCAGCGCGGCCCACAGCAGGCTTTGTCCGTAGCGCGACATGCCGCGCGCATGGAAATCGCGCCGCTCACGTAGCAGAACCCATGCGGCCAGCGCCGAACCGGGAATGGCCAGGCTATACCGGGCCAGCACATCGGCAGCCACGAGCAACTCGGTCAGATTGGGCTGCTGGCGCCAATACAGGATCCCTACGGCGATGGCCCAGATGCCGCCCATGGCCGCCGTCTGCCATGTGCTGATGTGTGGGCGCTCTTCGGCATCGGGCAGCAGCCGCGTGCCAAAGTTGAGCAGGAGCAGGAAGGAGGCGGCCAACGAGATGATGCGGAACGACTCCGCCAGCGGCCCGGCGACGTAGCCGCTGGCGTGTGCCGCGAAGATCTGGAACATCTCGAACCATTCATGGGCCGCGTGCACGATCCCGAACAGCGCCAGGGGGAGCAGCGCGCGTGCAAAGCGGAATTCGGAGGCGCGGCCCGACTCCAACACCACGACCAGCCCCATCGCAAAGAAGGCCAGGCCGTAAAAGAAGTACACGTAGACGATGTTCTGCATGAAGAACGTGGCGATTGCATCCATGAGCCATCCGTCTTTACGTCTGAACGCTGCAACGTGGACACGTTGGCATATTTGGCGAAGCCCTCGATACCTTAAGCGCCGGTCAGCACGCGGCTCAGATCGCGCAGGTGCAGCCGGGCGTGCATGAACACGATGCGGATGAAGTCAGCTAGGGCCGTATTCTCGCCCAGCGCCGGATGCCGGCCGCGGCGAGCCAGGTCTTCGTCGCTGAGAGCGGCCACGAGCGCCGCCGTCTCAGCGCGCACGGTGCGCAGATCTGCCAGCAGATCGACCGGTGGCTTATCCGCCAGTTGGGCCACGTGGGTCGCGTTGTAGCGGTCCACATCGAGGTCAATCGGGGACCCGGGCCCTCCGCCGGCCACGTCACGGATGAGTTGTTGATGGCCGCGTTCCGCGCTGACCAGGTGGGCTAACAGGTGGGGCGCACGCCAGGTCGTGCCCTCGCCATACACCACCATGTCCCATTGCGCCGGCGTCAGAGCCGATAACCTGGCGCAAACGGCCTCCCCTTCGTCCTGCAGCTTACGCACCAACGCCTCTACTTGCTCGTTCATTCAACACCTGCTTTGCATCGGAACGATCCAATGCTCTAGCGTATGCGCAACTCCAACCGGCCATCCAGCGTTTGCACCTCTTCAATGTACCACTGCGCCGTATACTGCGCCAGCGCCTGGTTGGCGAAGACGGGGATCAATGCTGTGACCAGGCCCCGGGGGGTAATGGACTCGGCCACCAGCTCCAGCTTGCCGTCCCTTGCCACCAATCGTCCGCTTAGGGTCAGGTTGGCCACGTTGATGCTGCCGTAGCTGAGGCTGGTTGCACTGAGCGTCATCAGGCCATCGGCGAAGCGCACCGTGAGGCCCTCCAGTGTCGCGCCGCCTTCTGCCGCTCCTCCCCCTGCGACCGCGGCGGTTACGTCGGCCTCGGTGATCACGACCAGGTTGGGGTCGGGCGTGACTCTCGGCGCCGGCTGGGGTGTTGCTGCTGGCCGTGTTGGGCTTGGGATGGGCGCTGGTCGCGTTGGAGTGGCTGTAGAAGGGCGCGGTGTAGCCGTGGGCAAGATCCCAGCCCGCGGCGTGGCGAACACCGGCGCGCCGGCTACCGGCGCGGGTGTCCAGATGTCACTCGACACTGGTGCCAGTAAGCGCTGCACGCACGATCCGGCGATAACCAGCACTATCAGCAATATCAGCGCCAAAGGGATCAGAAGTTTTGGTTTCACGTAACCTGCCTGTTCATGTTCGTCCGTTCCCGTGCTCGGCAGTATAACACGGCATGGACAAGATCCCAAGACCCTTGCGATTACAGCAACACAACGGCATTTTGCAGCGGCAGCGTGGTCACTTCGATATCGTCTTGGGCCACATAACAGTCAATCTCCAGCCGCACGCCGAAGCCTTCGTCAGGCAGGTAGATGCCCGGCTCGACCGAAAAGCCCACGCCGGGGATCAGCCGGCGGCGATCCTGGGTCTCCAGGTTGTCAATATTCACGCCGTTGCCGTGGCCGCTGGCGCCGATGGAGTGGCCGGTGCGGTGGATGAAGTGCGGGCCGAAGCCGGCCTGCGCGATCACCGCCCGGCACGCGTCGTCCACCTCGTAGCCGTAGACCGGCGTGCCAGCGCGCAGCCGCGCCCGCACAAATGCGACTGCCTCATCTCGCGCTCGGCGGACGACTTCGAACACCTGCTGGATGCGCGGCGGCACGGCTGAACCAGCATAGGCCACCCACGTGATGTCGCCGTAGATGCCGTCCGGCCCCGGCTCGCGCGCCCATAGGTCAATAAGCAGGAAGTCGCCGGGCCGCAGGGGAGTGTCGCCCTCGCGTCGCGGCGCGAAGTGCGGATCGGCCGCGTGGCCGTTGACTCCGACGATGGGGGGATGGTCGGCCTCCAGCCCGCGGCCGGCGAATTGCGCCATCATGAAGTCTTGCACGCCGCACTCGGTCACGGCCAGGCCAACCGCCAGGCGCTCCCGGATGTGGGCGAAGGTCAGGGCCTGGATCTCGATCAGCGCCGCGGCCGCGCGGTGGTGGCTGGCAAGCTGCGCAGGCGTCCAAACGGCCTCGGCCACCTGCACCAGGTCGGCCGAGGTGACCACCTCGACCCCCAGGCCTTGCACCAGCGCCACCGTGCCTGCGTCCACCCGGCTGACATAGGGGATCGCGCAGCCGGGCGAGACCTCCATGGCCACGCGGCCCGCGCCCGCCAGAAGCGCAGCCAGCCCGTCGCGCCAGGCCTGCCAGGAGACGTAGGTGGCGCAGCCGGGCGCCAGGTCGGCCATGCTCCCAGCCTCGATGGCATGGACCAGCCAGCGCGGGGCGCCGATGGGGGGGACGAAACAGGCCCAACGCCGGCTCAGGAAGCGATCGGCCGGGATGCCGGCCACCCCGCGAGCGATGGGGTTGAGACCCTTGAAGTCGTACAGCAGCCAGCCGTCAAGCTGTTCCGCACAGATGGCGGATTGGATCTCGGAGAGTCGGTGCATGGGATGCTCCTCAGTGTGAAATGGGCGCATTCAAGGTCAGTTTATGGCGTAGGGATGGGTTTGGCCTGGTTAATGCAAGCTCGCCTTGCCCGGCGGCAACGTGATGGCGACAGGCGCCTCATTGATGCGGAGAAATCCGCTCCTATAGCACGAGGCCTCGAGCCTGGACAATACTCCACCCTATCAGCCCAACAGGAAGCGCACCCTGGCCCATACGGCGTCGAACATCTCAGCCGTCAGCCGGCCGGTCTGCGTGTTTTGACGGGATGGATGGTAGGAACTGACGAACGCGGGCAGGCCGGGGCCAAGGGATGCGCTGGCGTTGTGGGCGAAGGCCGGCGCAGCCAAACCAGGTTTCTCCGCGCCGTAGACGCGTACCACCGCGTCGAACGCGATGCGGCCCAGCGCGACAACCACCCGGATGCGCGGCAGCAGCGTGATCTCCTGGGCCAGGAACGGCCGGCAGGCCGCCAGCTCCTCGACTGTGGGTTTGTTGTCGGGCGGGGCGCAGCGGCACGCGGCCGTGATGTACGCGTCGTGCAGCGCCAGGCCGTCATCCCGGCCGCGCGAAGCCGGCTGGCTGGCGAACCCGGCCTGGTGCAGCGCAGCGTAGAGGAAATCGCCGGAGCTGTCGCCGGTGAACATGCGACCGGTGCGGTTGGCCCCGTGCGCGCCCGGCGCAAGGCCCACGATCAGGACGCGCGCGGCCGGGTCGCCAAAGCCGGGCACCGGCTTGCCCCAGTAGTCTTCGTCGCGGTATGCGCGGCGCTTCACCCGCGCCACTTCCTCACGCCAGGCGACCAGGCGCGAGCAATGACGGCAGGCGGTGATGGCGGATTCGAGGGTGATCCAGGTGTCCATAGGGTTCAGAGTTCAAGGTTGAACGTGTAAGGTTGAAGGGGCCCACCTTCTACCTTCAACCTTGAACCTTCAACTTTCAACTTTCAACTTTCATACGCCGGTAGCGTCGTCAGGCGTGGATCGTCAACCGGGCCGCCGACAGTGAAATGATAGAGGCTTTGGAACTGTTGGTCGCCCAGCCCCAATAGATCGTGCACACCGTCATCGAAGAAGCAGCCGATGCCGGTGCCGCGCACGCCGGCTGCCTCTGCCTCCAGGTACAGCACCTGGCCGATCATGCCGCACTCCCAGAACAGGCGCGGGTAGAACCACGCGCCGTGCGCATTCAGCGGCGCCTCAAACTCGGCGATCATGCCCAGGCTGAAGCAGCCGTCGGCCGCGATATCCTGGCCACAGGAGAGGCGCTGGGCGATGCCTCGCAGGTCCCCGCGGGCCAGCAGGTACAGCGGCAGGCTGGCCGGGCAGTTATCTGGCCGCGCCCAATTGAATTCCGGCCGCATGGCAGCACGCATCGTGTCGGCGCGGGCAGGATCACGCGCCAGTAGATACAGGCCGGGCTCCAGCCCCCGCACCCGGTGGACGAACAACGCCAGGTCAACCTTCGGCGGCCACGGCAGCATGCCAAATGGAGCGCCCGGGCCAGGCATCGTGCGCGCCAAGATACGGTAGAATGCGTCCGCCTCGATATGTGTTTGCCCGTCCATTGCCACCGCGCTGCGCCGCTGGTGGGCGATGCGGCGGAGGGAGGGGGCTGGTTGAGCGTACTGCATCCTGCGTGCTGCGTACTGTGTATCACGTGCTGCTGATTCGCTGGTTCGCCGATTCGCCGATCTGTCTGTTGCCGGCTTACGCGTGATCTCGGCGGCAGCCTCGATCCAACGCCACGCCACCTGTGACTTGCTCAGCAAGTTCGGCTTGCCGTTCAGCGCCAGGCGCTGGAAGATATCTACGATGTTTTCCGGGATCTGCCAGCGCCGGAACGGCCACCCCTGCGGGTAGACGGCCACCAGGCAATCGGGGTGCTCCGGCTCCGCGCCGCGCGGATCGCCCACGCCCAACAGCGCGGCCACCTGGTCGGCGCTCAGATCATCCAGCAGCCGCGCCGCCCACCCCAGGCCGGACGCGGCGATGCTCAGCGCGGCCAGGGCGTGGCCGACGTCGTGCTGGCAATAGCGGAACGCGCGCTCGCCGTACTTCCACGCCTCGCGCCAATGGATCGAGGCCAGCCCGATGAAGACAGTCTCCTCGGGCAGGCCATCCCCGCGTGCCAACGCCACCCCTTCCCGCAGATCTTGCCAGGTTCGCCCTGATAACCGGGCGCGCACCTCGAACGCGTGCTCAGCCGGCGCGTAATGGGCCAGAATCGGCGTTTCGCACAAGCCGGGCACAGCACCGCAGATCACGTAGCCCTCGGTGGGATGCAGGTTGCCGCTCGAAGGGTTGACGCGCAGCGCCCAACGCGTGCCACCATATTCCTTCCAGGCCGAGAGCGCCAGTGTATCGAAGAAGAGGCGTGAGATGCTCTCGGTCGTAAGGGACGCCGGCGCCACAAACCCCGGCGTGAAGCCAGCCTCGTAAGGCGGTTCCGCGCCGATCTCTGGCCGCGCCAACGGGATGACCGGCGCGCCAGCGTAACGGCGAAACGGATCGGGTTGGTTGACCCAGTCCAGGTAGCCTGGGCCGGGTGCAAACGCTCGGAAATGATGCTTGGTCGCCCGGTGATAGGCGATGATATCTTGCGTTGAATCAGCCATTGGCCACCTCACGCACATTGTAGGATGAAACGAGGATCGGGTCAAGGACTGAACATTGCCGTTTTTTAAGAAAGAAGTTTATACAATCTATTGACAAACACTAGATATCATGATATGCTATTCCGCGTAATGTTTTTATTGATATACAAGCTAGGCGCGCATCGCTGGATGGTTGAGAGGGGTTGGAGAAATGCAACGACAACAGACTCTATGGGAACGGAAATTGCTGGCCTTGGCCTTTGAAGGCTTGGAGCGCCAGGCGCCGGCGCCGCCAGTCGAGATGAGCCCAGAGTTGCTCGCTCAGGCTTATGCTCACTGCGACGGGATAGCCATTGCGCACAGCCGCACGTTTTCCATGGCCTCACGCTTGCTGCCTGGAGACCAACGAGAAGCAGCCAGGGCGCTCTATGCTTTCTGCCGCATCACCGACGATCTGATCGACCGGTCGAGCGGCAACCTGGAGCAGGGACTGGCCGAGTGGCGGGCGTGCGCGCTGGCTTCCCCGCCGCCGTGCGACGATCCGGTCGCGCTGGCGTGGGCCGACACGCGCCACCGGTATCGCATCCCGGCGCGTTACGCTGAGCAGTTGGTGGTGGGGGTGGCGACCGATCTGTACAAGGCCCGATATGCCAATCTCGATGAACTGGCAGTCTATTGTTACGGCGTCGCCTCCACCGTTGGGCTGATGGCGATGCACATCATCGGTTTTTCCGGCCGTGATGCCGTTCCCTATGCCGTGAAACTCGGTGTGGCGATGCAGCTTACCAACATTTTGCGCGATGTGCGCGAAGATTGGGATGCTGGCCGGCTCTATTTGCCCCAAGATGAGCTGGCGGCATTTGGGTTGAGCGAGGACGACATCGCGGCCGGCCGGGTTGACGAGCGCTGGCGGGCGTTCATGCGTTTTCAGATTGACCGCAACCGCCGGCTTTACGCGGAAGCGATGCCCGGCATCGCCAATCTGGATCCGAGCGGACGTTTTGCCATCGCGGCTGCGGCTGAGCTCTACCAGGCCATCCTGGACGATATCGAGGCCCACGACGGCGATGTGTTCAGCCGTCGAGCGCACCTCAGTACATGGGCCAAGCTGCGTCGCCTGCCGGGGATCTGGTGGCGATCACGCAACATGCGCGATCCGGCAAAGCGCGCAGACAAAGAGCGGGCACAGCCGGCCGCGATGGCCCAGGCAGATTTTTGACGTTCACCTATTTTGACTCAGGAAGGACAAGGAATCATGGCCAGCAGAAAGAAGATCATCGTCATCGGGAGCGGTTTCGGCGGGTTGGGCGCAGCGTGTCGGCTGGCAGCCAAAGGCCACGACGTGACCCTCATGGAAAAGCGCGACAAGCTCGGCGGCCGCGCATATCAGTATGAGATCAACGGCTTCAAGTTCGATGGCGGCCCCACGGTCATCACCGTGCCAGCCTTTTTTGATGAGATCTTCGAGCTGGCCGGCCGCCGGCGTGAGGACTACTTCAAGCTGCTACCCTTGGATCCGTTTTATCGGATTTTCGATAGCCAGGGCCGTGGCTTCAACTATTACCACGGCGCCGATGCCACCATGGAGGAGATCCGTAAGTTCAACCCGGCCGATGTGGACGGCTACCGGCGCTACCTGAAGCTGACTGAGGACGTCTTCCGTTCCTTCAATGGCCTCACCGATCGGCCCTTCTTGAAGCTGGGCGACATGCTCAAGATCATGCCCGACATCCTCCGACTGCAGGCGTTCCTGGGCACCTACACGCACGTGGCGCGGTACATCAAAGATGATTTCCTGCGCCGCGTCTTTTCGTTTCACCCGCTGCTGGTGGGCGGCAATCCGTTCGACACGCCGTCGGTCTACACCCTAGTGGCGCAGTTCGAGAAGCAATGGGGCGTTCATTACGCCACCGGCGGCACCGGCGCCATCGTGGACGCGTTGGGCCGGCTGTTTCGCGAGATCGGCGGCAAGGTGCTGCTGGAGACCGAGGCGAAGGAGATCGTCACCAACGGCCGCCAGGCCGTCGGGGTGCGCCTGGCCGATGGCTCCGTGGAATCGGCCGACGTGGTGGTGAGCAACGGCGACGTGGCCCACACCTACCGCTACCTGATCCCCGAACAATATCGGCGCAAATACACCAACCGCCGGCTGGATCGCATGGCCTACAGCATGTCGCTGGTGGTGATCTACTTCGGGACCAAGCGCCGCTACCTGGGCGGCAAGTTCCACCATCACAATATCATCCTGAACCAGCGCTATCGCGGGCTGCTGAGCGACATCTTCGGCGCGCGGCCCGTACCCGATGATTTCTCGCTCTACCTGCACATGCCCACCATCACCGACCCCAGCATCGCGCCGGCCGGGACCGAGTCATTCTACGTGCTCTCGCCCGTGCCGCACCTGGATTCGGGCGATGATTGGGCCAAGCTCGCGCTGCCCTATCGCGACCGGGTGATGCGCTACCTGGAAGACAACTACCTGCCCGGGTTGCAGTCCAACATCGTCGCCGAGCACATGATCGACCCCGTGCATTTCCGCGACGTGCTGAACAGCTACAAGGGCGCGGCGTTCTCGGTGCGGCCCAGCCTGATGCAGTTGGCGTGGTTCCGGCCGCACAACCGCTCCGAGGAGTTCGACAACCTGTATTTCGTCGGCGCGGGCACCCATCCGGGCGCGGGTGTGCCGGCCGTCCTGGCCTCCGGCAAGATTGCCGCCGAGCTGATTGACCCGACGCCGGGGGCGTAAGGCCAAACGAGGTATCTATGCCTGCCTATTACGATTTGGCGCTGCGCAACACCGAGCGCGAATTGAATATCGAAAGCTTGCCGGTGACGGGCCGGCTGCCCGAATGGCTGCAAGGCACGCTGATCCGCAACGGGCCGGGCGCGTTTGAGGTGGGCCCTGACCGCTATCGGCATTGGTTCGACGGCCTGGCGATGTTGCACAGGTTCGCGTTCGGCCGCGGCCGGGTTTCCTACGCAAACAAGTTCCTGGACACGCGCACCTATCGCGCGGCCCGAGAGACCGGACGCATCGCCTATTCCGAGTTCGCCACTGACCCGTGCCGCTCCATCTTCAGCCGCATCCAATCGGTGTTCGATCCGCAGATCAGCGACAGCGCCAAGGTCAGCATCGCTAAGATCGCCGAGCGCTACATGGCGTTGGCTGAGACCCCCATCCAGGTGGAGTTCGACCCTGAGACGTTGGCCACTGCCGGCGTCTTCGTGTACGAGGATGGGCCGCTGTCGGGCCAGATGACCACGGTGCATCCGCAGTTCGACGCGGCGACCGGCGCGGCGTACAACCTGGTCACCCGTTACCATGCCATCAGCCACTACCGGCTGTATCGCGTGGACCCAACCGGTGCGCGGACCATGGTGGGCCAGGTGGCCAGCACACAGCCGTCGTACATGCACAGCTTCGGCATGACGCAGCGCTACGCCATCTTCACCGCGTTCCCTTTGGTGGTGAACCCGCTGAACCTGCTGCTCTGGCTGAAGCCGTACATCGAAAACTTCCGTTGGGAGCCGCGGCGCGGCACGCCATTCTTTGTGCTGGATCGCCACACCGGCGAGCTGGTGGGCCGGTACGAGGCCGACCCCTTCTTCGCGTTCCACCATGTCAACGCGTGGGAGGAGGGGAACGAGATCGTGCTGGATATTGATGCGTACGAGGACGCGCGCATCATCCAGGCGTGGTACCTGGACAAGATGCAGGAGGGCAAGACGAAGCTGCCGTTCGGCCGGCTGCGCCGCTATCGCCTGCCGTTGAAAGGCAAGCGCGTGATCTCCGAGCTGCTCTCCGACGAGTGCGTCGAGCTGGCGCGCTTCGACACGGAGCGCTTCGCCATGGACGGCGCTTACCGCTACGTTTACGCGTCCAGCATCAACCGGGCCAACCACGAGGGGTTTTATAACCAGATCGCCAAGATTGACCTGCACCGCCGGGCCGCGGCCACCTGGTATCAGCCGGGCTGCTATCCGGGCGAGCCGGTCTTCGTCGGCCGACCGGGGCGGACGCAGGAGGATGACGGCGTGCTGCTGTCGGTGGTGTTGGACACGGCCGCGGGCACGTCGTTCCTGCTGGTCCTGGACGCGGCGTCGTTGGGCGAGGTCGCCCGCGCTACTATCCCGCAGCCGGTGCTGTTCGGGTATCACGGGGAGTATTTTGCCGCCTGATGCTCCTTGCTGTCATTCTGAGCGACCGGAGAGAGCGAAGAATCTGTAACCTCCGGCGAGGAGACCCTTCGCTGGTGGTCTGGGGTAACTGGTGGCCTCGTGTCAACCCGCTCAGGGTGACACGGGGCCTTGTTTGGGAAGTGAGATGAATCATCATATTGGTCAGCCCATTATTCAGGTAAAGAATGTCGTCAAATCCTTCCCGGTCGGTGACGACCACGTGACCGTGCTGCGCGGAGTGTCGTTAGACGTGCGGCCGGGCGAGTTCGTCGCGATCGTGGGGCCATCCGGCAACGGCAAGTCCACGCTTTTGAACATGATCACCGGCATTGACCGCCCCACCGCGGGCGAGGTGCTCGTCAACGGCCGGCCGATCCACAAGCTGAGCGAGAACCAGCTCGCGGCCTGGCGCAGCACCGACGTGGGGATCGTGTTCCAGTTCTTCCAACTCCTGCCCGCGCTCAACCTGCTGCAAAACATCATGCTGCCCATGGACTTCGTCCGTCAGATCAAACCCAAGGAACGCCGCGAACGCGCCCTGGCCTTGTTGGACCTCGTCGGGCTGCAGGATCAAGCCCTTAAGCTGCCCAGCCAGGTCTCCGGCGGCCAGCAGCAGCGCGCGGCCATCGCCCGCGCCCTGGCCAACGACCCGCCCATCCTGGTGGCCGACGAGCCTACCGGCAACCTGGACGCGCGCACCTCTGACGAGGTGTTCACCCTCTTCTGCCGGCTGGCGGGCCAGGGCAAGACGCTGGTGATGGTGACGCACAACGAGGAGCTGGCTCGCGATGTGCCGCGCACTGTCGCGGTCATCAACGGCGAGATCGCGCGCGACGAGACGCGCGTGCTCCAGACGGGGCCGTGCGCCTAGGCTGGAACCCCGGTTTCTGCAAGAAACCGGGGTTCTACTGCGTGAGTAAGAGGTCACATGTCTGTTCTTTGGCACAAGGTCTGGTTCGATCTTTGGCATAACAAGGGGCGCACGCTGCTGGCGGTGTTCAGCATCGCTGCGGGCGTCTTCACCCTGGGCGGCATCTTTGGCTTGATTGATCAGCTCCTCAGCACGATGGACGCCGCACACCGCGCGGTTCAGCCGTCGCACATCAACATGATCCTGCGCGACTACGTAGATCAGCCGGTGGTGGACGCACTGAAAGAAACGCCCGGCGTGGCCGATATTGACCCGGTCAACCAGATCTCCGTGCGCTACAAGCTGCGGGCCGAGGACGAGTGGCAGTTGGGTACGCTAGTACAGCGGCCGGATTACGAGCAGCAGGTTTACGATCAGGTGGTGCTGCGGGAGGGTGATTGGCCGGCCGGCGACACCCTCGCGGTCGAGCGCCTCAGCAGCGAGCACTGGGACATCCCCATCGGCAGCACGGTCATCTTCGAGATTGACGGCGAGGCGCGGGAGTTCAGCGTCGGCGGGCTGATCCGCCATCCGTTCGTGCAGCCGCCGCCCTTCGGGGGCCAGGCCCACTTCTTCGCGGACGCGGCCGGCCTGGCCGAGTTCGGCGTGCCGGAAGGCCGTTTCGGCCAACTGCTGGTGCGCACGGAGGATTATACCCTGGCTGGGGCGCAAGACCTGGCCGGTGAGCTGCGTTCTCGCCTGGGCGCGCAGGGCTACGGCGTCGTGGTTACCCTCTACCAGGATCCGGAGCGGCATTGGGGCCGCAAGTTCGTCGAGGGGATCAACCTGGTGCTGCAACTGATGGCCGTGGCGTCGCTCTTCATGAGCGTCATCCTGGTCCTCAACACCTTCACTGCGCTCATCACCCAGCAGACCGACCAGATCGGCGTGATCAAGGCGGTGGGCGGCCGCAGCGGGGCTGTGGCGCGCCTCTACCTGGTCGGCGCGGCCATCATGGGCGCGCTGGCGCTGGTGATCGCGCTCCCCACGGGCGCGGCCTTCGCCTACGGCATGGCACAGTGGTATCTGCGGCTGTTCAACATTGACTACGAAGTGTTCCAGGTCTCCCGCTCTGCGCTGGCGCTGCAGGCGGCGGCCGCGCTGGTGGCGCCGCTGCTGGCTGCGCTGTGGCCCGCGTTGAAGGGCGCGGGCATCAGCGTGCGGCAGGCCATCGCGTCCTATGGCGTGGGCGCGGATTTCGGGTCGAGCTGGCTCGACCGGCTGGTGGAACGGATCGGTGCGCGGCTGCTGCCCCCGGCCTACGCGGCCAGCCTGGGCAACCTGTTCCGCCGCAAAGGCCGCCTGGCGCTCACCTTGATGGTGCTCAGCGTGGCCGGCGTGATGTTCCTGGTCGTCATGAGCCTGATCGCGTCCATCCAACTGACGCTGGACAACGACATGGCCCGCCGCGGCTACGATGTGCGCATCGGCTTCGCGCGGGAGCAGGACGCGGCGCGGGCGGCCGAGATCGCCGCGGAGAACCCCCAGGTGCAGGCGGTCGAGACGTGGTACAGCCGCAACGCCACCATCCTGCGCGCGGGCGAGCGCATGCAAGATTCGGCCGGCCTGGGCGCACAGCTCTTGGGCATCCCGGCTGACACCACCATGTACCGGCCTATCATCACCGCGGGTCGCTGGTTGACGCCGGGCGATGGCCGCACAGTGGTGATCAACGCCGAGACCGCGACCAAGAATGGCATCGCGATCGGCGACGAGATCGGCCTGGACCTGGGTGACCTGGGCGAGGCGACGTGGCAGGTCATCGGCACATATCGCACCGTCTACGACACCGGGTTCGTCATCGAGCCGATCTACGCGCCACTGGATGCCATGCTGGACGCGGCCGGCAAGGCCGACGTGGCCACCCAGGCGCTGGTGCAGGCCGAGGGTGAGACGCTGGCAGGCGCAGAGGCTGTGTCCGATGACCTCAAGACCCGCTACGAAGATGCCGGCTTCAAGGTGGATTTCTATACCACGTCCATTAAGCTTGAAGAGCGAGACTACGCCAACAACCAGTTCAGCACCGTCATCGGCATGTTGCTGGGGCTGGCCGCGCTGGCAGCCACCGTGGGCGGCATCGGCCTGGCCGGCGCGCTCGGCATCAGCGTGGTGGAGCGCACGCGCGAGATCGGGGTGCTGCGCGCTATCGGCGCGCGGACGCGCACGTTGATGGGGTTGTTCGTCATGGAGGGCGCGCTGCAGGGCATCCTGAGTTGGTTGCTGGCGGTGCCGGTTTCGTTCGCCATCGCGCGGCCGTTGGCCCGGCTGTTGGGCCAGACTATGTTGGACATTGATCTGGATTTCGCCTATGATTGGGCCGCAGTCGCCATCTGGCTGGGCGTCGTTATTGTCATTGCCGCCTATGCAGCGATCTTCCCGGCGCGCAGTGCAGCACGCATTAGCGTGCGTGAGGCGCTGTCGTACGCGTAGTTCTGAGAAAAAGAGAGTCACATCATGCGCATCATCATCACTGGGGGAACCGGTTTCATCGGCCGGGCGCTGGCGGCTGACCTGGCGGGCGTCGGCTACGAGGTCATCGCACTCAGCCGCAACCCCGCGCGGGCGACCGAACTGCCCGGCGGCGTTCGCACGGAGCAGTGGGACGGCCGCACTGCCGCGGGGTGGGGCCGTCTGGCCGACGGCGCGCTTGCCATCGTCAACCTGGCCGGTGAGAATTTGTCCGGAGGTGGCTTCCCGCCCGCGCGTTGGACGCCGCAGCGGAAGGCGCTGATCCGTCAGAGCCGGCTGCACGCGGGCGCGGCGGTGACCGAGGCCGTTGCCGCGGCGAGGACCAAGCCGCGGGTTGTGATCCAATCGTCGGGCATCGGCCACTACGGGTCGCGCGACGACAAGGCGTTGACCGAGGCCGATCCGCCGGGCGAAGATTTCCTGGCGCGGCTCACCATCGAGTGGGAGGCGTCCACCGCGGCCGTGGCCGAGCAGGGCGTGCGCCACGTCAGCATCCGCACCGGCGTGGTGCTGAGCCCGGACGAGGGCGCGCTGAAACAACTGCTGCTGCCGTTCAGGTTCTTCGCCGGCGGGCCGATGGGGAGCGGCCGGCAGGGTTTTTCGTGGATCCACCCGGCCGATGAGGTGGCGGCGATCCGGTTCCTCATCGAGAACGAGCGGGCCAGCGGGCCATTTAACCTGTCTGCGCCGGGGCCGTTGAGCAACGCCGAGTTTGCGCGTGTCCTGGGCAACGTGCTGGGCCGGCCCTCATGGCTGCCCGTGCCCGGCTTCGCGCTCAAGTTGGCGCTGGGCGAGGTGGCCTCGATGGTGCTGGACGGCCAGAAGGCGATGCCTCGCAAGCTGCTGGACCTGGGTTTCCGGTTCCGCTTCCCGGATGCGGAGTCTGCGCTGCGGGATTTGTTGGGGAAGAAGTAATCGGAAGCATTGTGTCATTCTGAGCGGGTCAACGACTCAACACTCGGTGCGGCAAGAAATCAGCGAAGAATCTCACCCTGCCACTTCATGAGTCAGGGCCTGTGCCTGGAAAGTGCAGGGCAGAGATGCTTCACTGGTGGACCGCCGTGACGCACGTTGAGCTGTAGACCCGTTCAGCATGACATTGGAAGAGGTTTGCCATGAAATATACACACACCTTCCGCGTCAATGCCCCCCAGGCCGCGGTGGCGGACTTCCACAGCCGGTCGGCCAGCATGCCCGCCATCACCCCGCCGCCGATGGTCGTGCGGGTGCACGCCGCGCCTGAACAAATGGCCAGCGGCGATGTGATGGACTTCACCTTGTGGGCCGGCCCGCTCCCGGTGCGCTGGGTGGCCCGCATCGAGGACGCGTCAGTTGAAGGCTTCACCGACCGCCAGGTTCGCGGCCCGTTCGCCGCGTGGGCGCATCGACACAGCTTCCTGCGGGTGGACGACCGGACCACCGATGTGGTGGACGAGGTGGAGGCCGAGCTCAAGCGCCATCCGTTTTGGTGGCTCGCCGGCGCGTTGATGTGGATCGGGATGCCGGTGTTGTTTGGGTACCGCGGGTGGAAAACGAGGCGGCTGCTCCAGTCCGGCAAATAAAGAAAGTCCTTTGATGACACATCGCATCATCGTTATCGGCGCGGGCATCGGCGGGCTGACGACGGCCGCGCTGCTGGCGAAAGCCGGATTGGACGTGACCGTGCTGGAGGCACACGTCTATCCCGGCGGATGTGCGGGGACGTTCTTCCACCAGGGCTACCGCTTCGACGCGGGCGCGACGCTGGCGGCCGGGTTCGAGCTGGCCGGCGGCATGACGCGGCTGGCCGAGGCGGTGGGCATCGCCTGGCCGGTCGAATCGGCGCACATCGCCATGCGCGTCCACCTGCCCGACGGCCGGCAGGTCACCCGCTGGACCGACCCGGGGGCCTGGCAGGCGGAGCGGGTGAGGGCGTTTGGCCTCGGTGCAGAGCGGTTCTGGCGCTGGCAGGAGGCGGCGGCCGACCGCATGTGGGCGGTGGCGCTGCAGGGTGTGCCCTGGCCGCCGCAGACCGCGGCCGAGTTTGTCCGTTTAGCGGGCGTTGGGGTGCGATTGGCCGCGTCGGCGCAGGTGCGTCTGCCGGGACTGGCGCTGGATGCCCTGCGGCCGGTGGCGGCGCGGCTGGGCGGGCAGCCGGCCCAGCTGCGTCAGTACGTGGACGGGCAACTGCTCATCGCGGCCCAGGTCACTTCCCCGCGCGCCAATGCGCTCTACGGCGCTTCCGCTCTGGACATGCCGCGGCGCGGGGTGGCCCATGTGCGCGGAGGCATCGGCAAGCTGGCCGAGGCGCTGGCCGACGGGGTGCGCCGCCACGGGGGGCAGGTGCGCTACCGCCAGCGGGTCACGGGGGTGGCGCGGCAGCGGGGGGGCAGCTATCGCGTCGAGACCAACAAAGATGCAGTCTTCGAGGCAGAGACGGTGATCTTCAATTTGCCGCCCCACGACGCCGCGGCGCTGATGGGCGATGGAGCGCCTCCCGTGCTGCGCGGGGCTCGGCTCCCGGCCGACGGCTGGGGCGCGTTCATGGTCTACGTGGGGCTGGACGCCGCCGGGTTGGCCTCGGACCTCCCGCTGCACCACCAAGTGTTGGTTCGCGAGCCGTTGGGCGAGGGCAACAGCGTTTTCCTGTCCCTCAGCCTGCCCGACGACGCGACCCGCGCGCCGGCCGGCCATCGGGCGCTGACCATCAGCACCCACACCGACCTGCGCACCTGGTGGCGGCTGTTCGAGCATGACCGGGAGGCCTACGAAGCGCGTAAGGCCGAGGTCACCCAGCAGGTGCTGGACGCGGCCCAGGTTGCCATACCGGGGCTGGCTGCGGCGGCCAGACTCATCCTGCCGGGCACGCCGGTCAGCTTTCAGCGGTTCACCCATCGGAGCCTGGGCTGGGTCGGCGGCTTCCCGCAGACGAACTTGTTCCGGGCCTGGGGCCCGCGGCTGGGCCACGACCTGTGGCTGGTAGGCGACAGCATTTTCCCCGGCCAGTCAGTGCTGGCGACCGCGCTGGGCGGGACGCGGGTCGCGGAGGCGATTGCAGAGGAGGCGCCATGAAAGTCGGGATCATCGGCAGCGGGCAGGTGGGAGCGACGGCCGCGTATGCCATGGTGATGGGCGGCGTGGGCCGCGAGATCGTGATGGTGGATGCCAGCCGGGAGCGGGCGCTGGCCCAGGCGGATGACATCTCCCACGCAGTGCCGTTTTCCAACCCACTGGACGTCTACGCCGGGGATTACGCTGACCTGGCGGGCAGCCGGGCGGTGGTCATCGCGGCCGGGGTGGGCCGCCAGCCGGGCGAGACGCGGGTGCAACTGCTCCAGCGCAACGCGGCCATCTTTCAGCAGGTGGTGCCGCAGGTGTTGACCCACGCGGCCGACGCCGTGCTGGTGATCGCCACCAACCCGGTGGACATCATGACCCACATGACGGCCCGTTTCGCGGCCGAGCACGGTGTGCCGGCCGCGCGGGTCATCGGCTCGGGCACTACGCTGGACACGGCCCGGTTCCGCGCGCTGTTGGCCGACCACCTGGGGGTGGACGCGCACCACGTCCACGGTTACGTGGTGGGCGAGCACGGCGACTCGCAGGTGCTCACCTGGTCGCTGGTAACGGTCGGCGGGGTGCACGTCAGCGAGTTCTGCGGCCTGCGCAACATCACCCTGGACGAGGCAGTTAGGGCCGATATTGACCAGCGCGTCCGCTTTGCCGGCCGGACCATCATCGCGGGCAAGGGCGCGACTTTTTACGGCATCGGCGCCGCGCTGGCCCGCATCGTGGAAGTGATCCTGCACAACCAGCGCGCCATCATGACCGTGTGCACGCCCCTGCCGGAAGTGGCCGGCGTGCGCGATGTCACCGTGTCGCTGCCGCACCTGGTGGGCGGGGACGGCATCCTGGCCAGTTTACCCATCGCCCTGGACGCAGCGGAAACCGCGGCGCTGCAGGCCAGCGCCCGTGGGGTGCGGGAGGCAATAGAAAGCCTGAGCGCGTAATGTATGCTGGGTGAAAGTTCGCTCTCCGCCGGTCTGTTCCGGAGCAAGGCTTCCCACTGATCGGCAACGTGTGCGCATCCCGGCTGCCTGCAGGTCAGAAAGGGGGTCGTAGACTCCCTGCGAACGGAAACTGGCACGCGGACAGCGCGGACAGGCTCAGATTTTGTCCGCGTCCCAGTTTTGGGTGAGAGCCCCTATCAGAGGTATCATCGGTCACTGGCAGCCGCATCCCACCACTTGGACAGGCGCCCATCGGCGCGTGGGGGCTGGTCAACGTAGTGGGAGACATCGTTGAACAACATCAGCCGCGCGCGGACGGGGTCCTTGAAGTCCAATACGTTCAGGCAAGCGGGGGATTGATCCAGCCGGTCGCGGTAGCCGCGCACGTCGAAGCCAAGCAGGCTGCTTAGGATCAGGCGGATGGTTGCTTTGTGGGAGATGACCGCGACGTTCTCCCTAGCGTGGCGCAAGACGATCTCGCGGATCACCGGCAGTGCGCGAGCCATGACGCTGAGGCCGGACTCGCCGCCCTGGGGCGCAAAGAGGAAGGGGTCTTCCTCCCAGGCCGCATATTCCGCCGCGTATTGCGCCTCGACGTCAGCGCGGCGTAACTGCTCCCACCGGCCGTGATCGATCTCGCGCAGGCCATCACGGGTGACGGGCGTCAGGTCGAAGGGGTGGCCGATGATGGCGGCGGTTTCCAAGGTGCGCTTGAGAGGGCTGGTGTAGATCGCCTGGATTCGGTCATCGGCCAGACGGCGGGCCAGGCACTCGGCCTGATAGCGGCCGGTATCGGAGAGCTCCACGTCGGTTGAGCCGGCAAACCGATCTTCGGCGGTGAGCACGGTCGCGCCGTGACGGATCAGAAAGAGCCGTGTTGTCATTGGGCTGCCCTCCTTGTGAGATAGCGGATGATGACAACGATTATAGCGCAACCCGGCTTCTGGCTGAAATACGCTTGTTTCAAGGTATGCTTGCATCCGGACAGGATTGCGAAACCGCGGTACATTGTCGGCAGGTTTTCATACGAAGAATGTAAGGTGCTATGGACGGACAGATCAGCGAAACCATCTCCATCGGCCGGACGGGGCTGCACGTGACCCCCCTTGGCGTCGGCACGTGGCAATGGGGCGACAGCATGTTTTGGGGCTACGGCAAGGGTTACGCGGCCGGCGAGATCCGGGCCGCGTTCGACGCCAGCCTGGGCGCCGGCATCACCTTTTTCGACACGGCCGAGGTCTACGGCCAGGGCAAATCAGAGCGCTTCCTGGGCCAGTTCATCGGTGGGAACGGGGCCCGGCCGGTTGTCGCCACCAAGTTCATGCCGCTGCCGTGGCGGGTGAGCAAAGGCCAATTTCTGGGAGCGCTGCGCAAGAGCCTTCAGCGGCTCGGCCAGCCTCAGGTAGACCTGTACCAGATCCACTGGCCCTTCCCCCCACGGCCGGTGGAATTCTGGGCCGACGCGCTGGCGGATGCGGTGCAGGCCGGGCTGGCGCGCGCGGCGGGCGTGAGCAACTACAACACCGAACAGATGCGCCGCGCGCACGAGGTGCTGGCCAGGCGGGGCGTGCCGCTGGCCTCCAACCAGGTGGAATACAGCCTGTTGCACCGCGCACCCGAACGGAACGGCTTGTTACAGATGTGCCGAGAATTGGGTGTTACGCTCATCGCCTACAGCCCGTTAGCCAAGGGCGCGCTCACCGGCAAGTATACGCCCGACAACCCGCCGCCCGGCTTCCGCGGCCGGCGTTACCGGGGCGAGTTCCTGACCAAGGTCCAGCCGCTGATCGGCCTGCTGCGAGAGGTCGGCGCGGGGCACGGCGGCAAGACACCGAGCCAGGTCGCGCTGAACTGGGCCATCTGCAAGGGGGCGATCCCCATCCCCGGCGCTAAGAACGCGCGGCAGGCGCAGGACAACGCGGGCGCGGTGGGCTGGCGACTGAGCGAAGCCGAGATCGCGGCACTGGACCAGGCCAGCGCCCCTCTGAGTTGAAAGGAACAGCATGAGCATACAAACCAAAGCCGGCATCGCAAGCGCCCCCCGGCGCACCGATGCGATCGCCCTGTGGGCCAGCATCGTTTTGAGCTTCATCTTCACCGGCATCATTTGGCTGGGGGGCCGGTGGCTGGCGGACATCCCCCACCACCCCGACTACGGGCCATCGTGGTACTACTGGCGGCTGATGGAGACAACCCCCTGGGCGCGCATCACCGCCTGGGGCTTTTACCTGCTGCACCAGTTCGCAGCCTGGGGCCTGATCTACTACGCCCAAACGCGGGTCCGGAAGTTCACGCCCGGCCTGCAGAAGTTCAACATCATCGCCCTGGCCGGCACGGCCTTTTTCATCCTGCTCCATTTCGTGCAGACGCACATCTGGTACGGCGCGCTGGCCGAAGACGTGTCCATCTGGAGCTCGCAGGTGTCGGTGATCATCATGCTGGTGCTGATCCTGGTGATGGAAAACGGGCGCCGGGGCATGTTCTTCGGCAAGAAGGCGCCGATCTCGCGCGACATCGTCGGATTCGTGCGGCGGAACCATGGCTACATCTTCGCTTGGGCGGTCGTCTATACGTTCTGGTATCACCCCATGGAGAACACCAGCGGCCATCTGATCGGCTTTCTGTACATGTTCTTCTTGATGGTGCAGGGCGCGCTGCTGTACACCCGGGTTCATCTCAACCGCGTCTGGACGACCGCGCTGGAGGTGATGGTGTTGGTGCACGGCACGTTGGTGGCGGTGATGCAGGGCAACAACCTGTGGCCGATGTTCTTCTTCGGCTTTGCGGGCATCTTTGTGATCACGCAGATGCACGGGCTGGGGCTGCCGAAGTGGGCCAAATGGGCGATCCTGGCGGTTTTCATCGCACTCACGCTGCTTGTGTATAACGGTCAGTGGGTGCGTCTAAACGAGATTATTCGCATCCCGCTGATCGAGTACCTGGCCGTGTTCGTCTTCGCCGGGCTGATCGGCGGCGGGCTGAGGATCGCGCGGCGATTCAGGGGGCAGGGGTCGGTTGTCAGGGGTCAGACGGCAGGGGCCAGGTGACGATGGGGCTTTTACAAGACAAAGTGATGGTCATTACGGGCAGCAGTCGGGGCCTGGGATTGGCGGTCGCACAGGCGGCGGCTGCGGAAGGCGCTAAGGCCATGCCGACCATCATCCGCATGTGGGCCTGCGTCGCCTATCCCAACGGCCCGCACCGTCCGTAGACATGCAGGTGGCCGTTATCCCGGCCGCGCTGCCGCTGCCCAACCGTCGCGACCCGGCCCTGGGCGAAAAGTGGTGAGAATATGACCTATTTCGGGTTTCTGTTGCGTTTCATCGGCATTCCTCTGCTGATCCTGGCCGTGCTCACGTGGCTCGACGCGCAGCGCGGGCGCCGGCTGCCGCCGGGGTTGAGCCAGCTCCCCGGTTGGCTGCTCATCGTTGCCCTGGTCATCGCGGCCGTAGTCTGGACGACGCCGTGGGATAATTATCTGGTAGCCACCGGCGTGTGGTATTACGATCCCAACCTGGTGACGGGCGTCGTGTTGGGCTGGGTCCCCATCGAGGAGTATACCTTCTTCGTGGTGCAGACGGTGCTCACCGGGATGTGGGTGCTGTGGCTGGGCCGCCACACCCGGCCGGCCGCCTGGCCGATCCCCAAACGGCCCCGGTTCAACCTGATTGCGACCGCCGTGACCGCGGCCATCTGGCTGGCCTCTGTCGTGGTCTTTTTCTCGGGCTGGTTGCCGGGCACATACTTCGGCTTGCAGTTCGGCTGGCTGCTGCTGCCGATCATCCCGCAGATGCTTTTAGGCGCGGACGTGCTGTGGCATCAACGCCGCGTGGTGATCCCTGGCGTGGTTGTGCCGTGGCTCTACCTGTCCGCGGCCGACTTCCTGGCCATCGGTTCCGGCACTTGGACCATTGACCCGGCCCAGTCCACAGGCATCCTGCTGGGTGGCGTGCTGCCCCTGGAGGAATCCACCTTCTTTCTGCTCACCAACGTCCTGATCGTCTTCGGCCTGGTGCTGTTTTTGGGGACCGATAACGAGGCGGTGAAGGGATGGGTTGGGAGGATGATGGGAAGGAAGCGAGGGAAATGAAGGAAATAACGAAACAGGGGAAATGAGGGGAATCGGTTGTTTGTAGGGGGTCTGTGACCCCCGTCTTGGCGATAAAAACAGTCTCAAAACCCTTGCGACGCCGGTCTCAGACCGGCTGGAAACAAGACATATACGCAATACGAGACACGCAATCCGCAATCCAAATCCGAGGTCTCATGCAACGGTCTCGCCTTCTCAACATCTTTCTCGTTGTCTTCATTGATCTGCTCGGCTTCGGGCTGATC
The DNA here is from genome assembly GCA_964551735.1 of uncultured Anaerolineales bacterium. Taxonomy (GTDB): domain Bacteria; phylum Chloroflexota; class Anaerolineae; order CG2-30-64-16; family CG2-30-64-16; genus DAOUAT01. The sequence continues at coordinate 94,197 of CAZKEF010000005.1, forward strand.
TTGCCGCTGCTGCCGTACTATGCAGGGGAGTACGGGGCTAGCGAGTTCCTGGTCGGCCTGCTGGTGGCGTCGTACGCGGCCGCGCAGTTCATCGGTGCGCCGCTGCTGGGCCGCCTGTCTGACCGCTATGGCCGCCGCCCTATCCTGGTGCTCAGCATCGGGGGCACGGCGCTGGGCTTCCTGCTGCTGGGACTTGCGGTTCCCTTTGGCAAGGCGCTTTCGTCGTTCGTGCTGGCCGACCCGACCCCGGATCAGTTGGCCGCATTGCAGAACGGCGCGATCCTGGGCGTGATGTTCATCTCGCGCATCCTCAGCGGGCTGACGGGCGGCAACATCACCGTGGCCCAGGCGTACATCGCCGATGTCACCGACGCGCAGAACCGCGCCAAGGGGCTGGGGCTGATCGGCGCGGCGTTCGGGTTGGGCTTCATCCTGGGCCCGGCCATCGGCGGCGCGTTGAGCACGTGGGGCTACGCGGTGCCGGCCTTCGCCGCGGCCGGCCTGGCGACTCTCAACCTGCTGGGCGTCATCCGGTTCCTGCCCGAATCGCTCACCGAGGAACGTAAGGCGGAGCTGGCCCGGCAAGCGAAACGCGCGCTGATCAGCTTCCCGGCCATGATCGAAGAACTGGCCAAGCCGCGCGTTGGCCCGCTGGTCACCATCCGCTTGTTCTACGCCCTGGCCGCCGCGCTGTTCCAGACCATGTTCACCCTGTGGGCCAAGGACCGCCTGGGGCTGACCGCGCAGGCCACTGCTTACCTGCTGGCCTATGTGGGTTTGCTGTCCGTCATCGTGCAAGGCGGGCTGATCGGCCAACTGACCAAACGCTTCAGCGAAGCAAAGCTTATCGCCTGGGCCGCGGTCATCCAGGGCGTCTCGCTGTTGGCATGGGCTTTCACGCCCAGCGTGCCGGTGCTGCTGGTCGTGATGATCCCCATCGCTTTCTCCACCGGCGTGCTGAACACGGTGATCAACAGCGCCATCACCCGCGCGGTGTCGCCGCATGAAGTGGGCGGCGCGTTGGGCATCGCGGGCGCGTTCGAGAGCCTGTCGCGCGTGATCTCCCCCTCTGTCGGTGGGTGGCTGCTGGGGGGCGTCGGCACGTGGGCGCCCGGCCTGATGGCCGCGATCATCATGGCCGGCGTGACTGCGTTCGCCTGGCAGCGGTTGGTTTTTCACCCAGATCCCGCGCTGGTCACGCCCGTGCGACCAGGGTGAAACGGGAGCGATCTGTGTGACAAAAACGAGGTGCGCTTGCTACGCTGTTTGTGCGCTCGGCGCGAAGGGCAGAGTCGCTGCGCAACAGGCGGAATCTGTTGCGCAGAGCTGGCCTTTATGATAGGATAGGGCTGAGCAGTGAACTGTATGTCGGAGGATGAAACCATTTCACTGAGGCTGACAGTTGGGATGAATTGAAGGCGGCGGCCCAGGATGCGGTGCGTTGTCATTTTGCTCATGCGGAGCGCCCCTCCATATCACTCGCCAGACCGGAAGCCACATGCGGCTGACGACGATGATGGGTGGCCAGCATCACATCACTATCCCGGCGCACAACCCTCTCCGCATCCGAACTCTCAACGGCATATTGCGCGATGTGGCAGAACATCTGGCGATATCGCGAGAGGCGCTCCTCTCCTCCCTTTTTGATTGATTCCTGCAGACATTCAGCAAGGTATCCTCTTATGCGTGTTGCTAAACGAGTCCTTCTTGTACTGCTGATCGTCCTCCTGTTGGCCGTCGCCGGCTTCACGGCCTGGGCTTACACCCCGCTCGGCCCGATGCCCGAAGCGCTGGCCGCGCTCCAGTCAGATACGGCCGTGCAGGTGACGACTTCACCGTGGCTGACCTTTGCGCCCGCGAGCGGTCAGCCGGCGACCGGCTTCATCATCTACCCCGGCGGCCGGGTGGATGCGCGTTCCTACGCGCCGGTCGCGCGGGCGATCGCGGCGGAGGGCTACCTAGCCGTCATCGTCCCCATGCCGTTCAACCTGGCGGTGACCAACGTCGGCGCGGCCGACAGGGTGATCGCCGCGCACCCTGAGATCGCCCACTGGGCCATCGGCGGGCATTCGCTGGGCGGCGCGATGGCGGCCAACTACGCATACACCCGGCCGGACGCCGTGCAGGGGCTGATCCTCTGGGCGGCCTATCCCGCGGGCAACAACAGCCTGGCGGATCGGTCGTTGGCGGTGACCTCGATCTATGCGACCGCCGACGGCCTGGCCACGGCCGAGAAGATCGACGCGTCCCGGCCGCTGCTGCCGGCGAGCACCCGCTACGTCGCCATCGCGGGCGGCAACCACGCCGGGTTCGGCTGGTATGGGCCACAGGGTGGGGACGGGCAGGCGTCCGTTGTGCGTGCAGCGCAGCAGGCGCAGGTGGTGGCCGTGACCGTTGAGGTGCTGGACGCGTTGGGCAAGCCCGCCGGCGGCTGAAGCCGATCGGCTCAGCCGATGGGAACCCGCTTAAGCGGGTTGAGAGACGAAGGTCTTGAATCATGCCAGAAACTCAACAGGTGATCTACTCCATGGTGCGGGTGGGCCGCGTGCATCCGCCCAACCGGCAGGTGCTGCGCGATATTTCCCTCGGTTTCTTCTACGGCGCCAAGATCGGCGTGTTGGGCCTGAACGGCGCGGGCAAGAGCACCCTGCTGCGCATCATGGCCGGCGTGGACGAGGATTACCTGGGCGAGACCATGCTCTCCAAGGGCTACGCTCGCGGCCTGCTGGAGCAGGAACCCGTGTTGGATCCGACCAAGACGATCCGGGAGGTCGTCGAAGAAGCAGTGCAGCCCATCGTGGATTTGCTGCGGCAATACGACGAGATTACCGAACGGTTCAACGACCCCGATGCCGACTTCGACGCGCTGATCGAGGAACAGGGCCGCGTCCAGGAGGCGCTGGACAAGTACGACGCGTGGAACCTGGACAACCGGCTGGAGCAAGCCATGGACGCGCTGCGCTGCCCGCCCGGCGACACGCCCGTTCGGGTCCTTTCCGGCGGCGAGCGGCGCCGCGTGGCGCTGTGCCGGTTATTACTCACCGAGCCCGACATCCTGCTGCTGGACGAGCCGACGAATCACCTGGACGCGGAGTCGGTGGCCTGGCTGGAGCGCCACCTGCAAAGCTACCGTGGCACCGTCATCGCCGTGACGCACGACCGCTACTTCCTGGACAATGTGGCTGGGTGGATCCTGGAGCTGGATCGCGGCTACGGCATCCCCTGGCGCGGCAACTACTCCTCGTGGCTGGAGCAGAAGCAGGAACGGCTGCGCAAGGAGGAGAAGGCCGACACCCGGCGCATCCGCACCCTGGAGCGCGAGCTGGAGTGGATCCGCATGTCGCCCAAGGCCCGGCAGGCCAAGGGCAAGGCGCGCGTGACCGCCTACGAAAAGCTGCTGAGCCAGGAGACCGAACAGCGCCGCGAGGAGATGCAGATCTATATCCCGCCCGGCCCGCGGTTGGGGGACCTCGTGATCACCTTCGATAAGCTCAAGAAGGCCTACGGCGACCGGCTGCTGTTCGAGGACCTCAGCTTCCAGGTGCCGCCGGGCGCGGTGGTCGGGGTCATCGGCCCCAACGGCGCGGGCAAGACCACCCTGCTGCGGCTGATCACCGGCCAGGAGCAGCCCGACGCCGGCCGGGTGACCATCGGCCAGACGGTGAGCCTGGGCTACGTGGATCAAAGCCGCGAGACGCTGAACCCGGACAAGACCGTGTGGGAAGAGATCACCGGCGGCGAGGAGACCATCGTGCTCGGCCCCCGGAAGATGAACAGCCGGGCCTACGTCAACGGCTTCAACTTCATCGGCGCGGATCAGCAGAAGCGCGTGGGCGAGCTCTCCGGCGGTGAGCGCAACCGCGTCCACCTGGCCAAGGTGCTGAAGCAGGGCGCCAACGTGCTGCTGTTGGACGAGCCCACCAACGACCTCGACGTCAACACCCTGCGCGCGCTGGAAGAGGCGTTGGACGATTTTGCAGGCAGCGCCGTCGTCGTCAGCCACGACCGCTGGTTCCTGGACCGCATCTGCACCCATATCCTGGCCTTCGAGGAGGATGGCTCGGTGCGCTGGTCGGTGGGCAACTGCGCGGATTACGAGGCCGATCGCCGCAAGCGCCTGGGTGTGGCGGCCGACACCCCGCACCGCTTGGTGCACCGCCGGCTGACGCAGTAGACGCAATGCCTGACGCGCGCAGTGACACGTAACCTCCGGATCGAGGCTGTGCGTAAGCCCCCTTTAGGGTTAGCCGGTTGCTCTCATTGCCAGCACCAGGCCGCCTGATTCCAACCCTGACGAGCCGGAACCAAACAGATCGAAACCCCCAAGACGCAAAGGCACTAAGTCTTTTTGCTGATCGCTTGGCATCTTCGTGTCTTGGCGCTGAATTTCCTTGCAAGCTGATGTGCCGAACCCCGACCCCGCACCAGGTCGGGGTTGTTGTTTGGTAGACTCTGTGCATAGATTTGACAAACATTAGACATCATGTTATAAATAGACAGTAATTTACGTGTGGAGCCAGTAATATGCGAAAGTTCGGACGCGTGGTGTTAGGAATACTGATCGTCCTGCTATTGGTCGTGCTGATTGGCCCGTTCCTGGTGCCTGTGCGCCCCCTGCCGGGCCTGCAGGCGCCGGAACAGCTGGCCGATCCCGACAGCCGTTTTGTCGAGCTGAACGGCCTGACCGTGCATTACAAGACCGCGGGCAGCGGCGCGCCGCTGATCCTGCTGTTGCACGGCTTCGGCGCGAACCTGGGCTCGTGGAACAAGGTCGTTGCGCCGTTGGCTGAGCTGGGCACAGTGGTTGCCTTCGACCGGCCGGCGTTCGGGCTGACCGAGCGGCCGGTGGGCGCCGAGCTGGCCGCGTGGCCTGGCCCGAATCCCTACAGCCCGGATGCCCAGGCCGACCTGGTGGTGGCGCTCATCGGGGCGCTGGGCTACGAGCGGGCTATCCTTGTGGGCAACTCGGCTGGCGGCACGGTGTCCATGCAAACCTATTTGCGCTATCCCGACCGGGTGCAGGGCATCGTCTTCGTGGATGCGGCCATCTACACCGGCGGGGGCGCGCCGGGCTTCATCCGGCCGCTGTTGCGCACGCCGCAGTTGCGGCACTTGGGCCCGCTGGTGGCGCGCAACGTGCTCTCCCAAGGGGAGCGACTGATCCAGCTGGCCTGGCACGACCCGGCGAAGCTGACCGCGGAGGACCTGGCAGCCTATCGCAAGCCGACCCAGGTCGAGAACTGGGACCGGGCGTTGTGGGAGTTCACCCTGGCCAGCCGCGACTTGGGGCTGGCGTCGCGGTTAGGCGATGTGCGGGTCCCGGCGTTGGTGGTCACCGGCGACGATGACCGCATCGTGCCCACTACGGAGAGCATCCGCCTGGCAGGCGAGCTGCCGGATGCCGAGTTAGTGGTGTTCCCGGCCTGCGGCCATGTGCCGCAGGAGGAGTGCCCGGAGGCATTCCTGGAGGCTGTGACTGGGTTCATCGCGCGGTTGCGCTGAAGGAGACACCTGTTGCTCAGCGCGGCAGCATGCAGGACGGCGCACAAAAACGCCGACGTGCTGGCCGTGCTGGATTGGGAGAATGATTAGGGGTAGTGCGAACGAAGAAGCCAGGTTTCTCCGAGAAACCTGGCTTCTTACGAAGCTGCGGAGCATCGTCATGACCAAAACCGCTCTTGTTTGGGGCGCGGCCGGCGCCATTGGCCGCGCGATCGCTGAGAAGCTGGCTGCCGGCGGCTGGCAGGTCGCTGCTTTCAGCCGCCATGGGGATGACTTGGGCGGCGCGGTCGCGCACGCCTTCGAGGTCGACGTGGCCGATCCGTTCTCGGTAGGCCGCGCAACCTTTGCCGCCGCACAAGAAGCCGGCGAGGCGAGCCTGTTCGTCTACGCGGCCGGCGATATCGCGGCCGAGCCCGCAGCCAAAATGGCGCCGGAGACGTTCCACCGCATCCTGGACGCCAACCTGACCGGCGCGCACACCGCCCTACACCACAGCCTGCCGCTGCTGACCGCGGACGCGCCGCTGGTGTTCATCGGCGCGGTCAGCGAGCGGATGCGCCTGCCGGGGCTGACCGCGTACGCGGCCGCCAAGGCCGGCCTGGAGGCGTTCGCGGACGCGCTGCGCAAGGAAGAGCGTAAGCGCCGGGTGATCGTGGTGCGCCCCGGCGCAGTGAACACGACGTTCTGGCGCAAGGTCCCGTTTCGGATGCCGGGGAACGCGCTTACGCCCCAGACCGTCGCGGACAAGATCGTTGAGGCGCTGGCGGCCGGGTACCAGGGGACGCTGGATATTTAGCTCCGCTATCTCAGCCGCGCCTGGATCACCCCCCCGGCGGCCGTTGACCAGCCAGGCTGGGTCCTCGGCGTATAGGCGCTCCGCCAAGCCGGGCGCCAGCCCGACGATCAGCTCAGCTTTCAGCGTCCGCAGCGCGGCCAGCGGCGCGGGGAAGTAGCGCACGATCTCGTTGAAGGACGTAGTGGGCGGCCACGCCGCATCCCCCAGCAGCCGACGGTAGTTGGCGTCCCCTTTCACCACCACCAGGTCCATCCCCCTCAGGTCAGCAACCAGGTCCGCCGGCATGTGGGTGAAGAACAGGCTCGAGGTGTAGAACCAGTGCGTCTTCAGCCGCAGGTCGCCGGAGGTGACGTGGCCGGTCAGCCGGTAGGCCAGGTGTTGCCCCGCGCCGCCGGCCGCGATCAGACTGTCCAGGCCGTCGGCAACATCTTGGGTCATGGCGTCCGATACGTAGAACGGATGGGGCTTGAGGTGCAGGTGCACCTCGGACGCCAGCTCGGTGCAGAGCAGGAAGTCAATCAACGCCAGGTCCATCAGCAGCTCGGTGCCTGCGTTGTCGGCGATCACGGCCACGCGGCCGCTGCTTCGGTCCAGCAGGTGGCGCCAGATGGCCGCGCTGTCGTCGGCCAGCAGGTTGTCAGCCTCGCGAGCGGTTGCCGCGGTCGCGCCCAGGTGCGCGGCCACGGTGTAGCTCAGGTCCGTGCGGTTGCCCCACAGGCTGGCGTGCAGCAGTCGGTTGAAACGGGCCTCGGCATCGTCGGGCAGCACGGCCAACAGCCGGGCGAGGGCAGCCGGCGCCGCATCCGCTGCCCATTCGCGGCGTTTGATGGGGGCGAAGGGGTCCACGCCGCGCCAGGAGTGTGCCGTTGATGAGGATGTTGGCGGTTCTGGAGTCCAGGCAGAAGCCTCTTCATTGGTTGGGTCACGGCCGGCAGGTGGTATTCCCCGAAAGTACCCTGTTGCCTCCAGGATCCGCCGATAGAAGTAGGCCTCGGCCCAGTACCACGGCACCTCGAGCCACGACCGGCCGACGTGGGGCGCGGCCGACGCACGCCAGTACGCGGCGTCCGGCGCGTCCTCCTGCAGGGTCCGGATGGCGCCGTGGCGGATCTCGGCGCTCAACGCGGCCAGCGCGTCCCGGATCTCGGCCGGGAAGTTGTTGGCCGAGACCGTCTCGGCCAGGATGCCGTGGACGCGCACCCTGAGGGTGTTGTGCGCGAAAGTCCCCGGCTCCGCGGTCGTCAGGACGGGTGGCCAGGCGGTCAGGTCCGCCAGCGGGTCGTTGAGTGTGTTTGCTGTCATATGGATGCTTCGCTGGTCAGTCGCCGCAGCGGAGCTTGCGTTGTAGACCCGCGCAGCATGACTATCTCAGCCGTGTTTGGCTATGCTGGCACAGCACGCGTCGCGATGAGCGCGTCCATCTCCAGCGGGATGCCCTTGCGCTCATCGCGCATCAGCGCCAGGCCCCCGTGCTCGCACTTGTCCACGCAGACGCCACAGCCCATGCACTTCTCGAAGTCAACCACGGCATGGCCGCCGTCCAACGCCAGCGCGCCGAACTGGCAGTGCTCCACGCACGCACCGCAGCCGATGCACTGGCCGGGGTCGTTGCGGCAGACGTAGCCGGAGGCGGTCAGCATGGGCACGCCGTTGCGCTGGGCCTGCATGGCGCCGCAACAGCACGCGCAGCAGTTGCAGATGGCATAGAACCGGCCCAGCATGGCGTCCTTGAAGAAGGCATGGTGTACGTGCCCGCGCTCGTGTTCGGCCTCCAAGATGGCAGCCGCCTCGTCCGCGGTGATCCAACGGGAGCGCCGGGGGTGGTGCTCGGATACAAAGCTGGCGAACGGCTCGCCCACGATCAGGCAGACGTCCAGCGGCGAGCAGGGATGCTGGCGGGCCGCGCGGCAAGGGCAGTCCAGCACCACGATGTGGTTGGGGTGCTGCAGCACGATGTCCCGTGCCAGCGCGTAGGGGATGACCTGCTCCAGGTCGCCCAGGTCCACGTCACGCTCAATCCGCACCAGCTTGGTGGCAGCTTCCAGCGTCACGACTTTGCCGTGGTAGGTGTCGGCGAAGGTGATGTCATCCTTTGGCGCAAGGGCAGGCCGTTCCGCGCGCCGCGTGATGACACGGTCAATCCAGTCGATGACGGGCCTGGCGGTGCGCGCCAGCGGATGCTCGCCGGTGCCGATGCCGATGTAGAGGTAGGGCCAGCGCGCGTAGACATAACCGTGCAGCCAGTCGAACAGCGAGTAGCCGGGGAGGCGTCGTGCCTCGCGGATGAATGCGCGGGTGGATGGTCGGGGCCAAAAGAAAAGTTTCATCATCACATGCGTCCTGTGGTGGGATGCCGGCAGGGATCAGTAGTAATGTAATGGTCTCAAGGCGGGCGCTGATAGCCCAAATGATGGATGGCATTGTACACAGATCGCCGCCCGGCTGCAAGCGCAGATGGGAAGCCAGCTTCTAGCGCGGGGCGCGGCGGCAGGGTACATTTGCGAGACAATCAAGAATTTGTGGGAGAGACGCCTGATGGGTTTGCTAGATGCTTTGAAGAGGACTTTCGGCTGGCCTGCGTCCGCGCCGGTCACATCCCGCCCGCCCGCGCCAGCGCCGGAACCTGAGCCGGTCCGGGTGCGGGAGATAGCGCCGGCCGAGCTCATGGCCGCGCTGCGCGAGGGGGACGGCCACGCGCCGTTGCTGCTGGATTGCCGCGAGCATTTCGAGCGCCGGCAGGGCTACATCCCCAGCAGCACCCACATCGTGATGCGCGAGATCCCCTATTACCTGGGCGACCTGGCTAGAGATCGCGATATCGTGGTCTATTGCGCCCACGGCAACCGTTCTTACGACGTGGCCGGCTGGCTGATTCAGCAGGGTTTCACCGCGGCCAGCCTGCGCGGGGGCATCGTGGACTGGCAGTTGCGCGGCGGGGAGGTGGCGCGCAACGGCGGAAACTGACCAACCATCGGCACCATTTACATCTGAAACCCCACCAATCATGCTTTGACACTTGTGGCCCGGCGTGCTATTCTCGCACTACCACGTTTTGGAGGCGAGGTATCGCATGCCCGACCCCACTGAATCCCTGAACCGCGTCATGGTCATCGCCGCGCACCCGGACGACCCCGAGTTCGGCTGCGCGGGCACCGTTGTCAAATGGGCCCAGGCCGGCCGGCAGATCACCTATGTGCTGCTGACCAGCGGCGATAAGGGCAGCCACGATCCCGACCTGCGCCCCGGCCGGCTGGCAGCGCGGCGCGAGGGCGAGCAGCGCGCGGCCGCGGCCGAATTGGGCGTGTCCGACGTCGTCTTTCTGCGCCATCCCGACGGCGTGCTGGAGAATACGATGGAACTGCGCCGCGAGCTGGCCGCGGTGATCCGCGACCACCGGCCGCACATCCTGGTGACCATTGACCCCTGGCGCCACTACCAGCTCCATCCCGACCACCGCGCGGCCGGCCAGGCGGCGCTGGACGCGCTCTACGCGGCCCGCGAGTGGTACATCTTCCCGGAGCAACTGGTGGAGGGGGTCGAGCCCTGGCGGGTGCGGGAGGCGCACCTGTTTTGGACCGATAACCCCGACTACTGGGAGGACATCACCTGCTGCATGGAGGCGCGTATCACCGCGCTGCTGCGCCACGCCAGCCAGGTGGGCGCCGAGCCGGAGAAGCTGGCCGAACGCATCCGCCAGCGCGCGCGTGAGGCCGGTGAAAAGCCGGGGTACGCTTTCGCTGAGGCGTTTAAGCGGTTTCAGTTCTGAAAGAACAGCCAGTCCCTGGTGAGACAGCTTGTGATCAAACCATGAAGGATGGTCTGTCATGCTCAGCGGGTCTACAGCACAAGACTCATTGCGGCGAACGACCAACGCAGCGTCTCTGCGCCGGTTGTGCAGGACGAGAGGCTTCGCTGGTGTTTCGCCTTCATGCACTGCTCGCCGCCCACCCGCTCAGCATGACCTGCCACACCTATCCGCGCGCGCACATCAACCGTTCTCCAGGCGCATCATCAGTTTGCTGCTCCTTTTGTGTACGATCCTGGCCGGCCTGCCGCAGCAGGTGCAGGTGGAGGCCGCCCCGCCCGACCCGCGCTTTGGGATCGTGGAAGCCTATGTCAACGCGGCCGCGGCGACCGAGGCGGGCGCGGGCTACACGCGCATCGTGCTGCGCTGGGACGTGATCCAGCCGGCCGGGCCCGACGACTGGAAGCCGGCCAACGTGCCCGACCCCTTCGTCACGGCCGAGCTGGCCGCAGGCCGGCAGGTGATGGCGGTGCTCATCGGCACGCCGGCCTGGGCCGCACGCAATCCGGCCGACGGCGCCCGCGCGGTCCCCGACATCGACGCCTGGGCCGCGTTCACCCGGCGCATGGCCCAGCACTACCGGGGCCGCATCGCCCACTGGGTCATCTGGAATGAGCCGGACGTGTGGGAGGCGGGGCATCCTGGCCACACCTGGGCTGGTGATGTAGCGGATTACTACCGCCTGCTGAAAACCGCGTATCTGAGCATCAAGTCCGTTGCTCCGGACATGCAAGTGGCGGTGGCCGGGCTGACCTACTTCTGGGACTGGGCGCACGGCCGCCGGCAGTACCTGGACCGCCTGCTGGAGATCATCGCGGTTGATCCCGATGCGGCCGCACATGGCAGCTACTTCGACGCGGCGGTCTACCACCTGTACTTCAACCCGCGCCAGACGCCCGAAGTGCTGGCCGAAGCGCGCGCCGCGCTGGCGCGCTACGGCCTGGCGGGCAAGGAACTGTGGGTCAACGAGACCAACGCGCCCCCGTCCACCGATCCGCAAGAGCCGCCGTGGTCGCCTGCGCGCTACACCATCACCGTGGAAGAGCAGGCCGCGTTCGTGATCCAGGCGTTCAGCCTGGCGTTCGCGGCCGGGGCCAGCCGCGTGCAGTTTTATAAGCTGCGCAACACTGCGGATCACCCGGAGTCCATCGAGCCGTACGGCCTGCTGCGCGCGGACGACAGCCCGCGGCCCGCGTTCTTCGCCTATCGGGTGCTGACGGCCCACCTGGCCGGCTTTCGCGCCGCGCGGCGAGAGCGGCAGGGCGATGTGGAGGCCGTCACCTTCGACCGGGGCGACAGCACGGTGACGGTGCTGTGGACCTGGGGCACGCGGCCCGCGCGGGTCAGCGTGCGCGCGATCGCTGCCGGGGGCCAGCTGGCCGACGAGCGCGGGGGCGTCCGGCCCATCGCAGCCGCCGGCGGGGTCTACACGGTTGACCTGCCCGCCGCGATGTGCAGCAACCGATCCCCGTGCATCATCGGCGGCGCGCCGCGGCTGCTGGTGGAGCAGGGCGCCCCGGGCGGCCGCGCTGTGTTTGTCACGCCGGCTCCGCAGCCCACGATGTCGCCCACATCACCGCCCGCGGTGTCGCCAACCTTTCCGCCAACCCCCTGCCCGAGTCCCGCCCCGGCCGAACGGCGACGCATCCGCGGCTGGCTGAAACAGGCGCCCTGTTAAGCATAATTGCCAGATCGCGTTGTGCGGGCCGCAGGTGTACATATTGACAAATGCCGTTTTTAATAATACGATAACATCGGTTCTGCACTGCCCTCTACATCGCATTCGCATTTTCGCACAACTGCCCGTTGGGTAGGTACTTAATGAGCAGTAAGGTCTTGGATTTTCTTCTGCAGGCGTTGACCCAATTCGCCGGCGGCCCTGGCCCCATGGAGAATAACCTGGTGCGCTTCGGCCTGACGGCCATCCTGTGGGGCGTGCTTCTCTTGGTCGCGTGGGCCCGGCAGCGCGGTCGCGATCTGCCGCGTGAGCGGCTGCTGGTATGGGGCTTTGGCTTTGGCTTGGCGAGCGCATCCCTCATGGCCGGCTTTGTCTCGCTGCAGATGCTGGGCGCGATCGAACGAGAGACCAGCTATGTCTTCCTCGTCTCTTCGAACCATGTGCTTGAGTTGGCCGCCATAGTGGTTGTTGCAGGCGCCTTTCTTCGGTATGTCCTGGATGACGCGCGCCTGGCGCGTAACTATCTCCTGGTTGGGTTGGGCACAGCGGGCGTCTGCTACGTGATCGCCCTTTGGCAGTGGCCCCGCCTTCTTGATGTCATCACCGAGGCGGAGTTTCATGCGACTTGGGGGGCGTGGCTTTTTGATGTGCCTTCGGTCGTCCTCCTCATCGCGGCCCTCATCCTGCTGAGGAGGAAGCCGGGTTGGGTCTGCAATGCGGTGTCTGTTGCGCTTACCTTCTTCTTGGTGAGTGAGTTGTTGCTGTTGGCCAACTACGCGACCGATCGGCATTACGGCCGCGCCCTCTGTCCCATCGGCAACAGCTTGAGCATCCTCGCCATCCCGCTGCTGGGCTATGTTTACCTGCGCGAGCAGGCGGTTGACAAGCAGCGGGCTGAAAGAGCGCTGGATACCTATCGCCAGCAACTGGAAGACCTGGTGGCGGGGCGCACGGCTGAGTTGACGGTGGTGAACGCCCGGCTCACGCAGGAGGTGGGTGAGCGCAGACAAGCCGAAGAGATGCTCGGACAACTCAGTCGCCGGTATGCAACGATCCTGGAAGCGGCCGGCGAAGGCATCTGTGGCATCGATTGCGACGGGCGTTTTGTTTTTGTCAACCGCGCCGCGGCACAGATGCTGGGCTATGGTGTTGATGAGCTGGTCGGGAAGCCCTGCCATCAAATCTGGCATCATTCCAGCGCGGATGGAACTCCCTACCCCGAAGACAGCTGCCCTTTACACGCCGGCTACACGCTCGGTCTCGCCAGCAAGGGCGAGGAGGAGTTCTTCTGGCGCAAGGACAACACGGGCTTTCCGATCATGTATGTGAGCAGCCCCACCTATCAAGATGGGGTGCTCACGGGGGCGGTGGTCATTTTTCGCGACATCTCGGAACGCAAACGGTCCGAGGCCGAGATCGCGGCGCGCAACGCAAGCCTGGCTGCGCAGAACGCGGTTGCTGCCACGCTCAGCCGCTCCCTTGACCTGGCGTTGGTCCTGGATGCCGCGCTGGATGTGGTGCTGTCAATCGTGCAGATGGACGTGGGCTTCATCTTCCTGCTGGATCCGGATGCAGGGGAGTTGGTCCTGCGGAGCCGGCGTGGGCAGATCGCTGAGTGGGCTGAGCCGGACAGGCATTGCTGCATGGCTGTTTCCGTCGAGGCAGTGACCGATTTGCGGGCAGTTGTCCGTTCCGGCTCCGATTTTTCCGATCACGATGCGGCAGCGGACGCTGCTGGTCAAAGGCTGGCGGTGGTGGTGAGTGCGCCGTTGGTTTCCAAGGGCCGGGCTGTCGGCGCGCTGACCCTGGGCTCGCGGCGCGCAGAGCACGTCCCGCCGGCCACATTGGCGCTTCTGACTGCTATCGGCCAGCAGATCGGCATGGCGACAGAACACGCGCGTCTGTTTCGGGCAGCAGAGCATTCGGCCGAGGTGCTAAGCCTGTTGCACCAGGCAAGCGTTAGCCTGGCGTCCACCCTTGATGCCGCCAGGATCTATGATCAGATAGCTGTGCAGGCGGCTCAGCTGCTGGACTGCCGGATGGCCTGTGTGCTGACCTGGGATGAGGCGGGACAACAGGGAGAGATGGTTTCTAGCTATGGGATCAGTGAGGCAGAAGGCGACATCCTGCGGATGCCGCCGGAACCTCCGGGCTGTCTGCAAGACTTCATTGCCTGCCACCAGGCCATTGCCGTTGACGATGCTCAGGACGACCAGCGGGTCCCGCTTGCCTGGCGGGAGCGTCTTGGTCTGCGTGCGTTTATGTGCGTCCCCATCAGAGATGTCAAAGCGCCGTTGGGCACCTTGTTCGTGATGGATAGGCGGGCAGCTCGGCATTGGCGGCCTGAGGATGTGGCGCTGATCGAGAGTTTTGTCGGCCGTGCGGCGGTCGCGCTGATGAACGCTAACCTTCATAAACAGGTCGAGTGGGCAGCGGCTTTGGAGGAGCGCCAACGCATCGCCGCCGACATGCACGACGGGTTGGCGCAGGTGGTGGGGCTCCTGGGCCTACGGATCGACGAGGTGATGGCGCTCACGGCCAGCCGCCCTGGCCGGCCGAGCGAGGCGCTGGCGAAATTAACCGACATCCGAGAGACGGTTGACCAGGTCGCTGTTGAGGTGCGGCGGTCGATTGCCAGCCTGAGCAGGCCTCCTGAACCGCGCCGGTCCTTGCAGCAGATGCTGGCGACGCTCCGGGAGCATCTCTCCCCCCAAGGCGATGGGCTGATCGAATGGATCGACACAGTTGAGGAGCCCCTGTTTCTGCCGCATGAACGGGGAGCGGAGGTGCTGCTCGTGGTGCAAGAGGCGCTGCTGAACGCCCGCCGCCACGGGCAGGCGCAACGGATCTCACTTCTGCTGGAACGTCGAGACTCCGAGGCCCGAATCGTGGTCGAAGACAACGGTCGCGGTTTTGACCCGAACGCGCCGCGGAAGCTCAGCCCGAATCACTTTGGGCTGAGCATCATGCAAGCGCGTGCAGCGCGCATCGGGGGCAGCCTGCAGATCGATTCTGCGCCGGGCCAGGGCACCCGGGTAACCTTGACAGTGCCGCATAGGGGATAGCATCATGAGCAAGATTCGCGTGTTGTTAGCTGACGATCATCCACTGTTCCGCGAGGGCCTGGCCGCGATCCTCGACAGCCAGCCTGACTTCGCTACCGTCGGTGAGGCCAGGGATGGTGTAGAGGCCCTCATCAAGACGCGCGAGCTGCGGCCTGATCTCATCGTCATGGATGTCTCGATGCCGGTTTGTGACGGCGTGGAGGCCACACAGCAGATCAAGCGCGAGTTTCCGGATGTGACGATCGTGATGCTCTCCGTCTCCGATCAAATAGACAAGGTCTTTGAAGCGATCCGATACGGCGCCCAGGGTTATCTGCTGAAGAGCATCCGCCGCGATGAGCTGTTGACGTTGTTGCGGGGCGCCGTGCGGGGCGAAGCCGCCATCACGCCGGCCCTCGGCGGCCGCTTGCTGGAGGAGTTTCGGCGGATTGGAACCGAGGCTCCGACGGATCCTCGGGAAAAGTGCGTCATGCTTTCGATGCGCGAGCAGGAGGTGCTTGTGCTGGCGGCCTCAGGTGCATCCAACAAAGAAATCGCCGAAAAGCTCTTCATCAGCGTCCACACGGTCAGGAGCCATATGCGCAAGATCCTGGACAAGCTGCAGCTCAACAGCCGCCGCGAGGCTTCTTCGTTTGCGCGCCGGCAGGGCATGGTCCCCAGATCTCCTAAAGCCTCAGACTGAGTGCCCTGCTAACCAAGCCTCTATCACCTCTCCTCCTCCTTGCGCCTCCGCCCCCGACGCCCAGTGCTAATGCGGAGCGCCGTTTCGGTGTCATTCTAAGCGAGTTCATCCCGGATCTGCCGTGACGGCGAGTATCCAGCGAAGAATCTCCGTGCGTTCATACCGAAGATGCGTCTTGTTTCTGTTAGTGGACGTGTTGCACTAAAAAGTTGCATCCGGAGGCAAGTTAGCATACTTTTTTGCCTACAAAATCGTATCTATTTGGGGAATTCGATGTTTATTGGATGAGGATGCACCTGGGGCATCGATCACCAAATGTCAGATCGGGGTTGCCGGAGGAGTATTATGGGCAAGATCCGCGTGTTGGTAGCGGACGATCATCCGCTCTTTCGAGAGGGCCTGGCCAGGATCCTGGATAGACAGGGCGACTTTGAGACAATCGGCGAAGCCGGGGACGGCGTAGAGGCATTGCTCAAGGCGCGCAAGCTGCGGCCCGATCTCATCCTCATGGACGTGGGTATGCCGATCTGTGATGGCCTGGAGGCCACCAGGCAGATCAAGCGGGAGCTTCCCGGCGTGACGATCGTGATGCTCACCGCGTCCGAGAAGAGCGATACGCTTTCCGAGGCGATCCGCAGCGGCGCGCAGGGCTGTTTGCTGAAGAGCATCCGGCGTGAGGAATTGCTGACGATGCTGCGCGGCGCGCTTCAGGGTGAGGCTGCCATCATGCCGGCCCTGGGCGAAGGCGTTCATGCCGGCGGTGTCGATTGCATCCACTAGGGAGACCACCGCTAAGCTGTTCATCTACCTCAGGCGCCATACTGAGCGTACCCCACAGAACAGGCCTGTCGATCCCCCACAGCCACTAAGCGATCATCCTTTTTTGTCCCCACATTAGTCTATTGGTGACTGAGACCCGTTATAAGATCATCCGTTTATCATACTTTGGTTACACTACAAGTGATTGAATCGCGTCTGGTTCTTGTGCTATCATGCTGTGAGAATGACGCCCAAGAAACGGTCAGAAAACGGACAAGCAGCCAATAGTTGTGCCGCTGGGTGCACCCCCGCTAGATAATAGTTGTGCCAAGGAGGTGAAAGATCATCTGGAACGCCTTGTTCGGCCGGAAACGTGATTTCCGTCTGTTCGCCCGCTGAGGGCGAAATCGATCTGCCAGCGTTCTGTTGGCCGCGCACAGTCTCTAGCCCAAGATAAGGAGGAAAGCCGTGAAGTTCTCAAGAAGTGTCAGCCGCGGCATGGCGAGGGTGATGCGGTTCCTGCCTGCCATTGCCGTATGTCTGAGCCTGCTGCTGGTCCCTGGTTTTTCGGCCGCCGATGACGGTCCGATATTCAGAAAGAATGTCTCCGCCACACCCAAGCTGGAAACGGAATTCGCGGCCATTCGTATGCTGCCGCTTTACATCCCACCCCAGGCGGCAAACAAGACGGTGCTGGCTGGCGTTGACTACACCAATGCTGAAGGGGCTGTGGTCGAGACCCGCGAGTACGTCCGGCCGCTGATCACCCACTACACCGACGGTCTCGTCACCACCATCGAGGAAGAAGGCTACGGTGGGTTCCCTGGGCATGGCAAGCGCGATGCGTTCGGCGCGGTCAGCCTCGACGACGGCGCCACCTGGAAGCGCACCAACCTGTCCAAATCCGGCGACAAGTCATCCATCAAGATCAAGGTAGGGAACAAATGGGTCCCCTATCCCGGCGATGTGGGCCGCACCTACGCGGCCTCGGACGGCAACCAGGTGCTCATCGTGTGGGTGAGCACGTTCTGCGGTGGTGGCAGTCCGGCCTATGCCATGAGCGATGAAGAACAGGCGCTGCTTGCGGATTACCTCGTTGAAGCAGGTGCGATCACAGATGCTGCTGCCTGCACCGACGGTGATCCGTTGACTCCTTGCACTTACCTCGAGGACGCGTTTGGCGTCTCGGGTTCGCAGGGCGTGCAGAGCGCCACGGACCTGGCTGATGAGGGATACCCGCTCGTCGGCGACCTTCCCTTCTCCTGCGCCTGGGCGGCTCGCGGCGTGATGCTGCCTCCCGCGGAAGAGGGTGGCCTGAGCACCTTCACCTGGTTCAAGGCCGAGCGTTTGAGCTCGGGCGTGCGCAGCGCGAACCGGCCCGAGGCGGTCTGCGTTAAAGGCGCGGGCTGCGTCGTTACCTGGCAGGAGGATCCTGAAGGGATCCGGCCGGGCGAGGGTGAAGGGCCGGGCGAGGGCTGGAGCGGCGCGGTTGCTCACCATCAGACCGACACCTGGTACTCCTACATTGATTGGGTGGATTTCGGCCTGGTCGCTGATGGCACTTATGGGACGTTCTACGCCGAAACCGGGGACTTGGTGACTTGGGTTGCAGAAAACGCTTCGGGTGCGCCCCAGGCTGCTGTGCCTATGTCCGTACCCATGCGGTTGACTGACAACGCCATGTGTACCGCAGACGATAGCGCCCCCTATTGCTTCGTTGACTACGACGGCAGCGGCGTCGCCGACTTCTGCGCCAGCACGGTTTCGGTCACCATTGAGACACCCGAAGGGCCGACGCAGGACGTTGATATGTGCGTCGCCGAGGATGGCCGGCTGATGCGTGGCAACACCGCCGCCACGCGCGCCCGGCTTGGCTTACATGGCTACTCCTCGGCCTGCGCCTTCGACAGGAACGATCCCGAGGCATGTCCCATCGATAGTGCCTGGTTCTACATGGCCTACGAGGAAAACAAGGGCCTGGGCGACGAGGGGGAGGACGAGGACACCCCGGACGACCTGATTGACAAGGTAGACATGGGCAAGAACGTCTGGTATCACACCTTCGACATGTTCACGCCCGAACCGGTGTCTCAGGGCCTGATGCTGAATCAGCCCGCGGTGTATCAGGATGACTTCGAGAATCCCGAGGGCTTCCTGACCGCGTACGGTGACCTCGACTACAACTTCTACCAGATCGATCCCGACCCGGTGTACGAAACGTTGGCCGGCCTCGACACAACGCTCCTCCAGTCCGAGATCTCCCGGCGGCCGAGCGTGATGTCGCAGGACTGGTACGACGCTGGGCCGAGCGGCTTGGTTGGCTTCCAGCTCTGGAAACAGGGTATCATCCGCCGCGGCGGTCCGGCCGACATCATGGCTCGGCGCTTCGTGATGCCGGATGACTTCGATGCAACGGTGGACAACCCTTACGATTATACGAATATGGTCTGCGAGAACGCGGATGGCTCCTCCGGCTGGGCCTTCACCGATGGCGCCAACCCGCGCTACGTGAAGGGCCTGTGCGCCGCGCCGGCGATCAACCTCTCCAGCAACACGATCCTCGCTGGTGAAACCTGCGCCGACGCGACCGCCTGCCTGGATGCCTTCCCATTCAATGACTACTTCGACGACCTGGAGGGCGGCACAGCCATCTCCAAGATCTATGAGTGGGCTCAGTACGGCGAGGGGTATGGCGCAGCATCCCTTGACACGACGCTTGCCGATGACCCTGAGACGAGCCTCGACGACACAACCTGGGCGAACCCCTACGACATGGCCAAGGGGCACCGCGGCTTCCTGGCCGGCGATATGGTTATGGCCATGTACGCCTGGACGCCGAACTGGAATGCCCTTACCGGTGGCAACGAGATCGTCAATCTTTACATTCGGCGCTCCTTCGACGGCGGCGTTACCTGGAGCACCCTCCCGGCCAGTTTCACCCACACCAACGGCATCACCTATGCCGGCGATGGCACCACCACCTGCGAGTGGATGGACCCGGCCGGTGAGGAGGCCGCGGTCTGCACGACCTATGCGGCCGGCCAGTTCGAGCAGGCGCGCAACGTGTCGCAGCTTCTCGGCACGCAGGTGACGGTCCTCGACCCGCGCTACTCGCCCACCACCCGGACGATCAACGAGGCCTGGGTCAGCACCTCGTCGCTGCCCGAGGGCTTCGTCGCCCCGCTGTACGAGGACGACACGCGCGATCCCTCGCGCTACTTCATGGTTTACGAAACAGGATTCACCAGCGCGTACGACGCGGGTGAGGCCGAGCCCCTTGACCTCTTCTACAGTCGCGCGGTGGACTGGGGCGATGACTACCTGGTGTGGCAGGACGTTGCGGATACCATCGCCTGCTTGCCTTCTGCTGAAGACGAGGCGCTGGCCGGCTTCTGCAACGAATTCGATGCGCTGGAAGGCAGCCGGCTCTCCGAGTCGGGCGAGGCATCGGTGACGTGCAGTCCCGGCGGTCAGTTCTTCTATGCGACGTGGAACCAATGGGACTTCGACCGGCGCGGCGTTGAGATCGGCGCGGATGCCTGGTTCCGCCGGGTTCTGTTCCTGGATGACTACATCCCGCCGCTTGAGTGATGACTGCAAGCCTCGGCCGGCCGGTTGAAAGCCGACCGGCCGAGCTTGAGAGGCCCTGCTGGGCCCAAAAGCGAGCGGTTGAGGTCGTTTGTCACCTTGCGCAGGAGGTGGCGCAACCCTGGTTGGGCTTCCCCTGGACCTCCTGGGTCCTTCCCGGCCGGCTCCATTTGCTGGGGCCGGCCGGGTTTCTTGATGGCGCCGTTTGCCGCGCCCTATCGGTACCCGCCGATTGGTCGCGGCGACGCGGCCACCTTTGAAGGAGGTGTTTTCATGGCTGCTCCTCGCACAATCGTGCTTGTGCTCTGTCTCTGCCTTGCGGCTGCGTGTCTTGGGCTTTGGCCCCTGGTGAGCAAGGCATACGAAAGTCCTTTCCCTTACGACTTCGCCAGCCCGGCCCCCGATAGCATGACCTTTGACGCGTCTTACGATGCCTATATCAGCAGCAACACAGCCGATGTCAACTATGGCGATGACGTGGAGCTTTGGGTTGGGCTTTTCAGCTCCGGCGCCACCCAGGTGCGGCGGCAGACGTTGCTGTGGTTCGATATCTCGGCCTTGCCCGCGGAGGCGATCATTGACAGCGCCACGCTGGAGCTGGCGCAGATCCAGGCTGACGGTGAGACCGCCTACCAGATCTGGCCCCATCAGGTCATCGGCGCCTGGGCCGAAGCCACAGTGACCTGGGCCAGCGCGCCTGCCGCGGCCAGCGCCGGCGACCCTGCGGCAACCTTGACCTATGATCCTGGCGTTAAAACGTGGGACGTCTCCCATATCGTACAAACGTGGCAGGCAGGCGCCCAAAACCTCGGCATCCTGCTGTTGGGTGACGCCACGACCGTGGGCTACCGCGTCTTCCGTTCACGCGAGAACTCAGGCGGCCCCGGCCACCTCACGATTCACTACCACATCAGCGGGGCCGACACCCCCACGCCGACCGCGACGGTGACGCACACACCCACGCCGACCGTCACGCCGGACCTCTCAATCAAGCTGTACCTGCCGCTGATCTTTGGGTAGGGGCAAGGCGCAAAAAAGTGCCCGGCGCCTGCCAGATGCCGGGCACTGTGCATCTCATCTGTGGGCGTCAATCGCCTCTGATCAACCCGAAGGTGAACTCTCCCATGCGGTTGGAACTCGCGGAGGGCGCGCCGCAGGCGTTGACCCCGCGCACCACGTAGAAATGATTCTCCAGGCTGGCGGCCGCGCCGGCGTCGGGGTGGCTCGTCAGCGTGGTGTAGAGCGGCGTTACACCGCCTGGGTTCGCCGGGTCGAGGTACGGATTGGTGGAGATCCAGACCTCGTACTGGGCGTTGGCTGAACTGGCGGACCAACTCAGCACGACGTCGTCGCCGCTGAGCGCCGCGGTCACGACCGGCGCGACGGCCGGGCCGCAGCCCGAGCCGTAATAACCGAAGGCGCGGCCCTCGTCCGTCTGGCCGTTATCGAACGCGTACGCGCCGATGATGATGTCGTCCGCGCCATCACCGTTCACATCACCCGCCGTGCCGGCTGACCAGCCGAAATAGGCGCCGGCCTGGTCGCTCTCCGCGCTCCAGTCCGCGTTGGTTGGCGTGCCCGCAGCCCCCAGGCCGGTGGACGAGCCGTGCCACATGAAGGCGCGGCCCTCGTCTATCTGACCGGCATCGTACGCGTACGCGCCGACGATGATGTCCGCGAAGCCATCTTTGTTCACGTCCCCCGCCGCGCCGACCGAGATGCCCAAACCGGCATAGCTCTGGTTACTCTCCGCGGTCCAGGGCGTCGTGCCCAGCCCTGCGGCCGAGCCGTAGTAGACGAAAGCACGGCCCTCAGCCGGCTGGGTGGAAGTGCTGAAGTAGTCGGGCGCGCCGACGATGACGTCGTCGTAGCCGTCCCCGTTCACGTCGCCGGCCGTGCCCACGGCGTAGCCGAAGTAGACGTTGGCCTTGTTGCCCTCCGCCTTCCAGTTGAACGTCGTGCTCAGCCCGGCAGGCGAGCCGTGGTAGACGAAGGCTGCGCCTTCACATGCCAGGGTATTTGCGTAACACGCCGCGCCGATGATGACGTCGTCGTATTCGTCATTGTTCACATCCCCGGCCGTGCCCACCGACCAGCCGAATTGGGCGTTTTCCTGGCCGCCCGTCATCGTCCAGTTGGCTGAGGCGCTCAACCCTGAGGCCGAGCCGTAGTAGACGTAAGCGCGCCCCTTGAAATCGGGCTCTTCCGGGTCTGTGGAATACCCATACGCGCCGACGATGACGTCGTCGAAGCCGTCGCCGTTTACGTCCCCCGCCGTGCCCACCGCGTGACCGAACTCGGCATCCGCCTGGTTGCTTTCCGCGGTCCAGGCCGGCGTCGTGCTCAGCCCTGAGGCCGAGCCGTGGTAGACGTAGGCGCGGCCCTCGTAGTCTGTCCCGGCCCACTTCGCGCCGACGATCACGTCATCGTACCCGTCGCCGTTCACGTCACCGGCGGCGGCCGCCGCGTAACCGAATTCGGACCCCGCCTGGTTGTTTTCCATGGTCCAGGCTGGCGTCGTGCTCAGCCCTGAGGCCGAGCCGTGGTAGACGTAGACGCGGCCTTCGTCTGTCTCGCCGTTATCGTACATATCCGCGCCGATGATGACATCAGCGTAGCCGTCGCCGTTCACGTCCCCGGCCGTGCCGACCGCCTGGCCGAACCAGGCGTAGGCCTGGTCACTTTCCGCGGTCCAGTCCGCGGCCGTCGCCATGCCGGTGAACTGCGGGTTGCCCTGTGCGGCGTGCACAACACCTGGGCTACCAGGCAGAAGGCCGGTTGCCAGGATGATCAGGAGGCCGACGGTCACCAGGTGGCGCACGATGGACAACGGTTGAGCATGCCTGTTCATAACTTTCCTCCTCCGGTCGAGGGCGTTGGGCTTAGGGGCGATTGCTCTGATAACGCTGGCGATGGGTCAATCGCCCCTGGTAAGGCCGAAAGTGAACTCTCCTGTGCGGTTCGAGTTCGCGGAGGGTGCGCCGCGGGCGTTGAGCCCGCGCACCACGTAGAAGTGATTCTCCAGGCCGGCGGCCGCGCCGGCGTCGGGGTAGCTCGTCTCTGCGGTGTAGATCGGCGTCACGCTGCCCGGGTTCGCCGGGTCGAGGTATGGGTTGGTGGAGACCCACACCTCATACTGGACGTTGGCGGGATCTGCGGCCCACGTCAGCACGACATCGTCGCCGCTGAGCCCCGCGGTCACGGCCGGCGTTGCGGGCTCATGATAGACGAAGGCGCGGCCCTCGTCCGCCTCACCGCTGTCGTACAGGTACGCGCCGGTGATGACGTCGGCAGCGCCATTGCCGTTCACATCCCCCGCCGTACCGGCCGACCGGCCGAACCGGGCGCCGGCCTGATCGCTCTCCGCGCTCCAACTCGCGTTGAGGGGGGTGCCGTTGGCCCCCAGGCCGGACGGCGAGCCGTGCCATATGAAGACACGGCCCTCGTCCGTCTCGCCGCTGTCATACAGGTCCGCGCCGACGATGATGTCAGCGTAGCCGTCGGCGTTCACATCCCCGGCCGTGCCGGCCGAGATGCCCAGGCCGGCGCCGCTCTGGTTGCTCTCCGCGGTCCAGGGGGTCGCGCCCAGCCCCGAGGATGAGCCGTAATAGACGTAGGCGCGCCCCTCGCCCGCCTGGGTGGAGGTGATGTAGTAGCCCGGCGCGCCAACGATGACATCGGCGTAACCGTCGCCGTTTACGTCCCCGGCCGCGCCCACGGCGTAGCCGAATTTGGCGCTTGCCACGTTACTTTCCGCAGTCCAGTCCGCTGTCGTGCTCAGCCCGTCTTCGGAGCCGTGGAAAACGTAGGCGCGGCCCTCGGAATTCTGGCCGTTGGTATGCTGATACGCGCCCACGATGACGTCCGCATAGCCGTCGCCGTCCACGTCACCGGCTGTGCCTACGGACCAGCCGAAGCCGGCGTTGATCTGATTGCCCTCTGCAGTCCAGGCCGCTATCATGCTCAGCCCGTCTTCGGAGCCGTGGAAAACGTAGGCGCGGCCCTCGAAATTCTGGTTCTGGCCGTTGGTATACCGATACGCCCCGACGATGATGTCATCATAGCCGTCGCCGTTCACATCCCCGGCCGTGCCCACCGCGTTGCCAAACTCTGCGTAGTCCTGGTCACCCTCAATCATCCAGCCTGCCTCGGCGCTTAAGCCTGTGGCCGAACCATAGTACACGTAGGCTCTGCCTTTGGCATCAGGGGGATTGATTTCATCGTCGGGGTTTGTTGAGTACGTATGTGCGCCGACGATGACGTCATCGTAGCCGTCACCGTTCACGTCCCCCGCCGCGCCGACCGCATAGCCGAACTCAGCGGACTTCCAGTTGCCTTCCGCGGTCCAGTCTGGCGCCGCGCTCAAGCCCGAGGCTGAGCCATGGAACACGAAGGCGCCCCCCTCGAAATCTTCGCCGTTACTGTACCAGTGTGCGCCGACGATGACGTCGTCGTAGCCGTCGCCGTTCACGTCCCCCGCCGTCGCGACCGCGTGGCCGAAGGCCGCGCCTTCTTGGTTGCCGTCTGCGATCCAGTTTGCGGCCGCCGTAGCGGTCTGTGACATCACCATCGCCTCGCCGGCCGTGAAGTAGGCGGGCAGTTCCAGCGCCGGGTGCGCGGCGGTCCCCCAGTCGCCTGATGCCTCGATCCCCGGGACGACGCGGCGGCCTGTTGGGTCAGGCGCTTGCGCCAGCGCCGGCCTGCCCGGCCAAAGGCCGGCCGCAAGGATCATCAACAAGCTGATGGCGGCCAGGTGACGCACCATTGAAGCCTGCTGCGCGTTGCTGTTCATGGGTTCCTCCTGCGGGCGATGGTGTTGCGCGCGATGCTCGCTGTCATCTCACTTCATCTGTCGCGGGCTGTAGTATAGCACGGTGGATTGGGGACTTCAAGTGCTATTTCGATTTCCCCTCTATGATACAACTGCCACAATTACTGCGCAAGGCCCCCATTGGTGCCGTACAGCTCGCCAAATCGTCCCTCTAGCAGCTTTGGGTGATTAAACGATCATCCCTTTTTTGCGATGGACTAGTCCATTGTGCACAAAGAGTGCAAAAATATCAGCCTTTTGTCATACCTTGATCACGCATCGAGCGATTGAAAGGCGGGTGCATCCATGATATCTTATCGGCAAAAGCTCGCTAAGAGAATGGCCAAAGAATGGATAAGCAACCAGTCATCGTGCTGTTGGGCGAATCCCTGCTGATGGATGGTGTGGCGGTGAGCCTGAAGGAGAGACCGCCATTGGGCGTCGTGCGCATGGATGCTTCCGGCGCCGATGTCGGAGAACGCCTGAGAGCGCTCAGCCCGAAGGTGATCGTCTTTGAGTTGGACTGCGCACGCTCGGCTTCTCTGATCAAGCTGTTGAAGGAGTCTCCTGGCGCAATGCTCCTGGGCCTCGATCTGGATTGCAGCCAGGCGATCGTCCTGAATAGCAGCCGTCACCTGACGCCGACCATGAAAGCGTTTTGTCAATTGATTCAGAGCCAGGCAGGTTGCGAAGTGTAACACAAAGGAAAAGGAGGGGATGCCATCGGATCCAAATGTCGTTTCAAGGCCGCTGTGAGACAGGTATTTATCAGCGCAGCATCGGTTGCGCACCAACCCGCCAGCATTTGAGAACTTGTCTCAACCATCTGTAGGAGAAGAACATGAACCCCCCAAAAAAACATCTTGGTAAAGTGTTTGTCCTTCTTGTCCTGGTGGCGATGCTCTGCACGACCGTCCTGGCGAGCGCGCAGACCTTGCTGCCCCCAACCGTGCAAGTCGTGAGACAGCAGGCCCTCTTGCTCGATGCCAAAGGCCTGCCGTTCGGCACGGCCGAGTATTGGAACACCCGGAACCACTTCCATGTGAAACTGGCGTTGCCGGAAGGCTGGCTCCTCCGGGATGCCCAGGTGTATGCCGACACCGTGGCGCCCCCCTTGACGCTAGGCAAGCCGGTGCCGTGGCGATGGCCCTGCCAACGTGTGTTCACCGAGCAAGACCAGAATGTTGCGATCCAGTGCAGCCTGGTGGATGAGCTTTCCTTCCGGTGGGGGCTTCCTCGGACCCGTCAGATTTCAGTCCATGCTGACGTGGTGAAGCTCAACAGCCTGGGCTACGTTATCGCCAAGGCCTCACTCTGGGCGTTGCCCGTGGACGAAACGGGGGCGTTTAAGCCCTATACGCCCTTCCCGGGCCTGCAGTGGGGCGGATATTTCAACACCACCTGGTATCACCCCAGCCGCGGCCACTTCATTGATTCGCCGGTGGCCGGCCTGACCTACGAAACCCCCACTCAATCGGGCGTGACTGATGTCAGCGGCGGCTTCGACTACTTCCCCGGCGAGCGCGTGCACCTGTTCGCGGGCTCGGTCTACCTCGGCAGCCCATTGGCTGACCAGAAGACCACGCCGTTGGATGTGTTCGAGAGTAATGACCTGGAAGATAATGCCGTCATCAACATGGCGCGGCTGTTGCAGAGCCTGGATGCGGACGGCGAGCCTAAGGGCGGCATCAACATCACCGCCGGCGTGGTCTCATGCCTGGAAGCGGCCGTAGACGACCTTGCGCTCGAAGGGATCAACTTCTACGATGACGTCCTGATCGAGGATCTGCTTAACCAGACCATGGCCCGTTGTGCCGAGACGCCGGACGTCACCCTGGTCAAGGTCTCGGCCGAGGACGCCAAGGCCAACCTGGCGAAATCGCTGGACACCGCGATGTTCCGCAAGAATGTCTCCAAGACGCCGGCGCAGACTAGCACCAAGTCCAAGCTGGACCTGATGGCGCGTTGGTTCCCGGCCTTGAAAGCCAACGGCGAGCCGGTCACCATCGAATATCATGACGAGGATGGCAACCTGATCCGCACTGCGACCGAGGCCAAGCCGGTCGTGGTGACCTACACCGATGGCGTCGAACCCTACGGCAAAGAAGACGTATTCGCAGGGGTATCCCGCGACGACGGCAACACTTTCAAGCGCGTGAACCTCTCCCGCGCGGCCGACAAGTCTTCCTTCACCCTGGCCAACGGCGAGCCTTACTACGGCGAGGCCAAGAAGCCGGTGGTGCAGGTCAAGGGCAATTACATCTTCATTGCCTGGACCAGCAAGTACTGCAACGGCGGCCGGCCAACTTACGCGATCAAAACGGAAGATACGCCGGATGATCCAGATACACCAGAAAATGAGTTCGAAGCAAACTATCCTTATGACGATCCGTATTACCAAGAAGACATCTGGGGCGTGGCCGGCCCGCAGCGCTCGGTAGATTACACCGAGCTCGACTTCCCTGAGGTCGGCGAGGTGCCCTACAGCTGCGTCTGGACCGCGCGCGGCGTCATTGCCACCCAGAAAGATGCAGATGCCGGGTTCGGTGATTTTGTCGGCGACATCGTCTGGTTCAAGCCGGAACGCCTCACCTCGGGCCGCCGCGACGCCAACCAGGTCTTCGCGGGCGGCGCCGACGGCGCCGGCTTTGGCATCGTCTGGCAGGAGGACCCGGAAGGGCTGCGGCCCGGCCAGGCGCTCGGTCCCGGCCCCGGCTGGGGCGGCGCCACCACCAACCACAAGACCGATATCTGGTACAGCTACATCACCTGGGCTGATTTCCAGCAGGTAGACTACAACTTTGTACCTGGCGGCGACCCCGTGCACGAGGATCCCGACATCATCGGCCGCTACAAGGCGCTGGTTCCCATGTCCCTGCCGGTGCGCATCACCGATAACGACGTCGTCAACACCGACAACTTGATGGTGCAACTGGGCGAGGACGGCCTCCCCGTGGAAGATGAAAACGGCAACTGGATCCCGCTCCCCAACCCGGATGCAGAAAGCGATGAGGGCGATGGGACGCACGCCTACGGCTACAAGGTCCCCGGCCTGTGCGTGGACTTTCACGAAAAAATCAACGAGCAGGGCGAAACCAAGAAGGTCTGTGTCACCGCGGACGGTCGCTTGCTGGACGGCGACACCGGCGCGGCCCGGCCCAACCTGAACCTGCAGACCTACACCCATAACAACGGCACACCCACTAATACTGCGGATGACTTCAAGAGCGCTTGGGCGATCATCGCCTACGATGAGTCCAAGGGTGTCGGCGGCGGCGCGCCGGATCATGAAGAGGATGGCGGCCCCTACGGCGATGAGTATGTCGCGGACGAAGGCAAGAATTCCTACTATCACACCTTCGACTTCCGCCTGCCTAGCTTTAATGACTTTGGGGGTCAGCTCGTCAGCGCAGGTGACACCGTCAACCTGCCGCAGAAAGAATACACGGTCGATCCTGACACAGGTGCGGTCACGATCACCAGCAACATCTCCTACATCAAGGATGAGATCGGCAATTTCATTCTCGATTGGCAGGGGAAGAGACAGATCGCGTACGAAAACGCCCGCCGCCCGCGCTTCATCATGCAGGGCAAGAGCGGCATGGGCCCCTCCCGCACCGTCTTCGTGATCCTTTACAAGGAAGGCGATGAAGGCCAGGGTCGCCCCTCCGACATCATGTTGCGCCGGGTGGTCGTGCCGTCAACGGATAAGAGCATGGATAACCCGTACCGCTTCTCCAACTTCGTCTGCACCGCGTGGGAGATGGCTGATCTTGATGGGGACGGGACCGGCGAAACGAACGTCTGCGTGGGCGGCGCCCAGAACATCAGCACGGTGACGCCGACCTACACCACCCCCTCCATGGGCGATCCCGAGCAGGAAGACCCCTATGGCGCGATCAAGGTGGTGGAATGGGAGCAGACGCCAGAGATCCTCCTGAATCCTTCCGGCGTCAACCCGTACGAGGACGCCCGCGCACACCGCGGCGACATCAACGGCGACTTCCTGGCGATCGCGTACTCCTACACGCCCAACTGGGCCGCCTACCGCAACGGCAACGACAAGTACGACCTGTACGTGCGCCGCTCCTTCGACGGCGGGCAGACCTGGACCACCATGCCCGCGACGTTCACGCATGGCGGGGAGACATTCAATGGGACGGGTGTCACCCACTGCGACACCTTCACCGATCCCACCCAGGATGATCCCGATGGCAACGGTCACCTGCAATATGAAGTCTGCTGGACCTTTGGCCCCGGCGAGTTTGAGCGGGCGCGCAACCTATCGCAACTCTCCAACGCCAAGTCGAGCGTGATCGAGCCGCGGCTGGTGGCGCCTCCTGGCACCATCAAGAACCCCGACGGCACTGCCACCGGCTACCCTGAGGACATCAACGATCCGTCCATCTTCTACGTGTCCTACGGCACCGCCACCAACCCTGATAAGCACATCCCTGCGGACGATGATGATGAGGAAGAGACAGAGGCCGTTCCCATGGACCTCTACTACAGCTTCACCACCGACCTGGGCGAGAGCTACGTGGAAGTGGCCTGGGAAGTGAACCCCGATAGCGACGGCAACTACGCCGGTGAGACGGTGTACCGCTGGGACTTCCTGGCCAAGGGCGACCCCGAGCAGGGCGAGGCGCAGCTGCGCATGACCCCTGACGGCTCCCGCTTCTATGCCACCTGGCTGGAGGACGCCGAGGACGGCAGCGACATCTGGTTCCGCCGTGTCATGAGCCCGGTGTTCCCCGCCAACGTGGCGCCGGCGCCGTAATCTGTCACGAGCCAGCCGTCTGGCTGTCCAGAAGTGAGTAAGCAGGAGGGGGCCGCGAGGCCCCCTCCTTTGCATTTCTATCGGACGGGCACTGTCTCGGTTCCTGTTGCCGCTGACGGTCGTGCGACGGTTTGGGCCTCTGCGGCGATCGGGGGTAAACTGGAACTCCTGGGTCGGAGCGACGTCTTAATCGATGACGGGTATGCCCGCGCTGCGCGTTTCGTTGGGGTCATTGTGTTGCGGGGAGGAACTCATGGGAACGAACCTCACAGGAGATCGCCCCCGGCGGGGGTTGGGCTGGCCGATCGCCGGCAGCTTGTTACTGATGACGCTGGCTGCGGTGCTGGTGGTGGCCGCGCGGTGCAGCCTGCTGCCCGACCAGGTGAGCGGGCCCACAGCTACGCCGACTGCCACCGCGACGCCGTTGGCCGCGCCGGAGATCGTGTTGGCGCCGGGCCAGGGCGGGCCGGGCACGCGCCTCAGCGCCACCGGCCGCGGTTGGCAGCCCGGCGTCACTGTCACCATCCGCCTGCAGGACCCGGACACGGGCCGCATGACGGCGGTTGACCAGGCGTCGGCCATCGTCAGCGACCGGGGCGAGTTCGCGGTGCGCTTTTCTTACCCGGCCGATCCGGGCTGGGCGACCCGGCCGACCGTGCTGGTGGTGGCCCAGGCCGCGGCCAGCGGCCAGCGCGCCACCGCGCCCTTCCTGATCATGGCCACGGTTGCGCCGACGGCCACTTTCATCCCAACCGCCCAGGCCACGCCGACCGCGACGTCGGCGCCGCCCACGGCCACGCGGCCCGCGCCCACCGCGACCCTAGTGCTGCTCACCGCAACGCCGCCCCCGCCGACGGCCACCGCGCCCCCGCCGACGGCAACGCCGCCCCCCGTGATCACCGAGTGGCGCGGGGAGTACTTCGCGAATCCCACCCTGGCCGGTGCGCCGGCCTTGGTGCGCAACGACAGCGTGATCGCCTTTAACTGGAACACCGGTGCGCCGGCCGCAGGCCTGCCTGTTGATGGCTTTTCCGTGCGTTGGGCGCGGACCCTGCCGTTCGACGCGGGCATCTATCGCTTCACCCTGGTGGTCGATGATGGTGCGCGTTTGTGGATCGATGGCCGGATCGTGCTGGACGAATGGCGCGATGGCAGCGCGCGCACCGTGACCGCAGACGTGCCGCTGGCCCAGGGCAACCATGCCGTCCGGCTCGAATACTATGAGCGCACCGGCGGGGCGCAGGTGCGTCTGGGCTGGGAGCGGCCCGGCACCGGCTCGTACCCCGATTGGCTGGGCCAGTATTGGGCGAACATGAACCTGGCGGGCAGCCCGGCCCTGGTGCGCAACGACCTGGCGGTTGATTTCAACTGGGGCACGGCCGCGCCTGCTGTGAGCCTGCCGGCCGATGGCTTTTCGGCCCGCTGGAGCCGTCAGCTCACCTTCGCGGCGGGGCGCTATCGCCTCTTCGCGCAGGCCGATGACGGCGTGCGGGTTTTCGTGGACCGGTCGTTGGTGATCAACCAGTGGCGCGATGGGGCGGGCGGTCCCTACACCGCGGATCTCCAGCTCAGCGGTTCACATCAGGTGGTGGTGGAGTACTACGAGCGCACCGGCGCCGCAGTGATCAAGTTCTGGTGGCAGCCCATCGTTGTGCCGCCGACCGCGACGCCGACTGCGACGGCTACGGCGACGCCGACCGCTACACCGACGGCGACCACCACAGCGACGTCGACGCCCACCGCGACGGCCTCAGCAACGCCGACCGCGACGCCGACAGCGACGCTGACCGCCACACCGACAGCGACCGCCACGGCCACGCCCACCGCGACGGCCTCAGCGACGCCGACTGCGACGGCGACGCTGACCGCCACACCGACAGCGACCGCCACGGCGACGTCGACGCCCACCGAGACGCCGACGGAGACGCCGACGCCCACCGAGACGCCGACACCGACCGAGACACCCACCGAGACGCCGACGCCCACCGAGACGCCGACGGAGACGCCGACGCCCACCGAGACGCCGACGCTGGAGCCGGGCGCGCCGACCTACACGCCGACCGCCACCGCGACGGTTACGCCGACTGCGACGCCATCTCCCACTCCGACGCCCACCCGGACGCCGGGCGTGTGGGTCAACGAGCTGCTGCCGGTTCCGAGGAAGGTGGACTGGGATGGCAATGGCCAGGCCAATGCGCGCGACGAGTGGATCGAGTTGGTTAACGCGACCCGGCGGCCCGTTGACTTGGGCGGGTGGACGGTGGAGGTGAGCGGCGATCGCGGCGCGAAGGGGGTGGCCCGCCTGCCGCGGCGGACCGTGCTGCCGGCCGGCGGGTTCCTGGTGCTCTACAGCCAGCGGACCCGGCTGACCCTGGACGATGCCGGTGGCGAGGTGCGCCTGTACAACGCGGCGGGCGTGCTGATGGATGAAGTGCGTTACCCCGCGCTGCGGCCGGACGCCTCCTACAGCCTGACGCCGGATTGGCTTTGGCTGAGCGATTGGCCGCCCAGCCCCGGCAAACCCAACCTGCCGCCACCAACGCCCACGCCGACCTCTACCGCCACGGCGACGGCGACCCTGACGGGGACGCCAACCGCGACGCCGAACGGCGCCGGTTGACGGTGTGACAGGCTGACAGACAGTGCGCCGGCCCTCACTGTAAAGCGAGGGCCGGCGCTTATTGTGTCTGGGATGATGCTTGTGTTGCCGCGACGGTTTGCTTTGGAAGCGGCGTCCGCTGTCCATCTATCCTGAGAATGCGCAAGCATCCTGAGCGGAGCCGGGGTAGGGCCCCCGGCGTAAGGGATATGTTTCGATGCTGGCTGCCTTAACCGGGCGCACAGCAAGCGCGTCGCAGCGGAACGGATCACTCAGCATAACATAAGAGCGCTTTTGTGGCTCACGGCGCGACCGGCGGCAGCCGCAGGCGGGTGGCCGGGTCGCCGAAGAGGATCTGGGTGTCGATGACGTCGTGCCACGCGCTGCTGTTGGCGTAGTAGTACCGTTTTGCAGCGTCCGTGGCCAGGCCGAGGCGTTGCTGGCGCTCTTGCAGGATCGCCCTGGTCACGCCCTGATCCAGTGCTAACAGCGCCGCGCCGATGTGCAAGCCGCTGGGCGAGAAATCGGCCAGCGCGCCGCGGCCGGGGGTCAGCAGCAACTGCTCGGCCAACGTTTGCACGCTGCCGCCGTAGATGCCAGAGGGTGACATGTTGATGAAATAGCCGGACCAGCACGCGTAGCTGGCGGTGAAGGGCCAGGACGTATTGGCCGCCAGGAGGGGCACGTCGGTGATGTTGAACATATCCACCGAGCCCCAGCGCGCCCGTGACGCGTGGCCGAACCACTGCAACATCAGCGCGCCGCTGTTGAACGCCCCCCGGATGGCCGTCCGCATCTCCGCGGCCGTGTCCAGCGTCGCATCCAGGCGGTAGTAGAGGCGGGGCGTCTCGTAGCCGGCCGGGACGTCGTTCAGCCGCACCTCGTCGCTGAGCGCGTGGAAGTTGCCCGCCGAGTTGGCGTAATCGTCGGCCACAAAGACGATGCGGCTCTGCCAGGGGCCATCGGGCGCAGCTCCTTCGTAGGCCAGGATCTTGTCCACCACCGCGGTCACGTCGGCCGGGGTGCGGGCGGGGATGCGGCCGATAGCCAGGTCAGGCAGGTAATCGGCGGGACCATCAACGGCTACGAAGCGGTTATCGGCCGCGGTCTCGCCGATCCACGGGTCAATCTTCAGCAGGTAGGGCGGGATCAGGTTGGGCAGGTCACTCCCGCGCGCGTTCTTGAAGTCGTAGTGGCCGTCCCCCACCAGCAGCACGTAAGCCGGCGGCGCCTCGCCCGCGTTCCAGTTGTGGTAGGCATAGGTGAGGAACTCCCGGATCGCTGCGGGGTCAACCCGGCCCGCGCTGAATTCGTCGTAGATGTCCTGCACGTCCACTTTGGCCACCCGCAGCCCCTCGGCCGCGCGGTGATCCAGCAACGGCTGGATCGCACCCCACAGCGAACGGTGGACGATCGCGATGTAGTCGGCTGCGCGGTCGGGTGAGCGCCAGGCAGAGGGGAGGTCGGCCACGATGTCCGCGGGCGCCAACAGCCCGGCCCCGGATGCCAGGTAGTAGCTGCCGGTCGCAGCCTGCGGGTCGCTGAACTGCACGGTGTACGCGCTGCCGGCAGGAGTCACCCCCGCGCCGGTCAGCCGCACGGGATGGCGCCCGTCGCGCACGTCGTAGGCCCGCACGTCTGCCGCGATGAAGCCGGTGGCAGCCACCTGGGGGGCGGCCGGCGGCGCCGCCGCGCTCCCGCCGCTGATCAACGGCAGGTAGATCCGGTAGGGGAGCGCTGTGTCCGCGGCCACTAACCCCTCGATGTACAGCCGGTCTTCCTCCGCGTCGGCCAGCGCAGGGTAGCTGAGCTCAACCCAGTCGGGCGACACCCAGTAGTAGGTCAGGCCGGGCAATTGGGCCATCGCGGCCTCCAGGGTCACCTGGTTGGCTACCCCATCCAGCCAGGCGGCCGGCACGGCGTCGACCAGGGTGTGCAGCACGCTGCCCTTCCACTGGTAGACCCCCGCCAGGATGCCGTTCACCGAGATGGCCACCGATTGGTCCGGGTCGGCCGGCTGCTCGCGACCGCCGTAGAGCGCCGCAGTCAGCCGCATCTGGCCCCTCGTTACGACGTCGTCCAGCGCGAAGGGGTAGGTGACCGAGACGACCTGCGTGCCTGCCAGTTGGACATAAAGCGCATTGTCGAAGAAACGGTCGTGATCGGGCGGCAGATCGTATTCCGAGTAATAGACGCGATCGTACTCGACGCGCGCGGTTTGGGTGATCACGGAGGTCGCGGCCAGGCCCCCTGCCGGCGTAGCGTCCCGTTGGGCCATGCGCGCGCCGGGAGTGCCGCCCCAGGCCAGCCAGTAGGCGTTCTGGGCCATGTAGCGGCCCACATATGGCTCGGCGTAGAAGATCACGAGGTCGCCGGGGTCGAAGCGGCCGTCGCCCGCGCCGGCCACTTCGATGGCAATGGGCTCGCCCCCCTGGGACATGGCGAGGGTTGCGGGGTCAAGGGCATCCACTGCCACGCCTGCCGCGGCCAGGTCGTCGTAGGTCAGGCGATACAGGCCGCGGCAGTCGGTGTAGATGCGGAGGGCGCCTGCATCGCTCTGAAAATGGGACGCGGACGAGCGCGGATGCACCCCGATGAAGGTCCGGCTGTCCGGGCTCCCCGTTCCCCCCGCAGTTCCTGCATTTTCCGGCTTTCCCTTGGTTCGTTCCTCTCCCTCAGTTCTTGTTATTGTAATGGTAATGTGCAGGTCCGGGTGGTAGGATAGCTCCTCGCGAACCGGGTTGTACTGAAACGGGAAGATGGTGATGGGGAGGAGCCGCCGGCCGCGCTGCCAGGCTTCGAGCCCGGCGACCACCGGCTCGGCCGGAAAGAACGCGTCGGCCGCGTAGATGGCCGGGTCGGGCCGAGCCACGAGCTGCGCGCGATCCGCCAGATCGGGGATCGCGGTTGCTGGGCCGGGGCCGGCCAGGTCGAGCTGCGGCGCCGGGGCTGCGGGCAGCGTCGTCGGCGCAGAGAGGCGCTGTTCGCTGGTTGAGGTGACCGCCACGCGCCAATCGCCCATCGCGGGCAGCTCGACCACGATGCGCTTCACCGGCAGCGCGGGCGCGCCCGGCGCCTCGTAGGCCATGTACCCCGCCACGCGTGCCCCCTGCGCGTCCAGCGTGTAGGCCGGCGTGCGGACGCGCAGGGGGATTTCCGTCGGTGGATCGGTGGTCGCGTGGCCCGACCCTGGCAGCAGGCCGAGCAACACGATGACAACCAGGGTTATCGATCGCTGAGCGCGCATTTTTTCATTACCGCTATCAAGCGGGCGCTTTCCGCCCGCGTATCTGCCGGCGAACGCGAGGCGGCTACTCCCCTTTCACCAACGCGAAATCGAATTCGCCCACGCGGTTTGAGGGCCCGGACGCGCCGCCGGCTATGACCCCGCGCACCACCCAGAAGTGGTTCACGTCCGGATCGCCGATGCGGCCGGCATCAGGATAGCTCATGGCGCTGCCCGTGTCTGCCAACGTGTCAACCAGGGCGCCTTCGCCCTCGGGCATGAAGTAAGGCGACGTGTGGCGCCACACCTGGTAGGCGGTGTCCGGCGGCTGGTGCGGCCAGCTCAGCACGGCGTCCGTCCCATCAGCCGCCACGGCGATGACCGGCGCGGCCGCGGGCGTGCAGACCGGCGCCTGGCCGCTGAACGGCGTGTACTTCACGGCCAGGCCGGCGGTCAGCGGCGGGTTGTTGGCGTACGAGTAGAGGATGCCGCGGCTGCCGTCCGCGTTTTCGATGCCCGCGTTGGCGAAGTCAGGCCAGCTCACCGTGTGGTACTGCACCAGGATGGTGTCATCGTTGTTGTTCAGGATGATCTCGAAAGTCTCCGGGTCGCCGCTGGCCCAGTGCTCCACCGCGTGGTACTCGATCACGAAGCGGCCGTCGCCCAGGTTTTTGGTGTAGATCACCCCCTGCGCGCCGTTCGCCGGGTTCAGGTCCTCGCCCATGCCGATGATCTGGTTGTTGGGCGGGCCCTCGAAGGGGACGATGCCGTGCCACTTGCTGTATCCCTGATCGAAGGACACGAAACCATTCGAGCTGAGGTACACATAGGTCTCGTCGCCGCCGTAGAACGTGAACGTCCAGGGCAGCGCCACGTCGGTATAGACATCGTCGCCCAGGTTGTGCGCCGTACCGTCCGTGGCGTCGATCCACGCGAACTCGGCCGAGCAGGTGTCGCCGCCGTCGCCCACCACGTAGTCGGGCACGGCGGCCGGGGTGAAGTTCAGCGTTTCCGCGCCGTCCACGGTCACGGCCGCGCTGAGGGTCGCGAAGCCGGGCGACGTCATGCGGGCGGTGTGCGTGCCGAAGGGGACGTCGGCCAGCGCGTACGTGCCGTCGGCCGCAGTGATCGCCGAAAGGGCCGTGCCGGCCAGCGCCACGGTCGCGCCGGCCACGGGGGTCCCGCTCCCGCTCTGCGTCACCGTGCCCGAGATGCTGCCGACGGACAGCGTGCCGAGGGCGAAGTCGCGCGTGGTCGTCCCATCCTGGCTCACGCTCACGTTGCTGGCGGTCTGCGCGGCGTAGCCGAACGCCACAGCCTGGACGCTGTACGTGCCTGCGCCCGCCACGAAGCTGTAGCTGCCGTCGGCCGCGGTCTGCTGCGTCAGGGTCTTGCTGTTGCGTGTGATCGAGACCGTCGCGCCGGCGAGAGGCAGCCCGGTGGCGGCATCGGTGATGATGCCGCTCAGCGTGCCCGCGTGCCAGACCAGGTCCACCGCGGCCTTGACGTCAATGCGGCCCCAGCCGTAGGTGTTGTTGGGGACCTGCGTGCCGGGCACGCCGCCGCAGGTTTCCGAAGCCGTGAGCGGCTGGGCGGTCTTGCGCAGCAGCTCTTCCACCTGGTCCACCTGGCCGACCAGGTCCGGCTCGGCCGACATGATCAGCGCGACTGCGCCCGCCACGTGCGGCGCGGCCATGGAGGTGCCGGAGTAGATATTGTAGCTATTACCCGGCACCGACGAGTAGATGCTGTCGCCGGGCGCCGACACGTCTGGATCCGGTGAGCCAGTGAAGGGATTGGGGCCGCGGCTGCTGAAGGATGAGATCCCATCGCTGGACGTCGTCGAACCCACGTTGAACGCCGTGGTGTTATCGCCGGGCGAACCCAGCGTGCCGCACGCGCTGCCGTTGTTGCCGGCCGAAAACACCGGCACGATGCCGGAAGCGCGCAAGTTCTCGATGACGTCATAGAAGATCTGGCTGCCGCCCGGCCCGCCCCACGAGTTGTTGACCGCGTTCGGTCGCTTGGCCGGATCGGCGTTGTTGCCGTACAGATCGGTGGGGGCCGCCATCCACTGCAGCGAGCTGAGCAGGGACTCGTTGCTGGCGCAGCAGCCGGCCGCGTGGATCCACTTGGCGCCCGGCGCGACGCCAATAGGTCCTTGCAAGGTGCTGTTGCCGCCGGCCGCGATCCCGGTGGTGTGGGTGCCATGAGTGTCAGAATCGCACGGAGGTGTGCCGAACGCGCCGCAGAAATGGGCCGGATCCCACCAGTTGTAGTTGTGGTCCGCGCTGCTGCCGTTCCAGCCGCGGTATTGGCTTTTCAGCGCCGCGTGATCCCACTGCGCGCCGGTATCCACCAGGCCGATTACGGCGCCCTCGCCCTTCACGCTGTAGGTGGACCACACCTGATTGGCGCCGATCTTCTCGATGCCCCAGGTGTAATCGGGCGCGTCCGGGCCGGCTGAGGCTATCGGTTCGGGCGTGTCGAGCTTCAGCTCCGGCAGAATCGCCGCCACGCCGGGTTGCCTGGCCAGCCACTCAGCGGCCACCCGGTCGCCGGTGACCACGATCACGTTGGCGATCCAGAAGGGCTGGTAGCTGCTGACGCGGCCGGGCAGCTTGCGCGCGGCCAACCGGGCCAGGATGTCCGCCTGGCTGGCGCGGGCCGTGGCTTGCAGCCGTTCCATCACATACTGGCCGCGTTCAGCCCAATCGTCCAATTGGGGCGCGCGGGACAGGTCGGCGCGGTCGCCCAGGTAGACCAGGAAGGTGGCCTGGCCGTCGGTCGCAGCAGCCAGCGCGGCGTAGACCTGCGGGTGGACGGTCGCGGCCGCAGCCGTTGGCGCAGCCGCCGGCGGCAGGCCGACCAGGCTGAGCAGCAGCGCGGCCAGGACGATGACGCTGGGGAGCCGGTGCGAGAGAAAGGTGCGATGATCCATGAGAATGCCCTCCGCTGCCTGATGATGGTTAGCAACGGAGGGCATTATACACCGCAACGCGGCCGCCGCATTAATCGCGGACGGGCAACGCGATGCTATCCGCGCCGGCGCCGCGCGACGCCGGCCAGCGCGGCCAGGGCCAGCGCGACCAGGCCCGCCAGGGAAGGCGTTGCGGCCGGCGGCAGGGCCGCCGCGCCGAACGCGGCCAGGCCGAGCGCGGTGGGCTCGCCGCCATACAGCACGCTGATCGGCTCGTGCCGGGTGGCGACGCCGGTCGTGCTGACGTCCTCCAGCCAGTACCAGTAGGTGGTGTTCGGCGTCAGGCCGGCGCTGTCCAGGTAGATGTAATGATAGCCCTCGGGGCTGCCGGAACCCTGGGAGGGGATGAGGCCCGCGTTCAGCTTGACCCCCGGTCCCGCGTCCGCGGTGTCGCGGTAGAGGTTGAAGCCCGCGTTGTCAATCTCGCTGACCGTGTCCCAGGTGACTTCGATGGCCTCGGCCTGGCTGGTCGCGGTCATGCTGGCCAGGGTGATGGCCAGCGGGCCGGGGAGGAAGTTGTAGTCCTCCACCTCGCCGCCGGCCGCGTCGCCGGTGAAGATCGCGCCACCGTCCGGCGCCAGGGGGCCGGCCGCGGCCGTGGCGGCGACCAGCGTGACTTCGCCGCAGTTGCCGTCGTTGTTGGGGTCGGCCACCAGGCGGAAGCGCATGTTGTAGGTCGCGGCGCTGTTGATCACGCCGGACGCCAGGGGGAAGGTGACGAGCTGGTTGGCGCCGGGCAGCAGCGCCTTGTTGACCACCACGTGCTCGTTGCCGTTGAAGATGCCGTCCGGCGCGTCCGGCGTGCCCGGGTCCACCGTCCCGTCGCTGTAATCCAGCCAGGCGTTGAGGCAGGCGTGCTGGCCGGCCGTCCCGGTCACGGTGACGTAGACCTCCCCGCGGGTGTCGTTCCAACTGTCCGCCGCGTTCCGCGTCACGCCGTCATCGGTCCGCCAGACGGTCCCCAGGATGGGGCTGCCCGCGATCTGCGTGTGCCACGGGAGGCCATAGCTGTTCGGCAGGTCGCCGTAGTCGGTGGCCATGCGCGCGCCGACGTGGATGGCGAACGCGTCCATGCTGTTCAGGGTCTTGCTGGCGATCTGGCCGCTGCTGTTCACCGTAATCAGGTCGCCGCCTGGCGCGTCGTTGGTCGTGCCCGGATAGACGCACTGGCCGGTGGCCGGCAGAAAGTCGTACTTCGTGATGTCGCAGTAGACGCCTTCGGGCATGCTCGTGGTGTAGGTCGTCGTGGCGCCCGATCCGGTCCGGTTGATGGCCACGAAGCCCTTGCTGCCGCGGCCGAACGCGATGTGGTTGGACGACGCGCCGCCGATGTTCTGCCAGTTGCTCACTGCCTGGCCGTCCGTCACCCAGCGGAAGCGCACCATGTTGGCGATGGCAGTGTTGCGGTGCTCGCACACCCACTTGCCCAGGTCGCTGCCCTGGACGGTTGTGGGATAGGTGCCGGAGCAGTTGGCGGGATACGCGCCGGCAGCTTGCCCTATGCCGTAGACCGGCCGCGTGTCCGCGCCCAGGCCGGGCCCCCAGGTCACGCCGCCGTCGTTGCTGCTGGGCGGCCCCAGGCTGTCGCCGGCCTGGCTGCCGGGGTCGGTGGTCCAGTAGTAGCTGGACATCACCGACGGATGGCCGTAGGGGTAGGCCAGGGTGAAGACGTTGGCCAGGCGGTGGACCGCGCCGTCGCGATGATCCACGATGCAGGCGCCGCCGGGGCCGTGGCCGCGCTGGTTGTCGTGGTTGTCCACGAAGACCTGCGCAAAGCGACTGGGCATCATGTTGGCATAGCTGGAGATGTTCTGCAGATCGCTGATATAGCCGCCGCAGTTGAACTTGCTGCCCATGGCGGTGACGCTGTACTCGAACTCGGTCACGTCGCCGTTGGGCGTGTACTCCCAGTCCCGCACCCGCTCGGTGGTGTCAATGTCTATGGCCTCCTGGAAGACGTAGAACGTTCCGATCAGGCCGTTGAAGATTGCCGCGATGTCCTGGGCTGCCATGTGTTTTGCGCCGTCCACGCGGAAGCCCTTGACGCCCGCGTTGATCAGCGCCTGCAGGTAGTTGCGCAGTTCGGTCTGCACGTCGCTCTTGCCGGTGTGGAGGTCGGGCAGGCCGCTCAGCTTGCAGCGCTGCACCTGGGCGCGGTCCTTGTAGCTGCTGATGGTGCATTCGGGCAAGTGGAAGTCATCGGCCTGGTACTGCGTGCCGTAGAAGCGCGTGGCCGCGGTCGAGTCGTACTGCGTGCCCGCTGTGCCCGTGCCCACCCCGGCCGGCACCTCGATGTCGGCCATGTGGTTGATCACCGCATCCACGTAGATGCCCACGCCCAGGCTGTTGCACGTGTTGACCATACTCTGGAACTCGGCCCACGTGCCGCTGCGGCTGGTGAAGGCGCTGGTGAGGTGCGTCACCGGCTGGTAGCGCGCCCACCAGGGATACTCAGCCCCGGAGATCCCGCCTTGGTTGGCCGTGGGCACCAGGTGCTCTTGGGGCGGCGAGACCTGCACCCCGGTGAAGCCCTTGGCCGCCAGGAAGGTGCACTCCTTCCCGATGTCGGCCCACTTCCACTCGAAGAGGTGGACGAAGACGCCGCCAGGGGGCGCAGGCCTGGGATCGCCGGCCGGGATCACGGTGATCAGGCCGTCGCCTTGGTCGTCGTCGCCGGTGAAGTCTATGTTATACTGATCCACCTTCCACTTCTTGTCCTCGCCGGCCTTCTGGCAATACGCCGTGAACCCATAAGTGCCTGGCGCCAGCCCGTTGAGCGTGGCCTGCGGGATCGTGGCCTTGAACTCGTCGTCATTGCCGTACTGGGTGTTATAGCTCATGGCCAGGTCGCTGAAGGGCTGGCCGTACTTGCCCCAGTGCAGATAGCAGGCGATGCCGGATGGCGCGCCACCCGCCTCGGTGACTCCGGCATCATACACTCGCACGTAGACGTCAAACCCAGCGGGGCTGAACGCCCCCTGGTTAATGGGGTTCGCCACCCCGCCGCGCGGGACCATCTTCCCCACCCAGTCAATGGTGCTGGGCGCCAGCGGCGGGGTCAGCGTCTGCGTCGAGACAAACACCACCGTCGTCCGGGCCGGGATGGTGAAGGTATCGGTGGCGTCGTTGAAGGACGCGCCGCCAGTGATCACCGCGTCGTCATCCACGCCGTTGGTGTGCAGCGGGTGCAGGGTGAAGGCGTTAGCGCCGGGGATGGCGATGCTCTGGCTGATCTTGTGGGCGTTGAAGAAGATCAGGATGTTCTCGTAGTGAGTGTCCAGGTCAGGGGTGACTTCGTCGGACAGGCGCATGACGATCAGCGCGTCCTGGGTGTTGCCGGTGTTGTAGTGGCTGACGCGGGCGTTGATGTCGGCCTCGCTGGTGAGGCGGAACAGCGGGCTGCTCTTGCGGATGCGCAGCGTCTCGCGCAGGTGAGCGGCCGCAAAGTTCATGTCGCTGGTGGCCGGGTCCAGCGCGGTGTTGGCCAGCAGCGGCGACATGATAGACCAGCGGCTGCTGTTATCCCAGCTCGGCGGCAGCCCTTTGCCGAAGTTGTTGTTGCTCCTGTCCCAGTAGACCCGGTTGAACCAATCGCCCGAGTCGTAGCTGTTGCGGTCCAACGACTTGGAGCGCAAGATGTCCTGGCCCATGTGCAGGAAGGGGATGCCCTGGGCCAGGCCGACGATGCTGACGCCCATATTCTGGCTGCGCACCCGCTCGGCCATGGTGACGCCGCCGGGCAGCTTGAAGACGTTCTGATCAAAGAGCGTCTCGTTGTCGTGCTTCTCGACGTAGTTGATGGCCTCCTGCGGGTCGTCGGTGAAGGGACTGCCTTGGCCGTTCCAATCGTTGCCGCTGCCGCGCAGGGCCGAGCGTAGCTGGTCCGTCGCCACCCACAGGTCACTCTGGTCGCGATTGCCGTAGGCGTAGCCGTTCCAATCGTAGCTCAGGCCGTTGATGAAGCCTTGCCGGCGGATTTGGGTAGAGTCAGCGTTATAGCCGCCGTGGGCCGCGTCGCGGATAATGTCGTTGAACAGGCCGATGCCTGCGCCGGTCATGTTGTACTTGTCGGCAAAGCAGTCGGGGCAGGTAGCGAAGCCCTTGCTTTGCGCCGAGCCGAAGGTCCAGCCTTCCCCGTAGAGGTAGATATCGGGATCAATGGCGTTGATCGCGCTCTGCACGTTCTCCATG
This sequence comes from uncultured Anaerolineales bacterium, assembly GCA_964551735.1. GTDB lineage: Bacteria > Chloroflexota > Anaerolineae > CG2-30-64-16 > CG2-30-64-16 > DAOUAT01. The sequence goes on from CAZKEF010000005.1 coordinate 136,658, forward strand.
TTGCGCCGCGTGTGGAAGTTCATCAGGTCGAAGCGGAAGCTGTCCACCTTGTAGTCCACGGCAAAGCGGACCAGGGTGTCAATCATCAGCTTCTCCATCATCTCGTACTCGGTGGCGGTGTCGTCGCAGCAGGAGGAGGTGTAGAGGGCGCCATTGGCGTCGTAGCGGTAATAATAGCCCGGCACCACCCTGTCCAGCACCGATTTGTCCCCTTGCCCGCTGGCGGCCGTGTGGTTGTAGACCACGTCCATCACCACCCGCAGGCCGTTCTGGTTCAGCGCCGAGACCATGTCGCGGAACTCCAGGATACGGGTCACGCCGTCGGGGTTCGTGCTGTAGGAGCCTTCGGGCAGGCCGTAGTGGTGGGGATCATAGCCCCAGTTGAAGCCGTCCGTGGCACGCGCAGCACCCACAGCGGTCTGCTGCTGGTCGGAATTACGCGCCGCCGCCGGCACCGTTGGCTCCGTGCGCTGGGCCGCCGGCTCGATGATGGTGGCGATGTCGAAGGCCGGCAGCAGGTGGATGTGGGTTAGCCCGGCGTGCTGGAGCTGCTTCAGGTGGTTCATGCCGTCGGACAGCGTGGTGTTGGGGTGCGGGCCGGCGCCATCGTAGGTGAAAGCCTTATAGGTGCCGCGGTCAGCCACGGTGGTCACGGTCGTGTCGTTGATGCTAAAGTCGCGCACGTGCACCTCGTAGACCACGACATCCTCGAAGTTGGCCAGCGCCGGCTTGCTCAGGCTGTCCCAGACGGCAGGCTTCAAGTCGGCGTCGGCCAGGTTCACGAACTGACTGCGCACGTCGCCCGCAGCCGTGCCATCTTGCGACAGGCTGATCGCGTAGGGGTCGCTGACCAGGTTGTTGACTACCGCGTCAACGCTGGGCACGTAGACCTGCACGTCGAACAGGTAGAACTGGCGGTTCCATGAGCTGTCGCCCGTCACGCTCCATACGCCGGAGGCCGCGTCCAGGGTCATCGGGTGGCTGCCCGTTTCCGCGCCCGTGGAGGTGGCGTAACGCTTCAGCGTCACGGATTTGGCCGTGGGCGCCCAGACCTTCACCGTTGGGATGCTGCCGCTGTAGGTCACGCCCAACGTCTGCGTCTTGGCGCTGGCCGCATAGAGCGCGTCCAGCACGCTCTGGATCTGGGCGCGCGTGGCGTCCACCCGATTGCCGCCGCCGTCGTAGCTGGCTACTACCACCTGGCCCTTGAGCAGGTGCCTGGCGTTCTCCCCGCTGAGGCCGGTGAGCAACTTGATCTTGCCGGTGGCGTTGGGGTTCTTCCAGAAGCCATCACCCGCGCTCACCGTGCCGCTGGCGGTCAGGGTGACATAGCACGGCGCGGCCGGCGTGGGGAAGCTGCACGCCGTCGCTTCGGCCGCGGTGGTCACCCCGCCGGCAGGGTCGTAGAGCAGCCGGTAACTCGATCCCGCGACGCCGTTCCACGCGATGGTGTTCGTGTCCAGCCACATAGCCTTGGCCGCGGTGACGGTGATGGGGGTCGAAGTGGGATTGACAGTTAAGCGGCCGTTGCCGCTTCCTTGCCAAGTGCTTGCGTTGTCAGTGGTATCGGTGCAATAGGATGTGAATTCATACAAGCCGACGGGTGGGGATATCGTTCCCTTGTATTCATCATTGCTCCCGATATCGCCATGATAGCTCATGGGCGTGCTCGTAACGTTACTCCAGCTGCTGCCAAAGCTTGCGACCTGACTCCAGTACAGGGTGCAAGTGATGTTTGCTCCTTGCCCTGATGCATTGGTAATACCATCCTTCCACACCTGGATGTAGACATCGAAGGAGCCACCGGCTGTTATGGTGTTACTTGATCCGCCGATCGGAAACATGCTGCCAACCCAACCCAATGCATCTGGATTGGTTGGAAAGCTGATGCGTTCGCTCCGCACAGCTTCGCCGGCCAGCGGCGCCATGGCGGGCTGAGATTCGTCCACGGCACGTGCGATCCCTGCCGGTATCACGACCGCAGCCGCCGCAAGCAACAACACCAACACGATACCGAAAACCCGCATCCGGGGAACGGCTGTCATAGTCATCCTCCTCGTCTCATCTCATCGATGTGGCTCAAGTAGCACTTAAGACTAGCGCAAAACCGGCCGCCAAACTGTTTGCGGCGTTCCTAATGGCGCCAGGCGCTTGAGATGTGTGATGTCCCAGGTTCCGCGCGGCGCCGGCATCGGCCCACCCGGCCGGGCCCAGGATGGGGCCGCCCACCTCCTCCGCAGGCCGCGGCAGGCCGTCGTTAGTCGGCTGCCATGCGCGCACCGGCGTGGATGGCGAACGCGTCCAGGGCCTTGAGCGCCTTGCCCACGATCTGGCCGCTGCCGTTCACCGTGATCAGGTCGCCGGCCGGCGCGTCGTCCGTCGTGCCGGGATAGGTGCACTGACCGGTGGCCGGGATGAAGTCGTACTTCGTGATGTCGCAGTAGACCCCCTCGGGCATGGTTGTCGCGTAGGTCGTGGTGGCGTTCGCCCCGGCCCGGTTGATGGCGACGAAGCCCTTGTCGCCCAACCCGAACGCGATGTGATCCGAGGGCGCGCCGCCGATGTTCTGCCAGTTCGTCACCGGTTGGCCCGCGGTCGCCCGGCGGAACGCGACCATGTTGGCGACAGCCGTCCCGCGGTGCTCGCAGGCCCACTTGCCGTCCTCGAAGGCCGGCGAGCAGTTGGCGGGCACGTCGCCGGCGACCTGCCCCGCGGCGTAGACCGGCCGCGTCTCGGGGCCCAGGCCGGCGCCCCAGGTGATGCCGCCGTCGTTGCTGCTCGGCGGGCCCAGGCTGTCGCCGCTGTTGTCCCGCGGGTCCTCCTGCCAGTAGTAGCTGGACATCACCGACGGGTAGCCGTAGGGGTGGGCCAGGGCGAAGATGTTGGCCAGCACGTGCACCTGGCCGTCGCGGTGGTCCGCCAGGCACTCCGCGCCCGAGCCGTGCCCGCGCTGGTTGTCGTGGTTGTCCGTGAACACCTGGGCGAACGCGGAGGGCAGCATGTCGGGCGCCGAGAACCGCGCCTCCAGGTCGCTGAGGCTGCCGCGGCATCCTTCATCGAACGCCTGCCCGAGCGCGCCCGGGTAGGCGAACTCGGTCACGTCGGCCACGGCCGCGTACTCCCAGTCGCGTATGGGCTCCGCGCTGCTTTGGTCAATCACCTCCAGGAAGACGTAGAAGTCGCCGGTGAGGCCGCTCAACAGCTCCGCCACGTCACCGGCGGCCATGTGCTTGCCTGCGTCCACCCGGAAGCCCGCGACCCCGGCGTCCAGCAGCGATTGCAGGTAGCCCCGGATCTCGGCTTGTACGTCGGGCTTGCCGGTGTTCAGGTCGGGCAGGCCGGCCAGTGCACAGGTCTGCACCTGGCCCCGGTCGCCGTAGCTCTGGATAGGACAGTCGGGGTGGAAGTCGTCGGCCTGGTACTGTTCGCCGTAGAAGCGCTCCGCGGCCGGGGCGGCGTTGTACTCGGTGCCCGCGGTGCCGCGCGGCGGGACCCCCACCTCCATCGCGGCCATGTGGTTGATCACTGCGTCCACGTAGATGCCCACGCCCAGCCGCTTACACGTCTCCACCATGCGCTCGAACTCGGCCCAGGCGCCGCTGCGGGAGGTGAACCTGGCGATGTCGTGGGACACCGGCTGGTAGCGCACCCACCAGGGGAAGTCAGCCGTGCTGCTGCCCATGTCGGCCGTGGGGACGATGTGCTCCTGCGGCGGCGAGACCTGCACGGCCGTGTAGCCCTTCGCCGCCAGGTAGGTGCATTCCTTCTCGATGTCGGCCCAGCGCCACTCGAAGAGGTGGACGAAGACGCCGCCCTCGGGCGCGGGCGCGACCGGGCGGGGTCTCCCTGCCCCTGCGGCTGGGGGCAGCACGGTGAGCAGGCCGTCCCCTTTGCCGTCCCCCTGCCACTTCTCGACCTCGCCCGGCCGGCGGCAGTAGGTGGTGAAGCCATACGCGCCCGGGGGCAGGGCGTCGAGTTGCGCGCGCGTCAGGGTCGCCACGTATTCGTCGTTGTTGCCCCGCTGCGCGTGCCACGTCATGGGCGTGTCGGCCCACGGTTCGCCGCCGTATGCGCCCCAGTGGAGGGTGCAGGTGATGCCGGCTGCGTTCTCCCCCGGCGCCTCGGTGGCGTCCCGTTCGTAGACCTGCACGTAGATCGCGAAGTCTCCCGTGCCGCCTTGCTGCACCAGGTTGGCGACGCCGCCAACTGGGGACATATCGCCCACCCAGTCCACGGTGCTGGGCGGTTTCGGCCGCGCCAGCGCCTCCGCTGAGACGAAGACGGCGGTCGTGCGGCCGGGGATGGTGAACGTGCCCGCGGCTCCGTCGAACCGCGCGGCCTGGGCCACCGGGTCGGCGTCGGTCGCGTCGGCCTGGATTGGGTGCAGGTTGAAGCCGGTCGCGCCGGGGATGGTGATCGCCTGCTCCTTCTTATTCGCGTTGAAGAAGACCAGGATCGTCTCGGCGGCCGGGTCCAGGTCGGGCTCGGCCGCGTCCGAAAGCGCCATGACGATCAATCCATCCTGCGCATTATCTGCGTTGTAGAACCAGGTTCGGGCCTCGATCTCGGCCTGGGTCGGCAGGCGGAACAGCTTGCTGCTGGCGCGCAGGCGCAGGACCTCCCGGAAGTGCGCGGCCGCAGCCTCGATATCGGCCGCCGCGGGGCTCAGCCGCTCGTCCGCCAGCAGGGGGCGCATGATGCCCCAGCGGGCGTCGTTGTCCCACGCGGGCGGCAGCCCGGCGCCGAAGTTGGTGCGGCCCCCGTCCCACCAGACCCGGTTGAACCAGTCGCCGGAGTCGTAGGAGTTGCGGTCCAGCGACTTGGAGCGCAGCAGGTCTTGGCCCATCTGGAAGAAGGGGATCCCTTGGGCCAGGCCCACGAGGCTGGCGCCCAGGTTCTGGCTGCGCACGCGGCCTTCCATCGAGGTCGCGGGGATGCGCAGGCCGATCCAGCCGGGGTTGCCTTTGCCATCGCCGGCCGGCAGCTTGAAGATGTTCTGATCGAAGAGGGTCTCGTTGTCGTGCTTCTCGACGTAGTTGATGGTCTCCTGCGGATCGGCGGCGAAGAAGTCGGAGCTGCCGGCCAGCGCCGCGCGCAGGTCGGCCGTGGCAGCCCACAGGTCGGTCTGGTCGCGGCGGCTGTACTCGTAGCCGTTCCAGTCGTAGCTCAGGCCGTTGATGAAGCCCTGGCGGCGGATCTGGACGGGATCGGTGCTGAAGCCGCCGTGGGCCGCGTCGCGGATCTTGTCGTTGAACGCACCGATCCCGGAACCGGTCATGTTGGTCTGTTTGGCGTAGCAATCGGGGCACGCGGTCAGCCCCTTGTCGCGGGCCGATCCGAAGTCCCAGCCCTCGCCGTAGAGGTAGATGGTCGGGTCCACGGCGGCGGCCGCGGCCGCCACGTGCTCCATGTTGCGTCGGGTGTGCAGGTTCATCAGGTCGAAGCGGAAGCCATCCACCTTGTAATCTGCGGCGAAGCGGACGACCGTGTCGGTCATCAGCTTCTCCATCATGGCGTACTCGGTGGCGGTGTCCGCACAGCACGACGAGGTGTAGAGGTTGCCGCTGGCGTCGTAGCGATGGTAGTAGCCGGGCACGATCTTGTCCAGCACTGATTTGTCCTCTTGCCCGCTGGCCGAGGTGTGGTTGTAGACCACATCCAACACGACGCGCAGGCCGTTGCGGTTCAGCGCCGACACCATCTCCCGGAACTCCAGGATGCGGGCCGGGCCGTTTGGGTCGGTGCTGTAGGAGCCTTCGGGCACGCCGTAGTGGTAGGGGTCGTAGCCCCAGTTGAAGCCGTCGTTCCCGCGGGCTGCGGCCACCGCGGCCTGCTGATCCGCCGCGTCCCGGCCGGCGTCCGGTATCTTCGGCTCGGTGCGTTGGCTGACCGGCTCGATCACCGAGGCGATGTCGAACGCGGGCAGCAGGTGGACGTGGGTCAAGCCGGCGTCGGCCAGCTTCAGCAGGTGCGCCATGCCGTCGGAGAGGGCCGCGTTCGGGGCGGGGCCCGCGCCGTCGTAGGTGAACGCCCGGTACGTGCCGCGGTCGGCCGCGGCCACGGTCGCGTCGTTGATGCTGAAGTCGCGCACGTGCATCTCGTAGATGGTGATGTCCTCCGGCGCGGCCAGGGCGGGTTTGACCAGATCCTGCCAGCCCGCGGGCAGCAGATCGGGGTCGGCCAGGTTCACGAACTGGGAGCGGACGTCGCCCGCGGCCGCGCCGTCCTGCGAGAGGCTGACCGCGTAGGGGTCGGTGACCAGGTTGCGCACGACCCGATCTTCCGCCGGAACGTAGACTTCCACATCGAACAGGTAGAACTGGCGGTCCCAGCTCGCGTCCCCGGTCACGGCCCAGACGCCGGACGCGGGGTCGAGGGCCATGGGATGGCTGCCCGCCTCCGGCCCCGACGCCGCCGCATAGCGGCGCAGCGTCACCGATTTAGCTGTGGGCGCCCAGAGTTTTAAGGTAAAGGTTGAGGCTGAGGTCGAGGTGTAGATCGGGCCCAGGGTCTCATTGGTCGCGGCGGCTGCGTAGAGGTCGTCGAGCACGCCCTGGATCTGGAGCCGGGTGGCGTCGAGCCGCCGGCCGCCGCCCTGGTATTTCGCCACGGCCACCTGGCCGCGCAGCAGGAATTTCGCGTCGTCGGCCGCCAGGCCGGTCCGCAGCCGCGCCAGCCCGGCCGCGTTGGGGTTCGCCGGATAGGAGCGGGGTCCCCCCGCGCCGATCGTGCCGTCGGGCGTCAGGGTCACATAACACGGCCCGGCCGGTTCTGGGAAAGCGCAGGCCTCAGTCTCTGCCTCAGCCTCAACCTTACCATCGGGGTCGTAGAGCAGCTTGTAGGACGAGTCGGCCGCGCCGCTCCAGGCGACCGTGTCCGCATCCAGCCAGAACGCCTTGGCCGCGGACAGCGGGATGGGGCCGGTGACAGGTTTCGCGGCGACGGTGTAGCGGTAGTTGGGGCCGCCGGCCGTGTTCGCGGTGATGGTCATCAGGTCGGCGTCCGCGGGGGCGATGGCGTCCACGTCGCCCGAGGTGAAGGCGTAGTAGCCCACCTCCGCGCCGTCGGGCTGGGCCGGGATGGTGGCGCTGTAGCGGGTGCCGCTCCCGGTCATTTTGACCACGCCGGACGCGGCCCAGGCGCCGTTCACGGCATAGCGCAGCCAGGCCGCCTGCCCCGCGGGGAGCGGTCCATCGGTCGTGACGGTCACGCTCATCGCGCCCGGCGCACCCAGCCGGCTGGCCTGCGGCTCGCCCACGGCGGTGATCTCAGCCGGCGCGGCGGCCAGGAGGAAGACCACGGCCCGGCTGCCCCCGTCCCACTTGAAAACGTAGACGCCCCCCGCGGTGTGCGCGAAGCTGCTGTTGGCCCCCGACGGCGACAAGTCGGCGTAGACCTGGCCGAATGCCAGCGCCGCGCCGTTGCCGAACCATTGGGCCGCAGCGGGCGCGCCCCGCAGGAACTTGAACTCGCTGGTCGGGTCGTCCGCCGCGGCGATCGGGCCGGTCACGTGGCTGAACCCGCCCAGACTGGCGGACATCGGCCAACCTGCCCAGCCGTTCAGCTCGGCCATCACCTGCTCGCCGGCGGGGAGCGCCTCTGTTTGCGGCGCGGGCGCCGGGGCCGGGGCGGTTGCTGGCTCGTCGCGGCCTGCCAGCCGCCAGACGATGGCTGCTGCGACGAGCACGATCAACGCGGCGACGAGCGCCACGACGCGGGTGCGGGGGGTGCGTTTCATGGGTGCGTGTCCTTGTCGGTGTGGTTTGCGCTGAGGCCGATTATAGCACAGGAGAGGCGGGAGGCCGTGATACGCGATGACGTGATGTGTGATGACGTGATATGACAACGAATCCGGGGGATTGAACGCATCTTGTGCGACCGATTCGTTCAATCCCGGCGATTCGTTGTCATATCTGGCGCCGGCCGCGCGGCGTTACCGCGTCTGTCGGCGCGTCGCGGCCGCCAGCGCGGCCAGCATCAGGGCCGCCAGCCCGGCCACGGACGGCACGGTCGCGCTCGCCGCCGGAACGCCGCGGAACGCGACCAGGCCGAGCGCGGTGGGCTCGCCGCCGTACAGCACGCTGATCGGCTCGTGCCGGGTGGCGACGCCGGTCGTGCTGACGTCCTCCAGCCAGTACCAGTAGGTGGTGTTCGGCGTCAGGCCGGCGCTGTCCAGGTAGACGTAATGATAGCCCTCGGGGCTGCCCGAGCCCTGGGAGGGGATGAGGTCCGCGTTCAGCTTGACCCCCGGTCCTTCACCAGGCTCAGGATGCAGCCCCGCGTCCGAGGTGGCGCGGTAGAGGTTGAAGCCCGCGTTGTTGATCTCGCTGACCGTGTCCCAGGTCACCGTGATGGCGTCCGCCGCCGCGGTCGCGGTCATGCTGGCCAGGGTGATGCCCAGGGGTGTGCCGCCGTAGAACCCGAAGTCCACAGTGCCGTTGCCGTTGCTGTCCAGGGCTGGCGGGTTCGGGCCGGACACGCTGTCGCCGATGGGCTCGGCCTGGCTGACCAGGGTGACGGTCGGGGCGAAGATGCCGGTGACACCGCCCTTCGTCGTCACTCCCGGAATGCCGTTGCTGTCCGTGTTGCTGGTGTTCTCATCGGGATCCGCGCCGCCCGCCACCGCGCTGGCGCCAGCCATCGGGCCGCCAGCGTCGAAGTTGCTGCTCATGATCACGACGATGTAGTTGCCGGGCGCGAGGCCGGTGAATTCATACAGGCCGGCCGCGTCGGTCGTGTCAGTTCCCACCGGCGTTGTGCTGTCAGGGATGCCGTCGTTGTTCGCGTCCGCGTACAGGTGGACGAGGACGTTGGCCACACCGGGCTCGTCGGTATCCTGGGTGTCGTTGCGATGCAGGGTGTCATTCCACACCGTGCCGGCCAGGGTCAGCGGCTGGTAGAAGCCGAAGTCGTAGCTGTCGTCGGTGGCGCCCCGGGTGACTGTGGCTGCCTGGCCAGCAGCGTCATCCGAGTCCTTGTCTTCGGCCGTGGTGTTCTGCGGGCTGGCGACGTAGCCCCCACCGGCCGGCGGCGTCACGGCAATGCTGAACGTTGGCTCCCCGGTCCCACCGCCATCAAAGTTCTCATCCAGCAGCAGGTTGCCGAAGCTGTACTTGCCGGCGCTGTCCGTGGTGGTCTTGACGACCGTGGTGGTGTTGTTCGGCCAGGTGATCGTCAGCGTGACGATGGCGCCCGCGATGCCGCTCTCGGTGTCATCCTGGATGCCGTCGCCATCCACATCGAACCAGACGTAGTTGCCCAGATCCGCCGGCTGCCGATAGTAGCCGAAGTCGGCCGTGGTAACGGTCTGGCCGCCGGTCACGGACACCGTGTAGGGGTCGGCCTTGCTCGTGCCGTCCGAACTCACAGCCTGATCACCCAGCGAGTGCCAGAAGCCGTTCAGCACGTTGTGCTCATCGGTCACGTCCACGGTGTACGTCCCGTTCGGCAGGTTGGCGAAGCTGTAGTTGCCCGACGCGTCGGTCGTCGTCGTGGCCACGAGGTTGCCATTGCTGTCGCGCAGCGCCACCGTCACACCGGCCAGCCAGCCGGTTTCGCCTGCCAGCACACCATCGGCGTTGACATCGTTCCAGATGGTGCCCGCTATGCTGTTGGCGCCAGCATAACCGAAGTCCTGGCTCAGGTTGATCCCGCCGGCGGCCAGGGTCACGCCCGCCTCATGGGGCGGCGAATCGGTCGTGTCCGGGTCAATCGTGTTGGTCAGCCCGGCGGGCAGGGTCGTAGCATCCACCACCACGACATAGTTGCCGGCCGGCAGGTAGGGGAAGACGTAGACGCCGTTCTGGTCTGTCGTCGTCTGCGCCAGCAGCGGCTCGCCGGCCGTATATTTGCCGTCGCCGTTGCTGTCGGCATACAAGAAGACCGTGACCCCTTCCAGTCCCTCGCCTGCGTTGTAATTCCCGCTGCCGTTCCAGTCCAGGAAGACCGTGTCGCCGATCAGCCCCGTTCCGGCCTTCTGCCTGGCCGGCGTATAGCCGAAATCCTGTCCCTGATCGCCATCAGGCGTCAGGTCGCTGACCGCGCTGATGTTGGCGGTGGCGACGCCGTTACTATCGTAGGTGGGCGCCAGCCCGGCCAGCACGTTGTGCGCGTCGTTCACCCACACCAGGTAGTCATCTGTGCCAGAGCCATCGGCCGTGGGCACACCGGGGAACTCGTAGTTGCCGTTGGCGTCGGTGGTGTCGGTCGCCAGGATCACATCAACGCCCGGCTGGTACACGCCATCGCCGTTGACGTCCCGGATCAGGACGACGCTGACGCCAGGGATGCGCGTCTCCGTGTCATCCTGGATGCCATTGGCGTTGGCATCCAGCCAGATGGTATCGCCGATGCTGCCGAAGGCGCCGGGGTTGGGCGTGTAGCCAAAGTCCGCGTTCACATACACGTCGCCCGGCCCAAGGATGATCGGCGTCGTCGTCTTGTGGTCGCAGGCGGTGCAGGTCACGCCCGGCTGATCCGGATCGCCGGTCTGGCTGTAGCCACCGGGCAGGGTGACCTGCACCACATACGCCCCGGCCGGCAGCCCGTCGAAGATGTAGTTGCCGTTGGCATCCGTCGTGGTTGTGCCGCTCGGGAGCGGATTGCCGTTCCCGTCCGTGGCGTTCGGGTAGATCGTATCGTAGACGCCATTCCCGTCCGGATCGTAGTAGATCGTCACCGTTACGCCGGCCAGGCCCAGCTCCACGGCGTCCTGCACGCCGTCGCCGTCCGCGTCGATCCAGACGCGGTCGCCGATGGCGCCGGCGCCCGTGTTGCCTGTCACGTCTGCCGATGGCGCCCAGTTGTAGCCGAAGTCCGCGGTCAGGTGAGCGCCGCCTGCGGTTACCGTCACCGCCGTTGTGTGCGCCGTCGTGACGTCATCCTCATCGTAGGTTGGGTTGGCCGCCAGACCGGCCGGCATGGTCGAGGTATCCACGCTGACGGTGTAGCTGCCGATGGGGATGTTGGCGAAGATGTAGTTGCCGTTGGCATCGGTGTAGGTGGTGTAGGTCTGGGATCCGTTGGTGAGCGTCACCTTCACGTTGGCGATGCCGGCCTCGCCCGCATCCTGGATGCCATCGCCATCTTCATCCAGCCAGATCCGGTCGCCGACCGCGCCCGCCAGCAGGCTGCCCGCGCCGCTCTGGCCGCTGTACGACACGCCGCCGGTGTCCTTGTTGGCGTATGTCACGGTGGCCGCGTTCGCCAGCAGGTTGCTGCCGGCCGGCAGAACGGTGATCGTGACCCGGTCCGTGCCGGTGCAGCCATACTGGGCGCGCGCCGTCACCGTGGCCTCGTAGACGCCTGGATCGGCGTAGGTGTGCGTGAAGGTCAGGCCCTCCTGGTAGGGCGCATCCGTTGTGCCGTCGCCCCAGCTCACCTTGTACTGGAACGGTTTACGGCCGCCCAGCGCAGCCTCGTCCATGGTGAGGGTGATGGGCTGATCCTCCAGGGTCGTCGTCGGGACATAGACAAAGGGCCGCACGCTGGCAAAGCTCGCCTGGAGGTTGAACAGCAGGCCGCTGTGGTCGGCGCCATTGTACTCCGGGTGCCCGTTGTGCGTGTTGTTCAGCAGCCGGACCGCCAGGATGTTGATGCCGGACTGGATGCCGGCGGTGGCGTTGCCGGAGAACGTCGAGTAGGTGCTGGCGCTGGTGTGCTCGCCTGCGTAAACGCCGTTTAGGTACACCCTGGATTTGTCATCGCCTGCCAGCGAGAGGGTCGCGCTCAGGTCGGTGGCGTTGAGCGGCAGGCAGAAGGCCTGCCGGAAGAAGCTGTAGTTGGGCGCGGTCTCGCCGGCGGTGTGCACCGAGGTCCACTCGCCGCCCAAGATCGAAGCCGGCATCCAGACGCTCTCAATGAACGCGGCGACAGGCTGAGCCCAGGTATTGTCATTGAATGCGGGGCCGCCGCGCGGGTTTTCGTTCCAGCCGGAGTCAGGCGGAACACTGCTAAACCCGTTGTAGAGGCCGCGGTAGGTCAGGCACTTGGGGTTGTACGCGTCATCGCAATAGGGCAGCGAGGTGTAGGCCGACGTCTTGCTGACCACCGTCACGCTGCCGGCCTCCGGTTCGATGGAAAGGGTGGGGGCCGTTTGGGTGGCGTTGCCCGCGCCGGCGTCTACGGTCACCTGGAAGCTGACCATGCCGCGCGCGTTGGGCGGCTGGTCGCCCAGGTCCCAGGTGATGGTGCGCGTGCCGGTGTCGTAGGTCCCCCCGTGCGAGATGCTGTTGGCCACCAGGGTGGTGTTAGCCGGCAGGGTGTCGGCGATGCTGATGTTGTACGCAGTGGCTGCGCTGTTGTTGGTCCACTGGATGACATAGGTCACCGGGCCGCCCCCTGGCCGCGCCGGGGTCGCGGTCTTTTCCACCTGGATGTAGGGCGCGATGACAGTATCGCTATCCGTGGCTTCGTTGTCCGACGGATCGTAGTCGGTCTGCGTGGCGCTGATCCTGGCATGATTCAGGATCACCGCGCCCGGCAGCAGATCCGTGTTGGCGGTGACGGTGACCTGGATCGATCCCGTGCCACCCACGGGGAGATCGGCCACGTTCCAGGCATAGGTGCGGCCGCTGCTGCTCGTGGGCGCCGGGGTGGCCGAGACATACGTGACGTTGTCGGGGAGCTCATCGGTGACCACGACGCCCGTGGCCGTGGCCTGGCCCGAATTGCCGTAGTTGATGGTATACACGATCGTGTCGCCGGCGAGGACTTGCGTCGCGCCATCGCTCTTCGTGACATACAGGTTCGGGCGGAGGGTGTTCAGCACCGTGTTGACGTCGGACGCTTCGCTGTTGGCGATGCTGACCTCGAAGGCCGTCGTGTTCACGCGCGCGTAGTTGGTCAGCACGACGCCATCGGCCAGGCTGCCCGCCACACTGACCGTCACCGTGCAGCTCGTGCTGGCGCCGGGGTTCAGGTCCGGCAAGCTCCAGGTGTAGGTTGACCCGGCCTGTGTGGGCGTGCCGGGGCAGGTGGAGCTCGTGTACGAGAGAGGCGAATTGATCGTATCCGCCAATGTGACGCCCGTTGCCGGGGCAGTGCCCACGTTGCTCACCGTCAGCGTATACACGATCGTGCCGGGCGAGGTGGCCGTGGTCTTGCCGTCGGTCTTGGTGATCAACAGATCCGCGGGTTTGATGATGTAGTCCTCGACCTCACCGCCGGCAACGAACCCGGTCGGCGCGATGGCGGCCGTGCAGTTGCCGCTGCCGTCCGGCGGGCTCAGGCGGAAGCGCAGGTAGAGGCCCTTGGCCGGATCCACCGTGCCCGAGGGCAACGTCACCGGGACTTGCGTGCTCCCCGAACTCACCTTCAGATTTTGGATGATGTGCTCCGAGTAGGTGGTGTAGGTGTCGTAGCCGCCGGACTTGGTGAAGTTGCCGTCGGCCGCCGGGGGCGTGGCGCCGCTGTCGTTGGTGAAGTCCAGCCACCCGTTCAGGCAGCCGGGGCCGTTCGCGACCGTGACGCCGATGACGCCTGAGCCGGTCTGCCAGCCGGGTTGACTGCCGGCGATGACGATGCCATCCTCGTCGTCGGCTTTGGGCGGTGTCGTCTGATTCAGGTCGTCGCCATCGGCGCCGGTCGACGGTTGGCCTTGCAGGTCACGGTCGTAGTAGTCGCCCAGCTTCAGCGTCAGGGCGGGGTTGGTATCCGTGGGGGAATGGCGCGGGCCATTCGCAGCCAGCGACGTGCCGTAGGTGTCGGGCAGGTCACCCCACTCATTGGCCGCTACCAGGCTGGTGTTGCAGCTTTGCACCGTACCGCCGCCCGTGTAGGCGATGTCGCAGTTGGTGATCTCCTCGTAGACGCCTGCGCTATTGATGTTTTTCAAGGTGACGTCGAACCGGACATACCAGGTGGTGTCAGCGGGCAGGGCGGTTCCCAGCAGTACGCCGTTGGGGGTCGCATCCAGGGGGAACGCGGTGCCGGAGGTGTTGTCGGGGATGCTCACCCAGCCGCTGCCGACGTTCTTTTGCGTGGTGCCCGTGTTGTAGTCCGTTTTGTCCGGCACGGCGGCATCGTAAACGTAGACGTCGCTCACCGTCCCCCCACCGGTGTTCTTGACTGTGATGACGTAGGTGGCGACGTCGCCCGGGCTGAGCACGCCGTCGCCATCTTTATCGCCGTCCAGGTTGCCGTCGCCATCCGGGTCAAGCGTCAGACTCTTGGCGCCTTCGATCAGGCGCAGCGGCGGGACCGAGGTGCCCACGTCCAGGCCTGGCACGCCCGCGCTGGCCGTGCGGGGATCCTGCCCCCAGGCCAGCGCCAGGTTGCAGCCGGGAGCGCCGCCACGCCCGACGCCGGTGGCCGTGCGGCTCCAGACCAGCGCGCCGCTTTGGTCGAAGGGCTCAATGTCCAGGCCGGGCTCATAGAGACGCACCGATTTGAGCTGGGTGATTTGGAAGCCATTCGCCGAAGTCGTTTCGTTCAGGCCATCCACGTTGGTATCCAGGGCATCGCCGTCACCGTTGAAGTCCACGAGATCCGCCGTGCCGTCGTCGTTCCAGTCCGCGTAGACGACGGTCGTACACACCGGCGTCACCCACAGCGGGCTGCCGTTTTGATTCGACGCCGTATCGGTGGGATCCTTGCCCAGCCCCAGCCCTACCAGCGCCTCCGTTGACAGGAACCCGTCGGGGAAGAGGGTGAAGCTCCAGTCTCCGGCCTGGCCGGCGCTCGTGCCCGAAACCGCCGTGTCAACTGTGCCGACGGCGAAGATCTTGGCTGTGGTCGGGTTCCCGGCGCTGTCCGACGCGTAGCAATGGGCGCCGGAGTTTGTATTGAGGTCAACGTAAACCAGGCTGCGGGCAGTGGCGACCGCCTGCGTCACCTTGACCGGGGTAGGTGAGAGCCGGTCGCAGGTGATATGGGTTGGGCCGTCCGTGCTCGGCCGATACAGGAAGATGCGGGTGGGGCCAGGGGTGTAAGAGGCGCCTGTGTGCACCCCCACGGGGCTCCAATAGCTGCTGCCATAGGCGCTGATCGGCAGCAGATTCATGTCGCGCGACTCGTAGTTGGAGCCGATATCGCCGGTCACCAGCACGACCTGGATCGGTTTGGCCGCGTCGGTGCTCTGCACGCGCGCACCTTGGGAGATGCCCGTGACCAGGGTGGCGCCGCCTTCCTGGAGGGTGGTGCTGGACTCGTAGCTGCCGTTCGCGTCCTTGTCAATTTGCACGGTGGTGTTGTTCTGGCTGGCCATGATGGCCAGCGCGGCGTACTCGAACATCCCCTGGCCGGAGTAGCCCTGGGCCGGGTAAGCGGTGTTCGTGCCCACCGGCGATTCGTAGGCCTGGCCCCATTCCGCCGTGGCGTACATCTCGTGGGCGAAGGCGTTCAGCGTGCCGGAGCCAGCCGCCCATGAGGCACGCGCCATCGCGATGGAGTTGCTGGCGCCGATTTTGTCCCTGGCGTCAAAAAGGAGGGTGTTGCTGTTCCGCGGCAGCGGGATGGCGTTGTTGGGGATGATGACATCTCCGGAGGTGAACACGTCGTTGGCGTCGCTGCAAGTGATCGGCGTGCCGTTCTTGTTGGGCGCACAACCATCCGAACCCTTGCCATTTCCCCAGATCTGCGTCCCGCCCGGATTGCCGCTGCTGAAGAGGTTGGCCGGATTGGCGATGTCCGAGTCGTAGCCGTTTTCCCACTGGTCGTAGTAGATGTACGTGCCGCTCACCCCGATGGCGATGGAGAAATAGGTGGTGATCGGGCTGATCGCAGCAGTGTTGATCGCGCTTAGCACCGTCAGCGCATCAGCCTCGGGCAGCGTTACGTAGTAGACCTGCACCGGGGCCGGGTTGGCAGCTTCGGCGGTGGGCAGCCGCAGGCCTACAACCTGCGGGAACAGGCCGAAGAGCAGCGCAACGATCGCCGCGAGGGTGACAAGGTGGCTGCGGCCAACGCCGCGGCGCGCTGTGCCGTTCCAATTGATGAAGTGGCGTCTAGCTGTGGTTAGCATACGGGATACTCCTTTTCATCGATACATCAGAGAGTCAGGTTCTTGAGCAGGTACAGCGCAGAAGCAGCGGTGCGTTATCTACCAGCCAACGAGCGGGCGCAAGACCCTGCACGACGCAACGTGTCATCAGATGGGCCGCCGGTCTGCTGTCGCAGGCGACCGGTTGACCCTATTGATCATGACGTTATTGCCGCCGCCAGGTGACGTGTCTCTGCTAATAATGGTGCATCATTATACAATGTACTGCGTTCGCTGGTGAAAAGTGCAACGATGAAGTTAAAGATAGTCAATCAGGTTTTTGTGTTGGAGGGGCGCACCCCTGCGACTGCGCTCAGGCCGGGCCTTCGCGGTCGCCCGGTGGGCAGGCGCAGGGCCGTGCCTCAACGCCGGATTATTGAGAAGATGCGACTTTCGCAGTACTACCACATAAAGCACACAAGTTTAGTATTGCGAGGAACATAACGATCTGCGGTCGGGCTCACAGGTGGCAACACAAATAGTGAGAGGCGCCGATCGGCGCCTCTCACAGGGGTCAATCCGTATCCAGGTGGAAGGATAGAAGGCCGGTCGGATTGCCCGAATCCGCCGGCCGAATTCGGGCAATCCTGAAGCTGTGCCGTCAGATCCTGGGCCGCTGCCGCCGCCCACCGGCCGTCAGCGCAGCCAGCGCCAGGGCAGCCAGCCCGGCCAGGGATGGCCCTGCGGCCGGCGGCAAGGCCGCCGCGCCGAACGCGGCCAGGCCGAGCGCGTTGGGCTCGCCCACGGTCACCTGGAGCGGCGGGTGCTGCGTCGCTGCGCCGTCCAGGGTGATGTCCACCAGCATGTACCAGTAGGTCATTCCCACTTCCGCGGTCGTGTCGGTGTAGCTGTAGGCCTGGCCCTCGGGCGAGCCGGGCGCGGCGGCCGGGATCAGCGCGGGGTTCAAGCGCACCCATTCTGTCATGCTGAGCGGGTCGGCCCCGGTGCTCCCGTCATCGGCGGCAGTCAGCGAAGCATCCGCCCGGTAGACGTTGAACCCGGCGTTGTTGACCTCAGACAGGGTCTCCCAGGTCAGGGTCACGCCGTCGGTCGTCATGGCCGCGGTGAAGTAAGCCAGGGTGATGGCCAGGGGGCCGGCATTGAAGCTGTGATCCTCCACCTCGCCGCCGTCCGCGCGGCCGGTGGGGGACGCGCCGCCGTCGGGGGCCAGGGGGCCGGCCGCCGCGGCCAGCGTGACGCCCACGCAGCTCTGGACGTTCGGGTCCGGCGCGGGGACCAGGCGGAAGCGCATGTTGTACGTCGCCGCGCTATCGATCACGCCGGATTCCAGGGGGAAGGTGACGAGCTGGCTCGTGCCCGGTCCGATCGGGAGGTTGTTCACCACGTGCTCGTTGGTGTTGAACTGCCCATCCGGTGTCTCCACCGTGCCCGCAGTCGCGCTGCCGTCGCTGTAGTCCAGCCACGCGTTGAGGCAGGCCCACTTGCCGGCCGGCCCGGTGACGGTGACGTAGACCTCGCCGCGGGTGTCGTTCCAGCTATCCGCGTAGTTGCGGGCTACGCCGTCGTCGCTGTCGGTGCCCGTGCCGCTGGTCGGGTCGCCGGTCCAGCCGGTCCCCAGCCGCCACGGCGTCCCCTGGCCGGTGTGCCAGGCCAGGCCGTAGGCCGCCAGGTCGCTCAGGTCAGGGTAGAGGCCCAGGCCGACCAGGACGGGGTCGTGGTCAGAGGAGCGGTAGGCGTTGGCTTCATACAGGGTCGTGGCCGACGGCTTGACGTTGAAGTCTTGTTCGCCGGAATCCTGCACCGTGTCGTTGTAGTCCAGCAGATTCACTTCGTCCGCGTTGATGTGCCATTCGGTGGCGCCCGTCACCTGCGGGGTCAGGCTGGCATTGCTCAGCGCGTGGTCCAGGTAGCCGAGCTGGCCGTCGAAGACGTAGCCGTAGGCCGGCGCGCCCAGCCAGGTGTCCAGCAGGTCGGCATAGCCCGCGTTCTTGATGTTAGTGATGGGGTCTTCCTTGCGGTATGCGTTCAGATCCCCGACGATCAGAAAGTCAGGATCGCCGCTGCTGGCCGCCAGCGTTGGGATCCAGGTGCCCACCATGTATGCAGCGGCCTTCTGCCGCGTGTCGTTCCAGCAGCCCTGGCCGTCACCCTGGTCGATGTCTGGCCCGCTGCTGGGGCAACTGCCCTTGGACTTCAAGTGGTTCACCACCACGGTGAAGCGCTCGCCCCAGGCGTTCTCCTCGAAGGTCTGCGCCACAGCCGGCCGGTTGCGTTGACTGCCGGTGTTGTTGGGATCGGTGAACGCGGCCGCGGTCAGCGTTTGCACCGCGCCGATCGGCGTCACTTTGGCCGTCTTGTAGATGATGCCCACGGTGATCTCGTCGTCACCAACCGTGCCGGTGGCGATGTAGGCGTAGGCGCCCGCGCCCGCGCTGGCGTTGAGCCGGCCCACCAGGTCCGCGATCGCGCCATCGTTGTTGTTCTCGATCTCCATCACGCCGATGACGTCCGCATTGAGGCCGGCGAAGGCGGCGACGATCTTGGCGGCCTGGCGGTCCAGCTCGGCCGTGGAGTTAGCCCCGCGCGAGCCAAGGGTGGTGAAATAGTTGAGCACGTTGAAGCTGGCCGCCTTGATGTTGCCGCCCACATCCGCTGCAGCCCCGCGCGGGTTGCCCGAGGTGAAGGTGTAGGGATAGACCGGCGCGTTGCTGGCGTTCATCACCGGCCGGACGCGCCAGGCGTCGGTGCCTGTGAGACCCGCGAAGGACCAGTGCAGCACGCCGGTCAGGTCGGTGATGGTGTCGCCGCCCCGCACATAGTTGGTGATGCTGAAGCCGGGGACGGGATGGAACACCGGCACGTTCTCAAAGAGCGCGTGGTTCTGCTGGTTGCTGTCGTCGTCCAGGATTACCGTGCGTTTTGCCAGGTCGATCTGGTGCGCGGTGTAGCCGGAGGCCGATGGTGCGTTGGCGTCGGTGAACTGGCGGAAGCGGCCGCCCTGGGCCAGCACCACCTGGCCGTAGCGGGAGAGCTCGAAGTACTCGGTGACGCTGAGCTGCGCGGGGAACTTCACCAGCATCCCCTCGAACGGCTCGTAGTACGCGTTGATCTGCGCCTGCGCGCCGGCCAGGTCGGTGGCAGTGACGCCGGGCGCCGGCAGGGTGAGCGCGACCGGTGTGGGCAGCGCGTTGTTCTGGCTGACCACTACGACCGCGCCGGCGGTGGTGGCGTTGAGCTGGCTCATGCCGAAGTACTCGCTGGACGCGCCCGTCACCTGCACCTTGTCGCCCACGACCACGTTCGTCGGGCAGGTCAAGCAGTAGACGAAGATGCCCTCGGAGGTGGCCGCGTTCGCATCCGCGTCCGCGTCCTCCTCCTGGATGAAGAAGCCGTCCAGCTTGTAGTCGTCAACGCCGGTGACGCCCTGGTAATCGCCGGTGACGATGGCCTCGACGGTGAAAGTGCCGGGGACGACCGCGCTGCCGCTGCCCTGGATGGCGTGGATCTTGGTGAAGCCGCCGGCGGTGGTGAAGGTGAAGACGTAGTTATCGCCGCCGGTGCCGTTCTTGTCACCATCGAGCTGATGGATCGTGCCGTCGTTGTCAGTGATCTGGATCGCGACCGCGGTCACCGTGCAGGTAACGCCTGCCGGCAGCGGGCTGGATGGTGTCAGCACGATGCTGCTTGTATCGTTCGCAGGCAGCGTCGGGTTGCTGGTGAAGGTCACCGGCGTGCCGACGGGGCATGCGACCGTGAACGCGCTGGCCGTGGCGTCGACGATCTCGCTGAAGTTGACCGTGATGGTCGTACCGGTGCTGATGCCGGTTGCGCCACTGGTCGGGACAGTGCTGGTTATGGTGGGTGGAACATCGGCGGGGCAGTTGTTCACTGAGCCCGGCGTCGGTGTGCTTTGTGAGTAGGTCGAGGTGTTGCGTGCGCCACCTGACCCATTAGGGCAGCGCTGGTTGGACTCAGTATCGCTGGCGCCGTTGCTGCCCTCGTTGACCTGCGGTTGGCCGGCGTTGAGCAGCACCAGCAGCCCTGCGTCATCCGCATCATCGGTGTCGTAGACGATGGCGTCAACCAAATTGGCGGTTGTGACCCCCGTGCCATTAGGAAAGTCGGAGGCATTGGCCGTGAAAAGGGCAACCGCGTCGGCACCGTTTTGGATCAAGTCTTGATCTGGCGAGACATCCCAATCGCAATTGGCTACGTTGGCGGCGTTCCCGCAGATGATGAAGTAGCCTGCGGCATCAGTCGAACGGCCATCCAGATCGAATGCCCCATAGGACACATCGCCGTTGCCGTTGTATAGAACAACTACCAGGCCATCTAGCGCCGTATTACCCGCACCACCATCATATAGCTCAATGAACTCGGCGACATCCGTGCTCGGCGTGTCCGAGTCGATCTCGTTGATGATGATCGCAGGTGGGACAACGGCGTTCACAGCCCCCGGCGTGTTGTACGCCTCGCCGTAGACCGGTGTGCCGGGGTCTAGCGCCGGGATGCCGGCGCCATTGAAGTCATTGAGCATCCAATCGGCAGACGAATCGGTGTCTGTCCCATCGGGTATCCGCGATGCGCCGCCCGGTGCGAATGAACCGCCGGCAAAGGCAGGGTCCAGGACCGTGCTGCCGTAGGTGATATCGCCCGCGCCGCCGTCGCTGACCGCCACGGCATCCGCGATGGTGGCCCAGGGGGTGGCCTCGAAGATGCCGTCATCGTTGGTGTCCAGGTCGGTGTTGACGCTGCCGGTGAAGTTCTTGACCAGCAGCAGGGTGAGGGTGCCGTTTTGTAGGACTTCCGCCAGGTAACCGGTCGTCCAGTAACCGTTCGCGTTGGTGGCGCCCAGTTGGTGGAGGCTGATGATCTGGCCTTCGTTGGCGCCGCTGTCCCCTTCGACTTGGAGGATGGTGTACGCGCTGTAGTCTGTGCTGGGATCGCCGCGGGCTTCGAGATATTCGTAGGCGTCTGTGCCGGTGTGATTGAGTACGAACTCATTGATGAGGGGTGGATTCGGCTCAGCAGAGGCATAGTCCGTCATCTCGAAATCATCCACCATCAGCCGTTCGCCGCTAACGCGACGAATGCGGATGATGATATCGTCCGCGTCACCTGCGCCGTTGGAGGTGTTAATAGTGCCGGACAACTGCTTCCAATCGCTGGAGCCAAGCCAGGCGTTGTTAATGGTTTGGACACTCGTCCAACTGGTCCCATTGTTGATGCTGTACTCCACGATGTAGTTGGGATCTGGGCTGTTGTCCCATCGGCGCACCCAGACAGAGAAGGTGCCGACTCCTCCGGTGGTAACCTTCGCTTGCCAAAGTGAGCCAGATGCATCCTGCAAACGCCAAGCATACGTGCTGTTATTGTGTGTCGCGGCGAAACCATCCTGTGTGTTAGCAGTCTGGCGGAGGCTTAGCTCACCGCGAAATGTTATGGCAGGATAGCTGGTGCTGCTATAGGTCTTAGTGCCGTAACTGGTGAAACCATTGCCAGTGACATCGGTCCAATTGGCTGCTGTGTCAAAGTTCTCGCTATAGGTGCTATCCGGCGCCGCGGCCGCGGGGACGCCGGCCAGCGCGAACGAGATCAGCACCATCAGGAACAGGGTGCGGGTTGCGAAGTCACGTTTCATCGGGACACTCCTTCTCTTTAGCACGGACGGGCGGGGGAGCTGCGCGTTGTTTGGGAAATTAAAGCACAGAATTCTGGGGGGGCCAAACTACCAGCGCGCTGCGCGGTGCGGGATATGACAACGAATCGGTGAGGATTGACCGAATCTGCCGGGGGCGGCAATCCCGCTGGCCGCGTCCGCGTTCGCCGGCTCAGCGCGGGCCGGCGGCGGCCAGCGCCGCGCCGCGCGCGAACATCCGGTTGATGGTGCCGCGCTGCCGCAGACCAGGCCCCGGCAGGTGCGGTCGAAGCCGTAGCCGATGAGCCGCGCGGGCGCATCGAACTGCTCGACCGCGTCGGGCATGGCGGCCAGGATCAGCGCGCGGGCGCGCCGCGCCAGGTCTTGCACCTCAGGCGCGTAGGGGGCGAGGAAGGCGTCGAGTTCGGTGTGCATGGGGGTCATTCTCGCTGGTCACTGGCCAGCCGGCGGCGCGTCTCGGTCAAGGGCGACGACCAGGAACGTTGGAGGACGTAGCTTGAGTTCAGCCTCTTGGGGGATGCCAACCGGTGGCGATCCAGTTGCGGCGCACAGTGACCGACACCAGGTTGTTGAAGCGGAGGGCTACGTCATGGCTCAAGTGGGGCACGCAGGCCGCGGCGCACTGCTTCACCCAGCGCCTCCGATTGGCGCAGCCATAGCTCGTCATAGCCTTGCATGAGCGCGACCAGTTCTTGCTGCTCTCGGCTGGTCAGAATCCCTTCGCGCTGTTTTTCCAGCAGATCACCCACGCGCTGCGCCACTTCGATGTTGAAATCGGGCTTGCAGAGGGCGATCACTTCGGCGTCCGAGAGCGTTGACAAAGGCCTCGTCCAGGTCGGAGGGGTCTTGCGCGGGCTCAGCACGATGGTCAGCGCATCGGTCAGCGTTTTCGCCACGTCGTGGCGCGTCAAGACAGCCCATCGGCTGGCGGTTTCATAGAGTTCGTTGGATAGCGTCAATGTCACCTGCACACTCATCGGTTGCGACCTCCTCTCCGGGTCATTCACCATCTTGACTCGTGTCTTACCAAATTCTCACATGCTATGCAACCGCAGGACGAAACTTCCCCTCTCACCCCACCGGCCACGCGGGGATCGCGGCGTCCACTGCGGCCATGATGCGGATCGTCTCGGCCAGCGCCACGACCATGCGCTGGTAGTGGGTCAGGTCATCGTAGGTGAGCCGGCGGCCGACGCGGTCCTTCAGCCACTTCTGGCACGGCTGGTAGCCGCCCACCTGGAAGCGCCAGACCTCCGGCGGCACGCCGTCGAAATACTGGCCCGGCTTGCCGGCTTTGGCGTCGTCCGCGCTGATATAGACGCGGCGCGCCGCCTCGTCGTAGCGCGGATGGCTCTTTGCCACCAGCCCATCGCCGGAGATGGGGAAGCGGGTGATGGGCTTGAGCAACACCGGCGCGGCGTCGGCGTCCAGCAGGTGCAGGCTGACCAGCTCACGGCCCAGGCCGGCCAGCCGCCAGAAGAGCGCCGGGTCGGACGTGATCGGCACGCGCGGAAAGTCAATCTTCAGGAACTCGGCGTAGCGGCTGCGGTAGGTGGGGCTGTGGAAGATGGCGTAGATGTAGCCGAACAGGTCTTCGGGGGTGAAAGTTTCCCGGCGGTTGGAAACCGCGGCCACCGTCGCCAAGTCCACCTGCGTGGACTCTCCGTCAGTCGGCGCAGGCCGACTTCGCAGGGGTAGCTGCGATCGCGAAGCATCCCTGTGGGACTTCCAGTCGCCCGGCCCCCCGCCCCACGCAAACCGCAGCCCCGTCCGCGCTTCCACCTCTGCCACGAACGCCGGCGCCAGGTTCGGCACGCGGCCGGCCGCATCGGGCGGCCAGAGGGTGATGGTCAACCAGTAGGCTTGATCTGTCTTTGTTTTGTTGGCTTCTGGATAGAGATACAAGGGTAGCAGAGTATTGATGTCGTAGGCTGCGCAGGATTTGTGCCCACAGATCGCCTTGCTCACCAAGACATCCCATTGATCACGAGTTTGACGCGTGGCAATCAAGCCTATATTGAGTCTGCCGAGCATATGCCGCATCACTTCAGGCCTCGGCATACAAATGAAGCCTCGAGTCTGGCCCGTGTAGTAGGTGAAGCGAACATCGAACGGACGATACAGAAATTCCACTACCCGGCTATCATCTGCCCCGTTGTTACGGATGTCATCTTGTGCAAGCTGGACCTTCCAATCTCGTACGTCACTGCCCAACTGATACTTTTCTCTTGCTGTTTCAGGGGGCAAATTGACGAAGTCTTTTACCGTGTTGATAACTTCTTCGGGTGTCCAATGGATGGTCAGGTTGTCGCGCGCACTCACTATACCGGCCGAGTTCACCGGAAAGATCTCCGTCGCCTTCCACCCTCGCTCGTACTCCCCCAACCGATCCACGTCCTGCGGCACGAACAGGTAGAACGGCGCTTGCGGGGCCAGCGGCCGCCAGGGCGTGGTGCGCACGTCATCGGCCGCCAGTTGCTCGTACTTGTCGGACCGCGGCCCCCACAGCTCGGCGTGATGCACCCACGCGGGCCCCGTCTTCCCCGGCGCCTTCACGAAGATGCCGATGGCCACGCCCTGCTGGATGTCGAAGACGTTCTCGTCCTTGCCGCCGTCGGGCGCGATCTCGCGCTTCTTGGCGTTGCCGTGCAGGTCCAACACGTAGATGTCACTGAAGGTCGCCATCAGCGACCGGCGCATGCCGCGGAAGGTGGGGTTGTCCAGGTAGGAGTGGTTGGTGATGAACGCCAGGATGCCCGCGCCGGTGCGCTCGATGCGCCACTGGGCCCAGCGGATGAACTTGACGTAGTCGTCCTGCAGCCACTTGGGGTTGCGCTCGCCCAACGGCTGGCCGTCCACCTCGTAGTAGCCCGGCGCCCGGCCCCCGTCCGGCAGCGTCCCTTTCAGCAGCCCGTCAATCCACGGCCCCTTGTTGGCCGAGTGGCCGGAGTAGGGCGGGTTGCCGAACACCACCAGCACCGGCAGGTCTTGCTTCACCCGGTCCGCGGCCGCGGTCTCCCGCGCCAGGAACTGCGTGAAGAGCGGCAGGCCGGTGTGCTCGTGGGGCGGCTCCAGCGCGTTGGTCAGGTAGACCCCGATGCGCTCGTCCTGGCTGAAATCGTAGGCCCAGGCCCCGCGCAGGCCGTCGGGCAGGTCGAGCCCGGCCAGTTGCAGCCCCAGCTTGAAGTGCGCCACCGCGTAGGGCGCCATCAGCAGCTCGAAGCCGAAGAGCCGCGGCAGCAGGTGGTCGCGCACGTAGCCGGGCCACATGCCCGCGTTCCCGCCCCGCATGAAGCCCGCGCGGATGTGGTCAACCACGGTGTAGGGGAAGGTCGCAGTGCCGGTCGCCGGATCCAGCAGCAGCACCTTGTGGACCTTGACCTTTTTGGCCGGTTTCGCGCCGCCCTTGCCGGCCGGCGCGGGGTTGGGGTTCTCCAGCTCGATCTGCGTGCTGTCGGCCAGCCCCGCGGGGCATTTGAACCGCGTCCGCAGCAGGTGATCCAGCGAGCGCACGATGTAGGAGGCCACCGGCGCGGGCGTGTAGTAGACTCCCCGCGCCTCGCGCAGCCTGGGGTCATACGCGGCCAGGAACGTCTCGTAGAAGTGCATGACCGGGTCTTCCTGGCCCGTCCGTTTGCCGAATTCGGCCAGGATGCTGCCCATGTCCGCGTCCGCCAGGGTCGCCACCAGGTCGGCCACGAAGCCGGCGAACGGCTCGTCGTCCATCTGCGGCCCGCTCACCTGGTAGAAGAAGTCGCGCAGGAACGGGTTGGTCTTGGGGATCAGGTGCTGCGCCTCCTGGCGGGTGAAGCCGGCCGATGTATCCATGACGCGCGCCGAGAAGAGCCCGTAGGCCAGCGTCTGCGCCACCATGTCCGCAAACTCGCCGGTCTTGGCCGGCTGGTCCAGGTCCGCGATCAGCACCCGGGCGAACGCCGCGCGCCAGCCCCGCAGCAGGTCGGATGCGCGCTCCCCCTCGAACGCGGCCGCGATGATGTCGCGGATCATGTGCGCCAGCCGCGCCATGTGCACCGCCAACGCCTGGGGGCTGGCGATGGGCTCGGGCCGGTGCGCCAGGAAGTCCCCCAGCAGCGCCGCCACCGCCTGGCTCCCGCCCTTCTCCGCGACCAGCTTGCCGCCCGCGGCCGGCCGCGCCAGCCGCGCCACGGCCCGGCGCTCGCCGTCCACGTACCAGCGGAATTCCAGGTAGTCGGTGAGGATCAGGTTGGGCAGGGCAGCCAGGTAGCGCCGCACCTGCTCGGAACGCTGCGCGTCGTCCAGCGACTTGTTGACGTCCTTGGCCTCGACATAGCCGATGTTCAGGAAGCTGTCCGCCTGGATCACGACCAGGTCGGGCGCGCCGCACGCGATGCGCTGCGGCTCATTGATCGCCCTGGCCCCGGGCGCCAGCGCCTCGATCAGCGCCACCAGCGCGGGGCGGTGGGTGTGCTCGGTCGCGC
This sequence comes from uncultured Anaerolineales bacterium, assembly GCA_964551735.1. Classification (GTDB taxonomy): domain Bacteria; phylum Chloroflexota; class Anaerolineae; order CG2-30-64-16; family CG2-30-64-16; genus DAOUAT01. The sequence continues at coordinate 162,717 of CAZKEF010000005.1, forward strand.
CGCCGGCCAGCAGCGCGGCCTCGATGGCTTTGGTGTAGGGGGTGAGTGGTTTCGGCATGAACCGATTTTAGCCGGTTTTGCGCCTGCTGGCAACTGGGTCGAGAACCGGGCGCAGACTAATCCGGCCTACTTGCACATCGCACATCGCTCAGCTACCCACCCTGCACCAACGCAAAATCAAACTCCCCCACCCGGTTCGAGTTGCCGGAGACCCCGTCCCCGTTCTGGCCGCGCACCACCCAGAAATGGTTGGTCGCGGGATCGCCGATGACCTGCACGGTTGGCAGCAGCGGGTCGCCCGTCCCGGCGGCGTAGCGGTCCACGCCGTCGTCGGTGTATTCGATGATCGACCCCTGGCCGTATGCCCCGGCTGGGATGTAGCGGATCTGGTTGCCCGCGCCCGACCCCGGCTCGAAATAGGGCGCTGTGCCGCGCCAGACCTGGTAGGCTTCACTTTCGATCACGTGCTCCCATGAAAGCAGGGCGTTGGGCGTGTTCGGCATGCGCGCGACGCTGATCCACGGCGCTTCCGGTGCAGCAGCCGGGCCGATCAAGCCGTCCAGGGCTGGGACGTCCAGTCCATCCGGGATTGGGTCTTGCACTCTGGCAGCGGCCCCACCGGGCGCCAGCAGCGCGGCGATCAGCATGAGCCCGATCAGGCCCTGGCCTGACGGTCTGGATATGTGTCTCATCTTGGAACACCTCACCTGGCAGGGTTGGAGATTCTTCACTTCGTTCAGAATGACAGCAAGCAGAATGACAACAAGCAGAATGACAGCAAGCAGAATGACAACAAGCAGAATGACAACAAGGAAATTCTCCGCTGCCGGCGGGTCTCAGACCCGCCGGCAGCGGAGAGGAAGTCAGGGAAATCTGCGTCCCACCGGCGGCATCCGCGTCCCCATTACTGCCCCGGCGTCAGGCGGAAGTCGAACTCGCCGACGCGGTTGGAGGGCTCGGACGCGCCGTCGCCGTTGCGGCTGCGCACCACCCAGAAGTAGTTGGTCGCCGGGTCGCCGATGATCTGCACGGCCGGCGGCGGGCTGGTCCCGTCGTCCGCCTGCTCGAAGCCCGGGCCCGCCCCCCGGAACCCGGCGTCCACCGTGGTAACCAGCGCGGCCCCGCCCGCGTCCGGGTCGAAGTAGGGCGCCGTGCCGCGCCAGACCTCGTACTGGCTGCTGTCCAGGCTGTGCGGCCAGCTCAGCCGCGCGCTGGCGTCCCCGGCCGCGATGGCCACCGCGGGCGGGTTGGGCGGGGTGGCGGGCACGCGCAGCGCCAGCGCCGGGTCGCCGAATAGGATCTGCGTGTCCACGACGTCGTGCCACGCGGCGCTGTTGGCGAAGAAGTACAGCTTGGCCTGGTTTGCGGCATCCCCCACGGGCCGGATGCGGTCGCGGAAGACCGCCAGGGTCAGCCCCTCGTTCAGCGTCAGCAGCGCGTTGCCGATGTGCAGCCCGCTGGGCGAGAAGTCCGCGACCGGCCCCTTGCCGGGCTGGATCAGGATGTGCTCGCCCAGCGCCTGGTAGTTGCTGGACAGGTTGATGAAGTAGCCGGTCCAGCAGGAGTAGTGGACGCTCAACGGCCACTGGGGGCTTTCGTACAACTGGGTGAAGATGCTGAACACCTGGGTGCTGCCCCACCGGAAGCGCGAGGCGTGGCCGAACCACTGCACCAGCACGCTGTCGGTGAAGGCCTCCTTGATCGCCGTGTTCATGGCCCAGGCGTCGGTGAAATCCTTGTTCCAGTAGATGGTCCGGCTCTCCAGCGCGGGGGGCAGCCAGCTCAGGCGCACCTCGTCGCTGAGCGCGTGGAAGTTGCCGGCCGGGTCGGCCCAGTTGTCGGCTACGAAGCTGGCGCGGCTTTGCCATGCGCCGTCAGGGGCGGCCAGGATGTCCTCGTAGGCCAGCGTCTTGTCCACCACCGCGGTCACATCGGCCGGGTTGCGCGCGGGGATGCGGCCGATGGCCATGTCGGCCAGGTAATCGTCCGGCCCGTCCACGCTGACGTAGCGGTTGTCGGCCGCGGTCTCGCCGATCCAGGGGTCCACGGCAATCAGGTAGGGCGGGATCAGGTTGGGCAGCGTCGTGCCGCTCACGCCCTTGAAGTCGTAGTGGCCATCCCCCACCAACAGCACGTAACGCGGCGGCCCCTCCTCGGTGTGCCAGTTGGCGTAGGCGAAGGCCAGGAACTCGCGGATCGCCTCCGGGTCGGTCAGGCCGTCGTTGAACTCGTCGTAGATGTCTTGCACATCCACCTTGGCCACGGCCAACCCCTGGCTGCCGCGGTAGTCCAGCAGCGGCTGGATCGCGTCCCACAGGCTGCGGTGCACGATGGCGATGTAATCGGCCGCGTGGGGCATGGAGCTCCAGGAGGACGGCTGGTCGAAGGCCACTGACACGGGCGCCAGCAGCGCCTCCGGGGTCGCCAGGGCGTAGCTGGCCGGCGGGTCGTCGGCCGCCCAGGCATCCCAGAAGTGCACGCTATAGCTGACGCCGTCGCTGATCGCCTCGGAAGCGGTGAGCTGCACCGGCGCCAGCGGCCGGCGTATGTCGTAGATGCGGGCCGTGTCCGTGGTGAAGCCGGTGACGGTGATCTGCATGGTCGGGCCGGGCGCGTCAATGCCTTCGATGAGGATGCGATCCCCTTCCGCGTCGGGCTGCGCAGGGTACGCTACCTCCAGCCAGTCCGGGTAGACCCAGTATTCGCTCAGCACGGGCAGTTGGCTCAGTGCGGCCTCCAGCGTCACCGTGCCCGGGGTGACGTCCAGCCACGCGGCCGGCGCGGCCGCCTCGGCCAGGTAGCCCACCCGCCCCTTCCACTGCCAGGTCGTGACGTCGTGGCCGTTTAGCCGCAGCGCCACCGACTGGTCGGGGTCGGGGGCCTGTTCTTTGCCGCCGTAGAGCTGCGCGCGGAAACGGACCTCCCCTGTGGCCAGCGGGTCGTCCACTGCCAGCGTGTAAGTGCGCGCCTCGACCGGCGAGGCAGTCGTGGGGTAGATCGGGTCGTCGAACCAGTGATCCGCGTCCTGCGGCAGGGGGTAGTCGCTGTAGTACGCCTTGTCGCTTTCGATGCGCAGCGTCTGGGTGATGGCGGTCACGGCCGGCTCGGCGCCGGTGGGCGCGGCCGCGCGCGTGCTCATGCGCGCCAGGGGTGGGGCCGGCTGCCCGCGCCAATAGAAGCGGTACACGTTGTGCGCCATGTAGCGGCCCTGGTACGGCTCCGCGTGGAAGACCACCAGGTCGCCGGGGTCGAAGGCGCCGTCCGCCTCGCCGATCACCTGGATCTGCACCGTCTGGCCGCGGTGGGTGATGAAGAAGGAGGCCGGGTTCACCGCGTCCAACGGCACGCCCGCGGCCAGCAGGTCGTCGTAGGTCAGGCGGTAGAGCCCGCGCTGGCCCGTCAGGATCCGCAGCGCGCCGAAGGGGGCGTCGGGCGCGTCCGCCGGGCCGGTGAGGCCGGCGCCGGCGGACGCGGCCTTGGCTGCCGGCGCCGGCACCGCTTCGGCCGCGCCGCGCACGCGCACCGTGACGATCACCTCCGGGTGGTGCAGCACCTCGCGTGTCACCGGGTTATATTGAAAGGGGAACACGCGCACGGCCAGCAGCCGGCGGCCGCGCTGCCACTGCTCATGGCCGGCCACGGCCGGCGCGGTGGGATAGAACGCGTCGGCCTGGTAGATGGCAGGGTCGGGCCGGCCGTGCACCGGCGCGACCGCGGGCAGCTCGGGCTGGCGGGTCCAGCTCTCGGCCCCGGTGAACGCGGGCGCGGGCGCGGGCGCGGGCGGGATGGCGGGATGCTGCGGCAGGACGCGGCTGCCCGCGGTGTCCACCATCAGCTCCCACTCGCCCGTCGCGGGCAGTGCCACAACCATGCCGTGGACCGGCAGCCGCGGCGCGCCGGGCGCGTCGTTCAGGCTGTAGCCCGGCACGCGCAGCGCGTCCCCGGCCAGGGTGTAGTGCGCGGTGACCACCCGCCGGGTGATCTCGGTGGTCTCGCCCGCCGCGGCGCCGCCGCCGGGCAGCCCGCCCAGCAGGACCGCGCCCAGCGCGCACCAGCCGATCAGTTTGCGCCAGCCTGGAAGCTTCATCCGCATGTTTCACCCCCGTCCATGACCTGTATCAACGTCTGACCCCCATTATCCACTGGTCTGCCTCTGCGGCAAAACGCGCGTCAGCCGCGAGGATACCCTCGCGGCTGACGCAGCCTCTCTTTATCGCCGTCGCGGCCACATCGTCTCAGGGACCCGGGATGACGCAGGCGCCCTGGTCGCCCGATGTGCCCAGCGGCCCCATGAACCCGTTGGGCCCGATCACGGGGCCTTGGGGCGGCCCACCTTGGGCTGAAGCCTCCAGCGAGCGCTCCAGGACGATGGCAGGCGCCTGCCAGGCTTTGCGGGCCGGCTGCGTGGGCGTGTATGTCTCGCGAACGGTTGTCGTGATGGTCATGACCGCCTCCTCTTCAGGCACGATAACAGCAGATGTATAATTCAATTAGCGATATAACGACGGAAGCGCACTGCGCGGACGCCTGGCGCCCACTGCTTCAGCGCCGGGAGCCGGCCGCGGCCAGCGCAGCCCGGCCCCCGGCGGATAGCGCTACCGCCAGCGCCGCCGCGCCAGCGCAAGGCCGGTAGCCAACGCCAGGCCGAGCGCAGCCAGCGGCACGGCCGGCGCCAACCCCGAGGTAGCGACCAGGCCGGCCCCGTGCAGGGCGTTCGGCTCAGCCAGGCTGGCGACGACCGGTGCATGCTGCGTCGTCGTGCCATCCAGCGCCACGTCTTCCAGCATGTACCAGTAGGTCAGGTTCGGTTCGGCGGCCGTGTCGGTCCAGGTGTACGCGTGCCCCTCGCTCGATCCTGGCGCCGCGGCCGGGATCAGCGCGTCGTTGCGCTGCGTCCACGGCCCCGCCTCCGACTCTGCCCGGTGCACGTTGAACCCGGCGTTGTCCTGCTCGCTCACCGTCTCCCACGCCAGCGTCACGCCGTCGCCGGTCGCCTCCGCGGTGAAGGACGCCAGGGTGACGGCCAGTGGGCTGAAGTAGTACACGTAGTCCTCGATCTCGCCGCCGGACACGAAGCCCAGGGGCGATGGGGAGGCCGGAGTGGTGGGATAGAGGCGCAAGCGGAACTCCAGCGCCGGGTCCCCTGGGAAGCCCACGAGCGCAGGCAAGGCCAGGGTGTTGGCGCCGGGTGTGACCGACACCACATACCGCTCGCCGCAGTTGGAGGAGCAGCCTGCAGCGAATGCTGTGTTTTGGAAGACACCATCCTGGTTCCAGTCAATCCAGACGCCCAGGGTGTAGGCGCCCGGATCACCCGTAACCTTGACCTGCAGCTTCAGGGTGTTGTCGGCGTTCCAGGATGGCCGCGCTGTGAAGCCGTCCTCGTCGTTGGGCGTCAGGTCAAGGTCGTCTCCCGTTGCGTCGTTTGAGGGCTGGCCTTGCGCGTCGTAGTCGTAATTGTCGCCCAAGATCAGGCCCGAGAAGGAGTGGCGTGGGCCATCCGCCGCGCGCGTCGTGCCGTAGGTGTCGGGCAGGTCACCCCAATCGCGCGAGGCGACGAAGTTGGTAATGCAGCTTTGGAGTGTACCGGCATCTGTAAATGCCACGTCACAGTTGTTGACCTCCTCGTAGTCCCCTGAGCCCAGGGTGACGTCAAACCGGACGTAGAAGGTCGCGCCCGCGGCCAGGTCGCCGAGCAGGACGCCACCGGACACGTCCAGCGGGAAGCCATCACCGTCCCCATCATCGGCGATAGCGGTCCAGCCGCTGCCCACATCTTTTTCCGTTGTGCCTGTGAAGTAAACTGTGTTCAGCGGCACCGTGTCGTAGACGTAGACGTTATCCACCTCAACCGATCCCGTGTTTTTGACCGTGATCAGGTAGGTCGCGACGTCGCCGGGGCTCAGCTCACCGTCGCTGTTGACATCCGTCTTCAGCGTCAGGGTCTTGGAACCCTCGATCAGCCGCAACGGCGGGATCGACGTGCCCACGTCCAGGCCGGGTGTGCCAGCACTGGCCCTGCGGGGATCCTGTCCCCAGGCCAGCGCCAGGTTGCAGCCGGGCGTGCCGCCGCGCCCCACGCCGGATGCGGTGCGGCTCCACACGCGCGCGCCGCTTTGATCGTAGGGTTCCTGGTCCAGCCCTGGCTCGAAGAGGCGCACCGATTTAAGGCTGGTGATCAACATGCCATTGTTCGAGGTGGTCTCGTTGATACCATCGTTGCTGGTATCGGTGGCATTACCATCCCCGTCAACGTCGACCAGATCGGCCGTGCCATCGTTATTCCAGTCCACGTACACATAGGTGTCGCACACCGGCGTCACCCACAGCGGGCTGCCGTTCTGCGTTGAGCTTGTCTCGGTCGGGTCTTTGCCCAGCCCTAACCCCACCAACGCATCGGTGGAAAGGAAGGAATCGGGGTAGAGGGTGTAGCTCCAGTCCCATACCTGGCCATCGGTGTCAATCGTGCTGATGCCAAAGATGGGCTCACCCGTCGCCGTCCCCGTGCTGTTTGAAGCGTAGCAGTGTGCGCCTGAGTTGTTGGGGAGGTCCACGGTCACAACGCCGCGTACAGAGACCGCTTGTGTCACGGTCGTGGGTGTAGGAGAACGGCGCACACACGTAATATGGGTCGGCCCGCTGGCGCCAGTGCTGGGACGATACAGGAACAGGCGCGTTGGGCCAGGAGTGTAGCCATCACTACCCGTATTTACCCCCACTGGGCTCCAGTAGCTGCTGCCGTAGGCGCTGACCGGCAGCAGATTCATGTCGCGCGACTCGTAGCTTGAGCCGATGTCGCCGGTGACCAGCACGACCTGGATCGGCTTGTTGGGGTCGGTGGACTCCACCCGCGCGCCCTGGCGCACATAGTCGCACCCGGATGAATAATTGTAATACCCTGCGAGGTAGCTGCCTCCCTCGTTCAGAGTGATCGTGACGTCGCTCGGATCGGTGAAGTCACCATCACCATTGTGGTCAATTCGGATCGGCGTGTTGTTTTGCGCCGCCATAACCGATAACCCGCTGTACTCAAACATCGCGCCGGCGTTCGTGGTGTTGCAGCCCACCGGCGCCTCGTAGGCGGTGCCCCACTCGGACGTGGCGTACATCTCGTGGGCGAAGGCGAACAAGGTGCCGGAACCAGCGGCCCATGTTGCACGCGCCATGGCGATCGAGGCGCTGGCGCCGACCTTATCCCTGCCATCGAATTCGATGCTGGTCGAGCTGTTGGGTACGGCCACGCTGTTATATGGGATGATGACGTTGCCGGCGGTCAGGACATCGGCCCCGTTCGTGCATGTGAAGGCCACGCCGTTGATATTGGGCGCGCACCCGTCCGCGGCCACGCCGTTGCCCCAGATCTGCACGCCGTCGGCGTTGCTGGCGCTGTAGATCTCTGCGGCGGTAGGATTGGCGATGTCCGCGGCGTAGCCATCCTCCCACTGATCGTAGTAAACGTACGTGCCGCTGACCCCGATCGCGATGGAGAAGTAGGTGTAGACCGGGGAACTGGAGGCTGGCACTAAACCGCTGTTATTGATGGCCTGCATTACCGTCAGCCCGTTGGCCTCGGGCAGCGTCACGTAGAAGATCTGCACCGGCGCGGGGTTGGCGGCGTGGGCGGCCGGCGCAGGGGCCAACGCCAGCGCCAGGATCACGGCCACCATCGCCAGAAGTAAACGTTTCATGGTCTCATCTCCTCATAATGAATCATGGTGGCCCCGCCGGACGGGTTGCGTCCGTGGCGCGGGCCGGGTCGAAAATGCCTTGCGGTTGACCGAGCAAGCCTCCCACCGTGGCAAAGAGGGCCTCCGCAGAGAATCCGGCCTGGAGCACGGCGTCGGCGTGCGCGGCGTGCGCGTGCTGCGCTTGCTCCAGGGTGTGCACCACCACACAACACGGGGTATCAGGACACGCGGCCTTGAGCTGCCGCAGGGTCCGCCAGGATTGCCCGTCGTCCGCATCCATGTCCAGCAGGATCAGGGCCGGCGGCTGCCGGGCAATCGTCACCGGGTCAATGGCCTCTGGGGCCGCCTCGTCCAGCAGCGTGATCTCGCGCCTGGCGCCCAGGAGCACCCCCAGGCTATCGCGCAGCCGGCCCGCCGGTGCGACAATCAACGCTGATATGCCAGTTTCTATCATAACTTTAAGTATATAAGACTATTATCACATTGCAATGACGATTACGGGTGTCTTTTTGAGGTGAAATCAGCCTGTTTCTGCTACGAAGATGGAAGAAAATGCCCGTCGCGGCTGGTCATTAATGACCAGCCGCGACGGGCGTGCGGCGTCAGGCTATGGATGCCGGGGATCAGTTCGCCAGGCCCTGCCGGACGGCATACAGGGCGGCCTGGGTGCGGTTGGCCAGGTGGAGCTTGCTGAGGATGCTGCTGACGTATTTGGCCACGGTGCGTTCGTCAACGACCAATTCTGCGGCGATCTCCTGGTTGCTCATGCCGCGGGCGATGAGGCGCAACGTTTCCGTCTCGCGCGCGGTCAGCCGGACCGTGCCGCCGGGGGGCGTTGCCTGCTGCTGCATCTCCTGCATCACCTTAAGCGCGATGGCCGGGTGCAGCGAGGCGCGGCCCTGCGCGACCTCGCGGATCGCCTCGATCAATTGCCGCCGCGGGGTGTCCTTGAGGAGATAGCCCAGCGCGCCGGACTTGATGGCCGGGAACACCCGATCGTCGTCCGCAAACCCGGTCAGCACCAGGATGCGCGTGGCCGGGCTTGCCTGCTTGATCTGGGGGATGACGGCCAGGCCGTCCTCGACCGGCATCACCATGTCCAGCAGGATCACATCCGGCTTCAGCTCCTGCACCAGCCGCACCGCCTGGGCGCCATCGCCGGCCTCGCCGACCGGGCTCATGTCGGCCTGGGTGGCCAGGATGGCCATCAAGCCTTCTCGCACCACCGCATGGTCATCGGCGATCACGATACGGATCTTTTTCTTCGCAGGCATTCGTCTCGCGCCTCCACAGATGCGGTCACCCGGGTGCCGGCGCCCGGCGCGGATACGATCGCCAGGTCGCCGCCCACTTCTTGCATGGCTTCGCGCATGGCTGCCAGGCCCATGCCGCCGCAGCCCACGGTCAGCGGGTCGAAGCCGCAGCCGTTGTCGGTTACCTCCAGGATGGCCTGGCTGCCGTCCCGGCGCAGCGCAACCGTCACGGCCGTGGCGTGGGCATGCCGCAGGACATTGTTCAGCGCCTCCTGCGCCACCTGGTACAGGGCGTTCTCCAGGGGCAGCGCCAGGGGGATCGCCTCGTCGGCGCGGAAGTCCGTTCGGATATCCGCGCGTCCCTCCACCGCCGCCAGCCGCAGGTGGAGCGCGCCTACCAGCCCCTCTTGCGCCAGGTGCTCCGGCCGCAGTTGGTGGATGAACAACCGCATCTCTCGCAGCACCTGGCGGGTTGTCTCACCGATGCGCTCCAGGGTATGGTGGATGCCGCCAAAGTCGGCTATTTCCAACTGCGCCAGCCCGGCCTCGGCGAAGGTCACCAGGCCGTACAGGTTCTGGGTCACCGAGTTGTGCAGATCGCGCGCCAGGCGCTGGCGTTCGCCCAGCAAGGTGGCTTGTTGGGCGACCTGGCGCAGCCGGTGGCTCCGCACCGCCACCCCGACCTGGTCGGCGATGGTGGCAAACAGGGCGACCTCTTCCACGTTGTAGGTCTGCGCTGTGTCCCGCGTCAGGCCCATGGCCCCCAACGTCTGGTCATCCGCTTTCAGCGGGCCGACCAACAGGGTCTTGGCCTTGCCCGTGCGCATGGCGGCCGGTATCCGCGGGTCGTCTGCCATGTTGGGTATCAGCAGGGGGCGCGGCAGTTGCAGGATGGCCGTGAGCAAGTTCTCTTCTGCGGCTGATGCCTTGCCCCGGCTCAACAGCTCCGGCAGGATCGCTTGATGATCGGCCAGGCGCCATTGGGTCAGCGACACCGGCGCCCCTTCTGGTTCGATCAGCATGATAATCCCCGCTTCACTGCGCAGCGCCGCCGCGGTCTGCGCCAGCGATTCTTCCAGGAAAGCGCCAAAGCTCCCTGCGTGGGTGGCTGCGGCTGAGATGTTGTAAAGCGCGGCCAGCTCTCGGGTGCGATCGTTGACGCGCTGTTCCAGGTTCAGGTTGAGCGCCCGCAGCTCCGTTTCGGCCCGCTGGCGCTCGGCGACCTCCTGGTTCAGGCGTTCGTTCACCTGAACCAACTCGGCCGTGCGCTCGGCCACGCGCGCCTCCAACTGGCCATGGGCCTCTTGCAGCGCCAGCAGCATCTCGCGGTGCTCGGAGATGTTGCGGATCACCGCGACCACCTGGTCGCGCAAACAGGGCGACAGCCGTGCCTCATAGTATCTCGTCCCGCCCGGCATGGGCAGCGCATACTCCACGCTGATCCGCTGCCCGGTCGCCAGCACCTGCTGGATCGCTTGCGCCAGTTGCTGGCCCACGTTGTCGGGCAATAAATCGGGCATCCGCCGGCCCAGGAACGATTCCGGCGGCACATAGAGGTCGGTGACGTGGCCCGCGCGGTAATCCAAGATCGTGCCGTCCGCGGCGATTCGGAAATAGAGATCGGGCAAGGCCCAGAAGACAGCGTTCAGCTCGGCGTGCGCCTGCAGCAATGCCTCCTCAGCCAGCTTGCGTTTGGTGATATCGCGGTTGCTGCCGCGCGTGCCCAAGAAGCGCCCCGCGTCGTCCACGATGGGCCGGCAGGCATGGAACACCCAGCGAAGCACGCCATCCTGCCGGATCACGCGATACTCAAGCGTATCAGCAACCAGTTTTTGTTCTACGCCTTCGCGATGCGCCGCCCACAGCCCTCGATCGTCCGGGTGCACGATACGAGACAGGAGCTCAGGTTCCCGCTCAAATTCCTCGGCACCATATCCCGTCATCCGCTCGCACGCGGGAGACATATACCGGATCTGCCCCTCAGGGCTTAACCAGAAGGTCCAGTCGGAGGTGTAGTCGGCTACGATGCGATACCGGGCCTCGGAAGCGCGCAACGCCTCTTCCGCCTGCCTGGCCTCGGTGACATCCCGCAGAAAGATCAGCCGGCCGCGCGGGCGGCCATTACCCCACGCCAGCGGCGCTGCGCTGATCTGGAGCTGGCGCGGGCCCGCCTCCCGCGCCAGGGTGATCTCGCTGGGCGTTTCACCGGGCGGGCGGAGCTGCGCCAGCAGTCCAGGGCCGGCCCACGCGAGCCCTGTCAGGTCCCGACCGATGAGTTGTGCAGCAGTGGTATCGAGCAGGCGCGCCGCTGCGAGGTTGGTTTGGACGATGCGGGAGCGCTTGTCGACAACCAGGATCCCCTCGCCCATCTGGGCCAGGGCAACTTGCCGCGCCAGGCCATCGAGGGAGAAACGCCGCCAGGCATAAAGCCCCAGCGTCACGACCAGCGCGGCGGCCACCAGTAGAAACCAAATAAATACCGTATGCAAGTGTGTCTGTAACATGGGAGTTTTCCATAAACATTATACAGCAATCTGGGGTGATAGTCAATAGCGATTTGGGGACAGAACAGTGATTAAGCTAAATTTGTGGCTGAACAAAATTACGGCGCGTCAGGCCAAATGTTCTTGGCATGCGGGTAGGTTAGGCTGTGAACAAATGCAGGGGGTGGGTCGTGGGCGGGCGGCGCTCGGCCCGGCCCGAGCGCCGCCGGGCCTGCAACGGCGTCTCCGGGATGGCCGCGTCGGGGTGTTGTTGCGCGTAGCGCGCCTGGGCGTGCCGGCAGGCCAGGGTGTGCCCGGCGTACGGGTTGCCGTTCTCCTTCCAGGCCAGCCCTGCGCAGCGCCCCTCGCAATAGGCGTTGATGGGGCAGGTGCGGCACTCCGGCAGGTTGCCATAGGTATGCTGTGCCCGCAACTGGCGGAAGATCGGCGCGCCGGCCCAGATCTCGGCGAAGCGTTGGCGCTGCACGCCGGCGAGCTGGCCGGCCGGGATGCGCAGCTCGATGCAGGGATAGACGATGCCGTAAGGGCTGATCAGGCATGATGACAGCCCTACGCCGCAGGTGCGCGCGTCCGCATGGGGGGCCCGCGGCGCGAAGGGGGTGTCGTCATCAACCAGCACGTGCGCCATCTGCGCCAGGCCAAGCTGATGCGCGGCGGCCTTTTCACTGCCTTCATCGGTCGGTGAGATCTTGAACACCTGCTCGTAGTGCACGCCCAGTGCCAGCGCCAGGTCGATCATCTGCTGGCGCTCGGCGATGTTGAGATCGAGCAGCAGGGTGTTCAGCTTGACGCGCACGGCGCGTTCCTGCAGCAGTTTGACCCCGCGCAGGATGCGCGCCAGCGTGTTCGTGCTGCCCATCACGGCGTCGCTGGTGGCCGGTGTGGCGCCCAGCAGGCTGATGTCCACCTGCACCGGAGCCAGGGCCGCGAGCCGGTCCGCGCGCGCCGGGGTGATCAACGTGCCGTTGGTCTTCAAGTCCAGGGCGAACCCCAGCGCCCGCGCGTGTTCGGCGATGACGAAAAAGTCCAGCCGGGTCAGGATCTCGCCGCCGGTGAGGGTCAGCCGCAGCGTGCCGGCCGCGGCCAGTTGCTCCAATAACTCCAGGCATTCGGCGGTGGTCAGCTCAGGCTGGGACAGCGCCACGTTGTAACACATGACGCAATGGAGGTTGCATTTGTGGGTCAGCTCCCACAACACGCTGAAGGGGACATGTTCACGGCGCAGGCGGGCCAGCAGCGCGTCGTAGGGATCCGCGCCCGCGTCCACCCAGCCGCAGGCCGGGAAGCCACGGTCGAGCGATTCGGCAGGGGCGTTGGTGGAGATAACGGTCATAACGGTCTGTCTTTGCCAAATGGAGGTCCCTTGCCGGGGGGAGCCTGCGCAGACTCAGTCGATCACAGTTTGTGTGCTCCCAGCCGGTCTGAGACCGGCGGCCGGGGTCACAGACCGGCTTCGAGCTTGAACTTGTGATCTACTGAGACTACTCCTCGACAAAGGCTAATAGCCCTTTCGCGGCCAGCTCATCCACAAACATCATCGCGCTGGCCTGCGCTTCGACCGGATCAACCTCGAATTCCTGCGTCAGCACCTGGCCGATTTCGGCCACGGTGCGGGTGCCGTCGGCCAGCTCCCACACGCGTGACCCCACATCGTTCAGCATGCGCACCATGTTTTCGGCCGGGGTGATGATCACGGCCTCGCCGCTAAAGACGCGCGAAGCAGTTCGAGGGTGATGAAAGGGCATCCGACGATCCAGGGTATCCATGAAACAGCTCCCACAACAGGCTATCCGCAGATCATACGGAGGCAAGTATACCCCCATTCGACCGATTGTCAATCGCGCGTCCGGGCAACGGCTTGACTTTACCCCCATCTTGCGCCACAATCAGGGTGGATTACGGATTACGGATTACGGATTGCGGATTGCGGATTGCGGATTGCGGATTTGTTTTCGTCATTCGTCATTCGTGACATTCCACATTCCACATTCAACATTCAACATCGTCCATCGTACATCGTACATCCCAGGAGCATCCATGCAACAACCCAACGAACTCACCGCCGAGCAGCTGCGTCGCCGCTTCGATACGAGCCGGCTTGTGTTTGCCTCCACCGCTGACGCGCCGGACCTGGAAGGGATCATCGGCCAGGATCGGGCCGCGCGGGCCATCGAGTTCGGGATCGATATCCCCTATCCAGGCTTCAATGTTTTTGCCAGCGGCCCCGCCGGCGCCGGCAAGACCAGCATCATTACACGCTTCCTGGAGACCAAGGCTGCTACGCGGCCCGTGCCCCCCGACTGGGGCTACATCCACAACTTCGCAGATCCCGACCGGCCGCGCGCCGTGCGTCTGCCGCCGGGCAGCGGCTGCAAGCTCCGGGAACAGGTGGATACATTGCTAGATCAGGTCGCGGAAGCGTTGGAGAAGGCTTTCGAGGGTGAGCAGTATGCCGAGAGCCGCAATGCCCTGGGACGCGAGCTGGACACCCAGCGCACCGAGCGTTTCCGTGCGTTGGAGGCCGCGGTGCGCCAGCAAGGTTTCGCGCTGGCCCGCACGCAGATGGGCATCATGGTGGCGCCGGTGAAGGACGGCCAGCCGCTCACCCCCGAGCAGTTCGAGGCGCTGCCCGAGGACGAGCGCACGGCCTACGCGCAGCACAGCCAAATCCTGCAAGAGATGTTGGAGCGGACCGGCCGCCAGGTGCAGGAGCTGGAGGAGGCCGCCCAGGCGCGGCTGGCCAACCTGGACCGGGAGATCGCGGCCGCTGCGATCCGGCCCTTCTTCGATAGGCTGCTTCCCGATTACGGGGATTGGCCCGACGTCATCGCCTATCTGACGGGCATGCAGGCCCACATCGCCGAGCACACCGACGACCTGCGGGCCGCGGGCGGCGGTCAGGCGCAAAGCGAAGGCCAAGGCGAGGCCCAGATCCTGCCCTGGTTGCGGCGGCAGGCCGCTTCCCCCTTCGATCGCTACCGGCTCAACGTGGTCGTGGACAACAGCGCCCTGACCGGCGCGCCGGTGGTGGTGGAGACCAACCCCACCTACCTGAACCTGATCGGCCGCGTCGAGATGCGCGCTGAGTTCGGCACGTTGGTCACCGACTACCGTTACATCAAGGCCGGCGCGCTGCACCGGGCCAACGGCGGCTATCTGCTGTTGGATGCGCGGGTGTTATTGCGCCAGCCGCTGGCGTGGGAGGCGTTGAAGCAGGCGCTGCGCAACCAGCGCATCCGCATCGAAGAGATGGCCCAGCAGTTGGGCGTGCTGGCCACCACTACCCTGACCCCCGAGCCGATCCCGTTGGATGTCAAGGTGGTGCTCATCGGCGATCCGCAAACCTATTACCTGCTCTACGCCTACGACGAGCAGTTCGAGAAGCTGTTCAAAGTGCGCGCGGATTTCGCCGAAGAGATGGCCTGGACCCCGGAGAACGAGGAAAAGATCGTCCGCTTCATCCGCAACCGCTGCGCCGAGTATGATCTGCCCCACTTCGATGTCAGCGCGGTGGCCAAGGTGGTGGAGCACAGCGGACGCCTGGTGGAGGATCAGCGCAAGCTCACCACCCGCTTCGCCCTGGTCTCCGATATCATCCAGGAGGCCGCGTTCTGGGCTGGCCGGGCCGGCCACGCCCAGGTGACCGGCGAAGATGTGCAGCGGGCCATTGATGAACGCGTCTACCGCTCTAACCAGTTCGAGGAGCGGCTGCACGAGCTGATCACCGACGGCACGATCATGGTGGATACGACCGGCGCGGCGGTGGGCCAGGTGAACGGCCTGGCCGTGCTGGCGTTGGGCGATTACGCGTTCGGCCGGCCGTCGCGCATCACCTGCCGCACCTTCCAGGGCCGCGCGGGGGTGATCAACATCGAGCGCGAGGCCCGGCTCAGCGGCAAGATCCACGACAAGGGCATCCTGATCCTCTCCGGCTTCCTGGGCGGCCGTTACGCGCAGGACAAGCCGCTCAGCCTGTCGGCCAGCATCGCGTTCGAGCAGTCCTACGAGGGGGTGGACGGCGACAGCGCGTCCTCCACCGAGCTCTACGCCCTCCTTTCCAGCCTGGCTGAGCTGCCCATCAAGCAGGGGATCGCGGTCACCGGCTCGGTGAACCAGAACGGCGAGATCCAGGCCATCGGCGGGGCCACGGCCAAGATCGAGGGCTTCTTCGATGTCTGCCGGGCCATGCCGGGCGGGCTCACCGGCGAGCAGGGGGTGATCATCCCCGTGGCCAACGCCGCCAACCTGATGTTGCGGGACGACCTGGTGGCTGCGGTGGCCGAGGGCCGGTTCCATATCTGGCCCGTGCGCACCGCAGACGAAGGGGCCGAGCTCCTGACCGGCGTGCCCGCGGGCGAGCGCGATGCCGACGGCGCGTATCCGCCCGACAGCGTCAACGGCCGCGTGGATCGCAAGCTGCGCGACCTGGCCGAAAAGCTGCAGAACTTCGGCCAGAAGGCCAAGGAGAACGGAGACAAGAAGGGGAACGGCGAGCCGAAACCCAACGACGAGCCCGCGCCCCCGCCCCACGAGCCCGATTTGCCGGGGGATCAGCCGGAGGCGACGGGCTGAGCGGCTGGGGGACCGGCTGACCGGGCGACCGAGGTCACGGCGACCCTTGCGAAGTCGGCCAACTTGACAACTCAGTATAACCTGCGCCGACTGGCACAGTCCACGCAGGTGGACTTCGCGCCGGTTGCCGCGGTCACATGCGGTGCAGTTTCCCGTTCCAACCGCCGGGCGCGGCCGGGTAATCAGAGGATAGTCCATGCAATCCATCCGTGAGCTCTACCGCATCGGCCACGGGCCGTCGAGCAGCCACACCATGGCCCCGCGCCGCGCGGCCGAGATCTTCAAGGCGCGACACTCTGGGGCCGAGCGCTTCCAGGTGACCCTGTACGGCAGCCTGGCGGCCACGGGCCGGGGTCATCTGACCGACGTTGCCATTCAGGAGGCGCTGGCCCCGGCGCCGGTAGCGATCGCCTGGCTGCCCGAGGTCGAGCTGCCGTTTCACCCCAACGGCATGCGCTTCCAGGCGATCATGTCCGGCGGCGCGGCTTCCGAGCCCTGGACGGTCTTCAGCGTGGGTGGCGGCGCGCTTACGCAGGAAGGTGACCCGGACCCGCCGGCCATCTACGACCTGGACACCCTGGCCGCGATCCTGGACCGCTGCAAGCAGACCGGCCAGGCGCTGTGGGAATACGTTGAGGAACGCGAGGATCGCTACATCTGGCGCTACTTGGGGCAGATCCTGGATGCCATGCGCGCGGCCATCGCGCGCGGCCTTGAGCGCGAGGGGGTCCTGCCGGGAGGGTTGGGGGTGGCGCGCCGCGCGTGGGTCATCCACCGCAAGATGACCATGGCCGGCAGCGCGCCGAACCGGTTCGAGCTGCTCTATGCCTACGCCCTGGCCGTGGCCGAGGAGAACGCCTCCGGCGGCCAGGTGGTCACCGCGCCTACGTGCGGCTCCTGCGGCGTGCTGCCGGCCGTGCTGCGCTACGTCCAGGAGATCACCCGCTGCTCCGACGAGGCGCTGCTGCGCGCCCTGGCCACCGCGGGGCTGATCGGCAACCTGGTGAAGCACAACGCGTCCATCTCCGGCGCGGAGGTGGGCTGCCAGGGCGAGATCGGCACCGCGTGCGCCATGGCCGCGGCCGCGGCCGCGCAACTCTTCGGCGGCACCGTCCGCCAGGTCGAGTACGCGGCCGAGATGGGGCTGGAGCACAACCTGGGGCTCACTTGCGACCCGGTGGCCGGCATCGTGCAGATCCCGTGCATCGAGCGCAACGCGTTCGCGGCCTCCAAGGCGTTCAACTGCGCGGATTACGCGCTCCTCTCCGACGGTTCGCATCGCGTCCCCTTTGACGACGTGGTGGCCGTGATGTGGGAGACCGGCAACAACCTGCCATCGCTCTACCGGGAGACCGCGTCCGGCGGCCTGGCCGAGGCGTATCGGCGGCGGCAGGCGGCTAAGCGCGCGGCGGCTGCTGGTGGGCAAGGGTAGACGTTTGGAATCTCACCACTAAGACACCAGGACACAAAGGAACAGATCGAACAACTTGGTGTCTTCGTGCCTTGTGGTTTGACGAACTGACCTGACGTACGAGATCTCATGTTCGCCGTCACTGACCCACCCCCTATCGCCATGGCCCAACCCGGCGCGTGGCGCATCCTGCGCCGGGCGCTGGGCTACCTCCGTCCCTATTGGCGCCTGACCGGCACGGCCTACCTCACGCTGCTGGCCGTCACCGGCCTGACCCTGCTCATCCCGCAGCTCATCCGCTGGGCCGTGGATCGCGGCATCCGCGCGGGGGATCAGCGCGCGTTGGGGCTGGCCGTCCTTGCCATCGTGGGGCTGGGCGTGGCGAGGGGCCTGCTGAACTTCATCCAGGGCCGGGCCACCGAGGTCGCCTCGCAAGGGGTGGCCTACGACCTGCGCAACGCGCTCTACCGCAAACTGTCGGCCCTCTCCTTCTCCTACCATGACCGCGCCCAGGTAGGGCAACTGCTGTCGCGCGCGGTGCAGGACGTGGATCGCGTCCGTTTCGTCACCGGCCGCGCGTTCCTGCGCCTGGCCGAGGGGCTGGTGCTGCTGATTGGCACCACGGTGGTGTTGATCGTGATGAACCCACCCCTGGCGCTGTTGGCCTTGGGTGCGATGCCGCTGCTGGCGCACCGTGCGCTCTACCTCAGCCGCCGGCTCCGGCCGCTGTCGCTGGCGGTGCAGCAGCAGTTGGCCGTGCTCACCACGCGCCTGGAGCAGAACCTGCGCGGCGCGCGCGTCGTCAAGGCGTTCAGCCAGGAAGACGCGGAGATCGAGCGTTTCAGCGCACAGAACGCGCGCTGGTTCGACCTTTCCGCGGCCGCGGCCCGGCTGCAAGCACTGAATGTGCCGCTGCTGGACCTGATCGCCAACCTGGGCACGGTCTTCATCATCTGGTACGGGGGCATGCTGGTGGTGCGGGGCAACCTGACCCTGGGCGAGCTGGTGGCGTTTTCCACTTATCTGGGCCAGCTTTTCATCCCGGTGCGCCGCCTGGGCATGATCCTGCCCGCCGTGGCCATGGCCGCGGCCGCGGGCGAGCGCGTCTTCGAGATCCTGGACGCGCAGTCGGAGGTGACGGACGCACCGGATGCCGTGCCGCTGCCCCCGGTGACCGGCCACGTGCGCTTCGAGCACGTCTCCTTCAGCTACTTTGGCCGCCATCGGGTGTTGGATGATGTGTCGTTCGAAGCGCAGCCCGGCCAGGTGGTCGCGCTGCTGGGCCCCACCGGCTCGGGTAAGTCGTCCATCATCAACCTGATCCCGCGCTTTTACGACCCCACCCGCGGCCGGGTCACGGTGGACGGCCAAGACTTGCGCCAGGTGCAGCTCAGCACCCTGCGCGACCAGGTGGGCATCGTGCTGCAGGAGACCGCGTTGTTCGCAACCACGCTGCGGGAAAACATCGCGTTCGGCCGGCCGGACGCCACGGAGGACGAGATCATCGCGGCGGCGCAGGCGGCCCAGGCCCACGATTTCATCACGGCGTTGCCCCAGGGCTACGACACCCACGTGGGAGAGCGCGGGGTCACGCTGTCGGGCGGGCAGAAGCAGCGGATCGCCATCGCCCGCGCGCTGCTGCGCGACCCGCGCATCCTGATCCTGGACGACGCGACCGCCAGCGTGGACACCGAGACCGAAGGCCTGATCCAGGAGGCGCTGGCGCAACTGATGGCCGGCCGCACGTCGTTCGTGATCGCCCAGCGGCTCAGCACCGTGCGCCGGGCCGACTTGATCCTGGTGCTGGAACGCGGCCGCATCGCCGCAGCCGGCGCCCACGCCGATCTGCTGCGCACGTCGGAGCTGTACGCGGCGATCTATCACCGGCAGTTGAAGCCGCAGGAAGAACAGGACGCAGATGAACGCAGATGAACGCAGATCAGTGTCCATGCCTCCCGCTGGGGCACAATCGAGAATGAAAATGCAGCCATCCGCGTTCATCCGCGCTCGTCCGCGTCCCATTTTGAGGTCAGGACAACAATGAGCTTCTCCATCGGCACCAGCGCTCCCCGCATGGGGCCGGGCGGCGTCCTCGAAAGCTTCGGCGACAAGGCCGAGGGCCGGGCGTTCGATCGGCGCATCGCGCTGCGCCTGCTCGGCTTCCTCCGCCCCTACCGGCGGCAGATGGCCGCCGCGCTGGCGCTGATGCTGGTCACGTCGCTGCTGTCGCTGGCCACGCCCTACCTGGTGAAGGTTGCCATTGACACGGACATCGCCCAGGGCGACCTGCCGGGCCTCACCCGCACCGCGCTGCTCATCGCCCTGGTGTGGGGCGGGATCTATGTGGCCGCCGCGGGCCAGCGGTGGCTGCTGTCGTGGGTGGGGCTGCGGGTGCTGGCCAACTTGCGCCGTGACCTCTTCCGTCACCTCCAGGCGCTGCCCCTGGGCTACCACGACACCCACATCGTCGGCGTCACCCTCTCGCGCGTCATCAACGACGTGGGCGTCATCAACGACCTGTTGTCGCAAGGGCTGGTGACCCTGGTGGGGGACAGCGTGGTGCTGATCGGCATCGTGGTCGTCATGGTCTCCATGAGCCCGAAACTCGCGCTGCTGGCGTTCACCGTGATCCCGGTCATGCTGCTGGTGACGACCTGGTTCGCGCGCCACGCGCAGGTAGCCTTCCGCCAGACGCGGGCGCGCATCGCCGAGGTCGTGGGCGACCTGGCCGAGGGGTTGTCGGGCATGCGGATCATCCAGGCGTTCGCGCAGGAGGGCGTGACGCAAGAGCGCTTCGAACGGATCAACCGGTCCAACCGGGACGCCACGGTCTCGGCCATGACCCTGTCGTTCATCTTCCTGCCCGTGGTCGAGTTCCTGGGCCTGGCCGCCACCGCGCTGGTGCTCTGGTTCGGCGGCTCGGCCGTGGCCGGCGGCGCGCTGACCCTGGGCGTGGTGGTGGCGTTCCTGGCCTACGTTACCCGCTTCTTCGACCCCATCCAGGAGCTCAGCCAGCTCTACACCACCATGCAGGCGGCCATGGCCGGCGGCGAGCGGGTGCTGGCGTTGTTGGATACGCAACCTGACGTGGCCGACCGGCCTGGCGCTCCGCCCATGCCCGCGATCCGGGGCGACCTGGCGCTGGCGCACGTCTCCTTCGCCTATCGGGGGGATGTCGAGGTGCTGCACGACGTCAGTCTAGCCATCGCGGCCGGCGAGACGGTGGCGCTGGTGGGGCCCACCGGCGCGGGCAAGACCTCCATCGCGAACCTGGTGGCGCGTTTCTACGACGTGACCGCGGGCGCGGTGCGGATTGACGGAGTAGACGTGCGCGAGGTCCAACAGCGTTCGCTCCGCCAGCAGATGGGGCTGGTGCCACAAGACCCGTTCCTGTTCGCCGGCACCATCGCCGACAACATCGCGTTCGGCCGGCCCGATGCCGCGCTGGAGGCGATCGAAGCTGCCGCCAGACTGGCGCATATCCACGACTTCATCGCTGGCCTGCCCGACGGCTACCGCACCGAGATCCTGGAGGGGGGCGTCAACCTCTCCATGGGCCAGCGCCAGCTCATCTGCATCGCCCGCGCCGCCCTGGCCGACCCCCGCATCCTGATCCTGGACGAAGCCACCGCCAGCGTGGACACCGTGACTGAGGCGTTCATCCAGGATGCCATCGCCCGGCTGCTGTCCGGCCGCACCGCCATCGTCATCGCCCACCGCCTCAGCACCGTGCGGGACGCCGACCGCATCTGCGTGATAGACGATGGCCGGATCGTGGAAGAGGGATCGCATGATGCGCTGCTGGCGCGGGGTGGGTTGTATCGGGAGCTGTATGAGCGGCAGTTTTTGGATAAGGCATCATGATCCGTTACGACATCCTCGGCTTCGGCGCCGTGGCGGTGGACGACCTGCTTTACTTGGACGCCTACCCGGAGCCGGAAACCAAAGTTCACATCCGGGAGGAGCGGCGGGAGGGCGGCGGGCTGGCCGGCACCGCGCTTGTTGCCGCGGCGCGTCTGGGCGCGGCCGCAGCCTACGCCGGTATCCTGGGGGACGATGAGCTCTCCCGCTTTACGGTGGCCGAGCTGGCGCGGGCCGGCGTGGATTGCAGCCTGGTGCTACGTCGGTCCGATGCTCGACCCTATCATTCGGTGATCCTGGTTGATCGCTCCAGCGGCAGCCGCACCATCCTGGCGTCGCCTGCCGGGGTCACTCCGCCACCATCGGAAATGGCCTCGGCTGATCTCATCTCCGCGTGCCGCGTGCTGCTGGTGGATCACACGGTCGCATCCTTCTCGCTGGCTGCGGTCCCCCTGGCGCGGCGGCTCGGCGTCCCCGTGGTGGCTGACCTGGAGCGGGTCACGCCTGAGGTGTTGGCGCTGCTGCCCCTGGTGGATCACCTGGTGGTGGGCGAGCGGTTCGCCGCGCAGGTGACGGGCGCGGCGGAGCCTGCGGCGATGGTGCGCGGCCTGCTGCTCCCCGGCCGTGCCGCGGTCGTCGTCACCGCGGGGGAGCGGGGCTGCTGGTACGCCGAGCCGGGTGGCGAGGTCCGCCATCAGCCCGCACTGCGCGTCGAGGCCGTGGACACCACCGGCTGCGGCGATGTGTTCCACGGCGCGTACGCGGCCATGCTGGCGCGCGGGGCGCCGCTGGCGCGGGCGGTGGCCGTCGCCACCGTGGCCGCGGGCCTCAAGGCGACGCAGCCGGGCGGGCGGAGCGGGATACCGGATTGGGGGACGGTTGAGCGGTGGGTTGTGGATACTCAAAATGCAGCCAGCAGCAGCGGGATCGCCATCTCCTCCGGCGTCAGGCCGCCGTGGTGGCCGTAGAATCGCTGCTCGAAGCGATCCTTCTCGTACCACCAGACCGCCTCGCCCCGGTAGGGCAGGATGACCAGGTTGCCGGCGCGCGCCAGGAACGCCGCGGATGGCGGCATCGCGCCGAAGAACCCGGCCGCGATCAGATCGGCCGTGCGGACCACGTCGGCGCGGCCGGCCAGCCGGTGCGCCAGGAACGCCTGCGCTTCGTCCAGCATGTCATCATGCACGTAGAGGAAGAAATCGCGCGGTGACCCGGCCGCCACCAGCAGTTCCCCTTTGCGGTTCCGCTTCAGGCAACGTTCGATCCCGGTGAACGCGGGATCGGTGTTGAGGTAGATGGTGGTTGCCGGGTCGGTCTCCACCTCGCCGTGGTCGGCCAACAGCAGCACCAACACATCGCCCCGGCCGCCGAGCCGCTCCAGGAGCTGCCGCTCCAGCACCGTGAGGAACGCGTCGAACTCGGCGTCCACCTGCGGCGAATTCGGCCCGTACTCGTGCGCGATGGCGTCCAGCCGGTCGTAGTAGAAGACGAAGTAGGCCGGGCCGGCGGCTTGGGCTACGGCCGTCCGCAGGTTCACCAGCGCCTCAGGCAGGGTGCGGCAGCCGAATGCCCCCGCAGCCCCTCGGTAGGCGGCTTCTGAGAAGGTGGAGGGGGTGTACTCTTTGTGCGAGAAGATGGTCGAGCGGATGCCGGCCGCGGCCAGGTCGTGGTAGATGGTGCGCGGGGGGTACAGCAACGCCGGATCCACGCCCGCGGCCTTGAGCTGATCAGGCTGCTTGGTGCCGGCCCACGAGAAGAGCAGCGGGATGATCAGCGCGTCGAGCTGCGGCTCGTAATACTGCCACTCGTACAGGCCGCTTTGCCCCACCTCCAGCCCGGTGTGCAGGCAGGTGATGTGCGAGGTCGTGGTCGAGGGGAATTGCGACGTGATCTTCGTGGCCGTGCCGGCATCCACGAAGCGGCGCAGCGCGGGGGTGTCGGCGTACCGCTCGAAGAAGCGCCAGCCGAAGCCGTCGGCCAGGATCAGGACCACCGCCCGGTAGCGCTCGGGCAGCCCGGCCAGGGTTTCGGGCGCCAGCGTGATCGGCCCGCGACCCAGCAGCCCCGCGATGCTGGCCGGGACCGCGATGAAGTTGTGGCCGTCGTAGGTGGGTTTGACGAAGGTTGAATGGAGGTGAAGCATTCTGGCTCACTTTGGGTGTGCGTAGGTGAATCTTGTAATGTCTCGTGTTCTATTTCAGACTAGCGTTCATGCCGCCGGCGACACAAGCGGAGATGAAAACGCAACCATGGTGAAAATACAGCTATCCGCGTTCATCCGCGCTCGTCCGCGTCCTATTTTCAGGTTAGCAGCTCCAGCGCGTTCCGCTTCCCCGTCATGGTCAGCACCTGCACCCGGCCGACGATCGTCTTGCTGAGCCGCGCGTGGGTCAGCAGGCGCTTCAACAGCGGCTCGGGGTCCGGCTCCAGTTGGCGGATCATCAGCGCCAGTGCTTCGCGCTTCTCATCCTCGTCCTCCAGCAGGCTGACCTCGCCGCTGAAATGGACCGAACGATACGCGTGGTCGCACTTGCCGGTCACGTAGCCGCGATCCTCGATGACCTGGCCCCAGATGCGCGGGTTGGCGGCCATGTAAGCCAGCTTTTTGCCCTCGCCCGCGCCGTGGAAGTAGAAGCAGCGGCGCTCCGGGTCGAAGCCGTAGTTCAGCGTCACCAGGTACGGCTCGCCATCCTTGACCAGCGCCAGGGTCATCAGCCGCTGACCGGCGATGATCTCGCTGAGCTCGGCCGGATCTGTGAACATCTTTTCGGGGTGGTGGAAGTGATAGGTGGTCACGGCATCTCCATCATAACGCAGGCCGGCGACGGCACATGCACTGCGTGTCCGGTGGGCGTTAGGCCGCCGGTTTTGGGGTTCACGCGAAAAGTCACCAGCGAATCGCTGTCCTGGTTGGCGGCCACCAGCAGCCGGCCGTCGGGGCTGAGCGCGAAATGGCGCGGGGTGCAGCCCTGCGTCGGCTCGTGGCCCACCGGGGTCAGCCCGCCGTCCGCGGTGACGGCCAGCACCGCGATGCAGTCGTGCCCGCGTAGTGAGGCATAGGCGAACCGGCCGGCCGGGTCGAGTGCGATCTCCGCGGCGGAGGCGAGATTCTTCGGGCTGCGGCCCTCAGAATGACCGGCCTCCTTTGGGCTGCGGCCCCCAGGGTGACCATTGGGCAGCAGCGAGACCCAGCCTCGCTCGGCCAGTCGGCCTGTATCGGGGTCAAAGGTCAGCAGCGAAACGGTGATGTCCAGCTCGTTGATGCAGTAGACCCACCGGCCGTTCGGGTGCAGGGCCAGGCGCCGGGGTCCCGCGCCGGGGTGGAGCGCAGCCCAGTCCTTCGACGGCTCGGCTGAGCTCGCTGAAGTCTCCGCTGCGCTCCGCTCAGGATGCGATTCAGGTGTATCGTAGGACATCAACGTGCCTTGTTCAGCCGAAAAGCGGTAGACGTGAACCCGGTCCGTGCCCAGATCGGGCACCAGCAAGGCGCGGCCCGTCCGGTCGAAGTAGACGCCGTGGGGGTGGGGGCTCCGCTGGCGGATCGGGTGGGGGCCGGCGCCCGTGTGCTGCACCAGTTGGGTCAGGGGGCCGACGCGGCCGTCCTGTTCGACCGGCAGCACGCTCACGCTGCCGCCGTTATAGTTCGCGGTCAGCACGCAACGGCCCGCCGGATCCAGCGCCAGGTGGCACGGCGCCGCGCCGCCGGTCGGCCGCCAGTTCAAGGGGATCAGCCCGGCGCCGGCGATGGCGAACCCGTGCAGCGCGCCGCCCGGCCGGCTCGCGGTTTCATCCGCCTCGCTGATCGTGTAGAGCCGCTGGCCCGTGGCGTCGCAGGCCAGGAAGGTCGGGTTGTCCAGCCGGGCGACGACGCCGTCGCAAGCCAGCGCGCCGGTCGCCACGTCCAGCCGGCAGCGATAGATGCCTTCGCCGTGGCCGTTCACGTGGGGCAGCGGGCGGGTGTAGGTGCCGATATAGAGCACGATCTCGCGCACGGCGTTGCTCCTACGTCATGAATCGTTCGTAGTGGGCGCTTTGGCGCACTGAAGTGCGCACTACGAACTTTAAGCCACTTATGTCATGCTGAGTTACCCATCCCGCCGCGGCAGGATGGGTAACTCAGCATGACATTGCCAGCCCTCACCGCAGCCGATACACCCGCGCCTCGTAGGGCCGCAGCGCGAAGCGGCGGATGTCCTCGGCCGGGTCAACGGCGTAGTTGCCGATCAGTAGCTCGTGGCCGGCGCACGTTACGTCTGCCGGGAGCTTGAAGACCGGGGTTTCCTTGCTGAAGTTGCAGATCACCAGCAAGCGGTCGGCGTCGAGCGTGCGGGTGTACGCGTAGATCTGCTCGTGGTCGGGCAGCAGCAGGTCGTACGTGCCATAGACCATCACCGGGTTGGCTTTGCGCAGCGCGATGAGCTTACGGTAGTAGTGGAACACCGAGTTCGGGTCGGCCAGGGCCTGCGCCGCGTTGATCTCGGTGTGGTTCGGGTTGACCCCGATCCAGGGCGTGCCGACCGTGAAACCCGCGTTGGGGCCGGCGTCCCACTGCATGGGCGTCCGGGCGTTGTCGCGGCCCTTGGCGTAGATCGCGGCCATGATTGCCTCCGGCGGCATCCCATACTGCTCCGTAGCGACCCGGTAGACGTTTAGCGTTTCGATGTCGCGGTACTCGGCCAGGGAGGCGAAGCGCACGTTGGTCATGCCCAGCTCCTCGCCTTGGTAGACATAAGGCGTGCCCTGTTGCAAGTGCAGCCAGGTGCCCAGCATCTTGGCCGATTCGACCCGGTAGCGGCCGTCGTCGCCGAAGCGGGAGACCGGCCGCGGTTGATCGTGGTTGGACAGGTAGAGGCTGTTCCACCCTCGGTCCGCCAGGTCATCCTGCCAGCGCGACATCGTGGCCTTCAGATCGCGCAGGTCCAGCGGCTTCAGCGCCCACTTGTGGAACGGGTGGTTGGGGATGGCGTCCAGGTCCATGTGCTCGAACTGGAACAACATGTTCAGTGCGCCGGTCTCCTCATTTGTGATCTCGATCCCCTGCGCCGTGGTGACGCCCGGCGTCTCGCCCACGGTGATGCAGTCGTAGTGCGACAGCACCTCGCGGCGCATCTCGCGCAGGAATTCCATCAGTCGCGGGCCGTTAAACACGTACATGAAGCCCGGCTGCAGGAAGCCATCCCGCACCACCGGCGCATCGGGCAGGCTGCCATCGGCCGTGTAGACTTTGGAGATCATGTTGATCACATCCATTCGGAAGCCGTCAACGCCCTTCTTGAACCAGAAGTGCATCATGTCGTAGACTTCGGCGCGCACGGTGGGGTTCTCCCAGTTCAGGTCAGGCTGCTTCTTGGAGAACATGTGCAGGTAGTACTCGCCGGTGGGCGGGTTGAATTCCCAGGCCGAGCCGGTGAACGCGGCCTCCCAGTTGGTCGGCTCGCGGCCATCTACCGGGTCGCGCCAGATGTAGTAGTCGTGATATGGGTTGTCCCTGGACTTGCGGGCCTCCTGGAACCAGGGGTGCTCGTCGGAGGTGTGGTTCACCACCAGGTCCATCATCAGCTTGATGCCGCGCTGGTGCATTCCGGCCAGCATCTCGTCAAAGTCGGTCATGGCCCCGAATTCGTCCATGATGTCGCGGTAGTCGCTGATGTCGTAGCCCATGTCGTCATTGGGCGATTTGTAGATAGGAGACAGCCAGACCACATCTACGCCCAGCGCCTTAAGATGGTCCAGCTTACTGATGATCCCGCGCAGGTCCCCGATCCCGTCACCGTTGCTGTCGCAGAAACTGCGGGGGTAGATTTGGTAGACGATGCTTTCCTTCCACCAGGTCTTGTGCATGATGCGATCTCCTTTGGTCATCTCAATTCAAGATCAGCTCAGCCAGCGGCTTCCGCTGCCGCGGGGCCAGCTCGCGCTGCTTTAGGTCCTCCGGCAATTGATCGAGGTCGCCCAGGTAGCCGGCCGCGATCATGGTCACCGGCTCGATGTCGTCCGGCAGGTCGAAGTGCTGCCGCGCCTTCTCGGCCGAGAACCCGGCCATGTTGCGGACGTACAAGTCGAGGGCGGAGGCCTGCGTAGTCAGGTTGCCGACTGCCAGGCCCAGGTCGTATAACGCCCAGCGGTTGGGCCGGCCGGAACGCTCGGAGCGCGTCTTGGCCAGCGTCAGGATCAGAACCTGCGCGGTTCCGGCCCATTCCTGGTTGCCCTCGTTGAGGCAGTCGAACAGCTTGCGGAACCGCTCATTCTGCGCCTGGGTGGCATAGATGAAGCGCCACGGCTGCCCGTTGCCGGAGGACGCGGCCCAGCGCGCGGCTTCCAGCAGGGTCAGGATCGTTTCCTCAGCCACCGGCCGCGCCGCGAAGACGCGCGGGCTCCAGCGCTTGCGGATGAGTTCGTGGAGGTTGTATAGGAAGTTGGATTGGGGCTTCAAGAGTTTTTCTCCTGCGGTGCGTTTGCGCCTCGATTGCTCAAGGTCTGTTTCACACTGGACTCAGTGCACGCGGTCCGACGCGCGCTCGTGTGCTGTGTTGCGCAAGTCCATTTGCTTTCTCAGCGCCGGCTATACGATGATGGCATTATACTACCTGGAAAGCGTTATCGCCAGTAGAAGGCTGTGCCAGAATTCTCTATCGTATTGTTTGGAGGTCGTTGCCTCACGGTTGGGGTGCGTATTGCTTTTTAGCAAGGACTGTGATTATAATGTACCCTGGCTTCCGGGTATGCTTGCACCGGACTTAGAGGAGTCAAAGAGGCATGGACGATACGCAAATCATTATCAGCCTGATCCAGCGTGTGGTGGAAAACGTCGAAAAGGTGATCATCGGCAAACGCCACGAGGTGGAGATGACCTTGCTGGCCCTGCTATGCGAGGGCCATCTGCTCATTGAGGATGTGCCTGGCGTGGGTAAGACGATGTTGGCGCGCGCCATCGCCAAGTCGGTCGGCTGTTCCTTTCGCCGCATCCAGTTTACCCCCGACATGTTGCCCAGCGACGTAACGGGCGTCTCCGTGTTCAACCAGAAGACGCGCGAGTTTGAGTTTCGGCCGGGCCCGGTCATGGCGCAGATCGTGCTGGCCGATGAGATCAATCGCGCCACGCCCAAGACGCAGTCGGCGCTGCTGGAAGCGATGGAAGAGCGCCAGGTGACGGTGGACGGCGTGACCTATCCGATGGAAAAGCCGTTCCTGGTGTTGGCCACTCAAAACCCGATCGAATATGAGGGCACCTTCCCATTGCCCGAAGCACAGATTGACCGCTTCATGATGCGAATCAGCCTGGGATATCCCTCGCCGGCGGACGAGATGCGCGTGTTGGAGTCGCAGCGTGAGCGCCACCCGCTGGAAGATCTGGGCCAGGTGGTATCGGGCGAAGAGCTGCGCGCCGCCCAGGCTGCTGTGAAGACCATCTATTCGGATGAGCTGATCAAGGAGTACATCGTTGACCTGGCCAACGCCAGCCGCCGGCACCCCGACATCTACCTGGGGGTGAGTCCGCGCGGCAGCCTGGCGCTTTTCAAGACGAGCCGCGCGCATGCCGCCATGCAGGGCCGCACCTATGTGATCCCCGATGATGTGAAGAAACTGCTGGAGGCTACGTTCGCCCATCGGTTGATCATCAGCCCATCGGCGCGCATCAAGAACGTGGAAGCCCGCGCCGTCGTCGAGCAGATCGCGTCGTCGGTCCCCGTGCCAGGGACACGCATCCGGGCGCGTTGATGGAGTGAGTTGTGCGACGCGCCTGGGGCATCTTGTTGCTTTGGATCGCCGCGCTGGCCTTTGCCCTGGCCAGCGGCCGCGACCTGGCATATAACCTGCTCTATTTCGTCAGCGGGGTCATTGTGACCGCGTTTATGTGGGCCTGGGGCAACCAGCACGGCCTGGAGTTTAAGCGCGCCACCCGTTCCCAGCGCTCGCAGGTGGGCAAATACTTTGAGGAAACCTTGGAGCTGGTTAACCGTTCGCCCTGGCCGAAACTGTGGGTTGAGGTGCACGATTTTTCGGATCTGCCCGGTCATCACGTGAGCCGCGTGGTCAATTCACTGGCCCGGCGGAACGCCTCGCGCTGGCAGGTGCGCACTTTTAGCCGGCGCCGTGGACGGTATATCCTGGGTCCGATCACCCTTTCCTCCGGCGACCCGTTGGGCATTTTCCGGTTTACTCGTGAGCTGCCGCAGACCACGTCGCTGGTCGTGACGCCAGCTATCGTGGATATCCCGCAATTCAGCCCGCCTACCGGCTATCTGCCCGGCGGCGAGGCCATGCACCGGCGCACCCCTTATGTCACGGCCAGTGTCTCCGGCGTACGCGACTACGCGCCCGGTGATAGTTTCAATCGCATCCATTGGCGTTCCAGCGCTCGCACGGGCCGGCTCATCTCCAAGGAATTCGAGCTGGACCCGCTGGCAGATGTCTGGATCTTCCTGGACATGTACGAGGATGCGCATGCTTCGACCCCCTGGCTGGAAGAAGAGGGCGCTGAGCCACTGCCCTGGTTGACGCGCCGCGCCGAGCGCATGGAGTTGCCGCCCAGCACGGTCGAATACGGCGTCACCATTGCTGCGTCGCTGGCCAATCTCTTCCTGCAATCCGATCGCGAGGTCGGCTTCCTGAGCTATGCCGAAGCGCGCGAGATCGTGCAGCCTGACCGCGGCGAGCGTCAACTCAGCCGCCTGCTGGAAATCCTGGCAGTGATCCAGCCGCGCGGGCGACTGCCGATGGCGCAGGTGTTGGCCAGCGACGGCGCGACCCTGGCGCGGCACACCACTTTGATCGTTATTACTTCCTCCACCGATAACCGCTGGGTGACGGTGTTGCGCGGGCTGCGTTCGCGTGGCGTGCACGGCGTGGGCGTATTTCTGGCTGCGCGCACCTTTGGCCCCGCACCCGATTGGATTCCCATACTGGCAGATCTGCAGGCCAGCGGCATGCCAGCCTACCTGGTGAAGAACGGCGACGACTTGCCTACCGCCCTCAGCCAACTCGCCAGCGGCGTAGGCCGGGGCGTCACGTCCCTGCGCGTCTGAATGTTCCGGTTTCTGGGATCGAGGCTTCAGCCAGTTGGATGCCTAGCGCAGGAAACTGGCTGAAGCCTCGATTTCGGATCGTGAGACGCATCATCGTTGTAGGAGCCTCCATGTTCACTTTCTGCACCATTGGCCCACGCGTCTTGGCAGCAAGCCTGATTCTCGCCTTAGCACTGGTGCCCACGGTTGCAGGCCAAACGACCGATGCGCCGCTCGGCCGCTCGCCCGATTGGGCTGCGCCGCACGTCTCCGGCCAGCTCATCGTTAAGCTATCGGAGGGCGCCACAGCCAACACAAACGCTCAACTGGCTCGCGCAGGGGCACGCGTTGTCCGCACATTGCCACAGTTGGGGCTGTCGGTGGTGGAAGTTTCGCCCGACGTGGCCCTGGCGACGATGGCGGCGACCTTAAGGGCCACCGCTGGCGCCGCATGGGCCGAGCCAAACTATACCTTCACCCTGGACCTGACCCCCAACGATCCTGCCTACCCCACACAAGAGCCTTACCTGAAGCGTATCGAAATGGCTGCGGGGTGGGAGTACACCACTGGCCGGCCCGAGATCGTGATCGCCATCCTTGACACCGGCGTCAACATGGCGCATCCTGACCTCGCCTCGGCCATTTGGGTGAACCCTGGCGAGATCTCCGGCGATGGCGTTGATAACGATGCCAACGGTTTTATTGACGATATCAACGGTTGGGACTTCGCGGATAATGACAACCTGCCGGACGACGATCACGGCCACGGCACCCACGTGGCAGGGATTGCAGGCGCGCGTGTCAACAACGGTATCGGCATCGCCGGGGTAGCGGGCGCGGTCACACTGATGCCGGTGGACGTCTTCCGCGGCGGGATCGGGACTTACGAGGATCTGATCCGCGCCATCATCTACGCCACCGACAACGGCGCGCACGTCATCAACTTGAGCTTGGGGGCATCCAGCTACAGCCTTGGGGAACAGATGGCGGTAGACTACGCATGGGCGCGCGGGGTGGTGGTGGTGGCTGCCGCTGGAAACACGGGCACGGAGCGGTATCACTACCCCGCGGCGCACGAGCACGTCATTGCTGTGGCTGCTACCACCAGAGACGATGTGTTAGCCAACTTTTCCACCCGCGGCGACTTCGTTGATGTAGCTGCGCCGGGCGTCTCGATCTACTCCACCTACCGCGACGGGGCTTATGCATTCATGAGCGGCACCAGCATGGCAACGCCCCATGTGGCCGGCCTGGCTGGGCTCATCCTTGCACGCAACCCTGCCCTGACGCCTGATGCGGTGCGCGCCTTGATCGAGGGCAACGCCGATGACCTGGGCGCCTACGGTTGGGATGACGCGTTCGGACACGGCCGGATCAACGCGCGCAGGACGCTGGCGGCTACGCTGCCCAGCGAGGAGCCGGTGCTGCCTCCTGAGCCGGGGCCGCCGTTGGCTGTGTGGCCGCCCGGCTGTCAGGAGCTGATCCCCGATGGCGATTTCGAAGCGGGCGCAGCCGCATGGCAGCTCAGCGGCAGTGCGCTGGTGGATACGACGCAGGCCTATTCCGGCACGCAGGCGCTGCATTTGCCCGGCGGGCCGGATACCCGCGCGGCTGTCACCCGGACAGTGACGTTGCCGTCCTGGCCACCGGTTCCGATGGCCGGAACGCTGTGGTTCGCCTATCGCATCGAGACCAGCGATTGGGGGCGGGGCGCTACGCCCAGCTTTCCCTACGATGACTGGTTAACCGTTGAGTTCCGATCGGCAAAAGGGCAGTTGGTCTCGTCACTGCTGCGCACAGGCAACACGGCCGACACTTCCAGCAGCGGGCTGCCGTGGGATCGCTATCTGTATCGCATGGAGCGGGTCGCATTGGGCATCCTGAAGGAGGCGGGGGATGTGAACCTGGTGTTTACCGCGGCCAACGATGCGGACAGCGCGGCCACCAGTTTTTGGATCGATGAGGTCCGGTTTTGTGCGACGAACGGGTATGTGAATTACTGGCCCCTGGTGATGTGGAGCCCCTGATGCGCAACGCCGCCTAACGCTGCTCGGTGACCCATTCGTGCAGGAACTGCGTCGTGGACTCGAAGGCCAGCGCATCCCAGGGGATCTCGTCCGCCGCGAACCAGGCCACCTCGCTGACATCGTCGGCTGCGAGCAGGGTGCGATCCATCGGCTCCGCACGGTAGAGCAACAGGATGCCGCGGCGTTGGGCCCATCCAGCCAGCGGCGCGATCGTGTGGAGGCCCAGCACCCGCACCGTAACCCCGGTTTCCTCCGCGATCTCTCGCGCTAACGCCTCTTCGGGCAGTTCGTCGGCATCCATGTAGCCAGCAGGCAGCGCCCAATAGCCGATGCGGGGCACGACGCCGCGGCGCACCAGCAGCACCCGCGCGCCGTCGCTCACCAGCGCGGCCACGGCCACTTTGGGATCGTCAAAGTGGATGAAGCCGCAGTAGCGGCACAGCCTGCGCGGCCGGCCAAACTTGACACCTTCAGCCAGCGGCGCACCGCAATGAGGACAGTAGGTATAGGTCATAGGAGTCAGCGAATCCCCCAGGGAGGCTGCGTGCTCTGCACCTTACGAATCAGCGTAGCGCGAACCATACCTCATGCATCACGCTCCACCTCCTCACGCACGGCGCGCAGGTTCGAGAACGGCGCGTTGACGGGTGCAACGCAGCCGGATGCGACGATCAGTCGGCGGCCGCCAGTCTGCGCGATGGCATCGGCCACGCGGGCGCGCACTTGCGCCGGGTCACCGCGCAGCAGATCGTCCCAATGCTCCAGCCCACCCGATACGGCGCCGGGGAAACGGCGCATGCCCTCGGCAAGGCTAGGCCCCGACTCACGGTCGTGCCAGTTGAGCGCCTGCACAGGGTAATCCGCCACCAGCTCAAACATCCCGGCAGGGCCATGCAGGTGCGCCATGTTGAACCACAGGTCGACAACGGCCCCTAGGATGCGCCGGTCGTAGGGCTCCCCGAAGGCGCGGTATTCCGGCTCGCTCAGCAGGCTGTAGTTTGCCATTTGCACCGCGTAGTAAATGCCCGCGATCCCCAGCGGCTTGCAGGCCTGGATGAAAAGCAGCGTGCTTTGGGTGATCGTCTCCAGGCCGGCGTGCACCGCCTCGGGCGTCCGGCGCAGGTGGGCCAGCAGGGTGAGTGGCCCGGCCAGGTTCTTGGCCTGGGCGAGCGGGCTGAACACCGTTTGAATGAACGGCACTTCCTGGCCGACGCCGTCGCGGATCAGCGCCAGGGCGCGCAGTTGGTCCGCCAGCCGGCCTGCGTGCGGGTCAAGCTGGGGCAGGGCGGCCCAGTCCTCCGGTTGGGTGATGACCCGCCGCGTGTATTCACGATTGCCCTCGTCACCGCCCATCCAGCGGTCCTCTGCGCCCCAATCCACCAGGCAGAAGCTGCTGGCCGGCGATACCTTGATGAAGTCCCAATCGTACTGGGCCTGCCATTGCAGCGTGGCTGTAGCCAGGTCGTCCGGCCGTTGATCATCGCCCGGAAAATGGCGCCACAATGCCACCGCCGGTCGATCAACCGGGTGGCCGGCGAATGTTGCGGTCAGCCGCTCGCGGCGGGTCATGGTCGCTGTATTAGCCATGTCCTGTCATCTCCCCACAACAATGTCCCATACGCGCGGGCCGAAGACCGCCAGGCCCACGCCGACGGCTGCGATGGCAGTCACCAGCACCGCGCCGGCGCCGACATCCTTGGCCGTCTTGGCCAGCGGATGCTGGCGTTGCGTCAATTGATCTACAGCCAGCTCAGCCACCGTGTTCACCATCTCGGCGCTAAAGACCACGCCGATAGTCACACATAACACAGCCCATTCGACGGCTGTGACCCGAAGAAGGACGCCTGCCGCGATCGCCAGACAGGCTGCCAGCGCATGCACACGCGCGTTGCGCTGCGTGCGCATCACATAAGCGAGCCCCTGGAAGGCGAAAACGAAGCCGCGCAGGAACGCTTTCATGCTGCAAGCTCAGTCGGCGGCCGCGGCCAGGGCCAGGATAGCATCCTGCCGCGCCCACATGGCCGCTTCTGCTTCCGGCTCGGCGTGATCGTAGCCCAACAAATGAAGCACGCCGTGCACCGCCAGCAGGCGCAGTTCGTCGCGCAATGAACGGCCCAACTCGGCGGCTTGGCGTCGTGTGAAGGGAAGCGCGATGACGATATCACCCAGGTAGGCGGCCATCTCGGGCGCGCTGACGAACCCGGGCGTGGGGTCCTGCGCCGGAAACGAGAGCACATCGGTTGGTCCCTCTACTGCGCGGTACTGCTGGTTCAGCTCGGCCATTTCTTCGTCGGTGGTGATCACCAGGGTTAGTTCGCCATCAGGCCAGCCTTCGACTGTCAAAGCATGGACGACGACCCGTGCCAGGTCGGCCGCATCTACCTCGCCCAGGTAGGATTCGGCAACTTCAACGATTATCTTGTCGTCCGTGGGCAGCTCAGAAGGCGGGTTGGCTGCCGGAAGGTTGGGTGGCATCAGATAACTCCTGGGCAGATTTCTGTTGAGCTGGTTCCTGAACGGGTTCGCTTTGGGAGGTCGGACTGCCAGCGGACGCTGCGGCTTGGGTTTTCGCTATGTCAGCGGGGTAGTTGATGCGCGGATGGTGCAAGCCGCGCAAAACGTCCACAAATGCCCGACGCACGGCGCTTAGATCGGCAATCGTCAGTGAGCACTCGTCGAGCTGGCCTGACAGCAGCCGGCTCTGGATGCTCTCGCCCACGATTCGGTCCAACTCTTCGATGGAAGCGGGACGTCTTGCACGGACGGTGGCCTCAGCGCCATCGGCCAGCATGGTGATCGCTGTCTCTCGGCTCTGGGGCTTGGGACCCGGGTAGCTGAATTGGGCTTTATCGACCGCTTCGGGCGAGCCAGCCTGTTGCACCGCTTGATGGTAGAAATAGGACACCAACAGTGTTCCCTGGTGTTCAGGGATGAAAGCAATCACCCGTCGAGGCAATCGATACTTGCGCGCCAGGTCAATCCCATCTTTTACATGCGTCACGATGATCTGGGCGCTGGTGTATGGGTCAAGCCGGGCATGTGGATCCAGGTTCTCGGTGCGGTTTTCGACAAAGAAGTAGGGCCGGATAGTTTTGCCTACATCATGATAATAGGCGCCCACCCGTGTCAACAGCGCGTCCGCGCCGATGGCCTCGGCCGCGCGTTCAGCCATATTGCTCACGAGCAGCGTGTGATGATAGGTGCCGGGCGCCTTCAGCAGTAGCTGGCGGAGCAAGGGATGGGTGGGCCGCGAGATCTCCAGCAGTTGTAGCGGGGTTGTCACACCGAACAGGGCGCCGATGAGGTAAAGCGCCAACATCGTTACTGTAATGGCGATCAGGCTGTTGACGATCGCGGCGAACGCGAGCTCTAGCATACCGCGCACGTCCCACGCGCCGCTCATAACCCGAAATGTCAACACGACCAGTAAGTCGGCGACGGTGATGTACAGCGCCGCCCAGGCAAAGTTTGCCAGGTGATCGCCCCGCCGCAACTTCAGGGTGCCCACCAACATGCCGGCCAAGCCATAGGTCATTATCGCCAGATCGCCACCGGTCAGCCAGCCGATGAGCAACGCGGCCAGGCCAGCGACCACCAGGCTAACGCGCAGATTGATGACGATCGCGAGGATGATGGTCAGCGCCGCGTAAGGGTAGAGATACGGCAATACGGCCCGCGCCGGAATCATGATCTTTGCGGCCAGTACCGCCAACACGATGACGGAAGCCATGAGCAACAACTCGGTGGACTTAAGCCAGAGCTGTGGTTCCTGGCGCCACAGGTAGTAGATCAGGATCACACCTAACAACAGAACGAAACCGGCAGTGCTGCTCAACTCAAGCCACGACCACCTGGGTTGCTGCAGCCCCAACGCTTTTAGCACCTCGATATCCAGGTTCGTAACCAGATCGCCGGTGCGCAAGATGGTTTCATTTCGTTCCACGGTGTTGGTCACCGGTTCGGTCGCA
Organism: uncultured Anaerolineales bacterium; assembly: GCA_964551735.1. Classification (GTDB taxonomy): domain Bacteria; phylum Chloroflexota; class Anaerolineae; order CG2-30-64-16; family CG2-30-64-16; genus DAOUAT01. The sequence goes on from CAZKEF010000005.1 coordinate 199,006, forward strand.
TCGCGCGCAGCCTGGCGCCGCTGTTCGGTGCGCTCGGCGTTGAAAAAGCTGTTGGGGACCAACAGGTCCTGTACGACTGCGATCACGATCGCCGCATCATCATCACCCAGATCGAGCCGGACGCGCGCAGCCACTTTACGCCGCTCGTCGGCCAGGTTGTTTTCGCGGATCTCTTCGCGCATGACGCGTTCCAACACGACCTGGATCTCGGCCGCCACACGCTCCCAAGCCGGACCAGGCAGCGCCACGATGCGGTCAATCACGGTTTGCGGCAAGTCCAGAGCTGTGATGGCAGCGATATAGGACGCCTTGAGCTGCGCATCAGCAAAGCTGTCGCTCCGCACGCTGGCGATGTAGTCCAGGATCTGACCGGTAAGGGTGAATTGCTGCCGGCCGACGCGTGCCTGGGGTGGATCGTAGAACTCACCGACGGCATTCGCAGCCGCCTGGCGTCGCTGCTCGGTCAGAATCTCGCTGACATAGGTGATCTGCCGGGGCGCCATGATGTCGCGCGGTGATACATCGCCCACCTGCAGCGCGACCTGGCCGGTGAACGGCAAACGCATTACGAGGATCGCAATGATCAGAGCCACCGCCGCCAGCCAGATAGCTGCGACTCGCAGCCTTGCTGGCCAGGGGATATCCTGCGATCGCATGGGGCGGCCGCGGCGCGCAAGGGACTGTGCACCGGACGCATCGTTCATCATTGCGCCTTTCAGCTAATCATCACGCCAGTAACTCACGCACAACACGGTTGATCAGTTGGCCGTCGGCTTGCCCGCGCAATTCTGCTGTCAGCCGTTTCATTATAAGGCCGAATCCCTTGCTGTCAGCCACACCTAGCTCGGCGATGACGGCCTGTGCCCGCTGGCGGACGGCCGTTTCGTCGAGTTGCTGGGGCAGGTAGGCTTCCAATACAGATAGTTCGGCCTCTTCCTGGGCGACCAGGTCGGGCCGGCCGCCTTTGGCAAACTCGGCCGCGCTATCGCGGCGCTGCTTGACTTGCTTGATGATGATCTGAAGCACGTCCTCATCAGTCAAGGTGTGTTGCTGCGCACCCGAGACTTTCGCTTCGGTGATGGCTGTTTTGACGGCCCGGATCGCCAGCTTGCGGACGGTGTCTCCACTGCGCATGGCTTCTTTCAGGTCTGCATCCAAGCGTTCTTCGAAGGTCATATGCTTTCTCCGTTCAAAGGTAACAGGCTATGAAGTGGATCATTACAATACATCAAGGCCGCGCCATTTCGCCCCACAGCGTATCGGCCTCCAGCCGTAACAAGCGCACAGCCGTGATACGGTTATGCAGATCGGTGTCGGCCGGCGCCGGCGCCAACACGCGCAAGTAGTTGTCGGTGAGACCTGACCAGGCCGCCGTGTTCGAACCGTCGTTCACCCGGTTTTCCCACAGCACCGGCCGCGTGCTGCCCAGGAGTTCCGTTCGCACGGCCTGGCCCAACTCAGCATCCAGCCCGGCGAGCACGCGCATCCGCCGCTTGCGCTCGGCCTCCGATACCTGGTTGCCGAAACGCGCGGCGGCGGTGCCCGCGCGGGCCGAGTAGCGGAAGATATGCATATGCGCGAAACCGACGCGGCGGGCGAAGGCGACCGTTTCGGCGAACTGTGCCTCGGTCTCGCCCGGGAAGCCCGCGATCAGATCGGTGGTTACGGTGAGCCCGGGGATGCTGGCCCGAGCTGCTGCCACCAGCGCCTCGAACTCGGCCGCGGTGTTTCGCCGCGCCATGCGCCGTAACACCGCATCGCTGCCCGATTGCGCGGGCAAGTGGAGGTGTGGCATTAACCGGCCGTCGCTCTGCGTCCAAAGCTGAAAAAAGTCCGGCGTCAGGTCAAACGGCTCCAACGACGATAGCCGTAGCCGCGGGATCGGTGTCTCCGCCAGCAGCGCAGACACCAACCCTTTCAGGCTCTCGCCCAGGTCCGCGCCATAGCCGCCCAGGTGCACGCCGGTGAGCACGGCCTCCTGGTAGCCCTCGGCGTGCAGGGCGTTGACCTCGGCCACCAGGTCGGCGATGGGCCGGCTGTGCTCCTCCCCCCGCGCCACCGTGACGATGCAGAAGGTGCACCGGTTGCGGCAGCCATCTTGGACTTTGATAAAGGCACGGGTGCGGGAGGCGTATTGCGTATTGCGTACTGCGTGCTGCGTGCTGCGTGATCCGCCATCCGCCGCCTCGCCGAACCGCTGATTCACCGATTCGCCATTCACTGATTCGATGATCCGCAGCAGGTCGTCTTTGCGCGTGTTGCCAATGACAAGCTCGACCTTGGGGAGGGCCGCGACGGCCTCGCCTTCCAGCGTGGCATAGCAGCCGGTGACGATCAGCCGGGCCGCCGGGTTGACGCGGGCCATTTGCCGGGCGAGCTGCCGCGTCTGCCGGGCGGCTTCACCAGTCACGGCGCAGCTGTTCAGCACACACAGGTCTGCGGCCGCGGCGGAACCGGCCAGCTCGTGGCCGGCCGCGGCCAACTGCCGGCCCAGGCTAACCATCTCCGCGTAGTTCAAGCGACAGCCCAACGATTCCAGGTACACACGCATGGGCACAGTATAACGGAAAGCGCGCACTACAACAAACCGTGGCGCAAGATGGCCGCTTACGTTACACGTCAGAACAGGTCGCCGCAACCGGTCGGCGGCCGCCAACCGGCGGCATCCCACGCCAGGAGGTAAAGCTCCTCGGCCAGGCTGCCCTCGGGCTGCGAGAGCATCCACTGCGTGTCCGCGGCCTGGGTGCGATGGCAGGCCAGCGCGGCGCGCTTGGCCGGCTCGAACGCCCGGATGTCCACGGCCACATCCACCGCCTCGCGCGACACACAAGCGAACGCCGGCCCTTCGGGGCTGGCCTCCTCCGGGCAGGTGATCACCTGGTGCCACAGCCGGCGCACGCCCAAGCGGTCGGCCGCGCCCTCCAGCGCCTGGCGCACAGCCCGGTGCACCGCCATGTGGTCGGGGTGCCGGGTGATGCCCTGGTCATCGAAGGTGACGACAGCGTCCGGGGCGATGCGGCGGATGTGCGCGGTCAACTCACGAACCAGGGCGTCCATGTCCCACTCGGCCGCGCCGCCGTCAGGGTAGTCCAGCAGCACCAGATCGCTCACCCCTAGCGTCGCGGCCGAGCAGCGCAGCTCCGCGCTCCGCAGCGCGGCCAGCGCCTCCTTTGTGTCCGCCAGCCCGGCCGACTGGCCCGCCTCCCCGCGCGTCGCGCAGATCAGCGCGGTGCGGACGCCCGCGGCCGCGGCCTTTGCCAACGTCCCGGCCATGCCGAACGCCTCATCGTCGGGGTGGGCGGTGATGACAAGCAGTGTGGTCACGTGCAGAACTCCTATCGCCGAAAGCCGCCCGGCGGTTGAAACCGCGGCAACCGTTGCGAAGACTTCGGCGAGCTCAGTCGAGCCGTCCACCTGCGTGGACTGCGGGTCAATCGGCGCAGGCCGATTTCGCAATGGTAGCTGCGACTTCCAGTCGCCGGGTTTCCCCCTCCAGCTGCGCCAGCAACCCCGGTAACTGCCCCATATGGGCGAGCTGGTGATACCCCCGCGTCCCCTCCGGCGGCAGCTCGGCCATCTCATGCAGCCACGTGAGCTCATAGGGGATGTAGGCCGCCTGGCCGCCTAGCTCCAGGATGGGCAAGATGTCGGAACGCAGAGAGTTGCCCACCATCAGCACCCGTGACGCGGAGACGGCATACCGTTCCAGGAAGCGCGCATAGGTGGCGCGATCCTTGTGGCTGACCACCTCCACGTGCCGAAAGTACTGCGCCAGGCCCGATCGCGCCACCTTCCGTTCCTGGTCGAGCAGGTCGCCCTTGGTGATCACCAGCAGCGGGTAGCGTTCAGCCAGCAGCGGGATGGTCTCGGCCACGTGATCCAGCAGCGCGACCTCCGCGGTGAGCATCCCGCGCACCAGGTCAACGATGGCCTGGATGTCCCGCCCGGCGATGCGGCCTTCGGTAACCTCCACTGCAGTCTCGATCATGGAGAGGGCAAACGCCTTGGCGCCGTAGCCGAAGTGCTGGAGGTTGCGGGTCTCCGTGCGGTAGAGGTGCTGGTGGATCCACTCGGGGGTCTGGTATTGCGCCAGCAGCCGCGCAAATGCGGCCTGCGCCTCCACGTAGAAGCGCTCGTTGTGCCAGAGGGTGTCGTCCGCGTCGAAGGCGATCAGGTCGAAGGTTGGCATTTTTCACGTAGTTTCAGATTCATTTTGCGGCTACAAACTCAAGAAATTCACGGGCTCCATACTTGGACTCAAACGAACCTTGCACCCGATCCCCGTTGGAGAACTCGATTTGTACTTCATACTTGCGAAACTCGCCGGAACCTTCGTAGATGCTGTGCATATCCAGGAAGCGGAGGGCGTCCTGAATGGTTGCAAATTGGCTCAAGCGTCCGTATAGCGGAATGACCAGCACACGAACGACAGAACGGCTGATCCTATGCTGCAAAGCAGCAAAAAAGTCGTTGACTTCCTTCTGATTGGTGGCAATCAGTCGTTTCTTGATGCGCTCCATGGTGTCGGCAGAGGCGCGCTCAATACGATCGGTACACGCACGAAAAACGTCATCAGGCGTGCTCTCGTCGAAGCGGATATCAATCCCTTCGGCCTCGAAGGCTCTGATCAGAGTCTCGTAAGGGAAGTACAGCACACGGAAACCGTTCGACTTCAGTTGATCCAAGGAGCCTTCGGTAAAGACGCCAGCAAGAACAGTGCCGAGATAAGGGCTGTTCCAGTAGTATTTCTCAGCCAGCGGCAAGACAGCACCTTGAATTTCCTGGGCCTTATTGCGCGAATGCTTGGTGTAGCGTCGCCAGGCAACTTCAATAAAAGCAAGCGGCTGCCCGACAATTTCATCTGAGCCATCGCGCTCGATCACGAAGTCCAAATCATGCGTGTTCCCGTATTGATCTTGCCACGACACCTTCCGCCCGCGACGCGCCGGCCGGTTTCGTTGTTGATGATCCAGATACAAGTTGTGCTCCCAGCAGAACTGCTCGAGCTGAGGCAGCAGGACAGACTCGAGCAGGCTACCGATGACCTGGCCAAACTTGTGCGCAGGTGATTCAGCCATGTTTACCCCTCAATCCACAGGAGGCCCTCTTTGAGAGGCACCCTATGCTTGCGGTTCTTCCACTTGATGTTGCGATCCCGCAGCTTATCGAAGCGGTAGCTAACAAAGCCGGCCGCCAGCGCCAGCTTGCCGATCCAGTCGTCTATGGGTGCGTACACGCCATAGGGCGCCGAATCACCGATCACCCAACACATATGGGCGCCGGGAACACAAACCTGACGTAATTGCTGAAGGACCTGTGCGATATCGCGGCAGTAAGCGGCGATCATCGTGTGATAATGCTTTTTGCCCCCGTGATCTTCACGCACGTTGGCCAAACGACGGGTGATTTCAGCCAACTCCTCGCGGATCGGCGCAACCTCCTCCGAACGCAGCAATTCATCAAGGACCAACCGTTCGCGGGATGAATGCTGCGACGATGAAACGATCAGATATCGCCGCACCTTGTCGTGGATATCCCCCCACCCCATCACCTCGCCCCAGAAAGTCATCTCAAAACGCAATGCATCAGCATAATCGTAGTTGTTCGCATACGGCGGCGATGTGATCACCGCGTCCACCCGATCGGTGACACATGCGCTCAGGCTCCGGGCATCGCTGGCGCTCACTCGCGCCCTCGAGTTCTTAACTCGCGCCTGCATCCACCTCATGTCCGACTTCATCATCTCGACTTGTTCTCTGAAGGCAATCCTTGGCGGAAGCACCTTCTGCTTGGTCTTGTTGGGCAAGATGTATTGCCACTGCGCGGTCCCGGCGGATGAGGTTGGTCGAAGAATCGCAGTGATCGCCAACCACACGAGCTCTGACTCCGGTGAGCTATCATCCCGTTCGCGCCAGGCGCCCTTCAAGCTATCCAGTATGGCAAGGCTGTCTGCATCATAGCTCCGTGCAATTAGGGAGGGATAGCCTTCCACCTGCCCTTTGCGCGTCGCAGCAGATGCCACAATCTCGTCGGCCAAACGAGAAAACCGCTCGACTGATGTGCTCCACGATAACTTTGCTTTGCAGATTCGTGCGACGACGGGATGCGCCTCGACGCCGATGCTGTTGATGTTGAGACCATCACAGACGACAGCAACCGTGCCCGATCCGGCGAAAGGGTCCAAGACGACATGCTCGCCGCAAATCCCCCATGTCTGCAGAACCTGCTGCACCCATTCGGCGGCAAATCCTGCGGAGTAGCGGAACCAGCGATGCACAGGTAGCGCCATGTTGTCCAAGAACGTTCCCGACCTGGCGGTCTTCAGGTCAAGGGGTTCGAGCACCGGCGTAACCATTTCTTCAAAAAGCGATGGTTGCAGTGTCATTCGAATCTCGCGTATCACATTTCACCACATCCAACACCTCGCACGCCACCTCATACCGCCCAAAACTCGGCATCAGATATACGCCCTGTACCTTGGGCATTTCCATCAATTCCAGCAGTAGTTCCTGGGCCATCTTGACACCCTCTTTGCGGCCGTCCGCGCCAGCGCGCTCCATGCGGGCCAGGGCTGCTTCGCTCAGGGTGATGCCGGGCACCTCGTTGTGCAGGAAGCTGGCGTGGCGATGGCTCTGCACCGGCAGGATGCCGATGAGCACGGGCACGGGGAACGGGCCGTGGCGCTCCTCATAGAGGTCGTAGAACCGCTTCCACAACAGCGGGTCGAAGATCGGCTGCGTCATGGTGAGGTGCGCGCCGCCGGAGACCTTTTTGTGGAACCGATCCACCTCCTGGACCAGGTCGGGCCGGGTGGGATCGCTGGCGACCGCGATGGTGAAGGCCGAGCGCGTGCCGAACGGTTTGCCCGCCCGATCCAGCCCGCGGTTGAACGCATCAATCACGCGCACCAGGCCGATGGAATCTACGTCATAGACCGCGCTGCTGTCCCGCTGATCGCCCAGGCTGGGCGGATCGCCGGTGAGCGCGATGATGTTGCGCACCCCCAACGCGTGCGCGCCGATCAGGTCCGATTGCAGCGCCATCAGCGAGCGGTCGCGCGTGGTGAAGTGCAGGATGCTCTCGATGCCCACCTGCTGCTGGACCAGCACGCACAGCGCCAGCGCGCCCATCCGCACGCGGGCCATGGGGCTGTCGGCCACGTTGACCGCGTCCGCGCCCCGCTCCTGAGCGATCCGCGCGCCCTCCAGCATCTTGGCCGCGCTGAACCCGCGCGGCGGATCCACCTCGACGCTAACCACGAATTTGCCGGCGCGGAGCTTCTGTAGCAGACCGGTTGGCTCGGGGGCCTCGTCCTCGGCAGCATCGGGCAGCCCAGGTGTGCTCACCCGCACCATCGGCGCCCCAACGCCATCGGTGGTCGGCGGTCGGCCGTCCGCCGTCAACGATTTGTGATCCACCAACGCCTCAACCGCGACCCGCATCGCCTGAACGTGCGCGGGCGTGGTGCCGCAGCAGCCGCCTACCAGGCACGCGCCTGCCGCGATGAGCTGGGGCACGCGCTCGGCGAAGTAGTGCGGCGCGGAGGGGTAGACCATGCGCTCGCCCGCGCGGAATGGCAGCCCCGCGTTGGGCATGGCCGACAGGCGCAGGCCGGGCTCGGCCGCGTGCATCTCGGCCAGGAACTCCAGGATGCGCGCCGGGCCCAGGGAGCAGTTGACGCCGGCCACCTCAACGCCCAACGCGGCCAGCGCGTGCGCAGCCTCCGCCGGACCAACGCCATCGGCCAAGATGCCGTCATTGCCGAAGGTGACTTCAGCGACCACCGGCAGGTCGCTGGTCTCCCGCGCCGCGGTCACGGCCGCAGTCAGCTCCGCCAGGTCGGAGAAGGTCTCCAGCACCAACAGGTCGGCCCCGGCCTCCCACAGCACGCCGATCTGCTGGCGGAACGCGGCAGCAGCAACCTCGCCCTGCAACTGGGAACCGCGGCGCGCGCGGCGGCCCAGCGGCCCCACCGAACCGGCGACCAGCACCGCTTGGCCACTGATCTCCCGCGCTTCACGTGCCAACTTCACACCCTGGAAGTTGATCTCCCGCATCTTGTCGCCCAGGTTATGATCCAGCAGTCTGATCCGGCTCGCGCCGAAGGAGTTGGTCTGGATGATGTCGGCGCCCGCCCTGATGTAGGCCAGGTGGATCTCCCGAACCCAGTCGGGATGGGTAAGATTGAGTTGTTCCAGGCATTCATCCAACGCTGCCCCGCGCGCATGCAACATGGTGCCCATGGCGCCGTCGGCCAGCACCGGGCCACGGGATAGGCGTTCGAGAAAAGGATGCGGCATGGGAGTCTCCATCTGGAATCTGGAATCTGGAAGGGGATTATAGCACGTGGCGCGGCGCGCAACAATTGCCACGCGTGAACAGGCATGTTATAATCGGCGCTAACCTGGTTCTTTTTGATACACCCGGCTTCAAGCTTCCAGTATCCAGTCCCAACACCCGCTCGGAGGTCGCCATGAGTCCACGACGGACGCACCTGCAAGCATGGATGCTCGTAGCGGCGCTGATCCTGGCCATCGTTGCGCTCAGTGCCCCGCTGCCGGCCCTGCTGGCTCAAGATGCCACGCCTCAAGCCACTGTCGAAGCGGTTAGCGAGACGCCAACAGCCGCCGGCACGCCGACGCCCACATCGACGCCAACCCTGACACCGACCCCCACACCGACGCTCACTGCATTGGGCGCCAGGCTGGTGTTGGCGCAGACCTATCTGGCCGGTGGTGACTACGGCCGGGCCGCGGCCATCTTCGCCGAGGTTGCGCAGGAGGATCGTGGCAACCCCGAGGCGCTGGCGGGGCTCAAAGCGGCGTTGGATGGGCAAGCGGCCGCCCAGGCTGCCGCCCTGCCGCCCACACCGGCACCCGAGCCGGCAGCCGCGCCGCCCGCGCCTGCGCCTCGAGAGACGCTGGCGAGCGCCCTGGGGACCAAGCTGCGCGAGTTTGTTGGCACGGCGTTGGCTGCACTGGCGGTGGTGGTGCTGGTCTACCTGCTGGCCAATGCCTTCCGCTGGGTCTTGCAAGCCTTGCGTGAGCTCTGGTTCACGCGTGGGCTCCCGCTGCTCCGGCGGCCCGCAGTGCAGCCGGGTTTCCTGGTTGGCGAGTTCACCAATACGCTTGGCGAGGCCGGTGATAACGCGGCCCGCATCGTGCCGCTGGCGCTCGCCGAGAAGCTGATCCGCTGGAACCAGTTGGTGCAGGCCAAAGAGGTGCCCGTGGAGCCGGAACCGAAGCTTGACCTGGGCGGCATGGGGTGGTTGAAGATCCTGTGGAGCTGGATCCTGCCCCCGCCGCGCGGCTACAAGGTGACCGGTGCGCTGCTGAAGGGCCCCACCGGTGCGTATCAGCTTGCCATCCAGCGTCAGGCGCTCAGCAGCAACAGCATTGACCGCAGCACCACGTTGGAGCAGCGCGGCGCCTCGGCCGACGACGCGTTCCGCAAGATGGCGGGTGAAGCGGCCAAGTGGCTGGTGAACCCGGGGGATATCGAGGCCAGCCAGGCCATCATGCGTGGCATGAAGGCTACGAAAGACGTGGGCGACGCCATGCAACTGACCCCCAGCGAAGTCTTCGACCAGGCGCTAGAGTTGCTGCTGCCCGTGCGGCAGCAGGTGGCCGCCGGCGCCGTTGATTTTGCCGATGCGCGCAACCGGCTGCGCTTGGCTGAGGCGCTGCTGGGCCAACTGCCTGCCGGTTCGAGCCTGCGCCAGGACCTGCAGACGGTGATCGCCGACCTGCGCCGGAGCGTGCCGGCGGGCTGATTCTGAAGATTGACAACTTGCCGCAAGGTGCGTATAATCAGCTCAACAAATCAAAAAGACATTGAACCGGAGGAGTAGGTGGTGAGGACACGGTCGCCGTGTCCGCGCCGTCGCCAGCGAGAGGAGGCCACCGGGTGAGAGCCGCCTCATGACGTGAGCGCCGCCGAAGGTCGCCGGGGAGTCGGGTTCTTGAAGGTGGAAACCAGAAGCCGGTTTTCAGCGCTAGGGAATCCCGGGTTGGCCCGTTACAGCTTCTGAGTGGGCAGAGCGGATCAGGTTCCAGCTTCCAGCATCCAGCCTGCCAACCAAGGTGGTACCGCGGAAGCGCCCTTCCGTCCTTGTGACGCGAGGGGCGCTTTTTCGTTCCACAAAGCAGGTTTCTCGCAGAAACCTGCTTTGTGGAACGCAGCGCCCTGGTGTATACCGAGTGCCACCATGCCACTATAGTGGCACGTCGAGGAGGCGCAAGATGGCCGAAGAGACTGTGAAATTGACTGTACGGTTGCCCGCGCGGCTGCACCAGGCGCTCAAGGAGCGTGCCGTCGAGTATCACGTCTCGCTGAACCAGGCAGTGGTGGACACACTGGCCGCCGAGTTTGTCGTCGCGCCGCCGGCAGAAGGAACGGAAGCCGAGAAGTTCGATCGCGTGATGCGCGAAAGCGGCCTGCTGGCTGACACGAGTTGGATGTCTGATTTGGCAAGGGAACTACTCAATGGCGAAGAACCTCCTAGCATGGAATAGATTCGCGAGTGGCTGCAGGGCGTGCCGTTGAGTGAGTGGATTATCGAAGATCGGGGGCCGCGCTGATGTTTGTCCTCTTCTGAAGGGCGAAAATGGGGCAAGTTGGAGGGATACGATGACAGAGGATAAGATCAAGCTGACTGTAAGATTACCAGCAACGCTACATCAGGTGCTCAAGGAGCGCGCCGTTGAGTATAAAGTCTCTTTGAATCAAATCTTGATAGATACGCTGGTCGCTGAGTTGGAGCATGAATCGCACGCCGAAAGCGACGAAGAAAAGTATGACCGCATCTTGCGACAACGGCAGGCAAAGACCGATTGGATGGATCGGCACATCAAAGGCGTTGAGTTGCCGACACCTGAAGAAGCACGTGCGTGGCTGGACGGAGTGCCGCTGTCCGACTGGATTATCGAAGACAGAGGGCCGCGCTGATGATCACGTATTACCTTGACGCCAGCGCAATTGTAAAGCGCTATCTGCGCGAGCCAGGCAGCCAATGGGTACGCGATCTATTGCGCGCACCGCTTGCTCCTCACTTTACGAGCATCGAGCTGATACCGGTTGAGGTGATCTGCGCCCTGACGAGAGCACATCGAGAGCGTCGCATCAGCGCCGGCCAGCGGGAACGGCTGATTGGAATCGCATTGGCCGAGACCAGGAATGAGATCGGCCTGTTGGCTGTGTCCCAGGCGGTGCTAGACCTGGCTGCCGAGCTGGCGAAACGGCATCCGCTGCGGGCCTACGGTGCGATTCACCTGGCGACCGCGGTGGATTGGGCGCATGATCTGACCCTGATTGGCCTCCCCGCCCCCATCTTCGTCACCGCCGACGCGAACCTGCTGGCGGCCGCGCGGGCGGAGGGGTTGGTGGCTGAGGATCCGAACGAGTACGAGTAAGCAGGACGACGAAGGACAAAGGACGAAAGACGAAAGGGGGTGGTCGTTGTGTCAACAGTCGTTGGCGCATCGGTTGATATCTGTATGACTCAAATATCCTTGCCCCCTCGCCCTCGCGGCCAGCCTGATGCCCCGCATGAGGGCGGGCGCGGCGCACGCAACACACATCACGCAGCACGTATCACGTAACACGCCATAGTCCAAGGAGAAATTCCCATGTCCACGTTTGACATGCCCAAAACCTACGATCCGGCCGCTTCGGAGCGGCGGATTTACGACTGGTGGGAGAGCGCCGGCTTCTTCAAGCCGGAGTTCGCCGGCCCCGACGCTAAGCCGTTCGTGATCTCGATCCCGCCGCCCAACGTCACCGGCGAGCTGCACCTGGGCCACGCCATGTTCGTCTCGCTGGAAGATCTGATGATCCGCTACAAGCGCATGCGCGGCGACGCGGCGCTGTGGGTGCCCGGCTACGACCACGCGGGCATCGCCACCCAGCTCCAGGTGGAGAAGATGCTGGCCAAGGAAGGCATCCGCCGCCAGGACATCGGCCGCGAGGAGTTCCTGCGCCGCACCTGGGAATGGAAGGAGAAGTACGGTGGCCACATCGTGCGCCAGCTCCGCCGCTTGGGCGCCTCGTGCGACTGGGACCGCATGCGCTTCACCCTGGACGAGGGGCTGAGCCGCGCGGTGCGCGAGGCGTTCGTGCGCCTTTACCGCATGGGGCTGATCTACCGTGGGGAGTACCTGATCAACTGGTCGCCCGGCCTGCAGACCGCGGTCAGCGACCTGGAGGTGGAGTACAGCGAAGAGAACGCCACCATGTACTATTTCAAGTACCCCATCGCCGGCGCAAACCTGGAAGATGGTCCCGGCGTAGGCTACATCCCGGTGGCAACGGTCCGCCCCGAAACCATCCTGGGCGACACCGCGGTGGCCGTGCACCCCGACGACGAGCGCTACCGCCACTTGATCGGCGCGACCAGCCTGGTGCCCATGCTCAAGCGCCCCATCCCGGTGATCCACGACACCTACGTGGAGATGGAATTCGGCACCGGCGCGCTGAAAATCACCCCCGGCCACGACCCCAACGACTTCGTGATCGGCCAGCGCCACGGCCTGCAGATCATCAGCGTCTTGGACCGGGATGCGCGCATGAGCGCGGCAGCCGGGCCACACTACGCCGGCCTGGATCGTTTCGAGTGCCGCAAGAAGCTGTGGGCCGACATGGAAGCCGCCGGGCTGACCATCAAGACCGAGTCCTATCGGACGCAGGTGCCCCGGTCGCAGCGCGGGGGCGAGATCGTGGAGCCCATGGTCAGCACCCAGTGGTTCGTGAAGATCAAGCCGCTGGCCGATATGGGCCTGGAGGCCGTGCGTTCCGGCCGCATCACCATCATCCCGGAACGTTTTACCAAGGTGTACTACAACTGGCTGGAAAACATCCGCGACTGGTGCATCAGCCGGCAGCTCTGGTGGGGGCATCGCATCCCCGCGTGGTACTGCGCGGACTGCGGCGAGACGACCGTGGCCAAAACTGACCCGAGCCGCTGTGAACACTGCGGCTCCGAACGGATCGAGCAAGACCCGGATGTGCTGGACACGTGGTTCAGCTCGGGGCTGTGGCCGTTCTCCACCCTGGGCTGGCCCGACGACACGCCGGACCTGCGGCGTTACTACCCGACGACGGTGATGGAGACTGGCTATGACATCCTCTTCTTCTGGGTGGCGCGCATGATCATGCAGGGGCTGCTGTACACCAACGACATCCCGTTCGAGACGGTGTACCTGCACGGCATCATCCGGGACGACCAGGGCCGCAAGATGTCCAAGACCACCGGCAACGTGCTGGATCCCATTGCCTTGCTCGACGGCGCACAGCCCGAAGTGCTGGGGGACTACGTGCGGCAGCAGTACCCGAACGGCATCCCCGCGATGGGCGCAGACGCGCTGCGTTTCACCCTGCTCACCGGCTCCACGCCCGGCACCGACACCAATCTGAGCCTGCAACGGGTGGAGGGCAATCGGAACTTCACCAACAAGATCTGGAACGCGGCGCGGTTTGTGTTGTCGCAACTGGAAGCTGGAAGCTGGAAACTGGGAGCTGGCGATACCGACTTCAAGCTTCAAGCTTCTAGTTTCCAGCTTCCAGAACGCTGGATCCTCTCCCGCCTCTCCGCCACCATCGCGGACGCGACCCGGCTGATGGACGGCTTCCAGTACGGCGAGGCTGGGCGGCAGATCTACGACTTTTTCTGGAGCGAGTTCTGCGACTGGTACCTGGAGATCAGCAAGATCGCGCTGTATCGCGGGGATGACGCGGCGAAAGCCCGGACCCGGGCGACGCTCATCAAGGTGCTGGACGAGTCGTTGCGGCTGCTGCACCCCTTCATCCCTTTCGTGACCGAGGAAACCTGGGGCTACCTGAAGGCGGCGGAGGAGCAGAGGGGCAGGGGAGCAGGGGAGCAGGGGAACAGGGGAACGGTGGAGCCGTGGCCGGAGGCGTTGATCGTAGCCCCCTGGCCCGAACCGGGCGCGCGCGACGAAGCCGCCGAGGCCGACATGGGGCTGCTGATGGACATGGTGCGCGCCATTCGCAACGCGCGGGCTGAGTACAACGTGAAGCCCGGCCAGCTCGTCGCTGCGACCATCGCGGCCGGCGAGCGGGAGGCGCTGGTGCGCGACCAGGCTGAGCTGCTGTGCACCCTGGCCCGCCTGGATCCGGCCCGGCTTATCATCGCCGCTCATGCGGACGCGCCGGCCCAGGCGCTGACCCTGGTGACCGGAACCGTGACGGCTTATCTTCCCCTCGCCGAGCTCGTGGACCTGGCCGCGGAGCGGGCCAAGCTGGGCAAGGAGTTGGCCGAGGCGGAAGCGCAAATCGCGCGGGCGGAAGGGTTGCTCGGCGGGCCCTTCGCGCAAAAAGCGCCAGCGGCTGTGGTCCAGCGCGAGCGCGATAAGCTGAATGAGATCCAGGCGCGTGCGGCGCGCCTGCGAGATCGCCTGGCTGAATTGGACGAGTAAGGTGTAGGGCGCGGCGGCCGGCCGCCGCGCCCTACACCGCGCTTAACATGACACAACGCATAGACAAACAGCACACTGTCAGGTAATCTGAACGTCAAAGACTGGGCGTATCCTCGTTGCTGCCGAACACACATTGCAGCCTTGCACCGCACAATACTCCAGGATACGCCCACTCTTCAGCAAAATCCACGGGAGAAAAGCCAGCATGGCGCGACCAGTGATCACCATCGGCGGAAAGGAAGTTTCCCTGGAAGCGCGACCGGACGGTAGCACGTCTGCGAACGCTGTTGAAAACCGCCAACCCGTGACTGTCGTCGGTCAGTTCCCCATTTTCGTTGACGGAGACGGCAGTCTCTGCCGGCGGGGAGCTGTCCCGTTCGGCATTATCAGCGGTATCTTGCTCCTTACTCTGCTCGCGATGCTTGTTGCGCGTTATATCAGCCGTAACTGCACAGTGTAGGCCGTTTCCCCTGCGATCCCTGATAACATGATAAATTCCATTTATACTCGGAACGTGCTAGAATCATGACGGATGTCATATGGCCCACGGGATGCCTGCTGCTATAATGACGCCGCGTGTTGTTAAATGATGAGGAGGACCCCTTTATGACCCTCTTGTGCCCGAAACGGCAGCACTTGAGGTGGCTTGTGGCAGCAGGTCTGTCCATCCTGTTGCTGCTTGTCGTTAGCGTCAACCACAGCGCGGCGCAAAGCGACAACACCACCTGCCTGGGCTGCCACAGCATCCCGGGATTAGGCGTGGAACTGAGCAGCGGTGAGATTTTGCCGCTGACAATTGACCCGCAGGCGTACAACGCGTCGGTGCACGGCGCCGCGGGGCAAACCTGCGTTTCGTGCCACACCAACATCTCCGGCTATCCCCACCCCAAAGTGACGGCCGGCGATCGCCGCAGCTTTCAGTTGGAGCGTTACCAGCAATGCCAGAACTGCCATGCCGAGCAGTATCGAGAATCGCTCGATAGCAACCATGCGCGCGCTCTGGCAGCCGGCAACCGGAACGCTGCCATCTGCACCGACTGTCACGGTGCGCATGACGTCTCCAAAGCCGATACCCCGCGGCAGAAGATCTCGACCACCTGTGAACAGTGCCACAGCACCATTTATGCCGAATACGCTGAAAGTGTGCATGGCGCAGCATTGTTGCAGACCAGCAATCCGGATGTGGCGACGTGCACCGACTGCCACGGTTCGCACACGCAGGAAGATCCCACCACGGCAGCTTTCCGGCTCAAGTCACCCAATGTCTGCGGTGATTGTCACGCCAACGTGGCGCTGATGCAAAAGTACGGCATCTCAACCCACGTTTTCGACACCTACGTGGCTGATTTCCACGGCACCACCGTCACCCTGTTCGAGAAACAGCATCCTGATCAGCCGACCAACAAGGCGGTCTGCACTGACTGCCACGGCGTACACGACATTAAGCAGGTGTCGGATCAAAATGCCACCGTGGTCAAGGAGAATCTTCTGGTCACCTGCCAGCGGTGCCACCCCGATGCCACAGCTAACTTCCCCGATAGTTGGGTGGGACACTTCGCGCCAGATCGGGACAACTACCCACTGGTGTATTACGTCAATCTGTTTTACAAGATCCTGATTCCAACAGTCATCGGCGGTATGGTGGCCTTTGTGGGGTTGGATTACCTGCGCAAGCTGATTAATCGTTTCTTCAAGAAGGGGGCGCACCATGGCTGAGAAAAAAGGCGCCCATGAGCACTTTGAACGCTTCACTGTTCCGCAGCGGGTCGAGCACATCGTGCTCCTGCTCTCGTTCTCCCTGTTGGGGTTGACGGGCTTGATCCAAAAGTTCGCCATGAATGATGTGGCGGCTTGGCTCATCGGCGCGTTCGGCGGCATCGAATCCGTGCGCATCATCCACCGGGTTGCCGCCATCGTCTTTGCGCTGCAGAGTGTCTACCACATCATGGTGCTGGGCTACAAGGTCTTCGTGCTACGTACGGAGTTGACCATGTTGCCCGGCCTGAAAGATGTGATCGACGCCATTGACATCGTGCGTTACAATCTGGGCCTGACCAAAGAGCATCCCAGGATGCCCCGCTACAACTTCGCTGAAAAGGTGGAGTACTGGGCGATGATTTGGGGTGGCGTTGTGATGGGAATCACGGGCTTCATGCTCTGGAACCCCATCGCCACGTCCAAATTCCTGCCCGGCCAATTCATCCCCGCGGCTAAATCGGCTCATGGCGGTGAGGCGGTCCTGGCGGTATTGGCGATCCTGGTCTGGCATTTCTATAGCGTCCACATCAAGACGTTCAACAAGAGCATGTTTACCGGCAAAATGACGCGGCAGCAGATGGAAGAAGAGCACGGTGAGGAGCTGCAACGCATCGTGGCCGGGACCGCAAAACGCCCCGTGGACCCGATGGGTGTCCGGCGACGCCAGCGGATCTTCGTGCCCATCGCGGCCGGCCTTGGCCTGATCATGGGCCTGGTGGTCATCTGGTTCGCCACCTTCGAGGAGACGGCGGTCGCCACCGTGCCACCGCTGGCCACGCCGGTGACGGTGTTCGCCCCATTGACGCCGACCCCA
This sequence comes from uncultured Anaerolineales bacterium, assembly GCA_964551735.1. Lineage (GTDB taxonomy): Bacteria > Chloroflexota > Anaerolineae > CG2-30-64-16 > CG2-30-64-16 > DAOUAT01. Next base: position 216,010 of record CAZKEF010000005.1, read on the forward strand.
CTGCCGATCACGACCGTGGATAACCGTGCCCTCGGCGCGGCGATCCCGCATCCAGTGGAGGGCCAGGAGAACTGCGACGCTTGCCATGCGCTGGGCGCGATGCTCCCGTATCCGGTTGACCACGAAGGCCGGCCGGTTGAGTCGTGTTTGATCTGTCATCAACCTGGCCCAGCATCACCTTCTGGCAGCGGCGGCACAGGGGGCGCAGCCGGTGCGATCCCGCATCCCATTGAGGGGGACGCGTACAAGGATTGCACGACCTGCCACGGTGTGGGCAAGATGAAGCCGTTCCCGGCGAACCACGCCAGCTTTACCAATGATGGCTGCACCATGTGCCACAAGCCGGCGGCCAGTGGCGAAGCGCCTTCGGGGGGCGGCGCGGCAGCAGCGATCCCACACCCCATCGAAGGGGACGCGTACAAGGATTGCACGGCCTGCCACGGTGTGGGCAAGATGAAGCCGTACCCGGAGAATCACGCCAGCTTCGCCAACGATGGCTGCACCATGTGCCACAAGCCGGCGGCCAGTGGCGAAGCGCCTTCGGGGGGCGGCGCGGCAGCAGCGATCCCACACCCCATCGAAGGGGACGCGTACAAGGATTGCACGACCTGCCACGGTGTAGGCATGATGAGGCCATACCCGGAGAACCACGCCAGCTTCGCCAACGATGGCTGCACCGCGTGCCACAAGCCGGCTGAGTCAAGCGCTCCGGCGCAGCCGGCCGGCGGCCCGCAGGGCGTGCCCCACAGCATCGAGCTGGAAGTGTTTGCCGATTGCACCAAGTGCCACGGCGGGGCTGATACCCCCCATCCCTACCCGGAGAATCACGCTAGCTTCACAGTGGCGAGTTGCACAGGCTGCCACCCAGCGCCGGCGGACGAGGCGGCCATCACCGTTAACGCGCCGAACCCGACGCCGCACAGCGTGACCGAGCCGATCTACGTGAATTGTGCGACCTGCCATGCGCCGGGTGTAGAATTGGGCATCCGGGCGCCGGCCTCTCACGCGAAGTATGAATTCACCGCCGAGAGCTGCGCCGCCTGCCACGGGATGAGCGAAGAAGAATAGGGAATAAACGACTCAAAAGCCTTCTGATTTCTCGCAGAAACCAGGGGGCTTTTTCTTTAAATCACGACACTCGCCCCTGTCGATGTTTTTGTGCCGCAATCCAGCGGATTGCGGCACAGGCTCTACGGCACGATCACTGTCCGCACTTCGCCGGCGAAACGCTGCAGCGCGTCCAGCGTCGCGTTGATCGGCTCGGCCGTCAGCGGAACGACCCGTGTTACCACGTGGCTCAAATCCAGCACCTCGCGGCGGGCAAGCTCGATCAGCAGCGGGAACTCCTGCAGCAGGTGATCCGAGCAGCCGATGATCTCGCCTTCGTTGCCCAGCAGCTCGCGGTACGAGTCCACCTCGAAGGGCCGGTCGGCGATGCCGGCCAGCACGGCCCGGCCCTGGATGCCCAGCACCTGCACCGCCTGGCGCATGGTCAGCGGTAGGCCGATCAGCTCCAGCGCCACGTCCACACCGCGGCCGCCGCTCAGGCGCCGGATCTCGGCCACCGGGTCGGCCGCGGACGCGTTCACCGGCACGGCCCCGAAGCGCTCGGCCAGCGCCAGCTTGTCCGGGTTGATGTCCACCGCATAGACCGCCAGCGCGCCCAGGCCGCGGGCCAACTGGATTGCCGACATGCCCAGGCCGCCCGCGCCGAACACCGCGACCGTCTCGCCGGCCCGGAGCCGCCCCTTGCGCAGCGCGTGGAACGACGTGGCCGACGAACACATCATGATCGCTGCGTGCTCGAAGGGGATCTCATCCGGCAACGCCACCACGCCGCGCTCCGGCACGGCGATGTACTCCGTGTAGCCGCCATCGCGGTGCTTGCCCAGCATCTGTCCGTGGATGCAGAACTGCTCCTGGCCGCGGTTGCAGTGATGGCACTGGCCGCACGTCACCAGGTAGTGCAGGCAGACCCGATCGCCGGGTTTCACGCGCGCCACCCCTGGCCCTACGGCTTCTACCAGCCCGGCGATCTCGTGCCCTAACGTCTGCGGCAGCGGCCCGGTGGACGACACGCCGGCACGATAATGCGCGTCCGAATGGCAGATCCCCGCCGCCTTGATGCGCACCAACACCTCCCCGTGCCCATACGCCGGCACCGGGACCTCCTGCAGCGCCAACGGCTGGCCGATGGCGACCAAACGAACTGCTTTCACAATCTCAACCTCCTTCTTTGACAACGGATAGCGTCTGTGCTTACATAGCGAATGGCGAATGGCGAATCAGCGAATGACAGATAGCGATTCCAGGCCCACATTCCAGATTCGACATTCCACATTCAACATCGTCCATCGTACATCTTACATCGAAAGGACTCCCATGCCCAAGATAACCTTCATCGGCGCGGGCAGCACCGTGTTTGCCAGGAACCTTCTGGGCGACATCCTAAGCTACCCTGAGCTGGCTGACGCGGTCATCAGCCTGTACGACATTGACGAGGCGCGTCTGCGTACCACGGAGGTTGTGGCCCGCCGCCTGGCGCAGGGGTTGGGCGCGTATCCGACGATAGAGGCCACCCTGGATCGCCGCGCGGCGTTGGACGGCGCGGATTACGCCATCGCGATGTTCCAGATCGGCGGCTATAAGCCTGGCACCGTGATTGACTTCGAGATCGCCAAGAAGTACGGCCTGCGCCAGACCATCGCCGACACGCTGGGCATCGGCGGCATCATGCGCGGGCTGCGCACCATCCCGGTTTTCCTGGACATGTGCCGCGACATGGCCCAGTTGTGCCCGGACGCGACGCTGCTGAACTACGTCAACCCCATGGCCATCAACACCTGGGCCATCAACCGGGCGACGGACATCAAGACCGTGGGCCTGTGCCACAGCGTGCAGGGCACGGCCGAGCAGCTCGCCCGTGATATCGGCGTGGCGGTCGAGGAGATCAATTACGTCGCCGCGGGCATCAACCACATGGCGTTCTACCTGAAGTTCGAGCGGCGGACCCCGGCCGGCGTCGAAGACCTCTACGGGCGGCTGCGGCAGGTGATCGCCGAGGACCGCGTGCCCGACTGGAATCGGGTGCGCTACGAGATGCTGGCGCGGCTGGGCTACTTCGTCACCGAGTCCAGCGAGCACTTCTCGGAGTACGTGCCGTGGTTTATCAAGCGCGACCGGCCCGACCTGATCGAGCGGTTCAACATCCCGCTGGATGAATACATCCGCCGCTGTGAGGTGCAGATCGCGGGCTGGGAGTTCATGCGCGCAGTGCTGGAACAGCCCGGCGCGGCGGTGGATGTCGCAGCGCTGCGCGCTAGCCTGATGGCCGCGGGCGCCACCGAACAGGAGGTTGGCTGGGCGCTGGATGGCCTATCTCGCCTGGACGCGGTCGTCCGCTCGCACGAATACGGTTCCGGCATCATCCACAGCATGGAGACTGGCGTCCCGCGCGTGATCTACGGCAACGTGCCCAACCGCGGGCTGATCGACAACCTGCCCCAGGACTGTTGCGTTGAGATGCCGTGCCTGGTGGATAAGAACGGCATCCAGCCCACCCACATCGGCGCCTTGCCGCCTCACCTGGCCGCACTGATGCAGACCAACATCAACGTGCAGGCGCTCACTGTGGAGGCCGCGCTGACCGGCAAACGAGAGCATATCTACCACGCGGCCATGCTCGACCCACACACCGCGGCGGAACTGGACCTCGCGCAGATCTGGGCGCTGGTGGATGATCTGATCGCGGCGCATGGGGAGTGGTTGCCGGCGTATCGGTAGTGTTCCTCACGCTTTAGCCCGCTTCCCCCGACGGGAGGAAGTGGGCTATTCTGGAGCGCCATTGAACCAATTGCGGAGATATCTGTTCCAAATCCTATGTCCGAACACATCCTGGTCATCGAAGATGACCCCCAAATCTCTGATTTGCTGCGCCGGGGCCTGATCTATGAAGGCTACTCGGTGGCTGTGGCCGGTGACGGGCCGGCCGGGCTGGCCGCGGCGCGTGACAAGCCGCCGGACCTGGTGCTGCTAGATCTGATGCTGCCGGGGTTGGATGGGCTGACCGTATGCCAGCGGTTGCGAGCGGCCAGCCCGGTGCCGATCTTGATCCTTACCGCCAAAGACGCGGTGCCTGACCGGGTGAGGGGGCTGGACGCGGGCGCGGACGACTATGTGGTGAAGCCGTTCAGCTTTGACGAGCTGTTGGCGCGCATCCGTGCGCTCTTGCGCCGTCGCGGCCCGGCCGCCAACGAGGAGACGTTGCGCTTTGCTGACTTGATCCTCAACGCCAATACCCATGAGGTCTTCCGGGGCAGCCGGCGGATCGAGCTGACCGCGCGCGAGTTCGATGTATTGCTGTTGTTCATGCAGAACCCACGGCAGGTGCTCACTCGCGACGTGCTTTACGACCGCATCTGGGGCTACGATTTCGGTGGCGAGTCCAACATCATCGAGGTCTACATCCGCTATTTGCGCGCCAAGCTGGAAGAAGGCGGCGCGCCGCGGCTGATCCAGACCGTGCGTGGGGTCGGCTACGCGCTGCGGGAAGAGTAGCATGTCCATTCGCACCCGGCTGACGTTATGGTACACGGGGCTGCTGGCGCTGTCGCTGCTGGTCGCGGGCATCCTGATCTATTCCGTGGTCGGTCGTATCCTGTTGGCCGGGTTGGATGAACGCCTGGTGACCCAGGCCGAGGATGTGATCGCGATCATCCGGGCTGAAAACGATCCGCTGCAGGTGATGTTGTCCGGCCGGGCGCAGTTGCCCTCCATTGATGTCTTCGGCTCGCAGTACTTCATCCAGATCGTGCAGCTTGATGGCCGGGCAGTGCAGCTCTCCGAAAACCTGCGCGGGATCCGGCTGCCGGTGCCCGCGGCATTCATGACCGACATCCGGTTGGGCGAACCGCAGTTCGTCACCATGACTGCGGAGGATGTGCGTCTGCGCATCGTCAGCCTGCCCATCCCCCTGGGCGACCGGCCCATCGGGCTGGTGGAGGTGGCTGCCAACCTGGCCAGCCTGGACGACGCGCTCACCGTCATTCGCCGGGCGTTGCTGTTGGGCAGCGTGCTGGCTCTGCTGTTGGCAGCGGTCGGCGGCAGCGTGCTGGCCCGCGCCGCGCTGCGCCCCATCCAGGCCATCACCGCCACCGCCCAGCAGATCACGGGCACGCGTGACCTGGGCCAGCGCATCCCCGTGGCCGTGCCCACCGACGAGTTAGGCCGGCTCACTGAAACGATCAACGCCATGTTGGCCCGGCTGGAAGAAACCTTCGACGCGCAGCAGCGACTGGTGGCCGACGTCAGCCACGACCTGCGCACCCCCCTCACCACCATCCAGGGCAACCTGGACCTGCTGCGCCGCGGGGCTATTGACGATCCGGCCATGCGCGCCGAGGCACTCCGCGCCATTGGCGACGAGACCGCGCGCATGAGGCGGCTGGTGAGTGACCTGCTGCTGCTGGCCCAGGCCGACGCCGGCTTGAAGCTCTACCTGCAGCCGGTGGAGCTGGACACTCTGCTGCTGGAGGTGTATCGCCAGGCCCAGGTGATGGCGCAGGGGGTCAAAGTGCGCATCGGCGCGGAAGATCAGGCCGTGGTGCTGGGCGACAGCGACCGGCTGCGCCAGCTCCTGTTGAACCTGGTGGACAACGCGCTGAAGTACACCGCGACCGGGGGCGAGGTTACGCTGACGCTGCGGCGGCAGGCCGGCTGGGTGCGGGTGGGGGTCGAGGACACCGGCATGGGCATCGCGGCTGAGGATCTGCCCCACATCTTCGAGCGGTTCTACCGCACCGACCGCAGCCGCGGCCGCACGGCCGGCTCAGGGTTGGGCTTGGCCATCTGTAAATGGATAGCGGACGCGCACGGCGGCCGGCTGGAAGTAGAGAGCCAGGTGGGTGTGGGGAGTGTTTTCACGCTGTGGTTGCCAGAGGCCAGGATTGAAGCTGGGGACGAGGAATAGGGATATGAGTACACGCTCAATTCAACCAACACCGCAACTGCCACATCCGCTGGCCCTCCAACTCGGTGAGTTGCTGCGCGCCCGCGGGCTGACCCTGGCCCTGGCCGAGTCCTGCACCGGCGGGCTGATCGGCAGCCTGATCACCGATGTGCCGGGCAGCTCCGATTACTTTCTGGGCAGCTCGGTTTGCTATGCTTACAGCGCCAAGGAGGCGATCCTGGGCGTGCCGCACGAGACGTTGCTGGCGCACGGCGCGGTCAGCGCGGAGACAGCCGCGGCCATGGCCCAGGGCGCGCGGCGGCTCTACGGCGCGGACATCGCGGCCTCTGTCACCGGCATTGCAGGGCCGGGCGGCGGCACGCCGGACAAGCCCACCGGCCTCACCTACATCCATCTGTCCGCGGCCGATGCCGAGATCGGTCAGCGCCAGGTATGGTCGTCCGACCGTGTAGACAACAAGCTCCTCTCGGCCGAGGCGGTGTTGCGGTTAGTGTTGGGGTATCTCAAAGCAGATCCAGCACCCCGGTGAGGCTCCGCACCACGGGATACCCATCCGCTTGAATCGTGTCGGTGCGGTCAATGAGGACGCCGGCGATGCCCACGGCCTGCGCGCCGCGCACGTCGGCGCTGAGGCTGTCGCCCACATGGAGGGTTCGGCCGGGCTCGCTCTGGCCTTGCGCCAGGGCCGCGTGAAAGATGCGGGGGTTCGGTTTGGTCGCGCCCACGCGGGCCGAGGTGATGATGAAGTCGAAGTACGGGTTGAATCCCAGGCGTTCGCACAGTTCTGGCAGGCGCCAGCCCCAGTTGGAGAGGATGCCCAGTCGCGGCACAATCCGGCGCAGCGCAGCCAGCGCCTCGAAGGCTTCGGGGTACACCGTGTAGGTCGCCAGGTCGTTGAACAGCTCGTTGGAACGCACGTTGACCCGGCGGACCAGCGTAGGATCGGTGACCCCAAGATAGCCAAGGATGCGCCGGTCAATCTCCAGCGACCACGCCCGGTCGGCCTCCAGGCTCGGCTCCCAAACCCGGACGGCGTCCTCCGGCAGCCAGGCTTCCCAGAAGCGCGCCTGCGCGGCCCGCACGTCGACGAGGGTGGTCGGAATGCCGGCATCGATGAGCATCTCGGCCACGTAGGCGTCGAGGCCGCTGTGTATGGCAACCAGCGTGAAACCCATGTCCAACGTTACCAAGTCGTAACGGCCGTTGCGCCGAAGGATGTGGGTTTCGTAAGGCGGATGCCACCCTTCGACAAGCTCAGGGTGGCTGTGGGTTGGGTTTTCGGAGAAGGTTTCATCTTGAGGGAACATCGCCATGTCACTTCCTGCATTTATCAATGAGCCGGTCCTCGTCCAGGCCCGCTTCTTGCCCGATGGCCGGGTGCAGCCTACCGCGTTCATCTGGCGGGATCGCACCCGCTACATCGCCGACTGGGGCCGCCAGTGGGATGAGGTCGCGGATGGCGCCACCTGGCGCTGCTTGCTGGTGCGCACCCCCACGCAGGAGACCTTCGAACTGCGCTGCGCGCTGGCCGAGGGGCGGTGGGTGCTGGCGCGGGCGTGGCTGCGAGAGGACGTTTGAACGTTTGAACGTTTCAACGTTCAACCCGCCTCAGCTTCGCAAACCCCGCCAGCAGCATCTTCGTCCCGCGGCCGACGAAGGCGACGGTCACTTCCTCATCGTCGGCCGTGACTTCGGATTTCAACACGATGCCCTGCCCGAACAGGCCGTGGTCCACCCGGTCGCCCGGCTTGAACTGGGGCGGGCGATCCCTGCGGCCGGGCGTCGGCTCAGCCTTGGGCTGCGTGGCGTTTCCCGGCGACCACGCCGTGCTGCTGCCGCGTGAGGCCATCGAGCCGCCGCCGAACCGTTCACCGCCCAACGGCGTCCCCGTCCGCCCGAAGCTCCCCTGCTCCCCTGCTCCCCTGCTAACGCTGCTCATCCCCTTGACATCGCGCAGGAAGCGTGACGGCTCGAAGACCTCGGTCCGACCCCAAATGGTGCGGCGGAACGCGTGCAACAGGTACACCCGATCCTTCGCCCGCGTCACTGCCACGTACATCAGCCGGCGCTCCTCTTCCATTTGATCGGGATCATCCTTGCTGCGGCTATGCGGGAAGATGTTCTCCTCTAGCCCCACGATGAACACCACCGGGAACTCCAACCCCTTGGCGGTGTGGATGGTGAGCAGCGTCACCCGGTCGTCCTCATCGGTGATCTCGTCCTGATCTGAGACCAGCGCCACTTCCTCCAGGAACGCGGTCAGCCGCAGATCGGGTGGGAAGTCGTCGTAGTGCGTCGCCACGCTGCGGAGCTCCTGCAGGTTGGCGAAGCGATCCTCGCCCTCCTCGGTGCCATCGCGCAGCCACGTGGCGTAGCCCGACTCCTCCGCGATGCGGTCCAGCAGCGCGGCCACGGTGAGACCGTCTTTGGCCGCGATCCACTTCGCCAGCATCCGGTAGAACGCGGTCAGCGCGCGCTGCGCGGCCGTGCCGAATGGATGCTGCGGCGGTCTGGTGTCGCGTGCCATGATATCAGGCGGCAGCGCCGGGCTGACCAGGTCGCCCGCCACCAGCGCCAATCCGGCTACCATCGGAACGCCCAGCTCGGTGCTCCACGTCGCCAGGGCCGAGATCGTCTTGTCGCCGATGCTGCGCGGGGGCGTGTTGATGATGCGGGTCAGGCTGATGTTGTCGGCCGGGTTGTGCACCAGCCGCAGGTAGGCTAGCGCGTCCTTGATCTCTTTGCGTTGATAAAAGCGGGTGCCGCCCACCAGCCGGTAGGGCATCCCGCGTGCCACGAAGGCATCTTCCAGCGCGCGCGATTGCGCGTTGGTGCGGTACATCACCGCGCAGTCGCCCAGCCGCGCCTCGCGGGACGCGACCAACCGCTGGATCGTGCTCGCCACGAACGCGGCTTCGTCGGCTTCGTCGTAGGCCTCGTGATCCACAATCTGCAGGCCGCGGCCGCGGTCGGTGCGCAGCGTCTTGGGCGTCCGGTGGCGGTTTTTGGCGATGATCACGTTAGCCGCGTCCAGGATGGTCTGTGTGGAGCGATAGTTCTGCTCCAACAGGATCACCCGCGCCTCGGGGAAGTCCTCGCGGAACCGCCTTACGTTGCGGTAATCGGCCCCGCGCCAGCCGTAGACCGACTGATCCTCGTCGCCCACCGCGAAGACGTTGCGGCGTTGCGGCTGCGCGCCCAGCAGGCGCACCAGCTCATACTGCGCGGTGTTGGTGTCCTGGAACTCGTCCACCAGCAGGTATTCGTAGCGTTCCTGGTAGCGCCGCAGCACCTCCGGCTGCTCCTGAAACAGCCAGGTGGCCCGGGTCAGCAGGTCGTCGAAGTCCAGCGCGGCGTTGGCGGCCATGAGCTCCTGGTAGCGCGCGTAGACCCGCCGCGCCACCTCCTCGAAGTAGGTGGCAGCCTGGTACTGCTCCGGTTTGATCAGCTCGTTCTTGGCCTTGGAGATGGCCGCACGCATGGCCTCGGGCCGGTACATTTTTTCGTCCAGCTTCAGGTCGCGCAGGGTTTGTTTGATCGCGCTGAGCTGCTCGCCGTCGTCGTAGATCACGTAGTTGGGGTTCAGCCCGGCCGGCTCAGCCTCGACGCGCAGGATGCGAGCGCACAGGCTGTGGAAGGTGCCGATGGTCAGCCCCTTCCAGCCGGTGCTGACCGGCACTGATTCGCCCACCAGCCGGTGGATGCGCTCCCGCATCTCGCCCGCGGCCTTGTTGGTGAAGGTGACGGCCATCACCGCGCGCGGGTGCACGCCCTCTGCGCGCAACAGATACGCCACGCGATGCGCCAGCACGCGCGTCTTGCCCGAACCCGGCCCGGCCAGCACCAGCACCGGCCCTTTTGTCGCGGTCACCGCCTCCCGCTGCGCGGGGTTGAGGCCGGCGAGGATTTCGTCTTGCATGATTACTCCAAGAAACGGGCTACGCGTACCCCCGCCCCGAGGTCCTGCTTGCGCGGCGGGGCGGGCTACGCGTAGCCCACGAAGTTTCGATAGGAAGGCTAAATTGTGCGGTCTATCATGTCGGGGTGTTGACGGATCCACCCGACCAGCGCCGCAAGCACCTTTTCGATGTCGCCCAACTGAGTGGTGCAGATGTCAAACAACTCTTGATTCAGATACTTTACACTATACCGCAACCGGCGTGAAAATCAAAGTAGACACCGGGAAGGCTGTGATGGCGTCTCTCCCTATTCGGCTTGTCACGGTTGAGCGCACAGACAGCGCTGGCCGCTCAACTCGGCGCAAATCGGCGCCATAGCCTCGGCCGCTGATATGCCCGCGACCGCCAGCATCTCCCGCGCCAGCGCCAGCGGCAGCCCCATGATGCCGGTGTAGCAGCCTGTCCACGCGGCCACGGGCGAGAAGGCAAGGTGCTGGATGGCGTACGCGCCGGCCTTGTCCAGCGGATCGCCGGTGGCGACGTAGGCGGCGACCTCGGCCTCGCTGTAGGACCGCATGGTCACATCGCTGACCGAGAGCTGCGACGCGGTCGCGCCGTCTCGCGCCACGCTGACCGCGGTGCAGACCTGGTGCGTGCGGCCGCGCAACGCGGTCAGCATCGCGGCCGCCTCGGCCGAGTCGGCCGGTTTGCCCAGCAGCGCGGCTTCCAGCGCCACTACCGTGTCGGCAGCAAGAACGATGGCGCCGGGATGCCGCGCGGCCACGGCCGCGGCCTTGGCCCGGCACAGTCGGCACGCCAGCGCGGCGGGATCTTCGCCGGGCAGTGGTGTCTCGTCCACATCGGCCGCGTCCACGCTGAAGGTCAGCTCCAGCGCGGCCAGCAGTTGCCGCCGGCGGGGCGATTGAGAGGCGAGGATGAGCTCAGGCATACCACATCCAATGGAGTCACAGGTCCGGGTTTCATGTCGGGCCTGGCATCAAGCACGTGAAACTGGAACGCGGACGACGCGGAAACCGCGGACAACGCGGATACTTTCTGGTCTTGTCCGCGTCCTCCGCGTCGTCTGCGTAGTCTGCGTCCCGTCTTCAGGTCAAATACCCCGCGTCCCGCAGCCATGCTTCGGTGCGGCGCATGCCTTCGGCAAAGTCCACCTGCGGCCGGTAGCCGAGTACGCGCATCGCCTTCGCGACGCTGAACTGCGACGGGTTGCGCCGGAAGTGGAGGCTCCACGGCCCCACCGCGGGCCGGCCCAGGAGGCGCCGCGCGAGGTTCGCCGGCGCGGCGCGGGCCAGGAGCGCGAACCACCCCGGCACGGCCGGCAGCCGTTCGCGGCCCAACATGCGCGCGTAGGCCAAGTAGAACTCGCGATAGGTCACGGCCCGGTCGTCGCACAGGTTGAACGTCTCGCCCACCGCGGCCGGATGGGTGAGCGCCAGCAGCAGCCCATCCACCACGTTGTCAATGTACCCCGGCGTCACCAGCCCTGCATCGCGACCCAGCAGCACCAACCGCCCCCCTTTGATGTTTTCAATCGGCCCGACCGTCCACGCGCCGCCGCGCGGCCCATAGGTGGACGCGGGCCGGATGATGACATAGGGCAGCCCGGATGCCCGCACCAGCTTCTCGGCCGCGATCTTGCTGTCGGGGTACGCCTGGCCCACCGGCGGGGTGGCCGCGGTCTCGTCAATCACCGGCGCCCGGTTCAGCCCGTAGACCGCCACGCTGCTGATATAGACGAACCGCTCGACCCCGGCCGCCTTTGCCGCGGCTAGCACGTTGCGCGTCCCCTCCACGTTGACCCGCAGCCCCTGGGCGTCCGGCAACTCGCCCCCGCCGGTCCACGCCGCGGCATGGACGACCGCGCGGCAGCCCGCCGCGGCCCGGCGCAACGCAGCGGCGTCCAGCAGGTCGGCCTGGACGGCCTCGACACCCTGTTCGGCCAGCCACGCGGCCGATTCCGGCCGCCGCGCCGTCCCGCGCACGGGCGCGCCCTCTGCCACCAGTCGCTCCGCCAGGCGCCCGGCGATGAAGCCGGTGATGCCGGTGAGGAGGATGGGTGGCTGCTGACCGCCGACCGCTGACGGCTGACGGCTGGCCGCCGATGGCTGATGGCTGATGGCTGATGGCTGATTCATTGATGTGCCCATTCGCCATTCGTTGATTCGGTGATTCGCTGATCCGTTGCTGTCCATTGTAGCCGACGTTTGTTGGGAGGCCAAGTGTGGGTTGGCGGGGTGGGGAGAGTGTGGTAAACTTGGCAACCATGAGTGAGCGCAGCCAGCGTAGCCTTCCCGGCTACCTCGATTTTGACCTCGAAATCGGCTCCGGCAGCGGCCGCGAGTATCCACTGACCGCGCGCTCCGCGGACGGCGAGGCGCGGGAGACGCTGCGCTTCCCCTTCGATGAGCTGGCGCTGGAGAACCGGCTGCTGGCGTTGCAAAACGCGTTGCTGCGCTCAGGTGGCAAACGGCGGCAGATCCTCTCGCCGGAGCAGCAGGCGGTGCAAACGTTCGGCAGGGCGCTTTTCGACGCGCTGTTCGTCGGCGAGGTGCGCGGCCGTTACGATCTCGCCCAGCGGGAGGCGGCCAGGGAGGGCAAGGGGTTGCGCGTGCGGCTGCGCATCCAGCCAGCCGCGTTGGCCGCGCTGCCGTGGGAGTTCCTCTACGATCCGCGCAGCGCCGAGTACGTTTGCCTGTCGGCCCACACCCCTTTGGTCCGCTACATTGAGCTGCCCCGGCCAATGCAGCCGTTGATCGTCCCGCCGCCGCTGCGCATCCTGGGGCTGATCGCCAGCCCCGCGGGCCTGGAGCCGCTGGATGTGACGCGCGAGCAGGCGCGCGTGGAACGAGCGGTTGCAGGCTTGCAGGAACGCGGGTTGGTCGAGCTGACCTGGCTGCCGGGCCAGACCTGGCGCGATCTCCAGCGGGCCATGCGGAGCGGCCCATGGCACATCTTCCACTTCATCGGGCACGGCGGCTTCGATCCCGATGCCGACGAAGGGCTGGTGGCGTTGGCCGATGACGAAGGCCGGCCTCACCATCTCCAGGCCACGCACCTGGGCCGGCTGCTGGCCGATCACCGCTCGCTGCGGCTGGTGCTGCTCAACGCGTGCGAGGGCGCGCGCGGCAGCGACCGGGATATCTTTTCCAGCACGGCTGCCATCCTGGTGCGCCGCGGCCTGCCCGCCGTGATCGCCATGCAATACGAGATCACCGACCGGGCCGCAGTGGAGTTCAGCCAGGCGTTATACGAGAGCCTGGCCGACGGGCTGCCGGTGGAGGCCGCGGTGACCGAGGCGCGCAAGGCCATCAGCATCGGCGTGGCGAATTCGCTGGAGTGGGGCACGCCGGTGCTCTACAGCCGCGCATCGGACGGCCTGCTGTTTGACCTCGCAGCCGCGCCCGCGCCGAAAACGCAGGCCGCGGACATCCCCGTGCCGAAGACTCCCGCACCGAGGAGTTCCGCATCCTCAGATGCGGAACCAGCCACCCCGCGCCAGCCTGACCCTCCCCCGGCCCACTTCACCATCGAGTCCCCCATCCACCTCGAGCTCGTCCGCGTCCCGGCCGGCGAGTTCCTGATGGGCAGCGATCTGCAAGTGGACATGGATGCTTACGATAACGAGGAGCCGCAGCACCGGCTGCACCTGCCGGAGTTTTACATCGGCAAGTATCCGGTGACCGTCGCCCAGTTTGCCGTTTTCAGCAAGGCCACCGGGCACAAGACGAATGCTGAGAAAGCAGGCTATGGTCTGGTCAGGAACGGCTCGGAATGGAAAAAGGTACAGGGAGCTGATTGGCGGCATCCGGTTGGGCCGCAGAGCGATGTGAGCGACAAAGCCGATCATCCGGTCGTTCAGGTGAGCTGGCACGATGCGCTGACCTTTTGCCGCTGGCTGAGCGATGCCACCGGCCGGTCTTTCCGTTTGCCCACGGAGGCGGAGTGGGAAAAGGCGGCGAGTTGGGAGTCGGTAGATCGGGAAACTGGTAAATTGGGCGGGCGGAAGCGGATTTGGCCGTGGGGCGATACGTTCGATAAGGACAAGTGCAACACTCTAGAGTCCGGCATTCGCGACACGACCCCTGTGGATCGGTATCCGGCCGGCGCCAGCCCGTGCGGCGCAATGGACATGGCGGGCAACGTGTGGGAGTGGACGGGCAGCCTGTGGGGCAGGGATGTGGAGAAGCCCGACTACGGTTATCCTTATGACCCTGCCGATGGCCGCGAGGCGCTGGATGCTCCTGATGACGTTCTGCGTGTGGTGCGTGGCGGTTCCTGGTACGGCTATGAAGGGGACGCCCGCTGCGCCGTCCGTCTCTGGGATGTGCCCGTCATCTTCATCGACTTCATCGGGTTGCGAGTGGTTGTGTCTCTATCGGCTTCTGGGTTCTGAGCTTCTGGTTTCTGCGTACTCCTGGGGTTCTGGCGTTCTGGGGGGATGGGGTCTGGGTAGGCGAGTGGTGGAGCGGTGGTGGATATATCAGCGAATCAGGCGGATTGACCGAATCTGATATGCAGAGGCAAGTGATACGCTGTCAGCGTATGCGCCTTTGTCCTTCAGTTGTGTGCCTGCTATAATATCCATATCGAGAGCAAGACAGGATCGGGAACGTGTACATCCAAGACCTCATCTGGACCGACTACAACGTTGAACATATCGCCGCTCATCATGTGACGCCGAAAGAGGTGGAGGATGTTATCTGGGATAGCCCCTGGTTTGAGCGTCGGCGTGGCGAGCAGCGTTACCACGTCTATGGCCAGACCTCGGCCGGCCGCTACCTGTTCATTGTTCTGGATCGCGAAACTGATATCCTGTTCTATGTTGTGACCGCACGCGATATGACCAGCCGGGAGAAAGCCTACTATCAGCGCAGGCGGCGCTGAAAGGATCGTGATGATGGACAAGTTTCCAACGATGTCAAGAGTCGAAGAGAGCAGGTTTTGGGAGACCCACGATGCGACCGATTACCTGGATTCAGTGCAGCCGGTCGCAGTGATGGTCGGGCCGCGGCCTGGCAACCGGTGCTCCAAGTGCAAGAAGACCTTGCTTTCGCGCTATGTGGACGTCAGCCTGGCCGACGGTCGAGCGCAATTGCGTGGTCTACGCCAACTTTATTGTCCTGACGGGCACGTTACCTGCCTGGCGCCCGAGGCGCAACGCCTGGTTGACGCTGTTGAGGCGGTGCTGCGGCTGACGTGGGGTTCTGTGGGCGTCGGGCCGGCGCAGGCGATTGCTTGACCTGATTTGTTGCTGTACACGACGCGTGCCAGGCATTCACAAGACATGCCTGGCACGTGATGCTTTCAAGCGACGCACCCTGGGCTCCGATTTCACTCTGCCGGCCGCGCATCCTGGCCTTGTGCAGACCAGTCAGCCGGCCTTTCCCGCTCACACATTGCAGTGTGGCCTATCCCGTTCTCCGAACGGTCAGAGTCACCAGGCGTTACGCACCGCTCTGAGTGATACAATATCATAGTTCTCGCCGGACGTCAATACTACCAAGAAGTGGAAAGCAGGGCAATGCCTAACGAACCTACCTGGCAACACTACCTCAGCGACTACAACGAAGGCCTCGGCCTGGTGTACGAGCGCTTCGTGCTCAACGATTTCCTGCTGGCGCTCAAGGGCCGGCTCGGCTTCACCTCCGTGCTGGAGGCGCCGCTCTACGGCATGGCGGGGGTGAGCGGCATCAACAGCGTGGCGCTGGCGAAGATCAAGACGCCGGTGACGCTGGTTGACGACCACCCGGAGCGGCTGGCCGGGGTGCAGCGCATTTGGGGTGAGCTGGGGCTGCCCGCGGGGTTCACCCTGGTTGAGGATTGGGGCAAGCTGCCGTTTCCCGACCACAGTTTCGAGTTCGTCTGGAACTGGGCCGCGCTCTGGCATCTGAAGCAGCCGGACGCGCTGCTGGCCGAGATGGTGCGCTGCGCCAACAAGCTGATCTTCGTGGCCGTGCCCAACCCGGTGCAGGTAGGCTATCAGTTCCGCAAGCGGGTCGTTGAGCCGGAGTTTGTCAAAGAGATTGATGAGCGCTGGACCGACATCGGCATGATCCGGCGCAAGCTGGAAGCGTTGGGCGTGATGATCCTGGAGCAGGGCGTGCTGGACACCCCGCCCTGGCCCGACACCGTGATGCCCGCCTCCGAGCTGCTGGGCCGGCTGGGCATCCGGTCGAAGAAGCTGCAAGGCCGCTTCCAGGGCGAGGGCTGGCGCTGGTCAACGATGGATTATTACCTGGGCAAGGATTTAGGCCTCTACCAGCGGGTGATGAAGTACGCCTGGCTGGAGCGGCTGCGCATCCCCTGGCGGGTCAAGCAGATCTGGTCGCACCACCGCTGGGTGTTGGGCAAGGTGAAGCTGCCATGACCCGCAGTGATCCCGCGCGCCGGCGGCTGGGGACGGACGCCTGGGCGGCGCTGGCGGTCTTTGGCCTGAGCCTGGCGATCTACCTGCCCACGCTCTCGCCCTCGGTGGTGGCCGACGACGGCGGCGAGTTCCAGATGCTGGCGTCGGTGCTGGGCGTTTCCCACCCCACCGGCTACCCGCTTTATCTCCTGTTGGCTTCATTCTGTGCGCGGCTGCCGTTGGGCGGCGATGTGGCGTTTCGCGTCACGCTCTTCGGCGCGCTCACGGCCGCAGCCAGTGCCGCGCTGCTCTACCTGACCGCGCGCGAGCTGCGGGCCGGGCGGGTTGCGGCGGCGGCGGCCGCGCTGCTGCTGGCCGCAGCCCCGCGCATATGGATGCATGCGGCCGCAGCCGAGGTACAACCGCTTGCAGGCTTCTTCGTTCTGTTGGGCATCTGGCTGCTGCTGCGCTGGGGGCACGGCAAGACCCCGCTGTGGGCCGTGGCGCTGGCGTTAGGCTTCGGGCTGACGCACCACATCAGCTTGCGGCTGTTCGGGCCGGCGATGCTGATCTACCTGCTGCTGGTGGATGCGCGGCTGCCCCTGCGGCCGCGGCGCTGGCTGCCGGCGCTGGCCTGCCTGTTGTTACCCCTGGCGCTTTACGCCTACATCCCGCTGCGCGCAGGCCACTTCGCCGGCCTGCCCCAGTGGTCGGGCGAGATCCTGGGCCTGCCGAAGATCGTGGCGGCCGGCCTGGTCTCGCCGCACTACGTGGGCGGCGGGTTCTGGAACCTGGCCCTGGCGCTGGATTACTCGGGGCAGTTCTTCGGCGGCCAGGGCGCGGGATTGGGCGCCATCGCCGCGCAGTTTTTCGCGATGCTGCGCCAGCAGTTCCCCCTGGCCGCGTTCCCGTTCATGGTCCTGGGGATCGGCGTGCTGGCGCAGCGGCAGCCGAAGGCGAGTTGGCTGCTGCTGATCGCCGCGGCGACCGTGATCGCCTCCGGGGTCCGGTTCCTGGCGTCGGTGGGCGAGGGCAGCGACCACTTCAATCCCGTCTACCTGTTCCTGGCGCTCTGGTTCGCCGTGGGGGCCGAGGCCGCGCAGGCATGGCTGGCCGGTCGGCTGGCGCGCTGGCCCTGGTCGCGCACCGCGCTGACCGTGGCCCTGGCCGCTATCCCGGCCTTCAGCGTCATCACACACTACCCGGCCATGGCCGCGCTGCGCCAGGCCGATTGGGGCCGCGCGTTCCTGGCGCAGCCGCTGCCCGGGGGCGCCGCGCTGGTGGGCGATTGGAACGTGATCACCCCACTGCGCTACCACCAGCGGGTGGACGGCATCCGGCCCGACCTGTGGATCATCCACAGCGACGCGGGCGGCGCGGCGGCGCTCATGCAACGCGCCCTGGCCGAAGGGCGGCCGTTCTACGCGCTCCGGCAGACACCCGCCGGGATCCGCCTGCTACCCCTGCCTGCACCGGACACGGCTGTGGTGACGCACCCGGCCGACATCGGCCTCGGCCCTGCCGTACGATGGCGCGGGTATGACCTGGCCCCGGCCGCGCCCAGGCCGGGCGACGCTCTCAGCCTCACGCTCTACTGGCAGGCGGACGCGCCCGTGGGGCAGGATTGGACGACCTTCATCCACCTGCTGGACGAGCGCGGCGAGAAGGTCACCCAGGTTGACCATGTGCCGGGGAACGGCATCTACCCGCCAGCGGCCTGGCTGCCCGGCCTGCTGGCGGCCGACCAGTACGAGCTGCCCCTACCCGCCGCCCTGGCCCCCGGCCGCTACCGGCTGGTCTTCGGCTGGTACCGACCCGAGGGCCGCCTGCCCTGGGCCGACGGCGCGGACGCGCGCACGTTGGCGGAGATTGTGGTGGGGCAGCCGTGAGCAGCGAGTGCTGCGCAGCCTGTCATTCTGAGACCCACGATCCGGCGCAGCGGGATGCGATCCCGGCAATGACATGCCATGTCATAAGCAGCTTGAGCCAAGAATATCGGTAGCCTGTCATTAACGGAGGAGATGCTTCGCTGGACACTCGGCGCAATGAGATTTGAGCCGCTAACCCGCTCAGCATGACATGACATAAGGGATGCTTTGACGCGCAACTTCAAACTGCACAGGAACAAACCATCATACTTGCCGCCCTTCCTACCCTGTGATACCATCGCACCATGACCGAATCCAAAGCTGACCTTGATCACCCCGCCACGTCCGTTCCCGGTCCGCGGCCGCGCTACCGGCACATCTGGGCCATCTTGGGCCTGCTGACCGTGCTGGCCCTGGCGTTGAGCTGGCCGCTGGTCCGCCACCTGGCCGACCGGCTGCCCGGCACCGCCACCTGGGCCTTCGACGAGTCCACCTTCGCGTGGAACATCTGGTATTTCAAGCACGCGCTGCTGGACCTCCAGGTCAGCCCGCTGCACAGCGAGCTGATTTGGTACCCGCTGGGCATCGACCTGATCCTCTACACCTACAACTTCTTCAATGCGCTCATCGCCCTGCCGCTGCTGCTGGCAACCAACGTGCCCCTGGCCAGCAACGTGACGCTGCTCCTGGCGACGGTGTTGAGCGGCCTGGGCGCGTATCTGCTGACGTACTACGTACTGCGTACCACGTGTCCCTCACGGGTCGCGGACGCTGCCGAACGCAATACGCAGTACGCAATACGCAATACACAATACGCCCGTCTCGCCGCGCTTATCGCTGCCCTCATCTACGCCTTCGCTTCCAACCGGGCGATCTACGCGGCCATGGGGCACTACGACATGGTGACCACCCAGTGGCTGCCGTTCTATGCGCTGTATTTGCTCAAGTTGCTGCGGGAGCCTCGGCTGAAGAACGCGGTGCTGGCCGGCTTGTTCTTCGCGCTGGCTGCGCTGGCCGAGATGATCTTCGCTTCGTTCTTGGCGTTGTTGTCGCTGGTGTGGCTGCTGGCATCGTGGCGGGAGCTGAGGTCGCGCTGGGCCGCGCTGGGCCGGCTGGCGCTGGCCGGGCTGATCGCTGCGCTGCTGTGGGCGCCGGCGCTGATTCCCATCGCACGGGAGTTCGTGAGCGGCGATTACGCGCTGGAGGGCTGGGGCGAGAGCCTCAAGCTCAGCGCCGATGCCGTGGGATTGGTGACGCCCACCGACCTCAACCCACTGGCCTGGGCCACGGATCCGCACTACGCGTCCCCGGCCGAGCGGTGGCAGGCGGTGGTGCGTGCGGTGGAGGAGGGCAAGGGCCGTTTCAGCGACATCAACACCGTGTTCCTGGGCTGGGTGACGCTGGCGCTGGCGCTGGTGGGCGCGTGGCTGGGCCGGCGCCGGCTGAGAGGTTGGATCTGGAGTGCGATCGTCTTCGGCGTCTTGGTGCTCGGTCCGCTGCTACAGGTCAACGGCCGCTTCCGCTTCAGCCTGGATAACATGCTGCCCGAAGGGGTCACGTTCCCGCTGCCCTTCACCCTGCTGCACTTCATCCCCTTCATCAGCGCCAACCGCGCCCCCAACCGCAACAGCGTGATCCTGATGCTGGCGTTGGCTGTGCTGGCGGGGTATGGGGTGTGGCGGGTGTTGGGGGCGGGGAAACAAGGAAACAAGGAAGCAAGGAAACAGGGAAAATCCCTTGTCTACTTGTCTACTTGTCTACTTGCAATCCTTGTTCTCGCCGAGCATCTCGCCGTCCCACTGCCGACGACTGACGCGCGGATCCCGGCGGTGTATCAGCGGATCGCGCAGGAGCCGGGCGAGTTCGCGATCATGCAGCTGCCGCTGGGGTGGCGCAACAGCTTCGGGGTGCTGGGCAGCGAGCTAACGCAGCTTCAATACTTCCAGACCGCGCACGGCAAGCCGATGATCGGCGGTAATATCAGCCGCGCGCCGGACTACAAGATGGGTTATTTCGGACGCATCCCGCTGTTTCAGGCCATCACTGAGCTGGAGGCGTACCGCGAGCCGGCGCCGGAGGTGGCTGCAGCCGCGCGGGCGCAGGCCGGCGCGTTGATGGCGCTCTACGATGTGCGTTACTTCGTCACGACGCCGGCCATCCCCGGCCGCTACCCCTACCAGGACACCTGGCAGCGCACCGAGGCGTATGCGTTGGACGTGTTGCCCCTGGAGAAGCCGGCCCTGTGGGAGCAGGACGGCTACCGCGTCTACCGCGTGGTCCAGCCTGAGCTGCGGTCCCCCTTCCGCGTTGACCTGGGCGCGGCGGGCGCGGAGCCGTACCTGGGCCAGGGCTGGGACGTGCGGGCCGACGAGACGCCCTACAATGCCACCGCGAGCTGGGCGACCGGCACGGATGCTGACCTCTACCTGCCGCTGGATGGCTCGCGGGACGCCGCCCTGCGTCTCGCCATTGCGCCGCTAACCTACGACGGCGCGCCCGCGCAGTCCGTCTCGATCAGCGTCAACGGCGTGCCCGTGCTGCGAGATCATGCCCTGGCGCCGGGCTGGCAGATGGTGGAAGCCGTCGTGCCGGCATCGGCGGCGCGGCGCGGCCCCAACCGCGTCCGTCTGGCGTTCGCCTGGGCAGCCAGCCCTCGGGTCGCGTTCCCCGATCCCGGCAGCCGGGCTGTGATCGGCGCCACCGGCGTCGTCAGCCCGGTCAACCTCGAGGCCCACGGCTTCACCGAGGCGTTCATGACCGCGGCCGGCCCGGATGGGGATAGGGTGGATTTGTCCACAGGCCGTCGCGGCTACAACGTGGCCGTGCTGCACCCGCGCACCGGCGAACTGCTGGCGCAGCGGGGCTTCGACACCGCGGCCAATCCCTACGAGGCGGACGCACTGGCCGACTACCTGGCGCGCGTGCCGCGTGGACGTATCATCGTCCTCGCCACTAAAGAGGATGCCACGGCCAACCTGACCCCTGCCGCCATCGAAGCTTTACGTAGCGCCGGATCAGGCGTGACCGACGCGGCCGCGCTGGCCAGCATGGCCCACGCGCTGATCGGCGTCCAGGGCGCCGGACCAGGCACGGCCGCCGAAGTGATCAACCCGGAGGCCGCGTACCTGCGCGTGGCCGGCGACTTTCGCACCCTGGCCGCGGCCGTGGATTGGGTGGAGATGGAGTGAGAGGGGCTGGGGAGAAAGGGAGACTGAATTGCCGTCTGCCGTCTACCATCTGCCATTCGCCATCTGCCATTTGCTATTCGCCATTCGCTGATTCGTTCTTTTCATGAGCACACGTCATCACCGTCTCACCGATCCCCTCATTGCGCTCGGCGTCGGGCTGGCCGCGTTCGCGTTGTACCTGCGGACGTTGGCGCCGGGGTTGCTGTGGGGCGACAGCGCCGAGTTCCAGTTCGCGGCCTGGCTCGGCGGCTTTGCGCATCCCACCGGCTACCCGCTCTACCTGATGCTGGGCTGGCTCTGGACCCACCTGCTGCCCCTGGGCGATCCGGCCTGGCGCATGAATCTGTTTTCCGCGCTGTGGGGCGGGGTGGCGGTGGGGTTGGTGTACCTGGTGGCCTCACGGATCCTGCGACAGGCTGATAGCGTGCCTCGTGTCGTGACGGATGGAAATGTCATGCTGAGCGGGTTAACCACTCAAATCACGTGGCGGCGAGTGTCCAGCGATCGCGAAGCATCCCTTCGGGAAGCATCTCCGCAGCATGGCCGAGACCTTTCGCTAGATAGACGCTGCAAGGTATTTCACGTGATCAACCCGCTCAGGGTGACACGCGCAGAAGTCGGTGCGGAAAGTCGCTCAACTTTACTGGTTGATCGCCTCTTGGCTGTAGTTACCGCGCTCGTCTTCGCGGCCACCCCCACCTTCTGGTCGCAGGCCGTGGTGGCCGAGGTTTACACCCTGCACGCCGTGTTCGTGGCCGCCATCCTGCTGGCAGCGCTGGCCTGGGCCGATCACCCCAGACGACTGCGTTTGTACCTCCTGGTCGGCCTCGTCGGGTTGGGCCTGGCGCACCACCGCACGACGTTGCTGCTGCTGCCGGGGCTGGTAGTATTCCTGTTTATCCGGAATGGAGGCTTTAGCCGGTCTCTTGCTCAACGGCAGAAACCGGCTGAAGCCTCCATTTCAGATTGGTTGACCGCCGTCGCGCTCCTCCTGGCGCCGCTGCTGCTCTATGCCTACATCCCGCTGGTCGCGCCGCGCACGGCCTATTACACCGTGGCCCTGGGGGCTGGGCAGACGCTGGCGTTGTACGAGCCGACGTTAAGCGGCTTCCTGACGCACATCAGCGGCAGCGTCTTCGGTTCGGCGTTGGGCGTGGCGCGCGGGCCATGGCTGGCCGAGTTGGCTGGACGGCTGGCCGGCGAGCTGACGTGGCCCGGCGTGGCGTTGGGGCTCCTTGGCGTTGCCTGGCTGGCGTGGCGCGACCGCCGCACGTTGGCGCTGACCGGCTTGAGCTTCCTTGCCTTCGTCCTATTCAACGCGTTCTACGCTATCGGTGATATTTTCGTGTTCTATATTCCGGCATATCTGATCTGGGTCCTGTGGATGAGTGTGGGCGTGTGGGCAGTGGGCTGGGTGCTGCTCGGCGGAGCCAAAAGACCTCCTATCTGTCATGCTGAGCGGGTTGACAGTTCAAGTTCCGTTGCGGCGCCCGACCAGCGAGGCATCTCGTTGCCAGAGTCTCCAGGCAGCGAGTCAGCAGGTCAACGTCTGCCGCGGCGCGCTGCCGGCGAAGCATTTCCAACCGGCGGCGCGCGGGACTCTTCGCCGGTGTCTCGCCGCAGTGCTATTTGGCTGGCAGACCCGCTCAGAGTGACAAACGCAAACATCTTGTCTGGGGCAGTCAACGCTCTGCTGATAGCCGGCTTCCTCGCCCTGGCCGGCTGGCTGCTGGCGGCCAACTTCGCGCGCGTGGATCGCAGCGCCGATCGCACGGCGCGCGACGTCTGGGACGCGGTGCTGGCGCAGGCGATCCCCCAGGACGCTATCCTGATCACCAACGACCGGGACGAGATGGCGCCGCAGTGGTACCTGCGCTACGTCGAGGGCCGTCGCGCCGATCTGACCGGCCTGTTCCCGCTGATCCAGCCCGGCGTCGAGTGGTCGGATGTGGCCGCCGTGACGGAGCAGGCGCTGCGCACCAGCCGGCCGGTCTACCTGATCAAGCCGATGCCCGGCCTGGAGGTCAAGTTCGTGCTGAGGCCGGTGTCGGGGGCAGTTGCAGAAGGGATCGGTGCGATGGTGCGTGTGGATGGCCCCGCGGCCCAAGGCCAGCTTGCTCGGACCAGCGGCGCGGTTTTCGGCGCGCAGATCCGACTGGCCGGCTACGAGGCCCGACCTGAGACCCTCAGCCCGGGGCGAACCCTGGAAGTGGCCCTGGATTGGGAGCCGCTCGCGTCCTTGGCGCACGATTACACCACCTTCGTCCACCTGGTGAACGCCGAAGGCCGGGTGATCGGCCAGAGTGACCACCGGCCCGGCGGCATCTACTATCCCACCAGCCTGTGGCGCGCTGGCGAGCGGCTGCGTGATGTGCATCGGTTCGTGATCGCGAACGACCCCGGCCCTGCGCCTTACACGCTGGAGGTCGGCATCTATCGCCTGGCGCCCGATCTGCAACACTTGGGCAACCCGCAACGAATTGGCGAGCTGGAGAGCGCCACCTGAAAGCGCTGTCCGGGGTCGTGAACCACATTGCTTGATGCCCGAACTGCCCGGTTTTCACTTTGCGCGCCGTATCAAGGCTGTGGTATACTCATGACGCCGCGCGTCACAGACACGGCGCTTTGGCAAGTCATCGAGTCGTTCACCGTTACCTTGCAAGCTTTGACAAGGAGGAACCCGCATGAAGTTCGTAGTTTGTGTCAAACTGACGCCCGACACAGAGCAGTTGGCCGACGTGCGGCCACAGGATGTAGGGGGCGACCTGGGGGTGACGATGGTGCTCAACCCCTGGGATGAATTTGCTGTAGAGGAGGCGCTGCAGTTACAGGAGCGCTTCGATGGCGAGGCAGCCGTGATCACCCTGGGCAGCGAAGAAGCGACTGAGGCGTTGAAGCGGGCCGTCGCGATGGGTGTTGAGGAGGCCGTGCTCTTGTCAGACGAGGCCTTCGACGGCAGTGACGCCTGGGGCATTGCACACATCCTGGCCCAGGCCATTCGCAAGCTGGACGACGTCACCCTGGTGCTCACCGGCAAGCAGTCGGTGGATGGCAACAGCGGTATGGTTGGTCCCGGTGTCGCTGCGATGCTCGGTGTGCCGTTTATCGCTGACGTTGCGAAGATCCTCGATGTGACCGAAGAAACTGCAACGGTGCTGCGTGCGCTCGATGAGGGCATACAGACCGTGCGGGTGAAGTTGCCTGCGGTGCTCTCGGTCAGCAAGGAGATCAACGAGCCGCGCTACCCCAACTTCATGGGCATTCG
>CAZKEF010000006.1:0-143331 GCA_964551735.1 uncultured Anaerolineales bacterium
CCTGGAACGTCACCGTCGGCTTATCGCCGGTGAACACCCGCGCTTTGCTCTTGCCAAAAGAGAACGCCTGGTTGCCTGCGCCTTGCGCCTGGCGCATCAGAAAGATAAAGAAGCCCGCCAGCAACAAGATGGGCAGCACCGAGATCAGGAGCGGCGCCAGGTTCATCCACAGGCTCGGCGGTGTGATCACGATGGCGATCTGGCCTGAGTTGCTGCCGATGGCGCTCTCCGGCACACCCAGGTTGACCAGTGTCTCGACCACACTGCCGCTATCCTCTTTGCGGGATTTCACCTGCTTGCCGTCGCTTAGGTCAACCGCCAGATCCTGGCCGCTTACCTTGATGCGCTCGACCTTGCCCTCGCGCGCGAGCTGCGCGACCCGGCCGATGTCAATCGTTGCCACGCTTTCGTTATTGCGCGACAAAGACGTCGCCAGGAAAATACCGACCACGACCAGCAACGCCAGATAAATCAAGTTGTTGCGTACTACACGCGAATTGTTCATGCCAACCATCTCCCAAGACCGGCGCTCGCTGTTTGCGCCACCAATTCCCATCAATCGCAGTGTATCACAACGAAAAGGGGCCGTCAAAGCATTTCATTATCGCGCCCGATCGGCCCGGCATCCGTAGCACATCTTCCGATACCCGGTGGCGGTTTGGGCCGGATCATGGCAGAATGCTATAATGGCGTTTGTTACGTCAAAACAAGTGCGAGAGGGCGACAGTGGACAAATCAACACAAGCTGTAGAATCGAAACGCCGGTCATGGCGTGACTACGCCGGGCTGCTGGCCCGTGGTTTTCTGATGGGATCGGCGGATGTCGTGCCGGGTGTCTCCGGCGGCACCATGGCATTCATCCTCGGCATCTACGAAGAGCTGATCGGCAGCATCCGCGCCATCGGCCGATCTGAGTTCTGGCGGCCAGCCCTGGCGCTGCGTTGGAGTCAGGCGCTGCAGGCGATCAACTGGTCTTTTCTGTTGGCGGTCGCTTCAGGGATCGCGCTGGCAGTCATCACGTTGGCCCGTGGCCTGGAATGGCTGCTGATCCATCAGCCGGTGCTGCTGTGGAGCTTCTTCTTCGGGCTGGTATTGGGATCGGTGTTGGCGGTCAGCCGCCGCATCCGGCGCTGGCGCCTGCCTTTGTGGATCGCGTTGATCGCAGGCGGGATCGGGGCCTACGTGCTGGTGGGCCTGGTGCCGCTGCACACACCAAACACCTGGTGGTTCCTGTTCCTCAGCGGCGCGGTGGCCATCTGCGCCATGATCCTGCCGGGCATCTCCGGCGCGTTCATCCTGGTGCTGCTGGGAAAATACCAGGCTGTGCTGAGCGCGGTCAACCAGCGCGATTTCTTGACGCTGGCTCTGGTCGGCGCGGGCGCAGCGGTGGGGATCGTGAGCTTCGCCCAATTGCTGGGCTGGCTGTTTCGGCGTTATCACGATCTGACCGTCGCGCTCCTTACCGGCTTGATGCTGGGCAGCCTGCGCAAGGTGTGGCCCTGGAAGGTGACGCTAGAATCAGTCCCCGACGGTCACGGCGAGCTGGTGCCCACGTTTCAGCAGAACGTGCTCCCCCCACTGTCCTTGGAGGGCGCGGTCAACCCGGAACTGCTTATAGCTGCCGGCCTGGCCACGACCGGGGCAGTAGTAGTGGTAGGACTGGAACGATGGGCCAACCGGCCAGCCAAGTGAGTGGAGGGTTGTGATGTCGTCCAAGGCCAAAACCCGCTACGTCTGCCAAAGCTGCGGCAGCGCCCAACCTAAGTGGATGGGCAAGTGCCCCGACTGCGGCGAGTGGAACTCCCTGGTGGAGACCGTGGTGCAGCCTGAGGCGCCCGGCCGACCAACCGCTGCCCGTGCAGCCGGGAGAGCCGGCCCCCAACCGTTGCCCGACATCCCGGCCGACGGCTACGAGCGCATCCCCGTACCCATCGGCGAGCTGAGCCGTGTGCTAGGCGGCGGCATCGTGCCCGGCTCGGTGGTTCTCATCAGCGGCGACCCCGGCATCGGCAAGAGCACCCTGCTGTTGCAGCTCTGCGACGTGCTGGCTGCCGCGGGCGGCCCTTCGACAGGCTCAGGACAAGGCCCGGTGCTCTACGTCTCCGGCGAGGAGTCCGCGGCGCAGATTAAGCTGCGCGCCGAGCGCATGGGCATCACCACGCGCAACCTGCTGGTATTGGCTGAAACGCACCTGGAAAGCATCGCGGCTCACATCGAAGGCTCGGCGCCCAGGCTGGTGGTTGTGGACTCGGTGCAGAGCATCTACTCCGACGCGATCTCATCCGGCGCGGGCAGCGTGAGCCAGGTGCGTGACTGCTCAGCGCACCTGCTGCGGCTGGCGAAGGCAAGCGGCTTCCCGCTGTTCCTGGTGGGCCATGTGACCAAGGAGGGTGCCATCGCCGGGCCGCGGGTGCTGGAGCACATGGTGGACACCGTGCTCTACCTGGAGGGCGAACGCTTCCATTCGTTCCGCCTGCTCCGCTCCGCCAAGAACCGTTTCGGCTCCACCAACGAGGTCGGCGTGTTCGAGATGGCCGAGAAGGGCCTGATCGAGGTGCACAACCCCTCGGAGGCGTTCCTGGCCGAGCGTATCCCCAATGCGCCTGGCTCGGCCATCGCAGTCACCATGGAAGGCACGCGGCCGATCCTGGTGGAGGTGCAGGCATTGACCAGCCCCACCACCTTCGCGCAGCCTCGGCGCACCGCCAATGGCATCGATTTCAACCGGCTTCTGCTGCTCACCGCGGTGCTGAGCAAGCGCGCCCGCGCCCGGCTGACCGACCAGGATGTGTTCGTCAACGTCGTGGGCGGCCTGCAGGTGGACGAGCCCGCAGCCGATCTGGCGGTGGCGGCCGCCATCGCATCGTCGGCGCGCAACCGGCCCGTGGCGGCCGATCTGGCGCTGGTGGGCGAGGTGGGCCTCAGCGGCGAACTGCGCAGCGTGGGTCAGCTCCCCCGGCGGATCAACGAAGCGGCCAAGCTCGGCTTCACGCGGGTGCTGGTCCCTATGTCAGTCGCGCGCAAGCTGGAGCACCGACCTGCAGGGCTGGAGGTGCTGGGTGCGCGCACCTTGCGCGAGGCGCTGGAGATGGCCTTGATCGCAGGCGGCGTGGAGGAGCACGAGAGCTGACAGGCGGGAGAGCAGAAAAGACCTTAGCTTTTGGCCGCGCCAGTCCGCGTCTGTCTGCGCAATCTGCGTCCTACCGCGCTACAACTCTGAGTTTCAGTCCGCCCTTGGGCCGCAGCGTCAACAATGCCTGGAGCACAATCTCCGGCTGCGCCACATACTCGAACCGGAAGCGCTGGACCATCATCGGCAACATGAGCTGACCTTCAAACATGGCCAGGTGTGCGCCCAGGCACACGTGCGGCCCGCCGCCAAAGGGGAAATACGCGTAGGCCGGGTTGCGCTTCTTCCAGTCACCGTCGAAACGTTCGGGGGCAAAGCGCAGCGGGTCAGGGTACAGGCGTCGATCGCGGTGCACGGTCCACATGGGGATGAGCATCACGCTGTCTTTGGGAATCGTCGTTTCGCCCAGCGTCACGTCCTCCTTAGCCTGGCGCACCATCAACGACCACGCGGGTGGATAGAGACGCATCGATTCGTTGAGCACCTTTTCGGTGTACGGCATCGCCTTCAGGTCATCCAGAGCTGGTAGGCGATCACCCAGGACCATCCTCACCTCGGCGTGCAGCTTCTCCTCCACCTCTGGGTTCTGCGCCAACAGATAGAGGGTCCACATCAACATCAGCGCAGTGGTTTCGTGTCCTGCCCCGAACAATGTCTTTAACTCGTTGCAGATTTCCCGGTCGCTGAGCTGGGTGCCGGTTTCCTCGTCCTTTGCGGCTACCAGGTCGGACAGCACATCACCGAAGTCCTTGCCCTCCGCTCGGCGTTGGCGGATCAGCGGCATGATGAAACCTTCGATGGTGCGCGTGGCGGCCGCGATACGTAGATTGTCACGCGTGGGCAGCCAGGCCGGGAGCTGCTGAAACGCGGTGGTGCGCGCGGTCAGCACCTCGAACACGGCGGTGAGCGCCTGGTTCAAGTCGCCCGCGTCACGCTCCAGATCGCGCACGCTGAAAATGATGTCCGCAATAATCCCCATGGTAGTGCGCATCATCTCGAACATCATCTCGATCGCCTGCCCATCCCGCCATTGGTTCATCCGTCGCTCGGTATGCGCCACGACGATGTCGTGATAGCGCTTCACCACGTTGGCCTGGAAGGAGGGGTTCAGGATGCGGCGATGACGTTTCCACGGCTCCCCTTCCATCGTCAGCGTAGATGCACCCACGGCGCTGGCCCAGGTGGCAGTCTGCCGGCCCCACTTCTCGATCTTGTTGCCCTGCTTGATCAGCAACTCGTGGACGTAGGCCGGGCTATTGATCAGGTAAAAGTGAAACGCAGCCATACGAAAGTACGCCAGGTCACCGTATGTTTCGGCAGTGCGCGTGAGGAAGCCCAACGTGTCGCGCTGAAAGTCCATCAGGTTACGCGCGCCATAGATGCCCCCATGCGGGCCAGGGGGATGATGAACGGTTGCAGACATGGGTGATGCCCCTTTCAGGTAATCAGATTGGCGATCCGGTGTGCAGGCCGCGGCGACTCGTTTGCACGGTCTGCATTATAAGCTGGAACCTCAGAATTTGACAGCTGTTCGTCGGATGCATAGAATATGCTTCAATATGAACGATTTCGTGCCACGTTTGCTTTTTACGCCCCGGGGATTTTCCCCTCGTGGGCGTATTATTTTCTTTTCCTGAACCGTTGAGAGCCGCAAGGCTCTCTTTTTTTGCCCTGAAACGGGCGGCTAATCGAAGATTTACCACCGAGACACGGAGGTCACGGAGAGCGCTTGCTTCTGATCTCCGTGTCTTTGTGTGAAAGGCAACCACCATGAGAGGATTCTTTACCCGCCTCGAGGCTCGCGCCCGGCAGATCGGCTCGCTGCTCTGCGTGGGCCTCGACCCGCACCCGGCCGACCTCCCCGCGGCGACTGCAGACGCGGCGCGCGACTTCTGCCTGCGCCTGATCGAGGCCACTGCAGAGGTGGCCGCGGCGTTCAAGCCCAACGCGGCCTTTTTCGAGCAATTCGGCGCCGAGGGCATGGCCGCGCTGCGGGATGTGATCGCGGCCGTGCCGGACGGGATCCCGGTGGTGCTGGACGCCAAACGGGGCGATATCGCCTCAACCGCCGAGGCGTATGCCCGCGCCGCCTTCGAGACGCTGGGCGCCGACGCGAGCACCCTCAACCCATACCTGGGCCGTGACAGCCTGGCCCCGTTCCTGGCCGACCCGAAGCGCGGCGTCTTCCTGCTGTGCAAAACCTCCAATCCCGGCGCAGCCGACCTGCAAGACCTGCCGCTGGCCGACCGGGTCCCCAGCCAGCGCCTGTTCGAGCGGGTAGCCGAGCTGGCGGTCGATTGGAACACGAACGACAACCTGGGGTTGGTAGTGGGCGCGACGCACCCCGAAGCGCTGGCCGCGATCCGACGGCTGGCGCCCGACCTGTGGATCCTGGCCCCCGGGGTTGGCGCGCAGGGCGGCGACCTAGAGGCCGCGCTCCGAACCGGCCTGCGCGCCGACGGCCTGGGCCTGCTGCTCCCCGTCAGCCGCCAGATCTCCCGCGCGACCGATCCGCGGCGGGCCGCGATGAAACTGGTTGAAGCGATGCGGAATAAGATGGAGAAGAATACGCGAACAGCCTCCGGAATCGAGCCTTCAGGCGGTTTCGTAGGTCATCCATCCAACCGGCGAAAGCCTCGAGTCCAGGACGTCGCTGCCTTGCCTCCCGCGGCCGCTGCGCTGGCCGACCGGCTGCTCGATGCGGGATGCGTCAAGTTCGGGCAGTTCACCCTAAAGTCGGGCCTTGTCTCCCCGATCTACCTCGACCTGCGCCAGCTCATCTCCGACCCACCACTGCTGGCCGCGGTGGCGGCCGCTTACGCGGATCTGCTGGCCGGCTTGCGATTCGATCGGTTGGCCGCGCTGCCATATGCGGCGCTGCCTATCGCCACGGCCGTCAGCTTGCAGGGCGGCTGGCCCATGATCTACCCGCGCAACGAGGTTAAAGGCTACGGCACGGCCGCGGAGATCGAAGGTGTGTTTACGGCGGGTGAGCGTGCGGTCGTGCTGGATGACCTGGCAACCACCGGCGGCAGCAAGTTCGAGGCCATCGCCAAGCTGGCAGCGGCCGGACTTCAGATCGAAGATGTCGTCGTGCTGATTGACCGCCGCTCCGGCGCTGCCGAAGCCCTGACTGCGGCCGGCTATCGGCTCCACGCCATCATGACGCTGCCCCAAATGCTGGATCACTGGTCGCAGACCGGCCGCGTCCCCGCCGAGCAGATCGCGGTGACGCAGGTGTTTTTGAGGCGCTAGAACATTGGAACGTGCGAATGTGTCAACATGCAATCATAGAAAGGCACTCATTCCATGACAGTCACCTCTTCCTGGTCCCAAGCTATCAGCCGTCCCCTGATGGGTGGCCGCGGCCGAGATGCCGAAAGCAATCATGTGCGCCTGTATCACCTGCTGCGCCCCATGATCTTCCGCATGGCGCCGGAAACAGCCCACCATGTCACGCTGGCGCTACTGCGGCTAGGCGGCGCAGTAGCGCCAGCGCGCTGGCTGCTGCAGGGCGCCTTTCGGCCCGCGCAGGCCGGCGCGGCGGTGCGGGCGCTGGGCTTGACCTTTCCCAACCCGGTTGGATTGGCCGCGGGCTACGACAAAGATGGCCTGGGCTGGCGCGGGCTGGCGACCCTGGGCTTCGGTCACATCGAGATCGGCACCGTGACCCCACGGCCACAAGCAGGCAACCCGGGACCGCGCGTCTTCCGGCTGGTGGATGATCAGGCCGTGATCAACCGCATGGGTTTCCCCAACCGCGGGGCCGAGTTTGTGGCGCGGCGGTTGCAGGGGAAACACCCCGCCGGCCTGATCGTGGGCATCAACATCGGCAAGAACCTGACCACGCCGCTGGAAGGCGCGGGCGAGGACTACCTGAGTCTGGTGCGGACCTTCGCGCCGCTGGCCGACTACCTGGCCATCAACGTCAGCTCGCCCAACACGCCCGGCCTGCGGGCCCTGCAGACTCGCAACGCCCTGGAGGCGCTGCTGCGGCCCCTGGCCGCCGAGCGCCGCGTCCAGTCCGAGCGCTTGGGCCGACACGTGCCGCTGGTGGTGAAGCTGGCGCCCGACCTGACCTCAGATGCGTTGGACGACGCGCTGGACGCGGCGTTGGCGGCCGGCATGGATGGCGTGATCACCTCCAACACGACCTTGAGCCGTGCCGGCGCCAGCTCACCACTGATTGCTGAATCGGGGGGCATGAGTGGCGCGCCCATCGGCCGGCGCAACACGGAGATCGTGCGCGATGTAGCGCAACGCACCGCCGGCCGGCTGACCGTCATCGCCAGCGGCGGCATCATATCCCCGCGCGACGCGCAGGAGAAGCTGGACGCCGGAGCGACCCTGGTGCAGCTTTACACCGGGTTGATCTACGAAGGGCCGGGGTTGGTGAAGGAAATCGTGGCGGCGTGTCGGTAACACAATCCGCCGGATTGTGTTTGCGGCTCCGCCCCTCTGCGGGTAAAATACCATCAGTCCCGCAAACGGAGAGGAGCGCCATGCCCAAATTCGCAGCCAACCTAACAATGCTTTACGGCGACAGCCCCTTCCTGGCCCGTTTCAGCCGGGCGCAGGCCTCAGGCTTCCGTTACGTCGAATATCTGTTTCCCTACGAATACGACATCCCTGCGCTGGCGGCCGCGTTGGCCGATAACGGCCTGCAACAGGTGCTGTTTAACCTGCCGGCCGGCGACTGGGCCGCGGGCGAGCGCGGCATCGCGGCGCTGCCCGGCCGGGTTGACGAGTTCCGGCAGGGGGTGGCGCGCGCGATCGCGGTCGCCCAAGCCCTGGGCGTGCCCCGACTCAACTGTCTGGTGGGCAAGCGCGATCCGCACGTGGCCCTGGCCGCTCAGCAGGCCGTGATGGTCGAGAACTTGCGTTACGCCGCGGGCGCCCTGGCCGCGGCCGGGATCGGCCTGGTCATCGAGATGCTCAACCCCTTCGACGCGCCGGGCTTCCTGATTGATTCCCCGCGGACCGCGTTTCAGGTGCAGGATCGGGTTGGCTCGGCCAACCTGAAGATCCAGTACGACATCTATCACGCCCAGCGCTCCGAGGGCGAGCTGGCGAACACACTGCAAAAGCACCTGGACCGCATCGCCCACATCCAGATCGCGGACAACCCTGGCCGCCACCAGCCTGGCACCGGCGAGATCAACTACCGCTTCCTGTTCGACTTGCTCGACCGGCTCGGTTACGCGGGGTATGTGGGATTGGAATATGTGCCGCTGGGGACAACGGAAGAATCGCTGGCGTGGGTGCAGGAGTACGGATACGCGTTGTAAGGAGGAGTTCATCATGGAACGCATCGGATTCATCGGCCTCGGCATCATGGGCAAGCCCATGGCGCAGAATCTGCTTAAGGCCGGCTACCCCCTGACCGTGGTCGAGCGCGCGTCCGCGGGCACACGGGAGCTAATCGCGGCCGGCGCGCAGGTCCGGCCCACGCCCGCCGCGGTGGCCGCGGCCAGCGACGTGATCATCACCATGTTGCCCGATTCGCCGCAGGTGGAAGAGGTCATCCTGGGGCCTGACGGCGTGCTGGCCGGCATCTATCCGGGCGGCCTGGTCATTGACATGAGCACCATCCTGCCCTCGGTCGCGCGGCGGGTGGCCGCGGCCGCGCGTGAGGTGGGCGCGATCGCGCTGGACGCGCCGGTCTCAGGCGGCGAGGTGGGCGCGCAAAACGCGACCCTGTCCATCATGGTCGGCGGCCCAGAGACTGCGTTCATGCGCGCCCGGCCGATCTTCGAGAAGATGGGCCAGAACATCGTGCACGTGGGCGAGGCGGGCGCGGGCCAGGTGACTAAGGCTGCCAACCAGGTTGTAGTGGCCGTGACCATCGCGGCTGTGAGCGAAGCGCTGGTGTTGGCCGCCAAGGCCGGGGCCGATCCGGCCAGGGTGCGCGAGGCGCTGTTGGGCGGCTTCGCCCAGAGCCGCATCCTCGACCTCCACGGCAACCGCATCCTGCAGCGCAATTTCCAGCCCGGCTTCAAGGCCCAATTGCACCGCAAGGACCTTAGCATCATCCTGGACACCGCGCGGGAGCTGGGCGTGGCGCTGCCGGCCACCGGCGTCGTCACCGAGCTGATGAACGCGCTCATCGCCCGCGGCGGGGGGGAGCTAGATCACTCCGCGCTGGTGACGGTGTTGGAGGCGTTGGCCGATTTCCGGGTGGAGACACCAGGCAAGGACTAACGACGTAGATATACCCTCCTCACGCAAAGGCGCAAAGCCGCCAAGACAAGACAGAGAATCTTTGCGTTCTTGGCGGCTTTGCGTGAGTCGGGATCGTGATGCACTGACTATCAGGAGCTATCTCATGACTGTTACCGCAGTCGTCGGCGCGCAGTGGGGCGACGAGGGCAAGGGCCGCATCGTGGACTATCTGGCCCAGCACGCCGACATGGTGATCCGTTTCCAGGGCGGCGACAACGCGGGCCACACCGTGGTCAATGACCGGGGCACGTTCCGGCTGCACCTGGCCCCCTCCGGCATCTTCAACCCGGCCACCCAGTGCATCGTCGGGCCGGGCGCGGTGGTCAACCCCGATACGCTGCTGGCTGAACTGGCCGAGCTGGTCGCGGCCGGCGTGGACACGGGCAACCTGTGGCTCTCGGAGCGCGCACACCTGATCCTGCCCTACCACCGGCTGCTGGATGGCCTGGAGGAGGCAGCCCGCGGCGGCCAGCAGATCGGCACCACCAAACGGGGCATCGGCCCGGCCTACGCGGACAAGGCTGCGCGCACGGGCCTGCGCCTGGGCGACCTGCTGCGGCCTGCCCACCTGCGGGAACGGCTGGCGGCGAGCCTGGCGCACAAAAACCTGACCCTGGCCCACTTCGGCCAGCCGCCCCTGGCGTTGGACGACCTGCTGGCCCAGGTCGAGGCGTGGCGCGCGGCCCTGGGCGATCGCATCGTGGACACGCTGCCGCGAGTGCAGGCGGCCGTGCGCGGGGGGCAGGCCGTGCTGTTGGAAGGCCAGCTCGGCGTGATGCGCGACCTGGATTGGGGCACCTACCCCTTCGTCACCTCATCGAACCCCATTGCCGGCGGCGCGTGCGCGGGCGCAGGGCTGCCCCCCTCGGCCATCACCGAGGTCATCGGTGTAGCGAAGGCCTACTGCACCGCGGTGGGCGCGGGGCCGTTCCCCACGGAGCTGCGAGACGAGACCGGCGCGCGGCTCCGCGAGGTCGGCGGCGAATACGGCGCCACTACCGGCCGGCCGCGGCGCTGCGGCTGGCTGGACGGCGTCGCGTTGCCCTACGCGGCCTGGCTCAACGGCTTCACCGGCCTGGCGATCACGAAGCTGGACGTGCTGGATGGCCTGCCCGAGCTCAAGATCTGCACCGGTTACCGGTTGGAGGGCCAGCTCATCGCCCACGTGCCGGATACACCGGACTACGAGCGCTGCGAGCCGGTTTACGAGACCTGGTCGGGCTGGGCCGGCTCAACCCGAGACGCGCGGCGCTGGGACGACCTGCCGGCCGCGGCCCAGGCCTACCTGCGACGCATCACCGAGCTGGCCGGCGTGCCGATCAAGTACGTGTCCGTTGGGCCGGAACGTGGGCAGTTGATCGTGTCATGACCACCTTCACCCACGACACCTATCTCTCCCCCTTCACCTGGCGCTACGGCTCGCCTGAGATGCGGGCGCTGTGGAGCGAAGCGGCCCGGCGTCGGCTCTGGCGGCGCATCTGGGTGGCGCTGGCCGAGGCGGAGCAGGCTGCCGGATTGGTGACCGCCGAGCAAGTCGCCGATCTGCGCACCCACCAGGATGAGGTTGACCTGGCCCGCGCGGCCGAGATCGAGGCCGAGATCCACCACGACCTGATGGCCGAGGTGCGGGCCTACGCCGAACAGTGCCCGGTCGGCGGCGGCGTCATCCACCTGGGCGCGACCTCCATGGACATCGAGGACAACGCCGATGCGCTGCGCATCCGCGCTGCCCTGGACCTCGTCCTGGCGGGTCTGCGCGCGGTGCTTCTGGCCTTCGCCGGCCAGATCGAGCGCTGGGCCGACGCGCCAACCATGGCCTTCACCCACCTGCAGCCGGCCGAGCCGACCACCGTGGGTTACCGCCTGGCGCAGACCGCACAAGATCTGCTGGCTGATTACGACGAATTAAGCCGTGCCCGCGCGAGCATCCGCGGCAAAGGGTTCAAGGGCGCGGTGGGCACGTCGGCATCGTATACGCAGCTGCTTCAAAGGACCGTCATTCTGAGCGGCATAAACAGGAAAGCCCCCTCGCCCAGCCAAGCCAGCGAAGAATCTGAGTCCTGTCACGGACGAGACCCTTCGCTGGCTGATCGCCGCGATGCGATGTTCGTGTCAGGCCCGCTCAGGGTGACAAGTGAGAGTGGTCATGCGGATGCGGAAGCAGGTTCTTCGACGGCTGACTTCGAGTCCCGCATCATGTCCGCGCTGGGCCTGGAAGCCTTCCCCGTCGCCACGCAGACCTACCCGCGCAAGCAGGATTACCGCGTGGTGGCCGCGCTGGCCGGGCTGGGCGCGACCCTCTACAAGTTCGCGTTCGATCTGCGCGTGCTGCAGTCGCCGCCCATCGGCGAGTGGGCCGAGCCGTTCGCCGCGCGGCAGGTGGGCTCCAGCGCGATGCCGTTCAAGCGCAACCCGATCCACGCGGAAAACATGGACAGCCTGGCCCGCCAACTGGCCGCGCTGCCGCGCATCGCGTGGGATAACGCCGCTCACAGCCTGCTGGAGCGCACCTTGGACGACTCGGCTAACCGGCGTAGCCTGCTCCCGGAAGCGTTCCTGATCGCCGACGAGCTGTTGCGCCGCGGTCGGAAGCTGATCGAGGGCTTGCAGGTTGACCGCGGGGCCGCCGAGCGCCTGCTGGCGGCTTACGGCCCCTTTGCCGCCACCGAACGACTGCTGATGGCGCTGGCCGTGCGCGGGGGCGACCGCCAGGCGCTGCACGAGGTCATCCGTGAGCACGCCATGGTTGCCTGGGTTGACGTGCAGGCCGGCCGGCCGAATCCACTGATCGACGCGCTGTGCGTTGACCCGCGCATCACGCAGCACGCAACGCGCGCCGAAGTGCGTTCCTGGCTCGATGCGGCTGGCTACGTCGGCGACGCGCCGGCCCGCGCCCGCGCCTTGGCGGCTCTGGTTCGTCAACGATTGGACTTCTCAATATCTTCGGGATTGTAGCCTCCGGCGGTTTGACAAAAGCGCCTGGGTTGCGGCATAATCCTCAACACAAACTGATAGACACAACCCCACAGGCTGTGACGGAGGAAAGTAGGCGCGGGGATGACCCCAGAGAGACCGGGTCCCAACGATGGGGCTGCAAGCCCGGCCGCCATGAACCACGCCGAAGTTCCCTCCCGAGCCGGACGAGGGAAACGGATTGCGAATTGACGATTTCGGATTGTGGATTGAGTCTGTTTGACGAGGGCTAAATCCGCAATCCACAATCGAAAATCCGCAATCAAGTAAGTAGTTCGTCCCGGCAGCCCACCGTTACCAGGGCGACCGGTAAGTCCGTCGAATCGGGCCGCCGGGGTAGAGGGCCCTCGCGCGGGCGAGGGAACCAGGGTGGTACCGCGAAGTCGAGCAGCGCTTCGTCCCTGTTTGGGATGGGGTGCTGTTTTTGTTTTTGCGTTGGAACGCGCAAACGTTGAAACGTCAGAACGTTAGAACGTTGGAACGTGCAAACGTGCAAACGAAGCTATGGAGGAATCATGCACGAAAATCTGATCCACCTGCGAGACGAAGCGCTGGCGGCCCTGGCCGGCGCGGCCGAGGCGGCCGCGCTGGAAGCCTGGCGCGTGCGCTATTTGAGCCGCAAGGGCGGTGCGCTGACCGCGGCAATGAGTGTTTTGGGCAGCCTGCCCAGGGAGGAGCGTCCCGCCTACGGCGCCGCGGCCAACGAGGTCAAAGCAGCGCTGGAGGCCGCGTTTACTGAGCGGCAGGACGCATTGAAGGCCGAGGCGCTGGCCGCTGAACTCGCCGCGGGCGCGGTGGATGTCACCCTGCCCGGCCGGCCGCCCAGCATCGGCCATCTGCACGTCACCACGCAAAACCTGCGCCAGCTCTACGCGGTCTTCGCGGGGATGGGCTTCGAGGTCTACGACGCGCCGGACGTGGAAACGGACGAGTACAACTTCGGCCTGCTCAACATCCCCCCCTACCACCCGGCGCGCGACATGTGGGACACCTTCTGGGTGAGCCAGGATGTAGGGGCGGGTTTGCATACGCGTTCGGGCGGTGCAGGAAACGAGACTCAAAAACCCACCCCTACCCTCGTGATGCGCACGCACACCAGCCCCGGCCAGATCCGCGCCATGCGCCAGCGCTGCCCGGAACCGATCCGCGTGGTGCTGCCCGGCAAGTGCTACCGTTATGAACAGATCACTGCACGATCGGAGCACCAGTTCTACCAGATGGAAGGCCTGGTCGTGGGCAAGGGCATCCGTATGACCGACCTGATCGGCACACTGCGCGAGTTCGCCCGGCAGATGTATGGGAGCGGGCGCAAGCTGCGGGTGCGCGGCAGCTACTTCCCCTTCACCGAGCCCAGCATCGAGGCCGACATGGACTGCGTGCTGTGCGAGGGCAAGGGCTGTCCAGTCTGCAAATACACCGGCTGGCTGGAAATCGCCGGCGCGGGGATGGTGCACCCCGTCGTGCTGCGCAACGGCGGCTACGATCCTGATTTGTATTCTGGCTACGCGTTCGGCATGGGTGTCGAACGGCCGACGATGCTGAAGTACAACGTGAAAGATATCCGGTATTTCTATGGGAACGATTTGCGGTTTTTAGGGCAGTTTGGATGAACGTTGGAACGTTAGAACGTGCAAACGTGTAAACGACAAGGAACACGGCTATGAAAATTCCCCTGAGTTGGCTCAAAGACTATGTAGACATCACCCTGCCCGTGGAGGCGCTGGCGGAGCGGCTGACGCTGGCGGGTCTGGAAGTGGAAGGCATCGAGCGCATCGGCGACTTCTGGGAGCGGGACAAGATCTTCGTCGGGCAGATCCTCGACGTGCGGCGCCACCCCGACGCGGAGCGGTTGACGCTGGTGCGGGTGGATTACGGCGCGGGCCAGCCGATGACCGTCGTGACCGGCGCGCCGAATATGTTCCCCTACCTGGGCCAGGACCTCAGCGGCGGTCGGGGGCCCAAGGTCGCGTTCGCCATGACTGGCGCGCGGCTGGTGGACGGCCACAGCGAAGAGTACAGGATCGTCAAGCTGAAGCCCAGCAAGATTCGCGGGGTCGTCTCCGAAGGCATGGTCTGCTCGGAGAAGGAGCTGGGCCTGAGCGACGCGCACGAGGGCAACCTGGTGCTGCCGGACGATGCGCCGCTGGGTATGCCGCTGATAGATTACCTGGGCGACGCGGTGCTGGAGTTCCAGATCAAGGGCGCGTTCGGACACCTGCAATGCGTCACCGGCATCGCGCGGGAAGTGGCAGCGCTCACCGGTCAGGCATTCCGCTACCCGGTTCCCAAGCGAGATAGAATCCTGGCCCCCGATGCCGATTTCACCGGCATTGTGATCGAGGCACCGGACCTGTGTCTGCGCTACTCGGCCGCGCTGATCGAAGGCGTCAAACTGGGGCCCTCGCCCATGTGGGTGCAACAACGGCTGCTGCGTGCAGGAATGCGGCCCATCAACAACGTGGTGGACATCACCAACTACGTGATGTTGGAACTGGGCCAGCCGTTGCACGCATTCGACTACGACCTGCTGCGTGCGCGCGCTGGCGGCCGGCCGAGCATCATTATGCGCCGCGCCCTCCCCAGCGAACACCTCACCACTCTGGACGGCGTGGATCGGGCGCTGGACCCTGACATGCTGCTGATCACCGACACCGCGGGCGCGATCGCCGTGGCCGGCGTGATGGGCGGCGCGAGCACCGAGGTGAATGATGACACCACCACGGTGCTGCTTGAATCGGCCAACTTCAACTTCCTCAGCATCCGCCGCACCAGCCAGATGCTGAAACTGAGCAGCGAGGCCGCGGGCCGCTTCGGCAAGCAGGTGGACCCGGAGCTGACCGTCGTCGCGCTGGATCGCGCCTGTCAGCTCCTCGCCGAGCTGGCCGGCGGGGTCACGCGGCCGGTCTACGGCGACGCCTACCCCGGCAAGCCGGATCCCAAAACCATCACCCTCGACCCGGCCTACGTCAACCGCATCCTGGGCGCGGACATCCCGGCCGCCGAGATGGTGCGGATTCTAGAGGCGTTGGAGTTCGTCGTGGAGGTAGACAAGGAAACAAGGAAACATGGAAACAGGGACTCCTTGTCTACTCCATCCTTGTCTACTTGTCTCCTTGTAACCGTCCCCAGCCACCGCCAGGACGTCACCATCCCCGCGGACCTGGCCGAGGAGGTGGGTCGCATCTACGGCTACGACCGGCTGACGCCGACGCTGCTGGCCGACGAGCTGCCTCCGCAGCGCCGTAACCTGGCGTTGGAAGGCGAGGAAAAGGTGCGGGATATCCTGGTCGGCGCCGGGCTGGACGAGGTGATCACGTACTCGATGATTGATGTGCGGGACGAGGTGCGGCTCACACGCAACAAACCAGGTTTCTCCGAGAAACCTGGTTTGTCCGATCCCTACGTCACCGTGCTCAACCCGCTGACGGCCGACCGGGCGCACCTGCGGCGGACGCTGCTGACGGGGCTGATCAACACGGCCCACGCCAACCTGCGCTTCACCGACCGGGTCGCCATCTTCGAGGTCGGCCGCGTGTTCCACCCGCGGCCGGCCGAAGCACTGCCCGCCGAGCCGCGCCGCGTCGCCGCGCTGCTGACCGGGCCGCGCGAGACGGGTGCCTGGCTGGCGCACGACGCATCGCCGTTGGGCTTCTTCGACCTGAAAGGTATCGCTGAGGAACTGACCGTCCGCCTACGTTTGTCCGATGTCCGGTGGGAGCGGGCCGAGCACTCTGCGTTGCACCCTGGTCGGGCTGCACGGCTGCTGGTCGGCGGGGCCGAAATCGGCGTGCTGGGCGAGCTGCACCCCAAGGTCCGGGCGGCGTTCGATCTGCCGGAGCAGCCGGTGACGGTGATGGAGCTGGACCTGGACGCGCTGCTGGCTGGTTGGGGCGCCGAGCACGAAATGGCCCCTATCTCCAGCCAGCCGGCGGTCTACGAAGACCTGGCCCTGGTGGTGGATGACCAGGTCACCGCGGCCGAGGTCGAGGCGCTGATCCGCCAGAGCGGCGGCAAGCTGTTGGTTGACGTCCGGCTGTTTGATGTTTACCGGGGCGGCCAGGTGCCCGCGGGCAAGAAGTCGCTGGCCTACGCGCTCAACTTCCAGGCCCCGGATCGCACGCTGACCGATGAGGACACAAAGAAGCTGCGTACCAAGATCGTAGCCCGGCTGGAACGCGAGCTGGGTGCGGTTTTGCGCGGATACGACTAAGATCGGTCGGTTGGTAGACCGGTTCAATTTGAGCCTTTCGCGCTGACTTCTGGCTACGCTAGTTGTATGATGTTGTATAGCAAGGTGTGGAATGGCCGGAGAAAAGAACAATGGCGAAGGGAGGGCATGTCAAGATGGCTGCATTGATGGTTCGTGAACGGCTCAAATATGAGATCGAGGCGCTGCCGGAGCCAATGGCTGCCGAAGTGCTCGATTTCGTCCTGTTTGTCAAGGCCAGATATAACGAAGAAGCTTACCTGTGGCAACAGGTTGAGGCTACCCATGATCGTCGCCGTCAACACCCGGAGGAAGTGCTAACCGTAACTGCCGCGGAGTGGGATGCGTTGACAGCAGGGCTGGAGAGCGAAGCGGATGGCTTATCGGCTACGCTAAGATCGGACTTTCATGCGGCAACTGGTGGCCCTACCAGGCGACGTGCGCAGCATTGCCCGCCGCACGGTAGCAACGCTGGCTGAGACACCTCGTCCGGCATCCGCCAAAGAGCCTGATAAACACCCAGGGCATTACCGCCTCTGGCTATCCCAGGATTATCGCCTGGTTTGGCAAGTGCTGGAGGAAGAGAAAATCGTTGATCTGCTTTATGTTGGCCCGAAGGTGCCTGATCTGTATCAGCGGCTTGGATTGGGCCGATAAGAAGTACCTTGTCAGGCCGGCGCTTCTGCAGCGCCGGCCTCTTTTGTCCCACTTTACACCACTTCCCCTGTTGCTTCCTTCGCGAACACGATCCGTCCCCCTTCGACATCCGCTACAACCGTGTCCCCGCGCTGGAACTTGCCTTCTAATAGCGCCAGCGCCAACGGATCCTGAACGTGCTGCTGGATCGCCCGCTTTAGCGGCCGCGCGCCGTAGGTGGGATCGTAACCGGCCTCGGCCACGAAGTCGCGTGCCCGGTCGGTCAGCTCCAGGGTTAGGCCCTGGCCGGCCAGCATCTTGCCCAGCCGTCGGAGCTGGATGTCCACGATCTGCTTCAGGTGCTCGCGCGTCAGGCTGTGGAACGTCACGATCTCGTCCACGCGGTTCAGGAATTCGGGTGGAAATGCCTGGCGCAGCGCGGCCAACGCCCGCTCCGACCGCTGGCTATCGCTCAAGGCAGGATCGTTGATGTATTGGCTGCCGATGTTGGACGTCATGATCACCACGGTATTCTTGAAGTCCACCGTGCGGCCGTGGCCGTCGGTCAGCCGGCCGTCGTCCAGCAGTTGCAACAGGGTATTGAAGACCTCGCGGTGCGCCTTCTCGATCTCATCGAACAGCACCACGCTGTACGGCTTGCGGCGGACCGCTTCGGTGAGCTGGCCGCCTTCGTCGTAACCCACGTAGCCGGGCGGCGCGCCGATCAGCCGGCTGACGGTGTGCCGCTCCTGGTATTCGCTCATGTCAATCCGGATCATAGCCTGCTCGTCGTCAAACAGGAACTCGGCCAGCGCGCGGGCCAGCTCGGTTTTGCCGACGCCGGTGGGACCCAAGAAAATGAAGCTGCCGATAGGCCGATTCGGGTCTTGCAGTCCGGCGCGGGCGCGGCGCACCGCGCCGGACACGGCCGTCACCGCCTCGTCCTGGCCCACCACCCGCTGGTGTAGCCGTTCGGGCATCTGCAACAGCTTGGTGATCTCCCCCTCTAACAGCTTACTGACCGGGATATGCGTCCAGCTCGACACCACCTCGGCCACCTCTTCGGCGCCGACCTCCTCTTTCAGCAACATGCCGCGGCGTTGCATTTCGGCCAACTCGACTTCCGTATCCTTCAGGCTTCGCTCCAACTCGGCCAGCTTACCGTACTGCAGCTCGGCGGCGCGGTTGTAGTCGTAGCGCCGCTGCGCGGTCTCGATCTCGTGCCGCGTCTCCTCGATCTGCTGCTTGACGCCGGCCGCGCGTTCGATGACCTCGCGCTCACGGCCCAGGCGCGCCTCCAGACTGCGCCGATCCTCGCTGAGATCAGCCAGATCGCGCTCCAAGGTCGCCAAACGCGCCTTGCTGGCCTCGTCGCTCTCCTTTTTCAACGCCTCCCGCTCGATCTCGAGCTGCATGGCCCGGCGCTTGATCTCGTCCAACTCAGCCGGGTCAGAGGTGATCTCCATGCGCAGCCGGCTGGCGGCCTCGTCAATCAGGTCAATGGCCTTGTCGGGCAGGAAGCGATCGCTGATGTAGCGCTCCGACAGCGTAGCCGCGGCGATCACGGCCGCGTCGGTGATGCGCACGTTGTGGTGCACCTCGTAACGCTCCTTCAGCCCGCGCAGGATCGAGATGGTGTCCTCAACGGTCGGCTCATCCACCAACACGGGCTGGAAGCGGCGTTCCAGGGCCGGGTCCTTCTCGATATGCTTGCGGTATTCATCCAGCGTGGTGGCGCCGATGGCGTGCAGCTCCCCGCGGGCCAGCATGGGCTTGAGCATGTTGGACGCGTCCATCGCGCCCTCGGCCGCGCCGGCGCCGACCACGGTGTGCAGCTCGTCAATGAACAGAATGACCTGGCCGGCCGCGTCGGTGATCTCCTTGAGCACGGCCTTGAGCCGCTCCTCGAACTCGCCGCGATACTTCGCGCCGGCCACCAGCGCGCCCATATCGAGCGCAACGACGCGCTTATCCTTGAGCCCTTCGGGCACGTCCCCGCGCACGATGCGCTGCGCCAGCCCCTCGACGATGGCGGTCTTGCCCACGCCTGGCTCGCCGATGAGCACGGGGTTGTTTTTGGTGCGCCGGCTGAGGATCTGGATGGTGCGGCGGATTTCTTCGTCGCGGCCGATGACCGGGTCGAGCTTGCCCTGCCGCGCGAGCTGTGTCATATCGCGGCCGTACTTCTCCAGCGCCTTATAGGTGCCTTCGGGGTTCTGGCTGGTGACGCGCTGGCTGCCGCGAATCGCGGTCAACGCGGCCAGGACGCGGTCGCGCGTGATGCCGAGGCGAGCCAGCAGTTTTGCCGCATCGCCGCCGTTCTCACCCAGCAGCGCCAGCAGCAGGTGCTCGGTGCTGACGTAATCGTCTCTCATATTGTTGGCTTCGGCGTAGGCATCCTGCAAGGCGCGCGAGAGCCCGCCACTGAGGCCCGGCTGGACGTTGCTGCCGTAGGCCTTGGATCGCCGCGCCAGGTTGGCCTCAAGCTGGGTTTGCAGGGCAGCCGGTTGCGCACCAACCTGGGCCAGCACCTCCGGCACGACGCCATCGCTCTGTTGCAGCAGCGCCAGCAGCAGGTGCTCCGGCTCGATCTGGCTGTGGTTTTGACTTTGTGCGAGCTCCTGGGAAGCGATGATAGCCTCTTGCGCACGCTGGGTGTATCGGTCAAGGCGCATGGTGGTACCTCCCTCATATCTGACGGAAGACGAACGACGAAGGACGAATTCGTCTTCCATCATTCGCCGTTCGTCAGCCGTCGAGTATTCCCAAATATGATACCCTTCACGTGTTAGCGGAGCGTTGGCGGCGTGTTAGCGAAATGTGAGAAGTGCCTTCTCGGTCAACATATATGTCGCAACCGGGAACTTCATGTTGCTGACGATAAGACCGTGCTGCCGAAGACTTTCGACCGCAGCGCGGTCTGCGGCTTCGGCCGGGCCATCCAGGGGATGGAGGATATGGGTCTTTTCGCCATCAAGCGTGCGATGGACCTTGAGGGTCGCGCCCTCGAGCATGGCGCGAAGGATGTGGTGGCAGGCGCGGGGCAATTGTAGGGGCGGGTTTCTTTGCATTATAGGAAGGTCAGACCTAACGTGATTGCTGCTGTTGACGGACAACCTGCGGGAAGCACGAGAAAC
Source organism: uncultured Anaerolineales bacterium (assembly GCA_964551735.1). Lineage (GTDB taxonomy): Bacteria > Chloroflexota > Anaerolineae > CG2-30-64-16 > CG2-30-64-16 > DAOUAT01. Next base: position 20,306 of record CAZKEF010000006.1, read on the forward strand.
CCGCCCCTCCACTACCCTAATTCCTTGGCATACTGCTGCAACTGCCGCTGGTTGATCTTCTGGTATTGATCCGCGATGATCTCCGCCATCTCGGCCTCGCTCAGGCGGATGCGCAGTATCTCCAGCGCCTCCTCCGGCGACCCACCGTAAGCCAGCTTTTTCTTGCCGTTCGTCATCGCGAACAGGTACATGTAGTGGGGGTGGCTGAAGCTGCTCATGTTCTATGCCTTCGTCAACGCGCTGGCGTACAGTCCCTGATACCCGCGCCCCTGCTCTTCGGCCGACAGGCCGGCGTTGACCTCGGCGTCGTACTTGCCCGCCAGGAGCTCGCGGTAGAACTGGTAGTCCACCCCCTTCACCTTCTCATCGCCGGGGAAGCGGTGGTAGTTGTCCTTGGACATCATGCTCTTGCCCTCGGCGATGAGCTGAAAGCCCAGCGCGGAGCCGGGGTAGGGCGCATAGTAGGAGATGGACGGGAAGACGCGCTTCATGCGCTTCAACATGCGCATGGTTTTGAACGCATCTTCGGGCTGCTCACCGGGTATGCCCAGCATGATGTTGGACCAGAACTTGGGCGGTTGCTTGCCCTGCCGAGCGATGTCGTCGCCGATGCGGTTCACCAGGTCAATCGCGAAGTCGTTATCTTCTTCGGTGCATTCTTTGTTCAGCAGGCGCAGGATGCGGTCGCTGCCCGATTCGAAGCCGATGGAGATCATGTTCCAGTTGGTCTCACGGATCAGCGCCTCGAACAGGTCGGGCCACTGGCGCACGGTATCAGCGCGGCCGGCCGCCCAATAGCCCCACCGCTTGTTGGCTTTGCGCGGATACTTCTCGATCCACTCCTTCAGCCAGCTCGGGTTCTGGAAGAACATGGAGTCGTGGATCACGAAGGAGCCGACGCCGTATTTGTCGTCCAGGGTGTTCAGCTCGTCAATCACCGCGTCCACCGGCTTGCGGCCCATGTTAGGCACGTAGGAGCTCTCGTTACAAAAGACGCACTGCCACGGGCACACGCGGCTGGTCAGGATGGTGACCACCGGCGGCGGGCCCCAGCCGCACTCCGGCTCCAGCGGCCAGTTGAAGTGGCGCGCCAGCTTGCGGCTGGCCGGCTTCGGCCACAGGGTGCGATCGATCATCGGCCATTCAGCCATCGAGTGCGCGCTGGGGCCGCTGAACAGGCGCGGGAACGCCGCGGGGTCGCGCACCAGGTCGACGATTACCTTTTCGCCTGCGCCCTGGCAGATCTTGTCGAACGCGGCCACTTCCAGCATCTCGTCGGCCGCGACGGTGGCGTGCATGCCGCCGGCCAGCACCAGCCCGTGCGGGTTAACCTCCTTGAAGATCTCGGCTGCCTTTTTGCCTGAAGGGAAGGTGTAGCTGCGCACGTTCATCAGTGCCATGTCATAGCCGGTGATCTGCGGTTTGAGTTGCTCCCACGAGGTGACGGCCCGCGTGGAGACGACATCGGTCAGGATGCCATCCCGGTGGAGGATGGTGCGCAGCAGCCCGAGCCCGTGATCCTGCCACTGCTCGTGCGGCCCCTCCGGGTGCACCAAATCACCCAGGTCGCCCAGGTCAATCCAAACGATTTTTGCCTTTTGCTTGGCCCATGGCCAGGATAACCCCATCTGTAAACCTCTTGCGCGAGGTGTATGGTGGGTGAAGAACCAGATTTCTATGAGAAACCTGGTCTTTTGCCCACCGTTGGCTGCAGTAAATCCATCGACAAGGGGGCACGCCCCTCCCCGATACGAATTTATTCTACACGAATGTTGCTAATTCGCCCAATCTTACGGTATCATACCCTTATGGGCCGCGGCGCATACGAGCACAACTACACCCAACTCAACCTGCCGGAGCTGGCCGCCGAGGCGGTGGACGCCATGCCGGTGGCTATCCCCCTGCCGCCTGAGCTGACCGGGCCCGGCCCGGCCGCGGTGGATCTCTACTGCGCCGAGAACCTGGCGCTAGTGGAAGGGATGACGAGCCAATGGGCCGGCCGGTTCCAGTTGATCTACCTGGACCCGCCTTTCGGCAGCGGCAAGGTCTACCGGGCCAGGGTGGACGGCGAGCGGAGCCGGCCAGCCCGGCCGCTGGACGCGTACCGGGACGACCAGTCCTTCGACGCGTACCTGGCCTGGCTGGAGCGCCGCCTGGCCGCCTGCCGCGATCTGCTGGCGCCTTCCGGCTTGCTGTACGTCCATCTGGACTGGCATGCTGTACATTATGCCAAAGTAGCGCTGGACCGGCTTTTCGGCCGCGAACGCTTCCTGAACGAGATCATCTGGTGCTACCACGGCCCGTCGCCCATCCGCAGCGCGTTCAAACGCAAGCACGATACCATCCTGGTCTACACCCGCACCGCCGACTATTTCTTCGACGCCGACGCGGTGCGCGTGCCCTACGACGCGTCCACAGTCAAAACTTTCGCCAGCAGCCCCAAAGCGGGCTTCGGCAAGGTCCCGGATCTTGCGCGCGGCAAAGTGCCGGAGGACTGGTGGTACTTCCCGGTAGTGGCGCGGCTCCACTCGGAGCGGGCCGGTTACGAGACGCAGAAGCCCGAGGCGCTGCTGGAGCGCATCATCAAGGCCTCCAGCCGGCCGGGCGATCGCGTAGGCGACTTCTTTGCGGGGGCAGGCACGACCGGCGTGGTCGCGGCCCGGCTGGGGCGAGATGCGGTGTTGGCCGACCGCAACCCGGTGGCGGCCGAGAAGACCCTGCTGCGGCTGGCGCGGCTCGATCCGCAGCCACAGGTGCGGTTGTGGCGCTATTTCACAGGACCTGGGGAGGCGTAACACACTACCCGACAGGCGTAGCGTAGCCCCTTGTGGGCGATCTGACGGCCAGGGGCGCGCGTCTCACGGGCACAAGGCCCTACGCTACCATGTTATACCGAGCAATAAGGAGGCGTAACCATCATGGCAAAAGAGGCGCCAGAAGCGATCCCCAACACACTCCAGCACGGTGTAGTGGTGAAGTTTGACGCCGACCGCGGCTATGGCTTCATCCGGCCGGCCGGCGCGCCCGAGGGTGCAGGCAGAGACGTGTTCGTCCACATCCGCAACGTGCCGGGGCACGCGCGCTTACACCCTGGTCAGCGGGTGCGCTACTACCTGACCCGCTCCGAAAAAGGACTTGCTGCCATCAACGTGGAGGTGGGCTCGGTGCTGGCGACGCCTTACCCGCGCTACGTCCTGATCGGCCTGGGTACGGCGCTGGTGCTGCTGTTTTTCCTGGCCACCGTGCTCGAGCGTCCCGCCTCGTTGGTGTTGTGGATCGCGATGTGGGCCGGCGCGCTGAGCATCAGCACCCTTGGCCTGTATGGGTACGACAAGGCCCACGCGCAGGGCGGCGGCCTGCGCGTGCCCGAGATCGTGCTGCACGTGTTGGCCGCCCTGGGCGGCACGCCGGGAGCTTTCCTGGGGATGCGCCTGTTTCGCCACAAAACCAACAAGCCGCGCTTCCAGGCGATCTTTTGGCTGATCGTGGCTGCGCAGCTTGGCGGGGTGCTGTTTTGGGTCTTGAATCGTTAGCGAATCAGCTCCTGAGGGGGCTTCTCACTTTGAGGCAGGAATTTCCAATCCCTGAGCGCATGCCCTAGTATAGGCCTCGCAGCTCGTTGCGCTTCACCCGGTACACTTCTCGCGCCATGTCCACCGATTCGCGCATGTAACGGGCCAGGTCGCCCTGCTGACCTTTGGTGTCGCTCACATCCCGATTCAGCCAGGTCACCTCGATTTCTTTGATGGTGTAACCGGCCTTCTCGAACAGGTAGAGCAACTCGACATCGTAGGCCGAAACCTTCCAGCCTGTGGGCCGGTCTTCCTGTTTGAAAAATTGCAGCTTGGGGAACACCGCCAGCGCTGCGTCACGACGACAGGTCTTGAACCCGCACTGTGTGTCCTTGATCCCCCGCAACAGGAACAGGCTGCGCACCGTGCGGAACACGAAGCTGCCCAGCTTGCGCATCAGGGAGAACCCCTCGCGCGTCCCCCCGCGCGAGCCGATCACAACCTTGAACCCCTTGTCATACCAGGGCAGCAGCTTATCCAGCTCTTCGATGGGCGTGGACTGATCCATATCGGTGAAGAGCACGACATCGCCCCTGGCGTGCTGGATCCCTGCCCACACCGCGGCCGGCTTGCCGCCGTGGGGGATATTGACCAGCGTGAAGCGCGGCCGGGGCGCGATGAACGCCTCGACCAATTGCCGGCTGTCATCGCTGGAATCATCGTTGACGATGATCACTTCCCAGGGATAGCGCTGCCGGCGCAGGTACTCGTCCACCTCGTCGAGCACCCCGCGTTCCAGGTTGCGCGCCTCGTTATAGCACGGGATCACCACTGAGAGATAGGGCGTCTGCGATTCACTCGTCATGACCGACCACCTTAGTTCAGGATCAACAGCGCCAAGCCGGCCGCCACGGCCGCGCCTGCCACCGAAGCCAGGAAGTTAACCCAGTCATTATCCAGCCAATGCAAGCCGCGCACCTGGCGCGTGGCCTGGCCGCAACGATGCACCCGGCGCTCAGTTTCCACACCGCACCGGTCGCACCGGCAGATCGCCTGCACCGTGGCGCCCAACAGGCTATCAAACGACGCGCCGGCTAATCCGCTGATCGCGGCCACCGGGATCAAGATCCAGTCGCTCCAGAGCCAGCGGCCCAGGGTCAGCAGCGCAGCGATCTGCACCAGCATGAACGCCGTGAGGCCGATGAACGTTCCGCCGGCCAGCGCGGCCAGGCTGCCCTCCAGCGTGACCCCGCCTGACGTGCCCACCGGCACGATCGCGCCGGTGGCGATCAGCCGTGGCGGCTTTTTCGCCAACACGCCCAACTCGGTCGCCCAGGTGTCGGCGTTCACCGTGGCCAACGCGCCGACGAATGCCAGGGCCAGGGCCGGGTAGGCTGCGTGCCCATCCCCGATCAGCCCGATAGCCAGGGCCAGGAGCGCGGCCGCGCCGCCGTTCGCGAACGTCTGGCCCAGGTCGCGGCGGCTGCCTTTGGCGAACTTCTCGGCCAGGTCACTCTTCCGCCGCTCCTTATAGTGCGAGAGCAAGCTGGAGCTGACAAAGAAGGCGATGAGCAGCAGCCCGCGCACCCAGCCGCCGCAGCCGAAGATCGCCGTGCCGATGATAATCGCGCCAAGCACGCCAGTGGGCGACAGCGCCCGGCGCCAATAGCCGATCCCGCCGATGATCAGGCTCAGGATCAGTCCGAGCCCAAGCTGTACCGCCATGGCGCCCGTCGCTTACCTCCTATGGTTTGTAAGGCGGAATTAATTCCGCCTTACCACCGCATCAAATTGAACAACGCCAACCCCATGACGCCCTGCACGGCCAGCGCGCCGCCCCACAGCAGATAGGCCGCACCGCGTTGCACCCGGCGATAGAGCCAAATACCGGTGAACGTGTTGAAGAGCCAGGTTACCAGGCCGATCACCGGCAGGGCAAAAAGGTTGTCCTTCGGCGCGATGCGGTCCGGCATGCCGTTGACGTCGAAATGCAGCGGGATATCGGCTGAAATGCCCGGAAAGCGGGAGCTCAATACACCAAACATGACCAAGACGCCCAACAACCCGGCCCCGACCAGGAAGAGGGCAGCGCGGTCGCGCCACAACGGCCAGGTCCAGACGGGCGGCCGTTGCAGCTCAAGCATCATCACGCGCGCTGGGCCCAGCGCAAACCGCTCTTGCAGGGCGCTGATGAACTTCTCGCTGTCCTGTGGTGACAGCCCATAGCTCTCGCCCGCCGTCACCAGGATCACTTGTTCGCCCAAGGGTTGCGTGGCATAGGCATTGATGATGCCTAACTCTGGGCTAACCAGGCGTCGGCGGTAGGGGCACGGCCAATGCCACGGTCTGGGCGGCGTGGTTGCAGCCGTGTTGGCGCCGGTCACGATCTGCCGGATCTGCCCCACCGGGATTACCTGGCGCGTCACTCCCCAGACCAGCGTCACGGCGTTGCGATCAACCCAGTAATGCAGCGAGAAAGCGCCGATGGTGCGGTAACTGATATATCCGATCAGCGCCACGCTGCTGAGCGCCAGCAGGCTCAACACGAAGCTGAGGCCATCCACCGGCCGGGACAGCACAAGCTTGATCAGGCCGATGACAGCCAACACTAACCCAGCCACAAGGAGCAGGCCATACCACCGATCGGCGCTAGAGATGGGCTTGAAACTCACGCTAGTTCTCGTAAACCGGCGAACACCAATCGCGGTACTTCTCAACCTCGCCGTTCACAACCCGGAAGTAGATCTGCCGCATCCTCTGTGTGACAGGACCGATGCGGCCATCACCGATTATGTAATAATCAATCGAGGTCACAGCTGCGATCTGCACGCCGGTGCCGCACAAAAAGAGCTCCTGAGCCAGGTAAAGCTCGGAGCGATCAATCTCACGTATCTCAACATCAAGGCCCAACTCGGCACGGGCCAGTTCCAGCACGGTGCTACGCGTAATCCCCTCCAGGATATTCGCAGTGATAGGCGTCGTGACCAATCTCCCATCACGCAGCATGAACAGGTTCTGGGCGCTGCCCTCGGAGATATGGCCGTCCTGGTTCAGGACAACCGCGTCATCGAATCCCTTCAGTTGGGCGTCGGTCTTGATCAGCGCCGAGTTGACATAGCCGCCAGCGATCTTGCCGCGTGGGGGCAACGCGTTGTCATCGTTGCGCCGCCATGACGAGACGCACAGGCTAGCGCCCTCCTCTTTCTCGATGTAGCGACCGAAGGGTGTGGCGAAGACCGTGAGTCGGTCGTGCAGATCGTGCAGCCGCACGCCGATGATCTCGTCGGCTTTGTAGATCAGGGGGCGGATGTAGACGTTGGTGCGGTAATTCTCGCGGCGCAAGAGCTCGATAACCAACTGGTCAATGTCGCCTGCGCTGTAAGGGATCTGCATGCGTAGCAAGTGGCCGGAGCGCAGTAAGCGTTCGTTGTGTTCATGGAGCCGAAAGACATAGAGTTGCTCGTGTGCAGCGTTCCAGTAGCCCCGGATCCCCTCGAACACTGCCGTGCCATAGTTGAAAGCGTGGGTCATCACGCTGATCTTGGCCTGCTCGATGGGGACGAAACGGCCTTCAAAGAAAGCTTGGGTCGGCATGGTCGTTCTCCTTAGAAAGACACCTTAAGATGACGCCAATTGTAAACCCCATTCCCCTAACTTGGCTAATTGCGCCTGGTCTGTCATATCGAGGTTCAAGGGAGTGACCGAGATATAGCCCTGAGCCACCGCGCCGATGTCGGTACCCTCAACTAGCTCCCCAGTAGGGGGATCGCCGCCGATCCAGTAATAAGGCCTGCCTTGGGGATCCAGGCGCTTGATCAGCACGTCTCGATAGACCCTTATGCCCAACCGGGTCACCTGGATGCCGCGCACCTGATCGGCCGGCAGCGCGGGGAAGTTGACATTGAGCAGCGAATTCGGAGGCAACCCCAGCGCCAACACCCGGCCGGCCAGTTGAGCGACCACGCCGGCCGTGAAGGTAAGATCCGCCTGGAAATCGGGTGCCAAATCCTGGGAGGCGGCAATGGCAGGCAGCCCCGCCACAGCCCCCTCCAACGCGGCCGCGACCGTACCCGAATACGTCACGTCATGCCCCAGGTTGGATCCCTGGTTGACGCCCGACACCACCACGTCCGGTGGCGTCGGGAGCGCGCCCAGTATGGCCAGGCCCACGCAGTCCGAAGGCGTGCCAGTGGTGATGTACAGCGGTATACCATCCGGCAGCGCGGATTGGGTGATGCGCAGCGGTTTGTGCATCGTCTTGGTGTGGCCGGCAGCCGACCAATTGTGGTCGGGGGCGAAGACAGTGACCTGGCCAAGCGGCTTCAGCGCGCGCGCCAGCGCCTGTAGGGACGGGGCCTGATACCCGTCATCGTTAGTGATCAGGATATGCGGCATAGGTTCCAGGGCTCAGGAATCAGGTGCCAGGCATCAGGCGCCGAGTGTCAGATGTCGGGCGCGAAATAACACCCCCTGCCCCCTGATTCCTGACGACTGTCCCCTGGCTGCTATCCACTACTTCCTGACGCTTGACAACAACTACGGGGCTTTCCGGCCAGAACGCGCCGGTTTCCTTGGGTTTCGGTTTGTGTGCCACCCGGATGACAACAGGCTCGCTCTTTGCCTCGTTACCGGCTCGGTCAAACGCTTTGACATAGATAGTGTGCGTTTCAGTGAGCACGCCAGACTCATAGATAGCGCCGAAGCCGGAGGCGGTCGTGAGCACGATGCGCTCGCCCCGTGTGCCGTCGGCGCGGGTATAACGCTCCAGCTTCGTCTCTTGTTCCACGTATTCTTCGAGCGCGATCGTGCCGTCCGTGTTAGTGATGACGCGCGTGGCCATAATGGGCGGTCCCAACTTCGGCACGGTATCGCTCATGGTGATCGTCCAACGGATGCTGTACGGCGCCACCGTACTCTCGCCCAGTTTGCGCTCGTCTAGGTAGAACTCCACCCGGTCCATCTCCCATGCATCACGCGCCTCCGCCGTAATGCTGACCAACTCGTCAGTCTCCATTATGTAGTCTTCATCATCGTTGGTCGGGTGCACGATCACCACCGCCGGTGGTTCGTTATCCACGACCACTGGCGACTCGTAGGTCAGGACGTTACCGCTGTTTTCCATCACCACCAGGCGCAGGGTGTAGAGACCGTCAAAACCGGTGGTGTCCCAAAACTCCAGCGGCCCGTTGCTGACCTGCTCGTAGTGTTCGGGGCCGATCTGTTGCCACTGGTTCGGTGCTGTCGCTGCCGCGATCTCCAGCTTGTAGGCCCGGAAATCGCCGGCGCGCGCGTTGCCCGTGATCTGCACTGCACCCTTGACCCGAGCGCCGATAACCGGCTCGCCGATTGCCACATCGCCGGCCAGCTCAAAGCCCCCGCAGGGTCCATCCACCTCCGTGGGCGGCTGCGGCAGACCCTGCGCGCGCACCCAGTCGGCTGCGTATGAGGGAAACACCTGGTAGACTACGCGTTGTATTTGATCTGGTGGCGTGCAGGCCGACGCGCGCTTGCCGGTAGCTGCATTGATCTCAAACGCCTGATAGATGGTATCCTGTTGCCCCGGCGCCTTGCCGGCCAGGAAAAGATCTGCGGTCGTAGCCGGGCAGTCCGGCGTCGGTAGCAAGCCAGAAGGGACACACACCCGCACCCTTTGGATCCCCGGCGGCTCCTCCCAGACCTGAAGTGGCAGCCCTTCAACCCCCTTGGCCAGCACACGGTTGAAGATCGGCGCGGCCGTGATGGAGCCATCGGCCAGCTTCATCGGCGTGTTGTCGCTATTACCGGTCCAGATCCCCACCGCAAGCTGCGGGGTGTAGCCGACGGTCCAGGCATCCATCCACAAGTTGGTCGTGCCGGTCTTGGCTGCTACGGGCCGGTCGGGCAGCACCAGATAGGCGCCATAACTGCCAAACGCGGCCGGCCGCGGGGCGGGGTCGCTCAGGACATGATTGAGCAAATACATCGGCCCCGGGTCCACCACCCGCTCGGTGGCAGGTTCAGCGAACTCCTGCAGCACCTTGCCATCCTTGTCCTCAACCTTCAGGACAAAGACCGGATCGAGCTTCCGATAGCCGGGACGTTGGCGCTCAAGCGCTATCGGCTGCCCGGCCATGACGCCGCTGTTGGCGAACACGCTGAATGCGTAGGTGTGATCCAGTAGCGCCACCTCGCCGCCGCCCAGGGTCAGGCTCAGGCCGTAGGAGTTGAGCTCCTTATTGAGACTGGACACGCCGACCCGCCGCGCCGTGCGGATCACGTTGGAAACGCCGACCTGATCCATGAGCCAGACGGCCGGGATGTTGTAGGAACGTTGGAGCGCCTGGCGCAACGATTGCGGCCCATGGTATTTGCGGTCGTAGTTTTCGGGCGTGTACGGCGGGTTGCCGGGATCCGGGAACACCGTGCGCACATCCATCACCATGCTGGCCGGCGCAAACGCGCCCGTCTCAAACGCGGTCAGGTAGGTGTAGGGCTTGAACGACGAGCCGGGCTGCCGGGAGGCCAACGCCACGTTCACCTGCCCGTCAATGCTGTCGTCGAAGTAGTCCAGGCTGCCCACCATGGTGAGCACTTCGCCGGTGTTGGGCCGGATCGCGACGATGGATGCGTTAGTAACCTCATGGTCGAACTTCTGCTTCAACGCTTCCGGGACCGGATCCATCGTTGGCAGGTCGTTCTGGCACGCCTTGGGCGTTTGCAGACGCAGCGAGCCGATGTGGCTGCGCGCCACGCACTCGGCATAAATCTGCAAATCCCAGTCCAGAGTGGTGATGACCTTCAGGCCGTTCTGCCAGATGAAATACGGGTCTTCAGGCGTATTGTACTTGTCCTGGATCTGCTGCAGCACGTAGAGCGCGAAGTGGGGCGCGTCGGGCGGCACCTCAAAACGCTCTTGGGCCGACTCACGCGTGTACTGCCACAGCGTGCCGGTCAGCTTCTTGGCCGCGTCCGCCTCTTCCTGCGTCAGTTCATCGGCCTTCACCAGCGCGTTTAGCGCGCGGGCGGTGGCCGGCCGGTCGCCCGTGGCCACTAACGGCAGGTCACCCTGGCTCAAGAAACCCTGTTCGACCAGGCTGGTCAGCAGCGGCGTGTTGAAGTAACGCGTGGCCGCGTTGGCCTGCTCCTGCGTGATATAACCCGCTTCGGTCATCGAGGTCAGCACCTTGCGCTGACGGCGATACGCGTCCCCCGGCGCCCAAAAGGGATTGAGCGCAGGATACTGTGGGAGGGCGGTCAGCACGGCGACTTCGTCCAGGGTGAGGTCGCTGGCGGTCTTGTTGTAATAGACCCGCGCCGCAGCTTCGATACCGATGGCCAGATTGCCGTAGTCGTTATAGTTGAGGTACCACTCCAAGATCTGCTCTTTGCCTTCGCGCCCGGGGTATTTGCGCGTGATCTCGATGGCCAGGATCGCTTCTTTCAGCTTGCGCGCATAGGATTGCTGGTAGCGCTCTTCGGGCGGAATCAGGACGTTTTTGACCAACTGCTGGGTGATAGAGCTGGCACCCTGGATACTGCCCCCGCGCAGGTTCGAGATCAACGCGCGCGCCAGGCCGCGCGGGTTCACGCCGATGTTGGTGTAAAACGAGCGATCCTCCAGCGCGATGGTGGCATCCTTGATCAGGAGCGGGATCTGATCGCTGGGCAGATAGGTGCGGTCACCGCGGAACGGCCGGGGGTCAATGGATTCATAGAGCAAGTGTTGGCCGGTCCGATCATAGATCTTGACTGTCTGGTAGGTGACCTGCTCGGTCTGGATCGCGCTGGGGTCGGGCAAGTTCTGGGCAAACAGGGTGTACACCCCGGCCGCACTGGCGACCGCCCCAAAGATCAGCGTGAAAAAGACGACCAAATTGACGAGCAAGATGCCTGCGCCGATACGGATGATCCAGCGGCCATAATGCGGGCCACCCCTGGCGCGCCGGTAGCGCCGCCAGCGTTGGATTTGTTCGGTACGTGTCATAAAAGGATATTGTCCCCACTTGTCTGGATTCGAGGCTTCAGCCGGTCTCTATCATTCGCCGTCAAATCAACTGAAGCTTTTCATCGAACATCACCACAGCATTCTCTGAGAAGACGTCCACGTTGGCAATAGGTTCCCCGGGCGGCCGTGCTGGAAGGCCACCAGCAAAAACCACGGGAGGTGAGCGTTCCACCCCCCGCGTATAGCGCTATTTTAGCAGACAACGGAGTGATTGGCAAACGTTGCCCGACGGCTGTAGGTGCTGAGAATGCTATGCCAGCGCAGCAACTAGCGCAAAGCCCGCCTGCACAGGCTGCGAACCAGCTGCGGCAGAGCGGTTTCGCGAGGGCGTCGCGGTTTCAACCGCTAGGCGCCATCTTCTCCACCACCAGGAAATGGCTCAACCCAAAGGCCTGCAGCGGCGTGTGCTCCAGCAGATACAGCATCCGGCGCAGGCCGCGGCCCAGGGCCGGCCGCCGCGCGACGATGTTATCAAAGCCCGGGTAGATCACACTGTGGTGGACGATCCGCGCCGGCAGCCCGCGGAAGAGGCTCCGCAGGCCGGGCCCGGTGTAAGCGCGCACGTGAGGCGCCAGCCGGTCGCGCAGGGGGTTGGGCAGCCAGTTGATCAGCGGCGTGTTGCCGAAGTGATACTGCCCGCGCCAGTAGTGGCCGTGAGTCTCGAAGGGATAGAGCCGGTTGGGGCAGAAGAGCACGATCCGGCCGGCCGGCGCCAACACCCGAACCATCTCCGCGGCCGCGCGGCGGTCGTCGTCCACGTGCTCGATGACCTCGTGCGAAAAGACCACATCGAAGCTGGCAGCGGCAAACGGCAGCGCCTCGGCAGGCGCGACCACGATGCCCGGCGCGCGGCCGCCGGCCTGGGCCGCAACCGCGGGATCGATCTCCACGCCGGTCACGCGCGGGCTGAACCGGCGGAACTGGTCGGTGTACATCCCCACGCCGCAGCCCGCGTCCAGGATCCGCGCGTCTTCCAACCTGGCCCACTGCTGCACCAGCGCCAGCCGCCGCGCCTGCCCCGCCCGCCAAACATAGGATGGATGCCCCCGCCGCGCGGCCTCGTCAGCGGTGCGGCGGAAGTCGGTGTTGGTTGTGTTGTCCATGAAACATCCTTCGGAATAGGCGCCCACATCATTTTGGGAATCGAGGCTTTAGCCGGTCACTCACGTTGGCCGGAGAAACCAGCTAAAGCCTCGATTCCGGGTCACCGGGTTCAGCGCTCTGCGCGGAACAGAGTCCCTAACCGTTGGACGCCCTCCTCCAGCTCCGCCGCCCCCAACAAACTGAACGCCAGCCGCAAGTAGCGCGTCGCACCGCCGCCCGTGTAGAACCGCGCGCCGGGCACGTAGGAGACACCCGCGGCCTCGGCGGCCGGCAGCAGCGCGGCGCTGTCGCAGCCGTCCGGCAGTTCCACCCAGGCAAAGTACCCGCCCCCCGGCGTCCCCCACCGGCAGCCAGCGGGCAGATGCCGCGCCAGCGCGGCCAGCAGCACATCCCGGCGGCCTTGGTAGGCCTCCCGCAGCCGCGCGGTGTGGCCGTCCAGCAGCCCCAGATCGAGATAAGCCGCGACCACGTGCGCGGCGAAGTGGTTGACCCCGCCCCCGCTGTCCAGTAAACCACAAGCGACGCAGCGCTGCACCAACGCGGGCGGCGCAACCAGCCAGCCCAGTCGCAGGCCGGGCGCCAGGATCTTGGCGAACGAACCCAACCGGATGACATTGTCCGGCGCCAGGCTGCTTAGCGCAGACGGGGAAGGCGCACCGTACCACAATTCGCGGTAAACGTCATCCTCCAGGATCAACAGGCTGCGTCGCTCGACCAGCTCGGCCAACGCGCGGCGCCGATCCCCCGCCAGGCTGACCCCGGTGGGGTTGCACCAAGTGGGAACGGCGTAGAGGAAGCGAGGGCGCTTGCCCTCCGCAGCCAACCGTTCCACGGCCGCGGCGACGGCCTCCACACACAGCCCACCCTCATCGCTGGCGACCGGCACGAGCGTCAGGCCGTAATCCGCGAAGATGCGCAGCGCCAGGTGATAGACCGGCGCCTGAACTAACACAACATCGCCGGGCCGGGTCAGCAGCGTACACAGTAGATCCAACCCCTGCGAGACACCGCCGGTGACGAAGAGGTGTTCAGGACTGATAGCCCCGCCCTCGCGGTGGCTCAGCCATTCGACCAGGGCTGCCAGCAGTTGCCCCGGCCCCTGCTCCGCGCCGTAAGAAAGCGCGGCCGGGCCGTTACGGCGCAGGGCAAGCTCGGCCGCGTAGGCCAAATCCGCCGCAGGCAGCAGCGCCGGATCAGGGTGGCCCCAGCCGAATTCGACCATGCCGGGACGCAAGGTGAGTTGAGTATCAGGCAGCATCGGCATGGCGCAGCAGATCCAGCAGCTCGACCGGAACCAGGAACGCACCGTTCTCGAAATCGGCCAGCGGCTTCCAAGACACCGGGATGGACGTGCCGTTGTCCTGCGCATCGGCGAAAGCGTCGGGCCGGTAGCAGACCGGGTCTGTAAACCGCGCCTCATACAGCAGCACGATCTCGTGGCCCTGCCTGCCCGCGTGGGTGAAGATATTCTGGATCGTGCCCAGGTAACGCACATCGGTCACCTCGGCGCCGAGCTCCTCGCGCATCTCGCGCGCTAACGCCTGGTGGCCGTACTCGCCGAACTCGACCCCGCCGCCCAGGGGCCGGTAGAACGTGACACCCCGGATCGGATCGTGCCCCTTGAACACCAACAGCCGCCCTTCGTGGCGGAAGATGCCCAGAACGATGGTTCTGATGTATCCGTCTTTCATGTTTGTTCCCCACTGTAGGGGCGCACCCTTGCGGCCGCCCCCAGCGGGGCAGGCGCAAGGCCGTGCCCCTACAGGTCTAACTCCTCTTTGAACCCGAACCGCACCGTGTTGTCAATCAGCCGGAGCCAGGTGGGCCGCAGGGACCAGAACCGCGCGCGGGCCAAAGGCCCAGCCAACACGCCCGGCCCCTGCGCGCCCGCCAGCAGCGCGCCCACAAACGCGTATCGGCGGCCATAGATCGCGGCCGCGTGCGCCAGCTCTGCCCCCGCGACCAGGGATACCCGCCCGCGCACCTGCAACCCGCGGATCGCGCGCCAGTCCTGCCCGTCGGCCTGGATCGCACCGGCGACCTCGGGGTGCGCCAACAGGTTTTGCCCGTGCTGCGTGCGTTCTTCCGAGAGGAAATACAGGGTCAGGCCGGCGTCGTGCGCGTAGAACACCGCGGCCGCGGCCGGCGCGCCATCCGCCCCGACGGTGGACAGTGTAACCGTGGTGTGTTCGGCCATGAATGCCGCAATGCGCGTCCGCAGCGCATCATCCACTATCCGTTGATCCGTTTCCATCTTTTGTCTACAGCCGCACCCTTCGACTGCCCAGCGCATCACGCCGCGCTGCGCAGTCGAAGGGTGCTCGCAGTTAATTTTCAGGAGTTATGCAGTGGAATCAAAAACCAGCCACGAATGATACGAATTGACACGAAAAGGGCTTGGCAGGGTGTCTGGATTCGTGAAATTCGTAGCTACTCCGTACGGCACTGCGTAAGTCCTGACTTTGAATGCACTCTATCCGTTCTGATCCGCTGCCTTCTGCCCCAAACACAAATAGATCCCCGCCAACGCCAGCACGCCGCCCAACACCTGCTGCTGCGTCAGCAGTTCACCCAGCAGCGGGATGGACAGCAGCCCGGTGGTCACAGGCTGGGCCAGCAGCACGATCACCGCGGCCGACGCGGGCAGGTGGCCCAGCGCGTAGTTGATCAACAGCCAGCCGGCCGTCTGCGGGATCAGGCCGACCCCCAACAGCGCCAAGTAGGCGCCAACAGAGTAGCCAGTCAGAGGCAGGCCCATCACCTGGACAGCCAGGAAGATCACCACGGTCGCGGTCGCTGCCACCAACCACAGGTAGGTCAGCGTGTCCAGGTCCCGCCGGCCGCGCTGTGTGTTGAGCAAATAACCCGCGTAAAAGATCGCGCCCACGAATGCCAGCGCGTCCCCTGGCGCAGGATGGAACCCAACCAGCGGGTTCACGCCCGTCACTACAGCCGCGCCGGCCAGGGCCAGCACCAACCCCAGCCAGTAGCGGCCGCCCAACCGCTCCCGGAAGATGAACAACGCGCCCAGCCCTACCCAAATCGGCGCTGTGTTATCCAGCAGCGTGGCGTTGGCCGCAGAGGTCAGTAGCAAGGCCGAGTTCAGCATCACCAGGTTAATGCTGAACCAGATGCCGCCTGCGATCGCCCAGCCCCAATGACGCCGGCCCACCGTGCCGTTTTTCCGTTGATACAGCAAGAAAGGCAGCAATAACACCGTCGTCGCGATGGCCATGCGGTAAAAGCCGGTCACCGGTCCCGGCGTGCCCGCCAACTTGGTGAAAATGGCGGAGAAGCTGATGCACATGACGCCGCTGAACAGGGCCAGATAAGCCCGCGCTGGACGTGCAACCGTGGGGGCAGTTGAGGTAGATAAGGCGGTAGGCGTCGGCAAGTGATTCGCTCGCAGGGTCGTTGTGATGTACAAGCATTGTAACCCTGGCCGCGCTGAGAGGCAAACGAGCGCTGCGGTGTTGTTGCGGATAGGGCAGAGCGTGTGGGGGCGTGGGAGAAGTGTGCTGACTCCACACCCCCATACCCCCACACTCAGTTATGCCTTGCCCAGCTTCTTCTTCTCTTCTTCCACCAGCACCCGGCGCAACACCTTGCCGACCATGGTCTTGGGCAGTTCGGAGCGGAATTCAACCTGCTTGGGCACCTTATACGGCGCCAGGTTCTCCGCGCAGAACTTGATGACCTCATCGGCGGTGGCGACTTCGCCGGGTTTCAGGACCACGTAAGCTTTAACGGTCTCACCGCGGTACGCATCTGGCACGCCGGCCACCACGGCTTCCTGCACTTTGGGATGCATGAAGAGGACCTCTTCCACCTCACGCGGCACGATGTTGAACCCGGAGGCGATGATGATGTCCTTTAGGCGATCCACGATATAGAAATAGCCGTCCTCGTCCATATGGGCAATGTCGCCGGTGCGCAGCCAGCCTTCAGGCGTGATCTGCTTGGCGGTTTCTTCGGGCTTGTTCCAATAACCTTTCATCACCTGCGGCGCGCGCAACCAAAGCTCGCCATCCTCACCCACTGGCTTGTCCGTCAACTTCTCGTAGTCCACGATCCTCGCTTCCACATCGGGGAAGGGAATGCCGATAGAGCCGTTCTTGCGTTGGCCATAGATGGGGTTGCAATGGGTCACGGGTGCGGCTTCGGTCAGGCCGTAGCCTTCCACCAGGCGGCCTCCGGTGATCTCGCCGAACTTGATCTGCACGTCCATTGGCAAGGGGGCCGAACCGCTGATGCAAGCCTTGACCGAACGCAGGTCGTACTCCTTCACTTTCGGATGGTTGATGATGCCGATGTACATGGCCGGCACACCGGGGAACACCGTCGCACGCTCCTTCTGCATGGCATTCATCACGCCATCGATAGGCCGCGGGTTAGGGATGATGATCAAATTCGCGCCGATGTACATCGCCAGGCTCATGGCCACGGTCATGCCGTACACGTGGAAAAAGGGGATGGCCCCCATCAGAACTTCCTTGCCATCCTCCAAGGTACGCATCCAGTTCTTCACCTGCATGGTGTTCACCACCAGGTTGTAATGGGTCAGCATGGCGGCCTTGGGCACACCGGTGGTCCCACCGGTATATTGAAAGAGCGCTGTGTCTTCTGGCGCGATGGCGACGGTCGGGGGTAGCTCCGGATGCGCGTTGAGCAGCTTACGGAAGTAGTACACGCCGTTGCCCTCCGGCACATCTACCATCTGGCCGTGCTTTTTGACGGTGCTCTTCACCAGCGCGTTGAACGGCGCGGGCACGTAGTCGGGCACATCGACGATGATGACGCGCTTGACCTGGGTGCGATCCTGGATCTCCTTGAGCTTGCTGTAGAACCCGCTGAGGATCACCACGGTTTCGGCGCCTGCATCGCTGAATTGATGCTCGATCTCGCGCGCGGTGTAGGTGGGATTGGTGTTGACGACGATGGCGCCCAGTTTGAGGGTGCCGTAAAACGCGATTACCATCTGCGGCAGGTTGGGCAACATCAGGGCGACGCGGTCGCCTTTTTTGACTCCCAGCGAGGCAAGGGCTGCGGCGAAACGGTTGACCTGGTCCATCAATTGCCGATAAGTGAGCTTTCCCCCCAAAGTCAGAGGGCCAAGATAGCGAAGGACAAGTTTAACAGCGATTTGACCGGGGTACTTTCGGGCGCTATCCTCCAGCATCTGGGGCAATGGCATGTGGGGATAGGCAATGGTTTGGGGAACCTCTTTCTCATAGTGGGCCAGCCAGGGTTTCTCCATGAAGGTCCTCCTGAATCGAGCGGCATCAGTTCATGGCCGGAACGCTGCGCGCTGGTCGCGGCCACGTCAACCAAGACGAAAGGCGCTGGCAGGGAGCCACGAAGCCGAACACTGGCCGGACAGTTGTCCGGCGCCATAGCCGGCAACCTGGGTTCTGTGTCAATGTGAAGCTGTGCGAGTTTGCACCGGCTCATCATTCAAGCAGTATTATACGAGGCCCAGTATGTATCTGTCAAGCGACTTCTGCGAAATCGGGCCAATTCATCGAGTAGGCTTTCCATCCTGATAGTGCTAAAATGGAGATATGGCCGCATCCAACGAACTACAACGGCGTCTACAGCGCCTCAACCGCCTGCGCAAACTGGGCGTCGGCCGCGGCGCGCAGTTGGGCACACGGCCGAACGCGCCCGTACCAGCTCCGGCGCCGGCAGCTCAGCTTCTGGCTTCTAGCTTCCAACCTCTAACATCCGCCCTGCCCGGCGAGCCGATCGAGACCCCTTTCGGCTTGGCATGGCTGCGCACGGTTCATTACCCGCTGACCGCGCATCCAGAACTGGCCGGTTGGCTGGCAGTCAGCCCGGAAGCCCTGGCCGCGCTGGATCGCAACGACGCGCTGCTGGGCCTGGATCCGCTGCGGGCCGCGTTTATTGACACCGAAACCACCGGCCTGTCGTTGGGCGCAGGGACTTACACGTTCCTCATCGGGGTCGGAACGTATGAAGGCGAGGAATCCCGGTTTCTCGGAGAAACCGGGATTCTCAGGGGCGCGTTCGTTGTACGCCAGTTCTTCATGCGTAACCCCGCCGAGGAGGCGGCACAGATCCACCTGGTGGCGGAGGCGCTGGCCCGCTGCACTGGGGTCGTCAGCTTCAACGGCCGCGGCTTCGACATGCCTCTGATCACCAACCGCTTCGTGTTGGCCGGCCGCCCTCCGCCGCTGCTCGCCGCACCGCACCTGGACCTGCTGCCGCCCGCGCGACGGGCCTGGCGCGCACGCTGGGGTGCGTGCAACCTGGGCAGCCTGGAGCGCAACGTGCTGGCCCTGCAACGCTCGGCCGACGACGTGCCCGGCTTCATGATCCCCGACATCTACCGCCAGTACTACCAGACCGGGGTCGTCAGCGACATGCTGGTGCGGGTGTTTTACCATAACCTGCAGGACATCGTCTCCATGGTGCTGCTGGCCCAACGGCTGGCCGCGCCCTTCGATCCGGAGCGGCAGGCTGAGGCGCTGGTTGACCTCCACCCGCTGGAATGCCTGAGCTTGGGCCGCTGTTACGACGCGCTGGATTGGCCTGAGGCGGCTGTGACCGCGTACCGCCGCGCGTTATCCGGCAGCGGCGAAAGCGGCGCGCAAGTGGAAGCGTTACGAGACCTGGCCGCGCTGTACAAGCGGCTGGAGCGCCGAGAGGAGGCGGCTGCGCTGTGGGAAGAGTGGATCAGCACCACGCCGGGGGACGATATCACCCCCTTCATCGAGCTGGCCAAACATCACGAGTGGCGCACCGGCGACCTGGCGGCCGCGCGCGGCTGGGCGGCCTGGGCGCAGCACATCGTGGCCGCGTGGCCGCCGGGCATCAACCGGGACGCCATTCTGGCGGCGGTGCAGCGCCGCCTGGCGCGGTTGGAGGCAAAACTGAAAAGGACTGCCCAATGACCCAAGACTGCATCTTCTGCCGTATCATCGCGGGCGCTGCACCCGCCAGCATCGTGGCCGAGACGGATGGTGCGCTGGCGTTCATGGACATTGACCAGCCCACCCCCGGCCACGTCCTGGTGGTCCCCAAGGCGCACATCCGGGACATCTACGCCTTGGACGAGCCCACGGCCCACGCTGTGTTCCGGCTGACTGTGCAAGTGGCGCAGGCCGTCAAAGCCGCTCTGCACCCCGACGGGCTGAACCTGGTGCAGGCCAACGAGCCCGCTGGCCAGCAGGAGGTCTTCCACTTCCACATGCACATCGTCGCGCGCTACACCGGCGACCGCGACCGCATCCGCTTCGGCTGGCGGAACAATCTGCCCCCGCGGTCGGAGTTGGATCGGCTGGCGGAAGAGATTCGCGGCCGACTGGACACTACGCACAATCATCCAGAATAGTCGTTTCCTTCATCCTCCGCCCCCCGCCAGCGCCGCCACCGTATACACCCGGATCGCCGCCTCCCCCGCCACCGGGCAGCGGTTCTCACAGATGCCGCAGCCGATGCACCGGTCGCGCAATACGTAGGGCCGCCGCACCGTGGTCGCCGCGCCGTCGGCGCCGATCACAGCGACTTCATCCAACTGGATCGCCTTCTCCGGCAGCGGGCACATCTCCTCGCACACCAGACAGGTGCGGCCATCGGTCCAGGGGATGCAGCGGTCGGTGTCAATGTACGCGTGACCGATGACGGTCCGCTGCTTGTCGGGCAGCGCCAGGCGCGGGATCGCCCCGGTGGGGCAGACCTCGCCGCATGCGGCGCAGGCGTAGTCGCAGTGCCCCAGTCGCGAGGCCAGCACCGGCGTCCACAGGCCCGCCCAACCGGCCTCGGCCAGGCCCGGCTGCAGGCCGGCCGTGGGGCAGACCTTCAGGCACAGACCACAGCGAATGCACTGCGCCGCGAAGCCGGGATCCGCTGCGCCCGGCGGCCGGATCAGGCGGGGATGAGGATGCTTGGCCGCGGGTTCGATGGCTGCCAGGCTGGCGGCCGCCAGCGCGGCCCCAGCCGAGGCGAGGAGCTGGCGCCGCACGGGGTCATACGGCTGCCAAGCTGCCGGCCGCCAATGGCCGCGGAAGTGCTGGCCCAGCTTGGCGCAAGCGGGCACGCAGTCCAGGCACATCGTACACTCGGCCGGATCGCTGGCGAAGTTGCGCGCCGGGTCAATGGTCCCGGTGGGGCACGCCCGCGCGCAGCGACCGCAATCGACACATGTCTCACCCACGGTCCGGCGCAGCCAGGCCACCTTGCCGACCAGGCCCAGCAAAGCGCCCAGCGGGCACAGGTAGCGGCACCAGAAGCGCGGCCGGATCGCGTTCAGCACCAAGATCCCGGCAAACAGCAAGATGACGAGGCTGCCCGCAGCGTAAATGGGTTGTTCAAGCGGCAGCACAACGCCGCGCGTACCCTCGATGGCGTCCACCAGGCCGCGCAGAAACGGCACGTTGTAGAGCAGCAACTCGGCCTGCCACAGCAGCGCCAGCAGGGCGGGCCAGATCGCGGTCGTGATCGTCCGATAGAGCAATGTGATGGGGTCCAACCAGATGAAGCTGAGGTTGCCCAGCAGCGCCGCGATGAGGATCAGCGCCAGCAGGAAGTGCTTGACCTGGCGCCAGCGCGGGGGCAGATCGGGATCATTTAGCCGACTCTTGCGCGTAGGCATCCCGTCCAACACCGTGCCCAGGGGACACAGCCAGCCGCACCAGACACGGCCCAGCGCCACGGTGAGGAGCAGTGTGATCAGCCCGCCGATCAGCAGCGCGGGCACGATCTGCCGGCCGGCCAGCATCCCGGCCAGACCGGCCAGCGGGTCCAGCCGAAAGAAGAGGTCGGCCGGAAGCCGACCGGTGCGGCCGATGCCCAATACGAGCGCCACAAAAAGCAGGAAGGCCGCCGCCTGAACCCAGGGGCGCAGGCGGCGCAACAGGGTGGTTCGCATATGTAACTTTCTGGAATCGAGGCTGTGCGTAGCCTCCTCTAGGATTAGCCGGCCAGCCGCAAGACACGCCGCGGTGCGGGAGACCGGCTAAGCCTCCAGTCGGGAAGTTGTCCTCAAACTGCGACCTCTTCGATCTTGAGCGCGTCCAGGTCCATCCGGCCCAGGCCCATCTCCGCGGCCAGGCGGATGTGCTCCACCGCATCCGGCCTCATGCCGAACAGGCCGGCCGCGTAGGCATCCGCGGCCACCGTGTCGGCGCTGACGATGACCGTGTCCAGCCGCTTGACGTCATCCAGGTTGCCGCCGGTGGGGCCATTAGCCGTCAGGATGCGGATCGCGTCGATCACCGTGAGCTGGGGCCGCACGGCCGTGGAGAGATCGGCAATGGTCTGGTGCAGGCCGCGGGCGTGAAACGCGCCCCGATCCTGGACGACCCCCAGCAGGTTCTTCATGCCGAGGGTGAGCCGGGCGCCGCCGTGGGTCTTGGCAATGGGCACGTTGATCACCAGGTCGGCGTCCAGGACGTCGCCGTAGACCGCGGTCTGCCGCAGGGCGCGGCCGGCAGGCAGGGCGGTGGACCGGAAGCGCAGCCGGTTCATCGCCTCCATCTGACCGCCGGCCGCTTTGACCGCGGCCGCGATCCCGCTGGTCTCGTAGGCTGCCTGGGGTGAGCCGCCGAAGGGGTAGTCCATCACCCGCACGCGGCGCGCTCCGGCCCCCAGGCAGAGCACGACCAGCGCCGCGACCACGTCGGGGTTGGTCGTGCTGGCGTACTCGGGGCCGTGATAAGCGTTGCAGATGTTGGGCTTGATGATGACATCGCCGCCCGGCTTGAGAAAGCACTCGATGCCGCCCACCGCAGCCAGGCCGCGGCGCACGAGCTCGGCCGGGTCGGCGCCGAGGCCGCGCGCGACGGCGAGATAGGCTGCACTGGCCGGTTGAGGCGTGGGGAGCGCAATCGGCGCGGCCGCGGGCGGCAGAGCGGTTGACGCCGAGGAGACGGAGCTGCTCGTCGCGGAGGCCGTAGGCCGCGCGGTTGGCGATGCAGCAGGACCCGCGGTCGGTGAGAGAATCACTGGCGCCGTTGGCGTGGACCGGCCGCCGCATGCGCCGGCCGCCAGGCCGGCGGTTGACGCGACCAATAAGCCGCGGATAAACGCGCGGCGGTTGAACGATTCAGGCATGGTTGCCCTCCGCCCGTTGGTGGCAGTGCAGGGCCGGGAGACGCCTGCCGGGCTTCCCATGCTTTATATCACAAGATGCCGGTTTCTACTATGCGCCGCATCAGGTCAGTGACTTACTCTCGCCCCTTGACCCGGCGTTTGATGTTTCCGCGCACCCGATCTATCCGTTTACGCAGCTTGCCGCGCCAGTCGTCCTTGCCCACCGGGCCCAGGAGCCAGTTGTAGACGCGGCGCTCGGTGCGCAGGATGATCGAACGCACGCGCGCCAGGCCGTGGTAGATACGCCCCAGCACGCGGCGGCCCCACGGCTGCGGCTTGGCCGGGATCGGCACACCCCACTCGATGGCGGCCGCGGCCCAGGTGAGGCCTGCGCCGAAGCCCACGGTGACCAGCCGGTCGCCCGGCTTGATGCGGCCCGCCGCGATAGCCTCGCACAGGGCAATGGGGATCGAGGCGGCCGAGGTGTTGCCGTAACGATCCAGGTTAATGAAGAACTTGTCCAATGGCGTGTTCAGCCGCTTGGCCGCGGATTCGATGATGCGCGTGTTGGCCTGGTGCGGGATGATCAACCCCAGGTCGGCGACTTGCCACCCGGCTTTGCGCGCCACAGCCTCGGTCGCTTTCGGCACCTGAGTGGTAGCAAAACGGAACACCTCGCGGCCGTTCATCTTGATGAAATGGCCGCCGCTGCTCACCGTCTCGTGACTGGCCGGGGTCCGGCTGCCGCCGGCTGGCATGATCAACAACTGCCCGCCCGAACCATCGCTGCCCAGCTCGGTCGCCAGCACCCCGCAGCGCTCAGCGCACGCGCTGACCACCACAGCCCCGGCGCCGTCGCCAAAGAGCACGCACGTGTTGCGGTCCGTCCAATCCGTGATGCGGGACAGCGTCTCCGCGCCGATCACCAGCACGTGGTCGGCCGCGCCGCTGCGCACTGTGTTGGCTGCTATGCTCAGCCCGTAGATGAAGCCGGAGCAACCCGCGCTCAGGTCGAACGCGCCCGCGGCCGATGCGCCCAGGCCATCTTGCACCAGGCTGGCGGTGGATGGAAACACGTATTCAGGGGTAGCCGTGGCGACGATCACAAGGTTGAGCTGGCCCGGCGCCAGGCCGGCGACCAGCAGCGCGTCGCGCGCGGCCCGCAGCGCCAGGCCGGCCGTGCTTTCGCGCTCGCCCGCGGCCACATGCCGCTCCCGAATGCCGGTGCGCGAGACGATCCACTCGTCGGTGGTATCCACCACCTTGGCCAGATCCTCGTTAGTCAGCACCTTGTCGGGCACGCACATGCCCCAACCGACGATCTGAGCGTAACGGCTGCCGGGAGTCACGGGCCGCGCGTTCATGCGAGCCGCCCGAAGAGCGCCGTGCCGTTGTGACCGCCGAAACCGAAGGAGTTAGACATCCCGATACTAACCGCGGCGGGCCGCGCCTGGTTGGGCACGTAGTCAAGGTCACAGGCCGGGTCGGGGGTCTCGTAGTTCATCGTGGGCGGCAGGATCTGGTCACGCAGCGCCAGTAACACGAAGGCCGCTTCGATCGCGCCGGCCGCGCCCATCAGATGGCCCGTCATGCTCTTGGACGAGCTGACCGCCAGCCGATACGCGTGCTGGCCGAAGACCTGCTTGATGGCGCGCGTTTCGCTGGCGTCGTTGAGGGGGGTGCTCGTCCCGTGGGCATTGATGTAATCAACGGCGTCCGGCGGCAACCCGGCATCTGCCAGGGCCATTGCCATACACTCGGCCGCGCCGTTGCCATCCTCGGCCGGTGCGGTGATGTGGTAGGCGTCGGAGGTCGAGCCGTAGCCCAACAGCTCGCCGTAGATCGGCGCGCCGCGGCCGCGGGCGTGATCCAGCCGTTCCAGCACGACGATGCCCGCCCCTTCACCCATCACGAACCCATCGCGATGTGCGTCGAAAGGTCGGCTGGCGCGGGCCGGCTCGTCGTTGCGGCCGCTGAGCGCGCCCATATTCTCAAAGCCAGCCATGGCCATGGGCACGATGGCCGCTTCCGCGCCACCCGCGATGATCGCGTCGGCCTGGCCGCGGCGGATGATCTCGGCCGCCTCGCCGATGGCGTGGCTGCCGGTGGCGCAGGCGGTGGCCAGCGCCAGATTCGGACCGCGCGCGCCCAGCATGATGCTAATGTGCGCGGCCGCGCTATTCAGCATCAGGCCAGGAACGGTGAAGGGGCTGACGCGCCGTGGGCCCCGCTCTTCCAGCACCTTTTGCTGCTCCAACAGGGTGTGCACGCCACCGATACCGGAGCCGACCAGCACACCGACGCGACGCGGGCCATACCAGCTCATGTCGAAGGCCGCGTCGGCCAGCGCCTCTTGCGCAGCGACCGCGGCGAAATGCATGAAGCGATCCATGCGTCGCGCGGTCTGTTTGTCAACGTACCGGGACGGATCGAAATCCTTCACCTCGGCCGCGATATGAGTTTTGAGCGGGGTGGCGTCGAATTGGGTGATATGACCGACACCAGACCGGCCAGCGAGCAACGCAGCCCACGTGGTAGGCCGGTCATTGCCGATAGGCGTTACCAGGCCGATGCCGGTCGCAACGACGCGTTGAGAGTCGGAGCGAGTCAAAGAAATCCTCCTGTACATCAGTCATGTTTGGCAGGTCAATTCCTATAACACAGGTTGGTTGCAAACGACGCGCCAACGTGGGGCAGGTTTTCCATCGATACGGAAGCCTTGCTAGAAATGGCGCACATGCTATCACCGGGCCTGCTGGGGATGGAGCGCCCCCTCTACTGCGCAATGCCCCATCCGTTTTTGCGCGTCCTGGCCGATTGACGTACCATAGCGGCAATGTCCGGCCATCCGTCTCTTGAGGTCGCTTCATGAAAGTCACTAAAGCAATCATCACCGCTGCTGCGCGCAACCAGCGCGCCCTGCCGCTGCAGACCCTGGTGGATCGGGACGGCGCGCAGAAATCGGTGTTGCGCATCATCGCCGAAGAGGCGGTTCGGGCGGGCGTGGATGATATCTGCGTGATCGTCTGCCCCGGCGATGAGGCCGCGTACACGGCCTCGGCCGGCGATGTACCCGCTCGGCTGACCTTCATCCCACAGCACGAGCCGTTGGGCTATGGCCATGCTATCTACTGCGCGCGCGACTTTGCCGGCGACCAGCCGTTCCTGCACCTGGTAGGCGACCATCTCTGGGTCAGCCACACCACGCAGGGCTGCGCCGAGCAGTTGCTGGACGTGGCCGAGGCCGAGGCGTGCGCGGTCTCCGCGGTGCAGGCCTCGCGCGAGACGCTGCTGCCCCATTTCGGCGCAGTGGGCGGCCGCCGCGTCCAGGGCCGGCAGGACCTCTACACGGTCGAAGATGTCATCGAAAAGCCGACCCCCACTGAGGCCGAGCAGCGGTTGCTGGCGCCCGGGCTGCGGGCGGGCCATTACCTGTGTTTCTTCGGCATGCACGTACTGAGCCCGACGGTCATGGCGATCCTGGCGCACCAGGTGGCGGAAGGATGGCGCAACGTCCAACTCTCGCCTGCGCTGGCCGAGCTGGCGAGCAAAGAGCGGTACCTGGCGCTGGAGCGCCGCTGGTGGCGGTACGATGTGGGCGAGCAGTATGGCCTGCTGACGGCGCAACTGGCCCTGGCGCTGTCGGGCAAAGACCGCGAGGCGGTGCTTTCACGACTGCTTGAGCTGTTGGCCCAGCGCGCCATGCAGCAGGAAACGTGATCGCCATGGGCCAACTGCGCGCCATCATCACCTCGCCCGAACCCCAAGAGCGCGACCGCTCGGTGGACGCGTTCTGCCGGGCGGCGACGCGGGATCAGCTCTTGGTCGAGTGCGCTGATTTGGATGCGTTTCGCCGGACCAGCAACAACCTGTACGAGCGCGTGCGCGCGCTGTTTTTCCTATACGCCATCCACCGGTTCCACCTGCCCAGTAAGCCTGGCGTGAGTGCACGCGGCCTCGTCCCCTTCGATGGCTACGATTACCTGCTGCACCGCCGATTCGAGGAGGCCATCGAGGCCTTCTTGCAGGCGCAGGCGGCCCAAGGGCCGAACGAATCGGTATCCAGCGCGCTGGCCGAAGCATACCACCGCCTGGGCTTCCAAACCCTAGCCGACCAGGTACGCCGCAGCGTGCGCAGCGTGCGCGGCAACCAATGGATGTTCCGCATCGGCCACCCGACCGATCAGCCGCTGCGGGTCCAGCCCGAACTGCTGCAACGTTCTGACGACGCGCCGTTCCCGATCCTGCGCGAGGCCACGCCGGTGCGCATGGACCTCTCGCACAGCGCGTGGAGCGACATCTTCTTCCTGGGCATGGATTACCCTGAGGGCGCGCGCGTCCTCAACATCTCCATTGACCTGGGCGTGTGCGGCCGCGATCCCGCGCCGCGGCCGCCGGTGGAAGCCTATTTCCGCATCATTGACGAGCCGGCGCTGCGGCTGGCCAGCGTTGACCTGAGCGCCCGGGCCGAGATCACCAGCCTGGCCGAGGTGTTCGACTTCGCCCGCGACTACCTGGGCTTGCTGAAGGCCGCGCTCATCGCGTCCGGCCTGGTACCGCCGGGGCTGGAGGGCTCCGAGATGCGGCTGGCCGACCTGCTGGCGCGGTTGGCCGGGCCGGGCCGCGGCATCGAACTGGTGAGTAACGTCAACGGCATCCCCAAGGGCTCGCGCCTGGCCGTCTCCACCAGCCTGCTGGCCTGCCTGATCGCGGTCTGCATGCGCGCGACCGGACAAGCGGCCTCCCTCACCGGCGGGCTGGCCGAGCATGAACGCCGGCTGGTGGCCGCCCGCGCCATCCTGGGCGAATGGCTGGCCGGCTCCGGCGGTGGCTGGCAGGATTCGGGCGGCGTTTGGCCGGGGGTCAAGTTGATCGCTGGCGTGCTGGCCGGCCCGGACGACCCGGAATGGGGCATCAGCCGGGGCCGCCTGCTGCCCAGCCATCGCATCTTCGGGCCGGATGAAGTGACGCCCACAACGCGTCAGGCGCTACAAGACAGCCTGGTGCTGGTCCACGGCGGCATGGCGCAAAACGTCGGCCCCATCCTGGAGATGGTCACCGAAAAGTACCTGCTGCGCTCCGAGGCGGAATGGTTGGGCCGGCAGGAGGCGTGCGCAGTGCTGGACCAGGTGGTGGTCGCGCTGCGCGACGGCGACGTGCGGCGCATCGGCGCAGCCACCATGCGCAACTTCACGGGGCCGATCCAGGCCATCATCCCGTGGGCCAGCAACCTGTACACCGAGAAGCTTATCGGCCGGGTGCGCGCCCGCTACGGCGAGCAGTTCTGGGGCTTTTGGATGCTGGGCGGCATGTCGGGCGGGGGTATGGGCTTCATCTTCGATCCCGCGGTGCGCCAACACGCGCAGGAGACGATGCAGACTCTGATGGCATCCACCAAACGCGAGCTGGAAGCCGCGCTGCCGTTTGCCATGGACCCGGTGGTCTACGACTTCGCCATCAACGAGCGTGGGACGTGGGCGGAGGTGTTGGGGGATGCGGAGACACGGGGACGCGGGGACGCGGAGACTATCTCCGCGTCTCCCCCTCTCCGCGTCTCCCCTTCTCCGCTCATGCCCCCCGGCTACTACGCGCTCATCGTACCCGAGCTGATGCGGCAAGCGCGCGGGGCGATCTCGCCTGCGCGGCAAGCTGAGCTGCGCCTGTTCGCTGAAGCTGCACGGACGCGACCCGATCTTTCTGGCATGGTACAAACGCTGTTCGACCGCTTGCTGCCGGCCGCGTCGCAACCAGGCGATGCGGGCAGCGCGGGGCCTTCGCTGCCGGCGCTACTGGACGCTTACGGGTTCGACCGGGCGCAGCACGAGCAGATCCGAGCCGACCTGCGGGCCGGGCGTATCGGCCTGGCGCAGAACCGCCTGCCGGCGAACAGCGACATCCGGGACGTGCTGCCCGGCGATGTGTTCGACCTGGCCGTGGCCGGTGCAGATGAGTTGGCGCGGCTGCAAGAGATCGGCCTGGACGCGCTGGCCGGGGGCGCGGTGGCCGTGGTCAGCCTGGCCGGCGGCGTGGGTAGCCGGTGGACGCAAGGCGCAGGGGTCGTGAAGGCACTGCATCCGTTCTGCAAGCTCGGCGGCCATCATCGCTCCTTCATCGAAGTCCACCTGGCCAAAAGCCGGCACATCTCCCGGCTGTGCGGCCTCCCCCTGCCCCACGTCATCACCACCAGCTACCTGACCCACGGCGCCATCGAAGCCTACCTGGCGGCCGAGCGCAACTACGGGCACACCGGGCCGCTCTACCTGTCGCCGGGGCGGGCGGTGGGGCTGCGGCTGGTGCCCATGGCCCGCGATTTGCGCTTCGCCTGGGAGGAGCTGCCTCAGCAGCTATTGGACGAGCAGGCGCAGAAGATGCGCGAAGGCCTGCACGCGGCGCTCATCGGCTGGGCGCAAGCCGCGGGCGAGGGCAACGACTATGCCGACAACCTGCCCGCGCAGTGTTTGCACCCGGTCGGGCACTGGTACGAGATCCCCAACATGCTGAAGAACGGCGTGCTGGCCCGGCTGCTGGTTGAGCAGCCGAACCTACGCTACCTGATGGTGCATAACATTGATGCGCTGGGGACCGACGCCGATCCGGCCGTGTTGGGTTGGGTCATCAGCCAGGGCGCAACCTTCACCGCGGAGGTCGTCACCCGCTGCCTGGAGGATCGCGGGGGCGGCCTGGCGCGGGTGGACGGCCGCCTGCGCCTGTTGGAGGGCCTGGCGCTGCCCCACGAGAAGGTCGAGTTCCGGCTGTCGTATTACAATTCCAACACGAGTTGGCTGCACATTGACCAGCTCCTGGCCGCGTTCGGCCTGACCCGCGCCGATCTCAGCGAGGCGGCCAAAATCGCGGCCGCGATCCGCGCCATGGCCGGCCGCATGCCCACCTACATCACCCTGAAGGACGTGAAGAAGCGCTGGGGCCACGGCCAGGAGGACGTTTTCCCGGTGGCACAGTTCGAGAAGCTGTGGGGCGACATGACCGCGCTGCCTGAGTTGCGCGACGCGTGCCGGTACATCGCTGTGCCGCGGCGCCGCGGGCAAAACCTCAAAGACCAGGCGCAGCTCGATGGTTGGCTGCGCGACGGCTCGGCCGCCTACGTCGAGACGTTATGTGACTGGACGTCGCAGCTTGCTGCGTCCTCCGATCTCTCAGAAGGAGCGTGAACAACGATGTTCATCCTGCTCACTGGCCTATCAGGTGCAGGCAAAACAACCGCCTGCTGGAAAGCGCTGCCGGGGCTGCGCGGTGAAGGCGTCAAGATCGCGGGGTTCATCTCCCCGCCCCTGCTGGACGCAGCCGGCAACAAAACCGGTATCGAGATGGTAGATCTGACCTCGGGGCAGCATCAGACCTTCGCCCGGATGGTCGGGGCGGATGAGGCTGCCACCATCGGCGTCTATCGCTTGCTAGATGGTGCGGTGGAATGGGCGCGTGGGGTGCTGGCCGCGGCATTAGTGGCCAATGCTGACTGGCTGATCGTTGACGAGATCGGCCCCCTGGAGCTGCGCCACGGACAAGGATTCGTGTTTGCGCTGGCCCCGTTGGCCGATCCGGTGCGCGTTCCCAACGCGATCGTGTTGGTGCGCGCGGTGTTGGCCGACGAACTGACCGACCGCCTGGGCCGGCCAGACGTCGTAAGGATGACCGTGACCAGGGAGAATCGGGGCGAAATCCCTGCGCGCTTGGTGAAACTGGTGCGTGAGACCCGTGCGCAAACGGGGATGAGCATATGAAGAACCTCTCCTTGTCGGAAGCCTATGGGATCGGCGCCGCCTTGGCACTGCTGTTCCTGGTGCTGTTCGATAACACCTGGGCTATGCTGATTGTTTCGCTGATCGGCCTGCTGGCCGGGCTGTGGACCGCGCGGCAGGGCGATGTCAAACGGGTCGTTTGGGTGGCGACGGCCGCCTTCGGGGTGACATTGATGTTCGCAGTGTTCGCGCTGTTGCGCTAAACGCCAACTACCGTACAACACCGAGACGCCAGCCGTGCTAAGCTGTGTTACGAAAGTGAGGACGTATGCCTGAGGACAAGCTCAAGGTGGGCGGTCTGCCCAAACCGCGCCCCGTCACCATCGTCATCTTCGGCGCCAGCGGCGACTTGACGGAGCGCAAACTGATCCCGGCGCTCTACACCCTCTACGTCGAAGATCGCCTACCCGATCATTTCGCGATGCTGGGCGTAGCGCGCACTGATTTCGGCGAGGATGCGGATCAGGGATTTCGCGACCACTTGGCTGTCGGCGCGGGCGAGCACGCGCGCGTCAACGGCGGAGATGAGGCCGCCTGGGCCGCTTTCGCGGGGCACCTATATTACTGCCGCGGCGATTACGATGATCCTGGCACCTACGCCGCGCTGGCGCAGCGGTTAGAGACGCTGGACGCTGGCTGCCAGACGTGCGGCAACCGCTTGTTCTACCTGGCCATGCCCCCCCAGCTTTACCCGGTCATCATCGCCCAGCTGGGTGCGGCGGGGTTGAACCAAAGCAAGGCCGGCTACACCCGCATCATCATCGAGAAACCCTTCGGCCGCGATCTGCCCAGCGCGCGGGCGCTCAACGCGCAGGTGCACGAGGTGTTCGACGAGGGCCAGGTCTACCGCATTGACCACTACCTGGGCAAAGAGACGGTCCAGAACATCCTGGCCTTCCGCTTCGCCAACGCCATCTTCGAGCCGCTGTGGAATCGCAACTTCGTAGATCACGTGCAGATCACCGCGGCCGAGACCGTGGGCACCGACGGCCGCGCGGGTTACTACGACCAGGCCGGCGTGCTGCGCGACGTCGTGCAGAACCACCTGCTGCAACTACTGACCCTGACCGCCCTGGAGCCGCCGGCCGCGTTCAACGCCAAGTTCCTGCGCGACGAAAAGGTGAAGGTGCTGCAGGCTATTCGCCCCATAAACACGGAAGACGTGCCCCGCCACACCGTACGCGGTCAATACCGCACCTACCGGGACGAAAAAGGGGTCGCCCGCGGCTCGTCCACCGCGACCTTCGCCGCGCTGCGGCTCTTTGTAGACAACTGGCGCTGGCAGGGCGTGCCGCTCTACCTGCGCTCCGGCAAGCTCCTGCCGGCCAAGGTCACCGAGATCACGGTGCAGTTCAAAGATGTGCCGCACAAGCTGTTCCAGCAAGACGTCAGCCGTACGCCGCACGCCAACTTCCTCAGCTTCTGCATCCAGCCTAACGAGGGGATGCACCTGCGGTTCGAAACCAAAGAACCGGGCGCGGGCATGCGCACCCGCTCGGTGGAGATGGACTTCCAGTTCGGGGACGAGTTCGGCCATGCGGCGCTGCCCGACGCCTACGAGCGGCTGCTGCTGGATGCGATGGCCGGCGACGCCTCCCTGTTCGCGCGGGCGGACGAGATCGAGTTGAGTTGGCAGATCATTGACCCTATCCAGGCCGGGTGGGATCAGGCCGCGGCCGCGATGGCCCAGGGCAAACGCATTGAAACCGCGCCGCCGCTGGAATTCTACGAGCAGGGCACCTGGGGCCCGCCCGGCGCAGATCACATGCTGACCGAGACCGGCCGCCATTGGCGGTTCGGGTGTCAGCGCGACAAGTAACACAAGCCGCTGGATTGCAGCAGTACTGTATTGCCAGTGTACCCGAAAATAGAACGCGGACGACGCGGGCCACATGCCAGTTTCAGAGCAGTTGCTCATGCCGCGGGCGGCACCATAGCGCAGGAAAAAAGTAGTGGAGCCGCTTCGCGTGAGCGGGGTCAGGCAAGGCCCCGGCGTAGTCGAAGGATACTGCGGAAGCCGTTTTCAGAGCAGGCACATATGCCCAACCCAACCATCGAGATCTACCATGACCCCGCCGCGTTAGCCAACGCCGCAGCGCAGCACTTCGTCCGTGCTGCCAACGCGGCCGCAGTCGAACGCGGCGTCTTCGCCGTGGCACTGGCCGGCGGCTCGACCCCGGCCGGGCTGTATCGCCTCCTGGCCGAGCCAGCCTGGGCTGCGCAGTTGGACTGGAGCCGAACGTTAGTTTGCTTCGGCGACGAACGCTGCGTGCCACCGGATCACACCTGGAGCAACTATCGTATGGCACGCGAGGCCCTGCTCGACGCCGTGCCGCTGCCCCCGGCCAACATCCTGCGCATACCCGGTGAATTGGCGCCGGCGGCGGCGGCGGCAGCCTACGCGACCGCCCTGCGCCGCGCCTTCGGCCTGCGCGGGGCCGGTCGGCCGGTTTTCGACCTCATCCTGCTAGGCATGGGCGATGACGGGCACACGGCGTCGCTGTTCCCCGGCATGCCCGCGCTGCACGAGCGGCGGCGGATCGTCGTGGCATCCATGGTGCCGGACACCGTGCAGCCGGCCGTCGCGCGCGTCACGCTGACATTCCCGGTCCTGAACGCATCCCGCCACGTGATGTTTCTGGTGGCAGGCGCGGGCAAGGCTGAGAAGGTGCGCGCGATTCTAGGCAGCGAGGGCGTTACGCCAGGTACACCAGTCCGCGAAGGCGGACTTCGCAACGGTGGCCGCGACCGCGGTCGCCAGGCATTCCCGGCCGGCCAGGTGCAGCCCCAGCACGGCAGACTGACCTGGCTGCTGGACCGCGCGGCCGCGAGACAAAAGTGAAGGGTGTTTTCTGATGGGCAAACGCGGAGAAGGTTGGTTCTTGCTCCAAATGGCGCTGTTCGCCGTCATCTTGTTCGCGCCGCAGGCGACTTGCTTCGCGTGCCCGCCGTGGCTGAAGGGGGTTGGGCTGCTCATCCTGGCGGCCGGCGGGCTGTTCGGCACCTGGGGCATGATCGCGCTGGGCCGCAACCTGACGCCGTTCCCAAAGCCACTCGAAGGCGGCGAGCTGGTCACCCACGGTCCGTACCGCTTCGTGCGCCACCCGATCTACGCCGGGCTGATCTTCGGCACGTTGGGCTGGGCGATGTTCCGGGCCAACCTATTGGGGCTGGGCCTGGCCGCAGTACTATTCACCTTCTTCGACCTGAAATCGCGCCGCGAGGAAGGGTGGTTATGCGAGACGTATGCCGGCTACGAGGCCTATCAGCGGCAAGTGCGTAAGCTGATCCCGTGGGTGTATTGAGGGAGATGGGGAGAGGGGGAGCTAGTCTCCCTGTCTCCCCGTCTCCGGCTACAGCCAACCCTGATTCCGGCCCAGGTCGGAAAGGATCGGCAGGTTGACACGCTTGCCGTTGTAGGCTTGCAGGGCATAGTAGAGGCCCAGCACGTGCGGCACGAAGAACAACGGCCACAGGCAGATCAGGCCGATGCCCAGCGTCACCACGCCCACGATCGCGTACGCGACGCCGATCACGATCTCATACACGATGCCTGCCGCGTAGAACAATAGCGAGGACACCGCGTGATGCCGCTGGAACGCGCGCTCCTTGCTAGTCGGCGATAGCAGCTGGATGATGGACACGATGGGCAGCTGCAGGATAACCATTGTGAACCAGGCCAGCGCGGCCATCAGCCGGTCGTCGCTGGTCTCTTCAGGCGCCACACTGGCCTTCAGGGCCGGTGGAGGCAGCAGGGGGGGCTCGGGGATGGCAGGGACGCGCTCATCTATGGCCGGCGCTGCTTCGGGCGCGACCGATGCCGCGAGAACGGCGGGTTCTTCTTCAGCTACGTTCGCTTCCGCTGCGTTCACTTCCACTTCGGGTACGGCTGGCGCCTCAAACGCAGCCGGCTCGACCGCCGGCGGCGTCAACTCCTCGGCCAGGTCCCGCAATTGGCCGGTCACTTCTGCCGCAGTTTGGTTCAGCTTCTCCACCAACGTTTCCTCAACGGCCGGCGGCTCCGGCAGCTCAGGCGGAGTGATGGCGTGTTCTTGATCAGACATGTTTCCTCCTCGCGGTGAGTGTCTTTTGCCCATCATTACGCATCCCGGCCCGGGAGGTTTCACCCTGACCTTCCCTGCCTGATAACTCAAACCGACCCCAGGTTTCTCGCGCATGATCTCTCAGCGCGGCCAGCGGCGCAACCTACCGGCAAGGCCTGCGTATAGCTGGTTGATGCCGGTTCTTCTGTACCGGCCAGCATTGCACAGGAGGATATCATTATGAAAAGCGGTCGTACGTATTTGGGCGTTGGGGCGCTGCTGATCGTCCTCGGTTTGTTGTTCCTGCTCCAGAACTTCGGCCTGTTCGGCAGCCTGGAGAACGTTATCTGGCTGGTGCTCTTCGGTGCAGGCGGCCTGGCGTTCCTGTGGGTCTTCTTCAGCAACCGGGAGCAGTGGTGGGCCATCATCCCTGGTTTCACGCTGTTGGGCCTGGCCTTTCTGATCGGTTTTGGTGAGTACATGGGCGCCTGGGGCGGCGCGTTATTCCTGGGCGCCATCGGCCTCAGCTTTTGGGTGATCTACCTGCTCCGGCGGGACTTCTGGTGGGCGATCATCCCCGGCGGCGCACTGATCACATTGGCCCTGGTGGCTGGCCTGTCCGAAGTCCTGACGGATGATGATGGCATGGCCATCGGCGGCATCCTGTTCCTGGGCTTTGCGCTCACCTTCCTGCTGGTCTACCTGGCGCCGGCGCCGCACGGCCGCATGAAGTGGGCGCTGATCCCGGCGGGTATCTTGGGCGTGATGGGCGTCATGTTCTTGCTCTCACTGGGCGGCTTCATCAACTACGCCCTGGCGCTTGGCCTGATCCTGGTCGGCGGCTTCCTGGTGGTACGCGCGGTGATGCGCAAGTAGCGCTGCCAAAATGGCCGGTGCGCCGCAAGCTGGCCGCTTGCGCTGATCTCCCGATAATGGGCCTGGAGGTTCCATGAATAACCGTTTGTATCGCAGCCGCACCGACCAGATGATCGGCGGCGTGTGTGGTGGTCTGGCTGAATACCTGAAGATTGACTCGACCCTGATCCGCCTGTTCTTCGTGCTGTTGGGGCTGGGCACCGGCGTGGGCGTGGCGCTCTATCTGATCTTGTGGATCATCATCCCCTACGAAGGTGAGGGCGAGGCAGGGACCGCAGAAACGCGCCGTGCAGGTGCGGATGAGGTAGCCGAACGGGTGCGCTCGCTAGGGAGCGATGTGCAGCGGGCGTTTCAGCAGCCCAACCCCAAAGCCGGCCTCGTGGTCGGCGCCGGGTTGATCATCCTGGGCCTGGCGTTCCTGATTGACACCCTGAACCTGCCCTGGCTGCGATGGCTGCGCTTCGACACCTTTTGGCCGGTGCTGCTGATCCTGGCCGGCGCGGTGCTGATCTGGCGGCGGCTGCGCGACTGAATTGTGCCCGGCGACCGAGGTCGCGGGTTCATCCACCAGGAAGCAGACGCCGAGCACCCTGAGCTCGTCGAAGGGGGTGGCCTCTGGGCAGAGTGTCATCCTTCGACAAGCTCAGGATGACGGACATCTTTGGAGGAGTTTGATCATGGACGAACGTCATTATCGCGGCGGCCTGGTCTGGCCGGTGATCCTGATCGGGGCCGGCGTCGTGTTTCTCTTGAACAACATGGGGCTGCTCAGTTGGAGCATCTGGGAGACGCTGTTGCGGCTGTGGCCGGTGCTGCTGATCGCCATCGGCCTGGACATTCTGATCGGCCGGCACTCCCGGCTGGGGTCGCTGCTCGTGGCGCTGCTGCTCGTGGGCGTGCTGGCCGCGGCCATCGCATGGGGGGTGCCTGCACTCGGCTCGACCGCAGGCGACGCGTCCCAGGTCGATCGCACGGAAACGATTGCTGAGGACCTCAAAGGCGCGACCGAGGCTGAGGTGGAGATCCGCTTCGGCGCCGGCGTCCTCTACCTGGCCGCGTTGCCCGAGGGCAGCGGTCAACTGCTCGCCGGCAAAGCGGACCTGAGCAAAGGCGAGGGCCTGCGCCTGGCGCACGACGGCAACCGGCTGGAGCTACACAGCCAGGGCACATGGACGACGGTGCCGAACATTCGGGCGGACGAGCGCAAGGTGTGGGACCTGGAGCTGAACCGGGACATCCCCATTGACTTGCAGATCAACACCGGCGTGGGCCGTTCCAGTATTGACCTGACCCAGATCAACCTGCGCAGCCTGGACATCAGCGGCGGTGTGGGCCAGGCCACGATCAAGCTGGCGCAGCGCGGCCGTTACGAGGTGGAGATTGACGGCGGCATCGGTGAGATCATCTTGAGCCTGCCGCCCGGGCTGGCTGCGCGCGTGACCGTGGATGGTGGACTGGGCGGCGTGAGCGTGGATGGCGACTTTAACCGACGCAACGACCAGTACATCTCTTCGAATTTCGACACGGCGGCGAACCGGGCCGAAGTGAATGTGGATGGCGGCATCGGCCGCATCGTGATCCGCCAGACGTCGGAGTGACGGTGGCTGCAACCCACCGCCTGAAAGGGAGAAGGCCCTTGCAGGGCCTAACCGGTTGGTTCGCGGCAGCGCCTGAGGGCGCTTCTCACTTTGAGGCGGGGATTTCCAATCACTGACCGCCGGCTGGCCCAAGTCAACCGTGTGGCGCATCGGCCGATGCGCCACACGGTGTGTCTTAGCACGCTTCCTTTTCCCTCATGTATACTTTCGTAAGATCGCTGCCGGAATAACCACTCAACCTGGCGCATACTCCAACACGGAGAGTTCATTCATGCCCGGACAACCTGCAATTCTGACGCAAGACCTGGCGCGCGTGTATAAGCTGCGCGGCACAAAACGCAAAGGCGAACCCAAAGAACTGGTCGCACTCGACGGCGTCAACCTCGAGGTGTCCCCGGGCGAGCTGTTTGGCCTGCTCGGCCCGAACGGCGCGGGCAAGACCACGCTGATCAAGATCCTGACCACGCTGCTGTTGCCCACGCGAGGACGCGCGTTCGTCACCGGGCTTGATGTGGCCACCGACGCGCAGGAGGTCCGCCGGCGCATCAGTATGGTCAGTGGCGGCGAGACCAGCGGTTACGGGCTGCTGACCGTGGAAGAAAACCTGTGGATGTTCGCCCGTTTCTACGGTCTGGAGACCAGAGAGGCCAAGCAGCGCATCGATGAGCTGATGGCAATCGTCGGCATCACCGACCGGGCGCGCACCAAGATCTCCGACCTGTCCACGGGTCTACGCCAGAAGATGAACTTCATCCGGGGCTTCATCAGCGACCCCGATGTGGTGTTCCTGGATGAGCCGACCCTAGGCCTGGACGTGGGCGCGGCGCGCCAGGTGCGCGCGTTCATCAAGGAGTGGATGGCGAAACACCCCGACCGCACCGTGCTGCTGACAACGCACTACATGGCCGAGGCTGACGAACTGTGCGACCGGCTGGCGATTATTGACCACGGCAAGCTGCTGGCGCTAGATACACCCGAGGCGCTGCGCCACCGGCTCCAGCGAGAAGCGATCTTTAAACTGAAGGTCGTGCCGCTGGGTCACCGGCCGCCCAACCGCGAGGACATGATCGAAGCGGTGCCCGGTGTGCGCCAGGTCACCGTGACCGAAGGCGACAGCGTCACCGAGCTGACGCTGATCCTGGAGACCGAGGATGCGCTGGCGCGCGTCCTGGAGCACGTGAAGCAACGCGGCTCGGGGATGATCGCGCTGGAGAAACGGGAGCCGACCCTGGAAGATGTGTTCATTGACCTGGTGGGCCGGGGGTTGGATGTGGATACAACGCGGCGGAATGAGACAGAGGCGGGGGGATGAGGGAGAGAGGGTAGGAATTTGACCGTAGATTCAACGCCGCGGGTGGCGAAGGCGACCGGACTGCGGCTGTTTTGGGCCACCATGTGGGCACGGGCGTATCCGCGCATGGTGGGCGCCACGCGGGAGCGGAGCTGGCTCCTTTTCGAGACGCTGCTGCCGGTGCTGGGCGTGGCCGGCTACGTCTTCATTTATCGCGCCATCCAGGCACCGCCGGAGTTCACCGGGTTTGCTGTGCTCGGCGGCGCGATGACCGCGTTCTGGCTCAATGTGCTGTGGAGCATGGCCAGCCAGCTCTACTGGGACAAGGACCAGGGCAACCTGGAGCTCTACATCCTGGCGCCGGGGCCGATGATGGCAGTCCTGCTGGGCATGGCGGTCGGCGGCATGATCATGACCGCGACCCGCGCGGCGATCATCCTGGTGGTCTGTTCGCTGCTCTTCGGCGTGACCTATCAAATCGCCAGCCTGCCGCTGCTGATCGGGGTCTTCCTGGTCACCCTGGCCGCGCTGTACGGCATGGGAATGCTGGGCGCCTCGGTCTTCCTGGTGGCCGGCCGTGAGGCGTGGCATCTCTCGAACCTGCTGCAGGAGCCGATCTACCTGGCCTCCGGCTTTTACTTCCCGGTCAAGGCGATGGGTGTCTGGGTGGCCACCTTTGCGTCCATCATCCCACTGACATTGGGCATGGACGCGATGCGGCAGCTTATCTTCGCCAACGGGCCGGCCCTGGGGTTCCTGTCAGTTCGGGTCGAGCTGGGCATCCTGATCGTGTTAGCGGTGGTCTTCATCACCGCGGCCTGGTGGGCGCTGGCACGCCTGGAGATGGTCGGCCGGCGTGAGGGAAGGTTAATCGAGCGGAGACGGTAAGCGAATCAACGAATCAGCGAATCTGGAAAAGCCTCATTCGCCATTCGCTTATTCGCCATTTTGACGGAAGGTGCATATGAATCCAAGCATGTGGTCGCGGGCGCTGCGGATTATTCCGCGGCTGGACAAGGAAGAATGGAATCGTTTAGACTTCGTCGCGAAGTGGCTGATCGCCACGCGGGCCGCGGTGTTGATCATGACCTTCATCTCCGCGGCCGTCGCGGGCATTTTTGCGTTCCGGGATGGGCAGTTCCATCTCGGCCGGTGGCTGCTGGTGACGGTCGGCCTGGTGCTGTCCCATGCCACCAACAACCTGCTCAACGACCTGACCGATCACCGCAAGGGCGTGGACCGCGGCAACTACTTCCGCACCCAGTACGGCGCGCAGCCGCTGGAGCAAGGGCTGTGGACCGAGCGCGATCTGCTGACCTATGCCGGCGTCACAGGGTTGATCGCGCTGGCCTGCGGCATCTACTTCGTCGTTCTGCGCGGGTGGCCGGCGGTCGCGCTATTGGCCGCGGGGGCGTTCTTCGTGCTCTTTTACACCTGGCCGCTGAAATACATCGGCCTAGGCGAGATCGCGGTGATCCTGGTGTGGGGGCCGCTGATGGTCGGCGGCGGGTACTACGTCATTACGGGTCAGTGGAGCTGGCCGGTGGCGCTCGCCAGCCTGGCCTACGCGCTGGGCCCCACCACGGTGATCTTCGGCAAGCACATTGACAAGCATGACCCGGACAAAGCCAAAGGCATCCACACCCTGCCGGTGATCATCGGTGAGCGGGCCGCGCGCACGGTGGCACGGGCGATGATGGTGCTGATGTACCTGATCGTGATCGCGCTGGTCATCAGCGGCTTCTTCACCCCGGTGATGCTGGTGGTGCTGCTGGGGCTGACGAACCTGCCGCGGGTGTGGCGGATGTACGGCCAGCCCTATCCCAAAGAGCGGCCGGCCGACTTCCCGGAGGAAGCCTGGCCCACTTATTTCGCTGCGGCCGCGTTCGTCCATAACCGCGGTTACGGCCTCTGGTTCATGGCCGGGCTGCTGGCCGACGCCATCTTGCGTGTGACGGGGGTCCTGTGACCGGCGCGGCGCCGATCCGGGCACGGGAGGCGGGCCGCGGCGTGTGGCCCCGCATCCTTGATCTGCCGGCGCTGCGGCGGAACGACGGCCTGCGCAGCTTTGCCGTCGCCACGTGGCTGGGGTGGCAGATCGAGTCGAACTGGGCCGATCCGTTCCTGTTCGCCATCTACGCCATCGCCCGGCCGGTGGCCAGCGTGCTCATCCTGGTGGTGATGTACAGCGTGATCACGGACGGCGCGTTCCAGGAGCCGATCTTCCCGTACATTTACCTGGGCAACGCACTGTACATCCTGGTGGGCCAGATCGTCACCGGCGTAAGCTGGGCCATCATAGACGACCGCGAGCATTACCGGGTCGCCAAACACCTGTACGTGGCGCCCATCAACGGCTACACCTACCTGTTCGGCCGCGGGGTGGCCAGGCTCCTCATCGGCACCATCTCGGTGCTGATCACCATCGGCTTCGGCATGATCGCGTTCAAGCTGCCGATCCGGCTGGGCACGGTGGATTGGCCGCTGCTGGCGGTCAGCGGAGCCCTGGGTGTGGCCTCTCTGGCCGCGCTGGGCCTGATCATCGGTGCATGGACGATGACCATGGCCCGGCATTTCTGGTCGGTGGGGGAGGCGGTGGCGGGCGGGCTCTACCTGTTCACCGGCGCGATCTTTCCGCTGGAGGTGTTGCCGGCCTGGCTGCGCTGGATCGGATTCCTGTTCCCGGTGACATACTGGCTGGAGGCCGCGCGGCGCGCGCTGCTCGGCCCGGGCGCGACGGGGTTCACGACCTTCGCCGACCTCTCCAACGCGGCCCTGCTGGCGATCCTGGCCGCGTTCGCGGTCGCCCTGGTGCTGGCCTCCCTCTTCTTCTACCGCTGGGCGTTTGAATCGGCCAAGGAAAAGGGGCTGGTGGATATGGAGACGGGGTATTGAGGTTGGATACTGGAAACTGGAAGCTGGGTATGGACTGGGCGAAATCCAGCATCCAGTTTCCAGCTTCTAGCTCCCTACGGCCTCAATCAACTCCTGCCGCCGGCGACGATACGCGATAATTGGGCTATCCCCCTGGATGAGCTTCTCCCCCAGCCTCAGCTCGGTGCGCTTGGGCCACTGCGTCTCGACCACCCGGCGATCCTGGTGCGCGATCACCGCGTTCATCGGCATGGAGAGCCGGTTAACGATGTCGCGCAGCACCGGCGTGCGCACGAACTTCTGGTAGAACCGCAGGTAGAGCAGCGTGTTTTCATCATCCACGGGCGCAAACGCAATGACGACGCGCGCCGAATCGCCGAGATGATTCTGCCACAAGTTGGGGAAGACGAAATCCAGCCAGAAGCCGGTGTTCGGCCGCGCCATCTCCTCCGGCTTGCGCGGCGGCGTGCCGTCATCGGCGCGCGAGTGCATGTAGATACGGAAGCGGTCCGGATCCAGCCACTCAACCCACGGCCCATCCATCACTTGGCCCACCCCGCGGCCGATGGTGTTGTGATGGACGAAGGGCACGTGCGGGGTGTCGAGTTGGTTCTCGATGGGACGCGAATAATGGGTGCGCCAGGGATCGCGGATCGAGCCGTAGCTGAAGCTATCATCAATGTCGTCAAAGAAGCGGGGCGGCGGCAGCTCGCCTTTGGGCTGGCCCCACCAGATGAAGATAAAGCCGTGCGCTTCGTGGGTGGGGTAGGCCTGCACCTGGAACGCCTTGGGCACCGGTGTGCTACGGCTGTTGGCCGGGATGACGGTGCAGCGGCCGCTGGCGTCGTACTCGAACCCGTGGAACGGGCACATGATGCAATCGCCCTTCACCTCCCCTGCGCTGAGCGCCACCCCGCGGTGCGGGCACAGGTCATGCATCACCGTCACCACCCCCTGGCTGTCGCGCCAGGCCACCAGCTTCTCGCCCATCCGCGTCACGCCGACCGGCCTGCCGCGCCTGATTTCGGATGAATCGAGGATCGCGTACCATTGGTTGGGGATCATTTTTGTCTCTCTTGTCTCACAAGTTGACTATAAAGCGCTACCACCTGTTGCGCGTGCTCTGTCATCGTTGGTCCTGGTCGAATATTCGCGCGCAAGGCGGTCAACTGCTCCAAATCAGCGATGAACTCGCCCAGCACGCGCGCCAGGTCGGCGCTGTCACCGGGAGCGAACAGGCGGCCTGTCACCTCGTCCTGCACCTTCTCGGCCAGCGCGCCCAGCCGGCTGGCGACCACCGGCAGCCCCACGGCGTAGGCCTCCTGGATCACCAGTGGTGAGTTCTCGTACCATACCGACGGCACGACCAGGCAATCCAACTGGCGAAGCGCTGCGCCAACGCTGCGGTAGTCCAGCGCGCCGGCGAAACGGATACCCGGATGCTGCGCATCGGCCTTCACCTGGGCCGCGTAATCGGGGAAAACCGATTCGCTTCCATAGATCGTCAACCCAGGGCCGGCCGGCAACCGATTGAACGCCTCAACCAGCACATGCACCCCCTTCTGCCATGCCAGGGAGCCGAGGAAGCCGAAATGTGGCCGGCCAGGTGGCGAGGGCAGCGCGACCACCTCCGCAGCGGCCAACCGTGCAGCGTCCAGGCCGTTCTCCAGCACGGTAATGCGGTCGGCGGGGAAGCCGTGGCGCACATACTGCTCCGCCAGAAAACGGCTGGGCGCGATGAAGCGATCAATCCCGCGCACGATGCGGCGCAGGTAGGTGTTGCGATACGCGAACGGCAACGTCACCAGTGGGCGCGCCAACTTCAAAATGTGCAGATCCGTGCGCGCCGTCGCGCAGTCCACGCACTTCCAGCCCCAGCCCGGCCCGCTGCACACCGAGTGATCAGGCCGCACCAACTGGCTGTTGGCGCAGAAGTACCAGTAGTCGTGCAGGGTCAGCACCCGCGGCCGGCCCGCAGCCAGCGGGATCAACCGCGCCGAGACCCCCTGGACGTGCTGGAAATGTGCGATCTCTGGCTGGACCTCGGCCAGGAACGTGCGAAAATCGGCCTCGATGGCCGAATCACGGAAAGTATGCCAGTACTGCGCCGCAGGATTCTCGGTCGCCCGGCCCGCAGGCAACGGCGCACGCCAAAGATGCACGCCATCGCGCTGCACGCGTTTCTCGGAAGGGCGCACATCCATCAGCGGATAGAAGACATGCACCTGGTGTCCATCCGCCGCCAGCGTCCGCGCCAGGCTCCAGGTGTAGATCTCGGTGCCGCCCAGGCTGTCGGGCGGATACTTGTGAACGGTGAAGGCGATGCGCACTCACACCTCCCGCGGAATCAGACTGAGCCAGAATCTATCATTACCAGCTCATCTATACTCATCATTGCGGAGACCCAA
Organism: uncultured Anaerolineales bacterium; assembly: GCA_964551735.1. Lineage (GTDB taxonomy): Bacteria > Chloroflexota > Anaerolineae > CG2-30-64-16 > CG2-30-64-16 > DAOUAT01. The sequence continues at coordinate 63,806 of CAZKEF010000006.1, forward strand.
AGCCCCCAATAGCTGTGCGAACTGCTGCTTGACACTATAAATCGAATTGACGATCGTAAAGCCTGTGTCCATCAGGTTCGCGCCCATCCCAGCCAGACTCCGATCCGATTCCCCGTAGTCAAAAGCGCGTCCTTGAACGGTTTGAGCACGCGCCACCACAAAGCTGAATGCTGGAAGCGCTGCCAAAGCACGTAGACCCTGGACAGCACCCGCTGCCGCAGATTCTCCAAAACCGTGTATTTGATCAACGATTCGAAGGCGGCAGCTGAACGCTGCTCTTCCAGCGTTATCTGAATGTATTCCAGCGCCAACGCGATCCCTGGCACGGCTTTGGGCCGCGTCGCGTGAAGCGCAGGCGCGCGTTCCAGCAAGGCTTGGGCCATGGCTTCGCCCATCCCTGGCAGGCGAAAATGTTGGTCTATACGTACCCGCGCTGCCACACCGAGGGAGCGTCGCCGTTCCGGAGCATCTAGGAGAATGCTGAGGGCTTCTACATAGCGTTGGGCTTCGTTCTCGACATCACCAGGACACTCGATGAGTATGCCGCATTCCGGGGTGACCAGCTCGCGTCGCCCCCCCAGGTCCGCACCGACAATGGTCAGGCCCATCGCCATTGCCTCGTAAACGGCCAAGGCGATGCCCTCCGTCTGCGAAGGCAGAAACAAGATGTCGCCCGCAGCCAGATACTCACGCATGACCTCATTGCTCACCGCCCCCATGATCCGGACTTGTTTCTTGAAATCGTTGAGGGAGGTGAAGCGTCTGAGCCAGGGCAGGTCTTTCCGATCTTCCAACACCAGGCAGACAAAACGCTTGTGCCGACGCTTCAACTCGCGTAGCACCGATGTGACTACGCGTGACTGTCTTTGCTCCCTCATGTGCCCGATGAAGAGGATTACCGGCTTGTCATCGGGTTTTTTGTGTTGCGCGCGCATAGGGGCGCGCAACTCAAGATCGGGCTTGAGGCGTGCCGTATCTACGTTGGTGTACAAAACCTCGACCTGCTCCGGATCGGCACCCCGCTCCGCCATCCAGGCCTTGAGGTGCGCCGAAGCCGCGAGGTTGAGGTCAAGCACCTCCTGAAAGGCCACCACACGGCGTGGATGACCGCTACTGTCCCAATAGTCTGCCTCCGCATGATTGTAATCCACGTAGGCCACATCTGGATGCCGAGCCCGAAGGTAAGGTAGCAGCTGGTAGCCCAGTTCGCTATTGGAAACAAGCACGACATCATACTGACGGGATCCGATTAAGTAGTCCAGGAAGCGCGAGTAATCCCCCATCGGCAGGAAGTAGGGCATGATGAAGATGTCAGGAGTCACGCGGGCATATTCGCGATACAAGGCGTAGTTGTGGTCAAGAGTGGTGACCACGGTGCACTCGTAACCGCGCCGCGTCCACCCCTGCAAAAAATGCAGGACAGAGCGAGTCGCGCTGTCCGTCGCCATCCACGGCATGATGACCAGCATACGCGGTCGGTCTTTAGCCAGTCGATTCGCGAAGGGGAGTTCGGTGGATAGAGGCGCGTAAGGTGCGCGTGGCGGCGATACGGGTCGTGGGATGCCGTTCCGAAACAAATCCGGGTAGCGTTGTTTCAGTTGCGCGCGCATGGCCCCAACACCCTGTCTTGTCAGACCTTGCCAACGATCGGTGTGATTGGGACGGCGACGATACCAGTCCAAGAACTCGGGGATCCCGCCACCCCAGTAGCCGTGCGCCGCCAGCTTGAGCCATAAGTCCCAATCCTCCAGGCCATGCACAAGTGCTGCGTCAAAGCCGCCTACGACCTGGAGTGCCTCGCGCCGCACCAGGCTCATAACTGCGACCGGATTGCGCTCCAGGAACAGGTTCCCGACGTCAAAGTTGGCAGTGCCATAGTAGGATTGTCCGCCAAAGGCGACAGTCGACCCTTTTGCCATCGTCAGATGGGGATGAGCCTCCAGAAACCAGGCCAATTTTTCCAGCGCCGTGGGCTCAATCAGATCATCGTCGTCCAGGAAAAAGACATACCGCCCCTGGGCATGAGCCAGGGCAAGATTGCGCCCTGCCGCCAGACCGAGATTGACAGGTTGTCGCAGCAACCTCACACGCCAATCACGTGCCCCAAGCTGACGCAGACGTTCCTGCGCCAGCGCATCATCGGATGCATCATCTACGACCAACCACTCCCAGACCTGCAGCGACTGCCCGAATACGGCGGCAACGGTGTCCTCAAACAGAGGTTTAGGATTATACGTGGCCGTGACAATACTTACTACGACTTGGGGCATTCCTGAGGTCGGCTGATAGAAATAACGCGGGCGGCCTGAGGCGCCAGGGTAATTGTCAAAAGCTGGGCGCAGATGAGCATATTCAATCGGACTCATCGTTTGAAGTATTCCTTTCTAGAAATGCTTCATCAGCGCCTCAACTCCGTCATGAGCGCTTCGCGTTCCCGAATCGCTTTGTGCTGTTGGATGGCCTCAGCATTCCCTGCAAGGTGAGATTCGGCCGGCCCGTACCGATTGTAGTCTAGCACGACCGCGGGGCAGTACTCGATGCGGTAGCCCTGTCGCACGAGCCGGAAGACCCAATCATAGTCTGTAGCGCGATCATAGTACGACATAAACGGGACATTCGCTACAACACTACGGCGAATCAACAGCAGTCCAAGACCGATATCAAACTGCCTGTTCAGATAAGTAACACGATCGAAGGATTGCGTCTTGCCTCGTTGTCGTCCAGTTTCTGACACAACATCAAACCCACAATACGTAGCATCAATCTGGGGATGCGTCAGCAAGTACTGCAGCGGAGCCATGATCCGGTTGGGCCAGGCTTTGTCGTCATCGTCCATGAAGGCGATAAATTGGCCACACGCAACCTCCACACCTCTATGGCGCGCGTTGACAGCGCCAGACTGCCGCGGAAGACGAACCCCGATCGTCCGGGGATCAGTACGTTGCAACTCTGTGATCACCTGCCAGGTACCATCAGTTGAACCATCATCCACAATGATGAGTTCGATCTCTGAATACTCACCACGGAGGATCGAGTGTGCGGCTGTAGGAAGCAGGTCGGCCCGGTTGCGCGTGGCCATGATGACAGACACCTGTGGTTTGATAGCACTCAAATTGAAAGGGGGACGGAGCCCGTAGCGTTCGTATAAGATCTTATCTGACTCTTGCATCAGGCGCTCTTTGCTGCCGCGAAACGATTGGTTGCCGGCATGATGCACGAACGCCGAGGAGATGATCAGCGGGAACCCATTTTGTAGCGCGCGACAGGAATAATCCACATCTTCGCCGCCATAATAGAAGAACTCCTCGTTGAGCAGTCCCACAACCTTGCGCATGCGCCTTGGCAAGTAGGCGCAGAACATGTTGATGGGATACCACGTTGTTTGGGCTGGACCCTGCCCCCACATGTCCGGATTACCGGAACATTGAGGCCCCGTTCGTGCGCCGGTCAGCGCTACCCCACGCGAATCAGCCTTCAGCTTCTCAAGCCAGCCGGGCGTCACTTCGGTGTCGTCGTTGAGCAGTACGACATCACCATGACATTGCCTCAACGCCAGGTTGTTCGCCATGGAGAAGTTGAATATTTCCATAGCGTGAGTGACCACGCGCGCCGTCCCCACGGCCGCTTCAGGCAACGCTCCAACATCTTGTTCGTGCATCACAAGGTGCAATTGATAAGCGTCAGGTAGGGTGTGTTGCCGAACAGATGCGATACAGTGTTGTGCAAGAGCGGTATTCCTGCCGATGCAAACGATAATATCCACGCGTTCGGAACAGGGCAAGGCGCTGACTGAGGCAAAGCGGTGTTCGTCCCAGAAGAACCGCAAATCTTGATACTGCGCTGGCGCCGCAAGATGATCTTGAATAGCACCGACTGCTACATAAGTGCCGTCCGCCGCGGACGCCCCACTGTCGGCTGCCGGCACGCTCCGCCCAGAGGGCGCCGCAGTAACCGGTCGCAGGAATGCCTGAGCAAGTCGCTCTCTTGCCTGCTGGAGAACGGCGAAGGCCTTGCGGATGGGCTCCGTGCCCCGCCAGGTGATCGAGCGCTGCATCTGCTGCAACTGGGCTTCGAGCGACTGCACGATCTCCGTCTGGCGCATCGTTTGCCCGGTCAACGCAGCGATGCTTGCTTCATGGGCCATGACTTGTGCGGTCAAGCCTTGAATCGTGCTTTGTGCGCTTGCTAGCTCCGCCAACAAAGGCCGCACGTCCAAATCGTAGTCCGTCCACTCCGTCTGCAAGGCTGGATCGGAAGACGATGAAGATTTCGGCGCCGCCGTTAAGGATTTGTTAGCAGGGGCGATTGCACCTTTTTGGATGGCTTGTGTATAACAACGAACCCACTTCTCAGCATGCCGCGAAAGCATCCAGTGGGTACGGACCAATCGCTGCGCGTTTTCGCCCAACTTGCGACGCCGTTGCGGATCCTCAATGAGGACGTTTAGCGCCTGTTCCCACTCCCTGGTGGTAGAAGCCAAGATGCCATTCTCTGAATCGATGATTTCAGTGTAAGGCATAATGGCGCTGTAGATCCCGGGAACGCCTAAGTTCGAGTATTCCAGGAACTTGATAACGCTCTTGGCGCGATTAAACGCATTGTCCTGCAACGGGGCCAGCAAGATGTCCGGCTTTTGCTGGGAGAAATGAACTGCAAACGCCGCATAGTCAAGGTACTGGTTATTGTCCCAGACGACATTCGGGAGCGCCAAGAGCTTAGGAGGCGGTACTGAACGCCCCCAAAACTGCATCTTGACATCGCTGCCATAACGCTTGAGGATATTCGTCAATGCAGGCGCGATCATTTCGATATCAGCAGTGTGCGAGCGGCCACCCATGTAGCCGATGACCAATTGCCCCCGGTTATTTGGAGGAGGTTCTGTGGTGGGCAGCCACAGAGCATCATCAAGACAGTTGGGCAGAAGCCAGGTGCACGGGTTGTACTGGCCAAGATAGGCGCATAAGGTGGCTGTGCTTGCGGTGACGGCATCGGCCTCAATGGCTGCGGCCAGCATGGCCGCGCGCGCAGGACGGTAGTGCTCGTAGTCCGGATGTTCTTTGGGGAGTCTAATCAGCCAGTCGTCCAGTTCATAAATAACGGGCTTGCCATAGGCTCGCGCCTTCTCATACACCTCCCGATAGGACTCGTGCCAGCGCGGGAAATCGCGTTGAATCACGATGACATCCACGTCAGGGATCGCATCCAAAGATACGACCAGCCGATCAGCCTCCCAATGCGCTCCCTGCACAAGCTGCATGCCACTTTGCCGGCAAGGCTCGACGATACGCAGCATCGGACATGCGCTCTCCCAGGGGTCAGCCGTGAAGGCAAGTATGGTCAGGTCAGCAGTATCCATGGATGTCACACTTTTGTCCTCATCATCGGCAATCCGAAGACTCATAACGCCATTCACCATTGAGTGTAACGACCCCGTACACCTCGCGCGAGGCACCGCGATGCACGCGGAACAAGTAGGCCCGATCGTAGTAGTCATAATGCTCTGTATCGGCCCGATTATGACATGACACAGAAAGCAGATAGCTGCCTTCTAGAAGTGATAACCGAGGAATCGTATAAACAACAACGCCTTCGCCACGGGCAATAGGGATCGTCAGACCACCGAAATTGCTGTTCGGGCCACAAATGTGCGTCCCGCTTTGGTGATGGATCGCCAGGCCGAAGACGGGGTCTTCCACCGGTTGCAGCGCGCGAAAATGAAGACGTACCTGCATCCGATCGCCGGTAGCGAACGAAGACTGCCGCGCGCCAGCGCCATCGCATATCTCGACGCCAGTAATCCGAACCTTACCGGTCCCCCAACGCGCGCCGTCTGAGGCAACGGACGATGCGGCGACATCTTCAGCAGCGTAAGCAGCCGCTATTCCGCTCAGATAGGCCATGACGACATCGGTCGGCTGCCCCTGTGCCCTAAGGTATCCGTTATCCAGCCAGGCGGCACGGTTGCACAGGCTTTGCACCGTGCCCAGGTCATGGGTCACCAGCAACAGAGTGCCGCCCTGATTGCGGAATTTCTGGATACTGTCCAGGCATTTGGTCTGGAATTCAGCGTCACCCACGGCCAGCACCTCATCCACCAGGAGAAGATCAGGTTCGACATGAATCGCAATCGCAAACCCCAAGCGAACGTACATGCCCGATGAGTAATGCTTGATGGGGACGTCAATGAAGTCGCCGAGCTCTGCAAAGTCAATGATCTGATCTAAGCGCGTCCTGATCTGGCTGCGGCTGAGCCCATAGACGGATCCGTTCAGGAAGATGTTCTCACGGCCGGTCAATTCGGGATGAAACCCGGCCCCTAACTCCAGCAGTGACGCGATCCGGCCTCGGGTGGTGATCTGACCTGCAGTAGGAACCAGGATGCCACTAATCAGCTTAAGGAGTGTGCTTTTGCCTGAACCGTTGCGCCCGATAAGCCCATAGCAATCACCACGATTAACCCTGAAAGAGATGTCCCGCAACGGCCAGAAGGTTTGACTTGTACGCTTCTCACGGTGGAACAGGCGGATAAAGGTGCTCTGAAATGACCGCTGGGCTTCGTGACGGATGGCAAATCGCTTGCTGACACGGGTGAAAACAACCAGAGGCTCTGCCACATGATCGTCCCGACCGGGTTGGGGCTGCACCATCATAACTCCTCCCCCAGACGATTCCTATAGCGCAAGAAGAACAGGTAACCGACAAGTAGGATGATCAACACGGTCAGGCCAGTTCGCAACAAAAAGTCTAGATTCGTCCGATAACCCCAGTAAAGCAGATCGCGATATGAAGCGATCAGGGAAGCCATAGGGTTGAAAACATACATGAGACGGTGCACATCTATCGTAACGCCGAGCAACTGATAGCTGCGCGGCAGGATCTCTATAGGATAAAAAACAGGCGTCAAGAAGAACCAAGCCTGCATCACGACTTCCATGATAATCATCGTGTCGCGATAGAAAACGTTGAGGGTGCTGAGGATGAGTGCAATACCGAGCACGAAGCAGGTCTGAATTGCCACTACCACCGGCAGCAACCAGATATAGGGACTGAGCCGGGTCTTCGTTGCCAGAATCGCGACGAAGAGAATAACCATAGCCAACAAGAAGTTGACCAGCGCAGCGAGGACGGCCGCGGTCGGCAATGTTTCCCGCGGGAAATAGGCCTTCTTGACCAGATTACTGTTGCCCACAATACTGCCTGTGCTGGCCATCACACCCGCGCTGAAGAACTGCCACGGGAGATAACCGCACAGAAAGAAGATCGGGAAGTTCGGCAACTGCCGGTTGGGCATCATCACAGTAAACACAAACGTGAAGATCAGCATCATGCCAAGCGGGTTCAAAAGGCTCCAAAAAAAACCCAGGAGGCTACCCTTGTAGCGCGCTTTCAACTCACGTAACGTCAAGTTGAGCATTAGCTCACGGTAGCGAAGCAACTCCCGGAGATGCTTGCCGAAGACAACTAGCGACAGCTTTGTAGTCATTGACTGCGCGGTTAGGGCGGTGAGATGTAACTTCACAATAACAATGCTCTCAATCGTCGTGAAAAGCCCAGTCTCATGGTATGAATTGGATTATTATCGAGCCACCACGATTAGTCAAGAAAGCAACCAGCAATCTGGAATTGCCGGCGACCGGCGCAGTGCGAGCCGATTAAAAACGAAAGTGGTCGCTGCTTCGACTGCAGCAACGACCACTTTAATTTGCCCCACATCAAAGAAGCATCGTTTTCGTACGTTGGCGATTGGCAGCGCCCGTTATTACTATTGACTGAGCGCCTGAATGTTGGTCAGGGAATACTCCCGGAAACGCACACCCGTGCTCGTGATCTGGTACGTCCGGGGGTTGAACAGGTTACTGTAAGGATTGAAACCGTTGGCAGAGCCGTCGTCATCAAAGCTATACCATGCCCAACGCTGTACCAGGCGGCAACTATCGGCCGGGTAACCCAGACTGCAATCCTTGGTGTTCAGGAAGTAGTCGAAGGTCCTGATCATGAAATCCTGCACTTCCTGTGCCGTGTCCACTTCAGGGATGTGCCGGTAGAGCACCCCGTACTCGGAGACTATCAACGGCTTATTCTGCTGACCGCGATCTTTCATCCAGGCGCGAAACGCTCGGATCTGTTGATCAAAAATCGTCATGCTAACATGCGTGCTATCGCCCCCAACCTCAGGCGGATAGAGAACCCCAGTTTGCGCTGTGCTGCCCGGGGGGATGCTGGCGCCGTAGTCGTTGATGTTTTCCTTCAAGATGAAGTTGTGGACATTCCAGACATCCACGGGCATCGGCGCCCCGTATTTCTGCTGATACGCATTCCAAGCCTTGGTGAGATATTCTAACCGTAAGGGGGTCGCCTGAATGACGCCCCCAATGGCGATCTGCGCCTTGGGATCCACGCTCTTAATCAGGTTGTAGAGATCGTGATAAGCCACGGCATAGAGCTCTGGCAACATCTCGTCCTGACCACCCCCAGGCCAATCCCGCCGGTCCATCTCGTTACCTATAAACCACAGCGAACCAGGATTGGCCTTTGCGGCCGCGGTAATGGTATCGACCGAAGGCCGGTAGCTGTAGCGATGGGGAACAACGTAAGGACAGATCGACCTGTTCCATGCGTTCTCCGAGTACAGCGGGCATGTCAGGTCTTGGTGCACACGCACAACCTGAGCGTATTCCATCGCGTTTGGGCGCTGGGGAGTGGCTCGCACCCACCAATCGAGGTACCAACCTGCCTTGAGCGAGGCTACCTCAGGGTATTGGTTCAGGTAACTTGCACTGACACCGAATCCGAGCCGATAACTCAGTGGCGCCTTGGCGATCAGTGGCAGCCAGATGAAATGGGGCGGCGGGGTAGGCTCCGCAACAGGTGCAGCAAATGACTGGCTGCTGTTCCAAGTCTGGACATTCTTGGACTGTTCCGTCTGCATTTTTGGCTGGGCCTGACCGAGTGCGCTGGTAGGATCCAGGGCCAATGCACCGATCACCAATACACTAATCAGGATAACCAGTGACCGCAAACTGCTTGGTCGCTTGCTACTGGACATATGCCAACCTCCTTACCTTGGTTTAACTGCTATTCTTCTTGATCGCGATCATTTGTCAAGCGGCGTCAACAGATAAATCGGCGGCCGCATCACAATATCGTATTTCCCGCGAAGCTGGCTGACGGGATAGACCTCTGGCGCAAGGTCCGCCAGGGCAATCGGTCGGCCGGTGTTGTCTGTGAGGGCAGATTCCATGTCCCAACAACAGAATCGCACGGTGACATCAGTACGAACGTTCTCTGCGCCTTGTAGATACTGCATTGGCGTAGCGAGGACTGGATCTGCCAATAGCAGCGCGCCAACTGGCGCGCTGGCCAACGCCGCTTCGGCGTAAATTCGGGTATCGTAATAACCTGTCTTGGGTGGCCAAAGCAGGAAGTAGCGGCTGCCTGCGCCAGGCACTTTGCGCCCTTCGCGAAATTCTAGTCCAAAGTGCGCCATGATGTCGGGCGTGAGCCGGTAAGTGGTCACAGGCAAAGCAACGAGCAAGAGCGTCAGACCGATCAGCCAAGGCGCCGATACGCGACACATTGGGCGGGCGTTGAAAAGGGTATCCAACCCGATACCCAACCAGATACTGAAGGCAAGATAACTGGGCAGAAAGAACACGTAACGATCCCCGACTTGGTATGAAAACGCGAACGCTGCGGGGATAAGGTATAGCAGGACTAGAAAGACCGCTGCCTTACGGCCGATGTGTCGCCGACTTGACGCTGCACCGGCTATGCCGAGTGGTAACGCCAGGCCAAAAAACTGGTAACCCAAGAATACAAGCCACTGGACGGCGTCTGACGCCAACGAAATCACCGAGAAGCGGAGTACGCGACCCTGAAAGTCGTAGCCCTGAAACGTGAATAGCGCCCAATGTAACGTGTCTGAAAGGCTCATCTGCATCTGTTGGGCATCGCGCCACAACAGAAAAGCTAATGGCAACAACGTCACCAATGTGCACGCGATCAGGCTCACCAACCCACGGCGGGTGAGTTGTTGGCGGTGTGTCAGCAGCAACCAGGCCAATGCAGGCAGATACAGCACGGCCAACAAATGTGTTGTGAAGGCCAACCCAATCGCTACGCCCAGCAGCGCCAGGTAGCGTTCTTGACCCGTATTGCGCCAATACAGAACTGTGACCACCATCAGCCCCATGGTGGTCAAGGTCAATGTATAGACCTCAGCGCGCACGGCATGCGCCCAAAAGGTGTGGGATACCCCAAAGGCGAGCGTGGCAAGGATACTGGCTGAGCGCGAAAGCGGGAGGGCGCGCAAAATGAGAAAAAGAATCCCTAACGTTGTCGCCCCGGCGAACGCCGATAGCAGATTAACACGGTACGCCAGGTCACCCACTGGCAGCTTGGTCAGCAGATGTGCCAGAACCACCCAAGCCGGGTGGCTGCCCGCGCTGGCCTCCAACGTGCCCTTGACAGCAGCCAACTGCAAGGTCGCGTCATCGCCCCAGATGACTGTGGGCGCTAATGTGGCCATATAGAGCAGTAGACCGCCGACCATCAATCCCATCAAGGCCAATGTGTCTTGACGTCGCAGGACAGAACCGACACTGGTCGAATGGACCGGTCCTGGCAATGAACAACTAAGCTCGTTGAAAGAAGAGCGCGCCACGGTCACTGCACTGCCGATCTATGGAAAGGTTCACGCGCCTGCTTGCCCGTTCTGCTCAACAAGCGCTGATACGTTTGTACGATCTCACGGCCGGCGGCCTCCCAACTATAAGACTGGATGGCTCGCGTGCGCAGCTGTGGGCCTGTGGTTTTGAAGCTGCTCAGGTCATGAACTGCGGGGAAGAGCACCGCAAGCAGATGCTCGGCCAGGCTGGCGGCATCCCCGCGTTTAGCGAATACGCCATCTATGCCCAGGTACTCACGCGCTACCGGGGTATCGAACGCTACCACCGGCAGCCCAACCGCCATGTAGTTCAGCAACTTCCCCGCCCCCTCAGTTTGGCTCAACTTCGGCGCCACCGCTACATCACCGAGCGCGAGGTAACGCGGCGCCTGTGGATAGGGCACGCGACCTGTGAAGGTGATATGAGCCTCGATTCCCAGTGCACACGCCTGAGCACGATAACGTTCCTCATTTGGGAAACCCATCAGCAGCAAGTGGACATCCTGGCACACATCGAGGATGCGGCGTAGCGCCTCAAGCAGGAGGTCTGTTCCCTGATACTTGGCCAGCAGCCCCAGGTACACGATCAGCTTGTGCTCGACCGGGATGCCTAACTCGGCGCGCAGCGCTTCGATCTCTTCAGACGCATAGGTTTCTGCCGGACGGAACATGTCCGCATTGACGCAGTCCGGCAGGATGCGCACCTGTTCTGACCGGCAACCAAACTCCTCCCGCAACAAGCGTTCAGCATTGATCGAACTGGTAAAGATGACCGGCATATGTCGCACAATCCAGGTTTCAAGCCAGCGGAACACGCGATACGCTGGGCTTGCACGCTTCAGAAAGTGATGATCTAACATCTCCCCGGTCAGGCTGCCCTGGAAATCGAAAACCACCGGCACGCGGAAAAGGCCGCCAAGCACAATGCCGATCAACGCGCCCTCGTGCAGGTGCGCATGGATCACATCGTAACGCCCGCGGGCGAGCAACTCCAGGGTCTTCAAGCCCAACAACGCGTCAAAGGCAATCTTATGCTTGCTGGAGCCCACGAGGTAGTTGCGCCGCCACGGGATCGGCAGCGTCCGGCGGATATCCAAGCCGGGCACGTCGTTGCCGTTGCGATAGGTCGCGATCGTGACCTGATGGCCCATTTGTCGCAGCACCGTTGCCTCTTCCAGGATGCGCACGTGGCAGCCGTAATCGGCGAAGAAGCTGGTGGGGGCGAGCATGAGGATGCGATAGTCAGGCAACGGAACTGCTGAATGCGCTTCAGGCTGTGCAGCACTTAAGCTCTGCGCCACATTTGTTTCCTGACCGCCAATATCATTCATGCCACTCATAGAAAAACATTATAGCTACAGAAACCCGGATATACCAAAACAGCTTACACCTCGCCTTCATTTTTCTACATAGTCAGCTATATGACGCCAAACAGCAGCCATGTCGGAGTGTACCGTGCACTTTGGCACGGCAGCGCGCGTCTGGTTGGAAACGAATCTGCCACCCGGGGCCAAAGTAGCACTTGAAGCGTACGCGCCGTTTGTGAACCCTCAGCGCTTCGATGTTCAAGGGTTCATGAGTATGATTGATCATCCTACACAGTGGTATGTTGACAACGGCTACCAGTATGTGATTTTCAGTCAGGGCATGTATGGCGGATTCTATCTGGCCCCAAACCAGTATCCTCACCAAGTTGCCCGGTATGATGATTTCTTTCGTCGGTTTGCGCTAGTGCAGATTTTCGTTGATGGAGGATGTGAAATTCCAATTCTCCAGGTAGGTTCCTCGGACTAAGGCGCGAGACGACTCCTTACGCAACTTCTTCAGGTCCCACATGCGGCAACTAGAGTCAATGGAGACGCGGGAGAAGACAAGACTGGGGCCCCAGGCTCATAGCAAATCCTATGAAACATAGGGGCAAGCTTAGTGGGGGACGTGCACATATTATTGGGCAACCAAAGTCTGTCTCTCTGAAGGTGAGTAGCAAATAGCCCACCCCCGAGAAGGAGGCGGGCTATTTGTTTATCCCTGCATAAGGATGTGATAGTTGTTTACTGCGCTAACCCTTGATAAGCCATCAACGCATCGCCAGCGCCGCCCAGGCCACGGGTCTGTACGATGGCTCCCACCTCACCACTGATCACCTCGACCACAATGGCACCGAAGAAGGTGTCATGCCCTGCGGTAGACGCATGATATCGCAGATCAAATTGATCACCTGCTTTCACAGTGTACGTCGCTGTAGTCCAAGGTGTATACCCGGTGCGGTTATCAACAAAAGACAACTTGATCTGGGCATCAGTCGTAAAGGTGTAGAATACGACTGTCGAAGACCAAGAAATACCTGCCGATGAGATATACTTATAACCTACAGGCAGGTACATCTTGCCCCCCGCCGGCACCCCACTCGTCAATCCTCCATACGTCATGGCGAATTGACTTCCGCCGCGCAGGTTTACCATCACAGCGACAGACCCGGATGTCGGCGTGACCAATGCTGCGCCCATAAAATCACTACTGGTGATGCTCGGAGCATCATAGCGCTGATCGACGTTCTTCACGCTGCCTTCGGGGATGGTAATCGTATCTTTCCCAGACACCGTGCCACGAACAGTAGGCAGATAGGTGATCTCAACCGTCGCGTCACCCGTGCCCATATTCGCGATCAAGAAGGCGGTACTGTAAGAATTCCCGGCCGATACGATATTCTTATAGACTGACGGCAGGCCGATCGGCTGAGTGCTACCACCAGAGTATGACGGATAGGCCAGCAACACCTGTTCGCCACCACTCGAGGTGGTCACCACCGCAACCGGCGCAGAAGTAGACTCGATTCTGGCCGACCCAAAGAACTTGGCCCCAATGTTAGGATCAGTTTGGGTTGCCTGATTCAGCAACAACATGCCACCCTTAGCAATCGTGTAAGTCTTATCAACAGGTGCAGTGATGGTGCCCCCGACAGCGGGATTCAAAACCGGATCTGGAACAAACGTCACCTTGACATCGGTGGCCGCAGCCGTATCTGTATTTTGAATTGCGATCGAGGTGTTGTAGACGAGACCACCGCTCGACACATTCTTCAACACCTGCAAGACGCGCACCGTTTTGCCCACCGTGGCATCGCCCAAGCCGTTATAGCTTTCATAAGATGGAATGGTTCCGGTGCGCATCAAATTAACAACTGATCCCAGGGGTTGGGTAGCACTAGCGATCACCGAACCCTGGAACGGACTGACACCAGGATCGCCTGATGCATATCGCTGATCCATATTCACAGCCGCGCCAACCCCGATCGAAATATCGGGATAGGTTTTAGTGACGGTACCATCACTGCTGCGAAATTCCACAGTCGCATAAGCTGTGTCATTTCCCAGATTCTGAAGAACGAAAGCGGTGGCCGTGGTGGTGGCGGCCGGCGCATCCACAGATGATGCGGTCCCCTCCTGTGCCAACGCAGCTGGCGCAATGCTTCCCATTACCAGAATTACCAAAAGTAGAGTGAAGGTAAAAAATCTATTGAGCTTCATCAGATACCTCCTTGAGATGACTGGCAGGTTAAACCTAATTTCGAGCCAGGATAGTTGAATCTACTATACCTGTTCATACATCCAAAAGCAATACCTCGATGGGAGTATTCTAGCGGACACAGGGTTCCACTTGCCCAGGATCATCGGCACGGATGAAAAGCCGACCATCCGCATCTTGCTGCACCACCCCCATGATTCGCATACACGCTCCCTCTGCGCCAAGGTAGAATGTGTTCCGCACAATGATGTAACGCGTGGGCGGATTTTGATCCAGCCACATGACAAAATCATTACCCCAATTTTCTGTCGCAAGTATCTCTGTCTCAACACAGATATGTCGCCCTAAACTAGCTTCAAATTGCAGAAGACTAACGCACGAAGCATCACCAGGCACGCTGTCAACACTACCTGCAGGCCATGGTGTTCCTGCAGGACCGGCTGTGACCAACGGCGATGCCAGAGGGTCTGGTGTTAAGGGCGATAGCAAAACATCAGGAGGAATCATGCCACCTGAGCATGCCGTCAAAGCAACACCAAGCATCAGCATTACAGAAAGGCTAAGCTTCTTGTTCATATTTGCGATTCTTTCTCCTGTTGGATCTTGTTATGCTCATGGTTTCTACTGCACACACGTGCAAAACCCACTAATACTATGACCCAGAAGCCTTCTATCAATGCCAGCCAGACGCGCGAGGTCACCGAAACCATCACCGCAATACTGGTTGGCACCAGTTGCGCCAACAGAAAAACCAGGATTCCTTCTCTTATCCCCCACCCATTAGGCGCAAATGGCGTCAAAAAACCAATTACTGTGGCCGCAGCCAAGCTTCCTGTAAGCGCCGGCAAAGCGATGATTTCCAAGGGATAGAAGGCTGTCATAAAAAAATAGAATGCGACACCTACCATCGCGACAGAGGCAGCATAATATAGCCACTGGACACAGATATCGGCCGCCGTTTGTCGCAATGCGCTCATGCCCTCCCAACCAGGGATTTTTTCTCGCATGATAGGTGTCAACCTCCCATAAAGACGCGGGCCGGCAAGGATGACAGCCAAATGCCCTACAGCAACGACAATGGCAAATATCATTGTTTCAAGGCGCCAGTTTCTACCGCTGGTGGTTACGAACGCCCAAAACAGCAGCAGCAGTGCTGCCAGACCAGTCTCGCTGGACACACGAAATAACAGCTCCAGGGCGATACTGGCCATCATTTTGCTGGAAGGCACGGCTTCGGCACCCCAATAAACCCGACCTACATAAGGCCAGATACTGCCGGGGATATAACGTCCGGCCTGAGACAGAAACCAAACCCTCAGACTTTCCCACCAACCGATCTTGACATCGAGTCGCTGCAGAGTAACAAACCAACGTCCACCCGTAACACCTAGGGCCAGGAAAAGCAGGACACTCGACAGTGCCAGGTACTCGTATTGTGCCTGACGAAACGTGGGTCCCAACCTATCCAGATCCTGGAACAGCCGAAGCCCTAGATAGCCATAGATGCACAGCACAAACGGTATGGATAACGCACGACTATGCTGCGTCAACCAGCGGATGCTAGCAAAGACGTGGCGCTTCCACTTGATCTTTGTGCCCGATCGCAAAAATATCACTGCAAGTTACCCATTTGACTAGAGGCAAGCGGGTTGCCAGTAAACCAATCAAGCGGCTTAATTCACCCATCTGGTTCCATTCTGTCCGAAAAGCATCCACAAAGACATGCGCGCGGAACCCTGCCCTGTGCATTTCTTGGCGTAATGTTCGGGGACTCTGCTCATTGACATGCACAAGGGCATGGTATCGAAACCGACCTCTGGGATCAACGGGCAATTTGCGGCCGCGAATCCGTTCAGTAAGTCGAAAAACCGGATAACCCCACCGATAATACCAGAGATTAGGTGCTGTATGGATCAAGAGCTGACCCCCGGGGCGCAAGACTCGATACGCCTCGCGAAGCGCAACGTGCAGTTCATGCGGATATAAATGTTCAACAACATCCATCATCAAGGCACAGTCAAATGAGTTGTCGCAAAACGGCAAGACTTGGGCGTTTGCAGCAAGGAATGCCCCACGGCCTACTTCGGGATGAGGCTCTGCCTGCTGCTGAGCAATTTGGAGCGCCGCTGGTGCGTAATCCAAACCCCATGCCCATACGCCCCGCTCCGCCAACCAATATGTCGCCTCGCCGCGACCGCATGCAATATCAAGTGCCCGCTGCCCAGGCAGGAGCGGGAGCATGTCCAGGCCTTTCAACAATCGCCGGGTGATTCTTCCATCGCTAAACTCCTTATAACCTTCACAATCTTGAAGATAATACGCTGCATCATACACTTCAGCAGAAACCGAAGGCAAAACAGCTCCCCGCTCTTGTTCCATTGCCGCCCTACATCCTCCACACTGAATTCAAGACACCGAACCACGGCTGGTATAAGCTCTTACAGCAGTCTCACGGCACACATTGGCATACACTGCTAATGTTTGATGAGCCGTTCTCTTCCAGGAAAACCAGTCGGCCCTCTGCCGCCCTAACTCCGCCAAGATCGCCCGCTGTTTGGAAGACTGAATCAGTGTCAACAAAGCTTTCGTTAACGCATGTTGGTCTCGAATATCATCCAATAAATAGCCTGCATCCCCCAGGACCTCAGGGATAGCGCTCACGCGTCCTGCGATCACTGGCACACCGCTGGCCATGGCTTCAGTCAATGTCAGCCCAAACCCTTCGTTTAGCGACGGTGATACAAATAGATCGGCCATCTGATAGATGATTGGCATGTCCTCTTCCGGTACAGCATCAAGTAACCAGATACGTCGTGCTCGACCTCGGCTGATTACCTCGCGCAGCAATGCTTGGTCACTGCTAGTATGATAACCCCCTCCCACCAGTACCAGGCCGTGCGGTATCTGGTCATTGATGGAGCCAAAAGCATCCATGAGGACGCGAACATTCTTGTGCAATCCTAGACCGCCAACATATAGGATGTACGAATCAGGTAGGCCATAGCGATCACGCACCGCTGCGCGTTCAGCAGCACTAGCCGTTTGTCGGTAACGCATGTGATAACTAGGGTAAATAACTTCTACTTTGCGCTCATCCAAGCCGTAGCAGTCAATCAACCCCTGACGTGTGCTCTCGGAGATCGCGATAATCCGAGCAGCTCGTTGCAGAATTAACGGCTGGATCCGTTTCCAATACACATTATCGATCCAAGGATAGTACTGCGCAAGCAGGACATGTGTCAAATCGTTAATCGTGATCACGGTTGGGCATGGCACGCCGATGATGCCCAGATTTTTGGTGGCATGAAACACGTCTGCATCGACCCGACGCAGGAAGATAGGAACCACGGCTTGAGCCCATATTCGCACAAGAAAACGATTCCGAAACGGTGCAATCAGTTGTTCCAGATTCCGGAACTCCATCAGATCTGGCTCAGGACGGGAGACAAAAATCCAATAGCGATGATCCGGCCCATGCGCCGCTAGAGCGGCCAACCATCCCACAGCAGAGGAACGCGCCCCGCCAAAGCGCGGCAACCCTAAAGCATCAACGACGATCTTCATAGCGTGCCGACCAGCTTTTCTTCCTGTACGGCTTGAAATATGGCGAGGTATTTTTCGATCAAGTGATCCCAGCCATACCGACTTACAGTGCGGCTACGTCGAGTCTGGCGGACTTGGAGCGTTAACTCCGTATCGAGCAAGCGATCAAGCGCCGCCACGAATGCCGGCGCGTCACCCGCGGGAATAAGCGCACCATCCTCCTCATCTTCAAATGAATCTGCAATACCTTCGAGGTCTGCAGCAACGACAGGTACCCCAGCCACCCGCGCCTCAAGCGTCACGATTCCGAAACCCTCAACATCTCCCTGCAAAGCAATGTTTGGCATAACGAAAACATCAGCCAGAGCATAGGCGGCCTGTAATTCATCTTTGGATACCTGCCCCAGTAGACGAACAACGTCCTCCAAACCTTGTTGCCGCACCGCTGCTGTAATAGCTTCACGTTCGGGGCCCTCTCCGATCAACAGATATACCCAATCCGTGCGCCGTGCGCGCAAGGCCGGCAGAACTTGAGAGACAAAAAAACGCCCTCCCTTACGAGGAACTAACCGACCGGTCGTCAGCAGAATACGTTTTGTCCGATCTTGTAGGCCCCATCGACGCAGCCAAAAGGCCGTTTCCTCTTCGGTTAAAGAACACGGAAAAGCGTCCGGGATGACACCGCCCGGAATGACCACCGTCCGTTCTTGGCGCACCCCACGTGCAAGACACGCCTGTTGAGTATGTCGGCTGTTACAGATTACTGCGTCTGCGCGCCGGATGCATGCGGGAATCAGCGATTGGTAGAATCTGTTTGGGTAGATAATATCCAGCCCATGCGCCATCACCGTGACGGGCTTGCGGCTGACCAGACGCAAGAACCACCCCAGTGGCGCAAGTACAGCATCTCCCAGGTGAATCAACGCTACGCGCGTGGTCGCTAACATTATCAGCGCTTTAACCAGCGCAAAGGTTAGAAACAGGGGGAGCCACTTTTGCGTCCCCCCCCATTTGATGAGCCTCACTTGGCGATGCCGCGCCACACCGGTTACAACGTGGTATGTCAATTGCTCCATGCCTCCAACGGATGGCGGATATTTGCGCGATATAATGAGTATGACGCCAGCGGCATCAACCCGATTGCGAAACTGCACAGAATTGCCCATAGCTTTTTCTTACTTTCACCGTCCTGAGCCGTCTTTGGGCGGCCAAATTTGATCATTGATCACTGCTTTGCTCCCGATTCAATTTGCATTAAGGTAAGCGTGAGTCCATCAGGATCGACAGTCCGCCCGGGTGCAATCTCGTCAAGCAAACGGAGCGTGCACATATCTAGTGTTACCGAGTAAGCGGAACTCACACCTATCGCTGCTGCATCTCCACGCCAAGCTGCTAATTGGTCAGTCCCGCGCACGCTGAACACATTGCCCTGCCAATACAACTCCGGTATTACCATAGGTAACCAAGTGCAATCAGTAATAATCAGTGTTTGGCCCAAAGTGCGAAGTGCTTTCGAGGTTTCGGCATAATACGTCGTCGTTCTCAGAGAAGCATGCGCGCCGCGAACTTCAAAACCTAATCCAATAAGTGTACATAAAATGAACAGCGCTAACAGCACAACCTGATAGCGCTGCTTCAGTTGCGGCCAGGCCTGATGTATCCCGATAACAGCAGCCGCGACCAATAAAGGATAGAGTGTCAAGAGATAGCGTGGTCCCCATTGTTGTCCGCCGGCCGCTGTCCAAGCACGGGATGCAAACACACCTCCAAACACGACGATAACACCTAAAAGAAGATCCGGGAAAACTGAATCAGAACGCCGATGCGATCGAGTATATAACCAGGGGACAAAAACGATCTGCGGAGCAATCAGTACCAAGCCATGCACAGACCGATAACCAGCCTGACTAAGAACTGTTGCGCCCGAAATGGCAACAATCCCCAGATAAGCGAGATAGGCGACGGGGCGGAGTCGTGTGATGAACGGCGTAATAATTGCAGATACTACGAGAAGTGTTCCTACAATCAAAGTCATTGGAGCAAACTCAAAGGCTGCGATGCGCGGCGCATTGAGCAACAAGTGCGGGAGAAACCACTTACCGCTCTGCTGGATACCAGTAAACATAGGACTGTTTAGTGAATTAGCACCTGGAACCCACTGACGGCTAATAAAATGCCCCATCATCTGGTCGTTAAAAATCAACCAGGGGATGCTTGCAACGAAGAAGATCCCGCCATAAATGAAGCCCCACCGCCATCGCCGCAGCAAAAGAACCAGTCCAAGACCTGCAGCCAATCCAACAATCTCAGTCCGAAAGAAAGAACCTACGGATGACAGGATACCCGCGACCACGATCAAGCCAATCTGCTGCTTTGTCCATGCCCTTGTAATAGCTATAACTGCAAGCAGGAGGCAAGCCGTAGCCAGCGTATGTTCCCAAAACATGGAACTATAGAAAGCAATGGGGGTCGCCAGCCCGGTAATGAGTGCGGCGAAAACAGATAAGCACTCTGGCTGGGGAATGCTTTGGCGAACCAACAGGCCAGCACATAACGCAGATAGTCCGCCTGCAAACGCTGGCACAATGTACAACCCCATCCAGCCCAAGAGGCGATAGACAGGCAGAGTCACTACAGAAAAACCCACTGGCCACCAAGAATAGATCTGTGAGTCACCTCGGGCATAATAAAGGAGTGGGACAAAACGTAGCTCTCCATCAATCTCCGCTCCAGGGTAAAGCAAAGGCCCACTGATACTCCCCGTTCGAATCATATTCTGTAAATGAAGAAACTTGCCACCTTCATCAAGAGACCAGAAGGTGCCCACCGGACGTGCGGCAGCAAAAGCAAGATAAAACGTTACCAGTATAAGCGTAACCCAAAGCAATGGATCCTTTATCCACCCACGCTCTTTCATGCTAGCTCTCCCGCAAGTAACGATTCCCTGGTTCCAGCCTTGCCAACCTGGCCCAAATTGCACCGGCCGCGGCAAGAGCAACCGGGAATGCGATCAATAGCCAGGGCAAAAGAGAGAGGATGAAAGCAGGTTTGTCTGCCAAAAGACGGCCCAAGAACAGCTGCCAACGGTCGCCTATACCTAACGATACCTCTACAGGCACGGGCTGATGTGCATACGCGGTAAAAGCGCTCCAATAGTAATGAAATGGCAACAGGTTCCCAAATAGACCCCCCACACTTGCGAACAATAGCAGGAGGAGTATTCCGCCACCCCAAAACGCCCTAGGCGCGCTATGCCAAAGGCCATAAGCCAGAAGGATGGATAAGGATGCGATTACTGGTAAGAAAAAACGTCCCTGAATAACAGGCACTGCCCCAGCAAAATAGCTGGCTAGAATGGCAACGCCGCA
This sequence comes from uncultured Anaerolineales bacterium, assembly GCA_964551735.1. Lineage (GTDB taxonomy): Bacteria > Chloroflexota > Anaerolineae > CG2-30-64-16 > CG2-30-64-16 > DAOUAT01. The sequence continues at coordinate 84,908 of CAZKEF010000006.1, forward strand.
AACCAAAACAGATGCCACATACATCAATACCACCTGCGTTTGGCGCTCGCTCAGCCAACGAGACCTAACTGCATACCAAAGGCGCATTCCAGCTTCAGCACATGCCACGAGAAGTGCAAGAGCGAGAACTGTTATGATGGTGTTATCTGCTGCTTTAGCGCCCTTCCACCAAACAAGCCACAAATGTCGAAATGTATCCCACATCGCGGTCCCTATACGAGACATAGTAAGCGCCGGAGCGGCAAAGTTGGTGATCTTCTGAAAGCTACTAAATCCCGTGGGATCGCCATAAACTAGCATGTTGCGTATCGTCCAAGGAACAACAAATAGCGCAATGATCCCCGCCGAGTAAGCAGCGTTCTTCAGAAGCCCCACTGACCTTCGATTCGCCCAGAAAGCAAATGCCACGGGCACTAACAGGACCGCCACCGATGCCTTAATGAGAAAGCTGACTCCGAACAAAACACCGATCAGCACGCCGCGACGCAACGACATGCCATCCAGTACTGCTACTGTACAGGCCCAAATCACGGCCGTTGCTGCCACCTCTAGGCCTACGTCGTTATTAACGCGGGAAACTGCAAAGGTCCGCTCTGGTAGTAGCGCAAGGAAGATGCAAGCGAAGTAGCTTACTGCTGGTTCATCAGGGAACAACCTCCGCCCGATGGAAAAGACCATAATCAACGTTAAGAGCGATAAGGCCAGCGAGAGCCATCGCAAAGCGTAAAGTCTCTCGAGAATATCGCCGTCCAAGAGCGCAAAGAACGGCGCCAGCACCAAATAATAAAGCGGTGGTTGATAACCCTCGTAACTAAATCCTTCAAGTCCCAGGTCACTCAGGGCAAGGGATGAAGGGGTTGGCCAATGGAAGTGCTCCCATCGCCGCGTGGCAAAGGCGCTCTCAATTATCTCCGGAGATAACGCCGTAATCCCAACAATCGGAATTGCCTGTCGTTCAGCTAGGGATTGAACATAATGTAGATGCTGTTCCTCGTCAATGAGTCCCCAGGGCGGCATGAAACTGGCGTATAGACCACCATGCAGCAAAGCGAAGAACAGCACTAAAGGTAGCAACAGATGACCGTGCTTCAATCTAGCCACCATGGATTTGCTTTACCGGATCACGATATCTCTCCCGCCACACCACCTCCTCCATCATCTTCCGATTCATGCTCACCGCATCCGCGATCAACCCGATCAGTCCCACCTGAAACCCCACGATCGCCAGGATCGCGGCCAGGATCAGGGACTGCACGTGGCCCGCGCCGCGGCCGAGGGAGTAGAAGTACAAGAACCGCAGCCCCAGGATCAGCGCGGCGCCGACGAGGATGCCGCCGGCCGTCATGAACACCCGCAATGGCCGGTACATGGTGTAAAAGCGCACGATGGTCACCGCCTGCAGCACCAGGAACGACGGGATGTTGCGGATCAGCCGCGATTTACGCGTCTGCGGGTTGGTGCGGATGGGCACGAAGTTCACCGCCATGCCCCGCGCGCCGGCCTGGATCAGCGTCTCCAAGGTGTAGGTGTATTCGCTGAGCACGGTCAGGCGCAGGGCGGCTTCCCGGCTGAACGCGCGGAAGCCGCTGGTGGCATCGGGGATGGGGATGCCGGCCGCCCGCTGCACCACCGCGCTGCCCAGGGTTTGCAGCCTACGCTTCAGGGGCGAGAACTGCTCCAACGCAGCCACCCCACGGTCGCCCACCACGATGTCGGCCTGGCCGGCGAGGATGGGCGCGACCAGCTTGCCGATGTCAGCGCCGCAGTACTGGTTGTCGGCGTCGGTATTGACGATGATGTCCGCGCCCGCGGCCACTGCAGCCTCCAGGCCGGACTGAAACGCGGCTGCCAACCCACGATTGCGCTTGTGCCGCACGATGTGGTCCACGCCCAGCGCCCGCGCCACCTCGACCGTACGATCCCGGCTGCCGTCGTCCACGATCAGGGTTTCGATGGCGGTGACGCCGGGCAGCGCGCGCGGTAAGTCCGCCAGGGTGGGCGGCAGCGTGGCTTCCTCGTTGTAACACGGGATCTGGATGATGAGCTTCACGGCGCGTCCGTCAGTGATGCTGATCTCACCGTTGCGGGAGACAATGTCATTATAGCACAGTGCCGAAGGCGGGCAAACCTTGCCCCTATCCGATCGGTATGTTACATACACCCACCGCAATCTGTGAGATGCTGGTGACGGTGGCCATACCGGCCAAATACGAGCTGCCGGCTGCTCAGATGCAGGCGGCCATTGCCCAAGCGCTGATGGAGGCGAACGAGTAGGAGGTTAAGGGCAAGGCGCTGACGCCGTTCCTGCTGGCGAGGTTCAACGCCCTGATCGGGGAGGCCAGCCTGCGGGCAAATCTGGCGCTGCTGGAGAATAATGCATGGGTGGGCGCGAGAATTGCCGTGGCTTTGGCAGGGTGAACGAACGCAATGACACAAGAATAGGGTCAAGAGAAGAACCGTTCATACTCGCCGTGATTACCGACCCAAAACCAGGTCACTGTGTCGCCCTCGAAAATCCCAATGGCTCGGTAGCCCTGAGTGATTTTGACAGCCCACACGTCTTCATCCGGGTTGATACATTTGAAGTGCAACGACGGGTGCCAGGGGTTCTCTCGCCACAAAAGATAGGCCTTTCGGACCGCCGTTCTGACACGTCTTGGGAGCGTTGAGTAAGCCGTCTAAAACGAAGGTAATGTGGCAGAGTTCGTAGCTGATCGCAGTCCATCCCTGAAACCTTGCCCTCGGCGATCTGCTGTCTGGCGCGCCTGGCCGCAGCGATCAGTTGTAGCTGCGTCCGCTTAAAGAGGCTGTCCGAGCGAAGCTCATCTTGCAGGTCATCCATGTACTCGCGCAGCCGATCCGCCACCTGCTGCTACACAGGCTCCGGCAATGTATTCAGCATTTTGATTACCGTGGTAACCGCGGCTGATGGACCGGCAACTCTCTCCATAGGAAACACTTCTTTGGACAATACCTTGCAGCCCTTTCGCTGTGCTATCGAAAGGGCTGCTCTGTACTGCTCACAAATCGTTTTCAAGCTAAAACGGCAGATCGTCCTCATGGACGGGGAAATCATCGCCGCCGCCGGCCGATGGGGCGCCGCCCATGCCTTCACCGCCCTCGCCGCGGCCGCCCAGGAAGCGGACGTTGGTGGCGGTCAACTCCAGGCTGGCGCGCGGGCTGCCCTCGCGGTCGGTGAACGCTGATGCGTCAATGTCGCCTTCGACCAGCACCAGCCGGCCCTTTTTGAGGTATTGCGCGGCCAACTCACCGAGCTTACGCCACGCGGTGACGCGAAACCATGTGGTCTTCTCCTGCGGCTCGCCGTTCGCGTTGGTCCATTTGCGGGTCGTGGCAACACTGAAAGAGGTGACGGGGACACCGGTGGGGGTATAGCGCATCTCGGGGTCCCGGCCGAGATACCCGATGACCAGGGTCTTCTGATACATGTGCGTGACTCCCTTCTGATTCGGCCCGAATCAATTCACTGTGCTTGCAGCGCTCATTCGAGGCTGCGCCGTGATCATACCCTCAAACGCGCAGCTTGTCAAATCCATAGAACACTTGTTCATAAAGCTCTACTTCCCAAGCACCGAAGAACTACACGGTCATTCGCGCGCGTCGGCGTCCGATTCACGGGCCAGCAAGGTGATCGCGACCGGGTCGAGCCAAAGGGCCAACGGATCGCCCGCAGCCGGCAGATCGGCGTCGATAGCTGAGGCCTCGCAGGTGAGGGTCACATCGCCGGCGTGCGCGGTGCGGATCAGGTGATAGCTGCCGCGAAACGACGCTTCCAGCAGCTGGCCCGGCACTGTGTTCAGGCCGGCCGCGCCCGCGGGGCGCACGTCGGCCGCCTCGGGGCGGATCAGGGCGGTGACGCGCTGGCCGGGGGCGAATAGGCCGACCGCGCCGGCCGAGGCGAGGATGCCCAGCGGCGTTTCTACGGTGACAGATGACGTTTCGGCCGTGACCACCGTCCCGTCCAACAGGTTCTTGAACCCCAGAAACTGCGCCACGTAGGCGGTGGCCGGCCGCCGGTAGACCTCGACGGGCGGGCCGTCTTGCTCGATCCAGCCGCCGACCCCAGCCTCGGGCCGGGCGCGCATGATGAGCACGCGATCGGCGATAGCGAACGCTTCTTCCTGGTCGTGGGTGACATAGAGCGCGGTCACGCCGATACGCTTCAGGATGGCGCGCAGCTCGTTCATCAACTGCTCGCGCAGTGCGCGATCCAGAGCGCCCAACGGCTCATCCAGCATCAGCAGCCGCGGCCGCGGGGCCAGGCTGCGGGCCAACGCCACCCGCTGCTGCTCGCCGCCCGACAGCGCCACCACGCGGCGGCGCTCATAGCCGGTGAGTGCAACCAACGCCAGCATCTCCTGGACGCGGGCAGCTACCTCGGCCTTCGACCAGCCCAACATGCGCAGGCCAAACGCGACGTTGGCGGCCACGTCCTTGTGGGGAAAGAGCGCGTAGTCCTGGAACATAAAGCCAAAGCCGCGGCGATGCACCGGCACACCAGCCAGATCCTGCCCCTCGAACGTGACAGTCCCGGTGTCCGGCGTCTCCAGCCCGGCCACAATGCGCAGCAGGGTCGTCTTGCCGCAGCCGCTGGGTCCCAACAAGCAAACGATCTCGCCCTGCGCCACAGCAAAGCTGGCCTCCTTCAACACCGGCAGGCCAGGATAGGATTTCGAGACGTGAGAAACTTCGAGCAACATACCGCCCCAAACCTTACTGGCGATGTCCGACCATCGCTCTGAGCGGGTCAATGACACAACCTGGTCAACAACACAACACCAGTGAAGAGTCTCCGACTGAGACCCTTCGCTGACTCTGGCCGCAGCGGATCTCACGGGGCCGGCCCGTTCAGGGTGACAGAAACTGACCTTACAATGCAATCATCAGGACACCAGGTAAATCGAACATCGTACATCGTAGATTGTACATCGTACATCAAAACTCCCCCACTTCTCCGGCCCGAAACCGCTCGATCAACACGAACGCGACCACGCAGACGGCCATCAGCAGCGTGCTCATGGCCAGCGCCTGGCCGTAGTTGAGTGCGCCGGGCTGGCCCAGCAGCCGGTAGATGACCAGCGGCATGGTGGGGTACTCGGGACGGGCGATGAGCAGCGTGGCGCCGAACTCGCCCATGCTGACCGTGAAGGCGAAGAGCGCGGCCACGATCACCGCGCGGCCGGTGATGGGCAGCTCCACCTCGCGCCAGACGCGCAACGGCGACGCGCCGAGCACGGCCGCGGCCTCACGCAGGCTGGGGTTCAAGCCGCGCAGGGCCGGCAGCACCGTACGCACCACAAACGGGAACGCCACCAGCGTGTGGGCGATGGGCACCAGGATCGGCGAGGCAACCAGGTTGAGCGGTGGCCGGCCCAAGGCCAGGATATAGCCGAAGCCCAGCGTCACGGCGGATGTGCCCAGCGGCAGCAGCACGATGGGATCGAGCCAGCGGCCGAACCGGCCCTGCTCGCGCGCCAGCAGCAGCGCGGTCAGCACGCCGATGGTCAGCGCCAGGCCAGTGGTGAGCGCTGCAAACAGCAGGCTGTTGCGGATGGCGATCCCCGGCGGCACGTAGAAGATCGAGCTGGTGCGGTTGACGAACAGCTCCCGGTAGAAGCGCAGCGGATCATCCGCCGCGAACGAGCGCGCGGCCAGGGCAACCAGCGGGCTGGCCAGGAAGATCAGCAGGCCGACCACGGTCAGGCTGACCACGAGCACCCGACCGGGCGTGGCGGGGGGGACCGCGGTCGCCTCGGCGGGGCGCAGCTTCAGCGGGACGGCCGCGCGGGCCTGGGCGCGGGTATAGACGGCCATCACCACGAAGGTGAGGGCCATCTGGGCCAGGCTGAGCGCGGCCGCGTCGGGCAAGCGGAACAAGGCCACGGCCTGGCGGTAGATCTCCACCTCCAGCGTGGCGAAGCGCGGGCCGCCCAACACCAGGATCACGCCGAAGCTGGTGAAGCAGAACAGGAACACCAGCAGCGCTGCCGCGCCCACGGCCGGCATCAACAGCGGCAGGGTGATCTCCCAGAAGACCCTGGCCCGGTTGCCGCCCAACATGCGCGCGGCCTCCGATAACCGCGTGTCCAGGTTGGCCCAAAAGCCGCCCACCATGCGCACCACCACGGTGGTGTTGTAGAACGCGTGGGCCAACAGGATCAGCCAGATGGTCTGCTGGAGCTGGATCGGCGGCCGGCCGAGATCGAACCAGGCCATGAGCTGCGTGTTGAGCCAGCCGCGCGGCCCCAGCAACGCGGTAAATGCGGCCGCGACGACCATGGCCGGCAGCACGAAGGGGATGGTGGTCAGCGCCCGCAGGACGCTTTTGCCGGGGAAGCGATAGCGCGCAAAGACAAACGCGGCCGGCATCCCCAGCAGCAGCGTGACGGCGGTGGAGGCAGCCGCCTGCCATGTGGTGAACCACAGCGCCCGGCCAAAATACGGCTCGCGCGCCAGGTTCACCAACGGTGCCAGGTCCAGCCGGCCATCGGCCGCAAAGCTCCGCGCCACCACCGCGGCCAGGGGATAGAAGAAAAAGACCCCCAGGAAGGCCAGCGGTGGCGCGTAGAAAGCCAAACGAAGCAACAAACTTCGCTTCATGCCACCCGCATTACGCAGTACGTGTAATGTCTCACCGCAACACCACATCGGTCCACGCCTTCAGCCAGACTTCGCGGCCAGCCTCGATCTGCGCCGGCGCCATGGTCAGCGGATCGGAGGGGATCTGGGCGTGTGCAGTGAACACCTCGGGCAGCGATGTGCCGGTCCGAGCCGGATAAACCCACATCTGGAGCGGGATGTCGGCCTGGAAGGTCTCGTCCAGCATGAAGTCCACCCACTGGCGGGCCAGCGCAGGGTTCTTCGCGCCCTTGAGGACGCCCACGAACTCGATCTGCAGGAAGCTGCCGCCGGGGAAGAGCAGGTTGCCGGTGGGCGACGCCGCGGGCTGCGGATCGGCAAAGAAGACCTCGGCGGCGGGGCTGGTGGCGTAGCTCACCACCAGGGGATGATCCCCCTCGCCGCTGCCGCCGCTGAACTGGCCGTAGTACGCGTCTTCCCAGCCGTCAGCCACGAAGACATCGTTCGCCCGCAGGTCGCGCCAGAAGTCCAGATAGGTGTACCTGCCGGTTTCGCCGAACGCGGCCACCGTCGCCAGCAGAAACGCCATGCCGGGCGAGGAGGTGGCCGGGTTCTCCACGGCCAGCAATCCAGCGTATGCGGACGAAGTCAAGTCGCGCAGATCCGTGGGCAGGGGGATGGCGTTGTCCGCGAAGTACGCCTTGTCGTAATTCAGCGTGACGTAGCCGAAGTCCACCGGCAGCAGGCGGTTGCTGGCGTCCAGTTGGAGTTCAGCCGGGATGCCGGACAGCGCGGGGGACGCGTAGGGCTCGAAGATGTCAGCGGCCAGCGCGCGGCTCAGGAAGGTGTTATCCACGCCGAAGAAGACGTCGGCCAGCGGATTGTTCCTGCTAAGGATGGCCTTGTTCAGCGCCAGGCCCGTATCGCCCGACTTCAGGAACTGCACCTGGCAGCCGCACTGCGCCTGGAACGCGTCCACGACCTCCTGGCTGACACTGAAGCTGTCATGGGACATCACCGTCAGCACGCCTCCGCCAGCGGGCGCGACCGTGGGGGCCGTGGTCGGAACGGATTCAGTCGTCGGCGCCGGCGCAGTCGAGGGGACCGCAGTCGGCGCGGGCGTCGGTCCCACCGGAACCGGGCAGCCGGCCAGCAGCAGGACGATAAGAACCAGCAAAAGAATTGATGTAACGCGTTTCATAAAATCAGTACCTCCTATCATGCAGCGAACCGGCTGAAGCCTCGATTCCGGACGTTTGGATTAGCCGTTCACTTGCACGACCAATAACGCACCTTGCCGCACCGCGATCTCCGCCACCTCCGCTACGAACACATTGCTGACCCCGCGGCCCCGGCCCTGGAAGAGCGTCTCATCCCGCAGCGGATAGGCCAGGCCGCGCGTCGTAACGCCGGCCGCGTCCCCGCCCAGCGGCAGCAAGGTCAGCAGGTCGCCCGCCGCGCCGCGCAATGCCAAGCCGCTCGGGCCGCGCAGCAGGCGCACGGTCTCCGGGCCATCGGCGATGGCCACGTCCAGCCCGGTCAGGTCGGGCCGCGCCAGCAGCAGCACGTTGGCCAGCAGATGGTCGGTCCGGCCGCCGAGCGCAGCGCAGATGACGATCTGCTGGGCGCCCTCGGCCAGGGCGTGGGCCAGGGCCAGCTCCAGGTCGGTGTCGTCCTTGGCTGCCGGCGCGGTGATCACCGGCGTTCCGGCCGTCCGCAGGGCGGCCGCGTCCTCAGCCGGCAGCGAATCCAGGTCGCCCACCAGCAGGTGCACCGGCCAACCCCACGCCCGTGCGTGCCGCGCGCCCAGGTCGGCCGCGATGACGCGGTCGCCGGGGGCCGGGGCAAGGCCCTGGGGTGGCCGGCAGGCAGGGCTGCCAGCAATGAGAAAGTGCGTCATCATGGAAAGCAAAACGGACGGCCCTGGCGGGTCGTCCGTCGTGTCGTCGTGTGTATCCCTACGCCGGCATTACCCGTCAGGTTCATGGGGTCGTTGGCATATGGGGCCAACCTCTCAGCCAGGCTTTCCTAGCTCCCCCTGTATGACGTGCCTCGTGCAATCATGAGACACATCACTTTACTTTTATCACACATAAGTGTAACATAGCCTCAAGGCATGTGTCAAGATCAAGACGCGCCAGGAATTGCGCGATTAGGAGTTGATCCCCAGCCGTTAGTGTGCTACAATGGCAGGTGAGGTGAAATCACCAACGCAGTTTCGAGGTAGTAGGCAAGGGCGCGTCGAAGAGATGGTGATGGCGCAAAGAGTACACAGACAAAATTGCTCGCGCCAACGTGTCTGAACCGAAACCAAGATATGCCGGGCTTGCTGCCAGAGTTGAAGGAGGTGATGCTACCCGCGAATCGTGAAACTCGGAAGGTGTGCTGAGACCACGCACACGTCAATCGCGTTAGTTCAGACGAGATTTACTCACCCTTACCAACGGAGGTCTTCTAGATGTCAACTCAACGGTCTTTGCGTTCGCAGTGGACCCTGGCGCTCCGCCTGTTCGCAGTTCTGGCGCTGGTGCTCACCGCCGTCGCCCCCATGCAGGCATTCGCCCAGGAGGACGTGCGCGCCAGCAGTGTAGTTAAGAGCCCGAATGGCGTGTACATTGTGCAGATGGCAGATCCGACTGTCATTTCTGCGAGAAACACTAAACCAGATCTCGACGTGCAAGCCTACGTCGCTCAACTGGATAGCAGCCACGCGGCCGCGTTGGCGGCTGTGGGTGGCGGGGAAAAGCTCTACGATTTCCGCTACACCTTCAACGGCTTTGCCGCCAAACTGACGCAGAATCAGGCTGCGGCGCTGACCAAGGTATCAGGTGTGGCTTCAGTCGTCCCCGATGAGCTGCGCAAGCTCGACACGGTATCCACGCCCACCTTCCTGGGCCTGGACAAGAAGGGCGGCCTGTGGGAACAGGTCGGCGGCCCGAGCCAGGCGGGTGAGGGCGTGGTCGTCGGCATCGTTGACTCCGGCATCTGGCCCGAGAGCCTCAGCTTTGCGGATGATGGCACCTACCGGCCGTTGCTGACCTGGATGGGCGAATGCGTCACCGGCGAAGAATGGGACGCGTCCGATTGCAGCGGCAAGGTGGTCGGCGCGCGTTACTTCTACAGCGGTTGGGGCGACGTCAAGGCGCTGTTCCCGTGGGAGTACCTCTCGGCCCGTGACGCCGATGGCCATGGCAGCCACACGGCCAGCACGGCCGCAGGCAACTACGGTGTCCCGGCCAGCGCTCTGGGCGCTGACCTGGGCATGATCAGTGGCATGGCGCCCCGCGCGCGCATCGCGATCTACAAAGTGTGCTGGGGCGGCGCTGACGGCGGCTGCTTCAGCTCCGACAGCATGGCGGCTATCGAAGCTGCCGCCATGGACAACGTGGATGTGATCAACTTCTCCATCAGCGGCTCGACCACCAGCGTCACCGATTCGGTGGAGACCGCGTTCCTGGAAGCAACGGCGGCGGGTGTGTTCGTGGCGGCTTCGGCCGGTAACAGCGGCCCCACGGCGTCCACCGTCGCGCACAACAGCCCCTGGATCACCACCGTCGCGGCCGGCACCCATGACCGCGGCTACGCGGCAACCGTGACCCTGGGCGATGGCAGCGTACACGTCGGCGTTTCCCTGGGCAACGGCACCGATGTGGCCCCGCTGATCAAGTCCACCAGCGCCGGCCTCCCCGGCGCCGATCCGACCGAAGTTCGACTGTGCTACCCCGGCACGCTGGATCCGGCTGTGGTGACCGGCAAGATCGTGCAGTGCGACCGCGGCGTAATCGCGCGCGTGGACAAAAGCCTGGCCGTGCAGATGGCCGGTGGCGTAGGCTCGATCCTGACCAACGTCGCGCCTGCCTCGTTGAATGCGGACCTGCACTACGTGCCCACCGTCCACACCGATGAGGTCGTAGGCGCGGCCATCAAGGCCTACATTGACGCCGCGGGCGCGGGTGCGACTGCGCAACTGTCCGCCGGTGAGATCTACATACAGGAAGCGCCTGCCGTGGCCTCCTTCTCGTCGCGCGGCCCGGCGCGCGCCTTGAGCGGCAACCTGCTCAAGCCCGACATCATGGCGCCTGGCGTGGATGTGCTGGCGGCGGTTTCGCCGGCAGCCGGCGGCCTGGACTTCAACTTCCTCAGCGGCACCTCGATGTCCAGCCCGCACATCGCGGGCCTGGCGGCCCTGATGAAGGATCGGCAGCCGGCCTGGACACCGGACATGATCAAGTCCGCGTTCATGACAACGGCCAAGCAGACCACCAACGCCGGCAACCCGATCCCGGGCAACCCGTTCGGCTACGGCGCCGGCCAGGTGGATCCCACCGCAGCGGCCGATCCGGGCCTGGTCTACAAGTTGCCGCGATTCACGGACTACTACAAGTTCCTCCAGGGCATGATCACCCCATCGAACCTGAACCTGCCGTCAATCGCGGTCGGCGCGCTGGCTGGCACCCAAACCGTGCAGCGCACTGTGACCAACGTGACCAACAAGGCCGCCACCTACACGGCCTCAATCGAGGGTCTCGCGGGCTTCAATGTAACGGTGACCCCATCCACCATCGTTGTTCCAAGGGGTGGGTCGGTCTCCTTCACCGTGAAGTTCGACCGCACCACGGCGCCGCTGAACGCCTACACCTTCGGCGCGCTGAAGTGGACCGATGGCAAGCACGTGGTGCGCAGCCCCATCGCGCTGCGGCCCGTGGCCCTGGCTGCCCCGGCTGAGATCGCGGGCGCTGGCGTCAGCGGTTCCAGCGAGTACAGTGTCGTCTTCGGCTACGACGGCGACTTCGCGGCCTTGCCGCACGGGCTGGTGCCCGCCACCATGACCGCCGGCACCGTGCTGGATGACCCGACCAATACATTCGTGCCGGGTGGCCCTGGCACCGTGGCGGTCTCGGTGGACATCCCCGCGGGCACGGAGTACGCACGGTTCCAGTTGTTCGATGAGTACACCGACGGTGAGGATGACATTGACCTGTACGTCTACCGGGGCAGCACCCTGGTCGGCAGCAGCGGCAGTGGCACCTCGGCCGAGCAGGTCAACCTGGTGAAGCCGATGGCCGCGACCTACACCGTGTACGTGCACGGCTGGCAGACCGATGGCCCGGACGCTAACTTCACCCTGTTCCACTGGCTCATGTCGGCCGCGGATGCGGGCAACATGACCGTGACCGCGCCGGCCGCCGCAGTCCTGGGCACCCCCGCCATGATCACCGTGGACTGGACGGGCCTGGATGCCGGCACCAAGTACCTGGGCACCGTGACGTATCACAACGTCGCAGCGCCTGCGTCCTACGATGACGGCCGCATCGGCACCACCATCGTGGGTGTCAGCACTGACTGAACGTATCGCTGGCTGCGCGACCGCTTGCGGTCGTGCAGCCAGTTCACAGCAGCATGAACAAAGGGGGGCGCAGCAGTATGCGCCCCCCTCTCTGTTTGTCTGTGCCATCCTCAAGACTTCCGGGGGCGATCCCCTGGAAGCAGCGCCTCAAGCTGGTTGCCGGCCGCATGCCAGATGCGGCCGCGGCAAATCTTTCGCTCAATACGGTGCGGGGGGCAGCCAGCCGGTCGCACTGTCGAAGTCGGTCTCGTTGAATGTCAACAGCACCAGACCGCTGCCGTCGTTCGCCATGCGGAACACCTCGCTGTGCCCCGAACCAGGCCGGTAGCCGACAAAGACGAGCCAACTGCCTGCCGTCCCTGGCCCCCAATGCGGATTCCCAGGCCGAACCACCCCGGAGATCAACGGCACGATGCCCGTGCCATCGCTTTCCGTCCGATAAATGGTCTGCTCGGCGCGCGTGCCCCAGAAAACAAGCTGCACGGCGCCGGGGCTCCAGCTCGGCGCGGCGTCGCCGTTCAAGTTAACCGTGATCCGCTGCACATCACTGCCATCGGCAGCCATGCTGAACAGCTCCGGGTTGGCGCCGGTGGCGCGGTTCGATTGAAACACGATCCGGTTGTTGGCCCATGACCAATCCGGGTCCGCGTCGGCCGCGGCGTCGGAGGTCAGACGGGTCACCAGACCGGTGGCGATCTCGATCTTGTAGATGTCCCAGTTGCCGCCCCGGTAGGAGCCGAACGCCAGGTGTTTGCCGTCGGGCGACCATGTGGGATCGAAGTCCTCCGGGCCGCCGGATGGCAGACTGTGGACATTGCGACCATTACGGCTCATGAGCCACAGCCGCCACACACCGTCCAGCGCGTTGCCGCTGTACGCGATCCAGCGGCCATCAGGCGAGCCAGCGGCATCCACCTCACTGGCATCGCCGGTAAAGGTCAGGCGGACCTGCTCGCGGCCGTCGGGCAACATGCGGTACATCTCCGTGTTGTTGTCGCGGTCACTGGTGAACAACACCAGGGCCGGGCCAGCATCCTGGATGACGGTCAACGCATCCCCCTCTCGGCTGGTCACATAGACCAGATCGCGGCCGCTGTCCACGGTGATCCCTTCTTGCGCGCCGGCCGGCACCGGGATCGAGGTCACGAACGACCAATCCAGGGTGTTGTACACCTTCACTTCATCATCGCACGCCACGAACAGGTGTCCCGTGTCTGGGTTCACGGCGACAACGTATGGCTCACGGCCGATGTCAATGGCGCCCACGATGGTCGCCGTGTTGATATCCAGCACCGTGACCTTGTGATGCGCCCCTCGATCTGCCACATAGAGCCGCCGGTCGGTCGGGTCGAACGCGACGCCGTAGGGTTCCGGCACATCCGCGTATTCACCCGCGACATAGTTGGTGTAGAGACGGGCGACCCGGTTCGCGCCGTGGAGCGACAGGAAGACGTCGCCGGTGTCAGGGTCGGCCGCGAGGAGCGACGGCTCATGGCCGACCGCAATGGCGCCGGCCCCTTCGAGGGTGGTCACGTTGAACAGATTCACCAGGTCGCTGCCGAAGCTGGCCACGTAGATGTAACCGGCCGAGCTGATCACGCCATCGGGCATGTCACCGACCGCATAACGACGGTGGATGCCCCAACTGGCAGGATCGAACAGGATGAGCTCGTCAGTCTCCCGGGTCGTTACGCCCACAAGGTAGCCCGCGGGCATGCCGGCCGCAGGTACGATGGCAACGCCGTTGGGGCCGGCCGGTCGCGTATCGAGCTGCACCGTGCCGGGGATCGTCCAGGTCACGGTGTCCACGACCATCAACTCCCGGCCACTATGGTCCACGCCGTGGAGGGCGATGTAGGCCCGGTCGCCCGCCGGGTTCACCGCGACCCCGTGGGGATGGCTGCCAGGGCCCAGGTCCACCGTCCGCAACTTGTAGGGCGTTTGCCAGGTCTGCGGCCAGGCCGTGGCATAGCTACTCGGGGTGGGGTAAGGGGTCGCGCCGCCCGCCGGTGTTGCGGTCGGGGTGGGCGTCAGCGTTAGCGTTGCGATTGGGGTGGGCGTGCGCGTTGCGGTCGGGGTGACGGTCGGCGCGGTTGGACAGAGGGTCAGGCTGGCATCGTCCACGAAGGTGCGAGAGATGCCACTTTCGCCGTTGTTGTACGTGCCGAACTGGAAACGGATAGACTTGCCGGCATAGCGGCTGACGTTGAGCGTGACGGTCTTCGCCTGCCATGCCGCCGCATTGGACGACTCGGTGAACAGGTAGTCTATCGTCCCATCGGGTAGGATGGCGATGGCATAGAAGTAATCCGCCGCCGCCTGGCTCTCCGCTTGCTCAGCCTCCGTGCGCGGCAGCGCCGCCACATCCGGCTGCCACCCCGCCGCCACCGCTGTCCCCACATCCCCGTTCACGCTGTAGCGCCAGAAAGAAAGGGCGGCCGAGACCAGGCCGGCCGGGAAGGTTACCGCCTGCTCGATGGGCGAGTAGCTGTACGTGTTCGCCCCGCCGGCCGGAATCCCCGTCCGCATGCTCCGGCTCCCGCTGTGTACAGGACTCGTCACATACGCCGCCAACACCGGGTTGCTCTTGATCAACCACCCCGCATCCGTCTCGAACCCACCGTTCACAAACCCCTCGTAACATGCGCCAGGCACCGTCGCCGTCGCCGTCGGGGTAGGGGTCGCCGTCGCCGTGTTCGTGGGGGTGGGTGTCGGTGTGCGCGTGGCCGTCGCGGTAGGGGTCGGTGTTACCGGGGCGCCGGCCGTGTCGTAGGTGAACACGCCCAAGGGGGTCGTGACGTATAACCGGGTCGGCGCCGCATCCAGCACCAACAGATCGCGCACATCCTGGGTGTCAAATGCCTGGCCGGTGACCTTTTGCCACGGTCCCGCGCCCGGCACGCCGTGATAGAGGCCCCGCACCGTGCCCAGGAAGAGACGATGCACCGGATCGGCCGGATCCTGCGCCAGGGGGCCGAGGCCATACGACTTGTCCGCGGCGCCCGGATCTATCACGTCTGCCAGGCCGGCCGAAGCGTTGAGCCAGCTCCCACCGTTGTCCGCGGTGTAGTAGAAACCGTAGTAAGCCGGCACGTAGACCCGGCCGGTCGCAAAGCGATCCAACGCCGTGTCGCCCAGCCAGCCCATGTCCAGGCCCAACGGCGTGCTCTGTGACCAGGTGGCTCCGCCGTCGTTGCTGCTCAGCACGGCCCCGCCGCCGCCTTCGCTCACGCCGCCCACCCACACCGTACTCCAGGCCGGATCAACCGGCGCCACGAACTTGACGTCGTAGAGGCCGAAGAGCGGATCCGGTTGATGGGTGAAACTCACGGCTGCATCCTCGCTCAAGTAGGGGCCATTGCAGCCGGCTGCGTACAGTTTGGGCAGGGTGGGATGCGCGGCCAGGGGCTTAAGGTTCGTGCCTGCGGGCATCAGATCCCAGTTCGCGCCGCCGTTGCTTGATCGCCACATGGACACATCCGGCCCGCCGGCATAGCAGGGGTACCCGTCACCTGCGTAAAGCGTATCCCCGTCGCCGCCGACCAGGATGTGTTCGGGCCGCGCCAGGCCCACCACGTACCAGTTCGCGCCCGCATCCTCAGAGTGATAGAGGAAGCCCCCGGCCTCGGCGTAGATCGTGCTCACGTCGGGCCGGCCGAACACGCGTTTAGCCCAACCGGTGGGCAGCATCAACGCACCGGCCGGCGGGGTCGGCACACCGGTGGCAGCCGGGATGATCAGCGCGGTCCAGGTGGCGCCCCCATCGTCGCTGCGCAACGTGCGACCGGGGGCCGCCATGTTACCGGTGTAGTCATTCAGGGTGATGTAGAGTGCACCAGTCAGCGGTGCTCCCCCCACAGCCAGCGGGATGGGCTGGTGCAGGAAAGACACGACCGGCGTCCAGACAATGTCGGTCTTGGTCAAGGCGTATGGGTTCAAACTAACGTAGAGCGTGCCGTTCGGGTTGCCCAGGTAAAGCGCGCGCGTCTCACCGGCCAACGCCAAGCCTGGGCTAGGGAGCCCGACCGCAGGCTCACCGACCGGCGCGCCATCCATCACGTCCCACATGTTGGTCCCGATCCGGCGGTAGAGCTGGCCGCCGCCGCCCACGCTCTGGCTGACCGCGTAACGCAGGTCATGGGCCTGGGGATCGATCAGGATAGGGCTGGTCAAATTACCGTCGAACCCCTCATCTGCTGGCGACCATGTCGCGCCGGCATCTGTGCTGCGAGCGGGCGCAGGGTTGCCGGACCACAGCACATTCGGGGCATCGAAATCAGCGGTCACTGGGCCGAAGAGACCAGCGTTGCGCTTCTCCCAGTTCACTCCTCCGTCCACGCTGCGCCAGAGGCCGGACGCGGTGCTGAGGTAGAGGGTTTCAGAGTGGTTATAGTCTATGCCGATGGCGGTGGCGTGCACCCACAGGCCGTCGTCTCCGACCGGCAGCGGCATCGTGAGCCAAGTTGCCCCGCGATCCGATGAGCGCATCAGGTAGCCCTGGTTGGTGATGCCGTACAGCAGGCCGCTCTCGCCGGGTGCGACGACCAGCGAGCGGAGCCAGCGCTCCTGCAGCGGGTAAGGCTCAGGCGACGGTGTAGGCCCGACGTAATTGTTGAGCACCAGCGGCAGGTAAGCACGCGGGACGAGGGGCTTGACACTGGGCTCCGGCCAGCAGATCACCACCGACGCATCATCAACATACATCGCGGTGGCGCCATCTAAGCCGTCGTTGTAGGTCCCGAAGGCCACACGGAAGGTTTGCCCCTTGTATGCGCTGAGGTTGAAGGTGAGCTTCTGCCAGGCCCGCGCGTTGCTGCGCGTCCACATCAGCGATTTGAGGATGGAACCGTCGCTGCGTAACAATAGCACATATTGCCGGTCGCTGCTGGCGATGCTGTCCGGCGCCGAGGCAACCGCCTTCAGGCCGGCATCGGCCTCCGCAGCGCGCTGGAGTGCAACAGGGTCGGAGACAGCCTCATCCGCGGCGCTAAGCGGTCCCTCTCCCGAGATAGGATACCACCAAACGGTCAGGGTTGCGCTGGTGGCCGCAGGCGGGATGGTGACGTATTGATTCACGGAGGAATAGCTGTAGACGTTGGCCGCGCCATCAATGCCGGTGCGCAGGCTCCGTTCGCCCGTATGCACGTACTTTGTGCTGTACTGCGCCGTGGCCGGCGTGCTGGGCCGCTGCCAGCCCAGGTCCACGACCTCGAACCCGCCGTTGATCAGCCGCTCCTCGCACAAGGCGTCGCAGTGCCAGACCCCGGCCGAGGTAGCCGCGTGCGCGGTCATGCCGCCGACGGGGCCCAAGGCGGTCACGGTCAGATCGCGCATGTCAGGATCGCCGGGCGCGGGGCCCAGGTTCACCCACCAATCGCCGCCGCCTATCGCCCGGTAGAGGCTGTGATCTTCACCGGAGACGAACTGGCCGCTCAAAGCCGTGAACAGTGTCTTATCGGTGTAGTAGTTGGGCGAGGCCGCCAGCGGGATGGGGAACGGCTCATACGTACCCGGCAGTCCCGCTGTGACCAGGCTCCACGTGCTCCCACCGTTGGTCGTGCGCGCCACGCCGCTGTCGGGCGTGCCGTCGCCGACCCCTTCGATGAAGCGATAGGTGAGCCAGGCTGTGTTGTCCACCGAGAAATCGGGCGATACGGCCAGACCGTACGATGGCGTCGGGCCGCCTACAGCACTCCAGGTGATGCCGCCGTCGGTGCTGCGTCGCGTGCCCATATAGCCGGTGGCAAACAAGGTGCGATCGAACCAGTAGTTGGGTGAGACCGCCAGCTCGTAAGCGATGAAGTAGTCTTCAGGCGGCGCGATGGGATAGGTGGTCCAGGTTGCGCCACCGTCGGTGGACTTATGGAGCTGATCGCCATTGGCCACGAACACGGTCAGATCGCTCAGATAGACGGGCGACAGCGCCAGGGCGCGACTGCCACCGATGGCAGGGATGACAGTCCAGGTGGCGCCGCCATCAGTGGATTTGTACAGCGCGCTAGTGTACAGCGTGCGGTTCACGAACGTCGCAAAGATGGTCTGATCTGCCACATAGTAGGGGGAAGGCTGCACGGCCAGGAAGCCGATATCATCCCCCAGGGGCGCGCCGGCGGTCAGCAGATCCCAGGTGGCGCCGTTGTTCATGCTGCGGAACACCCCCTGGTCGCTAGCGACAAACAACGTTTCGGGGACATAAGCCGCCACGCCTCGCGCGTCCACCGGCCGCGGGCCTGGCAGCCACCGCCACGACACCCAGTTGTCATCGGGCGTGAAGAGGATGCCGGTATCGGTGCCAGCAATCAGCATCCGCCCCCCGCCGCCCCAAGCGGCTGCGCGGAACGGCATCTGCGGCGTGGCGTCATAGCGCTCCCAGCCACGGCCGAAGCTCAGGGAGATATAAAGGCCGTCCTGGGCCGCTGCGAAGATGTTGTCGCCGCCTCGGATTAGCCGCTCGACCGGGCCGGGGATATCGGTCGGCACGAGTTCTTCCACATAGCCGGCGTCGACAGGAACCAGGCGCATGACGCCATCGTTGGTGGCCAGCAGCAGCGAGCCCTCCGCCGTTTCCAGGATGTCGTTTACCTGGACAGCCGGCAGGGTGAGCAGCTCCGTCCAATGAGCGCCGTTGTCAGTGGAGCGCAACAGCCGCGTGGCGCTGACCCCGTCGAATTGGGCAGCATAGATCACCGGGTCGGTGGCATAGTCCGGCGAGAATACCGCCGCGAATACTTGGGGTCCGGAGAGGATGTTGATCCAGTTGTCGCCGCGGTTGGTGGACAGGTAGAGCGCGCCCTGGCGTTGAATGGCCAGCATGGTCCCGTCGTTGATGAAATCGGGCGAGAGCCGGACGCGCGCGATGCCGCAGATGGACCCTTTCTCGCAGCCAGGCAGGCCGCCCCACAACGTCATCCACGAGTCGCCGCGGTCGGTGGTGCGCAGCAGCCCTACCTCAGTGCCCGCATAGGCCGTCCGGTCGGCGCTGAAACCGGGCGAGATAGCCAGATCGAATACGGGCCAGCGGTGTCCCTCATCGCCGAGAAGCTGCCAGGTGGCGCCGCCATCGGTGGTGCGGGCAACCCCATATCCGCCCGTGATACCATAGTGACCCTGGCGCCATCCGCCCGCCAACGCAAAACCGTCGCTGTTGAAAGCAGGTGAGAACCCCAGCGCCCGCACATTGCCGCCGTAAGGGCCGTTGCTGCGCCAAGCAGCCACGCCGGCCGGCGCGGCTGCATCGCCACCTTGGACGATATCATCTCGCATCGGCTCTATCTGCGCCGATGGTTCCGCGGCCGCTTGACTCAAGAGACTACCACATAGAATCGCCGCCAGCAACGTCAAAACCGTAAGTGAAGCCCATGTTAATGTGCGCCTAAACATCGTGCCCTCCTTGTGCACGGAGCAACTGCCGGCCTGTGAGGCGCCAACGTAAGTTGCTCCATATAATGATGACGTTTAATCGCACGAAACGGCACGATAGATCTATCAGACGGCAGACACGGCCGCTGTTATATTAACGGACGACTACCAATCCGGATTGCCCTTGTTGCGGAGCGGCCTTTATGTTAGAATGCGCGCAGATACAACATTCCTCCTGGATGGCGTTATGCAGATTGACTCAACCGACCTGGCTGATGTTCTGGTGATCACTCCCCGTGTGTTCAAAGATCCGCGGGGCTTCTTCTTGGAGAGTTATAACCGGGAGACCTGGCGCGCCAACGGCATCTATACCGTCTTCGTGCAAGATAACCACTCGCGCTCGACGCGCGGGACGTTGCGCGGGCTGCACTTCCAGCTCCCGCCCACGGCCCAGGTCAAATTAGTGCGTTGTGTGCACGGCGCTATCTGGGACGTAGCCGTAGACATCCGGGTCGGTTCGCCCACCTTCGGCCGGTGGGTCGGCGTCGAGCTGAGCGCCGACAACTTCCGGCAGCTCTACATCCCAGCCGGCTTTGCGCACGGCTTTTGTGTGCTCAGCGACGAGGCCGACGTCCTGTACAAAACCAGCGTAGTCTACAGCAAACCGCACGAGCAGGGAATCGCCTGGGATGACCCGCAGTTGGCGATTACCTGGCCGGTGGCCGAGCCTTTGCTCTCCGATCGCGATCGTGCGGCGCCATCGCTGACTGAGTACGTTGCGGGCACACCGTTTGTATATGAACGACGACCGGGCGGTTGAAACCTTCGGCCACCGTTGCGAAGTCCATCTTCGATGGACTCAGGAGGGGGCTCTTAATGAACTGAGCGCCGGTTAGCAGTGGCCGACCTGGCAGTGGTTGCCGCGACTGTCGGTCCCCGGCTAAGGAGGAGGGCTATGGGTACGTCAAATGAAGCCTTCGACTACGTTGTCATCGGTTCGGGTTTCGGCGGTAGCGTCTCTGCGATGCGCCTGACCGAGAAGGGCTACTCCGTCCTGGTGTTGGAACGCGGCAAACGCTTCCGCGATCAGGATTTCGCCACCACCAACTGGAAGGTCTGGAAGTACCTCTGGCTGCCGCCCCTGCGCTGCTTCGGCATCCTCCAGATCACCGCTTTTCGCAATGTAACGGTGCTGCACGGCTGCGGCGTGGGCGGCGGCAGCCTGGGCTACGCCAACGTGCTGATGGAGCCGGACGACAAGCTGTTCGACGCGCCGGCCTGGCGCGATCTGGCCGACTGGAAAACAATCCTCAAGCCGCACTATGAGACGGCCAAACGGATGTTGGGTGCAACTCGCAACCCGAAACAGTGGCGCGCCGACCTGACGCTGAAGGGCATCGCGGATGAAATAGGCCAGGGCGACACTTTCCGCCCCACCGACGTCGGCGTGTTCTTCGGCCCCGAGGGTGAAGACGTGCCCGACCCGTACTTCGGCGGTAAGGGGCCGGCGCGCACAGGCTGCACCCATTGCGGCGGCTGTATGGTCGGCTGCCGCTACAACGCCAAGAACACCACCGAAAAGAACTACCTCTACTTCGCCGAGCAGTGGGGCGCCGAGATTCGACCGGAATGCGAAGTCACCGACATCCGGCCGCTGCCTCCCGGCCAGCCCGACGGCGCGCGGTACGAGGTGGCCTACCGCCGGCCCACCGCGCTCCACCGGCGGACGCGCAGCGTGCGGGCGCGTAACGTACAGGTCTCGGCCAGCGCCATCGGCACGCTGAAGCTGCTGCTGCGCTGCCGCGATATCACCCGGTCACTGCCGAACCTCTCCCCGAGGCTGGGGGACCGCGTCCGCACCAACAACGAGGCATTGCTCGGCTCGGTGGCGCGCAGCAGCGACACCGACTTCTCCAAAGGCGTCGCGATCACCTCCATCTTCCACGCCGACGAGGTGACCCAGGTGGAACCGGTGCGCTACCCGGCCGGCTCATCGTTGATGCGTTTCCTGGCTGCACCTCTCATCGAGGCCGGCCCAAGCAAGCTGGAGCGCCTGGGCAAACTGCTGGTCAGGCTGGTTCTTCACCCGCTGGACAGCCTGCGGATGTTGGTCTTGCCCGGCTGGGCCACCCACACCACCATCGTGCTGGCCATGCAGACCGAGGATAACCACATGCGCGTGCGCCTGGGCCGACACCTGACGACCCTGTTCCGCCGCGGGCTGGTGTCGCACCAGGATCCGGGAGACGCGGTGCCGTCGCACCTCAAGATCGCGCACGATGTGGTGCGCGCTTTCGCGCAGAAGACGAACGGCGCGCCGGCCGGTTCGGTGTTCGAGTCGCTGCTCAACACCCCGCTGACCGCGCATATCATGGGGGGCGTGCCCTTCGGCAGGAACGCCGACGAGGGGGTCATTGACCTGGATTGCCAGGTCTTCAACTACCCAGGGCTGTCCGTGGCTGACAATTCCATCATCCCGGCCAATCCGGGGGTTAACCCGAGCCTCACCTGCACCGCCCTGGCCGAGTATGCCATGAGCCGCGTGCCGGCAAAAAACGCGTCCATTTGACAAAGCCCGATCGGTCAATTATCCTTCCTGCCAGTTGACCGATTTACGGAGTGTAGATATGGCGAACACGATTGTTGAATTGGATCCCGTCGCCCACATCACTGCGGGAGCGATCGGCGCACCCGGCCACCGCACTTTCTTCATCCAGGCAGAAAAAGCCGGCGACATCGTCACGCTGCTGTGCGAGAAAGAGCAGGTGCAGGCCCTGGCCGACGCCGTTGACGAGATGGTGCAGAACCTGGAAGATGAGCTCGGCGTGGCTAGGCACGGGAACGTGAAAGTGGATGAAGCCGTCATGGCCATCAAAGAACCGGTGGATCCCCTGTTCCGCGTCGGCGCGATGGGCCTGGGCTACGACGCCAACCGCGACCGCATCCTGCTGGTGGCGCAAGAAACGTTGGATGAAGAAGAGGAACGCGACCCGTTGGAAGCGCGCTTCTTCGCCAGCCGCGCGCAGATGCAGGCGCTCAGCGCGTATGCGCGCGAGGTGGTGGGCAAAGGCCGGCCGCCGGAGCACGTGGCGCTCCAGGCCGAAGCGTATGTGCGGCGCAATGGGCACGGGAACGGGTGAGGGTAGGCAACGGATAGGGGCGGATAAACGGATAGTTATCCGGACGGCTCGTCTCATTATGAGGCGAGCCGTTTTCATTGCGCTGATTAAGCCAATCGTCCGCGCCCCTACGTTTCCCCGCATCAACCTGTGGTACACTCCTCCTCATCATTCGTCGTCCGTCGTCCGTCATTCACCGTCCCGGAGCCACCCATGACCACTCAGCAAAACCAACCCAACCGCCTGGCCCACGAGACCAGCCCCTACCTGTTGCAGCATGCGCACAACCCGGTCGACTGGTACCCGTGGGGGCCGGAGGCGCTGGCCCGCGCCGCGGCCGAAGACAAGCCGATCCTGCTCAGCGTGGGCTACTCCGCGTGCCACTGGTGCCATGTGATGGCCCACGAGTCGTTCGAGGACCCCGAGACCGCCACGCTGATGAACGAGTGGTACATTAACATCAAGGTGGACCGGGAGGAGCGGCCCGATATTGACGCGATCTACATGGAGGCAGTGCAGGCCATGACCGGCCACGGCGGCTGGCCCATGACCGTGTTCCTGACCCCGGACGGCAAACCGTTCTACGGCGGCACCTATTTCCCGCCGGAACCCCGCTACAACATGCCCAGCTTCCGCCAACTGCTGCTGGCGATCAGCGACGCGTGGCGGGATCGGCGCCGCGAGCTGCTGGCCGCGGGCGACCGGCTGGCGGACGCACTGAACCGCACCGCCGCGCTGCGACCCGCCGATACACCGCTGTCCCTTGATCTGCTGGATCGGGCTGTGGCGCGGCTGTTGCGCGGGTTCGACCGCGTTGAGGGCGGGTTCGGCGGCGCGCCCAAGTTCCCCCAGCCCATGAACCTGGACTTCCTGTTGCAGCACTACGCGCGCACGCACGATCTGGCCGCGCTGAACGCGGTCACCTTCACCCTGACCAAGATGGCGGCCGGTGGCATCTACGACCAGCTCGGCGGCGGCTTCCACCGCTATAGCACCGACGACGAGTGGCTGGTGCCCCACTTTGAGAAGATGCTCTACGACAACGCGCAACTGGCCCGCACCACCCTGCACGCCTGGCAGATCACCGGCGAGCCGCGCTTCCGCCGCGTGGTCGAAGAGACGCTGGACTATGTGCTGCGGGAGATGACCGCGCCCGAGGGCGGATTCTACAGCACGCAGGACGCGGACAGCGAGGGCGAGGAAGGCAAGTTCTTCCTGTGGACGCCCGCCCAGGTGGTCGAGCTGCTGGGCGCTGAGGACGCGCGGCTCTTCTCTGGCTACTTCGGCGTGACCCCGAGGGGCAACTTCCGCGAGGGCGGGCCGGGCGCCAACATCCTCCACGTCCGCCGCGAGCTGAACGTCGTCGCCGCCGACCTCGGCGTGACCCCCGACCGGCTGGCCCAGGCGGTCAAACGCGGTCGCCGCATCCTGTTCGAGGCCCGTGAGCGCCGCGTCCGCCCTGGCCGCGACGACAAGTTGCTGGCCGAGTGGAACGGCCTTATGCTCCACGCCTTCGCCGAAGCCGGCGCGGCCCTCGACCGGCCAGACTACGTCGAAGCGGCAACGCGCGCAGCAAAGTTTGTACTGACCGAGATGGTCAGCAGTCAGCGGTCGGCGGTCAACAGTCAGTTGTCAAAAGCTGCCCCTTCGTCCTTCATCTTTCGCCTTTATCGCACCTACAACGCCGGCCGCGCCCACCTCAACGCCTACCTGGAGGATTACGCGGCGATGGCGCTGGGGCTGATCGCACTCTACCAGGCAACCTCGGAGCTGCGTTGGCTGGAGGCCGCGGCCGGCCTGGCCGAGACCATCCTGGCGCAGTTCCGCGACCCCGACCGCCCCGGCTTCTTCCAGACCGCGGACGATCACGAGGCGCTGATCGCACGGCGCAAGGATTTCGTGGACAGCGCGGTGCCTTCGGGCAACTCCCTGGCGGCCGAGCTCTTCCTGCGGCTGGCGGTGCTGCTGGATCGGCCCGCGTACGTCGAGCACGCGACCGGCATCATGGCGCTGATGGCCGACGCCCTGGGCGAGCAGCCCGCCGCGTTCGGCCGGCTGCTGTGTGCGCTGGATCTGCACCTGAATCCCGGCGTGGAGATCGCGATCATCGGCGACCCGGCTGCGGCGGACACGCGCGCCCTGCTGGCCGAGGCCCGGCGCCCCTTCCTGCCCAACAGCGTCCTGGCTGCGGCCGCGCCCGGCGACGCCGTCGCGGCCGCGTTCGTGCCGCTGCTGGCCGGCCGCGGGCTGGTGGGCGGCAAAGCCGCCGCGTACGTGTGCCGGAATTATGCGTGTAACCTGCCGGTGACCGAGCCGGGGGTGCTGCGGGAGCAGTTGACGTAACACAATCCGCTGGATTGTGTGCGCAATGCAATCCAGCGGATTGCGCGACAACCGGCTGAGAGCTACCTATCCCGCCGGGCAAGCCGGCTGAGCCAAGCGCGCGCGGCGCGCGGCGATGGCAGGCAGCAGTGGGCCAGAGTCGCCCTGGGCTGCGCGGTCACGACTGCCGCCAGGCCGCCCTGCGCCCGGATGACGGCGAACGCTTTCTCGTCCTTGTCGTCGTCTCCCACGTAGACGGGCAGCGCGCCCTCCCAGGGAAAACGCTGGAGGAGATGCGCCACGGCCAGCCCCTTGTCGGCCAGGGCGGGCGCGATCTCCAGGAACTTGTGCCCCCCCAAGAGCTGAAAATCCCCCTCATCCCGCGCGGCCAACGCGACGCCAGCCAGCTCGCGCGCCCGCGCCAGCACCGTCTCGGCCTCTGCTTCGGCTGCAAAGCGCGCGTGCAGCGCCAACGACCACCCCTTGTCCTCCAGAAAGAAACCGGTCCTGCCCGCCACCAGCCCCGCCCATTGGGGCTTCAGCGCCGCCAGCGGGGGCCGCACCCGGTCATATTCCAGGCGGGCGATCCGGCGGCCGTCCGCCAGGCGCAACTCGATGCCGTAGGCGCCCGCCAGCAGCGCGCCCGGCACTGGGATGAGTTGCTCTAGATGATCGAGCCGCCGTCCGCTGATGAGAGCAACGCGTATGTGGGGCGCAGCGACCAGGCGCGCCAGCAAACGGACTACGGCGGCATCGGGCGTCGGGTTCTCCGGCGTGGGTGCGAAATCGGCCAACGTGCCGTCGTAGTCCAGGAAGAGTTGGAGCCGGGGCGCGGCCGTCAGGGACGCCCGGATCGCCGCAGCGGTGCAGGGGGGCAGTAGGGTGGGCATCCGCTTCACCTTACCTGGGCGGGCACGCGCGCGAGCAAGGGCGCGATATCCTCTCGGAAGATAGCGTCCCAGGTGTAGCGCGCTCGCACGCGACGCCGCAGCCGGTAGACCGGATCGCCCTCCAGCCGGGCCAGGATCCGGCGCGCGATCTCGTCGGGGGGATCGTCCGGCTCGAACAGCAGCGCCTCATCCGCGGCCAGCTCGACGGCCGCGGGGATGGGGGTGCATGCAACCGGCAGGCCAGCCAGGCCGGCCTCCAACACCGGCATCGCAAACCCCTCGCGATGGCTGGGCATGAACAGCATGTCGCTCAGCCGGTAGAGCTCGCCCACGACGCTGGCGTCGAGGAACAGCGGCGTGCTCGGAGCTGGCCCCGCCTCGAAGACGAAGGCCATTTCCGCCTCGACGCCGAGCTCCCGCCGCCGGTCGCGCAGCGCCTCGAAGTAGGCCATACTGGCCGAGTCATGCGGATCGGGCGGACCGGTCAGCACGAGCTTGGGCCGGCAATCGAGCCGGGCCAACGCGGCCACCACCGCCAGCGCCAACTCGATGTTCTTGGCGCGCGTCACCCGTACCGGCATCAACAGCACCGGCGCGCGGTCATAAAGGCCCAAACGCTCCGCCAGTTCCGCTCCTTGCGGCGACAGACCGAGCTGCTCTCGGGGCTCCACGCCGTTGTAGATCACCTGAATCTCATCCGGCGGGCAGCCGAAAAGCGTCGCCAGCTCGTGCTGCCGCTGGGCCGAGACGGCCACATAGGTCACGTCGGATCGGCTCTGGCGGAGCAGATCCCAGGGGTAGCGAGGGAAAACCGCCGAGCGGGAGCTGGGGCTGGTCCAGGAGAAATCGTGGCCCCAGGCGATGCAACCGGGCAGCTCGCCGGCATCCAGCATGCGCCACAGGGCGGCGGTCAGGGCCAGGTTGAAATGCTTCGAGAAGATGTTATGCACGATGACGACGTCAAACCGGGTCACATGTGGTGTCAGCGCCGCGCGGATTTGCGCGACCTGGGACTCAAAATCCGCTGGCACGCGGCCCTCCCTCAGCGCCGAGGGCGTCGCGGCCACGGAATCCAATTCGGGGACGTGAATAAACTGCGCGCCGGGTGGATACGCCGAGCCATCTCCCCGGCCGGCAATCACGGTCACCGGATATCCCGCGCGGCGCATGACCCGCACATGGCTGGCCATCACCGCTTCAACGCCACCGATGATCGGCGGCGACGTGTAGTGCAAGATGGCAATTCTGGGTTTCATGATGTTCGGCGCTCCCCGGTTACAGATGAAGTTCATTGATCGCAGATAGCTGCTGGCACAACCAGTCTCGAATATCTGCGCGCTCGATAATCCACTGCAACCGTGACAATCGTTCCGACCGCTCGGTCGGGGGCATGCTCAGCGCCTGGTGCAGCGCTTCCGCGGTAGCATACACATCGCAGGGCGAGATGATGATGGCGCCAGGCTCCAACTGTTCGCGCGCGCCGGCGCGCTCGGAGAGGATCAGCACCCCATCCCGTTGGTTGACGATCGGCCCCTCCTTGGCGACAAGGTTCATGCCATCGGCGATCGCGTTGATAAGCAGGACATCGTAGAGCTGAAGCGCGGCGATGCCGCGGGCATAGTCATCACCCACCAACAGGCGCACCGGCTCCCAATCGCTGGCGCCGTAGCGCGCGTTGACCCGGCCGGCCGCGGCCATCAGCTCATCCAGGTAGGTTTGATACTCATCCACCCCCAGCCGGGAGGGCACCAGGATCGCGATGAACACCACCTGCCTGCGATGCTCCGGGTGGTTCGCCAACAGTTCCTCGAAGGCCTGGAAGCCGCGAACGATGTTCTTGCTCGGCTCCATGCGATCAATGCGGAGGATCAGGCGCCGGTCGCCGATCATCTCTGCCAGCGCATGCCTGTGTGCTGCGACCTCAGGGGACGCCGCAGTCTGGCGCAGCGCAGCCACGTCAATGGAGATGGGAAAAGCGCGCACGTGGGTGCTGTGGTTGCGGTGCCAGATCCGGCCGCGCCTGAAGTTGACATGCGCCTCCGGCAGCAACGCATCGCAGGTGCGGATGAAGTTCTGCGCATCCTCCAGGGTCTGAAACCCCAGGATATCGGCCGCGCACAGGCCATCCAGCACGGCATGGCGCATGGTGGGCGGCAGGATACGCCAGTATTCGGGGCCGGGCCACGGGATGTGCGTGAAGTGCAGCATCGCGGGCCGCAAACGCCGCGGAAGAAGCGAGCGCAGGGTGCGCGGCGCCAGATAGAGGTGATAATCCTGGAACATCACCAGGGGGCGGCCGCCTACGATGCGCACCCGGTTGGCAATAGTGGTGGCGAACTGCTGGTTGAGCACGGTGTAGCCGCCGCGCCAGGCCTGCCACGTATTCTGCCCGATAATCGGCGTCCGCGGCACATCCCACATGGAGTGCTGAAGGAACCAGAGGAGCGGATTGGAGATGACGTTGTAGTAGCCGTCATAGGCCTCAGGCTCCGGGGTTAAGAACTCCAGGTGCAAGGGCAGGTCGCTGCCCGGCAGATGAATCTCGCCCGCGCGCCAGGCGACATCGCTCTCGCTGGCCGCGCACGCGACCCAGGTGGCCGAAGTGTGCGCGCACAGCCCCAGCAGCGCCGTGACGAGACCCCCGCCGCTGCGCTGAAAACGAACACCGCCATCATCCGTGGCCTCAAAAGTCACAGGGCCGCGGTTTGAGGCGATGATCAGCGGCCGGTCTCGGAACAACTCGGCCTCCAGAAACTCGCACGGTCTCAAGGCCTGTGTTTCGGTAGCATCGTGCATGCTGTTGCCTCCTCACGAACGCAGCTCGCCTAAGCCTGCCGCCTGTGTCGCTTGAACAGCCAGGTCAATGAACACGGCCGCTGTCCACCCGAACATGGCCGCGGCCTTGCCGGGCGGCGCACCCGTCTCAGCATTATAATACTCGTACATGCCGGGCTGAGTGTTGATCAATTCCAGGGTCTTCTGAGCCAACGTCTTGGCCAGCGAAATCTCACCCACTTGGCGCAGCGCCTCCACGAAAATGTAGTTGATATTTGCCCAAATCGGCCCGCGCCACATCGTTCCAGGATCGAACTTAGGATCATTGCGCGCCACCGTCGGTAGAACGAACTCGCCCCAGAAACTGGCCGGGTTGGTCAAGTGGGCCAGGAGGCGATCTCGGATGTGCGCCGGCAGTTGGCCTGTCCACAGCGGATAAAGGTTGAAGGGCGTGGAGACCGAGATGGGACGGTTGTCGTGCAAGGCTCGGAACAAGCCAGCCGGCTCATCCCAAAAATCCTCGATCATGCGCCGCGTGATGGCTGCCGCGCGGCGCCGCCACATCGCGCCTTCCTCGGCCATGCCCAACGCTTCCGCCATCAACGCCAGGGAGCCCATCTGGACGCAAAGGTAGGTGTTGAGGTCGGGCGACTCGACAGGCATCCCCTCATCCCACAACGGGCTGTCATCCAGGCCGGAGGAGTACGGATGGTTATACTGCACCAGCCCATCCGCGTCATCATCGTTCATGGCGAACCACCAGGCGTTCCAGCGGACCAGCGGCACGTAGATCTCCTGCAGGAAGGCCGGGTCCGGCGCCATCTCGTGCAGCTTCATCGCGGCCCAGGCCATGATGGGGGGCTTGGTCACCTCGGCGCGCAGCGGATGCTCGATGCTGCTGATGACGGCCTCATCGTACACTGCGTCCGGGATCATGCCATCGGGCAATTGGCAGTCTAACATGGTTCGCAACTGATCCTGGGCCAGCACAGGATTCACATGGCGCAGCGCCAGTGCGTGGAAGCAGGCATCCCAATTCCACACACCCACATATTCCACTTTGGAGGGCATTACGGCTTCATGGCGCACGTGCCCCGATGGCCCCACCAGGTTGCTGCCCATCACCCACCAGGCGTAGTAGTACTTGTCCCGATAGCGGTCGAGCACCGGCGGCACGCGGTCAAACCAGTCCACCCAGCGCGCCTCCGCGGCCGCCAACGTCTCTGAAAAAGGCCCCGGCGCGCCATCCAGCGCGAGATCGGAGCGGATATTGAGATGGATCGCGACATCATTGCCTCCATCCACGACGAACTCAATCAGGTAAGCCTCACGCTCCAACCCTAACTCGTTGCGGAGCACCGTGCCGTTGGTGCGATACGCCAGATTGCGCACGCCGCGCAGTGATCCTCCATCAGGATCGTGCTGCCACATCTGAGTGCTGACACGGAAGCGAATCCCTGTGGGAACGCCGGGCATCCCCACCGCCAGCGTGTCACCCTTGCGAAACGCGATGGTGAACGTGCCGAGCCGGGTCTCGAAGACGAGGGCATGGGGATAAGTCGTCAGGCGATAGGCCAGGGGCATCCCGTCCTGATCAATGAAGCAAAGATCCTGGATATAGGGGGGGCGAAAGCGGTAGGTGTCAATCCCCGGCTGGATCGCGGTCAAACGCTCGGCCAACTTGATGTACATCCGATCGCTGTCAACGTGCTTGAATAACAAGAGGCGCGAACCCCGATCGCTGAAGGGCGCCTGGGTGATATCAATGGCATCTTGCAGGCTGCGCAGTGCAGCATGGTTTATGTTCAAGGGCATCAGTCGTTTTCCTCCTTCCGCTATGGAACTTACCATAGCAGCGACTTGCCCTCATTATACCACATCAATCGGATAGTTGTGATTTTGCTATTATGTCAAATTCGCGCCGGACTGATCGTTATCCTATGTTCTCGCCGCCCCGGATCGTGCCGATAGATCAACACCTGCCGCGTCGTGTCTCGCTCGAACGTCCCATCGCTCAGCGCGACCCGGTAGCCGCCGGGATATTGCAGCGCGGGCACAAAGATCTCGGTGGGCGCGGCCACCTGCGGGTCGTGGCGGAACTCCAGCTCGAAGACGCGGCGTGCCATGTCAAACGCCAGGCGCAGCGGCTCGCCCGCGACCGCAGCCGGGTGGGGTCGCACGGCCGCGGCCAGGGCGCGGCCGCCGGAATTGATCTCCCGCGGATCGGTTTGATCATCCCGGCTGAAGATCGAGAGATCCTCGCCGTTCCAGCCGTCGCCGTGCGCGTGGGTGTTGTCGGCCGTGTAGTTCCACAGGGCGCAGCTCAGCAGGTTGTCCTCGACCGCGCAGAAGCTGCGGTCCAGCGCCTTGATCTGAGCGCGGGTGTCGCCGGTGCGATACGCGCGTTTCTCGTCCAGGTCGAAGGGGATGCCGAACTCGCCCAACAGGACCGGCATCCCCGCGGCCTCACCCTCTCGTTTGAGATCGGCAAGCTGCGCCGCGAACGACCGGCGGATGGGGCCGGGCAGAAAGACCGGCTTGCGCGTCCGCGCATCGGCCGCGACGAACGGCGTGAACCGCTTGGTCATCAGGGTCATGCCATCGTACCAGTGCGGCGCGTAGACGAACCCCTCGCCCGCGCCCTCCCACTGCGGCAAGGGGCTGCCCGCGGGCATCTCCAGGAAGATCAGCGCGCCGGGATGCACCGCGCGGATCGCCGCAGCGAAGCGCTCGGCGAACGGCCGGTAGTAGTCCCGGCCGAAATCCACGGGCCGGCCGGCCACCTGGCTGCAATGGTCGGGGCGCAGCAGACGGGGCCGGCCCGCGGCGTCGAAGTCCCACACGCCGTTCGCCCGCCAGACGCAGTCGCGACCCTCCTGCCAGGCGCGCTGGCCCGCCGCGTTGAGCCGCCGCGTCCCCGTCCGCCGGATGCCGAGCATCTTCAATTCCCAGACGCCCACCTCCTGCGGCACGCCCGCGCCCAGCAGCATCGCCTGGAACGGCGCCGGGCAGGTGCCCAGCAGCACCGTACCGCCGGCCGCGTTCAGGTCGCGCCAGCCGATGTAGCCGGGCAGCGGCTCGTTCAGCGTGTCGTAGCCGACCACGTTGGGCAGATGAGCCAGGCGGCCGGCCACCTGCTGGATCGCAGCGAGGTAGTGCCGCTGCAAATACCCCTGGATTGGCTCGCCGGCGACGCGCGTCTGCGGCGCGAAGTCGTCCCCGCCGAAGAAAAGGGTGAACATCGTGGCTGCGGCCAGCTTGCTGCCATTGGTCGGCCAGATCATCCTGGGGAAGGGGTCGCCGTGGATCGCGTGGACGATGGCCGCACCTGTCTCAGCGAAGCGCGTCATGTCGAACCCGGCCGCTTCCAGCGTCCAGCCGGGCGCGCCATCCCCGCCGGAGAAGCGGCTCCAGACGTCCTGGTGGGGGTCAATGAGGAGGTTGATGCCGTGCTCGCCGGCCTTGCGGGCGACCGCGGCCACGTAGTCCAGGTACGCCTCGTCGTAGATGCCCGGCCCCGCGTGCTCGATCGCCTCCCAGGTGATCAGGAAGCGCAGGAACGTGAAGCCCCACGCGGCCAAGCGGCCCAGGTGCTCGTCCGCCTCGGCCAGCGGGAACGGCCGGCCAACGAAGGAGACGTCCCGGTGGTCGAAGAAGCCTTCGCGGCGGTGCGTCGCGCCGTTGGGGTGAAGAGGGACTTTGCTGCTGCCGCCCAGGTTGACGCCGCGCAGCATGACTGTGCGGCCGTGTTCATCATGGAAGTGGGGGGTGGCGAGGCGGATCAAGTGCATCTCCGCGCGCTAGCCAGCGTCTCTATCCAGGCAGCGGGGTCATCCGGATGCGTGACTCTGTAACCACCGAAAAATGACCGGCCCAGTCAGTTCGACTGCCAATCACACTCACGGCTATACGAGCAACGGCTGCCGCCGAGGGCATCGGAACACGGAACAGGATAACCCCGCTTGAGGCCGGCAGCCTGGCACGGAACGCAAGCTCTCCGAAATCTTTGTTGAACGTCGTCAGGATACGCCCTTCATTCTGTGCCCACCGCAAAACGTCGGTATCTGTTGCCCCAGGTGCGTCTGACCGCACCCAAAACACGTCGTGTCCGGCGCGTCGAAGCGCCAGCACTGCATCAGCGGGGAAGTTCTCGTTGGCAAGGAGACGCATAGGTCAGGCCATTACCAGAGGATAGACTTTCTCCGCTCTCAGTGACTCGCTCGCATACGCGAAACAGGCGCGTATATCATCATGCGTGATACCCGGGTAATTCCGCAACACTTCCGCTTCCGACCAGCCTTGCGCTAAGAGGTCAATGACGAATTCAACGGCCAGTCGTGTGCCCTTGATGGTGGGTTTACCCACCAGGATGCGTGAATCAATCGTGATGCGTTCTTGCCAGTCGTTCATAAATCAGCCCTCTTGAGATCATCCAACGCTTCTCGTATTTTAGCACCCTTGCGGCCCTATGGCAACACCGGTTTGCCTGCCCTACGCCCCCGTTGGCGCGGCCAACACCACCCGCGTCCCGCCCCCTGGCGTCGTTTCCAGCGTCAGGGAGCCGCCGGCCACGGCCATGAGGGTGCTGTGGAGCGCCAGGCCCTGGCCCGCGCCCGGCGTCCGCGGCAGGCCGGGGCCGTTGTCGACGATGGTGAGCTGGAGCTGCCCATTCCGCGCGCCTGCGCCGATCGCCAGCCGCGCGCCGGCCGGCTGATCGGGCTGTCGAGCGTGGCGGGACGCGTTGCGCACCGCCTCCCGCGCCGCGTAGTAAAGCGTCTCCGCGGCCAGCGGGCTGAGGCGCGCGACCTGCGCCTCGACGCCCGGCGCACAGTCCCACGTCACTTCAGCGAAAGCGGCCGCGAACTCCACCGCCACCATGCGCTTCAGCGCCTCGATCAGCCCCAGCCGCGCGATCTCCGGCGCGGCCGTGGGCGGCAGGGCGCGCAGCAGGTTGGAGACCTCCTGATGCGCGGCCGAGAGTTGCTGGATCGCGGCCTCCGCGGTCGCGCCAGCCGCCAGGGAAAGCATCGCCGTATGGATCAGCGGCAGGACTTCGTCGTGCAGGGCGCGGCGCGCGCGCTGATCGAGCACCTGGGTGGCGGTCATCCGCTCCCTTTGCAGGCGCATCAGCCGTTGGGAAAGCGCGACGCCGGCCGCCAGATCCATCAGCCGCTCGCACGCCGCGCGCGCGATCTCGATCTCCTCCTGGGTGTAGAGGCCGCCATCGCGCCGCGGCCCCAAGAGCAACACGCCCGCCAGGTCGGCGCCCCGCCGGTCGCGGCCCAGGGCCACGGCCCACGTTGCGCCGCCGTATTGCGCCGGGTCAATGCTCAGCGCCAGATCGTCCAGCCCCGCGATCTGCCCCACCAGCACGCCCAGGGCCGGCGCTGCCCGGTCGCCCGGGTAGCATTGGGGCGCGATGAGCGTCCCAACGGGGCCGACCGGGATCAAGTAGGCGGCTGTAGTGTTCAGGAGCCCTTCGCACAACGTCTGAAATGGATCAGGGACTTCCGGGGATTCCGCAGTTATGTCGCCGGCCGGCGCGATCAGCGCATCGTACCAGCGCTGGCTGGTGAGGAAGGGCCGCAATTGCCGCACGGCGCCTTCCCACTCGACGCGCGCCCGCCAGCCCTGCAGGGCGAAGAAGGCGGTCATCAGCAGCGCGGTGAGCAAGGCCGCGTACTCCGGTTCCAGGCCCCAGGCCAACGCGCCGCCCATCAGCAGGCCGTAGGCGGCCGCCAGCAGGATCGCGCGGCGCCACTGCCGCGCCAACTCCCGTCGCGGCAGCGGCTGCTCGGTGAACAGCTCGTAGGCGGTCATGGCCTGGCCCAGCAGCAGCACAACCCCGGCGATGAGCAGCGAGATCGCCAGGTCGAAGCGGCCGATGACTTCCATGGCCTCCCGGGTGAACAGGAAGTAGCCGTCCTGCCGGGTGTTGGTGATGGTCCAGGCCAGCGTTGCGGCCACCAGCGCGCCCACCGCGGTCAGCAGCAGTGAGGCGGCCACCAGCCACGGCCTGGCCCGGCTCCGCGCCAGGTCGCCCAACGGCCGCGCGGCCGCGCCCGGCCGGCGCAGCGCATCCAGCGAGAGCAGCACGCAGCCCAGTACATAGAGCGGATACCCCAGCGTCACCACCGGCACGCCGAAGACGGCCGACTTCACCAGGTCCCGCACCGGCCACAGCCACGGGGTCAGCAGGCGGAACACGGGCACATAGGGCAGGCCCAACAGCGCCAGGCTGCCGAGGCCGGTCAACAGCACCGCGGCCAGCAGCACGACCCAGGGCCGATGACGCCGGCGCAGGTCGCCCGCGGGTTCCAGCCAGAAGCCGTTGTAGCGCAGCAGCACCAGGTACCAGATATACGGCAGGATCGCGACCGGGGTCATGGCGACCGCCAGCCACAGGGTGTTGCTGCGGGTCATCTGCCACGAGTCGCTCAGCAGCAGCGCCGCGTGGCCCACGAAGAACGCGCTGCCCAGCAGGAAGCCGGCCGCGGCCACGGCGATGCCCAGGTCGCGGCGGTTCGCGTTCAGCCAGAGGGTGAGGCCCAACCAGAGGAGCAGGATGGTGTTGAAGAGGGAGACGGCGACCAGGGCCCAGGTGACGAACAGGGTGAGGATCATTGGCGGGCAACCCGTTGGATCAGGCGATATGCCGGCAATAGCACCAACAAACCTCCCAGGCCGAACGAGCAGTCCACCAAACGCCACCAGAATGGTATCCCGCGCAGCGGGCCGAAGATCAGCGCGCAGGGGATGACCAGCAGGCACGTCAAAATACCAAATTGTACCACCCAGATGTTCTTGACCGGGTCACGCAAGGTGCCAAGGAATGCGATCGCAATCGCCACGTGACCGAAAGCCAGCCAATCAGTGCCATAGAACATGAAGGGGTAGCGGCTGCCCGTGGTGGCGATCCCCTCTGCCAGAAAGCTGGTCCACTGCCCCAGCGCGGGCCACCAACTCGCCAGCCACGTCCCCGTACCGAACCACTGGTCCAGTACCCGGCCGCCCCATTGCAGTGGGATCGCGGTCAGGCCGCTGAAGGTCAGCGCGAGGATGAAGAAGGCAAGCAGCCCGCGGATGCGGCGGAGGTCGGTGGACGCGTTCATCTTTCTCACCCTAGCCACGGCTCCCACCCATCGCGCTCATTCATCACTGTCGCATTTCCCTCCTCATCCCACCGGATCAACCGCCCGCGGGCCGCGACGATGGCCGCGCGCGTGCGCGCGATCTTCTCGTCGGTCGCGGTCTCGCTCAGCCCCCAGGCCGCGTAGATCTGACCGTTGACCCGGCTGATGGTGCGCTTGTCCCGGAACCCCAGGTGAGCCGCGATCTGCTCGTTGGTGAGGCCCTGGGCCAGCAGGCGGGCCACCGTCTGCTCGGCCGGCTCCAGCAGCGCCATGGGGTCGGCCTCGTCCTTGCGCCGCACCTCCTGCACGCGGGCCGCGATGTCGGGGTCAATGAAGCTGCGGCCGGCGATGGCATCGCGGAACAGCGGCAGGAGCATGGCCGGCAGCAGGTAGTTGGATTTGCGCACGTAGGCGAAGTGGGTCAGGATGCCGGCGCGCCGGAAGTCGCGGTAGTAGGCGTCGTCATCCTGGATGGAGTAGAACACCACGGGCAGCCGCGGGAACTCCCGCCGGATCGCGACCGCGGCCTCGATGCCGTTCAGCTTGCCGGCGAGCTGCACGTCCATCAGGATCGCGTCCGCGCCGTGGGCCAGGCAGAACTCCAACGCCTCCTCGCCGCTGGCGCAGGCGTGGATCACGCGCACTTCGCCCGTGGCCGCCAGCCCCTCGCGCAAGGCCGGGCGCAGCCGCGGGTTGTCTTCGACGATGAGGAGGTTGAGAATCATAGCACCCCCATTGTCGCCGGGAGCGCGCCGCCTGTCAAGCACCTGAGTGCAGGTTGAACCGCGCGTGGGTGGTTGAAGTCGTGGCTGGCAGAGGTGTATCCTGTCGTCAGACAAGCGGAGCCGTTTCGCGTGAGTGAAGGTGTCATGGCTTTTGGGCCGCCGCACCGCGCCAGAATACCCAAGCGGAGCACCCTGATCCTTCGACTGCGCTCAGGACAGGGCCGCAGCCCGGAGTCAAAGGGTGCGAAGCGACTCTCAGCCAAGGCCGCATCCTTCGACTACGCCGGGGGCCCTACCCCGGCTCCGCTCAGGATGCTTGCGTCATTTTGGCGGTAGACGGTGGCTCGAAATCCTTGAGCACTCGGCTCAGGCTGTTTGCTCAGATTTCATCTGCGTCGTCGGCGTTGTCCGCGTCGTCCGCGTCCCATTATCGGGTTGGCCCAACCGTAAGGATTCTGCTTATGGACATAGACACCATCCTGATCCTGATGCTCATCTCCTTCATCATCGGCATGGTGATGGGAATTTCCCTGGTGCGGCCGGGCCGGTCGGCGTGAAAGCAGGGGCGGGTTTCTTCACATCAACGAGGATCCTGCCATCATCACGCTGCTGCCGAGTCAGGAGGGCCTGGGTTAACCGGGCAAAACCCGCCCCTACGCTGCGAACTAACCTTAAATCCACCCCAATCACAAGAGGAGGTTCCTGTGCATCTACGTCATCCGTTACGCCTGGTGGTCATCGGTCTTGCCCTGGGCGCAGCATTCGATCTGCTGTTCAACGGCAAACTGCCCGGCGTCTCGCTGGTCATCTTCGCCGGCCTGCTGCTGGGGGGGCTGGCGCTGGCCGTGCGGTGGGAGGCGGCCCCGCGGCTGGCGGCGAACCTGTGGCTGCCCGCGGCCGTGCTCTTCTTTGCGGCCATGGGGGCCGTGCGCGCCAACGAGTTCCTGACTTTTCTTAACATCGCCGTGTGCCTGGTGCTGCTGGCGCTGATTGCGATCGTCCAGGCGCGGCGGCCGGTGGCGGAGCTCGGCCTGCTGGAGCACCTGGCCGCGCCGATGCAAGCGCCGCTCATGGCGCTGGTGCGGGGCGGCTCGGCGGTCAGGCTGGCGGCCCGGCAGGACCTGGCCAGGCTGCCCAGGCCGGGCCGAGGCCAATTGCTGCCGGTGCTGCGCGGGCTGCTGCTGGCCGCGCCGGTGGTGATCGTGCTGGCCGCGCTGCTGGCCTCGGCCGACCTGGTGTTCGCCGACCTGATCGAGCGGCTGTTCAGCCAGGAATTCCTGGAACTGCTCGGCCGCTGGACCGGACACGGCGCGGTGATCCTGGTTATCGGGTTCGTGATGGCCGGCGGACTGGCCTACGCGGTCTGGCGGGAGGGGGACGCGGGACAGGCGGGGAACCGGATCACGCTCCCGAACGTCTCCGGCTTGCTGGGGAGCACCGAGGCGCTGGTGCTGATCAACGCGGTCAACGCGCTCTTCCTGCTCTTTGTGACCATCCAGATCCCCTACCTGTTCGGCGGCTATCTGGACATCACGCGGGCGCGCTTCACCTATGCCGAGTATGCGCGCCGCGGCTTCGGCGAACTGGTGGCCGTGGCGGTGCTGACCCTGGGATTGATCGTGCTGCTGCACGCGGTGACGCGGCGCACCAGCGATCGGCAGCGGCGGGCGTTCAACCTGTCCGGCACCGCGCTGCTGGCACTCACCGGCGTGATGCTGATCTCCGCGTTCAAGCGGCTGTGGCTGTACGAACTGGCCTACGGCTTCACCCGGCTGCGCATCTACCCGCAGGTGTTCATGATCTGGCTGGGCCTGCTGCTGGCGTGGTTCGTGATCACCCTCTGGCTGCGGCCGGATCGCTTCGCGGTCGGGGTGTTGATCGCGGCGCTGGGCTTCGTCGGCACGCTGAACCTGATCAACCCGGACGCGCTGATCGTGCGCCTGAACTACCAGCACCACCAGACGCTGCTGGCCCAAGGGGCTGAGCCGGGCAGTACAGCCCGTGAAATTGACAGCAGCTACCTGATGCAGTTATCCGACGACGCCACGCCCGCGCTGATCTGGCTGGCGGATCGGACTTCGGGCGCGACCCGAGAGGCGGTGGAGGCGGGCCTGCGCGACCGGTTGACCCGGATGCGTGAAGATACGAGTTGGCGGCGCTGGCAATCGTGGCACGTTACGCGGGATCGGGCCTACCGGCTGCTGGCGACGCGCTATCCGGCCGACGCGCTGCCGCAGGTATCCCAAACCGGAAAAGTGCTTCGCCTGTCACCCTGAGCGGGTCTACAAACCAGCATAAATGACAATTCAAAGCCAGCGAAGGGTCTCGTTGGTTGCGCCGAGATGCTTCGCTGGGGTCTCGCCGTGACTGACGTTGACTCGTTAACCCGCTCAGCATGACACTTTCACCCGAAGGGGCTGCGGCTCCGCTCGCGGCATGAAAAACAACCCAATAATAGGACGCGGACGAGCGCGGACAAACGCGGATGAAATCTAAGTCTCTATCACGTCGAAACTTTCTCAAAGGGATCGCCGGCGCGGCGGCCGGCCTGCCGCTGGCGGCCGCGGGCTACGCCTTCGGGGTGGAGCCCGCGTGGCTGGAGGTCACCGAGACCGACGTCCCCCTGCCAGGCCTGGCCCCGGCGTTCGACGGCTTCCGCATCGTCCTGGTCAGCGACCTGCACTACGGCGGCTACCTGCCATTGGCGCGGCTCCAACGCGTCGTGCGCACGGTGAACGCGCTGGACGCCGACCTGATCGCGCTGACCGGCGACTTCGTGAGCCACCCGCGCACCGCGGCGTATCTCGCGGCGCGGGTGCAAGGACTGCCGCAGCTCGAGCGCACGCACGCGTCCGCTGCGGAGGCGACCTTCGGGGTCTGCATCCCCGAAGTGGCCGGGATGCGGGCGCGGGAGGGCGCGCTGGCGGTGCTGGGCAACCACGACCACTGGGTGGACGCGGCGGCCGGCCGGCGCTACCTTGCAGCGCACGGCATCGAGCTGGTCGAGAACCGCTATCATGTGCTGAAACGTGGCGGTAGCCAACTCGTGGTCGCGGGCGTGGATGACCTGTGGACGGGCCAGCAGGACCTTCCCGCGGCGTTCGCGGGCGCGCCCCCGGCCGACCGGGCCCCGCGCATCCTGCTGTGCCACAACCCGGACTTCGCGGTGAATCCCGGCCTGCCCCGCCACGGCGTGCGCTTGATGCTGTGCGGCCACACCCACGGCGGCCAGGTCTACCTCCCCGGCCTGGGCGCGCCGGTCCTCCCCATCCGCCACAAGCAGTTCGCCCGCGGCCTGGTGGCGGCCGCCTGGGGCCACGTCTACATCACCCGCGGCATCGGGCAGACCTCCCCGCCCGTGCGCGTGTTGGCGCGGCCGGAGGTGGCGGTGATCCGGTTGCGAAGCGGATCAATGTGACGGCCCTATGGCTCAGCACGCGCCCACGCAGCCATCAGCGCCTGCGCTTCCGCCAACTCCGCCTCATCGAACCCCTCGAGGCAGCGGTCACATACCTCCGCCATCAAGTGGTAGGCATTGGCCTGGTCACCGCGTGCCGCCCACAAGCAGGCCAGTGTCCGGGCGGCGCGCAGCTCCCACAGCAGCGCGCCCTGTTCACGAGCGATCGCAACAGCGCGTTGCAAGCATGTTTCCGCATCAGGGCCAGCGTCCACTGCGCCGAACTGCGCCAGGATCTCCCCCCGCGCGCGCCAGAGCTCGGCCAGCAGGTACCGAGGGCCGGCCTCCGACACGGCGATCCCTTCGATAATCGCGGCCCGCGCGGCTTCCGGGTCTCCGGCCTGAGCCAGCGTTCGCGCCAGCACCAGGTGCATGAACGGCTGGAAGAGCTGCATTCCACTACCCTTCCAGGCAGCCATACCGCCGCGGATGTGCGCCAGGCCGGCAGTCGAATGACCGGATTGGACCTCGCTCCAGCCTTGCAGCACCTGGCTGGCTGCGTGCCAGATGGGCAAATCCTCTGCACTGGCGATCTGAGCAAGCTCAGCATCGAGGGCGGACGCCGTAACCAGAGGGCCGGACGCTGAACGCAACACGCTGAGCACCGACAGGTGCAGTGCGGTCAGCGCAGGGAACCCCGCCTGCCGGCTCCGCGCCAGGCATTCGGCCGCTAACTGCAGCGCCTGCTCCGTCTGCCCCCGGGCGAGCCGCGCCAATGCATACCACACCAGGTATGTGACATCAATATCGGGCGTGTGCAGCGCAGGGAGCGCCAACTCGCTGCGACGAAGAACGGCGGTGGCCCGTTCGAAGTACTGAATCGCGACGTCCTTGTGATCTCTGACGGAAACACACCCCAGGTACGCATAGCCCCTGGCAACCCAGATCGGTGACTGCATCGTTTCTGCCCGTTCAGTGAGCAGCTCAGCCCAGCGACGCCCAATCTCGCCGGGGCCGCGCGCGATGGCCGCGGCGGTCAACAAACCGAGGATATCACAATCCCAATCCGGCGGATCGCCTGGCCGCAACAGGTCGCGGGCCTCGGTCGCGTAGGTGATCACCTCTGGCGCGGCCCAATTCTGCTGCGCATGGGCGTCGGCCAGCGCCATCAGCAGTTCCAGCTCGCGATAGCGGCGCTCCTCGGACGGCGGCGTCGTGCGAATCAACACCAGGCCGCGTTCGTACCGCCGGATTGCTTCGCGGAGCGCGGCCAGGCGCAGGGCGCGACGGCCGGCGAGCAGGTAATAGCCCACCGCCCGATCCGCCAGGCCCGCAGCATCGAAGTGGTGCGCTAGCCGGGGCGCCAGGTCATCGGGGATCGCGCCCGCCGCGTCCCGGCGCAGCGCCTCCAGCCCCTCGGCCGCGGCCTGATGCAGCGCCATGCGCTCGGCCGCGTCCAGGTGCTCGTACAGGTATTGCTGGAACAACGCGTGTCGAAACCGATAGCGCGAGCGCTGGCGGCCCCCGACCCGCCCCACCCCTTCGGGCTGCACCAGGTCGTAGCGTTGCGCGGCCTGGCGCAGTTGGACCAGCGCGGCCCGCGTGTCACTCTTCACCATCGCCGCGGCCAGTTCCGCAGTGAACTCTTCCCCCTCGACGCTGGCCGCGCTCAGCAGCGCCCGGAGCTCGTCCGGCAGGCGCGCCAACCGGCTCGCGATGGCGCTTTCGACGCGGCCCGGCAGCCGGCGCCAGTTGATCTCCGCCTGTACCCACCGGCCGGCCGCATCGCGCACCAGGTCCCCGCGCGCATACAGATCGCGCAGCATCTCCACCGTGAAGAGCGGATGGCCTGCCGTGGCCCGGTAGAGGATGTCGCGGAAGGTCGCGCCCAGGCGGTTCGGCTCCGTATCCACCAATTCCTCAACCAGCGCGCGGCCGTCGCTGCGATCCAGATCCAACGCGGCCTCACCCCAGTCGCGCTGCAGCTCCACCAATACGGGCGCCAGCGGCGTCGAGGCGGCATCCTCAGAACGGTAGGTGCAGATGAGCAAGATGGCGGCATCGCTCAGGCGGCGGGCCAGATGAAACAGCAGCGCCACGGTCCCTTCATCCGCCCATTGGAGGTCCTCGACGATCAACAGCAGGGGGTGCTGGCTGGCCAGGCCGCGCAGCACCGCCGTGTATTGGCTGAAGAGGGCGGCCTGGCTTCGGTTCTGACGCCGGTGTGAGGCGCCAGCCCGAGATTTCGCCCTGCGCCGCTGCGACCAGGCATCCTCGGGCAGCAGTACACCGGGCAGGTTGGGGCCGTACTCGACCACGGCCTGCACGAACGCGTCTGCCGCGCCGCCTCCCTGGGCAAGCCGCCGCTGGATCGCGGCAGCCAGTGCGGCATCACCGAAGACCACATGCGGAGAAGCCAGGAGCGCACCGCTGATCTCGCGGAACGGCAGGTAGGGGTCACCCACGCCGGCCTGCGCGCTGCACCGGCCGCCCGCCACCAGCAGCCGATGAATGGAATGGGGTCCCCCCGCCCCACCCATCCCCGCGGCCAGGCTACGCCGCGCGAACTCGCACGCCAGCGCGGTCTTGCCGGCCCCGGCCGCGCCGTGCAGCAGCACGATCCGCCCCTCCCCGCGCAGCGCGGCCTGCAACTGCGCGTCCAGTGCGGCCAGCTCGGCCCGGCGCGCGACGAAGGGGCGGGGGGATGCCGCGCCGGCGGCCTGCGGCGGGTGCGCACCCGGGCGGGGGGACCCCGCCCCTACAGCTACAGCGACGTGGGAATCCGGGCGGAAATCGCCGGCTTGGATGCGGTCCCGCAACGCGACCGTGGTCGGGGCCGGCACCTCCCCCAGCTCACGGTCCAGCAGCTTCCGGCATACCTCGTATTGGTGGAGCGCGGCGCTAGTCTGCCCGGTCAGCGCGAGGCAGCACATCTTCTGGCGGTGCGCCTCCTCGCCCCACGGCTCCAGATCGATCTGGCGCTGCGCCCACCCTGCGGCTCGCTCATAATCGCCCTGCGCCTCGTAACCGTCGGCCAGCGCGCGCAGCGCGGCCAGCGCCAGCCGGTGACAATGCTCCTGCTGCACCACCAGCCACGACTGAAACGGCTCGCTGTCGGCCGCGCCGAAACCGGCCAGGAACTCCCCGCGATACAGGCCGGCCGCTTCTTCCAGAGCGCGCGCCTGCGCATCCCACCCGGCCGCGCCGGCCGGCCGCGGGGCCAGGCCCGCGGCCACCGCCGCCGCGAACGCGGCCGCGTCCACCCAACAGGCGGCCGCGGCGTTGAATTGTACGTCTTGCGGCGAGATAAAGAGGAAAGGCGCCAGCTTCGCGCGGCACAGGTGCAGGACGTGGCGCAGGTTGCCTCGAGCCACCGCCTCAGGCCGCTCGGGCCAGAGCAGCGCCGCCAGGCTCTCGCGGCGATGGGGATGATCGTTTTCGACCGCGAGGTAGGCCAAGAGCGCGCGACCCTTGTCTGAGTCGAAACAGGCGATGCGCTCGCCGTCCAGCCGCGCGTCGAAACCGCCAAAGAGTCGCAAGACCAGTTGCGCCATCACAGCATCTCCAGCCATGCTCCGGTCGAGTCGCTACCCAGATCAACTTAATATGTTTCAGTATACCACAAGAAACCCAAAAAAGCGCGCTCAAATTGCCTCGGCCCACACGTTTTCATCACGGTATGGTGCCATAATGCACCTGTTCAACTATTCCTACGATAGGCGGGCTGTATGCCGTGCAAAGTTGCATCACTATCCCAGGCGCCGCGGCGGGAGATCATACCGGTGGCTCGCCGCGCCTTTCTAGTGCGCTGTTGGCGGACCGAAGATGACGCCGGCGGTGGCTGGCGCTTCAGCATTCAACAGGTGGGATCGGACATCGGCCGGCGGGCGTTTGCCCGGCCGGAGAACCTGATCGCATACCTGATTCAACTCCTGGAGTCAACTGAGATGTAGGAAACAGGGGCGTGTAAGGGCCAGGTGACCTCGCCCCTACCTCCTCCACCCCGCTAAGGAGGGTAACAATGAATCATCGCTTGCCCATTCTCCGCAGCCTCTTTGCCGGCCTGCTGGCGGCCGCGTTCGCGCTCTGCGCGTTCCCCGCGCCGGCCGCGGCCGGTGGCGAGGGGAGGGACGAGGTGGCCTCGCCCCTATCCCCCGAACAGGCGGTCCGCCAGGCCTGGCGCATGGCCCAGGAAGCGGAAAGCTATCGCTTTACCAGCGGAATCGAACAGATCACCCATCCGGCGCGCTCCCTGGTCAACTTCGGCCGCACCGACCGGCGTGACCAATTGCACCTGGAAGGCGAAACCGCGCACCGGGATGGTGATCCCAGCCTGACGCTGCGCATGTGGACCGGCAGCGGCAGCATGGCCGATCCCAGCTCGGCGGCCGAGCTGCGCATCGAGGGCGACCGCGCCTGGGTGCGGCATGGTGGCTCGGCGTGGCAGGCGCTGGAGGACTTCGCGCTGGCCTCCGCGCCGGCCGGCGAT
The DNA here is from genome assembly GCA_964551735.1 of uncultured Anaerolineales bacterium. Lineage (GTDB taxonomy): Bacteria > Chloroflexota > Anaerolineae > CG2-30-64-16 > CG2-30-64-16 > DAOUAT01. The sequence goes on from CAZKEF010000006.1 coordinate 129,064, forward strand.
CCGTCGGCGTTCCTGGCCGGGCTGAAAAATGTGATGCAAGATGATGTGATGCGTGACAGCGTGACACTCACATCTCACGCTGCACGCTTCACGTTCGAGTTGGATGGGCCGGCGTTTGCCGCGCACATGCGCGACGCGTACGAGCGGCTCCTGCGCGACCGCGGTGAGCTGCCGGCGGGCGTGTACCTCGACACCTCCGGCCTGTACCGAGGCATGACCGGCGAGGGCCAGCTCGTGCTCGACGGCCATGGTTGGCCAGCCAGCTTGACCCTCCACATGATCTACCCACCGGATGCCAGCGGCGAGCAGGTGGAAGCGACCATCATCACCACCTTCAGCGACTTCGCGCGCCAGCCTGACGCCCCGCCGCTCCTAACCGGGTCGGTCGCGGTCGCCCAGGCCGCCGCGGCCGCGCGCGGCCGGCTCCCGACGCTGTCGCTCGCCCTGGTCGGCGCAGCCACCGCCCTGCTGATCGTGATCCGGCGGCGTTCACCGAAGGTGTATGCGGCGATCACACTGGCGGTCATATTCAGCATGGTCGTCATCCCACTGATGCAGAACCAGCAGATTGCGGCCTTCTCCGCCCGCCAGGCCGCGCAGCAAGCGGCCAGTGAACAGGCACAGGAAGAAGCGCGGATCGCGGCGCAAGTCCAGGCCGAGCTGGCCGGTACTGCCTGGGACCCACACGCCGATCCACAGGGAATCAACGAAGCAGCGAATGAAGGAACCATTGAGAACGCAATACGCAATACGCAATACGCAGTAGACTCCTACCCCCTCGGCATCGCCGCTGCGCCCGCCTTGGTTGATAGCGACAGCGACGGCCTGGCCGATGACGTCGAAACGGCGCTCGGCACAAATCCGGCCGCGGCCGACAGCGACGGCGACGGTTTGAGCGATGGCATCGAGGTGCTGCGTCTGGGTACCGATCCGCGCCAGGCCGACAGCGACGGCGACAGCATCCGCGACAACGTGGAAGTGGCCGGGTTCACCTACCGAGGCCAGAAATGGTACCTCAACCCCAGCAACCCCGACAGCAACGGCGACGGCCTGCCCGACAGCACCGAGTGCCCCGCGCTGGTGGATGTGACTAGCGTGCCGTCCACGGTGAGTTGCGACACCGACAGCGACGGTGTGCCCGATCCGTTCGACCTGGACAACGACGGTGATGGCGTCAATGACAAGGTCGACCTGTCGCCCCTGGCCGTGCTCGATGCGGCGGGCCGGCGCTCGAACCTGGGCACGGTCACGCCCTTCGATGATGACCACCCCATGACGCTCAACCTGTCGGGGCTGACCTCGGGCAAGGCCGTCATGCTGGACGTGCAGTTGCGGCCGACGCAGAGCGACCACCTGGGCTACGCACTGAATGTGCTGGACTGGCCCTCGGGCGACCAGGCCGGACAGATCCAGCGCGTCAAGGACACCACCTTCAAGACCACCGATTCCTCAGCCCGCAACACCGAGGACCCGCACAGCGACTACGGCGACATGCGCCTGATCCCCATGCTGGAGATCGAGATGCCTGCGGCCGTGGGCGGCTCGCAGCCGTTCTCGCTGACACTGCCGTCGGTGACCGTCGCAGTGCGCGGCGCGATTTCGGCCACGCTAACGCTGGCCCGGCCGTCGAACAGCACGACCACGACGAAGGTGACCCCCGACCTGGAAACCTCCTCCGCGACGATGGAGATTTGGGATGGCCGGTGCTCGCCGGAGGGCGCCGCGACCGGCACGAAGCTGGTGACCAAGGCGCTGACGGACGGCGCCCAGACGACTTTCACCAACCCAAGCAACCGCAAGCTCACCGACCTGGCCGACGGCCGCCACGCGCTGCAGCTCACGGCCGGCGGAGAGACCGCGTGCGCCAATATCCCCAACATTATCAACGGTCCCTACGCCGACTGGATGGTCGACACCGCGCCGCTGGCGCCCTACGGGATCTCGCTACAGGAGAAGGACACGGCCGGCACCCTGATCGCCTACGTGCCGCTAAACGTGGAACCGGACGAGACGGGCGGCGGCAAGGCCGCGTTCTCGGCCCGCATGTTGTACTGGCCGGGCGGCAACCCCAACGCGTCCAGCGCAACCTGGACCCGGGCGCAGAGCTTTCGCGTCATCTGGCTGGTGCAGATCCTCACCGATTACTGCGACCGCAGTGGGTTCAGCCCTACGGTGACGCGCGAGGAGGACGCGGACAAATACGCCGATGAGCTGCAGGCGCACTGCCTGGCGCACCGCTCCCAGGACATCCCCCAGATCGCCCAGACCTATCGCGACGAGCCGTGGTACGTTGCCGGCATCTCGGTGCGCGAGGACAGCACCCTCGACGTGGCCGTGCTGTGGGAGGATCCGGCGGCCGACGACAACCTCCACGTGGACAACAAGCTTTGGCAGGCCGCGCGCGGGCTGGCGTCCGCCTTCAGCACCGGCCGCGACTGCGATGACAACATCACGACCAACAACCCGGACTACAACCCGGCCACGCAGACCTGTCGCGCCGACAACAAGCGCGATATCGTGGTCGCAGCGCGCAACAACGGCAACCTGACGATTTTCAACCGGCTTGACGCAGCCGGGAGCGTGCCAGACGGTGACGCGCAGCGGTGGGGCATCCCCAAGAACGCGCTGCGCACTGCCACCTACAGCTATCCCCACTCCGACTACACCGCGGAGCTGGCCACCACCAAGACGCGCGCTCTGCTCCATCAGAGCTTCAGCGCGTACGAGACGCCAAGCTCGGTGATCAGCCCGACCCTGCTGTTCGCGCGCGAAGAGACGTTCCGCGGGGGCACGCTCAACGAGCTGGGCAGCGTCGCCGCTGGCGTGCTGACGCTGGACATGAGTGGCATCGGCAGCACCACCCTCAGCTCGTTGAGCTGGGCGCCGTTCCGCTACAATGCGAACGCAGGGCCAGGTGGCGGTGTTATCGGCTGGGAACCCTACCCGATGGCGGACTACTGGCGCACACTGCGCGCCGACCTGGAGCTGGGGCTGGCCGCGTTGTCCAGAAGCCAAAACCTGGGACACTCCGACGATTACATCGTCGGGCAGTCGGTGGTGGCCGCCGATGTGTACCTGGCCTTCTATCGCGGCGTGCCCGCCGTGGTGGCGCAGGGCGGCCTGTCCGTCTGGCGCAACCCTTGGGACGCCAACGCGCAGGCCACGGTGGGCGATGCCGGCTCGGATAGCGAGATCGGCGACGGCATCGGCTTGGTTAACGGCGTCTATGGCACGGTCGCGGACATGGTTGTTGACGCCGCTGAGGCGTTAGCGCAGGCGACCAGCAGCGTGACCAACGCCGCCGCCACACAAGCTGCAACGCAGGCAGCCACCCAAGGCGCGGCCGCGGCCAGCAAGAAGGGCGCCTGTCTTGAAAAGGTGGGCAAGGGCTTCAAGGGCATCGCCGGCGCGTGGAAAGAGGCCTTCGACCCGAGCAATACCTTCAAAGCGACGAGCAAGATGGGCAAGGTTGGACTGGGGTTGGCCTATGCCGCGGCCGGCGCAGCCGTGATCTTCACCATCGCCGCCATGGGCCAGGGCGGCAGCGCCGTCGAGCAGGTGGGCCGCGCCCTCACGATTGTCGGCGTCTTGTTTCAATTGAAGGGCCTGTTGGGCGCAGTCAAGGATATGCTGGCCGATTTCAAGGCCGGCAAGCTGGTCGGAACCGCGTTCCTGAACATCACGCAGGGCATCCAGAGCACTGCCGGCAAGCTTGCCAAATGCTTCAAGGAGTCACTGAGCAGATCAGCCGTCATCGGCTTCGTGGTCGGCGCGGTCGTCACGTGGGCCGTCATGGGCCTGAGCATCGGCCTGGGCAACATGTCCCACCAGCAGGTCGGGACCACGGTCGCCAAGGCGGTGGCCGACACCATCGTCCAGATCATCATGCTGGCGATCAACGCCATCCCCATCATTGGCGGCGTCATCAACGCGGTCATCGGCTTGATCGACAGCCTGATCACGGCGATCTGTGGCGCGGTGCCGGAAACTGAGGAAGAGGAAGACACCAACCCTTACGACGATGCGCGCGACTGGCTCTGCGGCGGCATCCAGGGGCTGGTCTCAAACTTCCTGGCTTTCCTCTTCTATTCGGGCACCGTGATGGTGGATGTCAACGCGGAAGGCCGTTTCCGTATGGCCGGGCTCGACGGTGGCGACCTGGTCTATCCCGACCAAGGGATGACCGTAGGCAACGCCCTGCGTCCCACCATCAGTTTCACCAATACCATCATGACGGTGCCGCTGCCGCACAGCAGCATCGGCGGCGGCTACCCCTACCACTACAGCGACAGCCGGCTGCGCAGCAGCACATTTGCCTACCAGTTCGGCGCCGGCGAGGTGGATCTGCACGAAGGTCTCGAGCGCTACCCCATGTCGGAGGACTGGAAGTACGTGGATGGGGGGACGGAGGCCGAGTGGGGCGACGCCGGACACACCTGGCGCCGGTCCGAACCGGTGTACATCACGAAAACCGTGGCCACTACCTCCGCCATCCCCTTGACGGAGCCGGGCATTAATCGCGTGATCGCGCTGACGCTGTCGGAGGGCTACGCCATCCCCGCACAGGAGTGCATCCTGGGCGTCTGCGGCGTGCGCACCGAACGCGACACCATCCACTACCCGATCACCAACTCGATCGTGTTGGACATCTTCCCGGCCACGCTGGCAGACTTCCGCGCCTTGACGACCTTGAATAACGGCCAAAAGGCCCTGGCCTGGAGCCAGACCGGGGACAAGTTCTCGGGCCTGAGCGACGCGGACAATGATGGGCTGCCGTTCGGGGTTGACGCGGACGACAGCAAGTGGGACAGCGACTACGACGGGCTGGGCGACTACTTCGAGATGCAAATCGGCACCAGCCTGAACGACCGCGATACAGACGACGACGGCCTGAGCGATTGGGAGGAGGTATTCCACCGCACCGAGCCGCTGGTGGCCGACACCGACGGGGACGGGCTGCTGGACGGCGAAGAAGTGTTCCACCAGGATGTCTTCGACAGCGATAACGACGGCAACCGCACCGAGTGGCTGGGCGGCTGGGAGTTCGTCTACAGCATAAACGCGGACCGAACCGCGAACCGGACCTGGGTCTGGTCTCCGCCGGACGAGCGCGACGTGGATGCCGACAACATCTCCGACAGCCTGGAGAAGGTGTACGGCTTCAACCCGCGGGTGGCCTCCGATGGCCGGGTCATGACCGTGCAGGCGCTTACCAGCGAGACAGCCGGCGGGGTGACTTCACCCACCGACGGCTACGTCAAGCCTGGGGATACGCTGCGCTACGAGACGACCGTGAAGAACGAGCTGATGAACCGCTACGCCCAGGGCTTGCTCGGCGCCAGCTTCCCGGCCGGGTTGCAAAGCAGCATCGCGCCGCGCAGCTTTGTGCTGCAGCCGCAGCAGGAGCAAACCATCAGCGGCGACGTCACCGTGGCAAGCACGGCGGCCACCGGCGTCTACAGCCTGACACAGACGGCCGGCGCGCTGATCGTGGATTGGGCCGAGCTGGCGAAGCAGGCTACGCTTTGGCTGCCGTTCGAGGATCCGATCACGGCGGACCGCTCCGGCAGCATCCCGGAACACCAACAGACCTGCGCCGGCACGTGCGCCTCGGCCCTGGGTCGGTTCGGCAACGCCCTTAGCCTGAACGGCAGCAGCTATGTGCGTTCGGACAAGATCCCGCCGCAGGCCGAGTATTCCGTGTCGTTTTGGTTCAAGGCATCGGCCGCGACCGGCATGTTGGTGGCAGAAGACAAACAGAACGGTCGCCGCGTCTATCTGCAGGGCGGACAGGTGTGCGGCGAGGCCTGGTTCAACTACAACAGCCCGGAAAACGTCTGCAGCAGCGTCAGCTACAACGACAATACCTGGCATCATGTCGTCTACACCATTGGCGGAGCGGGGGCGCTCCGCTCGCAGCGCATCTATGTTGACAGCGTGCTCCGCGCCCAGGGCGCCGCGACCACGGCCAATGTGGGCAGGGTCGGCCCGCTGTCCATGGGCTTCGACCACGCGCGCGGCTCCGGTTACTTCACCGGGCAACTGGATGACCTGCGCGTCTATGACCGGGCCATCAGCCAGGCCGAAGTCGCCGCGCTCTCCAACCAGCCGGTGCTCTACTGGAAGATGGACACATACACCCAGACCTCGAGCGGGCAGAATTGGCCCGACAGCTCGCCCCTGGGCAGCAACGGCGCGTGTCTTGCCGCCACCTGTCCAGCGCAAGCGCAGGGCGTCAGCGGCAACGCAGCCTGGCTCTACGGCAGCCAGTATCTCGGTGTCCAAAACGCGGCGCTCAACCTGACCGACGGCCAGCTCACCTTCGTGGCCTGGATCTGGCCTTCCAACGTGGAGGACAGGTGCATCGCGACCGAGGCCTACTATTGCACCCTGTATCAGCCCCAGGGCATCATGGGGCTGAACAGCGGCCTGAGCTCTGCCTATCCGACGCTGCAGCGCACCGGCAACAAGCTGCGGTTCGGCTTCGGCACCGCGGACGGCATGCGCTACGTGACCACCGGGGATGTGCTTACCAAGGGCGCGTGGAATCATGTGGCGGTCTCCTACGTGGATGGCGTGGTTCGCATCTACGTCAACGGGCTGCTGGTGAAGGAAGACAGCGGCGCCTTCGTCAAGAACGGGGTGCCGTACAAGCCGGCCGGGAACGGCCTCACGATCGGCCGGTCGAGCAACGCGGCCACGCTGAACTTCCAGCATGTGTATGTGACCGATGAGGGGGACCCGGGCGATGCCGAGCTGTGCATGGCCTTCGGCCCCGGCACGCGCAGCCAGGTCTTCGACCAGAGCGTGCGCGGCAAGAACAACTGGTACGATTTCTACACCACGCAAGTGCTCAACGAGGGCGCCAGCCTGGAGCTTTGGGAGGACGATGGCGGCACGCGCTGTGGCTCGGCCCCCGATGGCTCGGGCGCGTACAGAGATGACCCGATTACGACCTTCTACTGGGACACCAACGAAGCCAGCACGGGACAGGACTTCGCGTCCGTACGCCATGCTGACCGCAAGGCGTTTTCCGGCGAGGTCACGGGCGAGGTGACGTACATCTACGACAATGACTCCATCCCGTTCCAGGGCGCGGTTGACGAGTTAATGATCTACAACCGGGCGCTGGATGGCGACACCATCGCCGAGCTATATCGCAACACCGCGGTGCTGCTACACCTGCGGCTGGATGAGCCGCCGGGTGAGACCGCGTTTCGGGACGCGGCCAGCGATCGCCGCGCCGCATGCACCGGCGGTGCCTGCCCCACCTCGGGGATGCCCGGACGCGTCGATCAATCAGCCAGCTTCGGCGGCGACGACGTGCTGACGCTGCCCAACAGCGCGGTCAACCGGCTCACGCACGGCTTCAGCGTGGCGGCCTGGGTCAAGCCCGAGGCGGTGAGCGGCGTGCAGCGCGCTGTCTCGTCGTCGCGGCAGACGACCGCCAATGGCTGGGGGTTTGGCCTCGACGATGACGACCTGCGCTTCACCACCTTCGGGATTCGAGATTACAGGCTGACCGGGTTGGGCCTTCCGGTGGGCAGTTGGACGCACATTGCGGCCGTGCTCGACGATAACGACGATGTGAGCTTCTATGTCAACGGGACCTACCGGGGCCGGGTTGATCACGACCGCGCGGCCAACGCCGACACCGACGATGCGCTGTTGATCGGCGCGAGCAAGGGCCTGGGCAGCGCGACCCTGATCGAGCAGTTCACCGGCCAGCTCGACGATGTGCGCGTGATCGGCCGCAGCCTCTCGGCAGCCGATATTCTGACCATCTACCGCAGCGCGCCCGTCCTGCAACTGGCCTTCGACGAGGCGCGCGGCGCGACGCAGTTCGCGGACAGCTCGCCGAACGGCTTCACGGCCTCATGCAGCGGCGGCTGCCCGACGGCTGGCGATGCCATCATCGGCCGGCTGCGCGGTGCGGCCGAGTTCGACGCGTACGACGACCGGCTCACCGTGCCCGACAACGCCGCGCTGCAACTCGACACGTTCACGGTCGGCGCCTGGGTGTACCCCACCGCAGACACCGGCGCCAGCGGCCAGGAGCTCGTGGGCAAGTACGACAAGTCCTACGCCAGCGGCACCTACAACTGCAACTACAAGCTCTACCTGCCAGCCAACAGCATGCGGCCGGCCCTGATCATTCAAGATACGGGCAGCGCTGTCGCAAGCTGGTCTGTCACCAGCCAGGTGTCACTCCCGAAGGAACAATGGAGCCACGTGATGGGCACGTTCGACGGGCTGCGGCTGCGCATCTACGTCAACGGCACGCTGCAGGGGACGTCTGTCTTGCCCAGCGCGAAGGTTCCCAAGAAGACGGCCAACGCGCTCTCTATCGGCCGTTACTACGACCGGACCTTGACCTACGATGGCTTCCGCGGCCGGCTGGATGAGGTCACGGTCTACGCGCGGCCGCTGAACGGCGTCGAAATCTATAACACCTACCTCTACCAGCGCGGCTGGGTTGAAGAACGCTTCAGCCAGGATATCACCGTGGACGCGAACATGCCATCCAGCGCGCTGACGGTCCCGGCCAACTACCTGCCGCAGGCGCAGATGGTGCTGCTGGCCACTGCCTCGGATGCCACTTCGGGCATCGGCGAGCTGGACCTTGGCGCCTGCCGGGCGCCCGCCGCATGCACGCCCTCCGCCTGGGCTGCGGCGCAGCGATGTACGGATGCGACCGAAGATGGTGCGTGGTGCCCGGTCTTCAGCCCGACCGCCGAAGGCCGCCACACCCTCAAGGTGCGTGCCACTGACGTGGCGGGCAACCGGGCCGAAGCGGCCTCGGCCGTGACCGTCTACGTGGACGGCCGGCCACCGACGGTCGCGCTGGACCAGGCGGCGAACAGCCTGATCAACGCGACGCTGCATCCAACCCTGCCGAACACCTGGGTCGTCCACCTGTCCGGCACGGTCAGCGATCCAACCTTGAGCGACGGCGCCGCGGGCAGCGGCATCCCGGCCGACGGCGTGCGGGTCACGCTGGTGGGTGAGGGGGCCGCGGCCGCCGGCCTGGGCACACAGACCGCAAACATTTCCGGCGGCACGTGGTCGCTGGACTATGTGATGAATGAAGCGGACCCGAGCGGCAGTTACAGCGTGCGGGTGGAGGCGCAAGACAGCGTGGCGCGGCTGACGGGCCTGGCGCCTGACCAGGTGACGCAGCACATAGCCCGAATCGAACGAAGCATCACGGTGGACGGCCTGGCGTCATCCGTGGGCTACAACACCGCCAGCAGCTCCTCCGATTTTATCACCGGCAGCACGATGCTGTCCGGCGATGCGACCGAACGGCCGGTGGACCTGGCGCTGAACTGGGTCGCGCCGGCCGGCGCTGGCGACCAGGCAGGCATCACGATCACGTGCAACAGCATCGAGCTATACAAGATCCTGCCGGGCATCTATCCGTCGTTGGGCGGCGAGTACGGTTGGCACGGCACGACCCATCAGGGTGCGACCTGCCAGGTGGCAGTTGTCGGCGGCGCGGGCGGCGCGGCGAGGGTCTGCGGCGAGCAGGTGGCGACGTGGGCCGCGGGCAGCGGTGGGACGACCTTCACAGCCGACGCGCCGGCCTGCGGCGGGAGCACGATTGCGGCCGCGGCCGGGGGTCTGGATGCGATTGATGGCTCCGTCTCCGGCATCGCGGGCGTAGATGTCGGGTTTACCCTGGCCATGCCCGGTTCGGTATTCTACCAGGACCCGGCCGCTGGCAGCGAATTGCTGCACCTGAACTTCGAAGACGCGCCGGCGGCCAACGGCAGCATCACCTTCCGGGATGTCACCGGCCAGGACCACAACGGGACCTGTTCCTCGTCCGCCACGTGCCCGCGCTCCGTGCAGGGACCGGACACCGGCCAGGGCGTCCTGTTCGATGGGAGCAACGACACGGTCAGCGTGACCTACAAGGACGATCTGAATGTGGGCACGGGGCCGTTCACGCTGGCGCTCTGGATGCGGTTCGACGGTTCGAGCGGTTGGCGTCCCTTGCTCGAATGGGGGACCAGTGGCAAGAACTTTGGACTGACCGCGGTCTCTGACGGCCGCATCTATGCGAATATCTGGCAGAACAATGGGTGGGTGATGCAGATGTACGGCTGGGCGACGCCTATTCACGCCTGGCACCATGTGGCGGTGACGCGCGACAATGCCAACGTCTGGTCACTTTTCATTGACGGTGCGAAAGCGGACACCGAGACGGCCGCCTACAACATGGATGGGCTGACGCACGCTATTACACTCTCGCCACGCTCGGGCGGCACCATCAACTACTTCTACGGCGGCATGGACGAGGTGCGCCTTTTCAACCGGCAGCTCGCGGACGCCGAAGTAAAGAGTCTGAGCGATGGGACGTTCGACAGCGGCACCGTGCTGGCGCTGCCGTTCGACGAAGGGATCGCCGTGGACGGCAGCACCCTGGCAGATCGCTCAGGTGCGAGGCGGGACGCGACCCTGCAGGCCGGCGCCGGCGACACGGCCAACAAGGCCACCGCCAGCAAGGTCGGCGCGAACGCGCTTGCCCTGGACGGCGCGGACGATTATGCGGGAGTCGCCGGCAGCAGCGGGTTGAACCTGGCCGCGGGCCGCTTCACGCAGGCGGCCTGGGTCTACCCGCAGCCGCTCGACAACGCGGTCCACCCCGTCATCGGCGCAGGCGCGCTGGTCGAGCCGAGCCAGGCGTACCCCTTCATCGAAATCGTCAACCGGGTGCAGATCAGCGCGGGCTTCGGCGACGGGACTGCGCTTCAGCGCATCACCACCGGAAACCTGCTGACCGAGAACGCCTGGAACCACATCGCGACCACCTTCGACGGCATCACCTACACCGTCTACATCAACGGTACGGCCCGCTACGAAACCAACGCGCTTTCGGGCAAGCGGCCCGCGGCCACCACCCGCCTCGACGTAGGCCGCGGCAGCCTGGCGACCAGTTCCGGTTGTGCGCGCATTACCTTCAAGACGCTGACGCCGTACAAGGACGCCAACTACTACGACCTCTACTTCGGTGACCGTGTTTATAAAGGGCCGCTCCACGCGGCGGTGAACCATGGGTTGACGGTCAGCCAGTATCGCGATTTCTGCGGCAGCGGCACGATCGAAGTGCGCGCCCACTACAGCGGCGCCTGGCACTCCCTGGGGACAAAATCCATCGGCACGACGGCGGGCACGGGCCAGTTCACCGCCAACAACGGGTCGAGATCGGCCAAGATCACCTGGCAGGTGACCGCGGCGATCGCAGACCAACGCTTCTTCCGCGGCCGGCTCGACGAGGTCAACATGTGGAACCGCGCGCTGTCACCGGCTGAAATCAAGGAGCTGGCCGCCCTGAGCTGGCGGCCGGCCACCGTGGCGCAGAGCGGCGCGGGCGTGGGGGTGACGAGCTGGCAGCTTGCGCCGCTGGCCGGGCTGGAGGGCTACTACAGCGTCGAGACGCGCGGCCGCGACGTTGCGGGTCACGAACGGGCGACCGGCCTGGCGTGGCAGGGTAACGTGGATACGCTGGCCCCGCGAGTCGCGATCACCCGCACCACGACGGCCACCGGCTATCACTACGTCACCACGGCAGAAGATTTCAACCTGACCGAGGCTGGTTTCCGCACCCCGTGCGGCGCGGGGGTCATTGATAGCCGATCCTACTTCACGGCACCCTGGTACACCACCCTCGACCCCACCGGCCAACGCCTCTATCGCGTGAGCGCCGCGTGTGACGTGGGGCCCCTCGCCCTCGGCCTAGCCGAAGTCGGGTCGCAAGCCTTCTCGGGCTATGCCCGAGGCATCGCCTTCGACGCGGGCAAGGCCTATCTGGCCGCGTACGGCAGCGGGTTGCAAATCGTCAACGTGGCGACTCCGACCGCGCCGGTCGTGCTGGGCGGACTGGCGCCGGCCTCCAGCAACGCTCGCGGGGTGGCCGTGGCCGCGAACCGCGCCTACCTGGCCAACGGCGCCTTGGGCCTCCAGATCATGGACGTGTCGGCGCCATCTTCGCCGGCCCTGCTCGGCGCCTACGACTCCCCCGGCACGACCTCCGGCGTCGCGCTGGTCGGCGCCTACGCCTACCTGGCCGACGGCGCGAGTGGCCTGCGCATCGTGGACGTGAGCACGCCGTCGGCCCCGGTGGAGGTCGCGGCCTACGACACCAGCGGCGTGGCCAACGGCATCGCGGTCAGCGAGCCGCGGCCGGTCATGGTGGCTCGCGTCACGCCATTAGACCAGCCGCAGGCGCCCGCCGGCCTGCCCGACCTGGTCGTGGCGATCACCGCCGACCCGCTCACTATCGCGCCCGGCGAGAGCACCACGGTCACCATCGTTATGACGAACCAGGGGGATGACCTCTTCCAGTTCGACGGGCCGGCAGCCTACCTCGATCTGTACGAAGACACCGAGCCGGCGTCGTGCGACCATGACACCGGCTCGGCTGCCTATTCGTGGGAATTCGGCTACATGGAGCCCGGCGCGTCGCTGACCTTCACCCGGACCTTCTCGTACGGGGACGCCGGCTGGCACGCGTACTATGCCCAAGCCGATGCCTCGTGCCTGGGGTACGAATCGGACGAGGGCAACAACATCGCGGGGCCGGAGGAGATTGAGGTGATCGGCGAGCCGCTCACACCGACCCCGACGGCCACGTCGACCTTGACCGCGACGCCGGGCTCCTCGCCTACACCGACGCTGACAGCCACGCCGACCGCGTCCCCCACGCCCGGCGGCCCCGGCACGACCCGCGTCTCCTTCTGGACCGACGGTAACCAGAACCCGAACGGTTCGTATCACCCGGCCCTCTCGGCTGATGCCCGCATGGTGGCCTACGATACCGCCGGCCTATATTACGACGTGTTCGTCTACGATCGGGCAAACGGCAGCACCCGGAACCTTTCGACCAACCTGGCGTACGGCTCGTCGCAGTATCCGGCCATCTCGGCCGACGGTCGCTATGTCGCGTATCAGGCGTTCCATTTCGGCCGGAGCTACGACGACCTCTGGCTGCACGATTTGCAGACCGGCGGCGGGCAGCTCCTCTACCTGGGCGAAGGCAACACCCTGGCCAACGCCGGGAGCTCGCGCCCCTCGCTCTCGGCCGAAGGCCAGTACCTGGCGTACCAATCCGACGCGACGAACATCGTCGCGGGCGACACCAACAGCGCGACCGACGTGTTCGTGCGCGACCTGCAGACCGGCGCGACCGGGCGCGTCTCGGTGGCCTCGGACGGCACGCAGGGTAACGGCGCGTCCGTGCTCGAGAACCACGGCAACCTGTCGGCCGATGCCCGCTACGTCGTTTTCACTTCGGACGCCACGAACCTGGTGGCCGGCGACACCAACGTCGCAAGCGACATCTTCATCCACGACCGGCAGAGCGGCGCGACGACGCGCGTCTCGGTGGCGACGGGCGGAGGGCAGGCAAACGGCGCATCGCTCCATCCGGTCATCTCCGGCAATGGCCGCTACGTCGCGTTCGAATCCGATGCGACGAACCTGGTCAGCGGCGACACCAACAACCGGCGTGACATCTTCCTGCACGACCGACAGACCGGCCAGACGACGCGGCTCTCGCTGGACTCGGCGGGGGGCCAGGCCAACGACAACTCCTGGAACCCGGCCATCTCGGACGACGGGGCCGCAGTCGCTTTCGAGTCCATGGCCACGAACCTTGTGGCGGGCGACACCAACGCCGCGACCGATGTCTTCGTGCGCGACACCTCGGCCGGGACGACGCAGCGCGTCTCCGTGAGCACGGGCGGCGGTCAGGGCAATGGTCACTCCGAATGGCCTGCGCTGACCGGCGATGGGGCGCACGTAGCGTTCCATTCCTATGCCGGCAACCTGGTGGCTGACGACACTAATGGCGCGATGGACGTCTTCGTGCACGACCTGACCGACTACATCCCGCCGACGCTGACGCCTACCCCCACGCCGACTTTCACGCCGACGCCGACCAATACACCCACCAACACGCCTACATTCACGCCGACGCACACGCCAACGAACACACCGACGCATACGCCGACCAATACACCTACGCACACACCCACCAACACGCCGACGCATACGCCAACATTCACGCCGACGCCGACCAATACACCTACGAACACGCCAACCCATACGCCGACGCACACACCCACCAACACGCCAACGCACACGCTGACGCACACACCCACCAACACGCCAACGCATACACCGACAAAAACGCCAACGCACACGCCGACGCACACACCCACCAACACGCCAACGCATACACCGACAAAAACGCCAACGCAC
>CAZKEF010000006.1:143431-196020 GCA_964551735.1 uncultured Anaerolineales bacterium
ACGCCGACGCACACACCCACCAACACGCCAACCAATACACCCACGCGCACCCCGACACCTACGCCAACCCTGTCGCCCCATGGCCGCTACGCCTTCGTTGCGGACGGCTCGGCCGGCGTACAGATCATTGACGTGACGAATCCTGCGGCCCCCGCGCTCGTCGGCTCGTACAACACCGCGGGCACGGCCTACGATGTGGCCATCGGCGAGAACTACGTGCTCTACGTGGCTGACGGCGCGGCCGGCCTGGTCGTGCTCGATGTGGCCGATCCCCGGAGACCAACGCTGGCGGCCCGCTACGACACGCCAGGCGACGCGCGCGGCCTGATCTTCGCGGATGGCCGGGTCTACCTGGCCGACGGCGGCGCCGGGCTGCTGGTCTTCGATGTAGCAAACCCTGCCGCGCCGGCCCTGGCCGCCAGCTTCGACACCCCCGGCTTTGCCTACGACGTGGTCGTCTCAAGCCATTACGTCTACGTGGCCGACAACAGCTACGACCTGCGGGTGATCGACCTACAGGCGCCACTGTCCGCCACCGCGTGCGACGCCGCCGGGAATTGCACCACCGTCACCGCCGCGGCCGCTACTGTGACTCGCCCTGACTCTGCAAGCATTCTGAGCGGAGCACGGCCGCAGGATGGCCGTGCGAAGTCGAAGGATGCGGCCTTAGGCGATGACCACTCCGCACCCTTCGACTCCGCTCCTCCGCTCAGGGTGCTCCGCTCAGATGTTGCGCTGCCGCACTCCAACCTCTCCGTTTCTTTCGCCGGCCTGCCCTCGCCCCTGGGCAACCTTGACCCTGTCAGCGTGGCCGGGCAAGCGCAGAGCAGCGCCTCAACGCTGCAGGCACTCACCGTCACAGTAGCGTCGGCGGCCGATCCCTTGCTGGTCGAGACCTGGCCCGCGGGTGAACTCAGCGAAATGACCTGGGAAACTGCGTGGACGCCGGCCGGCGAGGGCGAGCACATCCTGCAGGCCGAAGCCCGCGATTGGGCCGGCAATGTCGCGACCGACATCTTCACCGTGACGGTGGATGCGCTGCCACCCGCTGTCGCGCTCACGCCCACGGTGGTCACCGGCACGGCCTACTACGAGCCGAGCACCATCAGCCTGACCGCGCTGATGACCGATACCATCGGGCTGGCAGGCTGCCGCTGGCGGGTGGCCGGTGGGGAGTGGCAAGCGGGGTGGCTGGGTGACAAGAGCGCGAACCCGCCACTGGCGGCGACCTGTCGCGCGGCCTGGAACACCGCGGGCGCCCTGCCGGATAGCGCGGCCTTCGAGGTTACGATGGAAGCGACCGATCTGGGCGACCACACGACCCAGGTCACCGAGATGGTCACGGTGGACGTGATGCCGCCGGCCGCGGGGGCCTTGACGCTGCGAAGCGGCGACCTCCCCGTGGCAAGCGGCGACACCGTGGCGGACGGCGCGCTGACCCTGGAATGGACCGCAGCCACTGACGGCAGCGGCCTGGGCGATTACACGGTGCAGTGGCGCAGCGCGGTGACCGACGTCGTGACGACCGCCAGCGAGACCGTGTCGCCGGCCGGGTCGCTCACCGCCAGCTTCATTGCCGACGAGGGCCAACAGATCAGTGTGGGATTGATGAGCCAGGACATTTACGGCCAGGAGACTTGGGCCAATACCGGCCCTATCACCGTTGATGGCCCGTTCACGCCGGATTACATCTGGCTGGGAGCCAGGACGGCTCAAGCCGTGACTACGAACGCGTCGAACTGGCTTGCTTCAGGCTGCACGCTCCTGGGCGCCGACCGTCGCGCCGCGCGGCACGCGGCCGGGCAGACCACCCGCAGCGCCGAGCAGCAGTTGTACGCCACTTGGGGCCATGAAGCCCTGGGGCTGGCCTGGGCCGGCGCGGCCTGGGATCTGGCAGGCGACCTCTTCATCTATCTGGATGTTGACCCAACAAGCGGCGAAGCCATCGCGTTCAACCCCTACCTGGCGCCCAGCGGCGAGGAGGACTACAGCCCTGATGGGACGACCGTGACCCTGCCCACCAGCTTCGGCGCAGATGTGGTCGCCTGGGTGCGGGATACCCACACTGCGCAGCTCTTCCGCTGGGATGGCAGCGAGTGGGTGCACCTGGCCGACCTGGGGCCGGCCGAGTATCGGCATGACCCCGCGGCGCAGCAGACGCGGTTGTATCTACCGTTCGACCTGCTGGGTGTCGCCGATCCGACCGCCAACGCGCTCGGTTTGCTGGCCTTCGCGTCTGAGGAGGATATGCTAAGGCTTTGGGCCGCGCTGCCGGCGGCCAACCCACTCAACAGCGACCGGGCAACCGGGCTCGGCGCGCTGGCCGAGGAGGATCGCGATATCACCTTGACCCACGCCTATCGCTGGGACGCGCTCGGGCCGGGCATCTGCCCGAATGGCAGCCTGGGCGGCGCCGTGGCTTACCCGGATAGTGACCTGCGCGTGAGCCTGGCCTCTGACCCGGCAGCGGCAAGCTACAGCCTGCTCGCCGATGGTCTCTTCTGGCTGAGCGATCTGTTGACCAGCACCCCGCCGCCCGACGTGAACGAACAGTTGAGCTTCCTGGCTCGCGACCAGCTCCCGCTCGGCCCCGGCACCCCGGTAAGCTACACGCTGGCGTTCCGTAACCTGGGCGCAGGGACTGCGGCCGGTGCGTTCGCCGAGGTGACCGCCCAGTACGATCTGCGGCTGACCGGCGCGGCCGATGGCATCCACCTGACCGTGCCGCTGGGCGACGTGGCGCCGCTGGCCGAGGGGACGGTTTCCTTCGATGGCTATGTGGTCCCCGGCGGCAGCGCCATCTGGGCCCCGGTCACCGTGCGCATCTTCGACGCGGCACACCCGGCCACCGGCGAGCCGCTGGAATGGTTGTGGATGAACCACCGCGTGGATCGCACCGCGCCGGAGTTCATGGGCATCGCAGCGCCGAAGTACTGGCTGGGGCCGGGACTGAACCAGGTGGCAGCCTACGTGTACGACGACGCGGGGGTCGCTCAGGCGCAGTTGGACGTCAACGGCACGGACCAGGTCGCCTGCGTGCCTGTCGAGCAAAACGGTTCCTGGACGTGCGCCTGGGATGTAGCCGGCAGCGACGGTGACATCTTCCAGGTGCGCATGACCGCGACCGACCGCTACGGTCAAGCCGGCGGCTGGGCGCCAACCTTGCCCTACCGGCTGGACGCGGCCCCGCCCACCCTGACCCTGGATGAAGTCGCGACCCAGGTCGTTGCCGGCAGCCTGGTGCAGGGCAGCAGCTTCGCCCTCTACGGCAGCGCGGACGACGCATCCGGCATCGCATCGGTGAACGCCTGCGTGGCCGACGACGGACAGGCTGCGGTCTGCGGCCAGGCGACCTGGTCGGGCACGCCGGTCGCGACCGCGGCGGCCTACGAGGACATCCCGGTCGCGCCGGCCGCTATCGGCGCCGCGACCTCGTGCGCCAACCCGTTCGTGGTCACCTACCCGGTCACCGGCACGTTCGCCGTCGCTGATGCGGCCGTAGGGCTGGCCGTGCAGCATACGCAGCGCGACGACCTGCAGGTCGAGCTGACCTCACCGGCCGGCACGACAGTGCGCCTCTTCGCCGACGACGGTCTGCCCAGCACGCACTTCGCGCACCTGAACGTGATGCTGGCGGACGCTGCGGTCGCGGGCCTGTTCACGGCCCAAGGCGACGATGAGACACCAGTCAGCACCGACGGCGGCGCGGCCTACGTCCGCTCGGCCCGGCCCTATGCGCCGCTGCGGGCATTCCAGGGCCAGAGCTCGCAAGGCAACTGGACCCTGCGCATCTGTGACACGGATACCGGGACCAACGATGGCGCGTACTACCGCAGCCGGCTCAGCCTGACCCCGCGCGACATCGGCGTCAAGGCGGCGGGTTGGTCCTACGTCACGCCGGAGGGCGGCAAGCTGGATCATGTGGCGCGCACCGTGACGCTGACGGCAAACGACATCGTGGGCAACCACTCAGTCGAGCCGCTTTCGCTTCAATTCACGGTGGACAACGTCGCGCCGGTCATCACCGTCACCCACACCATCACCGAGGTCTGGGTGGGTGGCACGGCCACGGTGCTGGCGGGGCTGGTCACCGATGGCGGGCCGTCGGTCAACGTGACCCTGCTGGTGCAGGATCCGACGGGCGCGACGCGCGAAGTCCCAGCGGCACGCGATGGCGATCGCTGGTGGTACGACCTGACCGGCGTGCGCACCGGTCGCTACCTGGTATCGGCGCAGGCGTTCGACCTGGCAGGCAACGGCGTCGGGACCGAGACGCTGGCCGTGGATGTGATCTGTGCGAGCGCGGCGCCTGAGGTCACTGCCATCTTGGCCGTGCCGGCCGCGGGCGACCCGTTCTCCGTCACCATCTCCGTCACCGTGCGGAACGCGGGCGCGGAGACCTTGCCGGCCGGGCTGGCCGTGGGCATCTACGTTGACGGTGCACGGCTGGGCACGACGACCCTAGCCACAGCCCTGGCGCCCGGCGCGGAGGGAACAACGGCCCTGCTCTGGCCCGACCCTGCACTGGGCGATCACGCTGTGGCGGCGCTGGTCAACGATCCGGAGGTGGGCCAGGCCGGCCTGCCCTTATGCACTGCACCTGTCCCCGCCAACCAGCAGGTCGGCCTGTTGGATATCAGCCTGGATGAGCTGTGGAACCTGGTCTCCACCTATGTAGACCCGCTGAACCGCGACATCACGGTGGTGCAGCGACCGATTGCCGGACAATACCTGGCTATCACCAGCTTCGACAACGGCGCGTTGACATTCTACCCGTGGCTGGACCCCAAACTGAACACGCTGAAAACCGTAGACGGCTGGCACGGCTACGGTATCCGCCTGCTGCATACCCCGCCGTTGCCGACGGGCGACGCGGAGGAACCCGATTATCCGCGGCTGCGGGTTGTCGGACGGACGCTGCCTGTGGACACACCCCTGCCGCTCGACCCGCGCTGGAACCTGGTGAGCTATCTGCCGCGGCGGACACTGCCGGTTACCGAAGCGCTGACCAGCATCGCCGGCCAGTACACCGCGGTGCTGGGCTACAACAACGGCGCGTTGTCGCTCTACCCCGACCTGACCGACAGCTACAACACGCTGACCGAGATGGCGCCGCTGTACGGCTACTGGATCAAGACGACCGCGGCCGTAACCCTGACGTATCCGATCACGCCAAGCACAGCGAGCTCCCCGGAGATCACAGCCATCCCGGGGCCGGGCGAGGACACGCCGTCAGAAGAGGCCACCGGCCCGCTCACCGTCGCCGAACGGGTGGCGCAACAGCGGGACGCAGAGCAGGACGCTGGCGTGCAGCCCACCCTGGCATGGATGAACTTCTACGGGCCGGCGATCCTGGCCGATGGCACGCCGCTAGCGCCAGGGTCTCTGGTGCTGGCCCTGGATCCCCAGGGCGTGACCTGCGGTGCTGCGGTCGTGACGACAGTGGGCCAGTACGGTTTGTTGCCCTGCTACGGTGACGACGCACAGACTACAGAGGATGAGGGTGGCGCGCCCGGCGATGTCATTAACATTGTGGTGGAGGGCGAGGTGGTGGCGAGGGGCACCTGGCTGGATCACGGCGAGCGAGAACTGCTGCCGTTCGGCCAGATGGACAGCCCGCTCCCACCGGTCACAGTAACGCCTGAACCGTCACCCACGCCGCCCAGCCGGGTGATCTGGCTGCCGCTGGTGTTGCGGACTGCGGACGTGCAAGCACCTATGCATATTCCGACAGCACCGTCTCCGGCTCTCTTGCCAACGGAGACACCGGCGCCGCCGCCTGCTTCGGCGTTCCAGCCCGCCGGACGAGAGATATGGCTGCCGCTGCTCATGAACGGCCGGGGGGATTAGGCCAGTTCCGGTGGTCTGCAAGTACCGATCGTGCCGTGCTGGATCCCGTCCAGCACGGTCGTTTGCCCGATCAGGAGTGACCCATGATGAGCTGTCTGCCTCGAGCTTGCCTGCTCACTGCCCTAAGCTTGTTGCTGGGCCTCCCCGGCCAAGTTAAAAGCACTGACGCGCTCCCGGATGATGTCATACCCAGCACCAAATGGGTCAATTTCTACGGGCAGGAGAGCACCCTGAACGGCGTCCCCCTCCCGGTCAACACCGAGGTCGCCGTCTACGATTCGACCGGGACGCAGTGCGGGCTGTTCGCCGTGAACGAAATCGGTTGGTATGGGCTGATGCCGTGCTATGGTGACGAGGGCTTTACCCCCGAGGACGAAGGCGCCAGTTATGGGGAGGTGTTGCAGTTCACCGTAGCCGATCAACCGGCCACGGCCGTACCCATCTCACGGAGCAACGCAGCAGTAGCGGCCGACACGATCATAACGTGGTCAGGCAACGGTGACCTGTGGCAGGTTGAGCTGCGCGCGCCGGCGCTAACCGATCCCGACGTCAGCATTGCCCTGCGTGGCGCGACCAGTGAGCTGAGCTGGCCGCACGTGCTGAGCGCAGTCGCCCACTATGAGATCTGGCGCAGCAGCACGCCGCACTTCCTGCTTGGCCAATGGGGCAGCCAGCGGGTCGCCACCCTCGCGGCGACACCGGGCAGCATACGCTGGCCCGATCCCGACCAGGGCGCGGATCCGCTCACAAACTACTTCTATCGAGTGCGGGGCGTCCAGGCCGACAAGACGCCCGTCTGCACATCCGCGCCGGTCGCCGGCGAGTTCAACTTCGCGCTGACGCCCGGTGCAGCCACCAGCCAGCCGTGAGCCGCCAGCGAGCGCCGGCTGGCAATCAACCAGGATTCCAACTCCAAGACCGACCAGCAAACCTGGACGAAAACCCTCAACTCAAGTGATTTCATTGACAAAGAAACTATTCCCGTATATGATTTCATGAGGATCAATTCTACTACGTGAACTTCGAGGATGAACGCTTCCTCGGTTTCGAAGCTGGCGATGCCAATGACCTGTACAGCTTGCTGGTTGAGTTGTTCGGTGAGCGCAACATCTTTGTGGTGGATGAGATCCAGAATGTGCCGGATTGGGAGCGCTTCGTCCGTCGCTTCATGGACATGGGGTAGAATACCTGGCGAACAGTCGGCTGATTTTCAATGCCAACGTCTACGATTTCTCGGTCAAGCGCCAACAGGTGGCCCCTTCGACAATGGTGATGGGCAAGCCGTAGATGTCGTCAATCAATTGCCTGGCCGTGGTCGCATCGCGTTTGAGGCAGTCGTAAAACACCGCATAGACGTTGACCGATGCCGCGTACAGGTGAACGCGCATTTGTCGAGCCTGTTTTAGTAGATCTTCGACCTTGTCCGCGCCCAATTCGTCGTTGAGATAGGCGATGAGCGCGCAGGCATCGAAGACGAAGCATTCGACTTGGTCGGCGTCTGACGGCATGAGATCAAAGCTCCAACGACTTCTCAGCCTGCTTGTTGGCCGCAAATTCGTTGGCGCCGCTCAAATAACCTCGATACTTCCCGCGCAGGCTATGACCCATTGCCCTCTGTTTCTTCGTGCGAAAGACGTCGAGGTTCAGAATCGTCACCAGGTAAACCTGGTTGCCACGATCCTGGATCGGCTCAAGCGGACGCAACAGGCCGTGTTCGTATCAGTGCAATCGGCCTCGCTTATAGCATCGCCCCGCGGCTGTATGGCTCCTGTGCGTTTACAGCGGAACGCTCTCCGGTACGCGACTACGTACATCCCGACCTGGTGGGATGTTGGTTCTCACGACCATTGTGGTGTACACGACGCACCCCTCATGTCTTTGACCAATCTATCAGCCTGGGGGCATTGTGGCATTCAGAGGAGAGGTCGTCAACTGCGCAAACGCAGGAGCGCAGGGCATTTTTGAGGCAAAGTCCTTCGCGATGATACACTACCCTCACAACACACCCGAAGGAGCCGCCATGATCGTCATCCTGGGCGACATCGCCGTAGACATCGTCAGCACCTTGCGCACCCCGCTGATCCGCGGCAGCGACGCGCCCGCGGCCGTGCAGCTGATGCCCGGCGGCTCGGGAGCGAACGTGGCAGTCTGGCTGGCGCGGCTGGGCCAACCAGTCACTTTCATAGGCCGCGTGGGCGATGACCATTTCGGGGTCTGGATGGAGGAGGACCTGCGCGCGGAAGGGGTCGAGCCAGCGCTGATCACCGATCCTGTGCGTGGCACCGGCGTGATCCAGGTGTTGGTGGAGCCGGGCGGCGAGCGCACCATGGTGCCCGACCGCGGGGCCAACGCCTGCTGGCGCGCGGACGAGATCCCGCTGGACCTGGTGGCCAGGGCTGAGCTGCTGCACGTCGTCGGGTATGTGCTGCTGGACGAAGCGAGCCGGCCCGGTGCGCTGGCGGCCATGGCCCACGCCCGCGGCCACGGCGTGCCGGTCAGCCTTGACCCCAGCTCGCACGGACCGCTGGCGCGGCTGGGCGCGGCCGGCTTCTGGGACCTGGCCGGCCGCCCCGACATCCTGCTGCCCAACCGCGGGGAGGCGCGCGCCCTGACCGGCTGCGCCGCGCCGGAGGACATGTTGGCGGCATTGCGCGGCCGGGCCGGGGTGGTTGTCCTCAAGCTGGACCGGGATGGTTGCATCGCGGCTGCGGGGGAAGAAGTGGCGCGGGCGCCGGCCCCGGCCGCGCAGATCGTCAACGCCACCGGCGCGGGCGATGGGTTCGACGCCGGCTTTCTGGCGACGTGGCTGGCAGGGGATGGACTGGCTGCAGCGTGCCGCGCCGGGGTGCGGTTGGGCACGTTCGCCGCGACGCTGGCGAGCTCCCGCTAAGTCGTGAGGTCAGGAACCGCGATCCTGGCCCTGGATGAGCCCGCGCAACACACCCAGGTTCTCCACATCCTCGTGCATATCCTCGCTCTTGGGTGTCTCCAGGATCATCGGCGTCTGCGCGAGGCGCGGGTCGTTGAGGAAGAAGCCAAACGCGGCCAGGCCGAGCTCACCGGTGCCGATGTGATCGTGCCGGTCAACCCGGGAGCCGAGCGGCTTCTTGGCATCGTTGAAGTGGAGGCACTTCAGGCGCTCCAGCCCCAACAGGCGATCAAATTCGCCCAGGGTCGCGGTGTAGGTCTCCGGGGTGCGAATGTCGTAGCCGGCGGCGAAGATGTGGCAAGTGTCTACGCAGACCCCGATCCGTTCTGGCGCGTCGGTTCCGTCCAACATGCCGCGGAGGTGCTCGAACCGATAGCCGAGGGTGGTGCCCTGGCCCGCGGTCGCCTCCAGCAGGGTCAGCGTCTTGAAGCCCGCGGTGGCCGCGTGGGCGCGGTTCAGCCCGGCCGCGACGCGCGCGATGCCGGCCGCTTCGCCGCTGCCCATGTGCGCGCCGGGGTGTAGCACCACCCCCAGGATGCCGAGCTGCTCGGCGCGGGTCAACTCATCAATCAGCGCGTGGATTGATTTCTCCCACAGCATGTCGTCGGGGGTGCCAAGGTTCAGCAGGTAGGCTGCGTGGGAGACCACCGGGCCGATGCCGGTGGCAGCCTGCGCCTGGAACCAGCGGGCAATCTCCTCCGGCGGCGTGGGTTTTTGCTCCCACCGGTTCTGGTTTTTGGTGAACACCTGCATGGTGTTAATGCCGATGGACTGCGCCCGCTCGAAGGCCAGGCTCAGCCCGCCGGCGGTGGACATGTGTGCGCCAAGGAACATGGGTGACTCCGTGTGTTGGGTGGGTGCGTAGTACGTATTACGTATTGCGTACTGCGTGCTGCGTGATTGTAGCGAGTAGGATCGCCATCAGCGATAGGTTGCGGATGACGCTCTCACGTCGTCACGTTCTCAGGGTTTGACAGCATCGCGTCCTCGCATTCTCACGCGCCTGCGGCCAGGGTGAATTGGGCGATGCCTGCGGCCCGATCTTCGATGCGGCCCATCACAAACAGAAGCGACGACAGGCGGTTCAGGTAACGCAGCGGGATGTCGTCCCGCACCTCGGCCTCGTGGGTGAGGCGGGCCACCAGCCGCTCGGCGCGACGGACGACGGTGCGCGCGATCTCCAGCGCGGCGCCGCTCACGCTGTCGCCGGGCACGATGAACGCCTTGGGCATCTCCACGTCTGCGCCCAGCGCGTCGGTGGTCGCTTCCAGCCAAGCCAGGCGTTCGGCCGGGAGCCAGGGGGGCCGGGTGGCCGTTTCGGGCAGGGTGGCCAGGTCGGCCATCATGTTGTACAGGTCGCGCTGAACGGCCAGGATCAGCTCACGGACGCGCGTGTCCTGCGCCTGGGCGCGCGCCAGGCCCAGGAAGGCCGACGCCTCATCCACGGTGCCGTAGGCTTCGGGGCGCAGCGCGTATTTGGGCACCCGCTCGCGACCCAACACGCCAGTAAAGCCGTCATCACCCGTGCCGGTGTACCATTTGATGTCCATGTCACCTCTTTGATGGCCGATGGCCGATGGCTGATGTTGAGTTCGCTGCTATCCGCCATGCGCTATCTGACCCCAACACCGAAATCGTAGACCAGCCGGCCGCCCAGCCAGCCTTCGAGCACCACCAACAGCACGATCAACACCAGTAGCGCCAGGTAGCCCCAGCGGGCAGAGGTCATACCCGACGGCAGGCGCTTGTTGCGCAGCGGCCAGTAGAGCGCCAGGCCGGCAGCGATCAACAGGGCGATGCCCGCGGTGATGTGCTGGTTGAGCACGGCGACCACGGCTGGGTCTTGCGGCGCGCGCGCCTGGTCAACCAGGCCCGTGACGACGGCTGCCAGCACGCCCAGCCACCCCAGCAGCAGGCTGATCTGCCCGTAGCCCCACCAACGCTCCTCCCGGCGCACCAGGCCCAGGGCCAGGAACAGCACGCCGGTCAGGGTGAGCGCGACGGGAAAGTGGACGACGTGCGGGTGGAGGGGCAAAAGCGCTTCGAGCATGTCGGCGGCTCCGTTCAATCGAAGACAGCGACGGGCAGCATCCCGCCTCCGCCGTAGCGCGCGGCCATGAGGCGCTCGGCGAAATGCTTGCCGCGCGGCATGCCGCCGTTCCGCATCTCGAACGCGACGCGCGGCGCGTTGTAGAACACGCGGCGGTGCTCGACCTGCCACGCGCGACCGTCCCAGGTCAGGATGGTGTAGACCGCGCGCGGGTCGCCATCCATAGGCAGGCCGGCGCTGGAGACGTTCACCAGCAAACGATCACGCCAGGGGCGGACGAAGGGAACATGGACATGCCCAAATGCCAACACAGCCCAATCCCGAACCCTGACCGAATCCAGCAGCAGTTCATCCAGCTCCCGTTCGGGCGTGTGCGGGGTGATGGCGCGCTCCATGTCCACGGGGTTGGCATGGACGATGAACAGGTCGTGCCCCGGCGCAGGCGAGATGCGGTGCGAGAAGGGGAGGCTCGCCAGATAGGCAACGCGCGCCGGCTGCAACTGTGCTTGCATCCAGGTCATGTGATTGACGTACCGATCCTCGTTCTTGCCGGACGGGATCTCATCTAGCGATTGCGCGAAAAAGGCGTCAGTGTTACCTCGGATCACGACGCCCCCTAGGGCCTGCACCCGGTCTACGACCTCCGCCGGCCAGGGGCCGGCCCACACCAGGTCTCCAGCCACAATGATTTGATCGAAAGGGCCGCGGCCAGCCATGTCGGCCAGCACAGCGTCCAGGGCGATGGCGTTGCCATGAATGTCAGATAGCAGCGCGATGCGCATCATTGCGTATGCCCCCTTGTGTATCGATCTGTTTCAAGCGCGGATGACGGCAGCCCCGATCGCGTTCGGTCCCGCATGGGCGGCGAAAGCCGGCCCTGCTTCAGCCACCATGATGTCGCTGACCGTCTTGTTGGCCAGCGCCGCGATGCGGCTCGCCAGATCGGAGGCAGCCTCGCAGCCGCGGGTGTAGGCGGCAGCCAATGCTTCCACCGGCAATCGTTCTCGGACCTCATCTTCCAGCCGTTGGAGCGCGCCCCGGGTGGAACGGGCCACAGCTACCAGGCGAAACTCGCCGTTGCACATCTCCAGCACCGGCTTGACGCGCAACGTGCGCGCCAAGCGATCAACCAACGGGAGGATGCGATCCAGCCGGCCGCCACGGCGCACCCACTCCAGTGTATCCAGGACGAACAGGATGGAGGTGCGGGTCCGCAAGTTTTCCACCATGCCCTGGATGAACTCGGCGCTACGGCCGGCCAACGCCTCCCTGGCTGCGGCCAACACCTGCAAACCCATACCCAGTGAGAACGAGCCGGTATCCACCACCCGCACCTTGCCGCCGAAATCCTCGGCAGCCAGCCAGGCCGCGTTGAAGGTGCCGCTGTGCTTGCCTGGCAACGTCAGGCAGACGACGTCGTGGCCGGCCTCAACAAGTTTCTGGAAGGTACGATAAAAGGTGCCGGGCGCGGGCGATGAAGTGGCCGGCGCCTCCGGGGAAACGGTGGCCCGCTGCCAGAATGCGTCATTCGTCAGGTCATCGCTGGAGATGGAATCTTGGCCGAAGCGCACAAAGACCGGAATGATGGTGATGTTGTAGCGTTCAGTCAGATCGGGGGGCAGGTCGCACCCGCTGTCTGCGACAATGCGCACGCTGTTCATGGCGCCTCCATGTGAACATGAAAACGATGTTTACGAGAAGAACGATAGCATTGACGATCCTGGGTATCACATGGAACGCAGCCAAAAGCACCCGCCGCCTCGCCCCGCTCGTGCTGTTACTGTATGCCATTATACCACCTTATGCCGTAAGCGCAATCACAGCAACGCAAGCTGATGCGGTTGCTTCAAGCCCATCCTTGTGCTAGAATCGTGCTAAAGCGTCCGGTTTGGTGCAGAGGTGCGAGATGCGACCCAAGATTGACGAAACCTGGTTCGGCAGTATCACCGTCGGCGGCAAGCGTTACGAGTACGACATCGTCATCGGCCTGAAAGGGAAGGTTCACCGCCGCAACAAGCAGCTCTCCAAGGCGATCTATGGCACGTCGCACATCCTCAGCCTGGTCGAGATCCAGGAGTTGCACCGCAACAAGGCGGAGCGCCTGATCATCGGCGCGGGCCAGGAGGGGCAAGTGAAGTTGTCACCGGAGGCCGCCGAGTTCCTGGAGAAGAAGGGCTGCAAGGTGGACCTCCTGCCGACGCCCGACGCCATCAAGCTCTGGAACAAGGCCGAGGGCAACGTCCTGGGCCTGTTTCACATCACATGTTGAGCAGGGGCGCACCCTTGCGGTCTCCCGTTTGGGCAGGCGCGAGGCTTCGGCGTGAGCTCAGCCAAACAACCGTGTCCCCACGGAATGGTGACATGACACCCGCAATCATTGTCCACGGCGGGGCCTGGGATATCCCGCCCGAATTGCACGCCGATCACCTGGCCGGCTGCCGCGCCGCGGCCGAGGCCGGCTGGGCCATCCTGGCGGCCGGCGGCGCCGCGCTGGACGCGGTCGAAGCAGCCGTGCGCAGCATGGAGGATCACCCCGTCTTCGACGCGGGGACCGGCTCGCACCTGAACGCGGACGGCTTTGTGGAGCTGGACGCGGGGATCATGGACGGCCGCACGCTGATGGCTGGCGCGGTCGCCGCGGTGAGGCGGGTGGCCAATCCCATCACGGTGGCCCGCCGCGTGCTGCACGACAGCCCCCACGTCTTCCTGGCCAGCGAGGGCGCGGAGCGGTTCGCGGCCGCGGCCGGCCTACCGTTGTGCGACCCGGCCGGGCTGGTGGTGGAACGGGAGCGGCGGCTGTGGGAGGAGAGACGAAGGACGGATGACGAAGGACGGATGACCGTGGACAGCGGACGAGCGGCCTTCGGCGCGGCGGATACGGTGGGCGCGGTGGCGCTGGATGCGGCCGGCGATCTGGCCGTGGGCAACTCCACCGGCGGCACCTTCTTCAAGCATCCGGGCCGGGTGGGCGATACCCCCATCATCGGTTGCGGCTTCTACGCCGACAACACGATGGGCGCGGCTGCCTGCACCGGCTGGGGCGAGCAAATCATGAAGACCGTGCTGGCGAAAACGACCGTGGATCAGATCGCACTGCTGGGCAACGCGCCCACCGCGGCCAACGTCGCCATCGCGTACTTCCGGCACCGGGTCGGCGGCCTGGGCGGCGTCATCTGCATCTCGCCCGACGGGCAGATCGGCCTGGCGCACAGCACGCCCTATCTGGCGCACGCGTATCGGGGCGAGGGGATGCCGGAGATGGTGGTCGCGCTGAAGGTGGGCAATTGATGATTTGTCCAGAGTTCCAGGGCAGGAGGACAACAACATGACCGCAAAACGCGTCCAGGTCGTCATCAGCGGCCGGGTGCAGGGGGTGGGCTACCGCGCCAGCTGCGCGCGGCAGGCGGTGGGCCTGGGCCTGACCGGCTGGGTGCGCAACCGCTGGGATGGCGCGGTCGAGGCGCTGTTCGAGGGGCCGGCGGCCGCGGTGGCGCGGATGGTGGAGTGGTGCTGGCAGGGGCCGCCGATGGCCGATGTGGCAAACGTCGAGATCGCCAGCCTGCCCGATGCGCCGGCGGAACGTGGGTTTCGGGTGCGGGGATAGGAGGCCCAATATGCCTGACCCCATCCCCGTGATCATCCACACCGACGGCGCGTGTTCCGGCAACCCGGGGCCGGGCGGGTGGGCCGCGATCTTGCGTTTCGGGCCGCACGAGAAGGTGCTGCAGGGCGGCGCGTCGCTGACCACCAATAACCGCATGGAGCTGCGCGCGGCGGTCACCGCGTTCCAGGCGCTCACCCGGCCGTGCGTGGTTGAGATCCACACCGATTCGGAGTACCTGAAGCGGGGCATCACCGAGTGGATGGCCGGCTGGCTGCGCAACGGCTGGCTGCGTTATGACCCACACACGCAAACAAGGCAGCCGGTGAAGAACCGCGACCTGTGGCAGGCGCTCAACGCCGCCATCAAGCCGCACCGGGTCACGTGGCACTGGGTCAAGGGGCACGCGGGAGACGAACTCAACGAGCGGGCCGACCAACTGGCCGTGGCTGGGCTGAATACTATCGGCGTGAAGGGGCAGCCGGACATGGAGGAGGCGGATGCGGCGGTGCCGGTATAACGGACGACGAATGACGAAGGACGGACGACCAAGCATCAGCGCGCTGGCTCGGTCTTTCGTCATTCGTCCTTCGTCGGAGCGCACTGATGGACGACTATAGCGAACTGACCGGCGATGTGCCGACGTTGATTCGGGGCAACGGGCTAGAACTAGCCGACCTGGGCGGGCCTGATGCGGAGCTGAGCACCGGGCTGATCCTGACGTGGCGGGACAAGCTGGTGTTCGGGCTGGATCTGCGCGCGATCCCGCTGGGCGCCAAGGGCCAGGCCGGGATCGTCGCGTTCACGGGCATCGGCGGGCACCTGGACCCCGGCGAGGGCTGGACGCAGGCCGTGGTGCGCGAGGCGCTGGAAGAAGCGTGCGTCCCGGTGGCGCTGGGCGACAGCGCGGTGACCTACCTCTGCCGCGAGGATGCGGCTCCACAGCCCATCGCCTACCGCTGGGCCGAGCCATACCGGCCGCTGCTGGTGTGGGTGGCGACGTTCAACTTGCGCCGCGGGCCGAACCGAGAGCGACGGCCCGTGACGATGATCAACGCGGTGTTCCGCGCGGCCGCGCTGGGCCGGCCCACGCCTTCGGCGGAAATCTCCGGGCTGCTCCTGCTGGACGCGGAGACGTTAGCGCTGACCTACGCCGCGCCGCGGCCGTTGGGCGACCTGCTGGCGCGCGGCGCGCAGCTGATCGGTCCGGAGCTGGCGACCGAGACGCTGTTGGCCCCCGGCGGCAGCGCGTACTTCTACGCGCAGTGGTTGGAGTGGCAAAACAGAGGAGAGGCAACGGATTACTACGGATAAACGAAGGTTGTGCATAGGATGGGCAGGTGACAAACGAGTCAACGAAGAAAAACCTGGCAATCAGGTAGATCAGGTCAATCTGCGTCCCCCATTTTAGATCAGGAGGCATCTTGGAAGAGTTTCACCCTAAAACCATCATCGAGCCGTTTCGGGTGCGGTCGGTGGAGCCGATCCGGTTCACGACCCGGGCCGAGCGGGAACGCTATCTGGCCGAGGCAGGGTACAACCCGTTCCTGCTGCGCGCCGAGCACGTGCTGATTGACCTGCTCACCGACAGCGGCACCGGCGCGATGTCATCGCGGCAGTGGGCCGGCATGATCGCCAGCGACGAATCCTACGCGGGCGCGGCGTCCTTCTACCGGTTCGAGGCCGCGGTGCAAGACATCACCGGCTTCAAGCACGTGATCCCCACCCATCAGGGCCGCGCCGCCGAGCACATCCTGTTCCCGGCTATCGCCAAACCGGGCGACGTGATCCCCAGCAACACGCATTTCGACACCACCCGCGCCCACGTGGAAAACACCGGCGCGGAGGCGCGCGACCTGGTGATCGCCGAAGGCCGGCAGCCCCGGCTGATCCACCCCTTCAAGGGCAACATGGACGTGGATGCCCTGCGCGCGACCATCCATGAGGTCGGCCGGGAGCGCATCCCCGCGATCATGCTGACCGTCACCAACAACTCTGGCGGCGGCCAGCCGGTGAGCATGGCAAATATTCGCGCCACCAGCGCGGTCGCGCGGGAATTCGGCATCCCGTTCTTCATTGATGCCTGCCGCTTCGCGGAAAACGCCTGGTTTATCAAGCTGCGGGAGGAGGGCTACGCGGACAAAACGCCCATCGCGATCGCGCGCGAGATGTTCAGCTATGCCGACGGCTGCACCATGAGCGCCAAGAAGGATGGCATGGCCAACATCGGCGGCTTCCTGGCGCTGAACGACGACGCTCTGGCCGCACGCTGCCGCACGCGCGAGATCCTCACCGAAGGCTTCCCCACCTACGGCGGCATGGCCGGCTACGACCTGGAAGCGGTGGCCGTGGGCCTGTACGAGGCGCTGGACGAGGGCTACCTGCGCTACCGCATCCGCTCTATCGCCTACCTGGGTGAGAAGCTGACCGAGGCGGGCGTGTCTATCGTGCAACCTACGGGCGGACACGCGGTCTACCTGGATGCCCGCAGCATCGCGCCGCACATCCCACCGCTGCGTTACCCGGCCTGGTCGCTGAACAACGCGCTCTACCTGATGGGCGGCGTGCGCGGGGTCGAGATCGGCTCGGTGATGTTCGGGCTGCACCCCGACGGCACGGAGACGCCAGCCGCGAACGAACTGGTGCGCCTGGCCTTCCCGCGCCGCGTCTACACCCAGAGCCACGTGGATTACCTGGCCGAGGTGATCCTGGCCGTCTACGCGCAGCGCGACCGCCTGCCCGGCTACCATATCACGTCTCAGGCACCGGTGCTGCGGCATTTCACTGCGCGGCTGGAGCCGATGGAACGTGGTGCGTGAGACGTGGTGCGTGATATACCGCTGACGAAGCGATCTTTCGAACAAGGCGACCACGCAATGCGTAATACGCAACACGCACCACAGCTCACGCGGCCGCCAGCATCTCATCCATCCGCGCGTATGCGCGGCGCAGGTGCGGGATCACGATGGAGCCACCGACGATCAACGCGACGGCGAACGCCTCCTCGAATTCCGGGGCCGTCACGCCACACTTGACGCACTGGATGACGTGGTAGGTGATGCAGTCGTCACAGCGCAGCACCAGGGACGCGACCAGACCCAACAACTCCTTGGTCTTGGCCGGCAGCGCGCCGTCCTCGTAGGCTTCGCCGTCCAGGCGAAAGAAACGCTTGATGGCGCGGTTGTCGCCGCCCAAGATGCGCTCGTTAGCAGCCAGGCGCTCGGCCTGAAACTCGGCAAGGGTTTTGATCATGGGAGCCTCCGAATGACGAATGACGGATGACGGACGACGGACGACGGACGACCGCCGACGGATGACGGACGACCGATGACGAAGGACGGATCAGGGCACCACGCACTACGCAATACGCAGTACGCACTATGCATCACGCATCACGCACCACGCACCACGCAACACGCAACACGGAGCATTCTACCCGATGACTCTCATTCTCGCCATCGAAACCTCCTGCGATGAGACCGCGGCGGCGGTGATCGAGGA
The DNA here is from genome assembly GCA_964551735.1 of uncultured Anaerolineales bacterium. GTDB lineage: Bacteria > Chloroflexota > Anaerolineae > CG2-30-64-16 > CG2-30-64-16 > DAOUAT01. The sequence continues at coordinate 161,363 of CAZKEF010000006.1, forward strand.
TGGGCATCGCATCCGATCTAATGTCGTCGCGTCGCAGATCGAGCTGCACCGTCCCTACGGCGGCGTCTTCCCAGAGATCGCCTCGCGGCAGCACATCTTCGATATCGTGCCGGTGATCGAACGGGCGCTGGCCGGCGCGGGCGCTGGCTGGGATGACCTGGCGGCCGTGGCGGTGACGCGCGGGCCGGGGCTGGCCGGCTCGCTCCTGGTGGGCGCGAACACGGCCAAGGCCATCGCCTGGGCCCGTGGCCTGCCCATCGTCGCGGTTAACCACCTCGAAGGCCACCTCTACTCCAACTGGCTCGATGAGGGCGGCAAGATTGACCCGGCCACCATCACCCGGCCCAGCCTGGCAGCGCTGGACGCCGAGGGCCGGGCCTTCCCGCTGATCACCCTGATCGTCTCCGGCGGACACACCGAAATCATCCTGATGCGGGGGCACGGGCAGTACCAGCGCCTGGGCGCGACGCTGGACGACGCGGCCGGTGAGGCGTTCGACAAGGTGGCGCGGCTGTTAGGGCTGGGCTACCCCGGCGGCCCGGCGATCCAGAAGACGGCCGAGGGCGGTGACCCGACTGCGTTCCCCTTCCCCCGCGGGCTGACCAACTACGCGATCCAGCCGGAGCATCGCTACAACTTCAGCTTCAGCGGCCTCAAGACAGCGGTGCTGCGTCAGGTGCGCGAGCTGGGCGGTGCGGACGATCCTGGCCACCTGCCCCTGGCCGACCTGGCGGCCAGCTTCCAGGCTGCGGTGGTGGACGTGCTGGTGAGCAAGACCGCGGACGCGGCGCGCGCGTTTGGCGTGAGCCGGATCTGTGTGTGCGGCGGCGTGGCAGCAAACAGGGCGCTGCGCGTCGCCGTGGCCGAGCGCCTGCCGGCGCCGGCTTCCATTCCGCCTTTCTTCTTGTGCACCGACAACGCGGCCATGATCGGCGCGGCCGCACACTATCGACTGCTCTCCGACGGCCCGGCCGCGCTGGATTTCGACGTGGAGCCGGATCTAGGGTTGAAGGTCACACCTCCTTCCACACCTTCCCCAGACTCTCGCCGTACACCTTCAACTCCCACTCGTTGAAGTAGCCGAAAGGCGTGATCCAGACCTGATAGCCGGTGCCGCGCAGGCGATCAGCCAGCTCGGCGATGAACGCGGCCGCGAACTCCGGCTCCGCGTTCTCGCCGCCCAGGTGGGTGAACGAGTGCAGCACGACCCGCTTCAGGTCGCGCTTGTTGGCCAGCCATTTGATGTTCTTCAGCGTCTTGCGGAAAACATCGTCGCGGGCGGCCGCATCTTTGGCTTCGGCCTGCATAAAAATCACAGCCGCATCCGTCACCGCGTCTTCTACTGCCAGGTCCTCGACCTGCTCCAGGGTCTTAGAAAACGACTTCCACCAGAAACGCTGGGCCATGAACATCAACATGCGCATTGCATTCACCTCCTTCGCCTGCAGCTTTGACGAAACCTATCTCAGCGTGTTACAATTTAGCAGCAAATCAAGCACAAATAAACGTGTCATCCAACTGCTTGGGAGAGACCTATGCCGCTATCCAACCCCGAACCGCGCAATAACCTGCGCTCCCTGGTCGAGCTGCTCCGCTGGCGAACGGAACAGCAGCCTGCGGCCCAGGCTGCGGCGTTTGTCGGCGATGATCCGGGTCAGACTACGACGTTTAGCTACGCTGCGCTTGATCGCCGCGCCCAGGCGATAGCCGTTGCCCTGCAGGAGCACGGCGCTCAGGGCGAGCGCGCTTTGCTGCTCTTCGCGCCGGGGTTGGAGTTCGTGAGCGCCTTCTTCGGCTGCCTCTACGCCGGGACGGTCGCGGTGCCCACCTATCCCCCGCGCACCCGGAGCCTGGGCCGCGTTCAGGGCATCATCGATGACGCGCAGCCGCGCGTCATCCTCACCACCGCCGATATCCGCGCCCTGGTCGAGCCCTTGATCGCCGAGACGCCGGGCTTCCCGCCGGTGCGTTGGCTGGTGACCGACGAGGTGACTGACGACCTGGCTGCGGGCTGGCGCGATCCCGGCGTTGACCGCCACGACCTGGCGTTCCTGCAATACACATCCGGCTCCACCGCGACCCCTCGCGGGGTCATGGTCAGCCATGGCAACCTGCTCCACAACCTGGCGCTGATCCGCGCCGGCTTCGATACCCATCCTGGCGATCCTGGCGTTATCTGGCTGCCCTTGTATCACGACATGGGACTGATCGGCGGCGTGCTGCAGCCCATTTTCACCGGAATGCCGGTGACGCTGATGTCGCCGCTGACCTTCTTGCAGCGCCCCTTCCGCTGGCTGGAGGCTATTTCCAGGACCGGCGCCAGGGTCAGTGGCGGGCCAAACTTCGCCTATGACCTGTGCGTGCGCAAAATTACGCCCGAGCAGCGCGCGACCCTCGACCTGAACGCCTGGGAAGCGGCCTTCACCGGCGCCGAGCCCGTGCGGGCCGAGACCATCGAACTCTTCACCAAGACCTTCGCGCCGTGCGGTTTCCGCCGCGAGGCGTGGTATCCCTGCTATGGCCTGGCCGAGGCCACGTTGTTTGTGTCAGGTATTGTCAAAGGTAGTGGGCCGCGCTATCAGACTGTTTCAGCCGCCCATCTGGAGAAGGGCCGCGCCCTCCCACCCGAGCCGGAGGACGTGAACACTCGCACCCTGGTCTCGTGCGGCCAGGGCTGGCTTGACCTGCGCATCGCCATCGTTGACCCGGAGACCTGCCTGCCCTGCGCCGCCGGTGTGGTCGGCGAGATCTGGACGAGCAGTCCCAGCGTCGCAGGCGGTTACTGGGCCCGGGCTGAGGAAAACGAAACGATCTTCCGCGCCCGACTGGCCAATGACAGCACCGGCACATGGCTGCGCACCGGCGACCTGGGCTACATGGACGGCGACGACCTGTTCATTACCGGCCGCATCAAGGATCTGATCATCGTGGATGGCCGCAACCACTATCCCCAGGATATCGAGCTGACCGTCGAGGCCGCGCATCCAGCGATCCGGCCGAGCTTCACCGCCGCGTTCTCAGTGGATGGCCCGGCCGGTGAGCGGCTCGTCGTTGCCGCCGAGCTGGAACGCGATCGTTTGCCCGGCCGGCCGGCGGCCGCCGATCCTGCCGAAGTGCTGGCTGCTGTGCGCCAGGCCATCACACGCAGTCACGAGATCCAACTGCACGACCTGGCCCTGATCCGCACCAACACCATCCTCAAAACCAGCAGCGGCAAGATCCAACGCCGCGCCGCGCGCGCCCAATATCTGGCCGGCGAACTGGTCCGGGTGGACGGGAAGTAGCCGCGCGGCACGGCTCACTTCTCGCGCCGGATGCGCCAGACCTGGCCGTCGCTGCTGAACCGGATGCGACCGTGCTGATCGGTGCGCAGCACCTCGATTCCGGCCAGACGCTCAAGCACCGCGGGGTGCGGATGGCCGAAATTGTTATCCGCGCCCACCTGGATGACCGCGCGCTGTGGGGCCACGGCCGCGATAAACGCGGCCGACGATGAGCCGTTGCTGCCGTGGTGGCCAGCCTTGAGCACGTCGGCGCGCAGTGGCAGCCCGGCCGCCAGCATCTCGGCCTCGGCTTCTTGCTCCGCGTCCCCGGTCAACAGGACGCTCGTGCGGCCGTAATCCAACCGCAACACGATCGCGTTGTTGTTAGCATCCGAGACGGTGCCGCTGAGGAGTGTGGGACCGGGGTTGAGCACGGTGAGCTGCACGCTGCCGGCGCGTAACACCATCCCGCGCTGCGCGAAGATCCGTTCCACGTCCGCCTGGGCCAGGCCGCCGAGCCAGCTTGTGGTCAGCGTGGCGTCGTCGGAGAGGGGCGTGTCCAACACCTGCACCGTCCGATAGCGTGCCAGCAGCGGGATCAGCCCGGTGATGTGGTCGCCATCGGGATGGGTCAGCACCACCAGGTCCAGGTCGCGATCCCAGAACGGCAGCACCGCGCCCAGCTCGTTCAGCAGCGCCGTAGGGCTGGGGCCGCCGTCCACCAGGATCTGCCGGCCATCGGGCGTCACCACCAGGATCGCGTCCCCCTGGCCCACATCCAGGAAATGGACGTGCAGCCGGCCATCGGGCAGCCCCAGCACCCCCAGCCAAATCCCGGCCGTCACCATCACCAACGCCCCCACCCACCACCAGCCCGCAAAGGCTTTCTTCAGCCACGCCATCGCACGTCCTTTAATGCATGAACCCGGGACCCTTTCGATGTCACCCTGAGCCTGCTGAAGGGTCTCACGCGCCAACAACGGAGATTCTTCGCTTTCTCACGCCGACACGCATTGTTTGGGGTGGAGTCGCTCAGAAAGACACCCCTGCACCCACAGCCGGAATCCCAACCCCAGAGAACGCAATGCACAGCACGTTTTCACGTTTCGCGCCTCACGTTTTATACTACGCTCTAGAACACTCACTTGTCAAGGAAGGGATCATGAAAATCCTCATCGCGGTGGACATGGAAGGCATCACCGGCGTCGTGCACAGCGACCAGACGAACCCCTCACACTCCGAGTACGACCGCTTCCGGCGGTTGATGACCGCCGATGTCAACGCAGCGATCCGAGGCGCTTGCGCGGCCGGCGCCGACGAAGTGATCGTCAGCGATGGTCATTGGGATGGCCGCAACATCCTGATCGAGGCGTTGGACAGTCGCGCGCGACTGAACTCCGGCTCCCCGAGACCGTTTTCCATGGTTGAAGGAATTGACACCGGCGCCGCTGCCGTGCTCTTCATCGGCTACCATGCCCGCGTAGGCACGGCGTTGGCCATCCTGGACCACACTTGGTCGAGCGCCCGCGTGGACGGCGTGTGGCTCAATGGCGTTGCCGTCGGTGAGATCGGCCTCAACGCAGCTCTGTGCGGCCACTTCGGCGCGCCCGTGCTGATGATCTCGGGCGATCAGAACGCCTGCACCGAGGCAACGGCCCTACTGGGCAACATCGAGACGGCGGTCGTCAAACGGGCCACCGGTCGGCTGTCGGCCGAGTGCCTACCGCCTGAGGTTACGGAGCGTTTGATCCAGGATGCGGCTGAGCGCGCCGTGCGCCGGCTGGCGGTTGACGCGCCCAGGCCCTTCCGGGTAACGCCGCCGATCACCGTGGCCGTGGCGTTCATCCGCAGCGAGATGGCTGACGGCGCTGCACTGCTGCCCGGGGCGCGACGCACCGAAGGAAAACGCGTCGAATACACCGCCCAGGACATGCTGGAGGCGTACCGCGCGTTTCGGGCGCTGGTGGGGCTGGCGAGCAGTTGAGACCAACAATGCAGATCGTAGACCTTCTCCCCAGCGGTGAAGCATCCTTCCACCAGGCCGCCGAACTGCTGGTGATCGGCTTCCGAGACCACTGGCCCAACGCTTGGCCCGATCTGGCCGCCGCACTGACGGAAGTACACGAGGCGCTGGAGCCGGAAAAAATCTGCCGGGCGGCGGTGGATGACGATGGGACGCTGCTCGGCTGGATCGGCGGCATCCCCGATTACGACGGCCATGTGTGGGAGCTGCACCCGCTGGTGGTGCGGCCCGACCGCCAAGGGCGGGGCATCGGCCGGGCGCTGGTGGCCGACCTGGAAGCGCAGGTGGCCGCCCGCGGTGCCCTGACGCTGTGGCTGGGCACTGACGACGAGGATGGCATGACCTCGTTGAGCCAGGTTGACCTGTACGATGACCTCCTCGGCCACCTAGCGGCCATCCGCAACTTGAAAGGCCATCCGTTCGAGTTTTACCGCAAGTGCGGGTTCGTGATCTCAGGCGTGGTGCCCGATGCCAACGGGCCGGGCAAGCCGGACATCTTGATGGCGAAGCGGGTCAGACGGTCAACAGACTGATGAAAGCCGTGAGAGTCGTCCTGCTGGTGGGGCTGTGGCTGGCGCTTGGTTATCCAGTCTCGCGTTGGCTGGCCGGCGAATGGCTGGGCAACGACTACTATTCGCACGGTCCGCTGGTGCCGCTCGTCGCGGCGTTCTTCGCCTGGCGGCTCTGGGTCAGCCGGCCGGTCGGGTTGCCCCAGACGCCATTTGTAGGGGCGCACCCTCGCGGTCGCCCCGGCGGGCAGGTGCAAGGCCTGCCCCTACTGGCCGTGGTGATGGTGCTCGGTGCTTATCTCTACGCGCTGTGGCGGCAGGCGTATTTCGTGGCCGCGCTGGCGCTGATCGCCCTGGTCACGGCCCTGGCGTGGTATTTGCTGGGGCCGGCGCTGGTGCGACGCATGGCGTTTCCCGTTGCGTTTCTCGCCTTCATGGTTCCGCTGCCGTTCGTGGAGCCACTCAGCGTGCCGCTGGCGCAGTTCACCGGCGCAGTGGCGGGGGCCAGCCTGCGGCTGTTCGGCGTGCCCGTCACGGTCAATGGCGCGCAGGTTAGCTTGCCCGGCGCGCAACTGGTGGTGGGCGCGGCATGCAGCGGGTTGCGCTCTGTCGTGGCGTTGCTGACGTTGGTGGCGGTCTGGGTGTTCATCGTGCAAGGGTCGCGCTGGGCCAGGCTGGTGCTGGCGTTAAGTAGTCTGCCGATTGCTGCGATGGGCAACATTCTGCGCGTGGCCTCGCTGTTGGTAGTTGCCAATGCCTGGGGGACGGATATCGCCTTCCGGTATTACCACAACTACTCTGGATTCGTTTTCTTCTTCGCCGCGTTGGCGTCCTTGCTTCTGTTCAGTTGGGTGGCCGGATGTCGCAGCATCAGGGCCGATATCTGGTAGCGCTCCTGCTGTTGATCGTCGCCGTGGCTGCCGCGGCCACGATCAACCAGCGCGGCAGGCTTCCGCCAGGCGAGTCGGCCCAGGCGGGCTACCAGTTCGTGGCTGACATCAGCAACTGGCAGCGCACCGAACGCGAGCGCGTGGTGTCTTCACCCTACGATTTTAGCCTGACGGGCGACCTTACCCGCCTACCCCTGCAATTGGGTGGCTGGTCAGGCGTGGACGTGCCCCAAACCAATCTCGAAGTTGCGACGCTGTTGGAGCCGGAGCAATACGTCTACCGGCGCTATATCCGGCCGGACGGCAGCCTGGTGTGGCTGAGCTTGATCGGCAGTCGCACATCCAAAAGCTTTCACTCCCCGCAAATCTGCTACGACGCGGACGGCTGGCAGATCGAGGCCGGCTCCGAGACCTTAGCGCTGGCCCAGGGCGAGATCGTCGCCTTGCGCCTGCTCGGCCGGAAGGCGCTGGCCGACGGCAGCACAGCTCAACACCTGGCGTTTTACTTCTATCTGTGGCCCGCACCTGCGCGTGACCCAGGGGCAGGCACGGTGCTGGTGAAGGTGACTGTGCCGGTCAGCGGCAGCGTCGAGGAAGCCGCGGCCTGGGCCAAGGAGTTCGTTGGGACGCTCCTTACCGCCGCGCGTGAGTGAAACTTGCGGGCAACGGTCTTTCAATCATCGCCGCTGTTGCCTCTGTCGCGCAAACCCGGCCAGCGCAGCCAACCCGGCCGCCAGCAGCAGCCCTGTGGCCGGCTCGGGGATCTCCACCGGCGGCGGTTGTCCCGGCGGCGTCGGATCCTCCAGGCACTGCCAGGTCGCGCCGTAGTCGTAGGACTTGTACAGCCGCGTGTGTCCGTCCGGCGCAGAGTACCGGCCAAACAACAAGACTCCGCAATCGCCATTGGGACCGCAGTATTCGCCAGCGCCTTGCACGGCCAGCTTTTCGGGCGTTGGCAAGGGCTCCCAGGTGGCCCCGCCGTCACGGGAGATGTACGAGCCGGCCGGCCGGCAAGTGTCTTGGGCGAGACAACTGGCAGCGCCTGACTGCCAAACCCAAATCCACAACGTCTGATCGAAAACGTAACGCGGAGATACCACTTGCTCCCAAATATAGAATGGCAGGTTGGCGCGCCAGGTGATGTCTTGCCAGGTGTCACCTGCATCGGTGGACTTGAACAGCACGCCGCCGAAGTTGAGAAACACCGTGCGATTGCTTACGAACCCCGGCGCAAATTCGATCCAGCCGATCCCGGCACCGGGATTGTGGCCCGCCAGGCCCTCGTTGTGCGGCGTCCAGGTCTGGCCACCATCGGCGGATTTCCAGATGCCGAAACTGACTTTATAGTCACCGGGGCTGATCAAGATGGTCTGATCACTGGCGAAAGCAGGCGAAATGGCTGCACTGTGAACCCAGCCGGCATAGAGCTGCGTCCACGTGGCGCCGGCGTCAGCGCTGCGAAAGAAACCGTCCTCCGGGGTGCTCAGGCCGCCGCCACCACCCCGCCAGGCATAGACGATATCTGACGTCAGCGGCGCTATCTCTAGATGGGCATAACCAGGGGGTAAGTTGCGGATCTGGATGGCCCAGGTGTCGCCCGCATCTGTCGAACGCCAGTAGACGTCCGCGCCGGATGCCGGGTCGATGCCTAGCACGTAGAGAGTGTGATCCGTGCTGTAATTCAGGGATGGATATATCCAGCGCGGCTCATAGGGCGGTAGTTCGACCCAAGTGAGGCCAGCATCCCAACTGCGCAGTAGGCGCCGATGCTCCGCAATGAATCTTATGATCAACAGAGCATGATCGTCGCGGAACGCTGATGATATAACCAAATCGCCTGATTGGTCAAAAGGTTGGCAAAGAGGTAACGCAGTCTCAGCCCTCACAGCCGGTAAGCCGCTGCCGGTCAATAGCATTAGATAGCCGATTGTAGCTACGATCCTCAATGAACAACGCATCGATCACCTCCTTACGGTGCATCATGGTGCATCGTAGCCAGGGGCGCTACAGCCGAGACAGGTGGCGTCACACCAGTTGACGCCCAACGCGTTCAGGTTGCCATTGGGGGCATCGAGCAGGCTAGTCGCCTCGTACCAGTTCCAGTGTGAGACAAACCACGTTAAGGAGTTGAACCACATGCAGCAATCAGCGCTCGGCTCCTGTGGAGGCTGTCCTAGTGGAGCTGCGGCAGTGCGAAACCAGGTCAGCAACGGCTGCTGGTAGTAATCCCGAGTCCTACTCCACGGCAGCTCGTTGCGCCAATTGGGATGTGAGAGCGTGTCATACAGGACCCCCGTCTCGGTAATCCAGATGGGGCGGCCGCCTGTCAACTCTGGATGGGGGTTACCAGGTCCGCTGGTATTCGTGTCTTGCAGGTAGCGATAGCCGTCCCGCAACGCCTGTTCCACACAAGGCGCATCCAAGAACCAGTCCGGTATGTTGCCATCAACACCTGTACAAGTGATGCCATCAAAAGAGGTGTGATAGGTTGAGTGATGATTCGGATAGGCGTGCAGAGCAATGCCATCCAACCATGGCTTGTTCGGGTCTACTCGGTATAGCTCATTGAGAAAAGCCTCCCAAATGGGTATGGCACGTGGGAAAATCACGGGCAGTGTAGGCCTGGGTAAGTACTCCAAGGCTGGACCGAAGATCCGTGCAGTCGGATCAGCAGCCTTGATAGCATTATAGTAACGTATGTACTGCTGCGCAATATAGGTGCCTAATCCAGCCCAGTTGTTATCAGAAATGTAGCTATATCTGATGTCAGCCTCAATACCAACCACAACCCTTTTGGGTTTCTCTGGCATTGTCCGGCTCATTGAAGAGCAGCCAGACACGGCCGGGATGATCACGCGCCAGACCTGCGGCAGTTTCTGGGGAGATCCCCGCATTCACATCATCGCTGCACCAAATCATCGGCACGTAAGCCGGATCGACCAGCGCCGCCGCCATCTGCGCTTCAAGGGTCGCGGCGCTCTGCGCCTGGTCGCCGTTCGCCGCGACCCAAGCGCCGTTGAAGCCCCAGTTGTAGTACCAGTCTGCAGCTATGGCCGTAGGAGCCTTCAGATTATGAACGCCAATCCCCTGCCAACCATAACGCAGCGGCTCCAGACGTATGACCACCGGCAGCCAAGCGCGCGGCTGTAACGTGGCGGTCGGCAGCGGCGTGCCCAGCGGCGAGAGGAAGAGGCCCAGCACCGGGGTGGCGGTCGGCTTGGGCGTGGGCGTCGGTTTCGGGGTGTGGGTAGGTTTGGGGGTCGGTTTGACCGGCGAGTCGAAGGGCTGGGCGGCGAACACGGCGGCATGTCCGTTCAGGGTCGGGGCTGCCGGTCCGGTTGGCGCCAGCAGGAGCGCGGCGGCCAGGCTGCCCGCGGCCGCCAGGGCCAGCACCCTATAACGTGCAAAACGGGGTCGGCCGGTCGGATGTGTTGGGTCATAGTTGTCTACTGCAACGGGGGTGGGGGCGAATGGCGCGGCGCAGGCAAGACTGCTCGTAAAGCCGCGCGCACGGTGACGATCCAGAGCCGTCGTGGACAATGACATTGGGACATCGGGAGTCTCCTCTCGCACGCATCCCGCAGTGCGCTATTACTGTGAGAACTACCGGACCAGGGGGAGCAGACCGGCAGTTACGATAGCCACGAAAGAGCCTCACCTCACGGCTAAGCCTAACGCAGAAAGGGGCCGTACAACATGACTCTTGTCATGTTGTGTGCGCTGAGATCAGCGGGCTTTTCCACTGTTCAGCCGCCGCACCCACACCCGCGCCCCATCCGTCACCACCTCAATGCTCGCGTCCGGCGGGACGCGCGCCGCACCGCGGGCGGTTAGCATGGCGGCAACGTCAGGTGGGTAGGTGGTCCCCTCCGGCCAGAGAATGACCTGCGGCGCGGCCGCGGCCAGGAACTCGGCTGTGGGCCAGGCGCCGGTCTCGGGGCCGGGCGCGAACAGGACGGTCAGCCGCAGGTCGGGCGGCCCGGTTGCCAGCAGCGCGGCCTGCCCGGCCGGCGGGATGGCCGCGGGCAGCAACGCGCGGAACTGGCCGTAGGAGACCAGGATGGCCGGTTCTCCGCCCGCGTCCAACCGGGTCAGCGCCACCCCGTCACCCAGCCGGATCTGCGTGCCGGGGGCCAGGCTGGCCGGGTCGAGGCCGCGGCGCCCCGGCCAGAGATCGGCCGCGCCCGGCCCGAGCGCCAGATCCACGGTGCGCTGGCCGGTCAGCAGCGAGCGCGCGGCCGCGGCCAGCGTCGCGCCATCCCCGCGGCCGTCCCAGATCCAGGCGCGGCGGCCGGCCGGCGTCACCAGCAGCGCGGCCTCGCCGGCGCCATCGGCCGCGGGTAGGAGCGTGACGTGCAGCCGGCCATCGGGCTGCGCGGCCAGCACGGTGCTTGCCAGCCAGACCGGCGCCATAGCCCCGGCCGCCCAGGCCAGCGCCTTGCCCGGCGGCAGCGTCGTCCAGCCACGCTGGCGCGCCTCGCGCCAGAGCAATGTGCCGATCAGCACGCCGTAATAGATCAGCGCCAGCACACGGCCCACCGCGCCCGTGTCCACCGAGGCGAAGGGCACGGCCGCGGTCAGGCGCACGACCGCGGTGGTGTAGGTGAGAAACAGCCAGGGGATCACGGCCAGGACGCGACCCAGCGGCTCGCAGGCCAGGCCGGCGACCAGCGCGGCCATGCCGCCCCCCATGATCGGCGGCTGCGCGGGCAGGATGAAGAAGTTGGTGACCAGCGAGATCACCGAGAGCCGCCCGAAGACGTAGACGATCAGCGGCAGGGTGGTCATCTGCGCGGCCAGGGTGACGATCAGTCCGTCGTTGAGGAAGCCGCTGACCCGGCCGGCCGCGGCCGCAGGCAAGATGCGCGCCAGCAGCCGTTCGAGGCTGGCGCCCAGGGGCCGGGTGAACAGGATCAGCCCCAGGGTCGCCAAGAAGCTGAGCTGGAAGCCCACGTCCCATAGCGACAGCGGGTTGATCAGCGTCATCGCCAGGCCCGAGGCGCACAGCGACACAAACGCGGTGCTCTGCCGGCCCAGGTAGATGGCGAAGATGTAGAGGCCGCCCATCAGCCCGGCGCGCAGTGCGGCCGCGTCCGCGCCCACCAGCAGCACGTAAAACGCGATCAGCGCCAGCGCGGGCCAGACCGCGCGGCGCCGGCCCAGCAACCGGCTCAGGCTTGCCATGATCACGCCGGAGAGCAACGCGATGTTGCTGCCGGAGATCACGATCACGTGGGTGGTTCCGGTCGCGGTGAACGCCTCGTCCACGTCTTCAGGGATGCCACTCTCGATACCCAGCAACATGCCGTTGGCCAGTGCAGCCGCGGGCTCAGGCAGGATGCGATTGAGCAGCGCGGCCCAGCGCGCCTTCACCCCGTAAACAAAGGCCCAAAACGGCTGGCCTTGCCCCTCGGCCACGCGCTCGACTCGCGCGCGGCGCAGCAGGCTATGGATGTCGCGCTGGGCCAGGTAGCGCCGGTAATCGAAGTCGTCCAGTACAGGCGGGGTTTCAAGCTGGCCGCTGGCGCGCAGCCGGTCGCCGTAGCGGTATTCAGGGAAGCGGGGCGCCTGGACCAGGACATCCCCGCGCACGCGTAGGATCTCCCCACGCACGGTGATCGCCTCGACGCGCAGACGGTATTGGATGCCGGTATCGCGCACATCGGGGAAGCCGATCACCACCCCTTCCACCGTGGCCCGAACCGGGTCCGTCTCGGTGCCGTTGAAGAAGGCCACGTCGCCTGGGCGGGGACAGGCCGCGAAGGGATGGGCATGGTAGCGCCACATGCCCAGAACGGCGCATAGGCCGAGAACGAGCGCCAGGCGGACCTCCGGCCGGCGGCGCGCGAACAGGGCCGCCAATAGCAAGCTCCCCCCGGTGACCGCGAAGGGCCAGCCCGGCGTCGCGCAGCCGAGCACCCCCTGCTGCCAGGCCCATTGCCCCAACAGGATGCCGAACGCCCAGGCGATGGTGAGATAAACGAGGGTCATGCGTTCCCCCCTAGCCGCGCGCGGCGATAGCGCTCCTGGCCGCATGGGGGGAGCATCCCGGCGTGGACTGCCAGGACGTGCGGTGACAGGACCCTACAACGGCTATTTTCGCACACATCGCGCGCCTGTGCAAACAAGTTTGGGGTTGAATGAGGCCGCGCGTATAATCAACCAACTCAGGAATTCCGAATACACCTCGAATCGAGGCTTCAGCCAGTCTGGAACGTGGCCCGAATAGCCTGGAAACCGGCTGGACCCTCGCTCCCGAAGTGCGCGTTCTGTCTGTGGTTTCTACGCGTATTGGAGTTGCGCACTTTATGACGCTACACCAATGGCTTGTTACCGGGATAGTCATCCTCACCCTGCTCGGTGTGGCGGTTGGGCGTTATCCGCGGCTGCGGATGAACCGCGCCACCATCGCGCTGGTGGGCGCCACGTTGTTGATCGCGGCCGGCGCGCTCTCGTTGGAGCAAGCCTACGCCGCGCTGGACATGAACACCCTGGTGCTGCTCTTTGCCATGATGGTGATCAACGTCAACCTGCGGCTGGCCGGGTTCTTCCGGCTGGTTGGGAGCCAGGTGATGCGGCTGGCGGGCACGCCGCGGCAACTGCTGGCGTTGATCATCGTCTCATCCGGCGTCCTGTCCGCGCTGTTCTTGAACGACACCATCGTCTTGATGTTCACACCGCTCGTGTTGGACATCGTGCTTGCGCTGCGTCGCAACCCGATCCCATACCTGATCGGCCTCGTGACGGCGGCGAATATCGGCTCGGCCGCGACCATCGTGGGCAACCCGCAGAATATGATCATCGGCGTCAGCTCCGGCATCCCGTTCACGACCTTCACCGCCTGGCTCGCGCCGATCTCGCTGGCCGGGCTGGTGGTCGCCTGGGGCGTAATCGTGCTGGTGTATCGCCAGGAGTTCGCGGTCGTCGGCTTCCCCGATGATGCAGCCCTGCCCCGTGAGGCCATCTACCGGCCGCTTTTGCAGAAAAGCATGCTCGCCACCGCCCTAATGCTGGCCGCGTTTTGGGTTGGCGCGCCGATCCCCATGGCAGCACTGGCCGCAGCCGCGGCGCTGCTGGTCACGCGGCGCATCAAGCCGCAGCGGGTGTTCGACGAGGTGGATTTCACCCTGTTAGTGTTCTTCGCGGGGCTGTTCATGGTGACCGGCGCCATCGAGCATAGCGGGCTGAGCGAGCAGCTTTTTGCCGTCGGCCGGCCCCTGGTGGGGCAGGGCGTGGCCGCGCTGTCGGCGGTGGCAGTCGTGCTCAGCAACCTGGTATCCAACGTCCCGGCCGTCTTGCTCTTCCGCCCGCTGATCGGCCAGTTGGCCGATCAGCGGGCGGCTTGGCTGACCCTGGCCATGGCGACGACATTCGCGGGCAACCTGACACTGCTCGGTTCGGTGGCGAACCTGATTGTGGCCGAGGTCGCGCGCAGCCGCAATGTGGAGTTGTCTTTCACAGAGTACCTCAAGGCCGGTGTGCCCATCACACTGATCAGCCTGGCACTGGGTGTGGCCTGGCTGGCGTTACGATCGTGACCCGACCTTATTGGCGCTGGCGCGCCGGGCTTTGCCAGCCTGACCAGAGGGCGGTATACTTGCTGTGTGATCTCCTGAGGAGGGTTGCCGGATGGCACAAGAAGACACTTATGTCCCCAAGGTTCACCGCATTCAACGAACGCTTGGCCAATACCCCATCCTGGGCGAAGCCATGCGCGAGCGTATGCGCCAGGAGCTCTTTCGCCGTGGGGTGATCAGCCGGGACGCGTTTGAGGCGGAAGTCAAGGAGAAGGCGATCCAGTCGCAGGCGCGCGAGGGTATCGTCAATCCCCACGCCGAGGAAACGGCTGAGATCTGGGAGCGCCGATTGGCCTTCATCCGCGCCCAGCAGACCGAGTTTTACTTTGCCTTCAATCTCAACCCGCAGCTATTTGAGGAGATCGTGCGCGAGGTTCTCTCCCGGCGGCCGACCGCGGATCAAATGCTCTCCCTCAACCCAGAGATGGCGCCCCTTGAAGGCCTCTTCTTGCAGCTTGAGAGCTATGCCATGCTGCCGCTTGAAGAACAGGCGCGCGTCCGGCATCACATGCAAGAGGTCAAGGTTGTGCTGATCAAGGCGCTGATCAGCGATGACTTGGAGTTTGTGCGGATCGCCAAGGAATACCTGGAGTTGGACGACCTGAAATGGATCCGCAACCACCGGATCGGCCGCGGCAAGATCGGTGGCAAGGCCGCAGGGCTGGTATTGGCCTGGAAGATTCTCCAGCGCACTGTGGCGCACGCCAGCGACAAGCGCGAGCCCGTGCGGCTGGCGCTGCCGCAAACCTACTTCGTTGGCGCCGATGTGAGTTACGAATTCCTGAGCGACAACGGCCTCGTCGTGTACCTGAACCAGAAGTACAAGGATATTGAAACCATCGCGAGCGAGTACCCGGAGGTGTGCGCGGCCTATGAACGCGGCCGTTTCTCGCCCGACATCTTCGACGAGTTCCGCGAGTTGCTGACGTTGGTGGGGCGCCAGCCATTGATCGTGCGCTCGTCAAGCCTGTTGGAGGACAATTTCGAACTGTCCTTTGCCGGCATGTACGAGAGCGTGTTCTGCCCCAACCAGGGCACGCCGGAGGAGAACCTGACCGCCCTCATCGCTGCAATAGCGCGCGTTTACGCCAGCGTTTACAACCCCAACGTTCTGCTTTATCGGAAGCAGCGGGGCTACCTGGACTATGATGAGCGCATGGCGGTGATGATCCAGGTGGTGCAGGGGGAGCGTTATCGCGGCTACTACTTCCCGGCCGTGGCCGGCGTGGCCTACAGCCGCAACCCCTACCTGTGGAATCCCAAGCTGCGCCGTGAAGACGGCTTCGCGCGGCTGGTGGTGGGCCTGGGCACGCGCGCGGTCGAACGGGTGGGTGAGGATTATCCGCGCATGGTGTCGCTGAGCCACCCCACGCTCCGGCCAGAGAAAAGCGCGCAAGAGGTTCGCTACTACTCGCAATACTACATGGATGTGATCAACCTGGAGGCAAACCAACTGCAAACGGTGCCCGTCAGCGAAGTGCTGCGCGGGGACTATCCCTGCCTGCGCCAGGTGGCGTCAGTGGCCAGTGATGATTACATCAGGCCGATCATCATGACGGATCACAGCCTTGACGCGGGATCGTTGGTGATCACTCTGGATGCCCTGCTGAACCAAACTTTGTTCGCCGGGCAACTCCGCGAAGTGCTCAAAGCCTTGGAGCTGGGCTATAGCCGGCCCGTAGACATCGAGTACACCGTTGTGCTGGGTCGCGAATACCCACGCCCCAGCGTGGAGTTGCACCTGCTCCAGTGCCGCCCGCAGAGCGGCGTGACGACGGCCGAGCAGGTCCGCATCCCCGAAAACGTGCCGCAGGCTGACATCTTGTTCGGCACCGATAAGTTGGTGCCGAACGGCCGCGTCGGCAGAATCGCCTATATCGTCTATGTGCAGCCGGAGCAGTATGCTGCTGCGCCGCTTAGTCAGAAGCTAGAGCTGGGCCGCCTGGTCAGCCGGATCAATCAACGGCTGGACGGAAAACGGTTCATCCTGATGGGCCCGGGCCGCTGGGGTAGTTCGAACCCGGACCTGGGTGTCAAGGTAGGCTACGCTGACTTCTACAACACGCGCGCCCTGGTCGAGGTCGCCTGGGTGCAGGGCAGGAACCGGCCCACCCTATCCTACGGCACGCACTTCTTCCAGGATCTGGTGGAATCCAACATCTTTCCGTTGGCAATCTATCCTGGGGAGCCGGGCAACCCCTTCAACCAGGACTTCTTCACTGAGGCTACCAATGCGCTGCCGGTGCTCTTGCCGGCGGATGCTGCCTTCGCAGAGTATGTGCAGGTGATCAACGTACCCGCAACCACCGGCGGCCGCATACTGGAACTGGTGATGAGCGGCGACGAGGGCCGCGCCGTGGCGTTCTTGACCGACGCCAGCAATTGATATTCATTCACAACTTACCCAACCGTAGCGGAGCATCCTGAGTGGAGGGGGATAGCCCGCAGTCGAAGGATGCGGAGCGGTCATCTCAAGAAAGGTCAACATGGGGCAAATCACTGATCTCACTTTAGACGCCATCGCGCATGGCGGCGAGGCTATCGGCCGACACGCGGGCAAGGCGGTGTTCGTGCCTTATGCTATCCCCGGCGAGCGAGTGCGCGTCGAGATCGTCGAAGAGAAGGAGCGGTGGGCGCGCGCGCGGCTGATCAAGGTGTTGGCGTCCAGCCCTGACCGGGTGGCGCCGCCCTGTCCGCACTTCGGGCCTGATGCGTGCGGCGGCTGCCAGTGGCAGCACATCGCCTATGGCCGCCAGGCCGAGCTAAAACAGGCCATCGTGGCCGACCAGCTCCGCCGCCTGGGCTGGATCGCGGATCCGCCGGTGGCCGATATCATCGCGCTAGCCGATCCCGAGTCCGCTGACGAGGCACCGGTGTTCCTGGAATACGGCTACCGCAATCACACCCAGTTTGCCGTCACAGCCGATGGCCGGTTAGGCTATCGCCGTAGGGGCAGCCATGATGTGATCGCCATCGAGCGCTGTCTGCTGCTCGATCAGCGCCTGGATAATTTGCACGCAGCCCTGGATGTTGCCTGGCCGGAGCTGACCGGCGTCAGCCTGCGTACTGGCATCAATACCGGCGACGCGCTGATCCTGTTGGAGGCCGCGGGCGATGAATCACCGGAACTGGAACTTGACCTGCCTGCGGCTTGCGCGGTGTTGACCCCCCGCGGCCTCCAACCGTTAATCGGCGAGCCTTACCTGTTCGAGGAGGTGGCCGGCCGGCGCTACCGCGTCTCCGCCGAGAGCTTCTTCCAGGTCAACACAGCCGGGGCCGCGGCGCTGGTGGATACGGTGCTGGCTTGTGCTGACGTCACGCCTGCGGCTGTCGTGCTAGATCTGTACTGCGGGGTCGGTTTGTTTGCGCTGGCGTTGGCAGAAAGGGCCGCCGAGGTGATCGGTGTGGAATCATCCCCTTCGGCATGTGACGATTTCGCCCATAACGCGCATGAACGGTCGAACATGACCTTGCACGAAGGCGCAGTGGAACAGGTGTTGTTGGCCCTGAGCGGCCAGGAACAACGCGCCGACGTGGCCGTGCTCGACCCGCCGCGGGCCGGCGCCGGCCGCGAGACGCTGGAGGCCCTGGCCGCCCTCGGTCCGCAGCGGATCGTCTACGTCTCTTGCGACCCAGCCACCCTGGCCCGCGATGCCGTGCACCTGGTCGCAGTGGGCTACCGCCTGGTCGAAGCCCAACCCATTGACCTCTTCCCGCAGACCTATCACGTAGAGACTGTAGCGCTGTGGGAGAACATGAGATCGTGATAACGTGAGGATGTAGCCCAGTATTGGCAGAGTCGGCCGTTGGAGAAGGCGATCACGCAGTACGCAGTATGCTTTTTGCCCTCCCCCCGCTCCTGTGTTATACTCCTGTTATCTTGCGACTGGGTCATGCGCCCCGGTATTCCAGCGGTGCCCCGGTCTATCCATCAAGGAGTGTGAGAAATGGCTCTTTCGAAGGTTGAGAAGAACGCCATCATCCAGGAATACCACGTACACGACAGTGATACGGGGTCGCCTGAGGTGCAGGTCGCGATCCTTACGACGCGCATCAATGCCCTGATCGAGCATTTGAAGGCGCACAAGCACGACCAATCGTCCCGCCGCGGTTTGCTGAAATTGGTCGGTCAGCGCCGCCGGCACCTGGCCTACCTGAGCAACAAGGACCCAGACCGCTACAAAGAGTTGATCGCGCGGCTGGGCTTGCGTAAGTAGGCGAAAGACATATCGCCAGAAGTTCATGGCACAATCGTAAGCGTTACCATAGACGAGTAGATGCGAGGTGTCGTATCTACTCGTTTGGCGTTAAGTAAATGCGTGCAGGAGCGCAGGAATTGGGGATTGAGACAAACAATCCGTCGTTTGTCTCAATCCCCAGTCCCTGACCTCCAAGTGCGCCCATCGGGACAACCGTCCCCATGATCCGTACAAGAAAGGGTATTGGGAATTCCATGCAAAAGTATAGTCGTACAATTCAAGTGGGTGGCCGGGATATCACCATCGAGACCGGCACATTGGCCAAGCTGGCCGGGGGCGCTGTGACCGTGCGCTCCGGCGATTCTGTCGTCCTCGCCACCGCCACGGGCGCCAAGCCGCGCGAGGGTGTTGATTTCTTCCCCCTCAGCGTGGATTACGAAGAACGGCTTTACGCTGCCGGCCGTATCCCCGGCAGCTTTCAGCGTCGCGAAGGCCGGCCCTCCGACCAGGCCATCCTGGTCTCTCGGCTGATTGACCGGCCCCTGCGCCCCCTCTTCCCTAAGGGAATGATGAACGAGGTGCAGGTGATCGTCACGGCCCTCGCGCGTGACCCCGAGATCCATCTGGACATCTTAAGCATCATCGGCGCCAGCACGGCCGTCACCATCTCTGACATCCCGTGGGAAGGCCCCATCGGCGCAGTGCGCGTCGGGTTCGTGGACGGCGGGTTCGTGATCAACCCTACTGTCTCGCAGATGGCAGCCAGCACCCTGGATCTGCGTATGGCCGGCACGGCCGACGCTATCTTGATGGTGGAGGCCGGCGCCGACGAGCTGCCCGAAGACCTGATGCTGGAGGCGTTGAAGCTGGGCCACGAGGCCATGCAGCCGATCATTGCGCTGCAAAACCAGATGCGCGCCGAGTTGGGCAAGGCCAAGTTCCAGTTCACCCCCGTCCTGTCCGATGCAGAGGTCGAGGCAGCCGCCAGCGCCTGGCTGGGCGACCGCGTCCTGCGGGCCATCGCGGACAATCCGGGCAAAGAAGCGCAGTACACAGCGCTGGCCGAGGTCAAGGCCGCACTGCTGGCCGCATTGGGCGACCCTTCAACAGGCTCAGGAAACGCGCATGAACCGAAGGCGCTGGCCCAGGCGTTCGACAGCATCGAAAAGAAGATCGTGCGCCAACGCATCCTGGGCGACAAGGTGCGCCCGGATGGCCGCGGCCCCAAGGAGATCCGGCCGATCAGCGCCGAGGTGGGCTTGCTGCCGCGCGTGCACGGCAGTGGCCTGTTCACCCGTGGCGAGACGCAGGTGCTCACCGTGGCCACGCTGGGCACCCCCGGCGATGAGCAGAAACTGGACACCCTCAATCTTGAGGAATCCAAGCGTTACATGCACCATTACAACTTCCCGCCCTTCTCCACCGGCGAAGTGGCCCCCAGCCGCGGCCCCAAGCGCCGCGAGATCGGGCACGGCGCGCTGGCTGAACGGGCGCTGGAGCCGATGATCCCGGCGCAGGAGACCTTCCCCTACACCCTGCGCCTGGTCTCCGAGGCGCTGGCCTCCAACGGCTCAACCTCGATGGCGTCGGTGTGCGGCAGCACCCTGGCGCTGATGGACGCCGGCGTGCCCATCAAGGCGCCGGTGGCCGGCATCGCCATGGGCCTGATCACCGATGGCGAGATCACCAGCGAGGGGTTGCGCTACACTATCCTGAGCGACATCCAGGGCCTGGAAGACCACCTGGGCGACATGGACTTCAAGGTGGCGGGCACCGCACACGGCATCAACGCGTTGCAGATGGATATCAAGATCCACGGCCTCACCTATCAGATCCTGGAAGAAGCACTGGCCCAGGCGCGCGAAGGCCGCCTGTTCATCATGGACAAGATGCTGGCTGTGCTGCCCGAGCCGCGCAAAAGCCTGTCTATCTACGCCCCGCGCATCCTGACCACTCACATTGACCCGGAGAAGATCGGCAAGGTGATCGGTCCCGGCGGCAAAATGATCCGCAGCCTGCAGGAGCAGTACGGCGTCAAGATCGATATCGAAGACGATGGCTCGGTGTTCGTCTCAGGCGCCGAGGGCGTGGGCGCAGAGCAGGCCCTGGCCGAGATCGAGCGCATGACCGAAGAGGTCAAGATCGGCCGCATCTACACCGGTCAGGTGGTCCGCATCGAATCCTACGGCTGCTTCGTGCAGATCGCGCCGGGCGTGGATGGCATGGTGCACATCTCGCAGCTCGCCGATTATCGCGTGCCCAGCGTCGAGGATGTGGTGCAGCTCGGCGATGAGATCACCGTGATGGTGACCGACATCGACCCGGCCGGCAAGATCCGGCTGAGCCGGCAGGCTGTGCTGGAAGGCTGGACCCCCGAAGAAGCGCGTGAGCGCGACCGGGCGGGCGGCGGCCGGCCCGGTGGCGGGGACCGCAGCGGTCGCAGTGGTGACCGGGGCGGTTTCGGCGGCCGGGGAGACCGCGGCAGCGATCGTGGTCGTAGCGGCCGGCGGTAAGGAAATAGTGATACGTGCTTGGACTCGAGGCTTTGGCCAGTGGGGTGCTGCATTCGGAGAGCCCGGCCGAAGCCTCCGGTCCGGCGCGAAGAGCAACGACAAGGCCTGACTATTGACGCGACAATCGGATAGAGATGACATGGACGCGCTGCCACCAGAGATCCAAGAGCCAGTCAAGAAGAACGCTCCTCAAACCGGCCTCCGCGCGGTAGTGGGCGGGCTCTTCCGCGATCTGGCCGGCACTGTCATCCCGGCGATCCTCATCGCCGTGCTGATTCATGTCTTCCTGGCGCAGGCAACGCGCGTCTATGGCCAGAGCATGGAGCCGAATTTCCATACCGACGAGCGGTTGGTTGTCGAGAAGTTCAGCTATCGCCTGCATGCGCCGCAGCGCGGCGATGTTGTGGTGATCGAAGACCCTAGTGGTGGCCCCGAGTTGTTGATCAAACGGGTGATCGGGCTGCCCGGTGAGCACGTCACTGTTGCTGAGGGGCGCGTCTTCGTTGACGGCCAGATGCTCGATGAGCCATACCTGGATCAACCCACGCGCGGGCAGGGCAGCTCATGGGTGGTGCCTCCGTTGGCAGTATTCGTGATGGGCGATAACCGGGGCGCCAGCCGTGATTCACGGGTGTTTGGCCCGGTGCAATTGAATGAGATCGTCGGCCGGGCCGTGTTGCGGTACTGGCCGCTGAACGAAATCGGCATCATTCACTGACGTATAACTTCATGTCAACACGTTGGAGCCCTTTCGTCAAACAACTGGTTATCATCATCCTGTTGATCGCAGGCGTTTGGCTGCTGACCCGCGTCCAGGCAGTGTTGGCGCCCCTGGTGTTGGCGCTCCTGTTGGCCTACATCGTCTCGCAGCCGGCAGGGTGGATCGTCCGCCGCACAGGCTGGCCGCGGACGCCGGTGATCCTGATCACCCAAATCGTCGTCCTCTTGATTTTGCTGACGGTGCCAGCGATGGTTGCGCCCGGCCTGGTCAGCGCCCTCACCGTCTTCGGCAACACGTTCATAGCCGTCATTCAAGAACTGCTTGAAGTAACGCCGAAACCGATCACGATCCCACCCTCGTTTACGATTGACCTGGGCGCGTTCTACGCGCCGATCAACGAGTGGCTGCGCGGCCTGGTTGGGCCAGACATCCGCACCATCCAGAATCTGCAGGGGCTGCTGCGACCATTCGCCAGCGGCGCCGCCGTCGTCGTGCGCGGCGCGGTCAGCAGCATCGTGTGGGCGCTGTTCATCTTCGTGGTCAGTTTCTACGTGACGCTCGATAGCTGGCGTCTGGGACGGCTTGTAGTGGCCGCTTTGCCTGAGGCGTGGCGTGAAGAACTGGGGTACATCTGGCGCGAGCTGGTAAAAATCTGGGACGCGTTTGTGCGCGGGCAGTTCTTGCTGGGCCTGATCATGGGGTTCATCGTTTGGATCGCTATGTCCATCCTGGGCGTGCGCAACGCGGCCGCATTAGGGGTCATCTCGGCGTTCTTGGAATTCATCCCCGCCATTGGCCCCGTGCTGGCGGCTATCCCCGCCATCCTCATCGCCCTCATCCTGGGGCCTACCTGGGTCCCACTGCCCAACGTGTGGTTCGCTGTCGTCATTGGCCTGACCTACTTTGCCTTGCAGCAGTTTGAGAACCTGTATCTCCTGCCCAGGGTGGTGGGCAGCCGGGTGCGGCTTCATCCGGCTGTGGTGATCGTGGGTGCCTTGGCCGGTGCGCAGTTGGCGGGGATATTGGGCATCTTATTGGCCGCCCCGGTGATCGCGGCGGGCCGGCTGCTGTTGGGCTACATCCTCCGCAAGCTCTTCGACCAATCGACTGTCCCCGAGATCGCGCCGCCGCCTGGCCGTGAGCAGCTCTGGGGCGAGTTGGTGCGACAGCGACCGGTGCGTGCCGTGCTATTTGACCTGGATGGCACGTTGATCGAAACCGACGATCATGTCGTGCAGGGGTTGGCACGACGCCTGCATTTCCTGGGTCGGCTATTGCCACAGGCCCGCCGGGTGGCCGTAGCGCGGCGCATCCTGATGAATTCCGAGGTGTTCGTCAACGGCGTAGTAACGCTGCTCGATCGGGTCCACCTGGATGCGATCATGTTTCGGTTGGGCGACTGGCCGCGTCGATGGCGCGGCCTTCGGCGCCGTGACGACTTCGTGGCGGTGACTGGGACTCTGGATGCCGTCCGGCTCCTGAGCAGGCGGGGATATGCGGTTGGGCTGGTCACCAGCCGCAGCAGGGCCGATGCACAGCACTTTCTGAAGCAGTTCGGCATGGCTGACCTGTTTGGCGTTGTGATCACACGGGACGACGTCCAACGATTGAAGCCTCACCCCATGCCGGTGCGCATGGCGGCCGCGAAGCTGGGGGTCGCGCCGGCCGAGTGCGTGATGGTGGGCGACACCAACGTCGATACGCGGTCGGCCAAGGCGGCCGGGGCGCTGGCTGTGGGGGTGCTGTGCGGGTTCGGCGAGGCCAGCGACTTCGGTGAGGCTGACCTGGTGGTGGATTCACCCGCCAAATTGGGGGATTGGTTGTAGTACCCCGCCACTTTAGAGTTACCCTGAGCCTATCGAAGGGGGTCTCGCGGCGGCCAAAGAACCTGTCCCGAACGTAGTGAAGGTTTCTTCGCTGGATTCTCGCCGTGGCGGAAGGTTAGGGGTCAACCCGCTTAGAATGACAGACACCCCCCTTACGCGCTGCGCGCCGGCATCCGCCGCTCCAGCCAGCGCACCAGCAGCGCCAGGCCAACAGTCATCACCAGGTACATGAACGCCACCACGTTGTAGGTCTCGAAAAAGCGGAAGGTGCTGGACGAGTAGACCTTGCCGATCTGGGTGATATCCTGCACGCCCAGCGCGGAGACCAGTGACGAGTCCTTCAACATGGCGATGAAGTCGTTGCCCAGCGGCGGCAGCACGTTCCGCACCGCCTGGGGCAAGATCACGTGGCGCATCGCCTGCCGGTAGCTCATCCCCACCGAGCGTGCGGCTTCCATCTGACCCCGGCCAATGGATTCGATCCCCGCCCGAAAGATCTCGGAGATGAATGCGCTATAGCCGATGGTCAGCGCGATGATCGCGCGCATGGTGAAGTTCAGATCGCGCACCTGGAGCGCGATCAGCGGCTCGCCGAACCCGGCCAGCACGCCGGTCCCCACCAGCAGCCGGCCGATCCCCTGGATGCCGCCCACCAGCGCCGGCGCGGCCACGAAGGCCATGTAGTACAAGATCACCAGCATGGGCACCCCGCGAATGATCTCCACGTAGAACGACGAGACCTCACGCCAAAACCGGCTGCCCGACACCCGCATCAGCCCGATGGCCAGCCCTAGCAGCATGGCCAGCGCATAGGCGATCAGTGTAACGTAAATCGTAGTCCCCACGCCCTTCACCACCGCGCGCAGGATCACCTGGTAATCCGTGCGTGCCAGCATGGTCCACAGGAACAGGATGCCCAACAGGATCGCGGCCAACAGCCAATAAGGCAGCCGCGCCAACCGGTTTGTGAACGGGGCCAGGCGCGATTCGCGGGGGGAGAGGGTGTGAGACATGCGGACTCCTGGGACTGGAAGCCGATTGCTAGAAGCTGGTGGCTGGACTCCGCAGGGTACCAGCTTCTAGCTTCCAGTTACTACTTCGCCGTTGGGTCGTACAGGAAGAACCAACGGGTGTTCAGGTGATCAATAAACCCGTCCTGCCTCAGCGTTGCGATGGCGGCGTTGAAGGGGGCGACCAGGTCGGAGCCGGGGGTGAAGATGAAACCGAAGTCCTCGGTGCCCAGCGGTCCGCCCACCACCTTGAGCTTGTCCGGGTTGGCGCCGATGTAGCCGCGGGAGGAGGCCTGATCCATCAGCACCATGTCCACGTCACCGGCCAACAGCGCCTGCACGGACGCGCCGAAGGTCTCGAACAGCTTGATGCGCGGATTCTGCTCGTCCCCATCCAGCACCTCGTACACCGCCACGTAGAAGTTCGTCGTCCCCGCCTGCGCACCGATCAGCAGCTTCTCGTCTGCGCCGAAGGTGGCCGCGTCGGTGAAACGTTCCTCGTCCGCCCGCACCAGCATGAACTGCTGCGAGGTCATGTATGCGTCAGAGAAGTCCACCTGCTGTTTGCGCTCGTCGTTGATCGTGATGCCGTCCATGCCAATGTTGAACTGGCCGTCCTTCACCGCCGCAATCATGCTGTCCCAGTTCGTCGTCTGCCACTCCACCACGCAGTTCACCCGCCGACAGATCTCGTTGACCGCGTCATATTCCCAGCCGACCGCGGCGCCCGTCACCGGGTCCACGAACTGGAGCGGCGGGTAATCGTTGGCGACTGCAGCAATCACCACCTGACCCTTCAGATCAGGCAGGCGCAGGGTGGGCGCGGCGGCGGCAGGGTGGGCCGGTTCTGCGACCGGGGCAGGGGGCAGCGGTTCAGCGGTCGGCGCGATGGTCGCAGGCGCGCAGGCCGAGAGGATCAGGCTGATCAGGATGACCAGCGAGAACAGGAATGCATGCTTCTTCATTTTCTCGGTTCCTCCTTGTTGTCTCACGCTAATGAACGTATCTTCTCGATCGGCCGCGGCGCAGCCGCAGGTACAAATGTGGCCAGGCCCCTGCCTGTTTGACACATGAAACGTATTGCACTATCACCCATAAACATACCACGTTTCCTATGGCCGCGCAAGCCATTTCAGCACCTTGGATGACTCATGCAATGGAAACGCGAGTCCCATGACTTACGTCATGGTCTGGTCCGTCCCTTCTTGCTATACTCCCAGGCTAGAGGTATGATTCCCATCGTCAGCAGCAGCTATCAGCTATCAGCTACCTGCCATCAGCCAACTGGAGCGTCAACGATGACCCAACCCACTGTGCAAGACATGAAACTGGCCCACAAAACGTTGGCCGATTTCACCTATTCTGTCCCCAAGGTGCACCGCGGCTATGCGGGACAAACCCTCTACATCAACATCGCCACCGGCCACATCGAGACCCGGCCCGTCACCGACGAGATGAAGCGCATCTTCACTGGTGGCAAAGGGTTCGGGCTGTGGCGGCTGTGGCACGCGGTGACGCCGGAGACGAAGTGGAACGACTCAGAGAACGAAATCGTGATCGCTTCCGGTCCCATCGGCGGCACGATACTATACCCCGGCGTCGGCAAATCGCTAGTGGTGGGCATCTCGCCGCTCACCAACATCGTCGTGGACAGCAACGTGGGCGGCTACTTCGGCCCCTTGCTGAAGTTCGCCGGCTTCGACGCGCTGGAGATCCAGGGCAAGGCCGAGCGGGATGTGATCATCTTCATCGAAGGGGAGACCGGTCGCGTCACGATCGAAGAGACCCCGCTAGAGGGGGTGGACACCTACCCGCTCAGTGATGACCTTACCGAGATGTACGCGCGCAACGAGGGGGATCGCCGCAACATATCGGTGATCTCGGCCGGGCAGGGCAGCGAGCATACCCGCATCGGCTGCCTCAACGTGAGCTGGTATGACCCCAAGCGCGGCAAGGCGCGGGTCAAGCAGGCCGGCCGCGGCGGGCTGGGCACCGTGTTGCGCAACAAGAAGATCAAGGCCATCGTCGTGCGCTATCCCGGCATGCGGGCCGACTCTAACGACCCGGCTGATGTCCAGCGCATCCGCAGGGTCGGCCAGCGCATCAACAAAGAGATCGTCGAGCTGGATGACCAGCAGAACCGGATGCGCCGGGTGGGCACCGCGCACCTGGTCGAGATCATGGACGATTACGACCTGCTGCCGGTGCACAACTTTAAGTTCGGCGCCCATCCCGATACCCCGAAAATCAACTCGAAAATCTGGGACAAGCTCTTCACCCAAAGCCACCCCGATTCCTGCATCTACGGCTGCACCATGGCGTGCTCCAAGGGGGTGGACCGCTATCACGTGCGCACCGGACCGTATGCCGGGCACGTGGTCACTGTGGATGGGCCGGAGTATGAGACGGTGGCGGGCTGCGGCTCCAACATCGGCATCTTCCACCCGCCCGACATCCTGGAGCTGAACTTCTACTGCGACACCTACGGCGTTGACTCCATCTCCTTCGGCACGCTGACCGCGTTCATCATGGAGTGCTACGAGGCGGGCATCCTGAACCTGGAGCGCACCGGCGGGCTGGATCTCCGCTTTGGTAGCGCGGACGCGGCCATCGAGCTGTTGCATCAGATGGCCCGTGGAGAGGGCTTCGGCAAAATCGCGGGCATGGGCGTGCGAGCCATGAAGCACTACTTCGTTGAGCACTTCGGCGCTGACCCCCAGTTCGTCCAGGACATCGGCATGGAAAACAAGGGGATGGAGTACTCCGAGTACATGACCAAGGAAAGCCTGGCGCAACAGGGCGGCTACGGCATGACCAACAAAGGCGCGCAGCACGACGAAGCCTGGCTGATCTTCATGGACATGGTGAACAACCAGATCCCCACCTTCGAGGACAAGGCCGAGGCGCTGCACTACTTCCCCATGTGGCGCACCTGGTTCGGGCTGAACGGACTGTGCAAGCTGCCGTGGAACGACATCGAGCCCGCCGACAACGCGCTCACCGACGAGCCGGCGAAAGTGCCGGAGCACGTCGAAAACTACGTCGCGCTCTTCTCCGGCATCACCGGCCAGGAAGTGACCAAAGAGGATCTGATCCTCATGTCGGAGCGGGTCTACAACTTCCAGCGCGTCTTCAACCTGCGCATGGGCCGCGGCACGCGCGAGCACGACGCCATCCCCTACCGCTCGGCCGGCCCGGTCACCGCCGAAGAGTACGAGAGCCGCGCCGAGCGTTACGATAAGCAGCTCCGCGAGAAGGTCGGCATTGACCCGACCGGCCTGACCACGGCCGAGAAGATGGCCGCGCTGCGTCGGCACCGCGAGGCCCAGTATGAGGGCCTGATAGATGCCGTCTACAAACGCCGCGGCTGGACGCCGGACGGCGTACCGACGCTGGAGACGCTGCGGAAGTTGGAGATTGACTTTCCGGAGGTGGTGGAGGTCGTGAAGGGGAAGCTGTAAGCGAAACGTAGAGCGATGATCAAGTGCCTGGCGCGTGCGACGTGCCAGGCACTTCTGCTTAATGCTTTGCCTACGATGCCGAGCGCGGCCGAAAGCGTGTTTCATCGCCGAAGCGATTTAGGCAGCCACCACGTCGATCTGCAGTGTCAACCGTCCGACCACCTCCCCGCCCTGCAGTTGCACCACCGCCATACTGTAGCGCGCGCCAGGCGCGGCGGTCGTAGGCAACGCGATTGCCAGGCTGGCCTGCCGGCGTTGGCCGGCCCCCAACACAACAGCGCCACCCACAGCCCCCAATACCGCCTCCTCCACCAGCCCACGGCTTTCGGCCGGTTCCGGGTCGTCATGTCTCGCTGGGCCGATGCGGATGGGGGAGACATCTGCCTCCGGAGGAAGATCTCCGCGTTCCAGCCGCAGGCTCACGCCGCCCTGTTTGTTGGCCGCCGGAGTCAGATCAAACGCCACTTCCACCGTTTCACCTGGCCGAGCCTCGGCAAACCAGCAGTTGCGCTGAGCGATACGATCGCTAGCGGCCGGATCAAAGGTGTCATCAGCCCGCGCCTCGGCGGAACCCAGGCGAACCAGCAGCGCCCGCGGCCCTGCCCCAGGCTGCGTCCAGTGTAGGGGGCCGAGCACGGTTTCGCCGGGCGGCAGCCAGGGTGCACGCAAACGGCCTACGCGCTGCCACTCGCCAGGTCGGATATGCGGGGCAGCCGGCGCGGCGAACAGGTCAGCGGTCACGTCATAAGCGTAAGCCGGCCCACGATTAAAGGCGCGCACATAAACCGCGGCCGGGCCTGGCGCAGCCGGCGGCTGGTGCTCAGTCCCGTCGTCCGTCGTCGGTCGCAGCCACAGGTCAGGGCTGTTCCAAGTGAGTTCGTTGGCGACGCGAGGTGAAGCCTCGCCGACACTATCCCGCAGCGAGAGCATCGCGCCGGCCAACCGGTAACCGCTGAAAACGGCAGTGGCGAAGCGTGTGATGTAGGCATAGGGGATATAGCCGTACCCCTCGCGCCAGACGCCATCCCATGACCAGGGCTGCCACGAGTTGCGCACCAGGAAGAAGCCGCCGCCCGGGGCACCGGCGTCATCCTGATAG
Organism: uncultured Anaerolineales bacterium; assembly: GCA_964551735.1. GTDB lineage: Bacteria > Chloroflexota > Anaerolineae > CG2-30-64-16 > CG2-30-64-16 > DAOUAT01. The sequence goes on from CAZKEF010000006.1 coordinate 190,454, forward strand.
CCCACCAGCGTCATGGCGTGGCCGCCGTTTTGCCCTTCGCCCGGCAACGGCAGGGTGAGCTTGCCCCAACGCGACGTTGCCGAGGACGCGTACCAGCTGTCGAACACAGGAACTGAGAACGCTACGGCTCGCCCCTCGGCTAAGCAGGTCTTGATGCCGGTGATGTCGGCCCGGTTGAACTCCTGGGTGCGGAGGGTCCGGAACGCGGGATCGCCGTTAGCAGCAGCAGCCGGGGGTGGCCCCTGGCCCTGATCCTGCTTTTCGACGCTGACGTAGGGCCACATAGCCTCCAACGGCGCGCCGGTGTTGGCCAGGCAGCGCATCCCGACAGACACGTAGGTGCCGGAGACTACGGGGATGCCGTCGTGGGCCTTGCACCACCAATAGACATACTGCTCCGACAGGTTCAGATCCCGCGGGGCGCCAGCCGCGAGTTCCAACTGCTCACGCACACCGAGGACAGCATGCGCCACGCATGTGCCGCGACCGCCTTGGTTACGCACGGGAGGCAGTTGATCCAGCAGGTCGGTGCTTTCACGCAGCACGAGTCGGCCACTGGGGGGCACGTATTCAGGCAGCAGGTCACGCGCCGCCAACACCTCGGGCGGTTCATCGAGCAACGCGCCCAGCCCATACTCGGCTTGCGCCGCCTCTTCGGCCAATGCCAGGCTGTGCAGGTCACGCGTCGGCGGGATGAGCGCTTCTGCTGCAGCCGCCAGTTGCGCCAGCACAGTACGCGAGAGGCCCAGGGCCGCGGCCAGGCGGTTGCGCAGCGCATCGTTGGCGTGGTGTAGCGCCACGAGCTCCTGGGCCGTCATGATCCAGGCATCGGCCAGCGTCTTGATTTGAGCAACCGTCAGCCCTGGAATGCTGGCCAGCGGCACGCCGTTGGGGATAAGGTCGGCTGAGTTCATGGACGCGTTCCTTTCCGTGGCACAGTGCATATACGAGCGCCCCTTTTGCGCTCGCAGGGTGTAGGGGCGCACCCTTGCTGTCGCCCCAGAGGGCAGGCGAGAGACCTGCCCCTACTGAATCAACCCCAGCTCCTTGCCCACCTTCTCGAAAATGCCGAGCACGCGATCCATCTGCTCGAAGGTGTGGGTGGCCATGTAGCTGGTGCGCAGCAGCTCGCGGCCCGGTTGCACGCCGGGTGACAACACCGGATTGACGAAGACGCCCTCATCGAAGAGCCGCCGCCAGGCGAAGATGGTCTCCATGCGGCCGCCGATGATCACGGGGATGATGGGAGTGGTCGAGTTGCCGATGTTGAAGCCGAGCTGCCGGTAGCCCTTGCGCATGTAATTGGCGATCTCGTTCAGGTGGTGCACCCGCTCCGGTTCCTCGCGCATGATCTTGAGCGATGCCAACGCCGCGGCGGCGTTGGATGGCGGGATGCTGGCGCTGAAGATCAGCGAACGGGCATGGTGCTTGATGTAGTGCACCACCGGCTCATCGCCTGCGATGAAGCCGCCCAGGGAGGCAAACGATTTGCTAAAAGTGGACATGATCAGGTCCACCTGATCGGTCATGCCGAAGTGGGCCGCGGTGCCGCGGCCGCCGCCCAGCACGCCGATGGCGTGCGCGTCGTCCACCATCAGCCGCGCGCCATACTTCTTGCACAGCGGGACCAGCTCGGGCAGCGGCGCGATGTCGCCTTCCATGCTATAGAGGCCATCCACTACCACCAGCTTGCCTTTCTCCTGCGTCAAACGCGATAACACACGCTCAAGCTCTTCCATGTCCTGGTGGCCGAAGCGTTTAGTCTCGCCATAGCTCAGCTTGGCGGCATCGACGATGCTCGCATGGTCTTCCTTGTCCAGGATCACGGTGTCACCGCGGCCGACCAGCGCGCTGACTGCGCCCAAGTTGGATTGCATACCGGTGGAGAAGACCAGCGCGGCTTCTTTGCCGACATAGTCCGCCAACTCGTGTTCGAGCTGTTCGTGCAGCTCTAGCGTGCCATTCAAGAAGCGCGAACCGGTGCACGATGTGCCGTAGCGGTTGATGGCGTCAATCGCGGCCTGGCGCACGCGCGGGTCGGTGGTCAGCCCCAAGTAGTTGTTGGAGCCGCACATGATCAGCCGGTGGCCGCGGAAAACCGCCTCGGTGCCTTCGTTTTCGGTCAGTGGGATGAAGTAGGGATAAAAACCGGCCGCGATGGCTTCTTTGGCTTCGGTATAGCCATAACATTTCTCAAAGATATCCATGAGTGCTCCTATATAAGATGAAGATGTTCTGTCTCGGTGCGCGGGTAATATTCGATGTGCGTAAGGGTGGGTTCCCTATGGCTGACACAGTCCTATAGGGTGCCGCAACAGCTTGATAGCAAAACGTTCGCTGCTGGTGCGAAGAGACCCGATCCTAAAAGGCCTGTTGTTTCAGATAGCCGTGCGCGGCATACCAACGGTAGGCCCGCTCGGCGGCGCCGCGGAAGGGCAAAAGCGGATAGCCGAGCTCACGCACTGCCTTGCTGGCGTCATAAAAGACGTTACGCGCGGCCAGACGAAGCTGCTCACCGCTGACTACCGGCGGACGCGGGTTGATGCGATTGAACGCGTCCAGGGTCAGCGCGGCCGGCCCGAGCAGCCAGCCAGGGATGATCCAGCGAGGCGGGGGCTGGCCCGTGATCTCGCAGAGGGTGGCGGCGATCTGTTGATTGGTCAGGTTCTCACCGCCCAGGATGTAACGCTCGCCGGTGCGGCCCCACTCCGCTGCAGCCAGGTGGCCATGAACGACCGCGTCGATGTCGGCCAGGCACACGCCACCGGGGGGCACGGCCAGGATCGGGCGTTTGGCGAATTCTATCACCATACTGCTGGAGATCAGGTAGTGGTCGCCGGGACCGATCACCACGACCGGATTGACGATCACGGCGCCTAGCCCACGGTCAATGGCACGATAGACCTCCTGCTCAGCCCGGCGCTTGCTGTCGGCATAGGCCCAGCGGGCGCTGAATGCGTCGAAGGGCGTGTTTTCGTCGGCGGGCAGACCGTCACCGCGCACGCCGATCGCGGCAACAGAAGAGGTGTGTACCACGCGCGGCACCCCAGCCTCTAGGCAGGCGTCCATCACCACCCGCGTTCCGTCCACGTTGATCCGGTAGACCTGGTCACGTTGGGCGCGCCAGTAGGAGGAAAGCGCTGCGACATGGTACACCAGATCACAACCACGCACAGCCTGGGCCACGGCGTCCGGCTCCAGGATGTCGCCCAGAACGTGCTCGACGTCGGGCAGGTCCGCCAGCATCAGCGTACTGGACTTGGCCCGGCGCAGCACGCGCACCTGGTGCCCGCGGCTCACCAACTCAGCCGCGAGCTGCGATCCGATAAACCCCGTCGCCCCCGTGACGAGAACTCTCATTCCTTCAGTTCCTCAATTCCCGTGTTTCCCTCTCAAATCCTCTTCTCATACACCCGATACGTCTTGTACTTCTTGCCCCCCAACCGCTCGATGATCTGGTTCATCATGGTGTTGTCTTCCAGGATCCACGAAGCTTCCATGCGCTTGTAGCCGCGCTTCAACGCCTCCTTGGCGGTTTCCAAGTAGAAGATAGCATCCGCGCCTCGGCCGCGGTATTCCTCCAACATCCCCATGATCACCAGCCGGATCTGCGTGATCTTGCGCTTGTGCCAGAGGAACTTCAGCAGGCCGAACGGCCACATGTGCCCGCCGCCAGAGCGTTTCAGCGCCTGATGCAGGTCAGGCAGGCACAGCGAGATGCCGGCCGGCTTCCCGTCCCCGGTCTCGGCGATGAAGATCAGGTTGGGATCGATTACCGGCTTGAGATTGGCCGCCAGGTGATCGATCTCGAGCTCGGTCATGGGCACCGCGCCCCAGTTCTTCTGCCAGGCCCGGTTATACACCTCTTTGATCATAACAACATCCCGGTCGAAGTGGCGCATGTCCACCTTTCGCACGCGCAACCCCTGCTTCTGCAGTGATTTCTCGGCCACCCGGAACAGCTTTTCGGGCGCGTTCTTCAGGTCGGCCTCGATGTCAAAGGTCCAGGCGAAGACGTCCATCGCCTTAGTGTAGCCGCAGCCTTCAATCAAGGCGGGGTAGTAGCGGGGGTTGTAAGTCATCATCACCACGGGTGACTCATCGAAGCCTTCGACCAGCGTACCGATTTCCTCGTTGATAGAAGGGTTCAGCGGTCCACGAATGACCGTCATGCCCTGGCCGGCCACCCAGGCTTCGGCTGTGCTCAGCAGTGCGGACGCGACGTCGGGGTCATTCACACATTCGAAGAAGCCGAAGGAGCCGGCCTGCTCATTGTGTGCGTGATTATGGTTGTCGTCCACCATCGCGGCGATGGTACCGACGATCTGACTATCGCGCCACGCCAAGAAAAGCTGGAAACGCGCATGATCGAAAAAAGGATTCTTGCGTGGATTGAGAACTGCTGTACGCTCTTCGATGAGGGGCGGCACCCAGTTAGGATCATCCTTGTAGAGTCTAAAAGGGAATTTGACGAATGCCCGTAAGCCCTTATTGTCCGTGATCGGCTCAATCATGATCTCCATGGCGCGATCCTTACTTCAAGAGATGGTCTCCGCCCAGCGGTCATTGCCCGGCGCGCTCGACGCTTCTCCAGCCCGCTGCGCGCGCTTGATCATCAAGTCTATGATCGGATGGTGCAGGTCGCGTAACAGCCCCACCAACCGATATGCTGTGGCTGCTTCACGCCCAGGCACAATAGAATAGCGCCGCCGGGCTACACCTTGCAGAATAGCGCGCGCCACATCGTCTGCTGTCAAAACAACACCGGAGCCCAACGCGCGCGTCTCCGGTGGCTTAAACTGACTTTCATAGGCTAGTTGGGGGGTATCCGTATCCGGCGGATAGACGATGGAGACATGGACGCCGTAGGGTCGCAACTCAGCCCGCAGCACATCGGAAAGGCCACGCACGGCGTATTTGGAAGGAGCGTAAGCCGAGTAGCCGAACACGCCCATGAACCCAGCCACCGAACTGATATTGACAATATGGCCGGAACGCCGCTCAATCATACCGGGGACTACAGCCTTGATCACGTACAGCGTGCCGAAGTAGTTGACCTCCATCGCCTCACGGAACAGCGCCAAATCCAACTCGCGAAAATAGCCAGGATATACCGTCCCAGCGGAGTTCACGACGATATCCGGCGGCCCTACTGCAGCAACGACCTGCGCGACAGCCTGCACTGCCTGATCGGGGTCTGCGACGTCGGCCGGGATGACCTCCACGCATTGATCTGTGCCCGCGCAACAGGCGCGGATCTGCTCCTGCGCTGCCCGAAGACGTGACAGGTCTCGTGCCACCAGCCAGATGTGCGCCCCGCGTGCGGCCAGCAGTCTTGCCGTGGCCAGGCCGATGCCGCTCGATCCGCCGGTGATGAGAACGTGCTGGTTCTTGAAATTCATCGGGATAAAGCCATGAAGCCGGCAGCGCCATATCCGCACGACGCACCGAGCAATAAACGCGGCCATATTCTAGCATAGCGAGGGCTACAGAGCAAATGATTCTCAGCCTGCGCAGGAATTCCAAATGCAAAACCGAACAGGCGTCACCTTGACTGCAAAGAAGCA
>CAZKEF010000007.1:0-181453 GCA_964551735.1 uncultured Anaerolineales bacterium
AAGAGGTCGCCTACCTGGAAGAGCCGTATGTACCGCATCGCATCGTCGGGCATCAGTGAGTGGAAAGGGAAAGGGCTGCCACAAAAATGAGTTGCCACCCTGCGCCGGATATGCTAGAATGACCGGCGTCAACGCGAACGAAATATCAGATATCGGGCGGTTACACCAGCATAATGATAATCCCAATCGCTCCGTCGTGTACATCCAGGTCGGACGGCTTGCGCCGGTCAGATCGCGCCTGCGGGATTTACGCGTCATGACACACGCCCCCAGTGCGGCAATCTAGCCGCACCAAGAGTTCTATGCCGAAGCAGAAGAATCCAGAAGATTACGAATTGCGCGACGAGTACGACCTTGCCAGGATGACCGTTGTGGCTCGAGGACGCTGCGCGCCGGACCGCAGGATGGGCAAGAACAGCAAATTCAACCGGACGCGGCATCGGCGACGATGCTGGCGGCGCTAAAGGGAATTGACAAGCTGGTCGGCGCACCACACTGAACTCTCACTCAGACCGATGATCAAACGGATCACTTCGCCAGGAGGATCCATGTCTATTCCATCACACAAGTCTCTGTTTCAGCCCACGTTCAGCGCCTTACATAGGTTAGGAGGCGCTGCCTCCATCGCCGACATTGAACGGGAAGTAGCCTCCGAGCTGAAACTCGATCCAGAGACCGCCAGACTTCCTCATCCTGGCTCTAACCACACTGAAATCCAGTATCGTCTCAACTGGGCGCGCACCTACCTCAAACATGCAGGGCTAATTGACAATCCCGCCCGGGGGACTTGGGTTCTAACTGAAAAAGGAAGGCAACAGCCTGAGATTGATGCAGATGCCCTGGATGCATCTGTGCGCGCCGAGCTACGACAAAGGTGCAAGTCAGAGCCGGTTGACCCCGACATAGATGATGAAACTCCAGACACAGGCAAACATGCCTCTGTCCACGATCACCCAAATAACGCCTTGAGCACTCCTGCGGCCGATAGCGTTGCATCTGTCAGGTCTTTGACCCCGCACTTGCCCGGTTACCAAAGCGCACGCCACTTTCTACGCATCCTTGATGGCATGCAGTACGCGATCTATCGGGATATGGTTGACACCATTTGGTCTCAGCGTGGCACCCCCCAGGAAACGACCGACTGGGCCAATCCCGAAACCTGGATTCCCGAACGGCTTATCGGCGATCAACAAGCGTTAGCTCTGCGCTTCTGGCGCGAATCCAAAGGCAAGGTCAACCCCCGTCATCTCAGGGGCGCCTGGTATCTGGCTACCAAGCACGACCTGCTTAAGCGCGACAGCGACGATCTGCTTCGCATCACCGAGCGAGGACAGGCCTTCATCACGCAGCCAAACGGACCGGAAGAGGTCAAGATAGACGATTACGAAGGCCTTTTCATTGTGTTACGGCTGGTTGCTGATAAAGGACCTGGATGGCGGGGCGAATTTCTGCCCGAATTCTCGGACTTCTGTCGCACCCACACAGCAGCCCGCAGCGTTGAAGTGATCAAAAACTACCTCTATGCCCGGCTACAAAACCTGATTGAACGAGGATTGATCCAACGTCGCGGCCTCAGCTACGAAATCACAAGCCAGGGCCTCAGCTATCTCGACGCTCAAGCCCAGATTTATCCCGAATCAGCAACCCCGAGCCGGCGTCAGTCGGATATTCGCAAGCTGGCGCAAGAATTGCGGATGGAAGCCAGGCAGAAACTGGCCGACTACCTGTCAACTATGAACCCCTTCAAGTTCGAAGAATTGATCAAGCTTCTCCTGGAGGAGATGGGCTACGACAACGTTGAGACAACGTCGCCTACTAACGACAAAGGTGTTGATGTGGTAGCCAACATCGAATTGGGTATCAGTTCCGTGCGCGAGGTGATTCAGGCGAAACGCCACCGAGGAAATATCAATCGAACTGTGTTGGACGCGCTTAGAGGCTCACTACATAGGTTTGGCGCTGTACGAGGCACTGTCATTACCACCGGACGCTTCTCGAAAGGCACTCAAGAGGCAGCCTTCGAGCGCGGCGCGGCGCCTATAACACTGATAGATGGCGAAAAGCTGCTTGACCTGCTCATGGAGCGCCAGATCGGTGTCGTAAAAAAAACGGTGGAATACTTCGATTTTGATTCTGCAAAACTGGCGCAGTTCAGCACTGATCAGGTCACAGCGGTCGAAGAGTGATGCACGCTGCGGCTTCCATGACCGACCCCATCCCACCCTTCATCGCCCGCTGGGCCGCGTCCGGCGCGGCGGAACGCGCCAACTACCAGCTCTTTCTGACCGAGCTGTGCGACGCGCTGGAACTGCCGCGCCCCGACCCGGCGACCGCCGACGAGGCAGCCAACGCCTACGTCTTCGATAAGGCGGTCCCGCTGCCCCACGGCACGATCGGCTTCATGGACCTTTATCGCCGCGGGTGTTTCGTGCTGGAGGCCAAGCAGGGCAGCGACCCGCGCCAGGGAAGCCAACTTTCCGAAAAAGTTGGCTTCCCTCCCCTATCGGCCGAGGCGGAGCGCCGGCTGCGGGCGCGCAAGCGCGGCACGGCCGTGCGCGGCACCGCGGCGTGGGACACGGCAATGGAGCGCGCCAAGGAGCAGGCGCAAGGCTACGCGCGCAACCTGCCGCCGGACGAGGTGCGCGGGGGCCGGCCGCCCTTCCTGGTGATCGTGGACGTGGGCCAGTCCATCGCGCTCTACACCGAGTTCAGCCGCACCGGCGGCAACTACATCCCCTTCCCCGACCCGCGGCGCTACCGCATCGGCCTGGCCGAGCTGGCAGACCCCGCCGTGCGCGAGCTGCTGCGCCAGGTCTGGCTGGACCCCATGGGCCTGGACCCCGCCCGGCGCACCGCCCGGGTGACGCGGGAGATCGCGGGCCGGCTGGCGCGGCTGGCGCAATCGCTGGAAGGAGCGGGCCACGGGGCCGAGGCGGTGGCCGGTTTCCTGATGCGCTGCCTGTTCACCATGTTCGCCGAAGACGTGGGCCTGCTGCCCCGCGGCGCGTTCAGCCAGCTCCTGGCCGATGCGCGGCGCAACGTCGCCAGCTTCCCGCCTCTGGTGGCGGAGCTGTGGCGCACCATGGCCACCGGCGGCTTCTCGGTGGCGCTGCGCGTGCCCGTGCCCCATTTCAACGGCGGCCTGTTCGAGGACGGCGCCGCGCTGCCGCTGAACGCGGATCAGCTCCAACTGCTGATCGAGGCCGCGGGGGCCGACTGGCGCGACGTGGAGCCGGCCATCTTCGGCACGCTGCTGATGCGCGCGCTGGACCCGGTCGAGCGGCACAACCTGGGCGCGCACTTCACCCCGCGCGCCTACGTGGAGCGGCTGGTGCTGCCCACGATCATCGAGCCGCTGCGGGCCGAGTGGGACGCGGCCAAGGCCGCCGCGCTGCTGCTGGCCGAAGGGGGCCGCACGGCCGAGGCGCTGGCCGAGGTGGAGGCGTTCCAGCGCCGGCTGGCGAGCGTCCGCATCCTGGATCCGGCCGCGGGGTCGGGCAACTTTCTTTATGTCACCCTGGAACATCTCAAGCGGCTGGAGGGCGAGGCGCTGGAGGTGCGCCGCGCGCTCGGCGGCGAGCAGATGTTGCTGGAGCTGCAAGGGCTGATGGTGCGGCCGGAGCAGTTCCACGGCCTGGAGGTGAACCCCTGGGCCGCGGCCATCGCGGAGCTGGTGCTCTGGATCGGCTTCCTGCAGTGGCACCTGCGCACGCGCGGGGACGCGACCGGCCTGCCCGAGCCGATCCTGCGCAACCTGCACAACATCGAATGCCGCGACGCAGTGCTGGCGTGGGACGCGGTCGAGCCGCTGCTGGACGCCGCGGGCCGGCCCATCACCCGGTGGGACGGCCGCACGCTGAAGCCCCACCCCGTCACCGGCGAGCCCGTGCCCGACGAGACGGCCCGTGTGCCCGCGCACCGCTACATCAACCCGCGGCCCGCGACCTGGCCCGAGGCCGACTTCATCGTGGGCAACCCACCCTTCATCGGCACGGCGCGGATGCGGGAGGCGCTGGGCGACGGCTACGCGGAGGCGGTGCGTCGCGCATATCGCAATGTGCCCGACTCGGCCGATTACGTGATGTTCTGGTGGGATAAAGCGGCCGAGTTGGTGGCCGCAGGCCGCGCCCGGCGCTTCGGCCTGATCACCACCAACAGCCTGCGCCAGACCTTCAACCGGCGGGTGTTGGAGCATCACCTAGCAGCCACACCCTCTGTAGGGGCGCCCCTCGCGGGCGCCCAGGGGCAGGTGCGAGACGGGCAGGTGCGAGACGGGCAGGTGCGAGACGGGCAGGTGCGAGACCTGCCCCTACACCTTGCGTTCGCCATCCCCGACCACCCGTGGGTGGACAGCGCGGAGGGCGCAGCCGTGCGCATCGCCATGACCGTGGCCGCGGCCGGCGCGGGATCGGGCGTGTTGCAGCAGGTGGTGTCCGAGCGGCCAGGGGACGACGGGACGGCGGACGTGACGCTGGCCGAGCGGCGGGGGGAGATCCTGGCGGACCTGACCATCGGCGCCAACATCGCAGGTGCACAGCCCTTGCAGGCCAATGCCGGGATCTGCGGTCGCGGTGTACAGCTATTCGGCTCCGGCTTCATCGTAACACCAGACGAAGCGCAATCTCTCGGACTGGGGACTGTTCCAGGTCTTGAAAACCATATTCGCCCTTACCGCAACGGCCGCGACCTGACCGCCATCCCGCGGGACGTCATGGTGATTGACCTGTTCGGCCTGACCGCCGAAGAAGTCCGGTCACGTTTTCCCGCGGTGTATCAGTGGGTTTACGAGCGGGTCAAACCGGAGCGGGATCAAAACAATCGCGCCAGCTACCGCAACAACTGGTGGATTCACGGCGAGCCGCGCGCCGCCTTGCGCCCAGCCCTGGCCGGGCTGCCGCGCTACATCGCCACGGTCGAAACCTCGCGCCGCCGCTTCTTTATCTTTCTCGATGCCGCGATCCTGCCCGATAACAAGCTCATCAACATCGCGTTAGATGACGCCTACTTCCTCGGCGTGCTCTCCAGCCGCATTCACCTCACCTGGGCGCTGGCGGCCGGAAGCTGGCTCGGCGTGGGTAACGACCCCGTCTACGTGAAAACTGCCTGCTTCGAGAAATTCCCCTTCCCCGCCGCCACCGAGGCCCAGCAGGCCCGCATCCGCGGCCTGGCCGAGGAGCTCGACAGCCACCGCAAGCGCCAGCAGGCGCTCCACCCGAAACTGACCCTCACCGACATGTACAACGTCCTGGGCAAGCTCCGCGCCGGCGAGCCATTGACCGCCAAAGAGAAGGCGACCCACGAGCAAGGACTGGTCAGCGTGCTGCGCCAGCTCCACGACGAGCTCGACGCCGCGGTCGCCACCGCCTACGGCTGGCCCCCCGCCCTGCCCGACGACGACATCCTCGCCCGCCTGGTCGCGCTCAACGCAGAGCGCGCCGCCGAAGAAGCCGCCGGCCACATCCGCTGGCTCCGCCCCACCTACCAGGCGCCGACGAATGACGAATTGCGAATGGCGAATGACGAATCTCGAATCATCGCAACGGATCACGCAGCACGCATCACGGATCACGCACCACGCACCACGGATCACGCCACCATTCGCGAAGACGCCCCCGTCTACGAAACCACCCCCGCCGCCAACCTCCTCCCCTGGCCCGCCCGCATGGCCGAGCAGGCCCAGGCCGTCCGCGCCGCGCTGGCCGCGCGCCCCGGCCCCGCCACGGCCGCGCAGGTCGCCGCCGCCTTCGCCGCCGCGCCGGTCGAACGGGTGAGCGAGCTGCTGGAGACGCTGGTCACGCTGGGGCAGGCGCGCGGGGTTGGGGCGGGGTGGTACGCGGCCGGGTAGCCGCAAAAAAGAAAAAAGGGGAAAAAACGCGCTTGACAACGATCCCCAAAACTGCTAGGATTGTGCTGTATTTGTCTGGTGACCCGCATCTATTCGCCCGCCCAGAAAGAGGTGCGCTATGCCGGCAGGCTTGCCCGTCCTTTCCTCGCTCACCGAATTCATTACCGGCACGTTCAATGACCAGTTCAAGAAGCTGATCCAGCCCGCGCCCCTGGTGGCCGCATCCATCTTCGCCGCGCTGCAATTCGTCGTGCTCTATCCGCCCCTCGCCGAGCGTTATCCCGCCCTGGCTGAGCAGTGCGCAGCGCTGCCGGCCGCCTGGCAGGCGGTCCTGGTCGCCCTGCTGATCCTCTCCCTCGGTTATCTGTTGGGCAGCTTGGCCGACCTTTTCCTCAACATCGTTTCCGGCGCCGCGCTGAGCGACTCGCCCCTGGTGGGCCGGGCGTTGCTGGCGCTGCAGCGGAAGCGCTTTGCAGATGCGCAGAAGAAGGGCAACAGCGACGATTCTGTGGTCGCGGCGCGCGCCTTGCGCCGACTCGCCTATCACTTTCCGCGCGAGAAGGCGAACCTGGCGCCCACCCGGCTGGGCAACGTGCTGGCCGGCGTGGGCGATTACACCTGGCATCAATACGGCGCGGCGTTGAGCGTGATCTGGCCCACGATGGACCTGACGCTGAAGGAGAAGAACGACACGCTCCGCGGCCAGTTGGACGACAACCGCACCGCGCTGACCTTCCTCGCCACGGTGAGCGTGCTGCTGGCGGTGGTCGCGACCGAGGTCGCCCTCCTCTACGTGGCGCTGGGTCAGCCCTGGCCGGCGCTGTGGGCGATCCCGTTGGCGGCCGTCGCTTACCTGGTCTACGCCGCGGGGGTGCAGAAAGCCGAGGCCTGGAGCGCGGGCGTGCGCACGGCGTTCGACCTTCACCTGGAAGACGTGGGGGCGAAAATGGGGCTGCGCGCCCTGAGCGGCCCCACGGCAGAGAAAAACCGCAAGGAGCGTTGGGAACAGGTCTCCCGCTGGCTGACCTACGGCGCCGTCGCGCTCGACCCGGCACATTGGGAACTCGAGACCCAAAAGCACGACTGGTACGCGCCCCCGGCCGGGACGCCGCCGGTCACCGTGCAGCACCCGCCCACCGTCTCGGTGCAGCAGTGGGGGCAGGCCCGATGCGGGGCGGCGCAACTGAGCGGCACGGACTGGGTTTTCGGACTTGTCGCCGACTACATCTTCGTGGTCAGCCACGCCGCAGCGGGACGCTTTGCCCCGCACGCCCGCAACGTCACCTTACTGGTTACCGATCCGGCGCTCGATCCGGTGCCGCTGGCAGTCCCGGGAACGGTGGCGGGTGTGCTGGGCACACCAACGCCGGTCTCGGTCACCGGCGAGCGGCTGGATGGCGCGGCGCCGGCCCTCAAATGGGCCGTGGGCGACATCGCACCGGGCGGCTCCGCCACCTTGCGCTACCAGATCCATCACGCCGAGGTGAAGGTCAGCGTGAATGCTCCCTTTGTGCTCCTCTCCCTGGAAGAGGACGAGCGAGGCGCGGTGTCACTGCGGATCCGCAACGAAGGCGCCAGCGCGGCCGCGTGCGTTGTCACCGTGGAGACCCCCCGGGATCTCGCACCACCATCCAGCCTCAACTACGGTGCGGGTCTGGCGGCCGAGCCTGTGCCACCCGCATCCTGGGAAACAGAGATGATTGCTGGGCGCAGCGAATTCGAGGCCTCATTCCGGCGCAAGCCATAGCAGTGTGGAGGTGCTTCATGGATGCCAAAAGCATTGCAGAAATGATCAAGGAAGCTGCCGCCCGACCGTTGCCGCCGGGCAGGTTTTTGCCGGTGTACCGAGGACGTCAGCCAGACAGCTTACGGCTCGATCTACGCCCTTTGGGGCCATGCCGCGATCTGGAGCCGCTGCCGGGCAGCAGCATCAACCGGCCGCCGGGAGAGCCGGCCGTGCCCTTCGATAAACCACAGCACTGCGGGGGCAGCCTGTCCGCAGACTTGCTCGGCGATTTCATCCAACAGTCCCAACTCAAAGAAAAGGCCGGCCTGCTCTTAACCGCGGCGGACCACAACAACCTGGCCTGTGCCCTCATCTGGCTGGACGACAAGTGGGCCCCGGCGCGCGAGCACCTCGACAAAGGCCTGAAGCTGGCCAACGATGCCGAGGCCAAAGTCATCGCGGCGAACCGGAAAAAGATCCCTGCGCAACCGAAGAAACCGCCGCTGGAGATCAAGCCGTTCCGCGATCTGCGGGTGCCAACGCTCAAGGAGGAGACCATCCGGCAGATCGAAGACACCCTGTGGCCGCAAGGCGCGACGCCAGGCGCCGTCGGGAAGGCGCTCGACCTGGAATAAACCACGCTTTGTAGGGTGCGACACGGAAGGAGGCCCGCATGGCCAGGCGTATCTCGAATAAGCGCAGGATCGGCAACAGCCTGGCGCTCATCCTCGTTTGGGTGGCGCTGCACCTGTTCTGGCGGCCACCCGCGCTGGCAGAAGCGCTCTTCGCGGCGGCGGCGGCCGCAATCATCATCGCGATCCTGGCCCAGGGCCGGTGGCGATGGCCCGAAGGGCTCGCCTTCGTGTTGGCCGCGGCTGTCCTGATCTGGCTGGCTCAGATCACCATCCTGATCCTGCCGCGCCCGTGGTCGGCCACTTCTGCCCCGCAGACGGACAGGGACCCGGCGACGCCGGCTGCCGCGCCGGTAGGCCTGTTACCCCTGCCGGCCGCGCGACTGATTGGCGGAACCGGCCGTCTGGCTGCCGGCCAGCCCATTGATCTGTATGCCGCCCTCACCAACGCGGCCGGCACCCCCGCGCCGGCGTTGATGAGCTACGCAGAGGTGATCGAGTTGCGTAGCAAGGAAGGTGTTATCGCCTCGGCCAGCCGCAGCGACGTGGAGGCAGTGCTGGTGAGCGTGCCCCAGGCCGCGCTGCCTACGGTGCAGGCAATCCTGCTGCAAAAGGACACCTCTTTCGCCTACACCCTCCTGGCGGGTACGGCTACCGCGACGCCGAGCCCAACAGCAACACCGTCACCTTCACCGCCCCCACTGCCCACCGCGACCGCCGAACCCGGTTATGTCTATTTGGCCCTACCCGCGGCCAAGATCGCGTCCGGCGCAGAGCGCGTCGTGACAGGCACCCACAAGCTGGTCATCGTACCGGGCGGCCTCCCCGGAGCGACGCCTGCCCCGGGAGCCCTGCCGCCGGCTCATGAAACGTGCGTCGAGGTGGTCAGCTTCCTGGACAAGAACAACACGCGCAAGATGGTCTTTGACAAAGACGACACTGCACAAGTGCTGGTAAGCCTCAGGAACACCGATCTGATCGCAGCGGCGCCCGCCCTGGCGCGTGTCGAGAGCCTCTGGTTGATACCGCAGACAGACTGCAAGCCTTGATGATCTGAAAATGAGCGTCCAACACCACAACGACCACCTCTACGCCAGCGGCCTGCGCTACGACCTGATGTGGCCGGAGCTGGATGACCTGCCCTTCTGGCTGGCGCAGGCGCGGGAGGCCGGCGGCCCCGTGCTGGAGCTGGCATGCGGCACGGGCCGGATCGCCATCCCGCTGGCGCAGGCGGGCTTCCGGGTCACGGGCATTGACGTCGCCGAGGGAATGCTGGCGCGGGCGCGGGAGAAGGCTGCCGAGCAAGGCGTTGACGTGACCTGGGCCCACGGCGACATCCGCGACTTCGACCTGGGCCAGCGCTTCGGGCTGATCATCTTCCCGGCCAACGCCCTGTGCCACCTGCTGACCCTGGCCGACTTCGAGGCAGTGATGGCGTGCGTAGTTCGCCACCTGGCCGACGACGGCCGCTTCATCCTCAGCGTCTTTGTGCCCGATTTCGGCATCCTGATGCGCGACCCCGCGGGCCGCTACCCCTTTGCCGCGTACACCCGGCCGGAGGACGGCGCGGGGGTCCAGGTCTGGCACCGCAACGTTTACCGGCCCGAGACGCAGATCAACCACATCACGCTGTTCCTGCTGGCCCCCGATGGCAAGGAGCGGCCGGCCGGCGAGCTCGACATGCGCATGGTCTTCCCGCAGGAGCTCGACGCGCTGCTGAAGTACAACGGCCTGCAGATAGAGCGCAAATACGGTGACTTCGACGGCGCCCCCTTCGGGCCGGGGTCGGGGCAGCAGATCCCGGTATGCACAAAGTCAGCGAGCCTGTAGAATCTGAAGGGAATGGATATCCGCGTACATCCGCGCTCGTCCGCGTCCCGATTCATTGGGGACGCGGACGAGCGCGGACAAACGCGGATGGGCGGTCATGTCAGCAAGGTTATTGGTTCAGGGCGCGATCTTGTAGCGGTTGCCGGCCCCCGCCGGCAGCGCCTGGCCCCGGATGAACGCCGCGACCGGACCCACGATCGCCTCCCCACCTGCGTAGGTCACGCCCGGATCATAGATCAGCTCACACCGCTTGCCGCGGCCAAACACCACCGTGTAACGCTCGGTGTGGCCACCGTCGGGCGGATCCGCCGGCTCGCTGCGCTTGATGCTGGCGCAATCCACTGCCTCAAGCTGCTTGAACAATGCGTCCACCCCGCGCGCATCGGCCGCGAACGCCCAACGCCCGGCGTTGACCCGGCTCTCCGCGGCCCGGCCGTTGCGGGCCAGCGTGACCGCCTGCCGCGTGATGCTGATCTGCTCGTGCCATTGCAGCTCCGGCAAGATCGTGCCGGCGTCCGAGGTGTAGATGATTTCGGTGACTTCTCTCATAGGGTCCCCCCTGGCGCAGCCCACCATCCATGCGCAGATGAGCGCGGCGAGCAGGATATCCGGTGCACGCTTCACATCGCCTCCCGGCGCTGAGTCGAGAATGGGACGCGGACCAGCGCGGATGCCCGCTGATAGAATCGGAATCGAGGCTGTGCGACGGCCCGCTTTCGGGTCATCCGGACTGGTCCGTTCACGAGACTAACCGGCTGAAGCCTCGACTCCGGGATAGCAACCCATATTCCACGGCGGGAATTATACACCAGGGGTTGGCTGGCAGGTAATCGCCTCGGAACATTCCACAGAGCGCCATCGTCACATCATGTGAAACAACGCACCATGCGGTTCACCGGAAGCAAAGTGGAGGTCGAGATGTCTCACAAAGCCCTGTACGTCATCGTCAGCCTGTCTTTCAGCCTGTTGCTGGCAGCCTGCGTTCCCACACCGTTGACCCCAACACCAGGAGCCAACATGCCCAACCCGGCCTCGGTCTTCTGCGAAGAGCACGGCGGCAAGGTGGATCTGCGCACCGACGCGGCGGGCGGCGTGGCCGGCGTCTGCGTCTTCCCCGACGGCAGCGAGTGCGACGAGTGGGTCTACTTCCGCGGCGAGTGCAGCCCCGGCCAGGCCGCCCCGACCCCGGACCCGACGGCCCAGGTCGTCCCAATCGAGCCGACCGCGTTCCCCACGCCGCTGCCCATTGACCCGGCGGACTACCAGGGCTGGTGGACCTACACCCACCCGGCCTACGGCTTCTCGCTGCGTCTGCCGCCCGATTGGATCGTGGGCGAGATCACGACCGGCGACCCGCTCTTGAACGGCCACCTGCTGACCCTGCGGCCCCAAGACACCGGTCCCGAAGGCTACAGCATCCGCCTGGCCTTCCGCCGCGCGGGCGAGGAGACGCTGCTGTGGCCCACCGGGGTCGGCGAAGGGGAGTTCGTGGCCCAGGGGGCGCTGGAGGTGGCCGGCGCGCCGGCGCGGCGTATGGCCCTGATCTGCCCGACCGGGCAGGTGAATTCGCTCTGGTATCAGGGGGAGGATGCGCCCAACATCGTCCGCGGCGACCTGGAGTTCAGCTTCATCTTCGGCTTCACCGGAGCCCACTGCCAGGGTGGGTACGGCCTGGAGGGCAAGGTTCAGCGCGTGGGGGAGATGATCATCGCGTCGCTGGAGATGCCGTGACCCGAAGATGGGACGGGGGCGCGCCCCATTCTCATCTTCACATACCCCAGAATCGTCGGCATGTAGCGCAAAATGGCGTCTTGCGCTACATTGACTTCCAACCGCAATGCCAACGAATTTCGAAATTGGTTGATCACACCCGGCTGCATTGTGGTACAATAATGTTGGCTACTTCGCGCTCCTGCATCGCTCTGATCGGGTGTTTAGTCGCGTGCCGATGGGAGGTGACGAAATGTTCCGTTTCCAGAGTGCATTCTACCTCATGGTGCTCCTCATCCTGGTGGCCGCCTGTGGGGCCGCTGCGACCCCCCAGGCCCGTATGGTGGTCCAAACCGTCGTGGTTGAGAAGGTGGTCGAAAAGGTAGTTGAGGCTCCCGCTGCTGCGCCCGAGCCGAAGAAGGCCCCCGAACCCGGGCAAACGGGCGCCTTAGCGGAGGCAGGGGGAGCCAGCGACGTCCGCGTTTCGCCCTATCAATCCGGCCGGTTGATCCTCAAGAACGGCGAGATGGACCTGTTGGTGCAGGACACCGACCGCGCGATCGACCAGATCACGCAGCTCGCCGTGGACGTCGGCGGGTACGTCATCAGCGCGGAGTCGCGGATGCGCGACAACTACAAGCTGGCGACCCTCAAGCTCGGGGTGCCCTCAGGGCAGTTCGAGGAAGTTCAGCGCCGGGTGCGCGCCCTGGCCGTGCGGGTGTTGAACGAGACCTCCTCCGGCCAGGATGTGAGCGACGAGTATGTGGACCTGGAATCACGGCTTGCAAACCTGGAGGCCACGGCGGCGCGGATTCGCGAATTCCTGGCGCAGGCCAAGACGGTGGAAGAGGCGCTGAAGGTCAACGCTGAGCTGTCCAAGGTCGAGGACGAGATCGAAAAGATCAAGGGCCGGATGAACTACCTGAAGGATCGGGCGGCCTATTCGACCCTGCTCATCGGCCTGGAGCCGGAGCGCCCCACCCCAACGCCGACGCCCACGGCAACGCCTACGCCCACGCCCACACCGGTTTCCTGGCGGCCGGGCGAGACCTTCAAGTCCGCTACCGAGGTTTTAGGCAACGCGGCGCGCGGCCTGATTGACTTACTCATCTGGCTGATCGTGGTCGTGCTGCCCTTCCTGCTCGTGATCGGAGTGATCGCTTTGCTGGTTTGGTGGCTGATCCGGCGAAGGAAGAAGTGACCTGCGCCCCCAGCAAGAACGGGAAGCTGTTCGTTGACGAGCGCTTAGGCAGCGGGGCCGGTTCTGTCGTATACTATACGGCATGACCAGCGCGATCACAGCCATCATGCCGCTCACCCACATCCCACCTCCAGCCGACCGCCGGCTGGCGCTGCGCGTGACACCGGACGCGCAACGCGCCATCCGCCAGGGCCACCCGTGGGTCTTCGACCGGGCCATCACATCGCAACGCGAGGAGGGCCGGCCCGGCGACTTGGCGGTGATCTTCGACGACTACCGGCGCTTCCTGGCTATCGGCCTCTACGACCCAACGTCGCCAATCCGCGTGCGGGTGCTGCAGCACGGCGAGCCGGCGGCGATTGACCAGGCGTTCTGGCGCGACCGGCTGGCCGCGGCCGCGGCGCTGCGCGCGCCCCTGCCGGAGCGCGCCACCACCGGCTATCGCCTGGTCCACGGCGAGAACGATTGCCTGCCCGGCCTGGTGGTGGATCGCTACCGCGACACGCTGGTGCTCAAATTGTACACCGTCGCCTGGATCCCGCATTTGGCCGACCTGATCGCGGCGCTGGCGGAGGTCTCCCTTTCGAAAGGCACGGCAAGCATCCTGTCCCCAGGGGATGCTTCGCGAAGCGGAGTACGGCGCACCCAACCCATAGACGCTCAGGACTCACTACCTGCGCCGTGCGAAGTCGAAGGATGCGCCTCTGGGGATGAGGCCGCTCCGCATCCTTCGACTTCGGGCTACCGCCCTCCGCTCAGGATGCTCCGCTCCGGGTCCTCCGAACGACTGGTCCTCCGTCTCGGCCGTGAGGTCGCGCGCCAGACCGATCATCTCTACGGCCTGACCGACGGCATGACACTGGCCGGGGCGCCGCCGGAGGGGCCGGTGGCTTTCACCGAAAACGGCCTGCGCTTCGAGGCCGATGTGATCCACGGCCAGAAGACCGGCTCCTTCTTCGATCAGCGCGACAACCGGGCGCGGGTGGAGCGGCTGGCCACGGGCCGCCGCGTCCTGAACGTCTTCGCGTATACCGGCGGCTTCTCGCTTTACGCCGCGCGGGGCGGTGCGATCGAGATCCTCAGCCTGGACGCCAGCGCGCCCGCCCTGGCCGCGGCCGAGCGCAACTTCGCGCTCAACTGGGACGTGCCGGCCGTGGCAGCCGCGCGGCATCGCACCCTGGCTGCGGACGCGTTCACCGCGCTGGCTGCGCTGCGCGGCCACGGGGAGCGCTTCGATCTCGTCATCGTGGACCCGCCCGCGCTGGCGAAGCAGACGGGCGAAATCCCCGCCGCGCTGGCAGCCTACGACCGGCTGGCCCGGTTAGCGTTGGGCATACTGGCCCCGGGGGGCACGCTGGTCATGGCTTCCTGCTCCAGCCGCATCAACGCGCGGGCGTTTTTCGAGACAATCAACCAGGCCGCAGCGCAAAGCGGCCGGCCGCTGCGAGAAATCGACCGCACCGGCCACGCCGTTGACCACCCGGTGCGCTTTCCGGAGGGAGCATATCTGAAGTGCCTGTTCGCGAGCGCGCCGTGAAAACCTCAGAGTGTGGGAAATCCATTGGCGCCGATATCGCCCTTCACCAGGTAGGCGGGGTTGCCCGCGCTCTGGCGCACATCGCTTGACAGACGGCTCTGCATAGTGAAGATATAGCGCCGCATATCGTGGTCCGCGATGCTGCTGCTATCAAACCCGGCCGGCAGGTCCACGTGATCCATCTCGATGCTGCCGTTAGCTTTGACCATGTTCAACAGCCCTGAATGCACATATTGTGGCGCGAACGGGCCCGTTCCGGCGCGGATAGGCAACTGCGGGCCGAAATCATTCTTGTATACCCAACGGAACGTTTTGGATTTCAGGATGTCGTTATATTTGTTTGCAAAGTTTAGATCGCCCACACGGGGCGCGCCGAACGTGTAGACGCCATTCACAGTGACCCCGCCAACCTGGTGCAGGCGAAATGCACACAGGGTCGCCAACGCACCGCCCAGGCTATGCCCCGTCAAAAACACCTTCTGATTCGCGGTGCGGGTCTCGCGCACGCGATTGCGCACGCTTTGATAGACCGTGCTGAGCGCGTTATAGAATCCCTTGTGCACGCGCAGATCGCCCCAACTGCTCGGCGCCTTATGCATTCCGTGCTGTAGGTTCGTCAACCAATCCCGCACCCCCTGCGCACCCTCTGTGCCACGAAACACGACGATAATCAACTTTGAGTTGCTGAGCACCGCGACTTCCGTGTCATAGGGGAAGGCGTCGGGTGGGGAATCGGTGTAGGTGGCCACTGCAAACGGATCTGTTTCACTAAGCTTAACGAAGAGCCGACGAAAACGCTCCTCAAACACCTCACCAACGCTGCCTGGTGGTTTGTCGTTGTAAACATAGTGACTCGTGATGGCGAGAAGGTATGCGGCGCTTTTGGAATGCCCAACGTAATCTTGATTGAAGTAGCGAAATATGTCCATGTAGTCTCCTTACGTAGTACCTTATATTAAATCTATTATTGCGATGAGATTGTACTATGCTTGTAAGGAAATCGCAAACACCCAGCCCAGGTCGCCCGACGACCATTGCTTCATGACTTCACCCTGGAATATCAGGGACATTTATTGACTGACTCGGCGCGCGGCGCGATAATAGTGCCATGGTGCCCATGGCAGCAAGCCGACCAGGCATACAGGTGACCACATGTATACAGATCAGTCCTCCACACAAAACGATGTAGCCTTTGGGCTGGCAGAAATCGGGCAGATCGCTGTCCCAGTAAGCGATATCGAACGCGCCATCGCCTTCTATCGGGACGTGCTCGGGATGCGCTTTCTCTTTCAGGCGCCGCCAGGCCTCGGCTTCTTCGACTGCAATGGCGTGCGGCTGATGCTGGACGCGCCAGCCAAAGCCCAGGCAAACAACCATGGCTCCCTCATCTACTACAAAGTGCCGGACTTGCAAGTGGCCTACGCCACCTTATCCGCCCGAGGGGTCGTGTTCGAGCAGGCGCCGGAGCGGGTCGCAAGGCTGTCCGATCACGACCTCTGGATGGCTTTCCTGCGCGATTCGGAAGGCAATCTGCTGGCGCTGATGAGTGAAGTCGCGCGGAAGGGATGAGGCACGCTATGTTTGAGCAAATCCGCCCCGAATTGGTGCTTGTCGGGATTATCTTGCTGATCGTCGTGGGCCGCCGCCTGCTCTTGTTGAAGGGCGAGAAGACGGTGGGCGCGGTGGATGGCCCGGCCGGCTATGGCCTGGCCGGCGGCGCGATCTGCCCGCGCTGCGGCCAGGCCTTTGCGCGCCACCCGCTCAGCCCCAACCTGATCACCGGCAAGCTCAGCCGGTGCCCGCACTGCGGCAAGTGGAGCGTCGCGCCCCGCGCTACACCCGCCGAGCTGGCAGCCGCCGAGGCCGCGCAGCGCGCCGCAAAGGAACCCGGCACAGCGGTGCTTTCCGAAGAAGAACGGCTGCGCCGCCAGATCGAGGCATCGAAATACGAATGAACCAGGACGACCCCGTGGGTACGCGCCCTGCCCGAACGCGGCTTTGTCACACGCTAAGGAGCCAGTATGTCACATCCAGCCATCATCGCCGAGAAACTGACCTACCGCTACGGCCAGCTCACCGCCGTAGACCACATCAACTTCACCGTGGGCGAGGGAGAGATCCTAGGCTTCCTCGGTCCTAACGGCGCGGGCAAGTCCACCACGGTGAAAATGCTCACCGGCCAGCTCCGGCCCAAAGAGGGCCACGCCACCGTGCTTGGCCTGGATGTCGCGCACCGGCCCAAACAGGTGCAGACGCAGATCGGCGTCTGCTTCGAGATCACTAACCTCTACGAGCAGATGACCGGGCTGGCCAACCTGACGCTGTTCGCCAGGCTGTTCGGCGTCAAGGATTTCGACGCGCCGGCGCTACTCAAACGCGTGGGGTTGGACGGCCGCGGCAAAGACCTGGTGGCGACCTACTCCAAAGGCATGAAACAGCGGTTGATGATCGCCCGCGCGCTGGTCAATCGCCCGCGCATCCTGTTTCTGGACGAGCCGACCGAAGGCCTCGATCCTGCGTCGGCGGTCTCCATTCGCAACATCATCCTGGAGGAGCGCGAGAGAGGTGCGACGATCTTTCTCACCACCCACGACATGATAGAGGCCGACAAGCTGTCCAACCGGGTCGCGTTCATTGACCAGGGCAAAATCGTGGCGCTTGACACGCCCCACGCGCTGAAGCAGCGCTACGGCCAGCGCCGGCTGCGCGCGCAGGTGGCCGCGGCCGATGGCGGCCTTGTCACGCGCGAGATCGTGTTGGATCAGCCCGAGACCGCGGCCGAGATGCAAGCCCTTTTCAGCCAGGAACAGGTGGTCACGGTGCACAGCGAAGAGGCGACCTTAGAAGACATCTTTATTGACATCACAGGACGAGGGCTGGCATGACGGGCCTACCCATAGCCAACCCACGGCCCCAAGACGCCTCGGCCGCCGGCCGAATCGCGACGCTGGTGGCCAAAGACATCAATCTCTACTTCCGGGATCGCTTCTACGCGTTCGTCACAGTGCTGGCAATAGCCTTCTTCATCGCCGCCTACTTCCTGCTGCCGCGCACCGTGAACGAGACGCTGACCTTCGGCATCTACGCGCCGACCATGCCTCCCCGGTTGGCCGAAGTGTTGGCCGACGAGGGGGTCGTGTTGCAGGACTGGCCGTCGGAGGACGCACTGCGGGCAGCCGTGACGGCCGGCGATGTGCAAGCGGGCATCGTGCTGCCGCCAGATATGGCAGGACAGATCATGGCGGGCAACAAGCCGCTGGTGCGCCTCTATCTGGCCTCCGAGCTGCCCGCGGAATTCCGCGAGATGTACCAGATGCTCGTGCGCGAGCTGGCCTTTCTGGTCGGCGGCCGGCCATTGGACATTGAGACGCAGGAAGAGGTGCTGGGCCCCGACCTGGCCGGCCAGCCGTTGGCGCCCCGCCAGCGCATGCTGCCGCTCTTGGCGACCTTCGTGCTGCTGATGGAAACGCTGGGGCTGGCGAGCCTGATCAGCTCGGAGGTCGAGGCCGGCACCCTGCGCGCCCTGCTGGTGACGCCGGTGCGCGTGCCCGACCTGTTCCTATCGAAGGGAATCGTGGGGGTGGGGCTGGCGTTCGGCCAGGCCGCCCTGCTGATGGCGATCACCGGCGGGCTGCGGCATCAGCCGCTCATCATCCTGGTGGCGCTGCTGCTGGGCTCGGCCATGGTCACGGGGCTGGCGTTCCTGGTGGCATCGGTCGCGCGCGACTTCATGTCGGTGATCGGCTACGGGATGGTCGCGCTGATCGCGCTGGCGATCCCGGGCATCGCGGTGGCGCTGCCCGGCTTCATCAGCGGGTGGGTGCGGATCCTGCCATCGTATTACCTGGTAGATGCGGTGCATCGCACGGTCAATTTTAGCGCGGGCTGGGGCGACGTGGGCCTGAACCTGGTCGCGCTGGCGGGGTTCGCCGTGTTGTTCGTGGCGCTGGGCATCGCAGCGCTGCGAAGGAGGTTCGTATGAGCATCCGGCGTGTGGGTGTGCTGCTGGGCAAGGAACTGCGCCAGGGGTGGCGCAACGTCATGTTCGTTTTTGCCGTCGTGATGCCGATCGTCTTCACGATCCTGGTATCGCTGTTATTCGGCAGCGTCTTTTCCGGCAAGGCGCGGCTGGGGTTGGTGGACCAGGGCGGCTCGGCAATCGTGGGCCAGGCGGCCGGGCTGGCGTCGTTGGATGTCAAGGTCTACGACTCGCCACAGGCGCTGCGCGCGGCCACGGCCGACGGCATGGTGGACATCGGGCTCGTGCTACCGGCCGGCTTCGATGCGCAGGTGCAGCGCGGGGAAAGAGCGGTCCTCGCCGCCTACGTGTGGGGCGAAAGCAGCCTGAAGAATCGGACGGTGGCGGCCACGGCCTTCACCAACCTGCTCCGCGACCTGACCGGCCAGGAAGCGCCGGTGGCGATCGCGACTGACATCCTGGGGGACAGCGGCAGCGTGCCGTGGGAGAAACGGCTGCTGCCCATCATCGTGTTAATGGCCGTCATTCTGGGCGGCGGCATCGTGCCGGCCGCGCTGCTGGTGGAGGAGAAGCAGAAGCGCACCCTGCGCGCGCTGACCACGTCGGCCGCGTCGCTGGGCGAGGTGTTCGCCGCGAAGGGGATGCTGGGCTGGATCGTCAGCATGGCGATGGCGGTCATCACCCTGCTGCTGAACCGGGCCTGGGGGCCGGAACCGGAGCTGCTGCTCCTATCCCTGGCCGTGGGCGCGGTGATGGCCGCGTGCATCGGCATCCTGCTGGGCGCATTCATCAAGGATATGCCCATGTTTATGACCGTGGTGAAGGCCGGCGGCCTCTTCCTCTACGCGCCGGGCATCATCTACATGTTCCCCGAAATCCCGCAGTGGATCGGCCGCATCTTCCCCACCTACTATATCGTCCAGCCCGCGCTGGAGATCACCCAGCAAGGCGGCGGGTGGACCGACGTCGCGCCGGAGCTGGCCGTGCTGGTCGCGCTGAACGCGATCCTGATCGCCATCATCGCGGCCGTCGTCCACCGCGCGCCGGAGACGGAGGGCGCGCTGAACCCGGCGTAGGGAGTGTGGTATACTAATCGTGCGCCGAACCTTCGATGCTCACCACGGAGATACAGAGTCACGGAGTTTTTCCGTTCTTCTCCGTGCCTCCGTGGTGAAATACTGACATGTGCCTGGCATAATCGGGGCATCATTGGAGGACATTAGAGAGGCCAAGGTTGTGCGATGGATGAGGCGGACAAGAGGATGAGAACGGGATTTGTTGAACGATATGGAAAACTGGCCAAACTTGACCGATCATTCGATCTCAAGTTCTGGCAAGAGCGACCTCCCCAGGAGCGCTTTCTCGCTGCCTGGGAGTTGATCGTTCACGCGCACAAGGTTAAAGGCGGCGATGTTCATCAACTCCGACTTCAGCGATCTGTTGAGACTTTTCAACGCCAACCAGGTTAGGTACCTGGTGATCGGCGGGTATGCGTTGATACAGTATACCGAGCCGCGTTACACCAAGGATCTCGACCTGTGGATCAGCACCGACTCGGCAAACGCCGAAGCCGTTTATCGTGCTCTGCGCGAATTCGGCGCGCCTTTGGCAGAACTGACTGCGGCCGATTTTGCCCAGGAAGGGTACTTTTACCAAATGGGTGTGCCGCCGGTGCGGGTGGACATCTTGATGGGGATCCCCGGCGCAGTTTTCGCTGAAGCCTGGCCGCGACGCATGGAAGTTGACTTCGACGGGCTGCTGGTGCCGTTCATCGCCCGTGAGGACTTGGTTTCAGCCAAACGGGCTGCGGGAAGGCCTCAGGACTTGCTGGACGTCGAGCAGCTCACGCGTCCCGAAGGAAAATCGGCCCGACGCCGTTCGACCAAACCCGCACGCCGCCAAGTCAACTGAGAGACATATTTCTGCAATGGGTGACATCTTCCGCGACAACCGTCGCTTGCTGATCTTCGTTGTTCTCTCCAACTTCCTGCTGAACTTCGGCTTCCAGGTGTGGCAGACGCTGTTCAACAACTTCGCGGTGGAGGAGCTGGGCGCGGGGCCGGCCGCGGTGGGGCTGATCCAGGCCGTGCGCGAGATCCCGGGGCTGCTGGGCTTCGTGCTGGCCTTCATCGCGCTCTTCGTGTCCGAGCTGCGCATCATGAGCCTCAGCATCATCCTGATGGGCGCCGGGGTGGTGCTCAGCGGCCAGGCGACCGGCGTGCCGTTTCTGATGGCTGCCACGCTGCTGATGAGCGTCGGCTTCCATTTCTTCTACCCGGCCAGCAGCGGGGTGGTGCTGATGGCGATGAAGCAGGAGGACACGCCCAAAACGCTGGGCAATCTGGGCAGCCTGGGGTCGCTGGCGTCAGTGGCAGGCACCGGCCTGGTGCTGCTGCTGGCCGCGCGCGCGGGCTACCAGGCCATGTTCACGGGCGTGGGCGCACTGGTCATCGTCGGCGGCGTGCTGCTGCTCTTCTTCCGCGGGCCGCAGGGCAGCCTGCCGACCGGCCGCCGCGTGCGGCTGCGCCGGCGCTACTGGCTCTACTACACCCTGTCGTTCCTGCTGGGCAGCCGGCGCCACATCTTCACCACCTTTGCGGTGTTCCTGCTGGTGCGCGAATACCACGTGCCCATCCAGACCACAGCCGTGCTGTTCCTGGTCAACAGCGTCATCAACGTCTTCACGCTGCGGCTGACCGGCCAGTGGGTGGGCCGGCTGGGCGAGCGGACCGCGATGACCATCACTTTCGGCTCGCTGGCGCTGATCTTCCTGGGCTATGCGTACGTCACCGCGCTGCCGTTGCTGTTCGGCCTGTTCATCCTGGACAACGTCTTCTTCGGCTTCAACGTGGCGCTGAGCACCTACTTCCAGAAGATCGCGGTGACGCGGGAGGAGATCACCAGCAACCTCTCCACCGAGCAGGCGATCCAGCACATCGCGGCCATCACGGTGCCACTGGTCGGCGGGACGGTATGGGAGCTGTTCGGCGCGCGGGCGCCGTTCCTGTTCGGGGTCGGGATTGTGCTGGCGGGGCTGGTATTGGCGCAGCGGATACGGGTCGCGCCGGCGCCAGTCGCGGCGGCGAACTAACCCGAAACTGGACGCGGACAACGCGGACAAAACCGATTCTATAGATGTTCAGATAATCTCCTGGACTCGAGGCTTTAGCCGGTTGCTCTCGCGACCCAGAAAGACCGGCTGAAGCCTCGATTCCGGATCGAAAAGCCCGAATGTTTATCTGACTCACTATATCTGCGTCGTCCGCGTCCCATTTCCGAGTTACGGCATCGGCGGCGGGCCGGCGTCCGGCGGGATGGGGATGCCGTCGAGCACCGACCGCAGATCCTCGCAGGAGATCCATGTGACCACATCGCTCCAACGGTAGCCCTCGGCCGTGAGGGTGGCGATGTCCCGGATCCAGCGTTTCTGGCCGTTCTCCAGCAAGTAGATGTGTGGGCTGCGGTCGCATTTCAGCAGGATAGGATCTGCGCGCTCGTAGAGGACGTACTGGACGCTCTCCGGCAGGCCGGTCACATCGGCCGGCGCGCCACGGAACAGCCAGGGTGGGGCCAGCAGGCCGATGGCGGCCCAGGCCAGGTAGAGTGCGATGCCGACGGCGAAAGCCTGCCGCATGGCCCCCAGCCAGCGCGCCCGCCCCGCCCGGGCCTGCCCGATCAGCACGACCGCCAGCAGGACGATGTTGACCACGTTCCAGCCGATGAAGAGCAGCCGGTTGGGCGTGAGACGGCCGTTGGCCGTGCGATAGAGGATCGCGGCCAGCGCGTACAGGCCCACCAGCAGTGTGAGCCCGGCCAGGGCCATCACCCCGCGGCGCAGCCAGGTCTGCGCCCGCTCGCCCAGCTCGGCCCCATGCACCGGCGTGGCGCCGATCAGCAGGGCCACGACCGCGAAGAGCAACCCGCTGAAGACCATCAACACGTCGCGGTTCTCGAACGGCTGGCGCCAGTTGAAGGGGATGAAGCCCAGGTAGATGACCAGCACCCCCACCGCCAGCGGCAGCAACAGGCGCAGCAGCAGCGCGACCAGTCGGCTCGGCCCCTCGTCGAAGGACTGCGCGTGCGGCGCCGCGGCCGGATCGTAGGCCAGCGCGACCGCGATGACCGCGATCAGCCCGCCGCCGCCAGCGGCAAAAAGCCGCACGGCCCAATCAGGCGGTTGGATGCCCAGCGCATTGAACAGCCCGAAGGTAATCGCGGTGAACAGCCCGCCGGCGATCGCCAGCAGCCCGCCGACCACGAACGCCTCCAGCGACTTGACCAGGAACGCAAAGCGCCCCGCCCGGCCGTCCCCACGCGCCAGCGCGACCGCGCCGATCCCGGCCCAGGCCAGCAGCCCCAGGTGCAGCGCCATCAGGCCCAGATATTGCTCCTGAAACAGCCGCGGCCACATGCGAGGGAAGAGCAGCAGCACATAGGCCGCGCCCGCAGCCAGCCCCAACCCGACGGCCACCGCGCGGCCCGGCCGTCGCTTGCCCGCCAGAGCCAGGAAGAGGGAGATGGGCACCGCGCTGATCGGCGCGGCCAGCAGCAGCACGGCCGGGAAGAGGCTATACACCTGGCCGTTCAACGGGTTGGTGAACCGGATGGTGAAGCGCTGATCGTCCGACAGCAGCCACAGCAGCAGCCCGTTGAGCGCGCCCAGCGGCAGCGCCCAGCCCCACGCGATAACCCGCCGCTTCACCGCCGCGGCCGCGCCGGCCAGGCGGTAGTGCCAGGCCGCCAGCAGCAGGTTGGCGGGGGCCTCGGCGCGAGCGGCCTCCACCGCCTCGGCGAAGGCCGCCTGCTCGCCGGACTTGAGGGCGCGCTGGTATACCTGCTCCAATTCTTCGGGGTTTTCAGCGAGATGTTGGATGGTTGGTAAATAGGACATGCCGAGATCTCCTGAGGTTATCGAGCTGAGTCACTTAGTGACTCCGGTGATCGTGCGGCGCTGCCAGCTTGGAAAGGACGCCTGATGCACCCAGGCGCCCACTGCGAACAGGCCCAGGAAGTAGACCGTCGCCAGTAAGTAGATCAGTTTCCGCATCTTGTTGAGTTCCACGGGCTTCACGCTATCTGGCAGTCCAACGTTGTGCTGCCCACAGCAACGCAGTGAGCACTGCCAGGACCGGGAACGCGCCGCCGAAACCCAGATAGTACGGTATGAGGAAATCGGCCCTGTCGTACCAGCCTGCTGCGTTAGTTGCGCCGGCAGCACGCAAGCCGTTGATGACCTGTGCCCGCATCACGGCCAAGTTGAGCATCGCGCCCGCCGCCAGTGTCGAGAGAAAAGCACTGATACGTAGCAGGCGCGCCAGCCAGGTTTGCCGTTGAGATGTCATAACAGTGACTCCTTGTTGTCCCTCAATCCCAGAAGCCGCGGGTGAGGAACGCCAGCCCCCACGCCGTGCCGAGCAGCGCGATCATGCTCCACGCGGCAAAGGCCAGCCCGGTGTAGGCCCGGCGCACGCGGCCATACGGCCAAACCGCCGCCAGCGCCAACACCAGGGCAAGCGCGGTCAGCGGCCACAGGATCAGCGCACCCTGCACGATAGTCGTCTCCGGCAGGTTCTCGATCGGGAAGCGGCGGCGCAAGGCGCTCATCTGCCCGGAGTCGAGGCCGAGCGGGTCAGCCAGGATCGCCACTGTGGCGCCGGGGGTATTGTGGTGCGATTGCAGGGTGCAGGGCCACGCGCGGCCGCCGTAGGTAGCGACGCAGACACCCCGGGCGGTCAGGCTGTCGCCCATGCGCCGCGGCCGCGCGGCCAGCGTCAATGCCTGGCCCGCGATCTCGGCGCGGCAGGCCTCCGCGTAGTCGGAGTCTGCTGCCGGCTCACAGCGCAAGCGCTGGCCCGACAAGTAGACCGTGTCCAGCGCGCCATCCCAGGCGCTGAGGCGCACGCCCTGGACGACCTGGGCCGCCGACCCAGGCGCCGCGCCGCGCAGGAGCACGGCCAGGGCGGCGAAAAGTAGGAAATAAATCTCAAGGCTGATGCGTAGGATGCGCATGAGGCAGACTCCTCCATCGCTTGACAGACGTCTACACCCACCGATCAGTTCCCACTCACACCATGCCTTCAGTCACAGGGGACAGCGCGCAAAAACGAAACGGGAGAAAAGAAGAGGTTCATCAAGATCGGACTCGAGCCTTCAGCCGGTGCTCAGCGCAAAGAGATACACCGGCTGAAGCCTCGATTCCCGTCCTGCAAATCGGAACTCAGCCCAACTGTTCCACCAAGTAGTTCTGGAGCCCCATCTGTTCGATCATGCTGAGCTGAGTCTCCAGCCAGTCGGCGTGATCCTCTTCGTCGTGTAGGATGCTCTCCAGCAGGGCGCGGGTGCCGTTGTCGCCCACTTCCACCGCCAGGCGGATGCCGTCGTTGTACATCTTCACCGCGCCGTGCTCTGAGGCCAGGTCCTTCGCGAACTGGGCCGGGACGTCCGCGCCGATGTGGATGGGGTTAAGGTTGCTGACGATGGGCCGGCCCTCCAGGAACAGGATACGGCCGATCAGCTTCTCCGCATGCCCCATCTCCACGATGGCCCGCTTTTCGATGGCCTCGTGCAGTTCGCCATAGCCCCAATCCGCGCACATCTCGGAATGGACGATGTACTGGTTGATGGCCGTCAGCTCGTCAGCGAGCATTTCGTTCAACGCTGCCAGGATTTTCTCGTTGCCCTTCATGTGTTATCTCCTGTTTGGATGTTGGAGGTTGGATGTTAGATGTTTGAGGCGTGGAGACTGCGGGACACCGGACGCACTCAACGCCCTCCGCGTCTCCGCGTCCCCGCCTCACCCCTTCTTCGCCACCTTCGCCCACGTATCCTTCAGTCCCACGGTGCGGTTGAAGACGGGCCGGCCGGCCGTGCTGTCGGGATCGGCGACGAAATAGCCGGTGCGCAGGAACTGGTAGCGCGTCCCCGGCACAGGATCAGCCAGGCCCGGCTCAACCTTGCAGCCGGTCAGCACAATCTCGGAGTCCGGGTTGAGATTGGCGGTGAAGTCCTGCCCCGCCGGCGCGTCGCTGGGATCGGCCTTAGTGTACAGGTAGTCGTACAGGCGCACCTCAGCATCGGCCGCATGGCTGGCCGAGACCCAATGCAGCGTGCCCTTGACCTTGCGGCCATCGGGCGTGGCGCCGCCGCCGGACTCGGGGTCGTAGGTGCAGCGCAGCTCGACCACGTTGCCCGCCGCGTCCTTGACCGCTTCATGGCACTTGATGTAGTAGCCGTGCTTCAGGCGCACCTCGCGGCCCGGCCCCAGGCGGAACCAGCCCTTGGGCGGATCCTCGCTGTAGTCATCGGCTTCGATGTAGAGTTCGCCGGAGAAGGGCAGTTGCCGCGTGCCGGCCGACTCGTCCTCGGGGTTGTTCTGCGCGGTCACCCATTCCACCACCCCCGCCGGCCAGTTCTCGATGACGACCTTGAGGGGGTTGAGCACCGCCATCACCCGCAGCGCGCGCTTATTGAGGTCCTCGCGCACGCAGTGTTCCAGCAGTTGGATGTCCACCACGGTGTTCGCCTTGGAGACGCCGATGCGGTTCATGAAATCGTTGATGGCCTCCGGCGTGTAGCCGCGGCGGCGCAGCCCCACCAGCGTCGGGAACCGCGGGTCGTCCCACCCGCGCACCAGCCCCTCGGTCACCATCCGGCGCAGGTTGCGCTTGCTGAGCACGGTGTAGGTGAGCTCCAGCTTGGCGAACTCGATCTGCTGCGGGCAGTAGATGCCCAGCTCGTTGCAGAACCACTCGTACAGCGGCCGGTGCTCCTCGTAGGCCAGGTCGCACAGCGAATGGGTGATCCCCTCGACGGAATCGCTCTGGCCGTGCGCCCAGTCGTACATGGGGTAGATGCACCACTTGTCGCCCGTGCGATGGTGCTCGGCGTGGAGGATGCGGTACATCACCGGGTCGCGCATGTTGAAGTTGGGATGCGCCATGTCGATCTTAGCGCGGAGCGTGCGCGTGCCGTCGGGGAACTCGCCGTTCTTCATGCGCTCGAACAGGTCGAGGTTCTCCTCGACGGACCGGTCGCGCCACGGGCTGTTCCTGCCCGGCTCGGTCAACGTACCGCGGTACTCCCGCAACTGCTCCGCCGTGAGGTCGCACACGTACGCCTTGCCCCTGCAAATGAGGTCTTTGGCCCACTGGTAGAGCTGCTCGAAGTAGTCCGAGGCGAAGAAGAGGCGGTCTTCCCAGTCCCAGCCCAGCCAGCGGATGCTCTCCATGATGGCATCCACGAACTCGGTCTCTTCCTTAACCGGGTTGGTGTCATCGAAGCGGAGGTTGCACTGGCCGCCGTAATCGCGGGCCAGGCCGAAGTCAATAGCGATGGCTTTGGCGTGGCCGATGTGCAGGTAGCCGTTGGGCTCGGGTGGGAAGCGCGTGTGCACGCGGCCGCCGAACCGGCCGGTGCGGTTGTGCTCTTCCACCATCTCACGGATGAAGTCGAGCGCGGGTGCGGTGGTATCAGATGCAGTCATGGGAGCATTCCTTCTGTGCGTTTCAGAAGCCAGGTTCCTCGGGGAAACCTGGCTTCTGAAACGCAGGCTCTAGCGATAGCGAATCAACGTGCACATTTTAGCACGGGGCGGAGCTGCTGGCAAGCGCGTTGGGGAGATTTTCGTAGGGTTTCGGCACACAGCGACCTTTCAGACAAGATTCCACCGCCCTTGGTAAAGCGGCTCACAGTCAGATTTAGTGCGTCATTTTACAATAGAGGACGATTCTGAGTCAGCTATTTGCCGACAACATCCATCCCAAACACGGAGGTCCAAAGATGATCAACACCAAAGAGCATCCTGATCGCCACAACGAGACCTTGCCCGCTGGCAAAACCATTGCCCTCTGCCGCTGTTGGCAGTCGGAAGCGTTCCCCTACTGTGACGGCACCCACCGCAAGGTGAACGCAGAGAACGATGACAAAGTTGGCCCGGCCATCATCAAGGCCGTTCCGGCCGAGTAAACAGCAGGGTCTTTGGTTGTAAGGACCCTGGCCACGAGGCTTCGGCCGGTTCGCGCAGCGACACCCGAACCGGCCGAAGCCTCGATTTCGTCGTAAATGCATTACCCATCACCGGACACCTTTGCTCCCACCCGCCCAACCATGTTATAATCCCTCCCACGCCATCCTCATCAGGAACGGAAGACCGGCTTGAAACATCCGACTGCGCTGCTGATCGTCCTCGTGATCCTGTTAACCGTCGTGCTGGACGGCTGCGTGGGCCAGGTGATCACCCGCGTGACGCCGACCCCAACAGCGACGCCGACGTTGGGCGCGCCCACGGCCGCGGCCACCCCGCGGCCGACCGCGACCCCTGCGCCGTACACGCCCGCCCCCACGGCCACCCCGACCCTCACACCCACGCCCATCATTTACAGCATCGCCAAGGGGGATACCTTGCTGCAGATCGCTCAAAAATTCAGCGTCACCGTGCGCGATCTGCAGGAGACGAACGGCATCACCGACCCCCGCAGCCTGCGAGTCGGCCAGGAGCTGATCATCCCCAGCCCAGAGGATGCTGCAGCCGAAAGCACGCCCACCGTCGAACCGACACCGCTGCCCTTTACGGTCGAAAACGTCACCTTCAGCAACTCACCCCTGGGCGGCCTGTGGTGCTTCGGCGAGATCCACAACACCACCGGGATCGAGCTGGAGCAGGCCGGCGTCACCATCGCGCTGCTGGACGACAAGGGCGGCGTTGTGGCCCAGGAGCAAACCTACGCGCTGGTGGAACTGCTGCGGCCAGGGGATCGCGCGCCATTCGCCGTTCGCTTTTCTGCGCCCCCGCAGAGCTTCGCCACCTACCACGCCACCCCCTGGAAGGGCGTGCTGGGCTACCTGGGCCGCTATTACCTCGACCTCGTCGCGCAGGATATCAGGGGCGAGGGAGAGCGCTACGCCGCCTACACCGTCACTGGCCAGATCGCCAACACCGGCCCTGAGGATGCAGTGGACGTGATCGTCACGGTGACCCTCTATGATGCGCTTGGCCGGGTCATCGCTGCGCGCCGCGCGGCGCCGGAGCACAATGTCATCTTCCGGGGGGGACAGGCCGCGTTCTCCATGGAGCTCACCCCGGCAGGCGGACCAGTCGCCGGCTTTCGAGCTGTCGCAGCTGGCCAACGTGTGCCTACACCGACGCCGGCCCCATAAGAGGAAAACATGATCTTTGCACAAAATGTGCCGCTGATCTACCGGCTAGTGCAGCGCTTCCTCTGGGTTCTGATCAAGCTGCTCACCCGCTGCGAGATGATCGGTCAAGAGCATGTGCCCCTTACCGGGCCAGTAATCATCGCACCCAACCATTTGCACAGCTTCGACGTGCCGGTCATCGGCTATGCCATCCCACGCCAGACGGTCATCTTCTCCGCCGACAAGTGGCGCGGCAAGCTGGGCGGCTGGGTTATGGAGCGCGTCACACGGGTGATCTACGTCGCGCGCGGGGAGGCAGATCGCGAGGCGCTGAACCAGGCGCTGGCGGTGCTGCAGGGCGGCGGCGTGATAGCCATGGCACCCGAGGGCACCCGCAGCCGCACCGGCGGCCTGCAGCAAGGCAAACACGGCGCGGCCTACCTGGCCAGCCGCACCGGCGCAACCATCGTGCCGGTGGCGGTATGGGGCCATGAGAAGACGCTGGCGCACTGGCGCCGGCTCCGCCGGCCCGCGATCCATGTGCGTATCGGTCCGCCCTTTCGGCTCCCTCCCGGCGCTGAACGCGCCCGCACGGCCGAACTCCACACCTTCACCGATGACCTGATGCTGGTCCTTGCGGCCATGCTGCCGCTGGAGTACCGCGGGGTCTACGCGGAGCGAGTCGCATAGCACCCCGAGCGTAGCAACGAGGTCTCTTCAGTCCAGGCGCAAGACAAGACCCTTCGCGGGTACACGCTGCCGCGGCAGTTGGCTGAAGGAACCGCTGCCCTGAAAGTGGATCGGTTCGTAGTGGCGACTTCAGTCGCCGTGGCCCGCGGCGAACGACTGAAGTCGTTACTATGAACATTCTCGCCGGCCGTGGGGTCGCCCGCAGCATGAACAACTACCCAGAAGCTCTCAATACGAAATGCCTCGCTGGTCAATTGCTGCAATGACACTTGATCTACAGACTCGCTCAGCATAACACTGAGAGAGTTACTTTGCCGGGCGCACGCAAAGCGTGCCGGGGCGGGATGTGGAACTCAGGGTGACACCGAAGATACGCTCTGCTATTCGACCCATGCCATGCCAGTAGTGTTTTTCCGCGCGCTGCTGCTGGGATTTGCTATCGCCGCGCCCGTGGGTCCTATCGGCCTGCTGTGCATCCGCCGCACGCTGGCTCAGGGCCGCGGGGCCGGCCTCGCCTCGGGCCTGGGCGCGGCCACCGCCGACGCGGTCTACGGAGCGATCGCTGGCTTTGGGCTGACCGCGATCTCGGCGCTGCTGGTGCAGCAGCAGACCTGGCTGCGCTTGGGCGGTGGTCTGTTCCTGGTCTACCTGGGCGTTCGCACCCTGCTGGCCCATCCCACCGAGCGGCCGGCCGAGGCACCTGGCCGCGGCCTCCTGGGCGCCTACCTGTCCACGTTCCTCCTCACGCTGACCAACCCGCTCACCATCCTCTCCTTCGCCGCAGCATTTGCGGGCCTGGGCCTGGTGGCCGCCGGTCAAGACTTCACTGCGGCCGCCGCGACCGTGGCCGGCGTGTTTACCGGCTCGGCCGCCTGGTGGTTCCTGCTAAGCGGCGGTGTGAGCTTGCTGCGCGGGCGACTCGACACGCGGGTGCTGCTGTGGGTCAACCGGCTGTCGGGCGCGGTCATCATTGGGTTCGGGATCGCGGCAGTGGGAGGGTTGTAGGATGAGGATCGCTGCTGAAAACTCACCGGCATCGGGCGCGTGGCTGCGTTCAGGCGGCAAGGTACAGTGTGATGGGGCGAGCAGACCGCTACCCGACGACCGCACGAATGATCAGCCCGACGATGGCCCCCAACCCCGCGCCGGCAACCACATCCGACAGGTAGTGTACACCCATCGCCACGCGCGCCAGCACGACCAGGGGCGCCCACAGGGTTAACGCCAGGGCGAACGGCCAGGGGCCTATCCCCCAAGCGACCACTGCCAGCATCACAGCGCGCACCGCGTGGCCGGAGGGGAAAGAGTGCGGGTCGGTGCTGCGGTAGATGCCGCCCCACTCTCCCTCGGGCCGCCGGCGCCGCACGGTGAACTTGATCAGCAGCACCAACACCGCAGTCACCAGGATGCTGATCAGCAGCACGCCTGCGCGCCAGCGCCAGAGGCCGGGGCCGAATGCCCAGAGCAGGGCCAACCCGGCGCCCCAGAACCATGAGTCACCGGAATGCGCCAGGGCCGCGGCCAGACTCCGCAACAGGCCGGGACGCTCGGCGATGCGCAGCCGGACCGTCAGCCGCCGGTCCAGGTCAAGCAGACGTTCGATCATGGCGCCGCACGCCGAGCCAGGTCCGCGCGCAGGATCTCGAGCTGATGCGGCTTGTCCACGTCCATACCGATCTCGGCGTAGGGGCACACGACCCCACGCCCCCGAACGCGGAGACTCCGGCTGGCCCTACGGACCGCGCCCTCCAGGGTGAGCAGGCGCAGCAGCAAGAGGATCAGCGTGTCATAGCCCAGCAGCCCGGCCTGTTTGAGGGCGCTCTTGCGGGCCTCGATCACGCGGCGCCACAGCGCTTCGTTGCTCGTCACGACCTCGCACCGGATCACGCCGACATCCCCGCCACACACATCCATGTCCCGCAGGTGAACATAGGAACGCTTTGAGGTGGGGAACCGCGCTTCCATGACTTCCCGCTTGATCACATGGTAGTACACGTCATCCTCGGTTTGCATGGCGGTGTCCGCAACCCAGTCAAGCATCTCGCCGGTGAGCGCGGGGATGTCTGCGGAGACCGAAAAGACATACCGGGACGCCGGATTGCGCGCCACCGCGTGCCGGACGCCGGCCTGGATGTTTTCCAGCAGGCTGCCGTGGTCGGGGAGGAAATCCACCGGTTTGGCGCAGGTCAGGCCGTAGGACTGAGGGGATCCTGGGCAGGAATCGTCCGCCCCTACAGGTTGGGGTAGCCCAACGACCACTACCCGCCCCACGCTCTGGGCATTGCCAACGGCATCCAGCACCCATTGGATCATCGGCTTCCCAGCGATATCCAATAGGGCCTTGTTGCCATTCGGCACGTAGGGGGACAGCGGATCGTCAGGTCGCGTCCGCCCACCAGCAGTGATGATGGCATCCATGTTAATTGAGCTCCTGTATCTGCGGTTCGAAGCCCAGCCGGTCCAACAGCCCGTCCAGCTCGCCCCGGGTGAGCACGCGGCCCTGGCCAGAGACGGCGATGAGCGCGGCCTCCATCATGTTGGTGCCGAACGAACGATCTTCGATCACTGGTGTGCTGGTCACCAGGTACTTCACGCCCGCCTGGCGGAACAGCGCGACATCGGCTTTTGTCGTGGTATTGGTGGCGATCACCTTGCCCTCCAGCCGGTCCGGCATGTGGCGCTTGATATAATGGCAATCGCCGGCGATGACCGTGGCCCACTGATACCACCGCTCCCACTTGGGCGCGCGCTGCTCTTGCTTCTCGCCCGTCGGATAGACCCAGGAAAAAGGCAGGCGGCCAGCGATCGGCATCAGGATCGCGGCAAGGCGTTTAAGGCCCGCCTCGCTGTGCACGGCGAAAGGCAGCCCCAGGCCAAACATCAGATCGCCGAACACGCACGTGTAGCCGGCATCCAAAAACCCCTTGGACATGTCCCAACGGTCGGCGCCTACCGTGATAAAAGCCCTCTGCCCACCCTGGCGCACATACCCGCCGATATGGTCGTCAATGAAAGGGGCAACGCGGCTTTCCAGCGTATCCCGCAACCCTCCGCCATCCACCAGGGGCGTTTCCTTCACAAAGCGCACCATCTTGCGGACGGAATAAAGCGGGTACCACTTATCGGCCACCCTGAGGCCCAAGTCAGCGCCGCCCACCCCAAAGGCATCGACCTTACCGTCCAACTGACGGTACAACTGGGCGGCCTTTTCCATATCGCCGTCGGTGCCGATGCGCTCGATGCGCACCCGTTCGCCTAGCAGCTCGACCTCCACGGCCTTATCGCGCCTGGATGAACCGATGCTGATGCTGACCGCACGTTTCATCGCTTCACACCTCTTATTGAGCAGGGTCTGCCAACTGGCGACCGGTTGGCAATCCTACGCGGGCCAATGCGCCCCACTCGGTCAATGTCAACGTCTCGGCGCGGCGGCGGGGATCGATGTCGGCGGCCGCCAGCCAGGCCGCCACGGCTGAGGGCGCCAGGGCCAGTCCGGCGGCCAGGGCGTTGTGCAACTGCTTGCGGGGCTGGCTGAACCCCGCGCGGGCGACCCGGAAGAACGCGGAAGCGGTCACGCCCGGCACGGCCGGCGCCTCCCGCTGCGCCAGCCGCACCACGGCCGAGTCCACCTTGGGGACGGGGTAGAACGCGCCGGCGGGGATCCGCGCCACGATCTCCGCCGTGCAGTAGAACTGCACCCCCAGCGCCAGCAGGCTCATCTCTGGCGGGGACGCGATCATGCGCTCGGCCACCTCCCGCTGCACCGTCAGCACCAGCAGATCCGGCGGCGGGACTGATTCCAACAGATGCCGGATCGCGGCAGAGGTGATGTAGTAGGGGAGGTTGGCGATCACTTTATATTGCGTATTGCGTATTGCGTATTGCGTAGCACCATCCACTGATTCACCCATCAACGCGCCCACCTCCACCTGCATAATGTCCGCATGGACGATGCACACGTGCGGCTGGCCGGCGAAGCGTTCGCGCAACAGGGGGATCAGGCGATCGTCCAGCTCCACGGCGACGACCCGGCCGGCCTGGCTGGCGATCAGCTCGGTGAGCACGCCGGGGCCGGGGCCGATCTCCAGGACGGTGTCATCCTGCGTCAACCCGGCCGCGGCGACGATGCGGGCGCGGTGGGCTGGGTCAACCAGGAAGTTTTGGCCCAGGCCCTTTTTGGGGCGGATGCCGAGGGCGGAGAGCTGAGCAAGGGGAGAATATGAAGTGTTCATATGAGATGCTATCGCTCAGCCGAATTTCAAACTAAGCCTGGCGCGCAGTTTTGCATTGAGCACCTCTACGAACCTATCCTTGTCAGGCAGGCCCGGGTTGCGCCTCATCGCCTGGAAGACCTCGTCAACTGTCGTTGAAATATATCGCGTTGGTGTCAGAGTCAAACAGGCATTGTGACGGGAAAACGTGTGGAGGGCGAAGCGAGAAGCGTGGTCGGCCACGAAACCTTCAGTCTTCAGCCCGTAGCGGTTAACAAGGTTAGCGTAGATGTATTCCTCAATCACCCAATACCCCTTGATCCCCCACGCTTCGTAGACGATGCCCTTGTTCAGCAATTGAGTGACCGAACGCTTGATAGTATCATACGTGTTCATGCCAAACGGGTACGAACGATCAGCGACCTCCTGCCCGGCCACGAAATCCCGTAACCCCTGCACCAATGCGCCTGTGCCAGTTGTGGAATCTGTCTGGAATTCAACGGCGACAAAATCCGCTACTTCTGCTTTGAGCGGCCGATGGCGAACGAGAATATAGTCAATCTTCCCCACATCTGGAAGACCAATTTCGGGGAAGACAATGACGTTATTGTAATCGCCGAAGTAGTGCCCGGCGATGTCAGATAGAACGCTCGGAATGCCCGCGACGGTGCCAACCTCCTCAAAACGCCGAGGGCAGACTGCGCAAATCTCGCCATGATGTTCAACCGAGCAGACGCCAAACGGGTAGTCTATCAAGCGGCTGGCCTTGTTGCAGGGAGCATGGACGAACCGGCACCAATGCCGCCCCCGTGCCTGCTCTGCCTCTGCAGAACGATCCTCGACTGGATATCCGAAGATCTCCGCTGGTCGGTTACTTGCGCTTCTTGCCATTTGAACCTTCCCGTTGAATCAGCCTCTTCCAGGTAGCGCGCACATCGCTGGAGGGAGCGTCACTATCCAACAGCCACCCTAATGCCGCAGCGCACTGCCGGCAAAACACCTCGCTGTCGCTGGTGTCAATATGTTCGACCGGCTGCCAACGTTGAGTTACTGCCCCCTCATCAAGCGCCAACACCAGGATGGCATCATGCTTAATCGAGTTCAGGTTATTGATATGGACCGAGATTGGATTCTCGGAGAAGACAACATAGCGGTTAATGAGCCGAAAACCGGCCGCCCGTAGCGCCAACGTCAACTCGGCCCAAGCGTTGGGATCCCAATGGTGGAAGGTGAAGACCATCCGTCCACCACCGGGCCTGAGCACCCGCCCGCATTCACGGAAGATGCCCGCCAATACAGCCATGAAACTCGTGTCTTCATCGGCGGCTTTCGTGGCAACTGCGCTGTCCGCCACCTCGTAGCGCCAATCCACTTCTCCAGGCAACAGCCGGGCCAGCCAGACGCGAAAGAATGCCGCCAGATCACTGTATTGCACGCTATCGTAATAGGGCGGATCGGTGACGATGAAATCTATCGAATGATCCGCAATCGGCAGGTTGCGCGCATCACGATGCAGCAACCAGAAGGCCTGATCCCGCTGTGTAAGCTCGGCCTGGGAGAACACCTCGCTCCCACCATCCAACTCACCGGGGATGCGAACCGGGTGCGTTGCTCCGCTGGCATTGACGCGACGCTCGATCGGCGCAACAGCCCACTTGCGACCACGCACGATCCGATCACGGAAAAGCTGCTGCAAATTGCCCGAGGATTCCCGACGATTGACCGGGTTGTTTTCCAGTGCGGTGTACTGAAACGAGTAGGCGTGCAGGCCGAAGACGTGCCGGATCGCGCCGGGCCGATTCTTGAACCAGCCCTTGTAGCCGCACAACATCGCATTGAATTCCAGCGAGGTAGAAACGAGCAGCGCCAGGTTAAGCTTGACCGCGCCCTGCTCGCCGGCCAACAAACGAATGGCATGAAAGAGGTAAAGTAGCTGGCGCGATGAGAACACATCGAGGTACGAAGTGACATTGCGGTTGCGCAGGTCGCCGGATTTCGGACCAGCCATGACCGCAAAGTCGGCAGGATCGCCGAAGTCCAGGTTAGCCCGCTGCGCATCGGCTACGCGCAATCGTGCCAGATCGGCCGCATCCGGCGACTTGAAAAACAAACCGTACTCAGGGCAATCGGCAACCACAGCTATGGGCACATAGCGCGCGTAAAACGGCACATCGAGAAGATCTCGGTATTTCTCGCCACAGGTTGAACAGGCAGTCTCGGCTTTCAGCGCCAGGCGAGGATGCTGCGGCAGGGGCGCAGATGGCGTCGGGCTGTCGCCAATCTGCCAACTATCGGGCGCGATGCGAATGACACGCTCACCCTCGTGGCGCAGCTCATACTGGTCAATCTGCACGACCTCACCGCAAGCACATGTCCGCCGCAAGCCATAGAGTGTGTACTGGAGATCGAGCGTTCGGTCACAGTGAGGACACCCCGT
The DNA here is from genome assembly GCA_964551735.1 of uncultured Anaerolineales bacterium. Classification (GTDB taxonomy): domain Bacteria; phylum Chloroflexota; class Anaerolineae; order CG2-30-64-16; family CG2-30-64-16; genus DAOUAT01. The sequence goes on from CAZKEF010000007.1 coordinate 35,933, forward strand.
CTGAAAGTAGGGCTCCAGTTCGCCGTATAGCGCGGCAAAGAAGCGGCCAAACGCAGCTTCTAATTCTGCCAGGGGGACAGAACCCAATGTCGCCCGCGCCTGGGCGACCGGGATCGGGTCTACATCAACGCCGATGACGCTGGCGCCCAGGCGGATCGCTTCGTGCAACGTCGTGCCGCCGCCCATCATCGGATCGAGAACCACTTTGCCGGCCAATCCACCGGGCGTGTAGTAATCGCGCCGCGCCGGATCGGGGACAAGCTGCTTAAGGATCGTGCGGAACGTGGAGCCGCAGCGCCGCGCCCACCACTTGTGGAGGTAAGTATTCGGGCGATAGAGGTGCTTATTGAAAGCTTCCCAGCGCGACAGTCCATCGGCGAATTGCTCGGGAAATGCGTCGTCTATTCCCAGGCGCTCGTCAACTTCACAGGAGCTAAAAAGCGCATCAAATGCCAACTGGTGAGCTACGCTGTTAGGATTCATCTCGAGGAAATCATCTGTTCGACGATCTCGGCCGCGGCGGCCACGGCCTGCGGGCAGACGGAAGCAAAAAGGCCTTTCTCACGAATCACCTGGTGCGCTTGCGGATCGCTGATATCGTACCCGAGCAGATCACGACACGCAGTCGCGCCCTGGCGAGCCTGGAAGCGCGCCAGAAACTCGCGCGTGAGCGCGTACATGTGCTCCTTTGTCGCCTTGTCATCCCCGCGCGTGGCGCCGTACTTCAGGCCCAGGGCCATCAGCCCGCCGGTCGCTGCGCCGCAGGCGCCGCCCGTGCGGCCCATCCCACCGCCGAACGCGGCGGCGACGCGCAGCGCAGCCTCAGGATCCAGCCCCAGGTCGGCCGCAAAGGCTGAGAGCACCGACTGGGAGCAGCTAAAACCCTCCCGGAACCGGGCCAGGGCCAGATCAACGTGGCTCATCAGGCAGCTTACTCCTCATCCAACTTCAGGATCGTCATAAACGCTTCCTGGGGGATCTCCACTGACCCGATCATCTTCATGCGCTTCTTGCCGGCCTTCTGCTTTTCGAGAAGTTTGCGTTTTCGGGTAATATCCCCGCCGTAACATTTGGCGAGCACGTCCTTGCGCATGGCCTTGACGTTAGCCCGGCTGACGATCTTATTGCCCACCGCGGCCTGGATGGGGACATCGAACTGCTGGCGCGGGATCACGTCCTTGAGCTTGCTGACCAGCTTCATGCCCTTGGTGAAGATCTGCTCGCGGTGGACGATCATGCTCAGCGCATCCACCGGGTCCTTGTTCACCAGCACGTCCAGCCGCACCATGTCGGCCGGCCGATAGCCCTCGAAGTGATAGTCCAGGCTGGCATAGCCGCGCGTGCGCGCCTTGAGGTCGTTGTAGAAATCGGTCAGGATCTCGATCAGCGGGATGTGATAGCTGAGCAGCACCCGGCGCTGATCCAGGTACTCCTGCGCCTTGAACTCGCCGCGGCGGCCCGTGACCAGGTCCATCACCTGGCCGATGAACTCAGTGGGCGTGAAGACGTCAATCTGCACCCACGGCTCCCGGATCTCGATGATGGTGGTGGGGTCGGGCAACTCCACCGGGCTATCAATCACAATCTCGCTGCCGTCGGTGCGGGTGACTTCGTATTCGACGCTGGGCGCGGTGAACACCAGGTCCAGGTCATACTCGCGCTCCAGGCGCTCCTGGATGATCTCCATGTGGAACAGTCCCAGGAAGCCGCAGCGGAACCCGTACCCCAGCGCCTGGCTGGTTTCCGGCTGATAGGTCAGCGACGCATCGTTGAGCTGGAGCTTGGCCAGGGCATCGCGCAGCGCCAGGTAGTCGGCCGCGTCGCTGGGGTAAACGCTGGCGAACACCATCGGCTTCATCGGCTTGTAGCCGGGCAGCGGCAACTCGGCCGGCGCGGCCTGGCCGGTCAAGGTATCGCCGACACGGCAATCGCCGACGTTCTTGAGACCGGTGGCGACGTAGCCCACCTCGCCGGCCTCCAGTTGACCCGTAGCGCGCATATTGGGGCCGAAGACGCCGACCTCCAATGGCTCCATCGGTTGGCCGGTGGACATCATCCTCAGAGTTTGTCCCATCGCCATCGCGCCGTCCACCACGCGTACGTAGGCGATGACACCCTTGTAGGCATCGTAATGGCTGTCGAAGATCAGCGCGCGCAACGGCTGGTTACGCTGCCCGCGCGGGGGCGGGACCTGATGCACCACCGCCTCGAGCAACTCCCGAACATTGGTGCCCTCCTTGGCCGAGATGCGCAGGACATCCTTGGCGGTCATGCCGAATACATCCTGGATCTCTTGGGCCACCATATCCGGCTGCGCAGACACGAGATCGATCTTGTTGATGACGGGCACGATCTCCAGGTCGTGTTCCATGGCCAGGTACAGATTAGCAAGGGTTTGCGCCTCGACCCCCTGGGTGGCGTCAACAACCAAGACCGCGCCTTCGCAGGCCTGCAACGCACGGCTCACCTCGTAGGCGAAGTCCACATGTCCCGGCGTGTCAATCAGGTTGAGCTCATAAGTCCGCCCATCGGCCGCGGCGTAATTCATGCGCACGGCCGATGCCTTGATGGTGACGCCCTTCTCGCGCTCAAGGTCCATGCTATCCAGCACCTGCGACATCATCTCTCGCTCGGAGATGGTGCCGGTGAGCTGCAATAAGCGATCGGCCAGGGTAGACTTGCCGTGGTCAATGTGGGCGATGATGCAGAAATTACGGATAAACTGTTGATCCATTGTGTATTCGTGGCTCTCTAATAGGAATGACGCAGCGCGTTACGATCCAACACGACAGTACGCCCGCGGCCCAGCCGAATCCAACCCTGAGCCTGCAACTCGCCCAGACAGCGGGCGACGACTTCGCGCGTCGTGCCAACCATCGCAGCAAGCTCAGCCTGGGTGATACGCACCTGATCGCCATCCCGCTGGGTGCCCTCAACAAGCGCTCTGGCGACGCGTTCGACCACCTTGTTGAACGAAAGCTGCGCCACCATGCCACTGAGGTGTGCCATGCAGTGTGAAGCGCTTTGCCAGGCCAGCTGGCACAATGCGGGATCCCGGCGCATCTGCTGGTGAAACACACTGCGCTCGACCACAAGCACCTGGCCGGGTTCCACACCTCGCGCCTCAGCCAGGGCAGACTCATGAAACATCAGCAGGCAGATGCCGCCGCAAGAGGCTGTCCCCGGATTACAGATAACCTGCCGGCGGCCGCGCAGGGTTGCTTTCCCCATCTGGAGTAACCCGTTTAGCGGGAAAAGGACAATGCCGGCTGCTTCACCGTCATGGTACAAGACGGAATCAGCCTCGAATGTCCGGATTTCTCCCGCCGCAAATAGCGCCGCACGGGTCTCCTCAGAGAGGGTCTGCAACGCGCTGTTCTTGGCAACAGCACCCAGCAATGCCTGCCTGTCCATGATGCCCTCGCAAAGGTGATTTTATGCTCAGTGATTGCAGATGGTATCACAGGGCGCGATCCATGTCAACGCGCAGCGCAGGCCCTTTGTGATCTGGATACGATCTATGCATGCGATAGGACCTGTGGTAGTATAACAGGTGATAGTCGGAAGCGCGACGAACGCGCTCCTCATATGGAGGCATACACATGGAAACAAACGAGAAGAATCGGGCTACAACCATTGCAGTCGTGACCGGCGTTATCGCCCTACTCTTCGGCCTGTGCCTGGGTGCGGTCGTGGGCGGTGCAGGCGGCTTCTTGCTCGGCCGGCAGACCGGCGTGCAGTACAGCGAAGAGTACATACCGGGCCGGATCCAGGTAACCCCGCGCGTGGGTGTCACGCCGATGGCGCCAACGCTGCCCGTCATGCCAAACCTGCTCAACCGGAGCGGCGCGCTGGTGCGCGAGGTGATCGCAGGCACGCCCGCGGCCGCGGCGGGCCTGCGCGTCGGCGATGTCATCACCGCGGTAAATGACGTTCCCATTGACGCCAACCACCGGCTGGCAGATGTGCTCAGCCAGTATCAGCCCGGCGATCGCGTGACCCTGGAGATCCAGCGGGGCGTACGCGGCCGCACCGCCAGCGTCAGCATTACGTTGGGCGAGAACCCCGAGAATCCCGCCCGCGCCTACCTGGGCATCTACTACACCGAGCTGCCCATTGATGACACAGATTTAGAGCCAGGGGACTGACAAGACGGGCTCCTGAGTCAAGGCAGGCCCCAAGGGTGACACCCTTGGGGCCTTTTCGCCATGGGGGATCGGGTGACAACTTATACTTTGGGTCAGCGTACTTCGCCGGTGAGGATCGCCTTCTTCACCTCACCGATGGCACGGGTGATGTCAATCTCGCGCGGGCAGGCATCCACGCAGTTGTAGACCGTGCGGCAGCGCCAGACGCCATCGGCTTCGGCCAACAGCGCCAGGCGCACCTGCGCGCCGTGGTCGCGGTCGTCAAAGATGAAGCGATGGGCCTGCACGATGGCGGCGGGGCCCACATAGCTGTCGCTGGCCCAGAACGAGGGGCATGAGGTGGTGCACGCCGCACACAAAATGCACTTGGTGGTGTCGTCGAAACGCTCCCGCGCCTCCGGGCTTTGCAGGCGCTCGGTGTAGGGCGGCGGCTCGTCGTTCATCAAGAACGGCTTGATGAAGCGGTACTTGGCGAAGAACGACGCCATGTCCACCGTCAGGTCCTTGATGACTGGCAGGCCGCGCAGCGGCTCCACCACCACCTGCTTACCGAAGTCTTTGACCAGCACTTTGCACGCCAGGCGGTTTCGGCCGTTGATGACCATCGCGTCGGAGCCACAAATGCCATGGGCGCAGGAACGGCGGAAGGTCAGGGTGCCATCCTGGTTTTCCTTGATGCTCACCAACAGGTCCAGCACCCGGTCGGACGGCTGCGCGTCCACCGTGTACTCGGCCCAGTACGGCTTGCGATCCTTTTCCGGGTTGAAGCGGCGAATTTTGACCTTTACATTCATGGCTGCCCCCACGGCTTAGTATAGACGTTTGGCCGGCGCATACAGGCCCAGCCGCACGGGTTTGTAGTCCAGGCGAATCGTGCCATCAGGCTGGTGGAAGGCGAGGGAATGCTTGAGCCACTTCGCATCGTCGCGCTCGGGGTAATCCTCTCGCGCGTGGGCGCCGCGGCTCTCGGTGCGCGCCAGCGCCGCGATCGCGGTCGCCTCAGCCAGATCCAACAAACAGCCCAGTTCCCACGCCTCCAGCAGCTCGGTGTTCCAGCGCTGACCTTTGTCCATGATGGACACCCGGCTGAAGCGCTCCTGCAAGACCTTGAGCTTGTCCACCGCCTCGCTGAGCAGCTCCTCGGTGCGGAACACGCCGACGTTGTCCATCATCATTGCCCGCAGGTCCTTGCGGATCTGCCCGACCGATTCGCTGCCCTCGTTGTGCCGGAGATGCTCCAGTTGGGCGCGCGCGTCAGCTTCCGCGTCGGCGGGAAGCGCGGGCCAATCAGCGTCGGCTGCATAGAGCGCCGCGTTCCGGCCTGCGCGCCGGCCGAAGACCAGGATGTCCACCAACGAATTCGTTCCCAGGCGGTTGGCGCCATGCACCGAGACGCACGCCACCTCGCCGGCCGCATAGAAGCCGGGCATACGGGTGTCCGCTGCGTCCAGCACCACGGCCGCGTCATTGTCGGTGGGGATGCCGCCCATAGCGTAGTGCGCGGTCGGCTGGATCGGCATGGGCTGCTTGACCGGGTCCACGCCCAGATAGGTGCGACAGAAGTCCGCGATGTCCGGCAGCTTCTTTTCAATGTCGGCCGCGGTGATGCGCCGCGGGCTGCCGTCCGCGTTCCTGGCGCCGTCCTCGTCGAAATAGCGGTTGACGGTCTCCGGCCGGACGTCCAGCAACACATAGTCCTCGCCGTTAACCCCGCGACCCTCGCGAATCTCCAGATAAATAGCCCGAGAGACGACGTCGCGCGAGGCAAGATCCTTCACGGTGGGCGCGTACCTGGGCATAAACCGCTCGCCCAGGCCGTTGATCAGCACGCCGCCCTCCCCGCGCACCCCCTCGGTGATCAGGATGCCCAGGCCCTTGATGCCGGTGGGGTGGAACTGGAAGAACTCCATGTCCTCCATGGGCACCCCGCGGCGGTAGGCCACGGCCGCGCCGTCACCGGTCAGGGCATATGCGTTGGAGGTGATCTTCCAGATGCGGCCGAAGCCACCGGTCGCGAACACCGTGGCTTTGGCGTGGAAGGTGTGGAGCTGGCCGCTGTCAATGTCAACCGCGACCACGCCGGCCGCCTGGCTCTGATCGTTCACCAGCAGGTCCACCACCTGGTATTCGTCGAAGAAGGTGACGTTGTTCTTGATGCACTGCTGGTACACGGTTTGCAGGATCATGTGGCCCGTGCGGTCGGCCGCGTGACAGGCGCGGCGCACCGGTTTCTTGGTCACGTTGTTGGTGTGACCGCCGAAGGGGCGCTGCGAGATGCGGCCATCGGGCGTGCGATCGAACGGCAAGCCCATGTGCTCCAGCTCATACACCATGCCGACCGCTTCCTCGCACAGGACCTTGACCGCGTCCTGATCGGCCAGGTAATCGGCGCCTTTGATGGTGTCAAAGACGTGCCACTCCGGGTGATCCTCTTCGATATTGCCCAGCGCTGCGCCGATGCCTCCCTGGGCCGTGCCCGTGTGTGAGCGGGTGGGATAGAGCTTGCTGATCACGGCGGTCTTGGCGCCCATGGAGGCATAGAGCGCCGCCATCAGCCCGGCGCCGCCCGCGCCGACGACGATGACGTCAAAACGATGAAGCATGGTTGGGTTTACGCTCCTTTCGCGGGCGCGCTGACTACTGGTTGCTGTAGACGAAGATCACGTAGATCGCCGCCACGAACATGAAAGCCCATAAGATCAGCAGCAGCCCCTGCAGCCAGTTCAACAGCAGCGGATGCCGCACGTAATCCTTCAAGATAGCACGCAGGCCGTTGTATGCATGGACAGCCGCGAAGCCGATCAGCAGGAAGGCATAGCTCTGCCAGAAGGGATTGGAGAAGTTAGGGAACACCTCGACATCGCTCGACTGGACATGGAACGAGATCGGGAAGAAAGACCAGCGCATCTGTGCGCCGGCGTCCAGCTTGCCGTAGCCGCCGGTCAGGTTGGCGTAGACCAGGCCGAGCGCGCCCAGCAGCAGCATGAGCACGCCGCTGATGCGCATGAAGAACCACATCGTCGCTTCGAACTTGCTGCCGGCTGGCACGTGGCGGGTGGCAGGTGTGTGTGTCGTCATGAATCCCTCCGTTTACGGGATAGTCACGCCCATGGCGATGAGCGCGGCCGGCAGCAGGAACATCGGCACGAACAACGCCCATTGCACCCACATCGCCTCCCGGTTGAAGCGGTGCAGCGCGGGCCACATATCCAGGATCGCGATGCGCAGGCCGTTGATCCCGTGGTACAGCACGCAGAACAGCACCACGATCTGCACCGGCGCCAGCGCGTAAAAGGTGGTCAGCGCGTTGGCGACGTTGTTGGTGACGCCGCCGGTGGTCGCGTAGACCAGAAAGGCCATGGTCAAGTGCATGCCGACGAAGACGATGATGCCGAGCGCGGTGATGCGATGCAGCAGCCAGGCCAGCATCGGTTGGCCGCCGCGGTAGGCCAGCGCCTGGGGAAGGGTTACGCGTGCGAGTTTACTCATAGATACCTCTAGTTATTCTGCGCGCCCTGGTTGATCCAGCGCTCAATGAGCTCAATCTGCTCCCTGGGCAGGGGCCGGCTGGGCGGCATCTGGCCGCCGGCCACGGTCTTGACCCCGCGCAACATCTGGGCAAAGATGCTGTTGGCGGCGTCGCCGGGCACGATCACCGGCGCGTTGTCGCCGCTATTCATGGTGTTCTCGTAGTCCACCATACTGTAGCCGCCCTTCTTGCGCGCGCCGTGGCAGCTCAGGCAGCGCTTATCGAAGATGGGCTTCAGGTGCTGCGAATAGCTCGGCGTCTCGATCAGCGCCAGCGCAGCCAGATCCGCCTCGGCGCCCTCCTCCGCCGGGATGTACCAGGCCTGCATGAAGTCCACAATGGCCCGGATGTCAGGATCGGTCAGCGCGCCGCCGTAGCGCAGGCCGAACGGCGGCATGCCCAACGACTCCCAACCGTAGTCAACCACGTTGAACAAGGTCTCGGACGAGTGGGTGATCAGGAACGCCTCGTCGTTGAGCGGGTTGGTAAACTCGCCTTCCTGCCCCTCGATCTCGCCGCCCTCGCCGTTTTCCCCATGACAGCTCGCGCAGTATTCGGCATAGAGCTTGCCCCCGGCCTCGACGCGCGCCGCCAAATCGCCGCCCACGCCACCCCCTTCAGCCTCGGCGGCCTTGGGCGTTGTCACCACGGCCTGGATCGTGAGGAAGACCATGCCAGCGACGATCAACACCATCACAATGCTGGCCACAGGCCGATTGCGCGGATGGCGCTTGGGGTTGCGATCCAGGAACGGCAGGCCGAAAAGGCCGACTGCCATGGCCAGGCCCAGGCCGACGATCGCGACCCCTTCCAGCGCGCCGGGGAAGTACTTGAGCAGTTGAAATGCCCACAGGAAATACCATTCGGGCCGCGGGATATACGAGGTATCGGAGGGATTGGCCGGCGGCTCCTGATGAATGCCGACAAACAGCACCAGGCACAGCAGCAACACGAACAGAAAAAGCGAGGTAATCGCGTCCTTGGCGATGGAGTGCGGGAAGAACCGCTCGCCGTTGGCCTTCTTTTCCTTGTATTTTTTGAGATAAGCTTGCTTTTCAGCTTCGTTCATAGGCACCGTCCCTTACTCGTCCCGTTCCGGCGGGTGCGTGATGCCGATGCGGATAACCAGGTACAAGTGGAAGCCGATCAACCCCAGCACCATGAGCGGGATCCACCAGATATGCAAACCGTAGAAGCGGGCCAGCGTCACCGCGCCGATCTCCGTGCCGCCGCGCGCGATTTCCATCAATGTCTTGCCGACCACCGGCACGGCGCCGATGATAGCAGTGCCCACAGAGGTCGCCCAGTACGCCTTCTGGTTCCAGGGCAGCAGATAGCCACTGAAGCCCATCACCAGCACCAGTAGCAACAGTGCGCCGCCGGTGATCCAGGTGATTTCTCGCGGGTACTTGTACGCACCGACGAAAAACGACTTGAGCATGTGCAAGAAAATCATCACCACCAGCAGCGTCGCGCCCCAGTGGTGCATGCCCCGAATCAGCCAGCCGAAGGTGACTTCGTTCATGATGTAGTTGATGCTGTCGTAGGCGTGGTCGGGCGAGGGGACGTAGTAGATGGTGAGCAACATGCCGGTGATGCCCTGGAGCAGGCACAACACCATGGTTGCACTGCCGAAGGTGTAGAACCAGTTGGTCTCCGGCACGGCGCGGTCGAAGATGGTCTTCCAGATGGTAGTCAGGCCCAGGCGCTCATCCAGCCACTCGTAGACGCTCTGGCGCACGGCCGGCTCAGGGGGTGGGGTGGGTGTCTTAGCCACGGCTTACGCCTCCAAAAGGATCGATATCTGGCCGCCCTCAATTTTGGTCTGGAACTGGTCCAGCGGCCGGGGCACCGGCCCAGCAACGATCTCGCCATCCACATCGAACAGGCCGTCGTGACAGGGGCAGAAGAAGCCCTGGCGGCCCTCATCCCAATTGACCCGGCAACTCAAATGGGTGCAGACGTTGGAAAACACCTTGACGTTCTCGCCATCATGGGTCACGGCATAGGCTACGCCGGTCTGCGTAGACTCGACCCAGCCGTCCTTGATACGCCGCGAGAAGGGGAAACCGGTCGGCAGGCCCGGCTGCAACAGGCTCACCGGTCCCAACGTCAGCCATTTATCTTCGTTCTGTTTCTTGAGCCCCGGGGAGATCAGAAATCCGACAGCCGGCAGGCCCACCAAGAACGCGACCGCTCCGGCGACCGCGCCGATGATGCCTGAGAGGAACTTCCGCCGGCCCATCTCTTCGCCGCTAACAACAGTTTCATCGGACATCCGGCTGGCCTCCTTACCAGAAACGAGGGTTGCTCTCATAGATCAGATACGTGAGCACATATGATGGTGTTGAACTGTGCCAAATGACACAGGGAGGGCTGTGAGCGGATTATACTCAGCCCTGCCCGCTAAGTCAAGCAGGAAACAGAACCACAGCGCTCCACGCCGGCAGGGTGAAGTCGCGCCAGTGGCCGGTCACCTGCACCTTTCGGCCTGTGAGCGCCTCGCGCCAGCGGCCGTCATGCGGGAAGCCTAACCCCACGGTATGGGGCACGTTGTCGAAGTTAGCCGCCACCACCCCAACGTCGCCTTCACCGTCCCAGCGTTTATAGCGGATCACCTTGTTGCGCGGGAAGTCATCGGGGTAGTACTCGACGAAATCCGAGCGCAAAGACGGATGGTCGTGGCGCAGACAAATCAACTTCTGGACGAACTCAAACTGCGCCCGGCCTTCGATCAGCATCAGCTTCTTCCAGTCCAGCGGCCAGAAATCGATGGTGCGCGGGCTGTCTTCGCCGAACTCCTGGCCAGCCAGCAGCATGGGCACACCCGGCGAGGTAAACAGCACTGCCAGTCCCAGCCGCGCTTTCTGCAGGGCGAAGTGCCAACGCGTGGGCCAACGGCCCGCGTCTCGGACCCGGCCCGGCTGGATGTGCGCGCCCCAGAACTGGAGCTCATGCTCCGGCCGGCGCTCGTCGTGGCTTACCACGTAGTTGATCACCTGGTCGGCGCTCTGGAACCCCTGGCCGCGGAAACCGCCCAAGTTACGCGGCATGTCCTGCCGCTCCCACTGCCAGGTCTGGAACAGGCAGTTTTCCACCGTGTGATGGAACGCGCCGTTCCATACCGCGTCAATCTCGGTTTGCTGCACCAGCTTCGCCGCGGTCTTGGCGGGGTTCGTGCCATGGATGGGCCAATACTCGCCGATCAGGTAACAATCAGGGGCGGCCTCCCGCGCGGCGCGGGCGATGGGCGCGATGCCGGAGAACGGATCGAAGCCCTCACGGTGTGGCTGCCAGGGGTCATACTCCACGCCGCCCAGCCAGTCGAACCGGAAGCCGTCCATATGATACTCGTCCAGCCAGAAACGGACGATGTCCTGCATGTAGGCCAACGTGTAGGGCGACGAATGATCCCAGTCCAGCCCACCCCACCCATTGGCATGGCCGTTGTGGTGATGGTGGAAGAAGGGGTTGAAGTCCGGCAGTTCCTCGCCCTGGGGACCGAACAGCGGCGGGTACAGGTGGTAGTAGGGATGCTGCGGCCAGGCGTGGTTGAACACCAGATCGAGGATCACCGCGATGCCCCGCTGGTGCGCAGCATCTACCAGCGCCTTCAACCCGGCCGGCCGGCCGTAGAGCCACTTGGGCGCCATGTAGAAGACAGGGTTATATCCCCACGAACTGTCGCCCGGGAACTCGCTGATGGGCATCAGCTCGATAGCGTTGATGCCCAGCGCGTGCAAGTGATCGAGCTTGCGCTGAAGGCCCGCAAAATCCCCAAACCGCGCGCCACCGTCCCGTTTCTCGCCGGAGAAATCGCGCACGCATAGCTCGTAGATGGTCAGATCGCGCAGGGGCGGCCGCTGCCAGGCCTGGTCGCGCCAGATGTAGGGCGGATCATCTCCCAGGAACGTCGCCGGGCCCCACTTGTCCCAGCGGATCTCCCTCGCATACGGGTCGGCCACCCAGACCTGTCGGCCCGTATCGTCCAGGGAGACGACGAAACGATAATGCGTCGGCCCCTGCAGCGGCACGGTGACCCAGAACAGGCCCGCGCCATCAGCGTGCATGGGCGTGGCGCGCGGATCCCAGCCGTTGAAGTCGCCGACCAGATGAACAGCGGGCTTGTGGGGTGCGGTGAGAAAGAAGGTGGTCGTGCCGGGGCGCTCGAAGTTGTGAACCGCGCCACCGCGGGGCAGAGCGCGCTCATATGCCGGCGGCGCGAGGAAGACAGGAGCCTTCTCAGCGACAGCGGTGAGTCGTGGCAACGTTGCCACGGTCGGCGTCGGTGCGGTCAATGAACTGCCTCAAGGTGAGGGATGAAGTGCATGCGAGCTGGGACGAAACTCGACGGAGAAGAATGATAGCATAAGTTACGGGGGAGGCAAAATGAGAGTGGTGCGTGGTGCGTATTGCGTGAAGGTAGTCGGGCGGCTGGTCCGGGCAAGCGTATCCGGCACAAGCGGGCAACTTGCACACATCGTGGTCGTGTGGTTGCGTCAGCGTTTGACAGGGAGTTGCGCGAGCAGTAGAATGCCGATGAGCAAATAGGCGTAGCCACAATACTCGCCGCCTTAATCATCGCAGCCGGCGGGCTAAATTCCCGGGTAGAAGATATCGCGGCCTGTTCCCTCACCGGCGCTGGGGACATGGGCGACCATCTTCGACGGCTATCACAGGAGACAGGGGGTCGCTGGGGGTGTTTGATCGCGCCCTTGCTGGCGGGTATCATGGCGCTCGAGCTTAGTTTCCTGCTACGGTTGGTTGCCGGTCAGCTCGGGCTTATCCCCTGAATGGAGAATCAACATGCGCCTGAATAAAAGCAACCTGCTCACCAGAGTTTTGGCGTCGGCGGGAACGGTGCTGGCCTGGACGCCGCTCTTGATACCGATCCTGCTCTCCCTGATCGTGTCCGTACAGGAGCGTATGTTCCTGTTCGACTATCTCATGCCGGCCGAGCTCTTCCCAGTGGCGCTGGTTGGCGGGGTCTTGCTCCTGTGGGCCGCCTGGCGCGCGTGTTCACGGCGCAAGCTGATCGGCTGGGGCCTAGGGATCGCAGTGGCCACGCTCGTCGGATCGCAGATGCTGGCCGTGGTGACCGGGTTGGCATCGGGCGAGACGCCCCCGGGTGGCGCGGCGTGGGCGCTGGTCGTGGGGCTGCTTGGCGTTTATTGGCTGGCGCTGATCGCCGTCGCCGTGGGGGGCCTGTCTTTGCTACGCGATCTGACCCGAAGACAAGACGCGGACAAGCGCAGATGACCGCGGATGATTTGGTCAGATAAGAATCGGGGCCTTGCAGTCCGGAATGGAGGCTTCAGCCGGTCTTTCTGGGTTACAAGTCCAACCAGCTAAAGCCTCGAATCCAGAAGAGGGTCGGAGCATTCGTAGTTTCCAGCTTCTAGCTTCCAGCCCTACAGCCGCTCGATCACTGCGCTCGCGAACTCCGATGTCCGCACCTCTTTCGCGCCCTCCATCTGGCGCGCGAAGTCATAGGTGACGATCTTGTCCGCCACGGTCCTGGTGTAGGCCGCCTCGACCGCGCGCGCAGCCTCACCCCAGCCAATGTAGTCCAGCATCATCACGCCGGAGAGGAGCACGCTGCCGGGGTTGACCTTGTCCAGGTTGGCGTATTTGGGCGCGGTGCCGTGGGTGGCCTCGAACACCGCCATGGTGTCGCCGATGTTGGCGCCGGGCGCGATGCCCACGCCGCCCACCTCGGCCGCCACCGCATCGCTCAGGTAGTCGCCGTTCAGGTTCGGGGTTGCGATCACGTCGTACTCGGCCGGCCGCAGTAGCATCTGCTGGAACATGATGTCCGCGATGCGATCCTTCACCAGCAGCTTGCCCTCGGGCATCGTCCCGCCGAACTCATCCCAGAGCTGCGCCTCGGTCACGGTGACGTCACCGAACTCCTGTTTCGCCACCTCGTAGCCCCACCCCATGAACGCGCCCTCGGTGAACTTCTGGATGTTGCCCTTGTGGACGAAGGTCACGCTCTTGCGGCCGTGCTCCAGCGCGTATACAAACGCCTTACGAATCAGCCGCTTGGTGCCGAACTCGCTGATGGGCTTGATGCCGATGCCCGAATTAGGCCAGAACTTCGCGCCCATCTCTTCTTTGAGGAACTTTTCGACTTTCGCGGCTTCGGGCGAGCCGGCCTTGTACTCCACGCCCGCGTAGACGTCCTCGGTGTTCTCGCGGAAGATCACCACGTTCACCAGGTCGGGCCGGCGCAGGGGGCTGGGCACACCGGGGAACCACTTCACCGGACGCACACACGCGTAGAGATCCAGATCCTTGCGCAGCGCCACATTAAGGCTGCGGAACCCGCCGCCGACCGGCGTGGTCAACGGGCCCTTGATGCCCACCTGGAACTCGCGGATCGCGTTCAGGCTCTCGGCCGGGAAGTAATCCCCCCCGAACAGGCCCGCCGCCTTCTCGCCCGCGTAGATTTCCATCCACGCGATCTTACGTTGGCCGCCGTAGGCATTCTGCACCGCGGCATCCCAGATGCGCTTGGACGCGGTCATGATGTCCGGCCCGATGCCGTCCCCCTCGATCCAGAGCAGGATCGGGTTATCAGGGACGTTCAGTTTGCCCTCACGCACGGTGATGCGCTGGCCTTCGGATGGAACAACGATTTTGGTGTATGTCATGTTATATTACCTTTCGTGGCCGACGAAAGACCGAAGACGAAGTAGATCTTTCGTCATTCGTCGTTCGTTATTAGTCAGTTCTTCATCATCTGCCGCAGCACCGTCTGCAAGATGCCACCGTTGCGATAGTACTCGACCTCGACCGGGGTGTCAATGCGTGACTGCACCTGGAACTTCTTGACCTTGCCTCCATCATCGGTCGCCCGCACGGTATAAAGCTGCTTGGGCGCCATCTCGCCCGCGACGCCCACGATGTCAAACGTCTCAAACCCTGTCAGCCCCAGGTTCTCGGCGTTCTGGCCCGGCAAGAACACCAGCGGCAGGATGCCCATGCCCACCAGGTTGCTGCGGTGGATGCGCTCGAAGCTCTCGGCGATCACCGCTTTTACGCCCTGCAGGAACGGCCCCTTGGCCGCCCAGTCGCGGCTCGACCCCGTGCCGTACTCCTTGCCCGCCAGGATGATGGTCGGGATGCCGTCCGCCTGGTATTGCATGGCCGCGTCGTAGATGGAGACGTGTTGCGTGTTGCGTGTTGCGTATTGCGTATCCCCTGATCTCTGACCCCTGACCCCTGACCCCTGATACACTGTATACCCGCCTTCCACGCCCGGCACCAGCCGGTTGCGGATGCGGATATTGGCGAAGGTGCCGCGCATCATCACCTCGTGGTTGCCGCGACGCGTGCCGTACTGGTTGAAGTCAATCTCGGGCACGCCGCGTTCGAGCAAGTAGCGGCCGGCCGGGCTCTTGGCCGAGATGGACCCCGCGGGCGAGATGTGGTCGGTGGTGACGCTGTCGCCCAGCACGGCCAGCGCCCGCGCGCCCACGATGTCTCCGCGCGGGGCCGGCTCGGGGGCTAAATCAGCGAAGTAAGGCGGCTCCTGGATGTAGGTGCTGGCCGGGTCGAAGCGATACGCGGCCTCCTGCGGCACGGCCACCGCGTTCCACATGGGGTTGCCGGTGAACACGTCCGCATACGCCTGCCGGAACATCTCCGGCTTCAAGCTGGATGCAATGGCCGCCCGGATCTCCGCCTGGCTCGGCCAGAGGTCGCGCAGGTAGACCGGCCGCCCGGCCCCATCCACGCCCAGCGGCTCCACGGTCAGGTCAATGTCCACTGTGCCGGCCAGCGCGTAGGCCACCACCAGCGGCGGGCTGGCCAGATAGTTGGCCTTCACCAGCGGATGCACGCGGCCCTCGAAGTTGCGGTTGCCCGAGATAACCGCGGAGACGACCAAGTCCTGCGCCTGGATCGCCCCAGAGACTGCCTCGGGCAGCGGGCCGGAGTTGCCGATGCAGGTGGTGCAGCCGTAGCCGACGGTGTGGAAGCCGACCTGCTCCAGGTACGGCGTCAGCCCGGCCGCATCCAGGTAGCGGGTGACCACCTTGGAGCCGGGTGCCAGGCTGGTCTTGACCCACGGTTTGGCGGCCAGCCCGCGCTCGGCCGCCCGCTTCGCCAGCAGCCCTGCGGCCACCATCACGCTGGGGTTGGAGGTGTTGGTGCAGGAGGTGATGGCGGCGATGACGACGGAGCCGTGGCCCAAGACCGCCGACCGCCGACCGCCGACCGCTGCCTGCGCGTCGTCCGTCATGGGGAACGCCTTGCGGAAGCTGCTTTTGACGCCACCGGCCAGCGCCACGCGATCCTGCGGCCGCTTGGGGCCGGCCAGGCTGGGGACGACGGTCGCCATATCCAACTCAAGCACGTCGGTGAAGACCGGGTCGGGGGTGTCGTCGGTGCGGAAGAGGCCCTGGGCCACGCTGTAGCGTTCGACCAGGTCCACCAGCGCCTCGGAACGCCCGGAGAGGCGCAGGTAGCTCAGCGTCTCGTCGTCTACGGGGAAGAAGCCCATGGTCGCGCCGTATTCGGGGGCCATATTCGCAATCGTAGCCCGATCCGGCAGGCTGAGCTTGCCCACGCCCGGCCCGAAGAACTCCACGAACTTATCCACCACGCCCTTCGCGCGCAGCATCTGCGTCACGGTGAGCACCAGGTCGGTGGCCGTCGCGCCCTCGGGCAGCGCGCCGGTCAGCTTGAAGCCGACCACCTGCGGCGTCAACATGTAGATCGGCTGGCCCAGCATCACCGCCTCGGCCTCGATGCCGCCCACGCCCCACCCCAGCACGCCTAGGCCGTTGATCATGGTGGTGTGGCTGTCGGTGCCGACGAGGGAGTCGGGATAGGCGACCGCTGATCGCTGACCGCTGACCGCCCCGTCGTCGGTTGCCGGTCGTCGGTCGTCCGTCATCACCTGCACCACACTCGCCAGGTACTCCAGATTGACCTGGTGCACGATGCCCGTCGCCGGGGGCACGACACGGAAGTTGGCGAAGGCGTTCTGGCCCCATTTCAGGAACTCGTAGCGTTCGCGATTGCGCTCGAACTCGCGCTCGGCGTTGTAGAACAGCGCGTTTTTAGAGCCGAAATCGTCCACCAGCACCGAGTGGTCAATGACCAGGTCCACGGGGATCAGCGGGTTGACGCGCGCCGGGTCGCCGCCAGCGCGGGCCATGGCCGAGCGCATCGCGGCCAGATCCACCACCGCGGGCACGCCGGTGAAGTCCTGCATCACCACACGCGCGGGCTTGAACGGCAACTCGACAGGGGCCGGGTTCGCCGCGTCCCACGCGGCCAGGCGGCGCACGTCATCTTCGGTCACGGCGAAGCCATCCACCTGGCGCAGCAGCGCTTCCAGGAGGATCTTGATCGAAAACGGCAGGCGCGAGATCTGGCCCAGGCCGGCTTCTTCCAGCGCGGCCAGGCGGTAATAGGCGATCGGCTCGCCAGCGCCGGGCAAGATGGTGCGGGCGCTGAAGGGGTCGTAAAAACTCTGGGGCATCATTTCGCTCCTCGCAATGGCGCTGTAAGCCAGCGGCCTACGTTACATTGGACGCAAACTAGCGGCTTGAGTTACATCAAATCAACAAGATTATATCTGTCAGGCGGAGGGGTGTCAATTTGTGCATCGTTCGGGCGATATTTGAACCCGAAGATGAAGGGATTGCTTTTATCTGCAGCCTGCTCTATAATCCTGTCACACTTTGTCGCATCTCTCGTTGAAACATCCGCAACCGTGGAGCATCCCCAGACGCCTGCGCCCGCGATCTTGCGAGTCTATCTGCTTGACGGCTTTCGCCTCGAGGCTGAGCGCGAAGCGCCGCCCGCCATCGTGCAGCCGCGCCTGCAATTCCTGCTGGCTTATCTCCTCCTTCACCGCGACCGCCCGATCTCACGCCAACAACTGGCCTTCGCGTTCTGGCCGGATACCTCCGATGAGCAGGCACGGAACAACCTGCGCAACTTGCTCCATCGGCTACGCGAGGCGTTACCCGCAGGCGGACGGTGGATCGTGCTGGATCGGCAGACGATCCGTTGGCAGTCCGATGCAACCTGGTACGTGGATGTGGCCGAGTTCGAGGCGGCCCTGGCCCGAGCCCAGCAAGCCAGCCAAGAGGGAAAACGTGAGCCCGAAATCCAGGCGCTGACCACGGCGGTCGAGTTGCACGCCGGCGACCTGCTCCCCGACTGCTACGACGACTGGATCGCGCCGATCCGCGAGCGATTGAGCCAGGCCGCGCTGGCTGCAAGCGCGCGGTTAGCCGTGCTCATGGAGGCGGCAGGCGATTACCCGACCGCGATCGGCCACTTCCAACGCCTGCTGCGCCACGACCCCTTGAACGAGGCGACCTATCGCGAGCTGATGCGGCTCCATCTGGCAAACGATGATCGCGCCGGCGCGTTGCGGGTCTACCACGCCTGCGCCACACAGCTCCGCCGCGATCTCGGCGTGGATCCCGGTCCCGCCACCCAAGCCCTGCACCGGCAGGCGCTGCAGGCGGGCGCCCTCCCTGCCCAGCAGGTTGCACCGATGCCTGCGCTGCCCGTCCTGGTGGGCCGCCAGGCCGAATGGGCGCAGTTGCAAGTTATCTGGCGCCGCGCGGCGGCCGGTCATCCCCAGTTCGCGCTCCTGGTCGGCGAGACCGGCAGCGGCAAAACCCGGCTGGCCGAGGAGTTGATCGAGCTGGTGAATCGGCGACAGCAGATCACGGCGGCGGCGCACTGCCTGCCCACCGAGCAGACCCTGGCCTATGCGCCCGTGGCCGCCCTGCTCCGCACCCCTGCGCTCCACGCGCGACTGCTGCAGCTTGAGCCAGCGTGGCTGGCAAAGATCAGCCGACTGCTGCCGGAGCTACACGCGATCCGCCCTGAACTGACCGAGCCCGGCCCCATGACCGAGCCTTGGCAGCGCCAGCGCCTCTTCCAGGCTCTGACCCATGCCGTCCTGCCCGCGAAAACCAATGCAGCAGGCGCCAAAGCGGCCACCCTTCTGCTGGTGGACGACCTGCAATGGTGCGATCCCGACACGTTGGATTGGCTCCGCTACCTGTTGGAGCACGCGGCGGCCGCGCCCCTACTGGTGCTGGCGACCGCGTGCTGCTGCGAGCTGGCCAGCGACAACCCAGTGGAGACGCTGTACCTGAACCTGGAACGCCTCGGCCAGGCGAGCCGCATCGAGCTGCCCCTGCTGCCAGGGGCGGCTGCGGCCGAGCTGGCGGTCGCCGCTGCCGGCCGTGACCTCAGCCCGGTTGAACTGGCCTACCTGGACCGGGAGGCCGAGGGCAATCCGCTTTTCATCATCGAGATGGTGCGCGCGGGCCTTGACCCGGCGGATCCGGGGAGCCGGCCGCGGGAGGCTGCCGCAGAGCACACCACGCGGCCCGGCGACGATCCCCTGCCCCCCAGAGTCGAGGCCGCGATCCGCCGCCGCCTGGCT
Source organism: uncultured Anaerolineales bacterium (assembly GCA_964551735.1). GTDB lineage: Bacteria > Chloroflexota > Anaerolineae > CG2-30-64-16 > CG2-30-64-16 > DAOUAT01. Next base: position 55,041 of record CAZKEF010000007.1, read on the forward strand.
GAGCTGTCCCCAGCCTCGCGCGAGCTGGCGCAAACCGCGGCCGTCATCGGCCGCACCTTCACGGTTGACGTGCTGGCGGGCATCAGCCGGTTGAACGAGGACGCGTTGTTGCATGGGCTGGACGAGCTCTGGCGGCGCCGGATCATCCGCGAGCAGGGCGCCACAGCCTACGATTTCAGCCATGACAAGCTGCGCGCCGTAGCCTATGCGGGCCTCAGCCCCATGCAGCGCCGCTCGCTACACCGCCGCGCCGCTGAGACGCTGGCCGCTCTAGCCGCAACGGCCGACGGAGCCGGCGAACTCGCTGCCCAGCTGGCCCACCATCACCTGACCGCCGGCGACGAGCAAAGGGCGCTGGGCTACCTGGTCCAGGCCGGGGATCATGCGCGGGTGATGCATGCGCATCAGGAGGCGATCGGCTACTACGAGCGCGCCATCGCGCTGCAACGCCGCCTCAACCGGCTCGATGTCGCGGCCCGCACCCTGATGAAACTCGGCCTCACCTACCACCATGCCCTCGACTTCCCCCGCGCGCGCCAGGCCTACGAAACTGGCTTTGACCTGTGGCTCCATGCGTCCGATGCCCGGCCTGGCGGGCTCCCGACCACCTCCCAGACCCTGCGCAGCCATTGGGGCTCGCTAACGACGCTGGATCCCGGCCTGGTGGGCGACTTCAACACCGTAGCGATCGTCGAGGAACTTTTCGCCGGCCTGGCCGATCACGGCCCCGATGCAGAGGTAGCGCCTGCGTTAGCCGCCTCTTGGGATGTGGAGGACGGCGGCAGGCGCTATGTGTTCCATTTGCGCCGGGATTTGTGCTGGAGTGACGGCGCGCCACTGGTGGCCCAGGACTTTGAGGCCGCCTGGCGGCGCGTGCTCCACCCGGAAACAAAGGCCAGTTGCGCCAATTTCCTGTATGATGTGCGGGGCGCCAGGGCCTACCACAACGGCGAAATAGCCGATCCAAGCGCGCTGGGGGTGCTGGCTGTAGATGATCGGACCCTGGTGGTGGAACTGGAACAGTCGGCCGGCTATTTCCCCCACCTGCTGGCCAACCCCGTGACCTACCCGATCCCGCGGCATGTGGTGGCGACTTATGGCGCGGCATGGACCGATCCTGAGCATATCGTATCGAACGGCCCGTTCGTGCTGGAGAAGTGGCGGCGCGGGGAGCGCATGATCCTGGCCCGAAATCCGCGCTCCAGCGCGCCCTTTAGCGGGAACATCCAACGCGTCGACCTCGCACTGGAGAACGATGCCGCCACCGTGATGGCAGCCTACGAGGCGGACGCCCTGGATGTCGTGCAACTCGATTATCGTTTCTCAGTGGCAGAGCGGCACGCCATTCGAGAGCGACACGTCAGTGATCTGGTCTCAGCGCCCCGCTTCACCACCTGGTTCCTGGGCTTTGACACTGAGCGGCCGCCGCTAAATGATCTGCGCGTGCGCCGGGCGCTGGCACTGGCCCTGGACCGCGAATACATGGCCGGTGCGGTGCTGCACGGCTTTGCGACCCCGGCCACCGGCGGCTTCACGCCCCCCGGCATGCCCGGCCACGTGGCCGGCATCGGGTTGCCTTATGATCCGGCGACCGGCCGGCGCTTGCTGGCTGAAGCTGGCTATCCGGCCGGTCGCGGCCTGCCAACGTTAACCCTGACCTGTGAGAAGACCGTTGCCGATCAAGCTGAGTTCCTCCTGGCCCAGTGGCAGGATCACCTGGGCATCGCCGTCGCGCTGGAGACCGTTGACTGGCCGACTTTCGTACGCCGCATGGAGGGGGAACGCCTCCTCATCTACTACTCTGCATGGCGCGCCGATTATCCAGACCCCGACAACTTCTTGCGGGTGGCCTTGCAATGGCGCAAGACGCGCTGGCACGACGCGGTATACAAAGACCTGGTGGAACGCGCGCACGCCCTCACCGATCCCCGTGCCCGGCTGGCAGCCTATGCACAGGCGGAACGCCGTCTGATCGAACAGGCGGCGATCGTGCCGCTCAACTACCGCCGCTCCTACTTCCTCATCAAACCCCGGATCAAACGCTACCCCATCTCCGGCATCCGCCCCTGGTTCTGGCAGGACGTCCTCATCAACCCTGCGTAACATCCAGCCGGCCTTTGCTCCTCGTGTCATTTTGAGCGATCGGCAGGAGCGCAGAATCTCTCGCGGCCCTGGATTGCCCAAGCAATATGTGAAATATCCCATGAAACGATTTTGAAACGATAGTCGTGCTATTCTTGTGGTGAATTTGTGATTCAGTGCGAGAATAGCACGCATATGACCCAAAAGGCCACCGATCTACCGTCCCGGCGAACCGAATCGCACCTCTTCACCGTCCGCCTCTGGCCCGGCCCTGATCCGGAGGCGGGCTCGGGATGGCGCGGGCGCGTGACGCACGTGCTGAGCGGCGAGACGCGCTACTTCCGGGAGTGGCCGGCGCTAGCGGATTTCCTGAACACCGTGCTGGTGGACGCCGAAGCGGACCGGCCGTACAGGGAAGTGCCTGACCCGACCAGGGCTTCAGGAGACTCCCATGTTGCGCGGCCTAAACAGACAGGGCAAGACCCAATCACCAAAGTTGACTGACATGCACACACCCCACAAATGGACGGCTCGCTACTTCTTGATGACCGGCTCACTGGCGCTCATCGCCGTCGCCGCGCTGACCGGTCTCGGCCTGGATCTTGCCCCTGCCGCGCTGTTGGCCATGCATCTGGCCGCGGCCGCAGGCGGCGCGGGCCTCCTCATCGCGTTCCTGGCCGGCCACTGGTGGGCACGTCGCGGGGCGCTCGGCCGCCGCCCCAACGTGACCCTGGGCTACCTGACGACCGCTGCATTGGGTCTGCTGGCCGTGTCGGGGATCGCGCTGCTCTGGGCGACTAATGTGACCCCACTGCGCAGCGTCCACAACGCGGCAACCTATGCCCTGGTCGTGTTCATCGGCGTGCATGCCCTCTGGCGCAGCGCGCGGCGTGTGCTGGGGCGCCTGGCCGGCAGCGTGACGCGGCCGGTTGGCCCAACCTGGCGCACCGCCCTGCTCCTGCCCGTCACCTTGACCCTCCTGGTGCTTGTGCCCAGCGCGGCGTCGAAGACGGTCGCGCCGGGGCCTGCCTCCCACGCCCCGGTCACCATCGGCCATGCGGCGCTGGCCGGCGCCGAGCTGCCGCCGGTCGGCCAGTGCGCCGGCTGCCACGCCGACGCGACGGCCCAGTGGCGCGCCTCGCTCCACGCCCAGGCGGTCACCGACGAGTACTACCTGGCGGTGGCCACCCTCTTCATCGAGGAACGCGGGGTCGAGGCGGTGCGCTACTGCGCCGCCTGCCACAACCCCGTCGGCCTTATACGCGGCGAGGTCGACCCCACTGCGGCTCCCCCGCCCGCCGGCAATAACAACAAAGCCTATGAGTCGCGTGCGCTGGGGGTCCACCTGCCCCTCAGCGACGCCGCGGCCGAGGGGGTGACGTGTACCGTGTGCCACCTGGCCGCTGAAACCGGGGCGCCGCCCCATAACGGCAACCTGGCGCTCTACCCTGATGCGGCCGCGCTGCCCGAGGCCGCGTTCGGCCGCCTGGCGCTGCGGTCCGCGCCCGACCGGCACAAGGTCCAGGTCATGCCCGAAGTGATCGCCGACGCCGCGCTGTGCGGTGCCTGCCACAACGTCTATGCCGAGGATGGCACGCCCCTCGAACCCACCTACGACGAATGGCGCGCCAGCCCCTATCCCGCCGAAGGCCAGACCTGCCAGGCATGCCATATGCCCGCCGTGCCGGCGCGACGAGCGGACAGTGGCCTGGTCGAAGCGGTCGCAACCCATGGCGGCATCCCCGGCGCGCCCAGCTCGCTGCCGGGCACGGTCAACGACACCGCGCTGCTGCGCACCGCGGCCGAGCTCGCGCTCGATCTTCAGCAAGGAGACGAGTGGCGCGTCACTGTCAATGTAACCAACCGCGGGGCCGGCCACAAGCTGCCCACCGGCGCGGCCGACCTGCGCCAGCTCTGGCTGGAGGTGACACTACGCGACGCGGCCGGCAGCGTCGTCTGGCAGGCGGGCGGGCTCGACGCCTACGGCGCACTGACGGCCGACACGGTCCAGTTCCGCAAGGTGCTGGGCGACGCGAACGGCCGGCCCATCGAGTTGCACCGCTTCTGGGTTGCCACCCAGGTGCTCAGCGACACCACCCTGGCGCCCCGGGAAACTCGGGCGATCCCGTTCACGCTGTCCCAGCCCGACCCGGGCCGCGGCCCCTTCACGTTGACCGCCCGCTTGCGCTACCGCGATGTGTCACAAAGCTTCGCCGAGTTTGCGCTGAACCGGCCCGCGCCGGACCTGCCCACCTATGAGATGGCGAACGTTGAATTGATCGTTGACTGAAAGAACGTTGGAGGAAACCAGGATGTCACACCGAACCCGCTTCTCGTTACGTCTCGTCCCAACCCTTGTCGTATTGCTGAGCCTCGTGCTCCAGCCCGCATCTCTGGCCGCGCCCGACCCGAGCCAGCCGGCGGCCCCCGCCAGCCTGCGCGCGGCCGAGGCCGCCTCGGGCCCTGAAGCGCGCGCCCACGCCGCCAGGCTGCTGCTGGCTGCGCCCAACACCGTCGAGATCACCGCCGCCGGCATCCAACCCGATGTAATCGAGGTCACGGTGAACACGCCAGTAACGTTCATCAACAAGGACACGGTGAAGCGGAGCATCGTGCTCACCACCGGGGAGGCGCCGCCGAATCCTGGGCACAAGATCTTCTTGCCGTTGGTGCTGCGCGCCGGCGCGCAGGTCGCCACCTCAGCCGCCAAGACCGTGGCCGTACAGGCAGCGGCCCCAGCGGCCCAAGAGACGATCGTACTGGATCCGGGGGCCAGCGCGCAGCGCACCTTCACCACGCCCGGCAACGTGACAGTGACGGACGCGGCCAATCCCGCGGTCAAGGCGACCATCCTGGTTACGCCGCAGGCGCTCCCCCAAGAAGGCAACGTGTCCGGCACGATCCTGGCCTTCGACACCAAGCGGCCGGTGGCCGGCGCGCGTGTCCGTACGGTGGATGCCAGCTTCGAAGCCACGACCGACAGCCAGGGCCGCTACACCCTCCCCTTGCCGCCGGGCGACTACACCCTGGCGCTGTTCGCCAACGGCTACACCTTCGCCAACCGGCAGATCACCGTCCAGCCGTTCACGCCATTGACCGTCGAAACGGTTGAGCTGGTGCCGCTGGAGACCGTGGTCACACCCATCGGCGCGGCCGGCGGCACGGCGACCAACGCCGCGGGCACGACCAACGTTGTCTTCGCGTCCGGCGCAGTGACCACCACCAAGGCTGTACGCCTCACCGTGCTGCCTGTGGACGAGACGGTGGGGGACTACGATGCGCTGCCAGGCCCCTTTCGCGACGGCGAGGTGCCGATCGGGTTCGTGATGTTCGAACCGGACGGCACGACCTTCGAGGGCGATGCGGTCTGGACCATTGACTACGACGGCCCCCTGCCCGTGGGCTACAACTGGGAGGATGGCCTCTACTGCTACTATTGGCTGGAGAAGGAGGCCCGCTGGGGCGAGCCGGTGCCGGCCGAGGTGGTGGATCTGGGCGGCGGCAAGAAGGGGCTGCGCGCCACCCTGCCGCATTTCAGTGCCTATGGCTTTGCCGCACCCCCGCCACCCCAGAAAGGCGGCCCGCCGCTTCAAGGTCCGCCCCCGGAGGGCGATCCAGATGGGCCAGACAATAACCCCAACTGCCCGCCACAAGAGAAGGAGTGCGGCTCCGGCGTCAACTTTGCCAGCGGTGAACTGACCCAGAGCGTAGGAACGCTGGGCCTGCCGAGCCTGGGCGGCTTACCGACCCAGGTGGTCGCAAAGTATCGCTCCAGCCTGATGCACAACCGGATCGAAATATCCACCACCTTGGGTGTGCAGCCTGGCTTTGCCTGGCCCACCAGTAGTGACTGGACCTTCAAGGGGGCAGGCTTCACCGCCAGTGGCAATGACCAGGACGTGTTCGTGAGCTTCGCTCCGTCTACAGCGACCGCGCCAGGCATTCACAACGGGGTGCTGGAAACACGGTATGGCTTCTATGAACAAGTGTGCGGCGGAATCCCGCCGAACAGACGGTGTGACTGGCAATGGTCTTTCTTCTACACCGACATGCCGTGGCCGGTGCGCGTAACGCGCAACGACCTGTCCCCCTTCGGGCTGGGCTGGTTCAGCGGGCACGACACGCTGCTGGTGGACCGCGATCGCTGGGTCACGATCGTCGAAGGGGATGGCTCCCAGGTCAACTTCACCCGCCAGGGCAGCGCCTACCGGCCGCCCACCGGCGACTTCAGCACCCTGACGCGCAACGCCGACGGCGCCTGGACGCGCGCTTACCGCGACGGCTCTTCGCTGACCTACAACGCCGATGGCCGGCTGGAGCGCCTCACCGACCGCTACGGCAACTTCCAACTGCTGCTCTACGAGAGCAACGGCAAGACCGTGCCAGCCGGCGGCTGGGGCCTGACCACCCGCATTAAGCGCATCACCGACACGGGCGGCAACACCTTCGACTACACCTACGACGCCAACGGCTGGCTGGCGCGCATCCAGGACAGCGCGGGACGGGCCTACCTGCTAGAGCACGACGCCGCGGGCCGGCTGACTGCGTTCACCGATCCCTTGGGCAGCCGCGAGACCTTCGCCTACGACGCCCGCGGCATGATGACCCGCCACACCGACCGCCGCGGGGCCGCGACGACCTATGTGTTGGACGACGAAGGGCGGCTGCTGAGCCGCACCTGGCCCACCGGCTCGACGATGACACTCCAGCATGCCGACCGGCAGGTTACGGTGCAGGCCGACAATGGCACGCAGACGGTGACGCGGCTGGACGCGCTGTACAACCCGGTGACCAGCTTCAATGGGGTCTACACGACGACCACCGGGTACAACGATCAGCTCCGGCCCTCGGCCACCTCAAATCCGCCGGCGGCGGCCTTCTATGACATCTACGGCAATGTCATCGAGGCGTTGACCGCCACGAGCATGCTGTACGAGCGCCAGGGGGCATTCGACCAGATCAGCCGTGCCACCGGGAGCGACGGCTCCGACACCGCTTACACCTACGACGCAGCCGGCAACCTGACCAGCTTCACCGACGTGCTTGGCCAGACGTACCAGATGACCTACGACAGCCACGGCCAACTGCTGTCGGTCACCGACCCGCTGGGGCGCGCCACTGCCATGACATACGATGCCCGCGGCCAACTTACAGTGGTCACTGATGCGCTGGGCCGAACCACCGGCCTGGCCTACGACGCCGCGGGCCGGCTGACGCGCGTCACCAATCCGCTGGGCAAGGCTGCGACCATGGAATACGACGCGCTGAACCGCCTGGCCGCTACGGTGGACGCGCTCAACGGCCGTACAGCCATGCAGTACGACGCCGAGAGCAACCTGACCCGCATCACCGACCCGACCGGCCGCGCCATCAACTACACCTACGATGCGCTCAATCGCCTGACGCGCACGACCTACGCCGACGGCGGGCAGGAGAACTACGCTTATGACCCGTTGGGCAACGTAACCGGCTTCACCGACGCCAACGGCAAGGCGACAACCTGGAGCTACGACGCCGCCAACCGGCCAGTGAAGAAGATGGTCGCAGGCGGGCCAACGGTCACATACACATACGACAACCTGGATCAGCTCATATCGGCCAATGACGGCACTCTGACCACGACGACGACCTATATCTCCGACACGGTCGGCTATCCGCTGCGCCAGCGGCAGATCGCGGCCGGGCTGCCGTTGAGCGTGACGGTAGACTACGAGTACGGCGGCGCGGCGGCCGGCCCATCGGGCGTAACGCTGGCTGCGGCTGCCTGGGATCGCGCGCCGGCTGCGGCCCTGCCGGAGCAGAAGCCGCTTCCACCGGTCAGCGCGCCCTTCACGACGACGCTGGCGCCTGCCCCGGCACCGGTGGTGGCAAAGGCGCCCGCGCCGCTACCCACCCTTGAGCCTCTGGCGTCGCAAGCGCCCGAGTTGGCCGGCGCACCGGCGCCGGTCCCACCACTCCTTGCCCCCACGCCCACGGCGGCCCCGACGCCCGAACCGCCGCTCCCCGCCGCGCCGACTGAGACCGGGCCATACACCGAGCAACGCGTGGAAGACGGCCCCTATGGACCCGACACCGACGTCGGCGGTACCATCTCGGTTGACACCACCTGGACCCTGGCCGGCAGCCCCTATGTGGTCAAGAGCGACGTGACAGTGCTGGACGGCGTCACCCTGACCCTCGAACCCGGCGTCACCGTCATCATGGAACCGTACCGTGGCCTCTACGCCGACGGCGTGTTGCGGGCGGCCGGCACAGCCGGGGCGCCGATCACCTTCACATCGGCGACGCCAGGCGCGACGGGGGAGTGGTACTCTGTGCAAGTGGGCGGCGGCAGCGTCAACGACAGCGATCCCTCCGTCCTCAGCCACGTCACCCTCGAAGGCGGCGGCTTCGGTGGCAACCCGGCCCTCTACCTCTACGAGGCCGCGCCCGCCCTCGACCACCTCACCGTGCGCCGCTCCGGCGGGTCAGGCATCCAAACCTACCGCTACGCCAACATCCAACCGCTGGCGCTGAACACCGTCACCGTGGAGGACAGCGCCACCGATGGCATCCTGGTCTACGACTATGGGAGCGGCGGGGTGACGCTGAACAGCGTGAACGTGAGCGGCAGCGGGGGCTACGGGCTGCACAGCGATGCGGCCGGCCTGGTGGTCAACACCGGCGCCGTCACGGGCAACGCCATCGCCGCCCGCCTGCACCCCAACACCCAACTCACCGGCGTCAACTTCCCGGCCAACACGCGCAACGACGTCGAGTGGGGCGACGGTACGATCACCGCCAACCGCAACTGGCCCGTCTTCAGCGGCAGCTACCGCCTGGCCGGTAATGTGTACGTCGCTGACGGCGTCACCCTGACCCTCGAACCCGGCGTCACCGTCATCATGGAACCGTACCGTGGCCTCTACGCCGACGGCGTGTTGCGGGCGGCCGGCACAGCCGGGGCGCCGATCACCTTCACATCGGCGACGCCAGGCGCGACGGGGGAGTGGTACTCTGTGCAAGTGGGCGGCGGCAGCGTCAACGACAGCGATCCCTCCGTCCTCAGCCACGTCACCCTCGAAGGCGGCGGCTTCGGTGGCAACCCGGCCCTCTACCTCTACGAGGCCGCGCCCGCCCTCGACCACCTCACCGTGCGCCGCTCCGGCGGGTCAGGCATCCAAACCTACCGCTACGCCAACATCCAACCGCTGGCGCTGAACACCGTCACCGTGGAGGACAGCGCCACCGATGGCATCCTGGTCTACGACTATGGGAGCGGCGGGGTGACGCTGAACAGCGTGAACGTGAGCGGCAGCGGGGGCTACGGGCTGCACAGCGATGCGGCCGGCCTGGTGGTCAACACCGGCGCCGTCACGGGCAACGCCATCGCCGCCAACCTGCACGCCAATACGCAGCTCACGGGGGTAAGCTTCACCGGCAACACGCGCAATGACGTCGAGTGGAGTGGCACGATCACGGCGGATCGCACGTGGCGCAAGCTGCCCGGCCTGGCCGCGTACCGGCTGGTCGGGGACGTGGCGGTGGCGGACGGGGCGACGTTGACGGTGGAGCCGGGCGTGACGGTGGTGATGAATGCGTACGTCCACTTGAGCGCCAATGGCGTACTGCGGGCGGAAGGGACCGCGGCAGCGCCGATCAGTTTCACCTCAGCGACCCCAGGGGCCAGCGGTGAGTGGGGATTTGTGCAACTCTTCGGCGCCGGATCGCGCCTGAGCTACGTCACCCTGGAAGGCGGCGGCTGGGGCGGTCAGCCGACCCTCTCCGTGCAGTACACCTTACTGCAGGCAGACAATATCGCGATCCGGAACGCCGGCGGGGATGCGATCAGCGCCTACTATGCCGCGGGCACGACCATCACGGCCTGCACGCTGAGCAACATCGCAGGCTATGGCGCTTCCAACGGTTCGCCGTGGGCAAGCGAGATTGCTGTGACCGGGTGTTACTGGGGCGCGGCCAGCGGGCCGCACCATCCCACCCTCAACCCGGACGGCAAGGGGCTAGAGGTGAGCGACGGCGTGAAATTTACGCCCTGGAACCCTGCTTACCTGGTGCCTGGCGATGGCCGGCTGAGCGGCGTGCGCGTGACCAGCAACGGCAACGCCGAGCAGACGCAGCACTTCGGCTACGACCGCACCGGCCAGCTCACATCGCTGACCAGCAGCGGCTACACCACCTACACCCTGGCCTACACCTACGACGCGGCCGGCCAACTGCTGAGCCGTGCGCCGTCGGCGGGCGCGGGGCTGACCTACGGCCTGACCTACGATGCGGCCGGCCAACCAACCCGGCTGGAGATCAGTGGGGCCAAGGGGCCGCTCTTGCGCGAGGACTATGCTTACGATGCGGCCGGCAACGTGACCTCCGTCACTTCAGCCCAGGGCGGGAACTTCACTTACGGTTACGATGCCAGCAACCGGCTGACCAATGCAACCGGGTCGGGGCTGAACGCCAGCTACAGCTATGACGCCGCGGGCAACCGTACGAGCGCGGGCGGGGTGACGTTCACCTACGATGCCGGCGGCCGGCTGGTCAGCAGCTCCGACGGCGCGAGCTACGCCTACGACGCGGCCGGCAACCTGCGCACCCGCACGCGCGGCGGTGCGACCGACACCTTCACGTGGGACGGCCAGGGACGGCTGGTCCGCATTGACTACGCTAACGGGACATACAGCGCGTACGGCTACGATGATTCAGGCCGGCGGGTCAGCAAGCGCAAGCCGGACGGGGCCACGATCTACTACGTCTACGCGGGCGATATGCTGGTCCAGGAGTCGAACGGCGCGGGCGCAGTGCTGGCCAGCTACACCTACGACGGGCTCGACCGGCCGGTGACGATGTGGCGCGGCGGCCAGACCTACACCTACCTGACGGATCGCCTGGGCAGCGTGCGCGGCCTGGCGGATGCGGCGGGGAACCTGGTTGCATCCTATCGCTACGACCCATGGGGCAACCTGCTCGCCAGCACCGGCAGCGTCGCCAACCCATTGCGCTTCACGGCGCGGGAGTACGATGAGGAAAGCGGGCTCTACTTCTACCGCGCGCGGTACTACGATCCGGTGGTGGGAAGGTTTATAAGTCGGGATCCCTTACGCCTGGCAGGCGACCGAAACCCGTATGCGTATGTGCGCAACAACCCTGTCGCATTCGTGGATCACGATGGTGAAGTGGCCCTTGTTGCTCCTCTTGTCGCGGCAGCAGGGAAAGCCGCAGTTGGAGCGGTGCAAGGAGCTGTGAAGGAAGTCATCAAAGAGTCAATCAACGGCGCGCTGTCAGGTGGCACAAGTGCTGAGAAGCTCCTGAACGCCGCTGCAGCGGGTGCGGTCAAAGGGGCTGTCGAGGGCCTCGTCGGCGAGCGCCTTGGCAGAACGGCCCAGAAGGCAGCCGGCGCATTCGCCAAGGAACTCTATAACCAGTATCAGGCCGACTGCTACGATTTCGGCAAGCTCGCAGCAAAAACTGCAGAGGGCGCGCTGAAGGGTTATCTTGGGGACAGAAATCCAGATCTTCGGGACAGAATAGCAGACAGAGCGGTCAGGGACGGAGAGGCTGCACTGAAGCAGGCGCTCAAATCGGGATACGACAAGCTTATGCAAGGAGCAAGAAGCGCCATCCTGTCAGGTCGCCTCAAGTACGGCCCTATGAATCCGTGAGTTGACAAATCCCGACCTGAATCGGCCGGCCAGGGCGCCCCTGAAGAAAAGCATCCCCTGGCCGGCCTGGCACACACGACCTTCATCGTAAAAGGACTTGAATAGACATGCGATCTCAAAGAGCGTTACTTGCATGTATCGGCTTCATATTCGTCAGTCTGCTACTCGGCGCCCTTTTGGCCCCGACGGCCGGCGTCGCCGCCTCGAACTCGGCCCCGACGCCGGCTGCCACACCCGTGGCCAGCCAGTTGAGCCGCACCTTCGCTACCGTGACGCCGGAAGCGACGAAGTACGCCTTCTTGCCGGTGATCATGGGCCCGCCCCCGCCCACCCCCACCCCGACCCCGACGGCCACGCCCAGCATGGTCCTGAACCCCACCTGTTACTGGTTCCCCCTGGGGCCATCGGACAGGGACGACGTCGAGTGCAGCCCCACCAACGGCCTGGTGATCCGGCGCTACAACATCAGCTTCACCATGGTCGCCTGCTGCGGGACGAACGGGGCGAAGCACTACGCGGTCGCGGTGGAGGCGGCCAAGACCGCGGGCGACGGCGACTACCGGATCGGCTTCGACGTGCGCAGCCTGACCCTCGGCGGCGGCTATCTGTTCGGCATCAACCCCGACACGCGCAGCTACAGCCTGTACCGCGTGGACGACGCTGACTGGAAAGGCGGCGTGCCCCTCATCCCGTGGACCTTCTCCGAGACGATCCTGCCGGGCGCCCAGTTCAACCGCATGCAAGTCGAGCGCCGCGGCCCCGATATCCTGCTCACCGTCAACGGGCAACAGGTTGCCGCCGTGCAGGACACCACCTGGCTGGATCAAGGCATCGGCTGGACGTTGTACGCGCGCAACTACCAGGGCGCGGCCGAGATGCAGTATGAGCGGATCCGGTATAGCCAGTGGAACGATGGCGCGCTGGAGTGACCGGGCGGGCGCACCTGCTTAAGGTTGCCGATCCAAATCAATATTTGACACATGCAAAGTCTTAGCCTAATATTATATTACATTTGTTTGCGGCGCTCAGGAGAGCAGGATGACTGACGACCGCATCTTCGCCACCGGCATCGCCGCGGCCACCTTCGCGTTGGCGCGCCCGCTCACCAGCGCGGAGATGGCGCGCGTCGCGCCGGGCCTACGCCACGTCCCCGACACGCTGACCGAGCTGAAAGCCAAGATCGCGGCCGAGCCCACCCACGGCAGCCTGCGCAGACAGGCTTCGCGACGGTGGCTGCGGTTTCCAACCACCGGGCTGCCAGGAGGTTTCACCCATGTCACGTCCAATGTTTGACTCCGAGTACCTGTACGGGCTGCACGATCCCGGCGGTGAACAGTTGATGCTCGATGCGGGCGCGCCGGGGTGGGTTGTCATTTCCGAGGAGATCAAGGCCGATCCGAACGATCGCGGCGGCGGAAACTACACGCACCTCTCCGGCCGCGGCCTGGGCGTGATCGTGCGCCTGAACTACGGCTACTACGAGACCAGCACCCTCCCCCACTCCGCGCGCTACGAGGACTTCGCCAGACGCTGCGCGAATTTCGTGCGCAGCTCGGCGGGTTGCCGCATCTGGATCATCGGCAACGAGACAAACATGCGGGATGAGCAGCCCAAAGCGCCGGCCGAGCAGATCACGCCGGGGCTCTACGTGCGCTGTTATCGCCTCTGCCGCCGCGCGATCAAGGAGGTGGACCCGGGCGCGCAGGTGCTGGTGGGGGCCGTCGCGCCCTGGAATGCAGAAACGGGCGACTGGATCAAGTATTTCGAGGAGGTGCTCAAGCTGCTGTCCGGTGAGTGCGACGGCTTCACCCTGCACACCTACGGCCGCAGCTCCGACCCGGCCACCATCACCAGCGCTGAGACGATGGACCCGCCGTACAACCGCTACAGCAAGCAGTTTGCCACCTACAAAGATTTCCTGCGCGTGGTGCCCAGGTCCATGCGCTCTCTGCCGTGCTACATCACCGAAACTAACTACGGGACCGATTTCCCTAAAGACAGTGATCGCTGGGAAGACCGCAATACCGGCTGGGTCCGCCGCGCGTACGAGGAGATCAACGACTGGGATCAGCAGCCGGGCAACCAGGTCATCCGCGCGCTGGTGCTCTACCGTTGGGCCAGCCACGATCGCTTTGCCATCGAACGCAAGACCGGCCCCCAGGAGGATTTCAAGCAGGCCCTCAAAGCCGGCTTCAAGTGGCCGCAACGGGTGGTGGTAGATGATCCGTTCGCGGCGCTGCGCCAGCGCCTGGCCGACCTGGAGGCGCAGGTCGCCAAACTGCTGGCAGATCTGCAGAAGGCGCTCGGCGCGGGCGTTGCGGGGGCCGGTCCGCTCATAGCCCGTATAGCGGACCTGGACAAACGCGCCGGCGATGTGGCCGCCGCGGCCGCAGAGGCCGATGCCCTGACCCGCGGCGTGAACAGCCTGGAAGCGCTGCTGGCCCTGCCGCCGGGCGCGGTGCCGCAGCCGGACCTGCAAGACCTGCGCGGGAGCCTCGCCCAAAGCGCGCCCTACCCAACCCGCAGCCTGGACGCCATCCGCCGCGTGATCGTGCATCACACCGCCATCCCTGACGGCAACCTCTCGCCACAGGCCATCGCGCAGGGCCAGGTTAAACGCCAGAGTCGGCCCGGCATCACCTATCATTTTCTCATCAACGCCGACGGCGCGATCTACTGGACGCAGCCCCTGGAGGCAGTGGTGGAGCAGACGCTGAAGGCAGAGGTCAACGCCGACAGCGTGGGGGTGGCGTTAGGCGGCAGTTTCATGACGGCAACGCCGACCGAAGCGCAGCTCATCAGCGCCGGCCACCTTGTCGCCTGGCTGCTCGCCACCTGCCAGTTGAGCCCCGACGCTGTCGCCGGCCGCCTGGAGATCGAAAAGGTGGGTTCGCCTGGCAACCAGTGGAACACCGGCGCACGCTACCGTGAGCGCCTGCTGGCCGATGTACAGACCTGGCTGAGCAAACAGCCGCCGCAGCCGGACGACGCCGAGCTGGCGGTACTGCGCCAGCGGGTTGATGAATTGACGGCCCAGGTCGGCCAACTGCAGGGCATCGCCGGCCAGCTTCAGCAGGAGACGCAAACGCTGCGCGCCGCGCTGGTGCAGAAGGAGCAGGACATGGCCGGCCTGGGCGACGCGCTGGCGCAGCGAGAGACGGCGCTGGCCGATCTGCGCGACGCCGCGGCGCGGAAGGATCTGCAGATCGCCGGCCTGGTTGAGCAGGTGCAGCGACTGCAGGGCGGCGCGCCCACGCCAGGCGTGGTCAAGCCGGAGATCCGAGACCCTGGGCCGTTGAAGCAGCACGACAGCAAACGCTACGCCACCCGGCCGCTGAGCGACATCAAGCGCATCATCGTGCATCACACCGTGACCTCGGGCATGGTCACGCCACAGCGCGTCGCCGAGGCGCAAGTCGGTCAAGGCCGGCCCGGCATCACCTATCACTTCCTGCTCAACAGCGACGGCACGATTTACGCGACGCAGCCGTTGGAGGTGCTCACCCAGCAGACGACGCAGCCGGCCGCGAACGCTGAGGGCGTGGCCGTGGCCCTGGCCGGCAATTTCACGACGGCCGCCCCGCCCGCGGAGCAATTGAACGCTGCGGCCCGCCTGATCGCCTGGCTGTTGGTCACGCACAACCTGGGCAACGAAGCGGTGGTTGGCCGCAGTGAGCTGGAAAAGGTCGGCTCGCCCGGCAACCAATGGCTGAGCGGCGTTGCGTTCAAAAACACCCTGCTGGCGGCCGTGGCGGCCGAGCGGGCCAAAGCACCCTCGGACGGCGGCAGCGGCGGCAACGACGCCCTGGTGGCCCAACTGCGCGACCAGATCAGCGGACTGACGCAGGAGCGGGACAGCCTGCAGCGCGCGCTGGCCCAGGCGCAGGCCGAAGTGGAGCGTTTGCGCAGCGCGGGCGGCCAGGCAGCCGATCTGCAGGCGCAGGTGCAAAGTCTGCAGCAGCAAATCGCCGACCGCGAGGCTACGATGGCACAGCTTCGAAACAGCATCGCGGCGCTACAAGCGGAGATCGATCGGCTGCGGGCAAACCAGCCGGGCGTGCCGCAGCCTCTGCTGGTGGACATGGTCGGCAAGCTGCAAACGCACCCAACGCTGCCGCCGTACACCGAGCGCACACGGCCGATCACCCTGATCGCGGTGCATCACACCGACACGCCGACGACCCACACCGTACAAGACATTGCGCATTATCACGTCTTCGGCCAGCGCCAGAGGGGCGACAAGATCCTTAAGGAGCCGTGGCCCGGCGTCGCCTATCACTACATTGTGGCGGCCGACGGCACGATCTTCCACTGCCAGCCAGATGCGATCCGCTCCTATCAGGTGGGCGGCGAGCCGAACAACTATGCGGTGGCGGTCAGCCTGATCGGCCGCTTCATGCGCACCGATCTGAAGGGCGTTCCGCACCCGCCGGAGAAGCAGGAACCGACAGCCGCCCAGATCGCTAGCGCGTCGCAATTGATCGCCTGGCTGATGCAGAAGTACAGCGTCCCGCTGCAGCCGCAGTTCGAGGACGGCATCCCGGCCACCGGCGTGGTGGGGCATCGCGACATCTGGGATCAAACGAAAAAAGGCACCACCGAATGTCCGGGTGACCAATGGAAAACCGGCATCACCTGGCGCGACAGGTTGCTGGCGGCGGTGCAGGGCTGGCTGGACGGCCGGCCGCAGAGCCGCGCCAAGCCGATCAAGCACTACCTGCTGTTCTGGGATCACGGCGCGGATTGGGCGCAGGCCGACTGGCGCAACGCGCAGGACTACATTGCCGCGTTCCGGCCAACCGCCGGCTTCTCGGTGACAGACGCCATGCAGGCCGAGGTCGTGACCATCGTGGGCGGCGATGCCGGCGTCACCGGTGCGGACGAGGCACGGCTGGCCGCGGCCGGCTGCCGTGTCTTTCGCCTGGCCGGCGTAGATGAGGCCGACACCCGGGCCAGGCTGACCGCGTTGATCACGGCAGGCACGCCTTACCCGAGCGCGCGGAGGGCCACGCGCGGCGCCGCGACGACCGATCCGTGGGATCACGGGCCGGAGGTATCGCCGGACCTGCCCTGGGACGCATGGACCGTGCCGGACGACTGGCCGCCGGCCGGCTTCGACCCGCTGGCCGCCGAGGATGCGCTGATTGACATCCCCGGCGTGACGCGTGGGGTCAACATCGAAGTCTCGCCGCCTGCCTCCGCCCCGCCGCCCGGCGAACCGCTGCCGGCCGACCTGGCCGGGCTGAAGCAGCGCGCGGCCGCGCTGGAAAGCCAGCTGGCGTCGGCTGCGCAGCAGTTGGCCCCGTTGGCGCAGTTGGCAACCCAGAAATCGCTGCTTGACACGGCCGCAGGTCAGGCGAACCAGGTGGCCACGCTGCTCGCCACGGTCACCGCGCTGCAAGGCCGCGCGCAGCGGGTGCGGGCGCAGTTGGCGCAGCGCAACGATGCGACCCCGGCGCTGCGCCAACGCGTCGTGGACCTGCAAGCGAAATTGACCACGCTGTTCGGCCGCGTCTCGGCGACGGCGGGCCTGGGGCCGGCCATCGACCAGGCGCAGAAGGACTTGCAGATGGCGCTCGCCGGCCTGGGCAACCTGACCGGCCTGCAGCAGCAGACGGCGGGGCTGCTGGCGGCGGCCAAGAGACTGCGCGCCGACCTGGACAAAAGCGCGGACAGCCACGAGGCGATCGTCCTGCAAAACCCTGCGCCCGGGGTCCGCATCTCGCAGAGTTTCGGCCAGAACGCGGCGGTCTATAAGGCGTTCGGCTTCGCCGGCCACGAGGGCATTGATTACGCCTGTGCGATCGGGACGCCGATCAAGGCGGCGGCCGGCGGCGTGGTGTTCCGCAGCGGCGCAACCTCCGGCAACCACGGACCAGACAAGGACCAGGGGCCTTACGGCATCCGCGTGATCGTGGAGCACACCTGGGGCAGCCAGCGGGGCTACACGATCTATGCACACCTGTCCAGCGTCTCGGTCAAAGACGGCGACTTCGTGCGGACCGGCGACGAGGTGGGCAAGAGCGGCAACACCGGCAATTCGAGCGGCGCGCACCTGCACTTCAGCCTGATCCTGGCGAACCAGCGCCATGAGGGCTACCCGTCCTCGCTTTCGACAGACGCCTGGTACCACGACCCGGCGCCGTTCATGCCCGGCCGCCGCAGCGTGGCCGAACGGAGCGAAGAGGATACGACCGACATGCACGACGAGGAGATCATCTGCCGGCCGCCGATGTGGTGGGAGGAGATATAGAGAGACATGCCGACAACCGTTTTCAAGCTCGAGATCGTCCCCATCTCACGATCTCGAGTGCGGCCACTTGATCTCCTGCGGTGACAAACTCAATGGTATCGTAAGCAGGACTGTATATGATGTCAAGTGAAGCTCAAGAATGCACAGAGTGCCCAGATTGACGCCCCCGGTCAGCCATGATATGATCCAGATCATATTCAGCCAGCTCATGTCGTCTTACGCACACGAATGGAGGTGAACATGTCCACCATTGACCTGGTCTTCGAAGGCGGCGGCGCCAAGGGGATGGTATTCGTCGGCGCGCTGGATGCGCTGTTCCAGGAGGCGGGCTACACCCACGGCCGTCTGCTGGGCACCTCGGCCGGCGCGATCACGGCCCTGGCCCTGGCTGCGGGATATACGATCCCCGAGCTGAGCGCAGCGCTGGTGGAAAAGGACGCGCAGGGAAAGCCGATCTTTGCGGGTTTCCTGGGCAACCCGCCGCCCTTCGATGCCGACGCGATCCGCCACAGCGCGATCCGCCAACTGCTAGCCGATCTCAACCTGCCCTTCGTCCCCGACTTCGTGGAAGAGACGGTGGATGACTGGATCGCGGACCAGCTTGCCGGGAGCCTCTGGGGCCGGCACCTCTTTTCTTTCATCGAGCGCGGAGGCTGGTACTCGGCCGATCCGTTCGTGACCTGGATGGAGCGCAAGCTGAACGAGGGCGAGGCCGCGGGCCAGCCGCGGCGTTACGGCGGGTTCACGCTACGGCAGCTTTTCGAGCAGACGGGGGTGGAGCTGACGCTGGTGGCAGCCGATACGACGTGGGCCCGCGCGCTGTGGCTCAACCATCGCACCGCGCCGGATTGCCCCGCCGTGTGGGCCGCACGCATGTCCATGAGCGTGCCGCTGCTATGGCAAGAGGTGGCGTGGCAGGCGGCATGGGGGCCGTATTACACCTGGGATCCTGCGACACAGCGCCTGCAACCCAACGACATCGCCGGCCACATCATCGTGGACGGCGGCCTGCTCTCCAACTTCCCCATCGCGCTGTTCATGGCCGACCGCCCCGATGTAACCGCCGTGGTGGGCCCAGCGCGCACCGATAACGTCCTGGGCCTGCTGATTGACGAATCATTGCCTGTGCTGAACCGGCCGCCGCAGCCCAGCAGCGCAGGGGTGGCGCTCTCCGACCTGCGCACGGTCCACCGCCTGCGACGGCTGATGGACACGGTCACCGGCGCGCACGACAACCTGGCCAAAGCGGTCTTTGCGCCCAATGTGGTGCGCCTGCCCGCGGGCGGATACGGCACCACCCAGTTCGATATGACCGACGCGGCGCGCGACGCCCTGGTGGCGGCCGGCCGCCAGGCGATGCGCGACTTCATCGCCAGCCAGACGGTGCTGCACCGGGGCCTGACTGAGATCCACTTCGACGTATCGGATGCTGCCAGATCGATCGCCAACGACGCGGCGCTCGGCATCTTGGGACAATCGTCGTTGACCGAGGAGATTACCCCATGAACGACCCCCGCGCGGAAAACTGCCGCCGCTTTGCGGTGGACGCGGCCAACAAGGTCACAGGCGTGGCGCTGACCCATCTGCCTGCGCCCACGGCGAAGTACGAGCTGGTCAAAGCAGAGTTGATCGATGAGGAGACCGCCCGGGGCCAGACGGTGGCCGGGGTGCACGTGCTCGACGCGGCCGGGCTGCCGTGCCAGGTGCAGTGTTACCTGGCCTGGCCGTGGCAAGGCTGGCAGCATCCCAACCGCTTCGAGAATAAATTGCTGCCCGGCAACACCGATTACCCCTACCAGCACATGATCACCAACAAGTTCGACCCGGCCGGACCAGGGCCGCTGGCGATCTTCGTCGGGGACCGGGATGGCAACGTGTTGAGCGACGTGATCGCCGGGCTGGGGCTGCCCGCGGGCCGTCATGTGGGCTACACCCTGGTATTCCGCGAACGCTCGGCCGCGCCCGCGCCAGTGGAACCGCCAACGCCCGTCGAACCGCCCGTGACACCGCCGGTCACGCCGCCCGTCAGCGGTGACCTGACAGAAACGGTCGCCGGGTTAGCGGCCCAATTGGCGCGGATCGAGGCTAAGCTGGATCGGCTGTCCAGGCATCTCGGCGCAGGCGTGTAGCAAGACCGTCCCAAACAGACAAACGTGAACTCATCACCACGCCGGCCCGAGATTGCGGTTGCGCGGCCAGCCCGGCGGCGGATAGTTGGGGAGCACCCATAAGATCTGGCTGGCCGGCGGCGCAGGGGCAAGCAGGTAGACATCGGTCCACCAATGCCAGGAGATGTAGTCGTGGTCCGAGTACCCCATGTCTATCCACTTGCCCCGGATGCCACCCCCGGTATCGCCAGCGATGGCCTTGCCGTAGGTAGGCACGTAGACATAGGAGCGCAGGGGGATCACCCGCGGGTCAACGGCGACGATGCCCTTGACCAGCGTGAGGCCGATGCGGGTGCGGCCGTACCACGCCGCGGTCGCCGGTGTGCCGGCGCGCGCGGGCGAGTATGAGTTTGCGTACATCCGGATCTTGCGCCAGTAGGTGAACTCGCCTTCGTCCGTTTGCAACGTGCGCAGCACGATCTTCCGGCCGTAGGCCACCATGCGCGTCACCGGCTCGGCTGCCACCCACTCATCGAGCAGGCCACGCGAGGTCTCGACGCCATCCTCATAGACCACCTTCCACCGGCGGCGGAACTCGCCATCCTGGCCGGCCTGGGCCAGGCGTTGGGTGTCCAGCTCAAGGTTGTCGTCGGGCACCATGATAGATTCGTAGGGGATGGGCTGGCGCTCCACCAGGGTCAGCTCAGAGACGCGCGTCACACGGATCGCCAGCCGCTCGGTGATCTGCTCATGGAGCGCGGGGGTCACCCGGTCGCTGCCGGCCACCAGGATACCCAGCTCCATCAGCGTCGCGCCCACGGTGTCCCCGCGCGTGCGCGTCTGCGTGGTGCGGCCGTCCGCGGTCACGATCACCGAGGTCGAGCGTTCGATGCGCACGCGCAGCCCCGCGCTGACCCGGCTGCCCAGGCCCGGTTGCACGCGGTCGCCCAGATAGACGGTCACCTGCTCACGCAGCAGCGCCTCGCCCACGGTTTCGGCGGTGGTGAGGACCGTGTAGGGGACGCTGCCATCGTCCACGATGATGGGCACCGCGCGGCGCACGCTGATCCGCACGGCCGCGGGTTCACGGCCCTCCCACGCCCGGCCGCGCGCGTAACGAGCCGGTGTGTCGTCGCGCACGATCGGCGGCAACGGCGCATCGTGCACCACAGGCTGGCCGTCCAGCAGCATTTCGTCTTCGGGGACCAGGCGCACGCCGGCAGCCGTCAGCATCTCAGCCACCGTCATCGCCTGGGCGTACACCTGGCGCAGCACGCCGTCGGCGCTCACTAACGCCGGCCGCGCCCGCTGGATGGCGACCGCCAGGCCCGGCGTGACCGGAGTGTCGGCCGACGGCAGGAGGCCATCTTCCGGCCGCAGGTCCAATCCCAGGTCGGCCAGCACGCCCGCCACGTCCCCACGCGTGGTGCGCACGGCCTCGGTGTAGCCGTCCACGGTAACGGTCACCGGCACGCCGGCCCGGCCGGCGATCACCAGCGCCCAGCCGCCAACAACGACCAGAGCCAGCGCGGCCAGCACCCATACGACAGCCGCCCATCGCCACACGCCGGACGTCGCAGCTTGCTGCGTGCGTTGCATTCCGGGGCAAGCCCCGGCGTCCGCACTCTGGGACAGGGGTTCAAGTATGGAGCCTGGGTTACGGCTCGTTGAGGAGTGTTCGGTCATAATCGGCAACAAGATGCTTCGCTGGTGGGTTGCCGCAATGAACCTTGACTTACCGACCCGCTCAGCATGACAGAATCGCACAAGACTATCGCATCTTACCGGAGGAACGCGCGATGGGCAAGTTACTGACCCCTGAGGCAATCGAAGCCGCGCTGGCGGCGACTCCCGGCTGGGAACGCAGCGGCGCCGAGATCAGGCGCACCTTCACCCTGCCCAGCTTCACTGCGGCGCTCACCTTCGCCGCGGCCGCCGGGCACCTGGCCGAACGCGCCAACCACCACCCGGACATCCTGATCCAATACCGCCGCGTGACCTTCACCCTCGCCACCCACGACGCCGGCGGCTTGACGGACAAGGATTTCGCGCTGGCGCGGGAGATTAACGGGCTGATGGCTGATGGCTGATGGCAAATAGCAGATGGCACGCGTCTTGCCCGGAATCGAGGCTTCAGCCGGTCACTCCCGCCATGCGAGAAACCGGCTAATCCTAAAGGAGGCTTCGCACAGCCGCGACTCCAGCTCACACATTTCACATTCGCCATTCCACATTCCACATTCGCCATGCCTACATCTCCACCCCCGCGATGGCCGTCCCGCACGCCGTGCACTTGCCGTCCACGAGGTTGCGCCGGCCCAGCCAGAAGCCGCTGCGCTCGATGACCAGCTTGCCGCAGCCGGGGCAGAACGTGCTCTCGGCGCGGTGGCCGGGCAGGTTGCCCACGTAGACGTAGCGCAGCCCCACGTCGCGGCCGATCTGCCAGGCGCGCTCCAGCGTCTTGGCCGAGGTCGGGGGCACGTCGCTCATCTTGTACGCCGGGTGAAACCGGCTGATGTGCCACGGCACGTCCGGCCCCACCTGGTCGAACAGGTAGCGCGCGGCCCAACGCAGTTCGTCGTCCGAATCGTTGAGGCCGGGGATCACCAGCGTGGTGACCTCCAGCCAGATGCCCAGCTTGCGGATGCGGACCAGGTTGTCCAGCACGGCCTGCAGGCCCCCGCCCGAGATCTTGCGGTAGAACTCCCCCCGCCCCGCCTTCAAGTCCACGTTGATGCCATCAATCAGCCCGGCCATCAGGTCGAGCAGCCCCGGGGTCATGTAGCCGTTGCTGACGAACACGTTGCGCAGGCCCAAGGCTTGCGCCTCCCGCGCGCAGTCCAGCGCGTACTCGGCGTAGATGGTCGGCTCGGTGTAGGTGTACGCCACCGAGGCACAGCCAGCCCGTTGCGCGGCGCGCGCGATCTGCGCTGGCGTCGCCGGGCTGCCCGCGATGACGCCCTGGTCGCGCGGCATTTGCGAGATCTCCCAGTTCTGACAGAACGTACACTGGAAGTTACACCCCACCGTGGCGATGGAGAACGCCGTGCTGCCCGGCTGGAAATGGAACAGCGGCTTCTTCTCGATGGGATCCACGTGCTGCGAGATCGTCCGCCCGTAGACCAGCGTCACCAGCGCGCCGGCCACGTTCTCCCGCACGCAGCAGACTCCCAGCTTGCCCGGCGGGATGACGCAATGGTGCGCGCACAGGTTGCAGCGGACCCGTGGGTCATCGGGCCCCAGGCGTTCCCAGAGGATGGCGGGGTGAGACATGGGTTGGCTCCGTGGTGCGTGTTGCGTGTTGTGTAAATGACCCGGCGGTTGAAAACCGCGGCTACCGATGCAAAGTCCACCTGCGTGGACTGAATTCCAGTCGGCGCAGGCCGACTTCGCAATGGTTGCTGCGACTTATAGTCGCCAGGCATTACAGCCCATTCTACCACGATCACGCGCTGAGTTCAACCAGTTTTGACCGTCTGGCCGAAGTCGTGTATCATCGTCGGTGGGGGTGGTTGTCGTCCGGTGGCGGCCCCGGTCTTCAAAACCGGTGGTGGGCGCCTAGGAAGCGTCCAAGGTGGGTTCGACTCCCATCCGCCCCCGCCTGTTGTAGCTGCGTAAGTGTACCCTACTGGATATAGTGGTTCTCTCCGCCCAACCGGGAAGCGAGAGAATCACAATGCCCAGCACAGGCAACCGGTCTCAACTTAACGACTTCTCCGCCAAGCGGCTTTGGCTGGCTTACGACAGCTTTATGTTGGCTATAACATGGGATGAACAACTTGCCGGTTACGAGGCCATGCGCTATGGTAAGCGGGCCTGCAAGCACCCTCTCTGAACCACGAGGTCCCTGCATGAATAACGCTGCCCGATACACCCGTCGCGCAAAACTCTTCCTGATCCTTGTCGCGCTCGCGGCGGCCGCGCTGGCCGCGCTGGCGATGAGCTGGTATCACGGCCGCAGCCACCGCTGGATCCAGCTCGTCTCCCCAAACAACGAGACTGCGACCGACATCGTGGCCGTGAACCGCGTCATGATGCCGTATGTCAAAACGGCGCAGGGCAACCTGTACTTCTGCAGCGGCAGCTCGTGGCGCGACACCTGCCAGCCGCTCACGCCGGCCGAGCTGCCGATCAACAACGTGCATCCCAAATGGCTTACGTGCCCCCCGCCCTTCCCCCAGACCCCGCCCGCACCCGGCGAGATCGTGGATGCAGTCGAGGCGGGTCAGTGCGCGGAGGCAAAGACTTACAGCAAAGTGATCCTGCTCAGCGACGGCACCCTGTGGCTGTGGCGGCGCACCTACTCGTGGGTTGAGCCGTTCACCGTCGGGACGGCCGCGCTGCTGGGGTTGGGGCTGGGCTGGATGCTGGGGGTCTTTGTGCTCAACACCCGGCGCTATCTGCGGACGCCGCTGCCCGGCGGGACGCCCACGAGGGGCTGAGCTGCGGCTGCACGGCCTGATCCGCACAGTGCCGATTTGACAAATGCGCAAGGGCGGTTATAATGCCCGTCATCGTGAGGCAAATAAGTCAACCATGAACCCAGCGTCACTGTCCAAGTGCTCCAAGTCGAAGAAGCCCGCCCTGGCCTGCAGGGATGGCCGCACGTGCTTGGGGTAGACAGCGACCCAAATCAGCACAGCAGCCCTGCCAGGCCTAAAGCGCCAGGCAGGGCTTTTTGTTTGCGGTGAAACCATGAATCTCAACTTCAAGCGCGCTAAGAAGCAGGTCACCAGCTTGCCAGACTGCGTCTGGATAGGCCGCTAGCGCGCACCCTTAAGCCTGCCGCAAAGCCCCTTCCCGCCCAGTCTGGCGAGGAGGGGCTTTTTGTTTGTAATCACACCATCAGGAGGATAACCATGTTACTCGAAGCACTTTGTCCCGAATGTGAAGGCCCTGTGACCCTGCGCGACCCACTGCAGGGGGAGATCGTGCCGTGCGCGGCGTGCGGCGCCGAACTGGAGGTGGTGGCGCTGGCCCCACTGACCCTCGACCTGGCGCCGGAAGAGGCGGAGGACTGGGGCGAATGAGCGATAACGGCCACTCTCCCGTCTCGGTCGCGATGATCGTCTCCCGCATCCGCGTGGAAGAGAAGCTGCTGCTGGCCGCGCTGGAAGCTACCGGCGCGGCGGTGCAGTTGGTGAACGATGATGAGCTGGTGCTGCCGGTGGAGGCGACCTCACCCCCAACCCCTCTCCTGCCAGGAGAGGGGCGCACACTTCCCCCCTTCCCTGGCAGGGAGCGGGGGGCAGGGGGGGTAGGTGACGCCGACGTCGTCCTCGAACGCTCCGTCAGCGCGGCACGCGGCATTTATGCGCTGCGACTGCTGGCTGCGGCCGGCATCCCCACGGTCAACCCGTACCGCACCGCGGCCACCTGCTGGGACAAGCTGCTCACCAGCGCGGCGCTGGCCGAGGCGGGGATCCCGCAGCCGCGCACGCGGGTGGCCTTCACGCCGGAGTCGGCCCTGCAAGCCATCGAAGAGCTGGGCTACCCGGTGGTGCTGAAACCGCTGGTCGGCTCGTGGGGCCGGCTGCTGGCCCGCATCAACGACCGGGACGCGGCCGAGGCGATCCTGGAGCACAAGGACGTCCTGGGCAACTACCTGCACAGCATCTTCTACATCCAGGAGTACATCCGCAAGCCCGGCCGCGACATCCGGGCCTTCGTGATCGGCGACGAGACCATCGCGGCGATCTACCGGGGTTCGGCCCACTGGATCACCAACACCGCGCGCGGGGGCCAGGCTTCCAATTGCCCGGTGACGCCGGAGCTGGATGACCTCTGCCGGCGGGCCGCGGCGGCCGTGGGCGGCGGCGTCCTCGCGGTTGACGTGCTGGAAGATCCCGACCGCGGCCTGGTGGTCAACGAGGTCAACCACACCATGGAGTTCCGCAACAGCATCCACACGACGGGAGTGGACATCCCGGCGCGGGTGGCGGAGTTCGTGTTACGTGTTGCGTGTTCCGTGACTGACCGCAACGATGCCACGTCTGACGCCTCACACCTCACGCACCACGGACTACGCACCACGCACCACGCACCATCGCGAAGCATCCCTTCGGGACGCACCACGCTCGCGGAGGCCCGCCCATGACCGCACCCCTTCGCGTTTCCATCGTCGGCGGCTCCGGCTACGGCGGGGGCGAGCTGATCCGGCTGCTGCTGGGGCATCCGGGCGTCGAAATCGCGCAAGTAACGTCCGAATCGCACGCAGGCGAGTATGTCCACAGCCTGCACCCCAACCTGCGGCCGGTTGGCGGACGCGTGCAGGCGATACGCTTCACTGCGCTCAGCGAGCTGGCCCCGTGCGATGTGCTCTTCCTGGCATTGCCCCACGGCCAGGCCCAACGCCGCATCGAGCAGCTCGCCCGCCTCGCCCCGCGCATCATTGACCTCTCCGCCGACTTCCGACTCTCCGACCCGCAGACCTACGCAGCGACCTATGGTGAACCCCACGCAGCCCCCGAATGGCTGAGCCGCTTCAATTACGGATTACCGGAGGCGAATCGCGACGCACTACGCACCACGCACCACGCCTCCGGCGTCGGCTGCAACGCCACGGCCGCCAACCTGGCGCTGCTGCCGCTGGTTCGCGCCGGCCTGCTGCGAGCCGACCGGCCGGTGATCGTGGACGTGAAGGCGGGGTCGTCGGAGGGCGGCGCATCGGCCAACGCGGCCTCGCACCACCCGGAGCGGGCCGGCGCGGTGCGCTCCTTTGCGCCCACCGGCCATCGCCACCAGGCCGAGGTACGGCAGGTCACCGGGCTGGCGGACGTCCACCTGTCGGTCACTTCTATCGAGCTGGTGCGCGGGGTGCTGGCGACTGCGCACGCATGGGTGCAGCCCGGCCTGAGCGACAAAGACCTCTGGCGGGCGTACCGCGCGGCCTACGGCAGCGAGCCGTTCGTGCGCATCGTCCACGAGCGCGGGGGCATCTACCGCCACCCGGAGCCGAAGCTGCTGGCCGGCACGAACCTGGCCGATGTCGGCTGGGAGCTGGAGCCGGCCACCGGCCGCCTGGTGGCCCTGGCCGCCATTGACAACCTGGGCAAAGGCGCCGCCGGCAGCGCAGTGCAGTGCATGAATTTGATGAGCGGGTTCAACGAGGCGACGGGGCTGGGGTTTTCGGGGTTACACCCGGTTTGATTTGGTGCGTTCAATGGCAGGTTCGTGCGTTGGCGAGTGTCATTCTGAGCGGGTTGACAACCCAACTCCAGTTACGGCGAGACACCAGCGAAGAATCTACTACAACATAAGAGGCGAGATTCTTCGCGCTGCGGCGCTCAGAATGACAGGGTAACACGCAATACGCAGCACGCAATACGCAACACGCAACAGGAGCACTCATGTATCCCATCATCATCAAACTCGGCGGCGCGGCGGGGGTGGACGCGGAGGCGGTGCTGGCCGACGTCGCGGCGCTGGCGGCGGAGGGGTGGCCGGTCGTACTGGTGCACGGCACATCGGCCGCGGCCGATGCGCTGGCGGCGCGGGCGGGCGTGCCGGTGCGGCACATCACGTCGCCCTCGGGCCACGTCAGCCGCTACACCGACCCGGACATGCTGGAGCTCTACGTGGCGGCCGCGGCCGGGCAGGTCAACAAGGCGCTGGTGGCCCGGCTGCAAGGGCTCGGCTGCAACGCGGCCGGCCTTTCGGGCGTGGACGGCCGGCTGCTGGTGGCCCGGCGCAAGGATGCGGTGCGCGCGGTGGAAAACGGCCGCCAGCGGATCATCCGTGACGACTACACCGGCCAGATCGAGTCTGCGGACGGCGGCCTGCTGCGCCTGCTGCTGGACGCGGGCTACACGCCGGTGATCGCGCCGCTGGCGCTGGGCACGCAAGGCGAGCGGCTTAACGTGGACGGCGACCGCGCCGCGGCCATGCTGGCCGGCGCGCTGGACGCGCGGGCGCTGATCATCCTCAGCAACGTGCCCGGCCTGCTGGCGAACTTCCCGGACGAGAGCAGCTTGGTGCGCCGCGTGGAGCCATCCCGCCTGGACGCGGTCGAAGGCCTGGCCCAGGGCCGCATGAAGAAGAAGCTGCTGGCCGCCCGCGAGGCCCTCGCCCGCGGCGTCCCCGCCGTCATCCTGGCCGACTCGCGGCGCCCGAACCCCGTGCGCGCCGCGCTGGCGGGCGAGGGGACAGTCATTGGCAAATCAGCGAATGGCGAATGGCGAATCAGCAAATGATAGATAAGATACGATTTGTTCGGAAAGAGAAAGCATCCAATGATTGAGACCCTTACACCCGACGTGACGCAATACGCCACACGCAACACGCAGTACGCAACACGCAGTACGCAATACGCAGTACGCAATACGCCTGCCATCCTCGCCCTCGAATCCGCCCACACCTCCGGCGTCTACCCCAAGCGGCCGCTGGCGATCGTGCGGGGAGCGGGCGCGCGGGTCTGGGATACGGAGGGCCGGGAGTACATTGACTGCGTGGCCGGGCAGGGCGCGGCCAACCTGGGGCATGCCCATCCAGCGGTCGTCGCGGCCATTGCCGAACAGTCAACCACGCTCATCACCTGCCCGGAGATCTTCTACAACGACCGCCGCGCCGAACTGCTGGCCCGCCTGGCCGAGATCGCGCCGGCCGGGCTGGATCGGGCCTTCCTCTGCAACTCCGGCACGGAAGCGGTGGAAGCGGCCATCAAGTTCGCCCGGCTGAGCACCGGCCGGACGGGCATCGTGGCGGCCATGCGCGGCTTTCACGGCCGCACCATGGGCGCGCTGTCCGCCACGTGGAACCGGGACTACCGCGCGGCGTTCGAGCCGCTGGTGCCCGGCTTCAGCCACGTGCCCTACAACGACCTCGCCGCGCTGACCCAGGCAGTCACAGACCAAACGGCTGCCGTGCTGCTGGAGGTCGTCCAGGGCGAGGGCGGCGTCCACCCCGGCACGGCCGAGTTCCTGCTGGGCGCGCAGCAGCTCTGCCGGGAGCGGGGCGCGCTGCTGATTCTGGATGAGATCCAAACCGGTATGGGCCGCACGGGTCGGATGTTCGCCTGCCAGCACTACGACATCGCGCCTGACCTGATGACCCTCGCGAAATCGCTGGCAGGCGGCCTGCCCATGGGCGCGTGCCTGATCGGCCCGCGCGTGACCGGCATCCGCCCCATGACCCACGGCAGCACCTTCGGCGGCAACCCGCTGGCGTGTGCGGCGGCGATCGCGGCGATTGAGGTGTTGACCCAGCCCACTGGCATCCTCTCCGCGCAGGAACTGACCTCACCCCCTGACCCCCTCTCCTGCGAGGAGAGGGGGAACATGACTCCCCCTTCCCTCGGAGGGAAGGGGGTTGGGGGGTTAGGTGAAACCCTCCCCCAACGCGCCGCCCGGTTGGGCGATAGCCTACAAGCCCGCCTGCGCACCATCAACTCGCCGCTGATCCGCGAGGTGCGCGGGCTGGGCTTGATGGTCGGTATAGACCTGCGTGTGAAAGTCACGCCCATCCTGCAAGCCCTGCAAGCCCAGGGCGTCCTGGCCCTGCCCGCCGGCGCCACCGTCCTCCGCCTACTCCCGCCGCTGGTGATCGAGGAGGGGGATTTGGAGCGGGTGGTGGAAGCCATCGAGCAGACGTTACTGGAAGCTGGAAGCTAGATGCTGGAAGCTGGAAGCAAATTACGCAATACGCAGTACGCAATACGGAGCTACCATGTCCCTGGACAACTACGCCATCATAGACTCCACCCTCCGCGAAGGGGAGCAATTCATCAACGCCGCGTTCAACAGCGAGCAGAAGATCCGCATCGCGCGGGCGCTGGACGAGTTCGGGGTGGAATACCTGGAACTGACGTCGCCGCAGGCCTCGCCGGGCAGCCTGGCCGACCTACGGACGATTGCCCGATTGGGGCTGCGCGCACGCGTCCTGACCCACATCCGCTGCCACAAGGAGGACGCTGCGGTGGCGCTGGATGCGGGCGTGGACGGCCTGGATGTGGTCATCGGCACGTCGTCGAAGCTGCGCCAGTTCAGCCACGGCAAGAGCATCGACGAGATCATTGACCTGGCCGCGGATGTGCTGCTGTGGATCCGCCAACAAGCGCCCGAGATCGAGCTGCGCTTCAGCACCGAGGATTCGTTCCGCAGCGACGAGGCCGAGCTGCTGCGGGTCTACCTCGCCGTCGACAAGCTGGGCGTGGTGAACCGCCTCGGCACAGCGGATACGGTGGGCATCGCCACGCCGACGCAGGTGGGCCGGTTGGTAGGAACGCTGCGCCGCCTGACCCGTTGCGACATTGAGTTCCACGGTCACAACGATTCGGGGTGTGCGGTAGCCAACGCGTTCACCGCGTTGGAGGCCGGTGCGACTCATATTGACACCAGCGTGCTAGGTATCGGCGAGCGCAACGGCATCCCACCGCTGGGCGGCTTCGTGGCCCGCATGTACACCTACGACCGCCTCGCGACCCAGCGCAAGTACCGGCTGGACCAGTTGCGCGCGCTCGATTTGATGGTGGCCGAGATGGTGAACGTGGACATCCCGTTCAACAACCAGGTCACCGGCTACAGTGCGTTCACCCACAAGGCCGGCATCCACGCTAAGGCGTTGCTCAACGCGCCGGAAACCTACGAGGCGCTGGACCCGCACGACTTCGGCCTGACCCGCTACATCTCCATCGCGCACCGGCTTACCGGCTGGAACGCGGTCAAGGCCCGCGCCGACCAGCTCGGCCTGGAGCTCACCGAGGCCAAGGTCAAGAAGCTGACCCAACACATCAAAGTGCTTGCCGACGAGCGCGCCCTGACGCTGGACGAGGTGGATAACCTGCTGCGGAATTGGGCGAACGGGCATGGGAGTGCGGATTGACAATTGCCCATTGAAGCTTGTCACCATCACGATCACCGACAAGGAAGCATCACCATGCCCGACACACAGTACGCAACACGCAACACGCAACACGCAACCCAACAGACCTTTGCCCAAAAAGCCCTGGCCCGCGCGGCCGGGCTCGATTACGTCGATATCGGCCAGATCGTGGACGCTCGGCCCGACATCGTGCTAAGCCACGACAACACTGCGGCCATCGCCCGGCTGTTCCGGAGCCTGGGCCGCGACCGGGTGTGCTGCCCGGAGCGGTTGGCGATCGCCCTGGATCACGCCGTGCCCGCGCCCACGGCCGAGCACGCGCAGAACCACGCCGAGATCCGCCGCTTCGTGGCCGAGCAGGGGATCGCGCACTTCTTCGACGCCGGCCGCGGCATCTGCCACCAGGTGCTCAGCGAGGAGGCGCTGGTGCTGCCCGGCCAGCTCATCCTGGGGGCAGACAGCCACACCACTCACTTCGGCTGGCTGGGCGCGTTCGGCGCGGGCATCGGCCGCAGCGAGGTCGCCGCGCTCTGGGCCACCGGCGAGCTCTGGCTGCGCGTGCCCGAGACCATCCGGGTGGATCTGACCGGCAGCCTGCGGCCGGGGGTCACGGCCAAGGACCTGGGCCTGTGGCTGCTCAAGCTGCTCGGCCCCGAGGCGGGCATCTACCGGGCCATCGAGATCGGCGGGCCGGGGCTGCGGGCGCTGAGCATCGAAAGCCGCATGGTGCTCCCCAACCTCCTGGCCGAGTCGGGCGCGAAGGGCGTCTACCTGGAGCCGGACGAGGCGGTGTTCGGGTGGCTGGCCCGACCGCCAGGCGGCATGATTTGTCATTCTGAGCGGGTGAACCACTCAAAGTCAGTTACGGCAAGACCCCAGCGAAGAATCTCGTGGCACCGGCCGAGATGCTTCGCTGATCGTTCGTCGCACCGCACCCTGGCTGGCCGACCCGCTCAGCATGACAATGAGGAGTGGCGGGCGCAAATCGCCGCGCTCGCGCTCTACCCCGACCCGGACGCGGCCTACATTGCGCGCTACACCGTGGACCTGGCCGCGCTGGAGCCTGCCGTGGCCGTGCCGCACAACCCGGCCAGCGTCGTGCCGCTGTCGCACGTGGCCGGCACGCGCGTCCACCAGGCGTTCATCGGCACCTGCACCAACGGCCGGCTGGAGGATCTGGCGGCCGCGGCCGCGGCCCTGCGCGGGCCGGACGGGCAGGTGCGCCGCGTTGCGGCCGGCACGCGGCTGCTGGTCATCCCGGCCTCGAGCCGGGTGCTGCAGGACGCGCTGGCCGCGGGCTACATTCAAACCTTCCTGGAAGCCGGCGCCATGCTCGGCACACCCGGCTGCGGCCCGTGCATGGGCAACCACCTGGGCATCCCGGCCGTGGGCGAGACCGTCATCAGCAGCGCCAACCGCAACTTCCGCGGCCGCATGGGCAACCCCGACGCCCAGATCTACCTGGCCAGCCCCGCCGTCGTCGCCGCCAGCGCGGTGCTGGGGCGGATCGCGGGCGTGGAAGAATTACCGGACTGGAGTCGAGGCTTTTGCCGGCCTACTGCTTCACCCACGAAGCCGGCTAACCCTACAGGGGGCTATCGCACAGCCCCGATTCCGGAACACAAGGATGCACCCAATACGCAACACGCAACACGCAACACGCCTCACGCCCCATCGTCCATCGGCCATCGAACATCGAACATCCTCTCCGGCCGCGCCTGGGTCTACGGTGACGATGTCAACACCGACGTCATCTTCCCCGGCAAATACACCTACACCATTAAGGAAGAAGCCGAGATGGCCCGGCATGCGCTGGAGGATCTGGATCCGGCCTTTGCGGCCAACGTGCGTCCGGGCGACATCATCGTGGCCGGCCGGAACTGGGGCTGCGGCTCCAGCCGTGAGCAGGCCGTCACAAGCTTGCGCGGCGCAGGGATTCGGGTTATCATTGCCGCGTCCTTCGCAAGGATCTATTTCCGAAACGCTGTCAACAACGGCCTCCTCCCCATCGTCTGCCCCGAGGCGGTTGCAGCCATCCAGCCTGAAGAACACGTCACCGTTGACCTGGGCCGCTGCGTCGTGCGCTGCGCCGCGGGCGAATTCCCGTTTCCGCCGTTCTCCGCGTCGGTCGCGGCCATTTTGGACGCGGGCGGATTGCTGCCGATGATAAAACGTGATGCGTGATGCGTGGTGCGTGAGTGCAGAGAAAGCCGCTTATGTCATGCTGAGCGGGTCTACGACTCAAGGTCAGTTGCAGCGAAGCATCTCGCTCCGAGACTCTTCGCTAGAATTGTGCCGTCAACAGCGTTTCGTCGTTAACCCGCTCAGAGTGACAGAGAAAATCCAGGGTGAATCAGGACAAGCCAATGCCAACCATCTGCTTAATCCCCGGCGACGGTGTCGGACGGGAAGTCATCCCCGCGGCCGCGCGGGTGCTGGCCGGCGTGCTGCCAACTGCGCGCTTCATCGAAGCCGACGCCGGCTGGGACTGCTTCCTCCGCCGCGGCACGGCCCTGCCCAACGAGACCCTGGCTGCCGTGGCTGCGGCGGACGGGACGCTGTTCGGAGCGACGCAGTCACCGACGACAGGGGAGGTGTCAGGCTACCGCTCGCCTATCCTGGCCCTGCGCCAGCGCTTCGACCTCTACGCCAACCTGCGGCCGACGGCCCAACCGGTTCCGGGCGGTTGGCCGATTGACCTGCTCATCGTCCGCGAAAACACCGAGGGCCTCTACAGCGGCCGCGAGCGCTGGGAGGATCCTGACACTGCCATCGCCGAACGCGTCATCACCCGCGCCGCCAGCGAACGCATCGCGCGAGTCGCGTTTGAGAACGCAATCTTGCGCCATAGACAGCGCGCACCAGCTTCCAGCTTCCAGCTTCCAACCGTGACCATCGTCCACAAAGCCAACGTCCTCAAGCTCACCGACGGCCTGTTCCGCGAGAGCTGCCTGGCCGTGGCGCGGGACTATCCCGATGTGCAGGTCGAAGAGCTACTGGTGGACGCGGCGGCGATGTGGCTGGCGAAAGACCCGGCCCGGTTCGATGTCATCGTGACCACCAACCTGTTCGGTGACATCCTCTCCGACCTGGCCGCGGGGTTGGCGGGCGGGCTGGGCGTGGCGCCGTCGGCCAACGTGGGTGCGGGGCGGGTCGCGGTGTTTGAGCCGGTGCACGGCAGCGCGCCCGATATCGCGGGCCAGGGCATCGCCAACCCGGCCGGCGCGATTCTCTCGGCCGCCATGCTGCTGGATCACCTGGGCGAGGCCGCAGCCGCGGGGCGCGTCCGCTGCGCCGTGCGTACGACGGTCGCATCCGGCATGGCCACGCCTGACCTGGGTGGGCAGGCTACTACGAATCAGGTGACGGATGCCATCATCGCGCATATCTCAGACGCTCGACTGCTCCAAAATGGAGCATTGTTTCAACGCGGCGATTTGGAATAGAGGCTTCAGCCGGGTGGGTGGTTGACGCGCACATCAATGAGACCGGCTAAAGCCTCGATTCCGAAGCAGTATGCAACACCTGGGGCTCCGCTCGATGGACTGCAATTTGAGAACGAGGTGCATCATGACAGCATCATCCCAAGACATCATCGCCAGGGGCCTGCGCCTGCTGCGCGAGCAGATCGAAATCCCCTCCCCCTCCGGCGAGGAGCGGCCGGCCGTCGAGCACCTGGTCGGCTGGCTATGCGACCACGGCTTCGCCGCGCACCGCGACGCGGCAGGCAACGCGGTCGGCGTACTGCAGGGGCCAGGGGCCAGGGGTCAGGCATCAGACGTCAGGGGTCAGACGCCAGACGCCGACACGCAATACGCAGTACGCAATACGCAGGAAATCCTCCTCCTCGGCCACATTGACACCGTGCGCGGGTTCCCGCGCGTGGTCGAGCGCGCGGGCCGGCTCTACGGCCGCGGCGCGGTGGATGCCAAGGGGCCGCTGGCCGCGTTCGCTGCAGCGGCTGCACTGGTGGGACCGCGGCCTGGCTGGCGCATTGTTGTTGCGGGGGCGGTGGAAGAGGAATCGGCAAGCTCAAAGGGCGCGCGGCATCTGGCTGGCCGGCGCAAACCGGACATGGTGGTGATCGGTGAGCCGACGGGCTGGCAGCGGATGGCGTTGGGCTACAAGGGCCGCCTCCTGGCCGATGTGGAATTCCAGCGCATGATGAGCCACACGGCCGGGCCGGCCGCCAGCGCACCGGAGATGGCCTTCGCGTACTGGCGGCGGGTGCAGGGGTTGGTGGAAGAACTGAACACCGGCCGGGAACGGATCTGGGAGCAGGTGCAGCCGTCGCTCCAGCACTTCGCGTCCGGCGACGACGGCATGTTGGAGACCGCGGACTTGCGCATGGGATTCAGGCTGCCGGAGAGCCTCGCGCCGGAGGCCTTCAAACGGCTACTGATCAGCGTGGACGGCCAGGGCACGTTCCGGTTCAGCGGCGAAGAACATGCCTACCGGGCTGAGAAGAACACGCCGCTGGTGCGAGCCTTCGTCGCCGCCGTGCGCGGTCAGGGCGGCGTCCCCAACTTCCTACTGAAAACCGGCACCTCCGACATGAACGTGGTCGGCCCGGCCTGGGGCTGCCCCATCCTGGCCTACGGCCCCGGCGACAGCAGCCTGGACCACACGCCGGAGGAGCACGTGGAAATCGCCGAGTGGCTGCGAGGGGTCGAGGTGCTGGCCGACGCGCTGCGACGGATCACGGCCGCGTGACGCAATCCGGCGGATTGCGTTACAACACATCCGCCCGGCAGGTGTTGGTCAGCGCGCCGATCCCCTCGATCGTTACCGTGACCACATCACCATCGCGCAGGTAACGCGGCGGTTTGCGATAGTGGCCCACGCCGGGCGGCGTACCGGTGAGGATGATGTCGCCGGGCAGCAGCGTGAACGCACGGGACAGGAACTCGATCAGCGCCGGGATGCGGAAGATGAGCTGGTCGGTGCGCGAATTCTGCACCGTCTCCCCGTTCACTTCGCAGCGGATCGGCAGCCCATATGGCTCGGAGATCTCGTCAGGGGTAACGATCCACGGGCCCAGCGGGCAAAAGGTGTCGAACGACTTGGCGCGCACCCACTGGCCATCCGTCTCCTGCAGGTCGCGCGCGGTGACGTCGTTCGCGCAGGTGTAGCCAAACACATAATCGTACGCATCGGCCGCCTTGACTCGCCGCGTCCGCCGACCGATCACCACCGCCAGCTCCGCCTCGAAGTCAATCTTATCCGACAGCGCCGGCTCCCAGCAAATCGCATCCTCGGGGCCGATCACGCTGGTGGGCATCTTGGCAAACAGCACGGGCCGCTCCGGCGGCTTGCGGCCCCCCTCCAGCACGTGGTCCAGGTAGTTCAGGCCGATGGCGCAGATCTTCGACGGCTGCACCGGCGCTTCGAGTTTGACCGACGCCAACGGCCGGCCGAACGCGGCCGCGTCGGGCCGTGCCAGGCCCTCCCCCAGCCGGGTCCACATAGCCGGCCCGGCCTCAATCAAATCGCGCATCGTGGACCAGGCCGGCCGCTGACCTGTCAACGCCTGCTGGACTGCGGTGACATCAACCACCTGGTCGCCGCCTACGAGCGCCCCCAGCCGGGGCCGGCTATCATCGAAGAACGTCAGTAAACGCATGAGTCCTCCACGGTTATGAGTAAATCCCTGGAATCGAGGCTTCAGCCGGTCTATCCAGATAACGAGCATGACCGGTAAAGCCTCGATTCCAGTTGTTGCGGAGTGAGCATCCTCAGATTCAAACGGTTTTGCCTCTCCTGCCGCCTGTCTCCTGACCCCTTCACCCAAACACCAACGCCACCCGCACGATCCGCCGACTGGTCTTCTCCAGGCCCAGTTCGGCCAACAGTTCATCGGGCCGGCCGGTCGCGCCGGGCTCGGCGCGCATGACCACCTCGAACGCGTGCCCCAGATCGCACGGCCCCGCGTAGGTCAGCGCCTGCACTAGCGGACGGAGGTCGTAGCGCCCCATCTCCTTGCCCTTGCGCCGCGCGCGCCACGCCTCCGGCCGCGCCAGGAACGCGCTCAGCCGGGCCGCGAAGGCCTCCGGGGGCTCGTCTACCTCGACCTCGACACGGTACGTGGCCCCGCACACCTGCGATTGCAGCGACGGCGCCTCGCGCGGGATCGGCGTCGCATGATAGGGCCGGATGCCGGGCGGCAGCGCGGCGGTCAGGCGGGCCAGGAAATCCGCCGGCTCCAGCGCCTCGTTCAGGAAGACATCGGCCAGCTCCGCCTGCCCGGTGAACCCCACCGGCAGCGCGGCCGCGAACTGGAGCCGCGGCTGCGGGTTGAAGCCCTGGGTGTACGCCAGCGGCAGCCGCGCCCGGCGGATGGCCCGCTCCCACGCGCGGTGCATGTCGAGATGGCCGACGTATTTCACGACGTCGTCGGTGGCGAAGGTAACGCGCATACGTTGAGTGTAGGTTTCATTCATGGTTTGATAAGCACCAGCTCCGGGCTCATCTCCTCGTTGACGTACAGTGGCACGGGCCGCGCGCTGACCGGTTGGCGGGCCTTGCCCTTGCCCAGCGACGGGCAGCCCCAGGCGTCGTCGGCCACGCCACGACGTTCCTCCTTGAACTGGCCCAGGATGCCACACGAGTAGCAGTGCTCGCGGCAGTCGTCAATCACCACGCCACGCAGCGCGTTGCGATACTCGTCAGCCAGGAAGCGCTTGCTCACGCCCGCGCTGATGTGATCCCACGGCAGCACCTCGTCCAGCTCCCGCTCCCGCCGGGCGTACCAATCGGGGTCGAGGCCGTGGTCGGCAAACGCCTGTCGCCAGGCCGCGAAGTTGAACTGGTCGCCCCAGCCATCGAACCCCGCGCCCAGCTCCCAGGCGTGCTGGATCACGTCGGCCAGGCGCCGGTCGCCCCGGCTAAGCGCGGCCTCGATGAGGGTTTCCTGCGGGTTGTTCCAACTGAACTCCAGCCCCGGGGCGCGCAACTGCCGCTCCAGCAGGCCGATATGCTCCCGGATGGTCGCTTCGTCGGCCAGCGGCGCCCACTGGAACGGGGTGTGCGGCTTAGGCACCAGGGTGCTGACCCCCACGCGGACGCTGGATTTCTTGCCCAGCGCCTGGAAGCCAATGCGCCGCACCTGGTGCGCCAGGTCCGCGATGGCCTGTACGTCCTCCACCGTCTGCGTGGGGTGGCCGATCATGAAATACATCTTGATGGTGGTCCAGCCCCGGCTGTAGACCTGGCGCGCCACCTCCAGCATAGCCTCGGTGGCGATGGGCTTGTTGATCACGTCGCGCAGCCGGTCGGTAGCCGCCTCGGGCGCGAAGGTAAAGCCGGAACGCCGCCGGCCTTTTTCGAGCTGCCCCATCAGCTCCAGGCTGAACGACTCGATGCGCAGGCTGGGCAGGCCGACCGAGAGCTTGTCGTCGCCGTGGCGCGCCACCACTTCTCGCACCAGATCGGCGATGTCCTTGTAATCGGAGGAGCTGAGGGACAGGAAGCTGATCTCTTCGAAGCCGGTGTCCCGCACCACCGCATCCACCGCATCCAGGACTTCGGTCAGCGGCCGCCCGCGCACCGGCCGGAAGATCATGCCGGCCTGGCAGAAGCGGCAGCCGCGCGTGCAGCCGCGCTGGATCTCGATAGCCGCGCGGTTGTGCACGATGTCCAGGAAGGGGACGATGAATTTGGTCGGCGGCGGAGGGAGGGTGGAGACGATGCGCTTAGTGATGAGAAGGCGTGGTGCGTGGTGCGTGGTGCGTAAGTCCACGAGCGGGGCGATCGCAGCAATCCGTCCGTCTTCGTGATAGGTAACGTCGTAAAGGGCAGGAACGTAGACCCCTTCGATTTCGGCCAGGCGCAGGAGAGCATCGCGGCGGCTGAGGCCGGCGCGGCACGCGTCGGTCCAGGCGCGCACGATCTCGGTAATTGCCTCCTCCCCTTCGCCGATGAAGAACGCGTCGAAGAACGCGTGCATCGGCTCCGGGTTCAGGCAGGCCGATCCGCCGGCCAGGATCAGCGGCTCGTCGGTGCGATCGGCCGTGCGCAACGGGATGCCGGCCAGGTCCAGCGCGGTCAGTACGTTGGTGTAGAGTTGCTCATAGGGCAGGCTGAAACCCAGGACATCGAAATCCACCAGCGGCCGCCGGCTCTCCAGGGCGTAAAGCGGGATGTCAGCCGCCCGCATCGCGGCCAGCATGTCCACCCAGGGCACGTAGGCGCGCTCGGCCAGCATATCCGGCTGCCGGTTGACGATGTCGTAAAGAATCGCCAGCCCCAGGTTGGACATCCCCAGATCGTACACATCGGGAAAAATCAGCGCCAGCCGGTAAGGAGTCGCCTCCCAGTTCTTGACGACGCTGTTGTACTCGCCGCCCGTGTAGCGGGCCGGCTTCTGCACCATCGGCAGCGCGCGATCCAGCTTGCGTGAGATGGTCTGTGGACTATCAGACATGATGACTCTCCGGTTGCTTGCCCGGCCGGGGCAAGGCGGGGCTCGAACCCGCTAACAGATTTGGTGTGGCCTGGATTGTACCATGAGGGCGGGTTGCCGACAATTTGACAGCCTGCCCCTTCATCCGTATAATCGCTTTTGTTCGTGGCGGATTCGTCTAGGGGCCTAGGATATCGCCCTCTCAAGGCGGAGACACGGGTTCGAATCCCGTATCCGCTACCACACCGGAAAGCCCTGGGAATTGCTTCCCAGGGCATTTTTGTACCAGCAAAGGAACCCATGTCCGAACCGCTCACCCGCGTCCTACTGATCCGGCATGGCATCAACGACTACGTCAAAACCGGCAAGCTGGCTGGCCGGCTTCCGGGCGTCCATCTGAACGCTGAGGGGCAAGAACAGGCCCAGGCGTTGGCCGAGCGCTTGAGCGCCGCGACCATCGCCGCCATCTATAGCAGCCCGCTGGAACGGACCCGCGAGACCGCAGCACCGCTGGCCGGCCGGTTGGGCCTGCCGGTTCAAATGCTGGACGACCTGCTGGAAAGCGATTGCGGCGAGTGGGCTGGCCAGGCCATCGCAGAACTTAACCAAACCGATCTCTGGCGCCAGATCCAGATCTGCCCCAGCACGGCGCGATTCCCCGGTGGCGAGAGCCAGGCCGAGATCCAGGCGCGCATGGTGCGGGCCATCGAAACGCTGCGCTCGGCCCATCCGGGCCAGACGGTCGCCGCCGTGTCGCACAGCGATCCCATCAAGTTGGCTCTGGCGTTCTACATGGGCCTGCCGCTCGACCTGTACCAACGGCTGGAGATCGCGCCGGGCTCCATCAGCGAGCTGGCCTTCACGTCGCTGCGTCCCATGCTGGCCCGCCTGAACGACTGCGCCCATGTACCGCCGCCCCCAAATGCCGCGCCCACACAGTGAACAAAGTGCACTTGGCATTTTTCCGCTTTCTGAGTAAGATAACGCCATGAACGACAAACCCCTGACTTTCTCTGGCCTCTCGCATTTCGAGAACGACGATGTCTACCTGGTGAACCGGATCACCGCGGGCGCCGTGGGCGACCGGGGTAATCGTGTCTTCATTTTGCAGGCCCACCTCGGCGCGGAGCCGGTGTCGTGGGTGATCGCCAAAGAACAGGCCCTGGCGCTCAGCCGGACGATCCCGCAATTGCTGGCCGATATCCGGACCGAGTTCCCGGAGCTGGCCGAGCCGCTGTTGCCCACGACGCCCAACCTGGCCCTCAGCGAGCCGCTGCAACCGCAGTTTCGCGTGGGTAGCCTGGGGGTAGGCTATGATCGGATGCACGACCTGGTGGTGCTCACCCTGGTGGACGCGGCCGCGTTTGAGCCGCGCGAAGAGGACCTGGATAACCTCGAAGACCCGATGTACTACGTCTACACCACGCGGGGACAGGCGCTGCTCCTGGGCA
The DNA here is from genome assembly GCA_964551735.1 of uncultured Anaerolineales bacterium. GTDB lineage: Bacteria > Chloroflexota > Anaerolineae > CG2-30-64-16 > CG2-30-64-16 > DAOUAT01. Next base: position 95,807 of record CAZKEF010000007.1, read on the forward strand.
GGCAGGCCGAGAAAGTGGTTGCGGCCGGACGCCCGCTCTGCCCCCACTGCGGCGACCCGATGGACGATTTCGGCCATTTCTGCCACCCGGCCACTGCCAACGGCCGCGGCATGACCTATCTGCACTGAAGGGATCAATGCCTGTTGACTGCGCGCCGCCGTGGCCCCGGACCGGGCTTGAGTACGACGACCTGGTCGCTGCCCTTGCCACAGGCCCGCTGAACCTGGCCGGGATCATCCCCTGGAGCTCCAACTACACCTTCCTCGGCGACATCACGACCACTGGCCAGACGATCCGCGTGGTCTATAAGCCCATACGCGGGGAACGGCCGCTGTGGGACTTCCCGCGCGGCACCCTGGCCAAGCGGGAAGCCGCGGCTTATGTCGTGTGCCGAGCCATGGGCTGGGACTTTGTGCCGCCCACGGTGCTGCGCCGGGGGCCGCACGGCCTGGGGTCGGTGCAGTTCTTCGCCGATGTGGATCTTGACGCGCACTTCTTCACATTCCGCGAAGATGCCGCCTACCGGCGTAACCTTCAGGCACTCTGCCTGTTCGATATCGTCAGCAACAACGCGGATCGCAAGGCTGGCCACTGCCTGGCCGCGGGCGGCGGCTGCATCGTGGCCATTGACCACGGGCTGTGCTTTCACGTTGACGACAAGCTGCGCACGGTCATCTGGGACTTCGCGGGCGAAGCGATCCCCGAAGACCTGGCGGACGGCCTGCGACGGCTGGTTACAGCCCTGGCGGAGCCGGAAGGCGCCACCGTCGCCGAGTTGGCCCAACTCCTCTACCGGGGTGAGATCGCCCGGCTGCGCCACCGCGCTGAGGGAGTGGTGGCCGCAGGCGCTTTCCCCCATCCGCCCGAAGACCGCCGGCCCTATCCCTGGCCGCTTGTATGAGGACAAGGAGGAACCCATGACCACAGAAAGGCCCACATCCATGGGGCATGGCAGACGAGCCCCTGCACTAACGACTGCCGCCCGTGCGCTGGTGCGCGAGGCACGGCTGGGCGTGTTATGCACCCTGATTCCTGAGGACGGCTTCCCCTACGGCTCGCAGGTCGAGCTGCTGCCGCTGCCTGACGGCGATATTGTGCTATTCCTCAGCCGGCTGGCCGAGCACCAGCATCACCTGGCTGCCGACCCGCGCGCGTCCATCGTCATTGCACCGCACATCTTCGAGGAACACGCCATGGCCAAACCGCGCGTCACCCTCGTGGGCCGGGTTGAACTCGTCGAAGACCGTGCAAGCTTGGCCGACGCCTATGTCGAGCGTCATCCTGATGCGGCAAACTACATCAACTTTCCTGACTTCCAGTTCTACCGCTTGCGCGTCGAGCGCGTCCGCTACATCGCTGGCTTCGGGCAGATGGGCTGGATCAAGGGGGACGTGTATCACAGCGGATAAACGATCGCCACCGGGCCCATAGGATTCTTGCCGACTCTACGGGCCAGCCTCGACAGAGAGCTTATGAAGCAGAAACACTTTATTGACTCGCACAAAGCGCTGACCGGGCCGTTCGTGCTGCTGCTGATGGCCCTGTACAACCAATGGCAGAACCCGACGGCCTGGGTCTACCTGGCACTGCACGGCATCTACGGCATCCTTTGGGTGCTTAAGAGCGGCATCTTCCCGGACAAACAGTGGGGGCAACCGGCCGATTGGCGCTTTGCGCTGCTCGCCTGGGGCGGGCTCAGCGCTTACTGGGTGGCGCCGTGGTTGCTCACCGTGCGGGGGGCGCAAGCGCCCGCGTGGCACCTGGGCCTATGCGTCGCACTGTATGCAATCGGTGTGTTCCTGCATTTCACCGCTGACATGCAGAAATACATGTGGCTGAAGCTGCGGCCCGGCGAGTTGCTCACGGAAGGCCTGTGGGCGCGGCTGCGCAACCCTAACTACCTGGGCGAGCTGTTGATCTACCTGGGCTTCGGCCTGTTGGCTATGCACTGGCTGCCGATCGTCCTGTTGGCCCTGTTCATCGCAGTCTACTGGCTGCCCAACATGCGGCGCAAAGACCGCTCCCTCGCGCGCTACCCCAATTTCGCGGCCTACCGGGCGCGCAGCTGGCTGCTGATCCCGTTCGTGCTTTGACGGGGCCAGCCCGACCCGACCAAAAGTACCCGTTTGGGTACTAGACGCCGCATCCAAACCCCACTATACTTGCTGGCGTGTTGCACGCCCAGACTTGGCTCGCGCGGATCACCTGCTAAGCAATCCTTGAAAGGAGCTCCCTACAATGTCCAAAACCATCGCTGACGTCCTGGCCATGGCAGCTAAGGTCCAAATGGTGGACCTGCGCTTCACTGACCTGCCCGGCGTCTGGCAGCATTTCACCATCCCCGCACACATACTGAATGAGGAAACCTTCGAGAACGGCGTGCCCTTCGATGGCTCCTCGATCCGCGGTTTTAAAGAGATCCACGAATCGGACATGCTGCTGATGTTAGACCCGACCACTGCCTTTATTGACCCCGTCTACCAGGTGCCCACCCTGGTGATGATCGGCAACGTATACGATCCTATCACCCGCGAGCCCTACGAACGCGACCCACGTTTCATCGCCCAACGGGCCGAGATCTACCTCAAGCAGACCGGCATCGGCAATACGGCCTTTTTCGGGCCGGAACCGGAGTTCTTCATCTTCGACGACGTCCGCTACGGTAGCAATTCCAACGAAGCTTTCTACCATCTGGACAGCCGGGAAGGCTGGTGGAACAGCGGCAAGGATCTCGGCCCCAACTTCGGTGGCCAGATCGCGCCCAAACGAGGTTACTTCCCTACCCCGCCGGCCGACACGCTTCAGGACGTGCGCAGCAGGATGGTCATGGCGATCGAGGGCGCGGGCATCCCGGTGGAGATCCATCATCACGAGGTGGCCGCGGCCGGCCAGGGCGAGATCGGCATGCGCTTCAACACCCTCACCCGCACGGCGGACAACGTCATGGTTTACAAATACATGGTGAAAAACATCGCCCGGCAGAACGGCCTGACCGCCACCTTCATGCCCAAGCCGATCTTCGGCGACAACGGCTCCGGTATGCACTGCCACCAGAGCATCTGGAAGGGCGGCAAGAACGCGTTTTACGACGAGGCGGGCTACGCGCAGCTCTCCGACACCGCGAGATATTACATCGGCGGCTTGTTAAAACACGCACCGGCGCTGTTGGCGTTGGCCGCGCCGACCACCAACTCCTACCGCCGCTTGGTCCCCGGCTTCGAGGCGCCGGTCAACCTGGCCTACTCACAGCGCAACCGTTCAGCCATCTGCCGCATCCCCGTGGGATCCAAGAGCGCCAACGCCAAGCGCGTCGAGTTCCGCGCGCCCGACCCTTCGTGCAACCCCTATCTCTGCTTCGCCGCGCTGTTGATGGCCGGCCTGGACGGCATCCAGAACCGCATTGACCCCGGCGAACCTATGGACAAAGACCTCTACGGCCTCCCGCCCGAGGAAGCCCGGCTGGTCAAGCAGGTGCCGGGATCGTTGGACGCTGTGCTGCACGCGCTGGAAGCGGATCACGAATTCTTGCTGAAGGGTGACGTGTTCACCACGGACATGCTGGCGACCTACATCGCGTACAAGCGTGAGACCGAGGTGGACCCCATCCGCATGCGGCCACACCCATATGAGTTCACGCTGTATTACGACGCGTAAATCGTAACAGCGCGCCCTCGCGGTGGCCCGCCCTGGGCAGGTGCAAGGCCATGCCCCTACCGCGGATTATCGAGAAGGCCCAATCCTGAATACAATAAAAGCCGGATCTCATGACGAGACCCGGCTTTTATCGCGACTGGGAGATGAAAATGAGCGACATCATGGTGCGGGTTCTAGCGAAAGAGGCGGGCGTGCGCGGCCTGGCGTGCGTCACCACCGAACTGGTGCAAAAGGTGGCACAGCGGCACGCGGCCTACCCGGTCGCCGCGGCCGCGCTGGGCTACGGGCTGACGGCCGGCGTGCTGTTGGGCGGGTTGCTCAAGGTGCAAGAGCGGGTGGCCCTGAAAGTCGAAGGCAACGGCCGGCTGCGCAAGCTAGTGATCGAGGCAGACGCCTATGGCCACGTGCGCGGCTACGTCGCGGTGCCCGACGTCCCTTCGCCGCCAGTGGTTGACCGGGCAGCGGTGGCCGAGGCTATCGGTGACCAGGGCGAGTTCACCGTGGTCAAAGACCTGCGCCTCAAAGACCTGTATCGCAGCGTGGTGGCCTTAACCAGCGGCGAGTTGGACCGCGAACTGACGCACTATCTCAACACCTCCGAGCAAATCTCTTCGCTGGCGCAGATCGGCATACAGATGACGGATGGTCGCCCGACGGCTGTCGGTGGTCTGCTGCTGCAGGTCATGCCTGGCCACGTCCCCGCGGCCCTGGCGCAGTTGGCTGACCGGCTCGCGGCGCAGCCGACCCTGGAAGCGCTCCTGGCCGAAGGGTTTGGCCCAGATGCGATCTTGGCGCAGGCCTTCGGCGATATCGCCTATGATGTCCTGGAGACGCAGCCGCTGATGTTCCGCTGCTCGTGCAGCCGTGAACGCTCGCGCCAGGCCCTGGAGATGATGAGCTACGACGACGTCCTGGCGTTGCTGCTGGAAGGCGAGGCCACGGTCGACTGCCACTTCTGCTATGAACGCTACGAGTTCGGCCGGGATGAATTGGTGGAGATCCTGCACAAGATCGAAGATGCTGAATAACATGACACCAGCCACCGAAGACATGCGCCACCTGCTCGATGCCTTGAGCCGCCTCAAGGATATTGGGCTGCGCATCAACCAGCTTAACCTGGGCGCGCCGGCCGCACTGGATGCTGTCCTTCACCTGATCGTCGAAAGTGCTATCACCATCGTGCCCGGCGCGGCCGCGATCATCTATACCTACGACGCGCGGCGACACGCACTCGATCCGGTATCGCGCGTGGCTGCTGGTGCGCACGCTACGCGCCTACGCGCGGATCAACCGCGGCCCACAGGCCTGGGGGCGCGCGCAATCGAAACACGGCGGCTGGTGCTGAGCTATGATGAACCCGAACTGGCGATTCACCCGGCGAAACAGGCTGCCGGCGCGCAAGTTGTCGCATGCCTGCCCCTCATCATGGCTGAGCGCCCCCTCGGCGTGTTGTACATCTACCTGCTGGAAGAACGGCGTTTGAACGAGCTGGAGTTGTTGCTGCTGGCCAACCTCGTGAACCAGGCCGCTACGGCCATCCACTACGCCGGCCAGTTCAGCGATGCGCAACGCAGCCTAGCCCGCAAAGAGGACGAGCTGGCCCTGCTGCGCCACGCTGGCCTGCTGATCTCCTCACGCACCCGGTTACAGGACACCCTGGAAGCGATCCTGCAAATGGCGCTGACGGTCACAGGCGCGCGCTACGGCATCTTCCGCCTGGTCGATCCCTCGGGCAAGAACCTGGTCATGCGCGCCATTGCCGGCGACCGGTTGGGCCGGCCCGCAGTCGAGGCGCTGGCGATCAGCACCACCAGCGTCATGGGCTGGGTCGCGGTCACCCGCCAGCCATTAAACATCCCCGACGTACGCCAGCCGCCCTGGGATCGCATCTACTACCCACTGGACCATGCGTTGGAGATGCGCGCCGACCTGGCCGTGCCACTGATCGGCGCGGGCGGCCGGCTGGAGGGGGTGCTCAACCTGGAAAGCCCCCAGATCGCCGCATTCAGCGAGGCCGACAGCCACCTGCTGCAAGCCCTGGCCAGCCAGGCCGTCATCGCGATCCAGGAGGTGCGGCTGCTGGACGGCCTGCGCGAGACAGCCGAGCGCTTGCTGACCCAGGATATCCGGGCCGTGCTGGCCCACCTGGTCGAGTTGGCCTGCAGCCTGCTGAACGCGCAGGCGGGCGCCATCTGGACCGTGGAGCGGGACGCGCCCCTGCTGCGGGTCGCCAGCGCCGACTATCCCGCTGCCGCGGCAGAACAGCCCGACCTGATGCTTGTGCAGCGCGCCTTGACGACGGGCACCGCATTGAGCTACGACCAGCGCGCTGCCGCACAAACGGCATGGACACACGCGTTGGTTGTGCCCGTGCTGAATGCCACGGATCGCCGGCCGGTGGCCGCGTTCATCGTACACCAGGCCAACAGCGAAGAAGGAGCACCAACCCTGGAAAAACGCGGCCCATCGGAGTGGGACAACAAAGTGCTGGGCATCCTGGCCCACTACGCGACCCTGGCGTTGGCCAATGCCGACCGCCAGCGCGCCTTGGCGGAAGCGCAGGAAGCCCGCGCCGTAGCGGAAACCTTCGCCGCCCTGGGCGATATCGCGGCCAACCTGCTCCACCACCTCAACAACCAGGTGGGCGCCATCCCGGTGCGCATCGAAGGCATCCAGGATAAATGCGCGCCGGCCCTGGCAGCCAGCCCATACTTGGCGGCAAACCTGGCCGACATCGAACGCTCGGCCCAGCACGCGCTGACCACCGTGCGCGAACGCCTCTCACTGTTGCGCCCCATCGAGATCGGTCCAGTGACAGTAGCCGACTGCATAGCCGATGCGCTGGCCCGCACCCGGCTTCCCGATAGCATCGTCGTGGCCACCGAAGGCGTGCGCCAGCTTCCCCCCGTATCCGCCGGCCGCGAAAGCCTGGTCCTGGTCATCGCCAACCTGCTGGAGAACGCGGGGGAGGCGCTGAACGGTCGCGGCAACATCGAGATCCGCGGCAGAACCCAGGCCAATTGGGTAACAATCGCCGTGCGCGACGACGGCCCCGGCATCGCGCCAGAGCTGCAAACCCGCATCTTCGAGTTCAACTTCTCCGGCAGCCGGCGCAGCGAACGACCCCTGGCACGCAACAAGCTGGGGTTCGGCCTGTGGTGGGTGAAAACGGTGATGGCACGGCTCGGCGGCGCGGTCAGCGTGGAAAGTGACGGCCACAGCGGCGCGGCCTTCGTTTTGCGGCTACCCCAGGCGGGTGCGCCATGACGGGCCAACCGCCGCGCGCCCTGGTAGTCGAAGACAGCCCAGCCTGGCAGGGGATCCTGGCTGAGCTGCTGGCTGACCTGGGGCTGGTCGTTGATCTGAGCACCGAACTATCCACGGCCGTGACGCAGTTGCGCGCGGCGCCCCATCGAGTGGCCGTGGTTGACCTGTCGCTATGCGGCGATGACGAACGGAACCGCGACGGCTTGGCTGTGCTGGACGCGGTGCGGCGCTACGATCCCGGCTGCGCCGCGCTGCTGCTCACCGGTTTCGCAACGGTGGAGATCGCGGTTAGCGCGCTCACCGAACACGGCGCACACACATGCCTGCGCAAGGAGACCTTCCGCCGCGCTGAGTTCCGACAGGTGATCCGGCAGTTGCTGGCGTTGCCGCCCGGCTCCCTGCCTGGCGCAGAGCGCGCGCCCGCACCGGCTCTCGATCCGTCCGCCCCTGAACCGCAGCCAGGCCTCGGCCAAGTCCTCCTGGTGGAAGATGATGCCGGCTGGCGCAGCATCCTGACCGAGTTGTTGCGCGAGACCGGCTACAGGGTGCGCGCGTGCCCTAGCTTCGGTGAGGCGCTGGGCTACCTGCGCCGCGAGCGGTTCGCCCTGGTGGTGGCTGATCTCTCGCTGGCCAGCTCGGCCGCGCCTGAGGCCAACCGTGACGGCTTCCAGGTGCTGCGCGAGGCCCTGGCCTCGCGCAGCCCCGCGGTGGTCGTCAGCGGGCTGGCCACCGCCCAGGACGTGGCACAGCTCTACAGTGAGTTTGAGGTGTACGCATGCCTGGAAAAACAGCAGTTCGACCGCGCAGGGTTCATCGCCACCGTACGAGAGGCAACTGCAGCCGGTCAGACGAGCCACGGGAAACTGGACGGCCTGACCCGCCGTGAACACGACGTGCTGGCGCTGGTTGTCCGGGGGTTAACCAACAAGGGCATCGCGCGAGAACTGATGATCTCGGAGAACACGGTGAAACGCTATCTGAAATCCATCTTCGAGAAGCTGGATGTGGACAGCAGGGCCTCGGCGGTGGCTATTGCGCTGACCTCGGCCCCCGCTCGCCCTAACCTACCACCACAAACGGCGCCCAATTGAAAGCGGGCTCGCCTTCGCCGTACAGCATGCGCTGGGCCGCAGCCAGCGCATCGGCCGGCCGCGCGCCGGCCAACAGCCGGGCGTAGAAACGTGCCATGAGCCGGCCGGTCGCGGCGTCATCCACCTGCCATAGGCTCACCAACAACGCCCGCGCGCCTGCGAAAAGCAGCGCCTCTCGCAGGCCCAACAGCTCATCCCCTGGCTCCAGCCGGCTCAGCGCGGTCTGGCAGGCGGAGAGCGTCACCAGTCGGGCGTTGAGGCGCAGGCGAAACAGATCAGGCACGGTCAACGCGGCATCAGCCAGCAGGATGCCGCTGCGCAGCGGATGCGCGCCGTCGAACAGGGCGTGGGTGGCCAGGTGGATGATGTCGTAGCCAGCCAGTGCACCATCACCAAGCCATTGCAGCAGCCGCTGGCGGGTAGCGGCCTGGCCAAACAGGGTGCGCGTACTTGGCCCCAGGCGCTCGGCAATGTTGTGAGCCTCAGATTGGGCAAAAACCAACTCCGGCGCCCGGCCTCCGAACTCCCCGATGCCCACCACCAGCGCGTCCCCGATCTCCCGATCCGATGCCAGCACGACCGTAGCCAGCGTCTCCCACGCGCGCAGCGTGGGCGCGTAGCTGATGGTGACGCGCGTGAGCAGCGGCGGCCCTCCGCCTGGCCGCAAAGCATGAAACGGCAGATAGTGCAGCAGGCCGTGCGGTGCGATCAACACCCGGCGACCACCAACCAACTCCGGCAGCACCTCATCAGGGACCAGCAGCCGTGCCAGGTCGGCCATAAGCCTCGGGCCCGGCGGTTGCGGTTGCGGCACGCCCCGCAGCCGGCCCGCGTACGTCACCTCCCGCTGGTCGGGATCGGGATCGACCGCCTGCCTGAGCTTGGCCCGATCCAGGCGGGATAACGGCCGCACATAAACGCGCACAGCGGCGCGACTGACCCAGAAGATCGTGATGCTATCGCTGCGCAGGTAATAGGCCAGGGCGCGCCAATCCGGGCCCCAGGTGGCATCGGCCACTGCACGCAAGCGGTCGAGTGCAAACGGCTGCAGGGGGTCCAACACCTCGAAGCTGACCGCTGAGCGGCGGATGCGCTCGAAGAGGTCTGCCTGCCGACCTATCAGCGCCGTCAGGCGAGTTGCAGGGTCTCCCCCTGCGCCGATCCTAACCGCGTCCAACACCAATCGGCCGCGCGTGCCGCCAGGATCCAAAGCAGGCCACTGGGCCCGAAGCGCGGCCAACTCCCGGTCAACCTGCCAAGCCTGCTCCCACAACGACTGCACTTGTGGTGTCTGCTGCAAAAATGCCGCGCTGGCAACATCGCGCTGCTGGAGCAGCGCGGCCAGCACCTGTCCCTTGCTGGCTTCAACCACCTCCAAGGCCCGCGCGGGCGCGTTCAACGCCAGCCAGCCATCCAGCGCATCTTCGTACAGGTGCCGGCGCGCCTCAAAGAAGCTCCCCGCGTGACTCTCGGTAACGATCCCGCGCCGCGCGTTGGTCACAAAATCGATAGCACGCTGCCAATGCGCGGCTGCATCAGCCAAACGGCCCAGCGCATGCGCAGCACACCCCAGCGCGTGCTCAGCGCGGGCTGCGGCGTCCGGGAAGGCGTCGAGCTGCAAGGCAGCAGCTGTCAACATAGATAACGCCTCCGCAGGCTGCCCCGCGGCCAGGTGAGCTTCCCCCATCTCCAGCCGGCAGAGCGCAGCGTCAACAGCCTGACCGCTGGCCTCAAAGCCATCCAGCGCCGCCTGATAGTGCACAAACGCACGGCGGTGCTGCCCTTCGTCGGCCACCATACGCCCCAGGGTCTGCTCGCAGATGGCCAGAGGCGCGCCCCGCTGCTCGGCTGCAAAATAACGGCGCGCATGGCCCAACAAGCGCCGGGCCTGGGTTTTCTGGCCCAAGGCGTGCAGCACGCCAGCCTGGCCGGCGGCACAGAGATGCGCTTCGAAGGCAGCTCCGCCCCGTGTGTGGATGCGTCGCGCCAACCGGAAATGTGCCGCGGCTTCGGGGTGGCGCCCCAACCGGACACTGAGGATCGCCATCCGATGATGGCAGTGTCCTGCAGCGTTGGTGAGGCGCAACCGACGCCCGTCAGTCAACGCTCGCTCATAGCTGTTGAGCGCAGCGTGAAAATGGCCGCGGGCCTCTTCGATGATGGCCTGATTGAGCGTCATTACAAGCACGCCCTGGCGATACCCGGCGTCGGCAAACCGAGCGCCGGCCTCTTGGTAACCAAGCAGCGCCTCGGCATACTGGTTACGTGAATGATGAATCAACGCCAGCATGTGATAGCACCGGGCCACGGCCAGCTCATGTCCCAACGCTTGAAAGGTGTCCAACGCCCTGGACGCGGCAGCCAACGCTTCGTCATAGCGGCCCATGCCACGATAAAGGCCTGCGGACGCGCGCTGGCACACACCCAGGTAATAGGCCGAGCCATCTGCACGATACACCGACTCCGCAGCGACCAAGTAGCGCTCCGCCTCAGCGAACGCGCCTTGCTGCACCGCCACCAAGCCCTGCATCAGGCGGACATGGGCGCAGTCGAAGGCCCACCCCGCCGCCTCCGCGCTCTGCGCCAACGCAGCGTAAGCCAGATCGGTCCCGGCATACTGGGTGCGGTGAATCAGCAGGTCGGTTGCCTGCACTTGGACCCGCCATGCTAGCCACGGGTAGCCAACGGCCAATGGGGTCGCCTCAGCGACGAATGCCTCGGCTCTGGTCAGGGCGCCCAATTCCGCGTGATGATGGGCGAGCGCCAGGGCTGCCTCGGCGCCGCCGGCCGCGTCCTTGCTGCGCCGAAACACAGCTCGCGCCGCCGTCAAACGCTTATGGGATGCCGAGAATCGACCGAGCGCAGCCAGCGCGATGCCCTCGAACAAGTCACACCAGGCCAGTTTCAGCTCAGATGGTGCGTCATCTACTGCTACGCGCGCAGCAGCCACAGCTGCACGCGTAGCAGCGCCATCACGGCGCAGCGCATGGATTTCTGCCAGCAGGAGACATACATCAGCCCGCGCGGCGGATGCTTCGATGCCATGATCCAACAACCTTTGGCAGCAACGGGCTGCAACATGTGGTGTAGAAGGAAAAACGAGGCGAAGGTAGGCCAACGTATCAGCGAACAGCACGGGAGTTAGCGCGACGCCGGCATGCAGGGCAGGGTCTTCTGCGCAAGCATCCGGCTGTGGAGGTAACGTAACCATCAACAGCCCTCTTCAGGTGCAGCCAGGTCCTCGCATCGCACGTCAAATCGGCTGGGCCCTCGAGCCCAACGCCGGTCAGAGACTTTCTTCGCTCCAAAGACGGATCGAGAAGGCATCGGCCTCGGCGCTGTCCAAGGCCGCCAGGGGCAGGGGGCCGAACTCTCCTGCGCCATCTTCGTCAAGCGACACCGTCGCCATGTGCTTGCCCCACGCCAGCACTGCCGCGCGCGGCATCGGCTCCGCAGCAGCAATCACAGTCAACACGCACTGGGCTGGCTCACCCGGCAACGGCCGGGCGTACACCTGCACCATAGCTTCGCCAGCCGGGGTTTCGCCCAAAAAGGATAACAGCAGAGTATCGGGTCCAATGTGTCCCGGCGTGCCACGCCAACCTGCCACCTGCCGACCACGGTACAGGCTGTCCCGCAAGTACGCTGGCAGGAACACAAACAGGAGCGAAGATTGTCTGCCGGGCCCAGGATCGAGGACCAGGCTCCAAGGAGGCATATCTTGGGCAGCCACAACCGCTGGTCGCGGCGGTAAGGGAGTCAACTCCCCGCGCGCTTCCGCGGTCAACAGCGCCAGCAGCATATCGTGTTGCTGGCGGCACTCGGCACAGCTTTGCAGGTGCGCCCAAAGGTCGGGCTGTCGGGCGGCAGCGTCCCAGCCCTCCAGCTCATCATTTACGTACAGATCGAGGTTGCGGCGCATCACGTCACACTCGTCGCTTGTTGCGGGTACGTCCTCCAGGATATCCTTTAGCAGGGCACGCAGACCCGCTCGTTCATATTGATTATGAACCATGAGGCGCCTCCGATCCTTGTGGAACAACATCAGGGGAGAGCCGGCGCTTGTTGGCCTCTACTCGTTGGAGTGCCTCAGCCAGCCCGAATCTTTCATCTTGTTTCAAGAGCTTGCGCAACTTCTCGATGGCACGGAACCGATGAACATAGACGTTGTTCAGCGTCAACCCTAGCGCAGTCGCGATCTCATCCCCAGACCATCCCTCCAGATACCACTTTCGAATCACAGCAGACGCATGCTCATCAAGCTGAGCCAGGGCTTGCAGCAGGACCTCGCGATTCCCTGCAGCCTCAAGCCACTCATCAAAGTCATACTCCGGGATCGTCTCACCCAGGGTCTCGTCCCGGTCGAACACCGGGCGATCGAGCGAGTCCACTTCGTACTGACCGCGCGTCTTGCGCTTGCGCGTCGCTTCTTGCAGACGATTGATACACGCCTTGGCAGACCAACACTCGAACGAGACGTCAAAAGGAAAGGTGTGCCTATCCAACCACCACCAAAGATCGGAGCAGGTTTTGGCCGCGCTCTCCCGCGCCTCCCATGCAGCCCAGTCTTCCCGACCATACGGCCCGAGCCAGTTATAGGCCAAACGCTCAAGTCGGTACCGGGCCGCCTCCCAGGCAGCGACGTCACCTGCGCGCAACCGCTCAATCAAATCCCACTCCGCCAGCAAGCCTGTAAGCATCTGCTGGGCGTAGGCCAACAACGTCGGCGTATCAGGGGTCAGCGGCTCCGCCAGCCTAAAGCGGCCGGTCGCAATGTTGGCGGATAACACCTCCACAGCGCGCGCCAACCACAGCTCCGACGCGTCTACAGGAAATGCCTCGATGCGCGCGCTGGCAGCGCGAAGCACCCCGCGCAGGAAATGCAGCTCGACGGCGGGGTGGCCTGAACGAAGCGAAGACGAGCTCCTGGATTCCATCGGCCATTATTATAGTGCAATGCGCTTGCTTAACGCAATTATCGAACGCGCGTCAAGCAAAGCGCATCACTGAAGACCGGTACGCAAATTATCATCCAAGTCCATAACCAAACTTGCCTGAAAGATTTCTAGGCCATATAATCGATGTTCGATTTCTGATGCAACGTGGGGAATATGAGCATGGTAGTGAATATGGATCGTCTCAGTATCAAGGCAAAAATCAGCGCGCTGATAATCGCATTTGCGTTCATCATCATCACGTTCACCACAGCAGCGGCATCCGAAGCGTTGCCAGCAGGGGAGAACCCGTTAACCCCGGCAACAACAGCAATGCTGGAATGGTTCGAACCGCGTGGGCTCAACATTGTGGACCTGATAGGGGAAGTACCTGAGGCCGATCTGGCGGGGATGATCCTATCCTACACGCCTGGATACGGCATCGTGCGCTACGTGGCCGGGCAGCGCATCGGTGACACAATCGTTGTAACCACCACGGTCTCTCCGCGATTTGTCGTTGATGGTGGTTGGAACGGAACGTTGTTTGGATGTCTGGGCCAACCGGCCAAGATTGACCAACTTGGCTCAGTGTCGCCGCCCAGCACAATCCGACTCCTGAACGGCACAAAAGATGTCACGCGCGAGGCGACCCTGTACTACTATGTCCCTACAGGGTTGAACAAGCCGATCCGTAACCCGGTCCAATCGGAAGCACAGAACCTGTACCGCTATGCCGAATCCGCCATGCTCACCAGCAGCTTCACGCCAACGGGAGAGCTGATCATGCCGGGCAACATGGGCTGCGAGATCATGATCTCCTACCGTGATTATCGTGAGCTAACCGCCGTCTTCACCTTACAGGCACCACCCATGGTGAAGGTTTCACTGCTGGGGCGTCAGGATCTCACCTTCCATTCGTACTTGGGTGTCGGCTATTTCGGCCACCTCCAATCGTTAGTCGATCAACTTCGTGCGGCTGGCTACGCCGACCGGCACGAGAAGTTCGTGCTAGACATCCCCGAGGGCGCCGACTACTTCATAGCCAATTTTCCGCCCATGCCAGCCGATGCATACACTGCGTTTTTGGGCAACCCGCGGGGCAACCTCGACAGGATAACGGGAGGCACCTACCGCATCGCACTCGCTCCCGGCCTATCCGTGGACCATGTCAATAGCATGGGGTTGCCGCTGTACGGGCATTGGCAGGATTCAAGCCAGGCCGGAGGAGAATTCCTAAACTTCGCAAGAACGCCACTGCTATTGGCCATGCCCGAATACGCGCTGCCACCCGGCGTTCCCTATCAGGTGTGTATGACCGACGGAGGCTGCTCGGCTGACCTGCTGAAGCGCGTCTACACAACGCAATCCAGCATGCGGGTGCTTTATCTCCGGGTGGAGCGCATATCCCCGCTGCTGACGCGTTACGCCACACAAATGGTCGGCCCTACCTGGAGCCCAAGCCTAGCGCGCACACAACTCAACAACACGTTGCCCCACAATGAGATAACCTATGACTACTTTGTCTATCTACCAAACGTATCACGCCAACTGCCCCCCGACGATGGCACCGACTGCAGTCCGCTGGGCGGTTGTGGCTGGTTCACAACCGATGGCCGCATGGTAGACTACGTGCCTCTGCCGTGAAAACACAGCCACGAACCCCGGGATCAAGCAAGATCCGGGGTTCGTCCGACTCCCCGCAGTTCACATCTCCTCTTGCACGCTATAACGAAACCGCTGGCGCGCTTCCAGCATGGCACGCCGCACGATCTCGTGCACCTGATCGGGGTCTTTGACATTGCGCAGGACCAACTCCGGATGTGAAGGGTCTGCACTGCGGATCAGAATGTCACCGATCCCCAGCATCCGCTCGCTGATACCCTGGCTCCGATCCAGGTCTTGAACGCGGATCAACTCAAGATCCTCCAGATCGCGGCCAACCAGCCCGGTCTGCACCCGTATCCGCTCGCTGGTGATCCGATAGAAAGTCGTAAGCGAGAGAAACGGCCGGCCCTCCCACAACACGCGTTCTTCGGTTGCGAGCGCCTCAGAAGAGGAACCCTGCCGGGCGGCCAGACCAACATCATCTAGCGCATCATCAATCGCCACCAAGACCCCTTCGGCGATGGCGTTCACCAGCGATTCCAGTTGGGGCTGCGGAATGGCCGATACAGGTACACCACTGGCGGCAATGGACTGCCAGATCCGCGTTACGATCTTAGCTTTGGACTGGTCAAGACTCATAGTCAGCACCTCTCAATGCATGGATACTTTCAGTCCATTGTATCCAGGAGAAGGTCACCGCGCAATTCCGACATAGCAGATCACGCGCGCTTTGCGCCGTTTGACAAGCAGCGCGGAGCATGTTATCATCCCCGTCAATTCCGAACCGTCTTACACCTTGTAAGCCCGAGCAAATGATGAACCCGGTCCTCTTCGGCGCCTATTATTATCGGTACTTTGCGAGCCAGCAAAGGCCTCCTCGCGCGCCGTGTGGAGACCGGGCGATGCAATAGCGCTAAACCCGGTCGAATCAGTCAAGCAAGCCGAGCGTGGAGGCCCGCAGCCTCCACGCTCTTTTTATATATTCATCAGTCATTCGTTGTCAAAGGAGGTCCTATGCCAACTCGAGGCATTCGCGGCGCAACAACCGTGACCGAAAACAGCGCTGCCGATATCCTGGCTGCTACCACAGAATTGCTGAAGGGAATGGTTACAGCCAACGGCGCCGAACCCGAAGACCTTGCCAGTGCCATCTTCACCGTCACCCCTGACCTGGACGCAGCCTTCCCTGCCCGCGCGGCGCGTGAGATGGGCTGGCACCACGTCCCGCTCCTCACGGCCGCCGAGATCGCCCCTCCTGACGGCCTCCCCCGCACCATCCGCGTGCTGCTGCATTGGAACACCGACCGACCGATCTACGACATCCGCCACGTGTACCTGCACAATGCCGCCACCCTACGCCCCGATCTGCAGGGCGAATTCGTGGCCCCAGAAACCGTCGAGGCGCTCCCGGTCCCAGAGCCACGCAAAAACAGCGCAGCAGCCAGCCAGGTGCACCAGGTGGTTGCGTTTCAGGGCGAACCGGGCGCTTACTCGCAAGAGGCGATCTTCCAGCACCTGGGCGCCCAAGTCACCACGCTGCCTTTCGCCAGCTTCGACGCCATCTTTGCTGCGGTCGAGGACGGCAAAGCCACCCTGGGGCTGCTGCCAGTGGAAAACTCCCAGGCGGGATCCATCAACCAGGCGTATGACCTGCTGCTGGATCACGATCTACGGGTAGTGGGTGAGGTGAAGCTGCGGGTGCGCCACTGTCTGCTGGCGCCGCAGGGTGTCCAACCGGCCGATATCCGGCGCGTGCGCTCACACCCACAGGCGTTAGCCCAGTGTGAGCGCTACCTGCGCACCCGAGGCTGGGAGCCGATCCCCGCCTACGACACGGCTGGCGCGGCGCGCGAGCTGGCCGCTAACCCAGAGCCCGGCACGGCGGCCATCGCCAGCGCGCTGGCCGGGCACACTTATGGCTTGCAGGTGCTGGATGCGGGCATAGAGGACTCACCGGACAACACGACCCGGTTCTTCCTGCTGGGGCGTGAGGAGCCGCCGCCGGGCAGACGCAACAAGACCTCCATCGTGTTCGCCACCATGCACACCCCAGGCGCGCTGTACAACGCGATGGGCGAATTGGCCAGCCGAGGCATCA
The DNA here is from genome assembly GCA_964551735.1 of uncultured Anaerolineales bacterium. Lineage (GTDB taxonomy): Bacteria > Chloroflexota > Anaerolineae > CG2-30-64-16 > CG2-30-64-16 > DAOUAT01. Next base: position 112,456 of record CAZKEF010000007.1, read on the forward strand.
ACCTGACCAAGATTGAAAGCCGACCGCGGCGCAATCGACCGTGGCACTACGTCTTCTACGTTGACCTGGAAGGTCATTGGCAGGATGCAACGGTCAACCGTGCGTTGCTGGGCCTGCTCACCCGCACCGCGTTCCTGAAACTGCTGGGGAGCTATCCTGCAGCGGAGTGAAGTGGTAGATTGGTAGACTGATAGTTGGCCAATTGGTAACAAGGAGGGATTCATGATCATTGTAATGAAGCACGGGGCATCGGCGACCGATATTGACAGCGTCGTGAAGCAGGTTGAGACCTTCGGATACAAGGCGCACCTGTCACAGGGCACCGAGCGCACCATCATCGGCGTGGTGGGGGACGACCGGCCCATCCAGAGCCACAATTTCGAGATGTTATCCGGCGTCGAGCAGGTGGTGCGCATCCTGCAGCCGTTCAAGCTGGCCAGCCGCGACTTCCACCCGGAAAACACGGTGGTGGACGTGCGCGGGGTCAGTATCGGCGGGCCGCGGCTGACCATCATGGCCGGGCCGTGTTCGGTGGAAAGCCGGAGCCAGCTCCTTGAAGTGGCGCATGCAGTGAAAGAGGCCGGGGCCGACCTCCTGCGCGGGGGCGCGTTCAAGCCTCGTTCCTCGCCCTACTCGTTCCAGGGGCTGGGGGAAGAAGGCCTGGAACTGCTGGCGGAGGCGCGTGAAGCCACCGGCCTGCCCGTCATCACCGAAGTGATGTCGCCGGAGGCCGTGCCTCTGGTCGGCAAATACACCGACGTCTTCCAGATCGGCGCGCGTAACATGCAGAACTTCCCCCTTCTGACCGCGGTCGGGCACACGCACACGCCGGTGTTCATCAAGCGCAGCATGATGGGAACCGTACAAGAGACACTAATGGCATGCGAGTACGTCCTCAGCGGCGGCAACCGGCAGGTGATGGTGTGCGAACGCGGCATCCGCACCTTCGAGACCGCCACGCGCAACACGCTGGACATCAACGCCATCGCGCTGATGAAGCAGTGGACTCACCTGCCCATACTCGCCGACCCCAGCCACGGCACCGGCAAATGGGATCTCATTAGCCCAACAGCCAAGGCGTGTATCGCAGCCGGGGCCGATGGCGTGATGATTGAGGTGCATCCACACCCGGCCCAGGCGCTTTCGGACGGCGCGCAATCGCTGAAACCGGAACGCTTCGCCCAGATGGTGCGCGAGCTGCGCGTGCTGGCGCCGGCGGTAGGACGGACACTGTGACACGGCGAGGGGGTGACATGGAGATAGGGAGAGAGGGGAAGGAGGAGACCTGTGAGGGTGTCTTCCCCTTCGTAGGGCGTGCCCTCGCGGCCGCCCTGGGCAGGCGCAAGGCCGTAGCCCTGGCCCTATCCGCGGGACGCGCCTTACAAGCCCTATGTCTCCAGGTCGCCGTGTCTCCATGTCACCGTATCAGACAACACCCAGGAAGGGACGAGACTTGTGGAGACCGTGTGCATCATCGGCCTGGGGCTGATGGGCGGATCGCTGGCGCTGGCGCTGCGTGCGGCAGAAGGTGAGGCACGCCAAATGCGCATCATCGGCGTGAGCCGGAGCCAGGCCACGCTGGATGCAGCCTGCACAGCCGATGCGATCGACATCGGCACGACCGACCTGGCCGAGGGCGTGCGCGAGGCCCAGGTCGTCGTGCTGGCCGCGCCCGTGCGCGCCATCCTGCGCCAGGTCCCGGAGGTGGGACGCTACGCGCAGCCCGGAGCACTGGTGTTGGATCTGGGCAGTACGAAGGCAGCGATCTGCGCGGCGCTAGCCGAGCTGCCGTCCGGCCTGCAGCCGGTCGGCGGCCACCCCATGTGCGGCAAGGAGGTGGCCGGGTTTGCCGCGGCCGAGGCGGAACTCTATCGGGGCAAGATCTTCGTGCTCTGCCCGCTGCGGCGCACCGCGCCGAAGGCGCTCGACCGGGCGGTTGCGCTGGCGACGACCATCGGCGCGCGGCCCGTGATCGTTGACCCTGCCGCGCACGACCGGGCCGCTGCGGCCATCAGCCATCTGCCCTACGCCGCGGCCGTGGCGCTGGTAAACGCGGTTGCAGCCGCCGCTGATCCGCTAGCCTGGCAGCTAGCTGCCTCCGGCTTCCGCGACACCACCCGCCTGGCCGCCAGCGACGTGGACATGATGCTGGACATCTTGCTCACGAACCGCGCCGCGGTGCTGGCGTGGCTGGACGCGTATGCTGCCCAGGTTGCCAGGCTACGCGGCGCCCTGGCCGTCGAAGACGAACCCGCACTGCGCGCCCAATTGGTCACGGCCCAGGTTCGCCGTGCCGGGCTGAGATTCTAGCATCCAAACAACATTCGATACGGAACATTGTACCTCGTACATCGAACATCATACATCGAGACCTGCCATGCCAAACTTGATCATCAGACCATCCGGCCCGTTGCGCGGCAGCGTATCGGTGCCGGGCGACAAATCCATCACCCACCGGGCGCTCATGCTCGCCGGCCTGGCCGATGGCGAAACCGTCGTGCGCGGCTGGGTGCCGGCTGAAGTCTGCCTGGCGACCTTGCGCTGCATGGCGGCGCTGGGGGTAGAGATTGTAGGGGCGCACCCACGCGGTCGCCCCGATGAGCACGAAGGGCAGGTGCAAGACCTGCCCCTACGGATCCGCGGCCGTGGGCTGCGCGGCCTGGCTGAGCCGGAAGACGTGCTGCACTGCGCCGGCTCCGGCACTACCATGCGCCTGCTGGCCGGGCTGCTGGCCGGCCAACCGTTCACCAGCGTGCTGAGCGGCACCGAGCCACTGCGCCGCCGGCCCATGGGCCGCGTGGCCGAGCCACTGCGCCAAATGGGCGCAACGATCCTGGGCCGCCAGGGCGGCAAGCTGGCGCCACTGACAATCCGCGGGGGCAACCTGCGCGGCATTGACTACACCATGCCGGTCGCCAGCGCGCAGGTCAAGTCGGCCATCCTGCTGGCAGGCCTGTTCGCCGAGGGCGAGACCGTGGTGCGCGAGCCCGGCCCGTCGCGCGATCACACCGAGCGAATGCTGGCAGCGTTTGAGGTTGAGGTTGACGTTAAGACTGAGGTTGAGGGGTGGGGCGCCCCGGCGCGTTTGCGCGGCGGCCAAAGGCTGGCAGGCGGGAAAACCATCACCATACCGGGCGACTTTTCGTCCGCGGCGTTTCCACTGGTCGCGGCCGCCATCGTGCCGGGCTCCGATGTGCGCCTGACCGGCGTCGGCGCCAACCCCACGCGCACGGGGCTGTATGATTTATTGAAAATGATGGGGGCGGAAATGGCGGAGGACCGACCGCAGACGGCCGACGGCGGACGGTGGACTGCTGACAGCGTGTGGACAGCCGTCTCCGGTCGGCCGTCGGCTATTGGCGAGCCCATCGCAGATCTAACCATCCGCCACAGCCCGCTGCGCGCCACCGAGGCGGCCGGCGACCTGATCGTGCGCGCTATCGACGAGTTTCCCATCTTCGCCGTGGCCGCGACCCAGGCCGAAGGCAGCACGGTGGTGCGCGAGGCCGAGGAGCTGCGCGTCAAGGAATCAGATCGCATCGCCTCGGTCGCGGCCGAGCTGCGCAAGATGGGCGCGGACATCGAGGAGCGGCCCGACGGCATGACCGTGCGCGGCCCCATACGCCTGCGGGGCGCCGTGGTAGAATGCCACCGTGACCACCGCCTGGCCATGTCGCTGGCTGTGGCCGGCCTGGTCGCTGACGGCAAAACGGTCGTGCGCGGGGCCGAGGCCATCAACGACTCGTTCCCCGGCTTTGTGGAGACGATGCAGGCGTTGGGCGCGGACGTCACGTGGGGCGAATGAGCGAATCAGCGAATTGGCGAATGGGGAACGCAGGGAACTGATGGAACATAGGGAACTCGCCGCAGTACGCAGTATGCAGTACGCAATACACAGTACCACCCGCCTAGTCGGCCTACTCGGCTGGCCGGTGCGTCACAGCCTGAGCCCGCGGATGCACAATGCAGCGTATACAGCGTTGGGGCTGGACTGGGCCTACCTGCCGCTGCCGGTGGCGCCGCAGCGGATGGGGGACGCGGTGCGCGGGCTGCGGGCGTTGGGGTTCGCAGGCGCCAACGTGACGGTGCCGCACAAAGAAGCGGTGCTGCCGCTGATGGATGAACTGACGCCGGTCGCCAAGGCCATCGGCGCGGTCAACACGATTATCGTGCGGCCCGATGGCTCGTTGTTGGGCGACAACACCGATGCGGCAGGGTTCATGATGGATTTGCGTGAACACGGCGTTATGGGGTTCCCAACTTGGCGATCCGGAATCGCGGCTTTAGCCGGTTGTTCTCGGCATCCCGAGAGACCGGCTGAAGCCTCGATTCCAGAAGAACCCCTGCCTGTTCATGGCAAACCCGGGATTGACCGTCTCCCCATCCCCGTGTCTCTGTGTCTCTGTGTCCTCCTCCTCGGCGCGGGGGGCGCGGCGCGGGCAGTGGCCTACGCGCTGGCCGAGGCCGGGGCCGAGGTGACCATTGCTAATCGCACATTGGACAAAGCACAGGCTTTATGTCAAACTATAGTCACTGCCCTGCCCCAGGCGGCCAGCCGGTTGGACGCCGCCCGCTGGCCCGATGACCTGCGGGCGCTGGCGGCCGGGGCCGAGCTGATCGTCAACACCACCAGCCTGGGCCTGCACGACGATGATCCGCCCCCGTGGGACGCGACGATCCCGTTCCGGCCGGGCCAGGTGGTGTATGACCTGATCTACAACCGCCCCACCGAGCTGCTGGCGCTGGCGCACGCGCAAGGTGCGACCGCCATCGCCGGGTTGGGGATGCTGATCTGCCAGGGCGCGCTATCGGCGGCGCTGTGGACCGGACACCACGCGGGCGAGCTAGCCCGTTGGATGAAGAAGGAGCTGGAGACATCATGACCAACGTTTTTGAAGAATTCCGCTGGCGCGGCCTGGTGTACGATTTCACCGAGGGCCTGCCCGATGCGCTGGCCAGCAAGAAGGTCGTCGCCTACATCGGCTTCGATCCTACGTCCACCAGCCTCCAGGTGGGCAACCTGCTGGCATTGATGGGCCTGGCGCGGATGCAGCGCGCAGGGCACTCCCCCATCGCGGTCGCGGGCGGCGGCACCGGCATGATCGGCGACCCCGGCGGCAAGACGCAGGAGCGCCAGTTGCAGAGCCTGGAGACCATCGCCGCCAACGTCGAGGCGATCCGCGGGCAGTTGGCGCGGTTCCTGGACTTCGACGTGAAAACCAATCCCGCACGAATCGTCAACAACGCCGATTGGCTGACCACCATCCCGATGATCCACTTCCTGCGCGACGTGGGCAAACACTTCACGGTCAACTACATGATAGCCAAGGACTCGGTCAAGACCCGACTGGAACGCCAGGACGGCATCTCCTACGCTGAGTTCAGTTACATGCTGCTGCAAGCCTATGATTTCCAGCAACTCTACGAGCGTTACGACTGCACGGTGCAGGCTGGCGGCAGCGACCAGTGGGGCAACATCACCGCGGGCGTCGAGCTGATCCGCCGCGTGCATAGCGCGCGCGCCTACGGCCTCGTTTATCCGCTGGTCACCAGCGCCGAGGGCACAAAGCTAGGCAAGACCGAGCAGGGCGCGATCTGGCTGGATCCCCAGCGCACCTCACCGTACCGCTTCTACCAGTTCTGGCTGAACCAGCCCGACAGTGAGGTCATCAACCTGCTGAAATACTTCACCTGGCTGGATGCCGCGGCCATCACCGAGCAGGAGGCGTCCATGCAGGCACACCCTGAGCGCCGAGATGCCCAACGCACCCTGGCGCGAGAGGTCACGCGGCTGGTGCACGGCGACCAAGCGTTGGCGGACGCCGAAAAAGCCTCCCAGGTGCTCTTCGGCGGCGGGCTGGAGGGGCTGGACGCGCGCGCCATCGAGGACGTCTTCATCGAGGCGCCAGGCAGCGAGCAACCCAAGACCGCGTTTGAAGGCGGAGGCAAGCCGCTGGTTGACCTGCTGGCCGAGACCGGCCTTGCAAAGTCCAAGAGCGAGGCCCGGCGGCTGATCACGTCCGGGGGCGCCTACGTCAACAACCTGCGCGCCGATGACGCGGCAGCCAACGTCACCCTGGCGCAGGTGATCGAGGGACGTTTCGTGGTCTTACGCGCGGGCAAGAAGCAGTATCACCTGGTGCGAGTGATGGCGTAGCATGACGCACCTTCGTTTCCTCACCGCTGGCGAGAGCCACGGCCCTATGCTGACCGCCATCCTGGAAGGGATGGTAGCCGGCCTGCCGATCAGCGCCGAGGCCATAAACCGCGAGCTGGCCCGCCGCCAGGCCGCCTTCGGCGCGGGCGGCCGTATGAAGATCGAGCGGGACGCCGTCCGCATCACCGCGGGCGTAATGGCCGGCCACACCACTGGCGGGCCCATCAGCCTGGAGGTGACGAACCTGGATTACAGGTCGTGGGCCGACAAGGAGATCCCGCCCATGACCGTGCCGCGGCCGGGCCACGCCGACCTGACCGCAGCGGTCAAATACGGCTACCGCGACCTGCGGCCCGGCCTGGAACGGGCCAGCGCGCGAGAGACGACCATGCGCGTGGCGGCCGGCGCGATCTGCAAGGCATACCTGGCTCAGTTCGGCATCACCGTCGGCGCGTATGTCACCCGCATCGGGGCTGTGGAGGCGACTATCCCGGACGAGGTGCCCTACCCTGAGCGCTTCGCCGTGGCCGAAGCCAGCGAGGTGCGCTGCCCCGATGAGGTCGCGGACGCGGCCATGCGCCAGCACATTTGGGATGTGATGCAGGCCCGAGATACGCTGGGCGGCATCTTCGAGGTGGTGGCGTTGGGCGTCCCACCGGGACTGGGCAGCCACGTCCATTTCGACCGCAAGCTGGATGCCCGCCTGGCCGCCGCGCTGATGTCCATCCAGGCGATCAAGGGGGTCGAGATCGGCCCCGCGTTCGCCAACGCCGCGCTGCAGGGGACGCAGGTGCACGATGCGATCGTGACCTTACCCCCTTCTCCCCCCTGCGAGGGGGAAGAAGGGGGAGATGTGCCTCCGCCAGGCAGCCCGGCGGTCGGCGATCGTCCGTCCTCGGTCATCCATCGCGCCTCCAACCGCGCCGGCGGCCTCGAGGGCGGCATCACCACCGGCGAGCCCATCGTGCTGCGCGCGGCCATGAAACCCATCGCGACTACTTTAGCCCCGCTGATGTCCGTGGACCTGGCGACTGGCCAGCCCGCGCCCACCCGCTACGAGCGCTCCGACTTCTGCGCCGTCCCCCGCGCGGCCGTCATCGGCGAGGCGGTGGTCGCTTGGGTGCTGGCCGACGAGCTGCTGCGCAAGCTGGGCGGCGACTCGGTGGCCGAGCAGCTCCCCCGCTTCGCTGCGCTGCGCGGCAACCGGCTGGAAGATCTGCCGATGAACAACGTGCCGTGGCGGTTTGGCTATGAGACGAAAGACGGCTGACCGATGACCGCTGACCAACTTCCAGCTATCAATATCCAGCTTCCAGCTTCCAACCTCGTCCTCACCGGCTTCATGGGGACGGGCAAGACCAGCGTTGGCCGCATCGTCGCTGAGCGGCTGGGCCGGCCGTTTGTGGACCTGGACGATGTGCTCGCAGCCCGCGCCGGCAAGCCCATCCCCCGCATCTTCGCGGAGGACGGCGAACCGGCGTTTCGGACGCTGGAGGCCGCGGTCTGCACCGAGATGGCGGCGCCCGCGGGCCTGGTGATCGCCGCGGGCGGCGGCGCGGCCGTGAACCCAGCCAACCGGGCGGCGCTGGCGGCCGGCGGCCTGGTCATCTGCCTGGACGCGTCGCCGGACGCGATCCTGACGCGCGTGGGCCGCGATGACAACCGGCCCATGCTGGCCGGCGCCGACCGGCGAGCGCGCATCGCAGATCTGCTGGCGCAACGAGCCGAGGCTTACGCCGCGATCCCACATCACCTGGACACCACCGATCTCACCCTCGCCGCCGCGGCCGAACGGGTGCTGGGCATCGTCGCTGGATTGCCCGAAGGCGGACATCGGTTGATCGTTGGGTGTGACGCGGTGGCGACCCCCAACGACCGACCGACGACCGGGCAAAGCATCTCGAGTCAGCGAGCCGTCCGCCGTCTGCCGTCATCCTACGGTATCCTGATCGCCGAAGGTCTGCTGGCCCAGACCGGACAACGGATTGTCGAGGCTGGCCTGCCGCCGGGCCGCTGCGCGGTGATCACCAACCCGACGGTCGGAGGACACTACCTTCCCGCGCTGATCGCATCGCTGGCCACGGCCGGCTTTGAGCCTCTGGTCTGCGAGGTGCCCGACGGCGAGACGTACAAGAGGCTGGCGACGGTCGCCAGCCTCTACGAGCGGTTTGCTGCGGCCAAACTCGCGCGGGGCGAGCCGGTGATCGCGCTGGGCGGCGGCGTAGTCGGCGACATGGCCGGGTTCACCGCCGCCACCTGGCTGCGGGGCGTCCCCTTCGTGCAGATCCCGACCAGCCTGCTGGCGATGGTGGATTCCAGTGTGGGCGGCAAGACCGGCGTGGACCTGCCGGCGGGCAAAAACCTGGTCGGCGCGTTCAAGCAGCCAGAGTTGGTGCTGATTGACCCCGCGCTGCTGGTCACCCTGCCCCCCGTCGAGCTCCGCTGCGGCCTGGCCGAGACGCTTAAGACGGGTATTATCGGGGATGCCGGGTTGTTCGCGGGGCTGGCGGCAGATGACGGCCGCCCGGCGACTGATGACCGTCTTCCGTCGTCCGTCGTCCGTCAATCGCCATCCAGGTCCGAACCCATGACCGCGCTGATCGCCGCGGCCGTTCGCGTCAAAGCCGCCATCGTCGAGCGCGATCCCTTCGAACTGGGCGACCGCGCCTGGCTCAACCTGGGCCACACCTTCGGCCACGCGCTGGAGCTGGTGTCAGGGTTCACGTTGCGCCACGGCGAAGCGGTCGGCCTGGGCACGATCGCCGCGGCCGAGCTCAGCGCCGCCCTGGGCCATTGCGCCGCCGATCTGCCCGCGCGCGTGCGCGCGGCAGTGGCCCGGCTCGGCCTGCCCGTGGCTTACGCCTTCGACCCGACCACAGCCCTGTCAGCGATGGGCGCCGACAAAAAACGCCGCGGCCGCGCCCTGCGCTTCGTGTTGATTCGCGACATTGCCGAGGTCTTTGTCGCCGATGACGTGCCCGAAGCCACCGTGCTCAGCGCACTGGAGATGATCCGTGCTGCCTGATGACGTGGCAACCTACAACTCGCCAAGGACAACTGGCTATGACCAACCTCCTCGTCCTCCACGGCCCCAACCTGAACCTGCTCGGCACGCGCGAGCCGGGGGTGTACGGCACGGCCACGCTGGCCGACATCAACGCCCGGCTGGAGGCGGCCTCGGCTGAGCGGGGCGCGACGCTGCGCATCGTGCAGTCCAACCACGAGGGCGCGCTGATCGACGCGATCCATGAGGCGCGGACCTGGGCCCAGGGCATCCTGATCAACCCTGGCGCGCTGACGCACTATTCCTACGCGCTGCGCGACGCCATCGCTGCGGTTGGGCTGCCTTGCGTCGAAGTGCACCTGAGCAACATCCACGCGCGGGAGCCGTTCCGCCAGATTTCGGTCATCGCCCCGGCATGCCGAGGCCAGATCTGCGGCTTCGGTCCCCAGAGTTATCTCCTGGGGCTGCAGGCGTTGCTGGCGTGCAGCCAATGAGCACAACCCGCGCCGTTTTCCTGGCCGGCGTCCGCGCCGAGCTCCCGATCCTGCTCGGCGTCGCGCCGTTCGGCATGATCTACGGCGCGCTGGCGCTGAAGGCCGGCCTGCCGGCCGCGGCGGCCCAGGCCATGTCGGCTATTGTCTTCGCCGGTTCCGCGCAGTTTGTGGCGACCCAGCTTTTCGCAAGCACCGCACCCGGCCCCATCCACCTGCTGACCGCGTTCATCGTCAACCTGCGACATATGCTTTACAGCGCCTCAGTCGCATCTTATATCAATAACCTGCCCCGACGCTGGAAATGGCTGCTGGCCTACCTGCTCACCGACGAGGCATATGCCGTCGCCATCACCCATTACCGGCGGACCGACGCTGCAGGGGCGCACCCTGGCGGTCGCCTCGCCGGGCAGGGGCAGGCGCAAGACCTGCCCCTGCCCGATGATCGCCATTGGTTCTTCCTCGGTGCAGGGCTGGCGCTGTGGGTCACGTGGCAGGCCAGCACCGCGGTGGGCATCTTCCTCGGCTCGCAGGTGCCGCCGGGCTGGTCGCTGGACTTCACCCTGGCGCTCACCTTCATCGCCTTGTTGATCCCGGCCGTGGTGGATCGGCCCGCGCTGGTCGCAGCGCTAGTGGCCGGCCTGGTGGCGCTGGTCGGCGCGGGCTGGCCCTACAAGCTCGGCCTGGTGACAGCCGCGGTCGCGGGAATCGCAGCCGGCGCGCTGCTGGAAAACAGGCGCCAGACCGCGGCCCGGGGGAGGCGCTGAGATGTCAGGCATCACCCTCTGGCTGACCCTGCTGGGGATGGGCGCGATCACCTACGCCATCCGGCTCTCATTCATCCTGCTGTGGGGCCGGGTGGCCGTGCCGTCGTGGGTGCACCGGGCGCTGCGATTTGTGCCGCCAGCGGTGCTATCGGCCATCATCTTCCCAGAAATCCTACGGCCGACGGGCGATTGGAACCTCTCGCCGACAAACCCGCGGCTGCTGGCCGCATTGATCGCCGCGCTGATCGCCTGGCGCACCCGCAACGCGCTGCTGACCATCGTCGCGGGGATGGCCGTGTTGTTTTTGGCGCAGGCGCTGGTGGGCGTGAATGGCTAGGCGCTCAAGAACGTTACTTATGTCATGCTGAGCAGGTGAGCAAATCGACGTTTGCCGCAACATGCGTCCAGCGAAGCATCTCGCCTCGCAGACTCTTCGCTAGGTTCTTGCCGCGATGCGCCTCACAAGATCCACCCGCTCAGAGGGACAGAAAAAACCTCGCTCACGCCACCGGCCAAAAGCTTGACGGCTGCTTCGGGAACAGCACCTCCAGCAACGTGCGCGCGTCATCGCCGTCGGCCCAGCAGTCGGCGAACTCCGTCCGCAGCTCGGCCAGGGTGCGATGGCCGAACAGCAAGTGCAGGAACGTGCACCCCGGAAAGCCCGCCGCGCCGCCATCATCGTGGCTGGGCTGCCAAGGCTCTGCGATCGCCAGCCGGCCATCCTCTAAGACCAGCCGCACGCCATCCCGGTAAAAGCTGAGCTTGAGCTCGCCGCTGTGCCCGGCTGCCACGGAGTCGGCAAGCCTCGCCTCAAGGGCGGGCGCGATGTGCCGCAGGAAGCCAGGCACGTCGGCCACCCGCAGGTACCAGGCGTAAGGCCGGCGCACGTTCGGCAGCCGCTCCTCGGTCACGGTAAACAGCGGATGCGCCACACCCAGCCAGAACGTCACCGCGGCCAGCGTCTTGCCCTGCCCCCCGGCCAGCGCCGCGCCGATCTGCGCCAGGCCCCGCAAGAGGCTCGGCGAGACCTTCAACCAGGATAGGCCGGGCCTCAATTCCACGTAGAACACCGGCAGGCGGCCGTCCTCCAGCTTGACCCCGTGCGCCACGACACCGGCCGGCTCACCCGCTGCAGTTTCCAGGATGGCCCAGGCTGGGCTGTTGACGTTCCCGGGGCTCTTTCCGAGCAACTCATAGCGCCACAACGCCTCATCCCGCACGCAGGTCACCAGCGAGCGTCGCGCGGCGTAGGTGTCCACCGCTATCACGAACGGCAGATCGGCCGCGGTTACCGGCCGGATGCGGTACGATTCCGTCTGGTCGGGCTTGAGCTGCGGGAAATCGGCCGGGTAGCCGCGACGCCCGCCACCCAAGACCAGCGCCATCTCGTAGCCAAACTGGCGGTAGAAGTAGGGGATGCCGGTGATGGCCTGCACCAGCTCCCCGCGCTCGGCGCTCCATGCATGCGCCACCTCGAACTGCGTCCGGATCAGCCCGTGCTTGCGGTAGGCCGGGTCGGTGCCCACCAGCTCGGGCCGGCCCACCTTGAACGGGATGCCCGCGTAAGCCCAAGTCTGCGAGATCAGGTTCAGGCAGGAGACGATCTTGCCGGTAGCCTGCTCTTCGACGATGGTGAAGTCGTCTACGCCGAAAGTGGGGTGATCCCCCCGCAGCAGGTCGCGCGTCCAGACCGCGACCCCTTCGTCGGGTTCGACGACACCGGGCTCGCGATGGATCAGCTTGTTGAAATCGACTAGGGCCTCGACGTCGGCCGCGGTGGACCGGCGCAGGAACAGGCCGTTGCCCAGGGAACAGGGTAGAGACGAAATCTCCGTCATTTGAGCTGCCTTTCAGGCTGGTCGCGGATCAAGACCAGAAGTCGTTTGATCGAATTGGAGGCTTCAGCCGGTCTTTGCGTCGATCACCTAACCGGCTAAAGTCTCGATTCCAGGGGCGCAGCGGGTTTTCACGCCAGCGCGTGCCAGATCTTGCGATAGCTGTCATACCGCATCCGTGCGATGCGCCCCGCGCGCACAGCGGCCTTGACCGCGCAGCCAGGCTCGCGCGTATGCGTGCAGTTGGCGAACTCACACGGGCCGACCGCGGCGAATTCGCTGAAGAACTTGCGCAGCTCGGTCTGCTTCAGGCCTGCCAGGCCGAACTCACGGATACCGGGCGTGTCGGCCACGAAGCCGCCGCCTCGCAGCGAGTGCAGCGTCACCTGGGTCGTGGTGTGGCGGCCTTCGTGTTTCCGGCCGCTCACCTCGGCCACGCGCAGGCGTAGCCCAGGCTCGACCGCGCTGAGCAGCGACGACTTGCCCACGCCCGACAGGCCAGCCAGCGCGGTGGTCCTGCCGGCCAACAAGTCCCGCAACTCGTCCAGACCTGCGCCGGTGAGCGCGCTGGTGGGGATCACCTGGTGGCCTGCGGCCCGGTAGGCGGCCACAACCGCAGCCAGCTCCTCCTCATCCTCGGCCAGATCAATCTTGTTGATCACGATGACCGGGCTGAGGTTGTGTCGCAGGGCCGCGATCAGGTACCGGTCGGCCAGCTCCGGCCAGAAAGCGGGCTCGCGCCACGCAGCCACGATCAGCACCTGATCCACGTTCGCTACGATCACCTGCTGGTGGTAGACATTGAACGGGTCGGGCCGAGCCAGCGCGCTATGGCGGGGCAGGATCGCCTCTACTATGCCGCGATCATCGCCGTTGTGTGAAATAGTCACGTGATCGCCCACGGCCACCATGTTGCTGTAACCGCTGTGCGGCACGCGCAGCGTATTGCGTAGTTGGCACAGGAAGGTGTGAACCCCGGCCTGCACCCGGCACAGATCTGAGCTCACCTCGATCACGGTGCCGTCGGAAACTGTCTTGCCGTCCCTCCGGCCGCCGGCCTGCGCCGAGGAAGCCGGCCCGAAGCCCTCATGCAGCGGGGAGCGGATGACCTTCGCCTGCCGCCACTCAATCTCGCCTTTGGGCATCACGCGCTCTTGTTCGGGCAGGCTTTCGTAGCCCTCGGGGTCTTCTTCGAAAGCGCCCACCCAATTCTTCTGCCGTACCCGCTCCGGCTTGGGCAGTTTCCTGGTTGGTTGGTTTTGCTTGCGGATCTCCCGCAGCGCAGCATCTTCTCGGATGTGCTGCCACATCTTTTCTTCTCGAGTAGCCAAAGTAGGGTTCTCCATCTAAGACGAACAACAAGGCCATGAGCATAGGATGCTCATGGCCTTGCACCGGCGGGGCCGGAGACACAAAAAGGCCATGAGCTGCGCGATCGCGTCGCCGGCTCATGGCCTTGTCAGCGGATGGGATGTCCCCTGGGCTTCAGGCTGCCTGAGACGGGCGAACGCTCTCTGCGCAGACCGGAACGGTTTGCGTGGAAACTTCGCTATAGGCCATCACGTTCGCCCTCCTTTCGAGAGATGGGATGCGCTGGTGCGCTCAACCAGTCAACACTATACTACTAAGTGCCCCCACTGTCAAAAATCGGATCCGCAAGATCCGAATCCTTTGCAGGTCCCAAGTTCGCACCTGGTCAACGCGGGACATGCCCCGCCGAAGCGAGGCATGTCTATCCTACATGGGATCGGAAAGCGATTAGAAGAACAGTGTGTACAGCAGCTTGTCCGGTGAGTTGCGGCCTTCGTTACCGACCACGCCCAACGTCGAGTTGTTCACCAGGGCATTCCGCACCGTCAACGGCGAAGCACCAGGATACGCTTGCAGATAGAGCGCGGCCGCACCGGCCACATGCGGTGTCGCCATGCTGGTGCCGCTGATGGTATTCGTAGCCGTCGTGCTGGTGTACCAGGCCGACGTGATGGATGAGCCCGGCGCAAACAGGTCGAGGCAGGCGCCGTAGTTGGAGTAAGAAGCACGAGCGTCCGTGCTGGTGGTCGCGCCTACGGTGATCGCCTCGGCGACGCGTGCAGGGGAGAACTTGCAGGCGTCACGGTTGCTGTTGCCCGCCGCAATGGCATAGGTGACACCGTCGGCGATGGAGTTCTTCACCGCAGTATCCAGGGAGGTCGAAGCTGAACCGCCCAGGCTCATGTTCGCGACAGCGGGCGCGCCGGCCACATGGTTGGCCGTCACCCAGTCAACACCCGCGATGACGCCCGTGGTCGTGCCAGAGCCAGAGCAGTCGAGCACGCGCACGGCTTTCAGGGTGACGCCTTTGGCTACGCCATAGGTGGCGCCACCTACGGTGCCTGCCACATGCGTGCCGTGGCCGTTGCAGTCGGAGCCATTGCCGCCGAAAGCATCGTAGCCGAAGGACGCGCGGCCGCCGAACTCTGTATGGTTGTAAAGGATGCCAGTATCAATGATGTACGCGGTCACACCGCTGCCCGTGTAATTATAGGTATAGCTATTGCTCAGCGGCAAATTGCGCTGATCGATCCGATCGAGGCCCCAAGTGGCCGGGGACTGCGTGGCATCCAGCGTGACGACCGAATCAACTTCCACATACGCCACATGAGGATTGCGGCGCAGCGCGTCTACGACCCGGTCCGGCAAGGCGGCCGCGAAGCCATTAACGACCGTCGTGTAGCGGTACAGCAGCGCGGACTCAGGATCCTGCAGTGCCGCAGCCAGAGCTGCTTCCACAACTTCACCGAAGGCGCCATCTCTAAACACCACGATGTAACGCCCAGCCAACGCACCTGGCGCATCCTGCCCAAGCATGGGTGCCATTGGTGTCTCACCAACAGCAAACGTTGGGCTGGCTACGGCCAGAACCAGAAGCAAAACGACACCGACGAACCAAACCTTCTTGTGCTGCATTTCAGCCTCCTAAGGTGATAGTGGTGTGGCGCTCCAGCCAGAGACCGGATGCGCTGGCGGACCGGGCATCCCCTGCTGCGGGAGATCAAGGTTTGCACCGAACAATAGGCAGGAATTATATGGGGTATCATCAGCCTGTCAAATGTCGCAGACCGAGCGAGCCCGCCGCACGAAGTGTTAAGATGCATCAAATAAAGTGTGATAAGTTGCAGATCGGGCCACTAATGCACCCCCTCGATTTTGAAAGCATCCAACTGGTGATATAATGGACATGTCGCAATGCACACGCGCAGGGCGATCGCACCCGTTTTGCGGCCACCTTGTTCGCCGCGAACACTCGCAAAGGAGCCTGCCCTATGATCTTCACTGTGACCCAGGACGAGATCAACAAGATCCTCTATGCGTATCACCACGATCCCTTCCAGGTGCTCGGCGCCCACATAGCCGAACAGGATGGTCTCCGGCTGATCGCCGTGCGCGCCTTCTTGCCCCAGGCAGAAGAGGCCTGGTTAGTACCGGCACAGGGTGAGCCCCGGCCCCTTGAGCGACTGGAAGGCACGGATATGTTCGAGGCCCAGTTACCCATCGGGGCCGATGCATTGGATGAAGCTACGTTCTTCCCGCCCGATCACCTCACCCCGCCTCAGTACCAGATTCGGTACGTGGGGAAGGATGGTCAGGAGCATCACGGCTACGACGCCTACAGTTTCCTGCCCATCTTGGGCGACCTGGACCTACAGCTCTTCAACGAAGGCAACCACCTGCGCACCTACGAGAAGCTGGGCGCACAGGTTATGGTGCATCAAGGAGTGCCGGGCGTCCAGTTTGCAGTGTGGGCGCCCAATGCAACGCGGGTGAGCGTCACCGGTGAATTCAACGCCTGGGATGGCCGGCGCCATCAGATGCGCGAGCGCGGCAGCTCCGGCATTTGGGAGCTATTCGTGCCCGGCATAGGTGAAGGCACCTTGTACAAGTATGAGATAAAAACCAAACACGATGCACTCTTGCAGAAGACCGATCCCCAGGGGTTCTTCGCCGAACCGCGGCCCAAGACTGCCTCGATCGTATGGGACATCAATAAGCACACCTGGGGAGATGGTGCATGGATGGCTGCCCGCGGCCAGCGCGATCCGCTCAAGGCGCCGCTGGCCATCTACGAGGTGCACCTCGGTTCATGGATGCGCGTGCCTGAAACCAACACCTACTTGAACTACCGCGATCTGGCCCACAAACTGGCCGATTACGTCGCCGAGCGCGGCTACACCCACATCGAGCTGCTCCCCGTCACCGAGCATCCACTGGATGCCTCATGGGGCTACCAGGTGACAGGTTATTTCGCGCCCACCAGCCGCTTCGGCACGCCCGACGACTTCCAGTATTTCGTGGATCACATGCACCAGCGCGGGATCGGGATCATCCTGGACTGGGTGCCGGCGCACTTCCCGAAAAACGACTACGGGCTGGTCAACTTCGACGGCACCGCGCTCTACGAATACGCGGACAGCCGCATCGGGGAGCATCGCGAGTGGGGCACCAAGGTCTTCAACTGGGCGCGCAACGAGGTATGCCAGTTCCTCGTCAACAGCGCCCTGTTTTGGTTGGACAAGTACCACATTGACGGCCTGCGCGTGGACGCGGTCGCCGCCATGCTCTACCGCGATTACGCGCGCACCGAGTGGATCCCCAACGAATACGGCGGCCGCGAGAACCTGGAAGCCATCGCGTTCCTGCGAAAGATGAACGAGAGGACCCACACTGAGCATCCGGGCACCTTCACCTGCGCTGAGGAGTCCACCGCGTTTCCTGCGGTCAGCCGGCCGTCTTACCTGGGCGGCCTGGGCTTCACCTTCAAGTGGAACATGGGCTGGATGCACGATACGCTCGACTACATCCAGAAGGACCCCATCTACCGCAAGTACCATCACAACAAGACAACCTTCGGCCTGATGTACGCATTCAGCGAAAACTTCATCCTGCCCATCTCTCATGACGAGGTGGTGCACCTCAAGCGCTCGCTGGTGGATAAGATGCCGGGGGACCTGTGGCAGAAATTCGCCAACCTGCGCCTCTACCTAGGGTTCATGTGGACGCACCCAGGCAAAAAACTACTGTTCATGGGCCAGGACTTCGGGCAGTGGGCCGAGTGGAACGAGGACAAGAGCCTGGATTGGCACCTGACCGGCTTCGAGCCGCACCGCAAGACGATGCAGTGGATGACTGACCTCAATCGGCTCTATACCAGCTCACCCGCACTGTACGAGATGGATTACGACTGGCGCGGGTTCGACTGGATTGACCCCAACGACTGGGAAAACAGCGTCCTGGCGTTCGTGCGCAAGGGCAACAACCCCAAGGACCACCTGGTGGTCATCTGCAACTTCACACCTGTGGTGCGCACGGGTTATCGCGTCGGCGTGCCCGAGCTGACCACCTATCGGGAAGCACTGAACAGCGACGCCGAGACCTACTTCGGAAGCAACGTGCGCAACGAAGGCTTGCTGGCGGCCCAGCCGGTCAACTGGCAGACGCAACCTTACTCCCTGGAGCTGACCCTGCCTCCTTTGGGACTGGTTGTGTTACGCCCGGAGCCAGCGTAAAACGCAGGGCACAGAGCTGACATCACATCACAAATGCCCCCAACCCAAAACACGCGGGGCCAATCGAGGAGGAGACCTTGTTCCGACAATCAGCAAGCCGCATCCCGTTACGCGCCGCAGCCCTCGTGCTTGCGGTCCTGGCACTTGTGCTGGGCGCCGTTCTGGTGGCCCACGCCGCGCTGATCACCATCAACACCGATGATGGCCAGGTGGACCCGCAGTGGCAGTTGGCCGCGCCTCCCATCACCGACCCGGCAGGAGATAATACCCAGAGCCCGCAGAACCCCAACAACGACATCATCGCGGGCTGGGCCGCGTCCGGGCCCGAGGGCGTCTCGCCCCCGACCACCTACTATTTCCTGATGCAGGTTGCAGGGACCACTGCCATCCAGGACGGCTATCTGGCCGTGGCTGCGGTTGACTGCGACGGCGACGGCTTCATGAACAATTCGTCGGACCGCTATGTCGCCTACAACCCCGCGCTCGATTTCGTACACACGCGCGACCAGGCCTCTTCGGATACATCAAGACGAACTGCCCCTTCACACCGCCGGCGACCGGGTCGTGCAGCGATGGTGAGCGCATGGGCAGCTACGTGGAGTGGCGCTGGAACTTCTCGGCCGACGGTGAGTATGCCTGGCCAATCCTCTGCAAGGGCCTGAGCGATACGATTCGCATCGGCTTCGGCGTCGTCCCTGTACCGACTGCGGGCTTCAGCCCCGCGGTGGACGAGACACCCGGTGGCTTCGAGTTCAACCCGCCCACGATGGTGACCCTGACCCGGATGAGTGCTGAGCGATCGGCAACCCCCTGGGCGGTCGCTGGGACGGCGCTTCTGGCCCTCGGCGCTGGCTTGTTGGTAGGGCGCCGCTTGATCGGGCGTTAGGACCACATCCAGGGAGCCACCCTGGCGTCGTGGCAACGACAGAACCACACAAGCGACGGCTCGGCCTGCGGGCATCGGCGCACTGCCGGCAGGTTGAGCCGTTTTCGCGTTAGCCTATTGACACCCCATACCCATTGGTGCTATCCTAGGTTCACTCGTTCTTGCATTGCCGCATTGTCCATGCGACCACTACGAACCCTGAAGAGGCAGGCGGTGAAAGGAGGTGATGAACGCTCACCGTACCTGCTGCAATCCGATGGATTCACCTTGCCTCAAGCGCATGATGCGGATATCGCAGTTGGCCCACAAGACCCACGTGCGGCATGCAACCAACCCGGCTTTGGTCAAAAGATCCGATTTGCATGGAGGAACCGATGTCTGTCAGCTATCCTTCTGCTCGCGCCCGTTTGCTGTTGACGGTGTTCGGGATCGTCCTTGGGCTCCTGGGCCTGATCGGCCTCGAGGCGGCTATCGGCGCCAACGCCGCCCAGCCGGCCCTTGAGGCTCCCCCGGGGGGCCAGACAGCGCTCCAACCGCCATCCTTCGTTCCTATCGTCTCACAGGTCGGCATGCCCGTCACGGAACAACGTATCATTCCAGCGTCCAGACCGCCAGATGCCGGCTCGGCAATCTTCAATGGCCGCTCAACCAACCTCTCGTGGCCCGAAACATCCGCTCGTTTCTCACAACCTGACCTGGCAACCGACCCGCTCAGCGTACGCCCACTGTCCCGGCCCGATGGCCGCGCGCCCGCAGGGTTGCCCGGCCTCCACACGCTGGCCGCCTCGCCGGTGATCACCCTGGACATCACCTACGCATCGGTCACAGGCTACACCGCCGCTGAGACCCCGGTGCACCTGGTGGTGACGCGCGGCGCCGCCCAGGTGGGCGAAGCCCGCGCCCGCACCGACGGCAACGGCTATTTCACCGCTGAATTGATGCTGGATGGCCGCTGGGCCGCCATTCAGCCCGGCGACGTGTTGCAGATGACCGCTGGCGCTGCCGGCGCATCGCTCACCGCACCCAACATCACCGGGACGGTGGATCCCGCTGCCGACAGCGTGACGGGCCAGATCACGGGTGTGCCGTTGCCAGCAACGCTGCGCCTCGACGCGTGGGGTAACGTTCAGGCCGTGGCTACCGACGGCGCCGGCAACTTCGCCGCCGATCTGACGTCACTGGTGGACCTCACCTGGTTCACCGAGGTAGCCGTCAGTCACCAGGATGCTGACGGCGATTGGCTGACCACCTGGCTCTTCCCCCTGGATGGCATGGTCATCAACCCGCAGTGGGAACGGGTCCACGGCTATACCGAGCCCGGCAACGTCGTCACCGTCACTGTCCTGCACGATCCGGGCGGCGCCCCCCAGGTCGAAGCCCATTCGGTCATGGCCGACGCCCGCTCTGGCTGGTGGTTCCTCAACTTCGGCGTCATCGCAGCCGGTGACATCGTGACCCGCGAGGCGGCTGGCGTCGAGATCGCTGCTACCTTGCCTGACGTTACCGCGACCACTGACGCGACGCTCGACCAGCTCTCCGGTACAGCGCCGGCCGGGATGGCTTTAGGCCTCGGCCAGGGGTTGCGACAGGAATCCACCTGGCGCATGGACTCACAGACCGCCGTTGCTGACCCTGGCGGCACGTACGCAGTAACGTTCCCGGCCGGCCAGGTGGATGCGCTCAGCGCCATGTACGTCTTCCCGCATGTGACCGCAGCCGCGGACCTCTATCTTTACGTCAGCCCACATTCCGCAACAGCCCACTGGGCCTGGAACGAAATCTACGGCAACGCCGATCCCGGGGGCTCTCTGATCACAGCGCAACTCACTGACGGAGGCGCGCCACCTGCCGTTCTGGAGACGGCGGAAACCAAGACCGATGACAGGGGCTACTTCGGCGCTTCCTTCGACACGCCATTCCAGGCCGGCTATCACGTGCTGGTGCAGGGCGGCGGGCTGAACGAGGACATCCTGCTGGACGAGCTCACGGTCTACGCTGATGTAGCGAACGACCTGCTCTCCGGCCGCGCGCCGGCGAACGCGGACCTGATCCTGGATGCTTACCCTGGCAGCCAGGGCCGCACGTACCGGGACGACGCCAGCGCCGGCGCTGGGGGCGACTATCAGCTTGACCTGGCCGGCATCCTCGACCTGCGCAACGGCGGAAATGGCGCCGTGCTCCACCCCCAGGGCAACGACGAAGACCAGCCGGCCTGGCTCAGCGCCTGGTGTCGCGGTCCTTATCTCGAGGTCAACTCAACCAACGATTGGGTGTGGGGAGCCGTAGATCTGCCGCACGCACCGGTTACGCTGACTCTACGAACCGGCGCAGGTGTGGAAAAGGGTGTGATCCACACCAACTCAGATGCGTCCTGCACCTTCCACGGCCATCAGTTCACCCATGACGGCGGCCAGACCATTGACATCGAACCTGGCGACCGCGTCGAGTTCGCAGGACCGGACTGGAGCCAGGAAGTGACAGCCGTGGGCATGGATATCATGGTTGATGCCGCGGCTGACCGTGTTACCGGCACGACGGACGCGAACACATTCCTGGAAGTGTGGGCACAAGGGCAGGTGCGGCGTGTGCCTACCGCAGCAGACGGCTCGTTCGTCGCCGACTTCAGCGGACAAGTTGATATCATCGGCGGCACAGGGGTTGACATGGCGCGCTACGATGACAACTGGAACGTGCCATATGTCAGCAGCACAGCCCCCTACGCCCGCGCCAACATCACCTGGGATGCGGTTGATGGCTGGTTCGGGCCAAACGTCACCGTGCAATACACCGTGACCGATGGTGTCGGCGATATCAAGGGGGGCGCCACCGGGGTGGCCAGGCCCGACGGTTGGCTCGACGGCATCGGTTGCGGGTGTGACCTCGCCCCGGGCGACCATGTCACGGTGCATGCCAGCACCGGCTTTGAGACCGAGCTGAGGCCCATCCCCATTGATGGCGCTATAGACACCGAGGCGGACACCGTCAGCGGGCAGATGTATGACGCGCCGTTCCCTGCCAGGGGCGGGGTGTGGGTCTGGAGCCAGCCGCGCGGCGAAGGTTGGTGGCAGGACGTGGCTATCGCGGCCGATGGAGCCTATACCGCCGACTTCAGCGGCCAGTTCGATATCCAGGTCGGGGACCAGGCTGAGGTGTGGTACTTCGACGAAAACGGCAACCAGCTCGGCGCTAATCTGTACACACCTTTCCTCTGGGTGCGCGCCAACCGCGCCCATGACTGGGTGCAGGGAGATGCCACACCGCAGACCACAGTTTTCGTCACCGTAACCCGGGACAGCCAGATCATCGGGGCCGGTCAGAGCGACACCGGCGGCGGCACGTGGTATCACGTCAACCCACAGCGGCCTGAGGGCGGCAACGTGGATATGCGCACAGGTGACATCGTGGATGTGACCGCGGGTGAGCTATCAGCCAGTGTGGTGCTGATTGACATGGAGGGCACGGTTGACGCAGCGGCCGATGTAGTCAGCGGCAAGCTGGCTGGTGTGCCGTTCCCCGCCGACGTCAGAATCGAAGACTGGCGCGACGGCGAGAGTCGCGACCTGCAAACCGATGCGGTTGGAAACTTCAGCATTGACTTCGGCGCGTACGACATCCACCAGGGAGATCACGTCGGTATCTGGTATGTGCGACCGGACGGCCACCTGGTGGGCATCGTGCGCAGCGATTTTCGCTTCGAGGCAGAGCTGCGCGACAACGACCTGTGGGGCATGGCGACCCCGCGCGCGCGAGTTGACCTGGAGATCCGCACCCCAGCGGGCGCACTCAAGGGCGCTACCAGCGTCTGGACCGACCAGGAGGGAAACTATGGGACCGATTTCCGCGATGCGACGGGCCGACGGATTGACATCCAGGCGGGCGACGTCATCAGTGGCGTCTGTGGGGCCAAGCATGCGGACATGACGATCCCTATGCCGTTTTCAGCCTTGTACGATCACGAAGCAGACGCTGTATGCGGACAGGCGCCGGCCGGCGCCCAGTTGCGCGTCGACCTGTGGGGCTACGGCACTCAATGGCCGGTAGCCGACAGCGCCAACAGCTATTGCGCCACCTTCGGCGGCGATCCGGGGATCGAGGTTGAAGGTGAGACCCGTATCGATCTGCCGGCCGGACACAGCGTGCTCGTCCGCACGCGCACACCGACCCCCGACCTATGGATCCAGAAATGGTCGGACGGACAGCCTCCCGCAGGCGGCTACCACCGCTTCTGGATGAGGCTCGGCAATGATGAGCGAGCCGACCTGGCCGCCACCTATGTCACCCTCACCGACACCCTGCTGGCCGGGATGGCTTTCTCCGCCAGCAGTCATCCGGCCACCCTTGCGGGCAACCAGGTGGTCTGGAGCCTGGGCACACTTGCGCCCGGCGCGACGCACGAGTTGTGGCTCGAGGTCTCCGTCGCCCCGAGCCTTCCTCTCGGCAGCGAGCCGGAAAACTGTGCCGAGGTCAGGTCCGCGGGCTGGGAAGCGTATCCCTGGAACAACACCGCCTGCGACCGACGCCCCATCGTCGAGAACCAGGCCGACCTCTGGATCAGCGGGTGGGTTTCACCCGGCGATCCCGCCCCCGGCGCTGAATACATTTACCACCTGGACTATGGCAACGGTATGCCTGCCGGTTCGCGCCATGTGCGCATCACTGACACGCTGCCCGCCGGTACGACCTTTGTCTCCGAATGGCACCCTGCCGGCTGGGTCGCGGACACCAGCCAGGCCGGCAAAGTCATCTGGCAGGCCGACTACCTGCCCGGCTGGAGCGGCCGCTACCTGGAGCTGCGACTGCGGGTCGCGGATAGCGTCGCCCCCGGGACGCAACTGCACAATCGGGTCGCAATCTCGGGCGCTGCCCCGGACAGCGAGTCCAGCAACAACACCTGGGAGAACGACGCTTACGCGCAAGAGCCATACGGCAACATCTCCGTGGGCAAGTGGTATTCTCGCGGCATCCCGGTGGCGGGATACGAGTACACCACCTGGGTGGTCGTCTGGAATCACGGCAACGTGCCCGCGACGGGTGTGATCCTGACTGACACTCTGCCCGCAGGCGCGACCTTCGTGCGCGCGACGCAGTATGAGGTTGACCCGGCGACAGGTGACCGCAACCTGCGCAGTGACTTCCCGCCGGCGGGGCAAGGAACGGGCTGGGTGCGTTGGAACCTGCCTGCCATACCGACCTGGCGCGAGTTCCAGATGGAAGTGACGTTCCGCATCGGTGCCAGCACGACGCCCGGAACCGAATTGGTCAACCGGGCCGACGTGGTCCTGACCGATGACCGTGACCCTAACAACAATCGGGCCGAATATCGCTTCCGCACCCAGGTTCCCGGCCCCAACTTGCGGGTGAGCAAGTGGTACGAGTGGGGCGACCTGGCGCCAGGAAACACCATCCAATACCAGTTACTTTTCGAGAACGATGGCACGGAACCGATCTACGACCTGGTATTCCGTGACATCCTGCCTGACCACACGACGCTAAACGGGTGGGGCTGGGAAGAGCCAGCTATGGACGGCAATACCCTCACCTGGACCCCGCAATGGCAGCAGAACCCCGGCGACCAGCTCGGCTTCTGGCTGCAGGTGCGCATTGATGATGACACCGCGGCCGGCGCCCTTCTCGCCAACACTGCTGAAGGTGACACCAGCGCGACTGAGGTGCGCACCAGCGACAACATCGCCCAGGTCTTGCTGTCCGTAGGACCTGATCTGCGAGTCGAAAAGGAGCTACTGGATGAGATCCGGCCCGGCTTCCGGGCGCGCTACCGCGTCCGCATCTGGAACGACGGACTAGCCTGGGCCCGCAACACCGTGCTAACCGACACGCTGCCGCCGGGCCTCACTTTCGTCGGTTCCGACTGGGGCGGAACTCCAGGAGACAACCCGGTGACCTGGAACCTGGGAGACTTGAACCCCGGCTGGTACGGCGAATTCGACATGGAGGTTGAGGCCGCGCGCACCCTCGCTGCAGATAGCAGCGTAACCAATCGGCTGGAAATCACCAATGCCGAGGGGGACGCCTTCGCGTCCAACAACATCTATGAACTCAGCGCGACAGTGGCCAACCCATACCTCGTTCGCGTCCAGGTGTCTCACAACTGGGTGAACGGCGAGGTGCTGCCCAGCGCCCATGTGGTAGTTGTGCTGCGCGACGCCGGTGGCGCCGAGAAGACGCGCTACGAGACTGATGCCGATGGCGATGGCCGCTTCTTGGCGCACATGGATCAAGACATTGTGACCGGCGACCAGGTGGAAGTTGATACTGAGGGCACGACAACGATTGTGCTCCCGGTGGTACGCATTGACGGCACGGTGGACGCCGCAACCAACCGCATCACAGGTAAGGTGTACGATGTGCCATATCCTGCCATGCTCATCGGCGAAGTGTGGACTGAAAACGGAACCTACGCCGAAGGCCAGACCGATGATGCAGGCAACTATGCCCTGAGCTTCGCGCCCTTCGATGTGCGTAACGGCCACCAGGTCGCCCTGTGGTATGTGCGGCCCGACGACCACCAGATCGGCATCGTCCGTTCAGCCATGTTTGTGCGCATCTACCCGACCGATGACCATCTGTGGGGCAGCACAGCGCCCAATACCGCGGTGAACGTCACCCTGCGTGACCAAGCCAACAACGTGAAAGGCACAGCTTCGGTGACCAGCAACCCCGATGGGGACTGGAGCACCAACATACTCAACAGCGGCGATCCGGTGGAGATCAACGACCATGACAAGGTGGAAGTCACGGCCGGCGGCGCTGCGGTCCACCTTGTCGTGCCCCGCATCATGGTGCTGCCCGACGCGCCGCGTGGCCAGCTAACGATCTACTCGGAACTGCCCGACACCCCATTGGACATCAGGTGGGATTCCGGGCCCGGCCAGACCGATCACGACCTGGCAAACGGAGAGCGGGTAACGACTGACGGGAGCGGGCATGCCATCTTTGACTTCGGGCCACATGGCGGCCTGCCCCTGGACATGAACGGGAACCTCTATTACTACGACGCTGACGGCCAGTGCATTGAACCGTGGTGGCGCGCCATGCTGGAGGCTGTGGCCCCAGCCGCGCTCATCAACACCACCGACCAGGCACTCACCATCACCGGCGCCAGCTTCCAGGCTACCCCGACCGTATACCTGGCACAAGGCGGCGTGACGAAATTCCAACTAACAAACGTTGCGCTTGTCGGCGGCACAGGGACTGTGCTGCAGGCTACCATTCCTGCAGGCACGTTAGCAGGCGTATACGAAATCCACGTCTACAACCCGGACGAGCGCACCGGCTTCCTGGCCGATGCGCTGACGATCCGTAATCCAACCCCGACGGTCACGGCCATCGCACCCAAGCTCGGCTACTTCGATGAGGCGATTAGCTTCACCGTGACCGGCAGCAACTTCGTGCTTGGCGCGCAGGTGCTGTTCACCGATGGCACACACACCCTGACACCTGCGAGTGTGACAGTGGTCAGCGCGACGCAAATCACGGGCACACTGGACCTGCACGGGGCCATACCTGGCCAATACGATGTGATCGTGACCAACACAGGCCCGGATGCGCCCAGCGGCACATTGACCGACGGCCTCGAAGTGAAGCCTCGCTGGCGGATCCGACTGCCATTGGTCTTGAAGAATCAACCCTAGGGGCGCAGAGCGGTCTCGCGCTGGCTTTGCGCAACTTGACAGCCGCCGACTGATCTGCGATAATTCAGATGCTCGCAAGAGCACCTCCCTCGCCATCCTACAACCGAGGAGGTGATGCGAATGGACGAACGTAGTACCACAAGTGGCGCCGTAGCATCACCTCGGTTGAACGGGTAGATGCTGCGGCGCCCAAACGAAGGCAGGGACGGGTCCAATCCCCGTCCCTGCCTTTGTTTTTGTCTCTGGCCCAAGGTAGGGCCTCTCAGGCGAAGATGTACTTCTCCCAGGCATCCCGCCGTCCGGCCTCGGTCAGCAGCAGAAACGCCAGATAATGCGGCCGACCCAGGCGCTTGTGCAGCGCCATCCCCGCCTCCTCAGGGGTGCGATCGCCCTTGCGCATATTGCATGCACGACAAGCCGTGGCGACATTGTCCCAGGTCGTCTGGCCCCCGCGACAACGCGGGACGACGTGATCCAGGGTCAACAATGGCCGCCCAGGCGCGGCGCCACAGTATTGGCAGGTGAAGTTGTCGCGCAACATCACCGTCCGCCGCGAGGGCGCCAACATGACGGGATGTGGGATGCGCACATAATAGACCAGGCGGATGACCGAGGGCACAGGCAGGCTGGTGCGCGCCGCGTGCAGGCGCTCCGCGGTCGCTTCTATCAACTCGGCCTTCTCCTTCAGCAGAAGGACGATAGCACGCTGCACGGAGATGATACTGAGAGGTTCATAGGTCGCATTGAGCACCAGGACGCGCTGCATAGTCATGGCCTCACCGACCGTCCGGGTCGGGGCACCACGCCCGACCCACGGACAGTCATTGCGAAAATGCCCGGTCATCCTCTTAGGAAGCCGGGCATTTGTACGCCAAGGGTGGCCAGTGGGGCTTGAACCCGCAACCTTCTGGGCCACAACCAGATGCTCTGCCTATTGAGCTATGGCCACCACATGGGATGAGAGAACACGGGGACATCTGTGGCAGCGGGCCCCCGACTCTCCCCGCCTTGGCTCGGGGGCAGGGATTCGAACCCCGATACGCAGCTCCAAAGGCTGCTGTCCTGCCGTTGAACGACCCCCGAATGCTCCCACTCAGAGGGAGGTGCCGAGGCCCAGACTTGAACTGGGGACACCGCAATTTTCAGTCGCGTGCTCTACCAACTGAGCTACCTCGGCGGATAAAAAGCGGATGGCTGATAGCTAATAGCTTATCGCGAGTGGTCAACAGACTCACATCTGCGATTGTGCATCAGCCATCAGCCATCGGCTATCTGCTAGAGCGGGTGACGGGATTCGAACCCGTGACCTTCTCCTTGGCAAGGAGACGTTCTACCACTGAACCACACCCGCGGACCTGTTTGGTTTTCAAAGTTATGGTTACATTATACTGAAACCTGGCATCCTGTCAAAAATCACGCCTGCCGCCGCGCACCAATCGTCAGGTGGACCCGGCCGGATTCGAACCGGCGATCTTCTCCGTGCAAGGGAGACGCCTTCCCGCTAGGCCACGGGCCCGAGCAACCCTACATCATCGCTGTGAAACTGAATCTTCAGCGTTGGTTATTATACTCAAAGGCGCACAATATGCCAAACTCGCGGAATAGGCTGGATAGCCTCACCTCTCGGCGCATGCAGGCAATCAGAAAAGCGTCAATTCATGCCTTACTGCTATTATGCCGGCGCTGCAGTTTCACTTTTACCCGCTTCAGTCGAAACAGATCATCGCGCGCGCGTTCCTTAAGCACCCTCTAGACGTAGTTCCGCTGATCTTCAGGCCTTGGGATCAACACGCTATTGGGAACACCCATGATCCTGGCGCCACTCACCTCCAGCATGACCTGCCCACCGGCGGCCAGGGCGGCCGAGCGCACAGTCTCTGGGCCATCAATGGCCTCAGCTAGGGTCAGCGCCACCAGACTTTCGCCCACACTGCGCTCCAGCTCATCATCGCCGACCACAACCCGCTCGAAAGAGAGAGGCGAGGTCAGTATACAAATAGCCCGGATAGCCGCGTCGACCTGGCACCTCCTCGCGTGCGGCCGCCACCTCACGCAACGCTTCGGCGTAATTCGCCATGTCAGTCATGATCACCAACACGTGGCGGTCGTGCTGAAAGGCAAGATATTCAGCTGTTGTCAGCGCCGCGCGCGGGGTCAACAAGCGTTCGATGATCTGAACTCGCGCCATTGAGAGGATCCTAGACCATCTCCACGATTTGTTGGGCTCCTGTGTCAAGCCGGCCCTAAGTGCCCGTCATGATAGTGTATCCACCTGGATGCTGAGTGCCGACGGGGGGATTTGAACCCCCACGCCCGATGGGCAGCAGATCCTAAGTCTGCAGCGTCTGCCATTCCGCCACGTCGGCCCGGTGGTGCGATAGTCCGTTCGTACGATAGTTTGTCAGTGCCCTCAGGCAGCGCACAACCTCACTCTCGCACTACTGTACTAACGTACTAACTCACTAACTTGCCGGATCATACCCCCGATTCTGTGCGGCTCCTTTTGGGGGCCGTGCCGCCATCTGTCTCACCCAGCGTTCCATACGGCTGCGCTGAATGGCGATGCCTGGCCTGGCAGGTGTAACCTGCCGTCACCGGCCTCGCTGCGATGAGACCGGACGGACGGGCAACCGCGAGGGCTGCTCCTACGCCCAGCCCACTCACCTTGCTCCCGACCGCACGCTCGCCCAGCTCTTGCCCTTACGGGACAAGACTGGTGGGCTCTTACCCCACCGTTTCAGCCCTCACCACGTCTGGTCACATAGTCACTTAGTCAAATAGCCTCGCAGTCCTGCTGCCGCGCGACTTGCACGTCGTTCGACTAGCAGACTATCGCACTATCGGACTACCGAACTAACCGACCAAACGGGCGGGTTTGTTTTCTGTTGCGGTTGTAGTCACCCAGTGGTTACCCACGGGCGCCCTCACTTGACGTTTCGTGAGGCGGTCTTGCCCACCCTTGCGGGCAGGCCAGGAGTCGGGAAGTTCCTCCCCGCAAGCAACTGCCCGCAGGGCGGCGGCTCACCGGCAAGTCCTGCTACAGGCGCGAAAACGCCCCTGCAGCAAGATCATTTTAGCACCATAGCATAACAAATGTCAAACAGAGGTCGTTCTGCCGGATCAGGGGCGCTGGCCGGTGGGGCAGGGCAAAAGGGGCCGGCTCAACCGATTTCAGCGATCTCTTGGAGGGCTTCCAGGTCAACCAACACGACTTTGCCACGGCGCGTGCGGATCAGGTCGTTGCGGCGGAATTTGCTCATGACACGGATCGCAGTCTCCACGGTGGTGCCGGTCATATCGGCTACGTCTTGCCGCGTCAGGGGCATCTCGATCACGCGGCCCTCGGGCAGGTCAGAGCCCGCGCTGGCGCCCAGCTTAAGCAGCACCCGCGCGATCCGCTGCTCGACCCGCTCCACCGCCAGGCTACGGATCTGTTCGGCGGAACTGCGCAGGCGGATGCCCAGGTCGTTGATCACGGCCAACGCGAAAACCGGGTAACGCGAAACCAGGGTCAGGCAGTCGTTGCGGTTCAGCAGCAACAAGGTGCAATCCTCAATCGCCTGGGCTGTGCCCGGATAGCCGCCGCCGTCGAAAGTCGCCACCGTGCCGAGCATCTGGCCGGGGCTGGCGACGCGCAACACAACATCTTTTCCATCGGTGGAGTGCCGGAGGACCTTGACCTTGCCCGTTTTGACGATGAACAAGGCCTCGGGCGCTTCTCCCTCCAGAAAGATGTAGTCGTCCTTCTGGTACTGGCGTTCGCTGAACAGATCGGACACCTTTTCCCAATCGCGCTCAGACAAGCCGGCAAACACCGGCAATGCCGCCAGAATATCGCGCCGATCCATCAATCGCTCCGAAAAAGCCAGGATAATCGCGTAATTGCAAACGGTGTGAATATGATGCAGGTCATAGACAGGAGGGGATTATAACACGGAGAGGAGTGCAAGGCAATATTGGCGCGGTGTTTTGGTTGCCCTCGGAACCAAAACACCGCGCCCTCTTTGTGAAACGGACCTAACGCTTACGCCACAGCACAAACACCGCGGGGGCGAGCAGGCCCAACAGCCCCACAACCGGGGCGCCCAAACAAACCAAGCGGCCGGCCGGGGCAGGTGTGGGGGCCGCAGCGGCCGGGGTGGGCGAGACAGGCGTCGCGCCGGCCGGCTCTGGGGCGGCCGGCGTGCTGGCTGCCGCCAGCGCCGGCTCGGTGCTGACCGGCCGCGGGCCGGTCGCATCGGTCGTGCCAACGGGGCTGATGCGATAGGCCCGGCCGGCCATTACAACGGCCACCTGGTCGCCCAACGCCAGGTAGCGGCCCAGCTCGGGGTACTGGGTCAACAACTCAAAGTAACGCTCACTGGCAAAGGCTACCTGCTCAGGCTGCTGCGTGGCCGCGTCGTAAGCCGTATCGGCCCACACGCCCTCGCGCAGCACAAAGGTTTTCTCGCCCACCTGGCGCAGGATAGGCTCAGCAGCGGATGCAGCCGCCGGTGCAGGCGCAGCCTGCTGGCTCTCCTGCAGCGCCTTTTCCACCACCACCGATTCAACCGCGCGTTCCCCCGAACGCTCCGGCACGGGCACAGCCGCGGGAGCGCCGCCACCCATGTCGACTACGCCCGGGGCCACCGTGGCTCGCGGGCCGACGGCCAGTTGCGGCTCCTCGACCAGGAACGAAGTATAGGGCGTGGCGATGCCGTAACGCGTGCTGAGCGCCACCACTTCGTCTATCAGTTCCTTGCTGCTGCCCCGGAGCCGGATCTGCGTCAGCAGGTAGCCGATTTTACGTTGGGCCCACAAGCGGGGGATGAATTCGTTGCCCCCGCGCGCGGCGAAGGTCAAGCCATCGTAGGCGTAGGACTGCGGCCGTCCGTTCACCGTGCCGGCCAGCTTCAGGTCCGCGACCCCGGCCTGGCGGTAGCGCCCCGCCACCACCAACTGCGTGCCCGCAAACAGGTCAGGCAGCGGGTAGGAATAGATGTCCTCCACCTGCACGCCGGCCAACGTCATCTGCACATCCACCAGCACCGGCGCGCTGATCTTGGCATAGAAGCCGGAGACCTGCTCGTCAATCTTTTCATCCGGCCGCACGTAGGCCGTCGTGCCGCGATGATTGACGCTCAATTGGCCGAGCAGGATGGTGTCCACATCGTAGCCGACGCCAAACGCAAACAGGCGCACCGATTCGGGCGCAGCGGCGCCCACATTCGCGACGATGTGGTCGGGCACGGTCTCGCCCGCCGTGGGCAGGCCGTCAGTCATGAAAATGATGATGGTGGGCCGCTCCGCATCGACCCCGGCCAACGCCTCCAGCAGCGCTCGGTTGATGTCGGTGCTGCCCTGCGCGGCCAGTCCCTGAATGAACGCCAGGCCGTCGGCCACGCGGCCCAACCCCACCGGCCCCGGCGCGAACAGCCGCGTGGCCGAGCTGAACGCTACGATGTTAAAGCGATCGGCCGGCCCCAGGTGATCCAGCACGTATGCGGCCGCGGCCCTGGCCTGCTCGATCTTGGCGCCATCCATACTGCCCGACACATCGAACACCAACACAACATCCTTGGCCACAACATCATTGATCGCGGCCTCTACCGGCGGAGTCAGCAGCAGCAAGAAAAAACCATCCTCGTCGTAGGGTTTGTAGGAGAGCAGGTTGGCCGCGATGGCATCTGGCGAGACGCTGTAGTACAAGTCGAAGTCCCGGTCAGGCCGCACATCGCGAGCTTCATAGCTGGCAGTCGCGCGGTTGGCGCCGTCACGGGTCACATCCACGGGATGGCTGGGCGAGTAAATGGCGCGCAACGGTGCTTTATCAGCCACGCGCACGGTGACAGAAACGTCTTCGATGTTCCGGGCAGAAAACTTCTCGGTGTTGAGCGGGTAGCGATAGTGCACCAGGCCGTTATCCTGCGCCAGCACCTGGGTGTAGCTGAGCTGAACGCGGCGTTCACCTTTGGGCGGGATGGGGAAGATGCTGGCCTGGAAAGCGCCGCGGCCCACATATTCCAACAGAGCCGGATCGCGCTGGCGGCGCACGATATCCTCGTAGATCGCGCGCGCCTCGTCGCGGCCCAACAGCCTGCCTTCCAGCCTCTGGCCGTCCACCCACATGTCGAAGCTGGAGATGGCCGCGTCTTCGGGCAACGGGAAGACGTAGGTGCCCTCGACCGGAAAGCCCGCGTCGTTGACGAAAACCTGATCCACCCGCGTGGTCGCAACCTGATCGTCAATGGCAACTTCAACCCGATGGTATTTGATGGTCAGCGGGATCTCGCGCCAGGGGACGGGCGGGTCAATGGGTGGACGGGGGATGATGATGCCATCTGCGGCCGCGGAGCGGGCGGCGGTGAACAGCAACAGCAGCAACGCGACGGCGAACAGCAGGAATCTCTCGGCGGTTGAGACCGCAGCTCCCCTTGCAAAGCCGGCCTGCACCGGCCGAGGTTGTGCGCGCATCATGGCTCTCCTCCTCAGCGATGTGCCAACGAACGATCTGCCATGAAGACGCTGCACGTGTGGGCCTGGTTCCGCCTGGGTTCGGTGGGTTCAAGACCAGTTGTGAGGGCGGGTTTCTCTGCATTAACAGGAACCTGTCGTTATCACGTCGCTGCCGGGCAAGGGGAGCTTGCGTTAACCGGGAAAACCCGCCCCTACTCAGGGTTCCAGGTTGTACGTCAGGCTTTCGATGTACCAGCGGCCGTCCCGTTTGACGAAGGTCCAGCGGTCACCGCCGGGCGAGACCTCATCCCCGATGCGGGTGGTGCTGAGCGCGACCGCCTTGTCGCCGTCGAGGGTGATCTGCACATCCACGGCGCCAGCCACGGATGGCGCGCCAGGGAAGACCAGCACCTGGTAGCGTTCACGGATCGCATCGCGGCCGCGCCAGCGTGCGTCATCGTTGGGATCATCCGGCGTATGTTTGGCATCCGCCACCGACCCCTCCGACAACCAGAGCGCCATCAACCCGTCAAGGTCCTGGGCCACAACCCCCTCGCCTTCCTGGCGGATGAGCTGCCGGATCGCCTCTTCGGGATCAGCTGACTGGGGCGCGGACGTGGACGCAGCAGAGACCGCCGGTTGCCCCTGACCCGGGAGGGAGGCCGGCGCGCTGCACGCCGCCAGACTAAAGAGCGCCAGCACCAGACAAGAAACAGAAACGCGGAACAACACTATCATCAAAGCCTCCATGGGTGCTTATTGCACGGCGATGATAGCACCGGCTGCGCTCATATCCAAAAAACCGATCTCGCGCCCTTCTGAATTTGCACCCTCGTCAGAGTTCACGTATAATCGTGTCAGTCTAAACGCCACGGCACGGAACGCGTCAGGGTTAGCGTCTCCGGCCGGCGGCGCTTTTTTTGGCCTTAATGAACTTCACAGACCTGTAAGAGGAGCATTTCGAGGGTAAAATACTGCATGGAAGACATGAACAGCCACTACTTAACCGCCGAAGGCATCAAGAAGCTACAAGAGGAACTAGATTATCTCATTCACACCCGCCGGCCAGAAGTGGCGCGCCAGATCGCGGACGCGAAGGCGGATGGCGATGTCTCGGAAAACGCGGGCTACGACGAGGCCAAGAACACCCAAGCCTTTGTCGAGGGCCGGATCTTGACCCTCAAGAACATCCTCGCCAGCGCCGTGGTGATCACCGAGAACGGCGCCAAAGACGCGGTGGATATCGGCTGCAAAGTGACTATCCGCGACATCGAATACGGCGACCTTGAAACCTACACCATCGTCGGTTCTACCGAGGTGGACCCTGGCAACGGCCGTATCTCCTTCCGATCGCCGATCGGCCGCGCGCTGATGGGCCACGGCATCGGCGCCACCGTGCGCGTGCAAACGCCGGGCGGGCAGGCCGAGTTCGAGATCGTAAAGATCGCGTAAGGCAGAGTGCATACATTGGACGACCAGGAAATCACCGACCTCAACGAACAACAACTGGTCCGCCGAAGCAAGTTGGCTGACCTGCGCGGGCACGGGCTCGACCCCTACCCGGCACGCTTGCCCCGCCCCCGCACCCACACGGCGGCCGAGGCCATACGCGCCTACCAGTCCGGCGCCCTGGCCGAGAGCGAACCCGTCACCCTGGTCGGCCGCATGATGACCGTCCGCGTGATGGGCAAGGCCACCTTCGCACACATCGAAGATGGCAGCGCGAAGATTCAAATTTATGTCAAGCGAGACATTGTCGGCGAAACTGCCTATGATGAGCTATTCCGCAGGTTGATCGACCTGGGCGACTTCATTACCGTGACCGGGCCGATGTTCACCACCCGCACCGGCGAGGTCACCTGCGAGGCTCACGGGTTGGCCCTGCTCAGCAAGACGCTGAATCCCCTGCCCGATAAGTGGCACGGCCTGAAGGATGTGGAGACCCGCTACCGCCAGCGCTACGTGGACCTGCTGGCCAACCCCGAGGTGCGCGATGTCTTCCGCACGCGAGCAGCCGTGGTCAGCGCCATCCGTCGTTACCTGGACAGCCAGGGCTTCCTGGAGGTCGAGACGCCGGTGTTGCAGCCGATCTACGGTGGCGCGGCGGCCCGACCCTTCACTACGTTCCACAACCAACTTCAACAAGACCTGTTCCTGCGCATCAGCTTCGAGCTCTACCTCAAGCGTCTGATCGTGGGCGGCTACGAGCGCGTGTACGAGATCGGCCGGGATTTCCGCAACGAGGGCATCAGCTTCAAACACAACCCGGAGTTCACCCAGATGGAGTTCTACGAGGCGTACGCGGATTACAACGACGTCATGCGGCGCACCGAGGAGATGTTGGCGGCCGTGGCGCAGGAAGTGACCGGCGGCCTGATCATCACTTACAACGGCAACCAGATTGACCTCGCGCCGCCCTGGCGCCGGATCACCATGCGCGACGCGATCCTGAACGCGACCGGTGTGGATTACACGCGCTATCGTGACGCCGAATCGTTGGCCGAAGCTATCCGGGCGGGCGGCCTGCGCCATGAGCCCAAGGCCAGCCGCGGCAAACTGATTGACAGCCTATTCAGCGACTATGTCGAGTCCAGCTTGATCCAACCGACCTTCATCATGGATTACCCGGTGGACATCAGCCCGCTCGCCAAAAAGAAAGCGGACGACCCGACCAGCGTCGAACGCTTCGAGTTCTTCATCGGCGGCCTGGAATGCGGCAACGCGTTCTCCGAGCTCAACGACCCCATTGACCAGCGCGCCCGGTTCGTGGAGCTACGCGCGGCCATAGCCGGCGCGGACGAAAACGCTCACCCCCTGGACGAGGACTTTCTGGCTGCGCTGAGCTTCGGCATGCCGCCCACCGGGGGCTTCGGCACCGGCATTGACCGCCTGACTATGCTCTTCGCGGACCGGCAGTCCATCCGCGAGGTGATCTTGTTCCCGCATTTGCGGACGATCTAGAAGCTGGATACTAGAAGCTGGATACTGGATAGTTCATGAGCGACCAGCTTCTAGCTTCCAGCCCCAAGTAGCTCATGATGCCCAACCACCCACTCTCCGTCGCCATCGTCTGGCACATGCACCAGCCGTTCTACCGTGACCTGCGCACGGGGCAAATCCCGCTGCCGTGGGTGCGATTGCACGCGGCCAAGGATTACCTGCACATGGCCGAAGCACTGGCCCGCCACCCGGCCATGCACGTCACCATCAACATGGTGCCTTCGTTGACGGAGCAAATACTGGCCTGGGCCGAGGGCCGCGAGGCCGACGACCTGGCGCTGCTGGCTGAGCAGGAGACGTGGTCTCCTGCCGACAAGCGCGCGATTTTGGGGCTGTGCTTCAGCATCAGTTGGGACAAGATCATCCGCCGCTACGGGCGCTACGCACAACTGCTGGAGCGCCGGCCGCAGGCCTTGGCCGATCCGGACGCGTTCAGCGACGCCGACTATCGCGACCTGCTGGCGTGGTTCAACCTGGCCTGGATTGACCCCAACCGGCTCCAGCGGGACCTGACGCTGGCCGCGCTGGTGGCCAAGGGCCGCGACTTCACCCTGGCTGACCTGC
This sequence comes from uncultured Anaerolineales bacterium, assembly GCA_964551735.1. Classification (GTDB taxonomy): domain Bacteria; phylum Chloroflexota; class Anaerolineae; order CG2-30-64-16; family CG2-30-64-16; genus DAOUAT01. The sequence continues at coordinate 148,790 of CAZKEF010000007.1, forward strand.
GCGCCATCCATGCCATCCAACGCCAGATCGCGTCCGCGGTGCTGCCGAGCTACCGCGCCCTGGCCGAAACGGGCCAACTCGAGATTTGCGCGTCGCCCTATTTCCATCCCATCCTGCCGCTGCTGGCCAATAGCGACAGCGCGCAGCGGCCCAGCCCTGGGTTGCCGGTGCCCCAGCCGCCCTTCCGCGCAGCCGAAGACGTGGCCGCGCAACTGCGGCTGGCCGTAGAGGCACACACCGCACACTTCGGCGCGCCGCCGCAGGGCTTGTGGCCGTCCGAAGGCGCCGTTTCACCGGAGATCCTGCCCCTGATCCGCGCGGCCGGCTTCACCTGGCTGGCCACCGGCGAGGCGATCCTGGGCCGCAGCCTGGGCCGCACGTTGCAGCGCGATGGAAACAACCTGTTGACCGACCCGCGGGCGCTGTACCAGCCCTACCGCGTCATGGCCGACACCGAGCTGGGCCCCTACGTCATCTTCCGCGACCATGAGCTGTCGGATCGCATCGGCTTCCTCTACCAGGGGCTGCCGGGACGTCAGGCAGCCGAGGACATGATCTACCGCCTGCTGGAGATCCGCCGGCGCATCAACGACCCCGACCGGCCCTACCTGGTCAGCATCATCCTGGATGGCGAAAACTGCTGGGAGCACTACGAACACAACGGGGACGTCTTCCTGGATGCGCTGTACGGCGGGCTGAGCCGGCAGCCGGAGCTGAAACCGGTGACGGTGAGCGAGTTCCTGGCGGGACGGCGGCCCGCGGCCACCCTGGCGAAACTTGCCACCGGCTCATGGATCGGTGGCGACCTGACCACTTGGATCGGCGACCCGGAGCATAACCGGGCCTGGGACGCCCTGCGACGAACGCGAGAGCATTTGGTGACAAGAGGCGCTCGCCATGTCACACCTACACTTGCGCCGGAGCGCAGCGCAGGCGCAAGTGTGCTGAACGGGTCTATCGCTCAAAGTCAGTCACAGCGAATGGCTAGTGAAGCATCTCCGGGCGGCGAGCCGGGGCGAGATTCTTCGCTCCCTACGGTCGCTCAGAATGACAAGGGAGCGCGGGAGCATTTGGTAGACAAGGGCGCCCGCCGTGTCATGTGGAGCGGGTCTGCGGCTCAAAGTCCGTTGCGGCACGCCACTAGCGAAGCATCCCTGCGCCGCAATTCGGAACGAGATTCTTCGCTCCCTACGGTCGCTCAGAATGACGTGGGGGCGCGGCAGCCTGATTTCGCCTGCGCGTGGCGAGCGTTGTACGCGGCCGAAGGCAGCGACTGGTTCTGGTGGTACTCGCACCGCAACAGCTCGCAGCAGGACGCGCTGTTCGACCGGCTGTTCCGCCATAACCTGGCCGCGGCCTATGAGGCGTTGGGCGACGAAGCACCGGCCGACCTGGCGCACCCCATCAGCCAACCGCCGGCGCCGGGCGGCGTCCAGCCCGCAACCGGGTTCGTCTCGCCCCGGCTGACCGGCGCCCCCTACCCCGGCGAGGCGTGGGCCGCGGCCGCCGCGTTCACCCCGGCCACGGCCTCCAGCGGCACCATGCAGCGCGCCGAGGGGCTGATCGAGCGCCTGTTTGCCGGCCACGATGCGCGCACACTGTACTTGCGGCTTGACCTCCGCGGCCGCCTGGCAGATTACGATATCGCCATCTACCTGGGCTGCGCCCATGTGACGCCGATCAACCAGCGCCCGCGGGACCGTTACCCCGACCCCAACCAGGTGCCCGCCAGCCTGACCCTCTGCTGCCAGATCGCCCTGGCCCATGACCAGCAGGCGCCGTTCCTCTACCGGGCCGCCGGGCAAGAGGCATGGGCGGCCGGCGCGCCCGTAGCCTCGGCGCGCGGGGAACGCGTGCTGGAGGTCGCCGTGCCGCTGAACGTGCTCGGCCTGCGCCTCGGGGACTCACCTTGCGTGCTGGCGACGGTAGCCCAGGGTGGGATCATCGTCGCGCAGGTGCCGGAGCGGTGTATGGCTGATATGCCATTGACATCGTTCCGCTGATGAAGTGTGGACGCAAGAACTTGAGGCTGACGCGCGCTATCCAGGCATCTCGCAATCGTCTGGCATCAATACGGAGACGTGCCCAGCACTTCACGGAGGTTTCGTTCAGGTTCCTACAGCATGGGGGGGCAAAGACGCGCCACGGCAAGCTTGACATCCGGCCATATCTGCTTATAATAGCAGTTGTTGCGGGTATAGTTCAGCGGTAGAACGCAACCTTCCCAAGGTTGATGTCAGGGGTTCGAGTCCCCTTACCCGCTCCAAGAAGCGACCCATAGCGATTCAGGCTGCTATGGGTCGTTTACTTTAAGCTATCTCTTGCCTGGCCGCGGCCGCGATGCACACCAACACCGTGACCACAACCAGCGCGGCCCAGGTCAGCGTGGCGGTGGCGACGTAAACCACCAGCAGATAGGGGCTGGTGCCCAGGGTCAACAGCGCCACGATCAGCAGAACCTCAAAAAGGAACGCCGCGGCCAGCACGGTCGCAGCACGGCGCAGCATGCGACTCCCAGACGCGCGCCGCGCCCGGATCACCAGCGCGACGATCAGCGCGCCCGCCGCCGCCGACAGGACGAGCCGGGCCACCTGGCCCGCGGCCGAAAGGTCATCCGGAAGCACGCGCCACAGCGGCCAGCCCAGGCAGCGCGTCAGCGAGCCTTCCCCCGCGACCAATACTCCGCTGACGTGCAGCGCGAATACCGCGGCCAGCGCGGCCAGGCCCAGCCGGGCGGTCGCGCTGCTTGCTGACAGCCGATCGGGCAGGTCGGGCGCGTCTCCCCGCGCCCATGCGACGGTCGCCGCCGTAACCATCAGCGCCAGCACGAGCAGCGCCGAACCGAGATCGGTCGCGGCCCAACCCCGGGACAGGCCGGTCAACACCGTCAACGCACCGAAAACGATCACCGCCAGCAGCAAGGGCAGCACCAGGGCCAGCGGCCAGCTCACCCAGCGCAGCCGCCGCGTCTTCCACCAACTCACCACGGCCGACGCCAGGATCAGCGGCGTGGTCAGTGCGGCCGCCAGGCGGTGGGTGTACTCGATGATCGAGTGCACCTGCGGCGGGGGCACGATGCGGCCATAGCAGCCGGGCCAGTCGGGGCAGCCCGCGCCCGATTCGGTGGCGCAGACGATGCCGCCCATGGCGACCAGGAAGCAGGTCATGGCGCCGGCGATCAAGAGCAAGTTGCGATGGCGCCGGCCGATGCGTGGAGCGCGGCGGGCAAGGTCCGAGTTCATAGGGCCTCCGGTCAATAGGGTTCGCGCATTGTAAACGCAAGGCGCAAAGTACGCAAAGCTTGTCGGCGCAGGCTAAAACTACACCCTCGGCCCGATGACATTGATCGCAAAATCCTGCGCGCCCCACACCTCGGCGGCCGTCTGCTTGCCGTTCACCACGGCCACAACTTCGTCGAAGATGCGATGGCCGACGCTGCCGAGCGACTCGCCCTCCCCGATGATCGGCCCGGCGTCCAGATCCATATCGCCGGCCAGGTGGCGATACATGGCGCTGTTCGTGGCGACCTTGACCACCGGCGCGATGGGGCAGCCGGCCGGCGAGCCGCGGCCGGTGGTGAAGACGACGACCTGCGCGCCGCCGGCCACCATCGCAGTCACCGATTCCGGGTCGTTGCCGGGCGTGTCCATCACGACCAGCCCGCGGCGGCCGGGCCGATGCGCATAAGGGATCGCTTCCTGGATGACCGTGCTGCCGCCCTTGGCGATGGCGCCAAGCGATTTCTCCTCTACTGTCGTCAGGCCGCCCGCGATGTTCCCCGGCGTCGGCTGGCTGCCCCGCATATCCACCCCCAAGCGCGCGGCCTCGGCCTCGCGGCCGCGCGTAAACGCGACGATCTGCTCGCCGACCGCCTGGCTGGCGCTGCGGGCGGCCAACAAGTGCTCCGCGCCGATGAACTCGGTCGTCTCCGAGAGGATGACCGTGCCGCCGGCAGCAACGAACAGATCGCTCGCCACGCCGACGGCCGGGTTCGCCGTGATGCCCGACCAGCCGTCCGACCCGCCGCATTCCAGTCCCACGATTAGCTCAGCCAAGGGGATCGGCTCACGCTGAGCGCGCTGGAGGTCTTGCAGCATGTCGCGGGCAAGGCCGAGCGCCTTGCCACAGGTCGCGCGCGTCCCGCCCTCCTCCTGGATCGTCAATCGCAACACCGGCGCGCCCAGGCCGGCCAGCTTCTCCCCCATCTCGACCGTCGGCATGGTCTCGCAGCCCAAGCCGATCAAGATCGCCGCGCCGACGTTCGGGTGGCTGGTGAACGCTTCCAGCACGCGGCGTGACTGCGCCAGGTCATCGCCCAGTTGCGAGCAGCCCCAGGCATGGGGGAGGGCTACTACATCGGGTAGGGTCCGGCCGATGCGCTCCACGACGCTGTTGGCGCAGTGCACCGAGGAGATGACCAGCAGGTGGTTGCGCACCCCGGCCCGGCCGTCCTGGCGCCGGTAGCCCAAAAAGTGTGTGGCGGGCGCCGCGCCTGCGTTGGCGGTCTTCATCTTGAACCGCGCGGCCGAGCCCGCCGTTGGCAGGTCGTTCGCAGTCGCGCCCAAATCGCCGCGCCCGCGCAAACTCTCGACGTTATGGACGTGGACATGCGCGCCGGCCGGAATCTCGGCAACGGCCCGGCCGATCGGCTGTCCGTACTTGAAGAGAAGGCCGCCGCGCGCCACGGCGCGGCGCGCCAGTTTGTGGCCGAAGGGGATCGGCTGCATCAGGCGGATCACCTCGCCGGCGACCGCCACGACCTGCCCGGCCGGCAGATCAGCAGCGGCCACCACAACGTTGTCATCAGGATGCATCAGTAGGGTTTGCACGATCATCACTCCGATAGCGAAGTTGCCGGGCAGCTACAAGGGCGCTACCCTAACCCCAAAAAGGGACGCGGACGAGCACGGATGAACGCGGATGCCGCATTGTTATCTCACCTGTGTCGCCCGCGACATGGACGCTGAGAGGATTGTACACGCGGACGGTTGTTTTGGGTAAGAATCCTGGCAGGGGGGTAAAGGAACCGGTCACATAGGCCGGCTGACTTTAGCCGCAGGCAGAGTGCTTGGGGTATAATGACGTTACCAAACATCTTCGGCCGGTGCGAACACGTCGTTAATGTTCAACAAAGGGCCATCAACCATGTCTGAAATCATTGTCCGCGGCGCGCGGCTGCACAACCTCAAGAACGTCTCCCTGGCGCTCCCCAAGAACCGGCTGGTGGTCTTCACCGGCGTGTCGGGGTCGGGAAAATCCAGCATGGCGTTCGACCTGCTCCACCGGGAAGGCCAGCGCCAGTACATGGAATCGCTGGGCATGGTGACCTACGAGAGCCGGCCGCCGGTGGAGGCCATCGTGGGGCTTTCCCCGTCCATCAGCGTGGACCAGCGCAACACCAACCGCTCCCCGCGTTCGACCGTGGGTACGGCCACCGACGTCTACACCTATCTGCGCGTGCTGTTCGGCCGCGCCGGGCATCGCCCCTGCCCGCAGTGCGGCGCGGATGTGCCGCCGGAGCACGAGCCGGACGAGGCGTTGGCGACGGTCTGGGAGGACGAGGACGCGGCCGACGAGCCGGAGCAGCGCAGCGTGGTCTGTCCCCGCTGCGGCGCGACGCTGCCTGCGCTGGGCATGGCCTTTTTCTCCTTCAACAAGCCGGCCGGCGCCTGCCCTGCTTGCACAGGGCTGGGGACCGCCTACGCGCCCGACCTGGCGCGCATCCTGGACGAGACGCAGGGCCTGGCCGACGGCGGGGTGCGCATCTGGGAGCCGGGCATGACGCCCTACTACCTCAAGACCCTGCGCGCCGCGGGCAGCTATTACGGCCTGGCGTTCGACCCCGACGCGCCCGTGGCCGCGTTCAGCCCGGCGCTGCGCGACCTGCTGCTCTACGGCGTCGAGAGCGCGGCCTTCCGGGCGCACTACCCGGCCCTTGAGCCGCCCCCGACCGTGGCTAAGGGGCGCTTCGAGGGGGTAGTCCCCATCCTGCTGCGCCGCTACGCCGAACACGCGGCCGACCAGGATGACGACTACCGGCAGAAACTAGAGCGCCTGCTGGTGCTGCGCCCCTGCGCCGCGTGCGAGGGCACGCGCCTGCGCCCCGAAGCACGCGTCGTCAGCGTCGCCGGCCGGAGCATCGTGGCGGTCTCACGGCTGTCGCTGGCCGCGCTGGCCGACTGGATCGCCGGGCTTCACAGTCCTTCGGCAGGCTCAGGACAGGCGCTCCCGGCCGAAGAGTGGCTGATCGCCGAACCCATCGTGGCCGACCTGGAGGAGCGGGTGCGCCGGCTGGTGGACGTCGGCCTGGGCTACATCACCCTCGACCGTGCGGCGCCGTCCCTGTCCGCGGGCGAAGCGCAACGCTTGCGGCTGGCCGCCCTGCTCGGCTCCGGGCTGACCGGCGTGCTCTACGTGCTGGATGAGCCGACCATCGGCTTGCACCCGCGCGACACGGGCCGGCTGATCGCCATGCTGCGCGCCCTGCGTGACCTGGGCAATACCGTGCTGGTGATCGAGCACGACCTGGATGTGATCGCCGCGGCCGATTGGGTGGTGGACTTCGGCCCCGGCGGCGGCCGCTTCGGCGGCGAGATCGTGGCCCAGGGCCCGCCAGCCGCCATCGCCCAGGCGCCCGCCTCGCTGACCGGGCAGTACCTGGCCATCACTGTGCCGCAATCTGCTGGATTGCGAGGGCGCGCGGCGCAATCCAGCGGATTGCGCTACAATACCTACAACACCGGCCTCACCATCCGCGGGGCGCGCGAACACAACCTCAAGGGCATCACCGTCACGCTGCCGCAGCGCGCGCTGACCGCCATCACCGGGGTGTCCGGCTCGGGCAAGTCGTCGCTGCTGTTCGACATCCTCGACCGGGCCGCGCGGCAGCGCTACTACGGCGCGGCCGCCGAGCCCGGCGCGCACGACGGGATTGACGGCTGGGAGCACTTCGACAAGGTCATCACCGTGGATCAGAGCCCGCTCGGCCGCTCGATGCGCTCCAACGCGGCCACCTACACCGATGCGTTGACGCCGATCCGCGCGGCGTTCGCGGCGCAGCCGGCCGCGCGCGAACGGGGCCTGACCGCGCAGCACTTCTCCTTCAACGTGCCCGGCGGCCGCTGCGACCGTTGCGAGGGGGCCGGCGTGCTCTGGGTGGAGATGCACTTCCTGCCCGATGTGGCGGTGCGCTGCCCGGCCTGCCACGGCCGGCGCTTCAAGCGGGAGGTGTTGGCGGTGACGCACCGGGGCCACAACATCGCAGAGGTGCTCGACCTCACCATCGAGGAAGCGTTGGCGCTGTTCAGCGACGTCCCCGCGGCCGCGGCCCGCCTGGGGCTGATGGCCGACACCGGCATGGGCTACCTCCAGCTCGGCCAGCCCGCCTCGACCTTCTCCGGCGGCGAGGCGCAGCGGGTGAAGCTGGCCAAGGAGCTGGCGCGCCGCGCCACCGGCCGCACCCTCTACCTGCTGGACGAGCCGACCACCGGCCTGCATCCCGCCGACACCGCGCGGCTGCTCCTGCTGCTCCGCCGGCTAGTGGACGCGGGCAACACCGTGGCTGTGATCGAGCACAACCTGGATGTGGTCAAGGCTGCGGATTGGGTGATCGACCTCGGCCCGGAGGGCGGGGAGGCGGGCGGCCGGATCGTCGTCGAGGGGACGCCGGAGACGCTGGCAGCGTGCCCGGCGTCGTTCACCGGACAGAAGCTATCCCTCGTTTGCGCACAGGTGCATGCTTCGTTATAATGACGTTCGGCTGGTGGCCCTCATCACGGCTAGCGCCTTCCCTTCTCAACGAACCTGTTCAAACACACAATAAACGATGGTCAGCCGATGATCCTGAACTACCTTGATGTCCTCGACCGTGCCCACGAAGGGCCGACCATTCCTGAAGCGGAGTGGGACCTGGACCACGTCGCGCTCACGACCAAGCGCCTGGTGCAGCAATATCAGATCACGTGGCAGCCAGACGTGATCATCCCCAACGATCCCGGCCTGGCAGATGCGGTCTTCGCGGCAGGCCTGGCGCTGGCCCTGGAACTGGGCGTATACAACCGGGACACCAATCAGGTGATGCGTTTCGACCGGGCCGAGCTGGAGGCTGGGCTGGCCGCGATGCCCCAAACCCTGGTCATGGGCGAGGGCCGGGACGCGCGCACCCTTTACGCCCGCAAGATCATGGACGGCCGACTGCCGCTGGTCTGGGCGGGCAACCCCGGTGCGCCGCACACCGAAAGCCAGTTCGTGCCCGCGGTGCTGAGCTGGGCGCAGGAGCCCATCGTAGATCTGATCACTTGCGGCTCGTTGACCGAGGTGGACGGACGGCCGGTGCGCACCGGCGGCCCAACCGAGGTGGTCGCGACCCGGCGCGAGCTGCAATACCTGCGCCAGGTGCTGCGCCGCGCTGGCCGCGGGGGCATGGGCATGCTGGCGGGCCAGAGCAGCGTCTCCGAGCTGGGTGATCTGGCGGTCGCACACCCCGACTACCTGAGGCCGTGCGACTCGCACCTAGTCCCCATGTTCAACGAGCTAAAGACCGATCATCGGACGTCCGTGCGCGTGACCAACGCGATCGAGTACGGGATGCGCAATGCGCTGCTGGTGTGCGTGATGGTGGGCGGCATGGCCGGCGGGCCGGCCGGCGCGGCCGTGGTCAACGTCGCCTCCTTCATCCTAGGCAATCTCACCCACCGGGCCGACTACCACCTGCTGCACCCCATCCACCTCCGGCAGATCGCCACCACGACCCGCAGTGTGCTGTGGGTGGAAAGCATCGTCCAACAGGCGTTCGCGCGCAACGCGCCGTGTATCTTCGTCACCGACATCTACCCCAAGAGCGGCGCGCTGACCCGCGAGCTGCTCTATGAGACTGCGGCCAACGCGGTCACCATCGCGGTAACCGGCGGCCACCTGGAAGGGGTGGGCGCGGCCGACGGCCTGCTGCCCCACGCGACCGGGCTGGAGTGCCGGCTGATGGGCGAGGTAGGCCGCGCGGTCACGCGGCAGGAGATGACGCTGCAGGAAGCGAACGCGCTGGTGTTACGGTTGTTGAAACGCTACGAACACGTTTTCACCGCGGCACGCGGGAATCCCGGCGTGCCGTTCGAGCAAGCCTATGACCCGGTGCGTGTGCAGCCGCGGCCCGCGTGGCTGGCGCTGTACGAGGAGGTCAAGGCCGAGTTGCGGGCTATGGGTCTGCCAGCCCTTTAGACGCCTGGGGCCAGGAGTCAGGAATCAGGCGTCAGGCGTGAGTCATACTATGGATATAGGAGGTTTCATGGCGCTCTACATCATCGTCAACGTTCTCATTCTCATCGTCCTTGGGGCGATCGCGCGCATGGTCGGCAAGACGACCGCAGGCGCGGCCGCCGCGCGCAAGCTGAGCTATTCGACGCGCGATATCGTGATCCTGGCGATCATCGCGGCGATTGCCGGCGTCATCAACACTGGCACCGGCAACCTGTGGTACCTGGCGAACTCCTCGCTGGGCCCGCTGGGGGGCGCGCTACTGCAGGGCGCGTTCATGTGGGCCTACGTGCTGGTCATGTGGCTGGTGCGCAAGCCGGGCGCCGCGCTGCTGCTCGGTTTGGTCGAGACCGCGGTCGAAATCCTGCTGGGCAACGCGTCAGGCATCGGCACGCTGGGCTGGGGGCTGTTCCAGGGCATCGGCATCGAAGCGGTCATGGCGATGACCGGCTACCGCAAGTTTGACCTGGTCACGGCTGTCTGCGCAGGCGCGGGAGCGTCGCAGTTCGGCACCGTGTGGACCGCGATCCTGTTCGGCTGGGATCCGGCCGCGGCGCGCGATGTCTGGCTGGCGATCCCCATCAACCTGATCTCCGGCGCGGTGATCAGCGGGCTGCTCGGCTTCTTCCTGGCGCGCGCCATCGGCCGCACCGGCCTCGTCCGCTCCGCCAGCGCGTGATGGACGACATCCTGGTTGATGTCTGCCACGTCACCTACACGCACTGGAACCAGGCCGCGGCGACCCTGCACGACGTCTCGTTGCAGATCCGCCGCGGCACCCTGAACATCCTGGTCGGGCCGGGCGGCTCCGGTAAATCCACCCTGTGCGATCTGTTCAACGGGGTGATCCCGCACCTGCACGGCGGCAAGCTGGAAGGCGAAGTGTGGGTGGATGGCCTCAAGACCGCCGATGCCCAGGTCAAGGACCTGAGCCGGCGGGTGGGCCGAGTGTTCCAGGACCCCGAGATCATGTTCGCCATGCTGTACGTGGAGGACGAGATCGCGTTCGGCCCGGAGAACCTGCGCTTCGAGGTCGCCGAGATCCAGCGCATCGTCGAGGAGCTGCTGGTGCAGACCGACCTGGGCGGCCACCGCCACAACCTGGTATGGAACCTGTCGGGCGGACAGATCCAAAAACTGGGCCTGGCAACGGTGCTGGCCATGCGGCCGGCCATGATCGTCCTGGACGAACCCACCTCGAACCTCGACCCCGGCGCGTCCCGCAGCGTCCACGAGCTGGTGCGGACGCTGCGGGACGCGGGCATCACCGTGCTGCTGGTGACGCGCGAGCTGGATGAGCTGCTGGCCGAGGCGGATCAACTCCTGGTGTTGGCTGACGGCGCGTTGGTTGCGGCCGGCCGGCCCCGCCAGGTGTTGGCCGAGCACGGCCGAGAAATGGTCGAATCGTTGGGCATATGGCTGCCGGAGACCAGCGAGATCGGCGTCGCGCTGCAAACAGCCGGCCTGGCCCACGACCGCCCCATCCCGATCACCGTGGCTGAGACGCTGGCCCTGCTGGCCGACGAAGGGCTACTGACGCCGGATAACGAGGGTGTCGTGGGCCCGTCAGCCGATGAGAATCGGAATCGCGGCTTCAGCCGGTCTGGCGCGCCACGCGAAAAGCCGGCTCAAGCCTCTCGCCCCGAATCGCGCCGGGGCATTCTCGGATCGGCCCCTGCCAGCACGCCGCCTGGCGCAGACGACGTGCTGATCGCTGCGCGTGACCTGCGCTTCGCCTACCCCGATGGCACCCAGGCGCTGCGCGGGGTCTCGTTCGAGATCCGCCGCGGGGAGTGGGCCATGATCGTGGGCCGCAACGGCGCAGGCAAGAGCACCCTGGCGCGGCTGCTGGTGGGGCTCAACAAGCCCCAGGGGCCGGGCCTCACCCTCTTCGGTCGGGATGCGCGGTCCTGGCAGGTGCACAAGCTGGCCAACCACATCGCGCTGGTATTCCAGAACCCCGAACACCAGTTCCTCACCGACAGCGTGGCCGACGAGATCGGCTACAGCCTGCTGGCACGCGGGGTCGCCGACCCGGCCGAGGTAGCCATGCGCACCGACATCCTGCTGGCGCAGCTCGGGTTATCCGGCCTGCGCGCGGTGCATCCCTTCGCCCTCAGTGCAGGACTGAAGCGGCGGCTGGGCGTGGCGACCATGCTGGTCGGGGAGCCGGAACTGCTGGTGGTGGACGAGCCGACCTACGGCCAGGATCGGGCGATGACCCACACCCTGATGGCCCGTATGCAGCAGATCCGCGAGCAGGGCGTGGCCGTAGTGATGATCACCCACGACATGCGCCTGGTGCAGGAGTACGCGGAGCGGGTGTTAGTGATGAGCGATGGGCTGGTGCAGTACGACGGCCCGGCCGCGGGCCTGTTTGCGCAGGAAGATCTGTTAGCGCGCGCCAACCTGCGCCGCACCATGCTCCACGACCTGCTGTCCGGCCTGGAGGCAGCCGGGGCCGCGCCGGCTGTGCCGATCCGCAGCACCGCGGACTTGATCCACCTGCTCGTGCCGCACAGCGCGGCCACGGAGGCGCAACATGGCCGCGACTGAGTACAGCCTGAGCTACGTGGCACGCGACTCGGCCATGCACCGCATCTACCCGCTGGTCAAGCTGGCCTGGGTGTTCGTGGTCGCGATCGGCCTCTTCTTCTATCGCACACCGGTCACGGGCGCGATCATGCTGGCGGTGGTGCTGGTCATGGCGCTGATCGTCTCGCGCGTGCCGCTGCGCACCCTGCTCAGCAGCTCCCAGCTGATCTTCGGCCTGGGCATCCTACTGATGATCTTCCACTTCTTCGCCGACCCCGGCACGCCGATCTACCGCCTCGGCCCGCTGACCATCACCGACGGCGGGCTGCGCGAGGGGCCGATCTTCTTTTTCCGCCTATCGGTGGTCGTGCTTGCCAGCTTCATCCTGATCTGGACCACCGATATCCGGGACTTGTTGGTGGCGTTGACGCGGGCGGGCATCCCATATCGCTACGCGTTTGCGGTCTTCCTGGCGCTACGCTTCCTGCCGGTGGCGCAGCGCGAGGTCAATGCCGTGCGCGCGGCGCACGCTATCCGCGGCCGCGCAACCCGCTCCAACCTGATGCATCGCGTCAAGCTGTGGCAGCGCTACATGTTCACGGTGTTGGTCAATGGCTTGCGCAAGGCCGAGATGACCGCCACCGCGCTGGAGTGCCGTGGCTTCGGCGCGCACCCCGACCGCACTTATGTCAAATCAGCCCCCTACCGGCCGGCCGATTGGGCCCTGGTCGCGGCGTTCGTGTTGTTGCAGGTCGCGTTGATCGTGGGGGAACGGTTGACTTGACGCTGCCCTCTTTTGACAGGCCCCCGGCCCTGTGGTAAAGTCAACTTGCTCAAGATCACACCGAAAGGAGGCGCACCGAGATGCCAGAAATCACCCATACCGTGCTGTTGGCTGTCGTTCTTTGGGCAGGCACAGCGAGTGCGCCCCGTCACCGGATCTGAGCCACACCTCGTGCTCTCTCCGGCGGCCGCGGGCAGCTTCGAGCCTGCGGCCGTTTCTGTTTAATGCCTCATCACCGGAGAGAAACTGTGTCTCATCTGACCCTGGCCCAAATGCTGGATGAAGACTTCGACCCCGCGGTGGCCGGCCCACGCCGGACCGGCGCGGGCGGCCGCTTGCACCGGGCGCGGCAACAAGGTGACTCCGACCACGTCGTGATGGATGAAATCCTGATGTATGCGGACGATCCTGAGGCCGCGGCCAGCGCATTCAACCCCACGTTCAGCGCCTCGCGCTACGAACGCGCCTGGATCCTGAGCTACCTGGGGCCGTTTTACGACCGGCAACTGATCGCTGATGTGCTGCGCAAGGTGAAGGGCGGCAAAGAGGCGACCGTGTACTGCTGCGCCGGGGGCGCCCGGTGCGAGCTGGCGCTGGTGGCCGCAAAGGTCTACCGGCCGCGGCAGTTTCGCAACCTGCGCAACGATGCACTTTACCGGCAGGGCCGCGAGATCCTGGGCGCGCGCGGCCAGCCGGTGCGCGACCGCCGCGCGCTGCACGCGGTGCGGATGGGGACCCGCAAAGGGAAGGAAATGGAGCACACCTCGTGGCTGGCCCACGAGTATGCCTCGTTGCAGGTGCTCCACGCGGCCGGCGTGCGCGTCCCGCAGCCCATCGCCTTCGCCAACAACACGATCCTGATGGAGTACGTGGGCGATCGCAAGACGCCCGCGCCGACCCTGCACAGCGTCCGGCTGCCTCTCAAAGCTGCGCGGCCGCTGTTCGACGCGCTGCTGCACGACGTCGAGGTGATGCTGGCCTGCGGCCGGGTGCACGCCGACCTGTCAGCGTTCAACGTCCTCTACGCGGGCGGCGACTACCGGATCATTGACTTCCCGCAGGCCGTTGATCCGGCGGCACATCCCAGCGCGTATCCGCTCTTCGAGCGCGACGTGACCCGCCTGTGCCAATACTTCGCCCGCTACGGCATCGCGGCCGACCCGCCCGCGCTGGCCGCCGACATCTGGGCGCGCGTCGGGCCGGAGGTCGGGCCGGCGGGGTAAGCGCACGCGTCACGCGCCAGGCGCTTCACGTCACGCCGAATGCTCGTAGATTGTCGAACAATGAGCGGCATCGCTCAGCTCTTCCAATCAGCAAACAGCTCGGCCGTTGTCTGGAAGACCTGCCCGCCGCCGCGCTCGATCTCGCGCATCGCTTCCAACGTCTCAGCGTTGGGACGTTTGACGGTCGGTTGGTGATCTCCAAAGGAGTAGCCGCGCCATGTTCACCCAACGTCTCTTTCATCGTATGGCCGCCTGCTGGCTGGCTGTGCTCTTCATGTGGCTGTTTGCTTGCGGCAACGACATCGCCCAAGCGGCGCCGCCGGCCCAAGCGCAGCCGCCCACCTACCGCTGGCGCCAGGTCAACACCGGGCTAGAAGATCCCTTCGCCATGCAGTTTTCCAGCGACTTTGCCGCCAACGGCCAGATCTATGCATTTTCGGATCACAACACCCTGTCCTATGGCCACGGTTACGGCATCATCTTTCGCTCGGAGACACGCGGCCGGAACTGGGAAAGGTACGGCGCCACACCACCCCTGCTCAAACTGACCGCCGTCTCGCCGGAGACACCGTCCGGCCCGGTGCTGCTGGGCGTGGAGGAGTATTCCGATCCGGTGGACTTCAGCCAGAACTTCCGCCTGGTGCGCTCCACCTCGCCAGGCACGGCCTGGACCACAGTCTGGGACAGGTCGCCGCTGTTCAACCAGATCGTCTTCTCCCCGGCGTTCGCCACAGACCAGACTGTCTTCGTGGCGTGGGCAAATTCGCCGGACGGCGGCATCTGGCGATCCACCGATGGCGGCGTCACCTGGCAGCCGGCGCAGAAGATCGCGGTGCACCCCGGCAACGGCCGGGTGGTCAGCCTGGCCTTCTCGCCGGACTTCGCCGTTGACCGCACGCTGATGGCCTCGGTCATCGCGTATTGGGATGGCCAAATCTCCTGGTCCGGCGGCGTCTACCGCTCAACCGATGGCGGCACCACCTGGTTCGCCTCCGACCAGGGCTGCGTGGGACCCATCTGGAAGCTGGCCTTCTCGCCCGCCTTTGCGACCGACCGAAGCGTGTATGCGATAGGCGAGGATGACAGTGATCCCTTTAACTACCGGGTTTACCACTCCACCAACGGCGGGGGCCTGTGGGAGTGCCTGCCCGTCCAGCCCCAGGCCGGGAGGATCTTCGACATCGCGCTCTCCCCGGCCTTCGCCAGCGATCACACGCTGCTCCTCGGCGCCGAGAGTAAGGGGCTTGTCCAGAGCACCGACGGCGGCGCAACATGGCAGACCTTAGCCTGGCGCGGATCGGGCGTACAGTACGCGTATTTCTCACCCAATTATGCGCAAGACCGCGTCCTGGCGGTGGCGCTGAAGGGCACGCGTTCCTACTATCGCTATGATGGGCCGGGCGGAAACTTCTTCTCGTATGATGGCGGCGCGACGTGGCGGCCCGCGGATATCACCCTGGCGCCGGTGCAAGCCCTGGCGCTATCGCCCGCGCATATCACTGATCGCAGCCTGTGGGCCAGCCTGGGCGCTTACCAGGCCAACGCCTATCGCTCGACGGATGGCGGCGACACCTGGTTGACCCAGGCTGATTATGTCCTGGACGATCCGTCTTTCAACAGCATGGCGGCGTTCGCCCGGCCCGGCAATCAGCCCCTGGTCTTCGCCACCTCCCCGGCCGGCGAAATGGTCGGCGGTGGGGTCTACCTGTCCAACGACGGCGGCTTCAGCTACGCGCGCCTCGGCGGCGGCCCGCTATACGGCAACCTGGTCGTCATCTCGCCCGATTTCGGCAGCGATCAAACGGTCTGGGTCGGCGCATACAACGGCCTCCACAGGTCCACCAATTCCGGCACGAGTTGGGGTCTGCTCCCCGGCGACCTGCCGGCCGCGAACGTGACCGGCCTGGTCGCCTCGCCGGCCTATGCCAGCGACCGCACCCTGTTCGCCGCGCTGCCCGATGGCGCGGACGCGGGGGTCTATCGCACCACCGATGCCGGCGCGCACTGGACGAAGCTGGACCTGCCCGGCGGGGCTGTTCCGGCGAAAGTCGCACTGTCGCCATCTTTCGCGGCCGACCGCACCGCCTGGGTCACCAGCCTGGCGCATGGGGTGTTCCACTCCACCGACCAGGGGGATAGCTGGCAAGCGCCCACGACTGTGTTGGCGGGCTGCGGCCCTGTCCAACCGGGCAGCACGGTCGCGGCCGGCCGGACCCTGTGGGCGGTTTGCAGCGGGGCCCTCTACCGCAGCGCGGATGAAGGCGCCACCTGGACGCAGGACAACCCGGCCGGCGCGGTTGCCGCATTGGTGGCTGCCGATCCCGTCAGCGGCACGGTGTTCCTGGGGACAGACGCTCACGGCATCTACCGCCGCGAACGCGTCTATTCGGTGGCGCTGCCGTTGATCGTCAAAAAGTAGCTCACGGCATTTGGCCAGGTGGGGGTTTCCTTGCTATACTGCCCCCTCGCGTAACCTGCGCCAGTTCAGCGCATCAAAAAGAGGGTTTTCAAGGACGGTCTCATGCTGATTGAAATCGCTACCGAAGTCACCGACGAACTGGTGGCCGCGTTCGAGCGGCTGACGCCGCAGTTGTCGGCTTCCAACCCCGCGCCGACGCGGGCGCAACTGGCCGAGATGGTCGCCTCGCCCGCGGTCACACTGCTGGTCGCGCGCGCCCCTGGGGCTGGCGACGCCATCGTGGGCAGCCTGACGCTGGCGATGTTCCGCATTCCCACCGGGCTGCGTGCGTGGATCGAAGATGTGGTGGTGGACGCCAGCCAGCGGGGCCAGGGCATCGGTGAGGCGCTGACGCGCGAGGCGTTGCGCGTGGCGCAGGCGGCCGGCGCCACCACGGTGGACCTGACCTCCCGGCCCTCGCGCGAGGCTGCGAACCGGCTGTATCAGCGCATCGGGTTTGAGAAACGCGAAACCAATGTATATCGCTATAAGTTAGGCAACGAGTAAACAGCAAAGACTTAAGGTGATGGCATCGAGCCTTTAAGCGGTTTGACGGACAAAGAAATTGACCGGCTAAAGCCTCCATTCCAAATGCCTGAGCGATGATCGTGTCTTTATGAGTTGTTGAGGAGAAGCAGATGGCAAACGCTCCATTCGTGATCGAAGTATCAGAAGCAAACTTTCAGACCGAAGTGCTTGACCGCTCCCGCAAGACGCCGGTGGTGGTGGACTTTTGGGCGCCGTGGTGCGGCCCGTGCCGCATGTTGGGGCCGGTGCTGGAGAAGCTGGCCAAGGAGTACAACGGCGGCTTCGTGCTGGCGAAGATCAACACCGACCAGAACCAGCGCCTGGCCATGCAGTTCGGCATCCAGGGCATCCCGGCAGTGAAAGCATTCCGCGATGGCAAAGTGGCGGCCGAGTTCGTCGGCGCGCAGCCGGAGCCGCAGGTGCGCCAGTTTTTGCAGCGGCTGGGCGCGGCCCCCGGTTCGGGCCAGGCCGCGGATGGCGCGGGCGGGGACGGGGCCGGCAAGCTGCTGGCCGCGCGGCGCTGGGCCGAGGCCGAGGCCGCGTATCGCCGCGGGGATGCCAAGACCCCGGCGAGCGCGCTGGGGCTGGCGCGGGCGCTGCTGGCCCAGGGCAAAGGGAGCGAGGCAGGCCGGCTGCTGGACGGGATCAAAGATGGTCCTGAAGCCGCCGTGGCCGCCAAGCTGCGGCCGCTGGTGGACTACCTGGCCGCGGCCAAAGGGGTGGAGGACGTGGTCGGCGCGGACACGGCGGCCGCGCACTTCTTCCGGGCGAACCGGGCGCTGAGTGATCGCAACCCCACCGCCGCGCTGGAGGAGATGCTGACCGCGATCCGCCGCGACAAGCGCTACCGCAACGGCGAGCCGCGGCAGGTGATGCTGGCGCTGCTGGAGCTGCTGGACGAGGCCGATCCGCAGCGGCGGGAGTACCTCAACAAGCTGGCGTCTGCGCTGTTTTAGCCCCCACTCCGGAATCGAGGCTGTGCAAAGCCTCCTTTAGGATCAGCCGGTCTCTCTGGGGCATGAGAGCAACCGAAGGAACTCCCGATTGTCATCCTGAGCGGGTTAACCACGCAAAGCCAGTTACGGCGAACCCCCAGCGAAGGATCTCGTTGCGATTCCAAGGCAGAGACCCTTCGCTGGCTTTGAGCTGTCACTTGCGTTGAGTTGTAACCCCGCTCAGGGTGACAGGTTAAGCTATTTTCAGGACAGCGTCCATGCCCCTGTCGGGGCACAATCGCGAACGAAAATGCAACCATCCGCGTTCGTCCGCGCTCGTCCGCGTCCCATTCTCGGGTTAGCGGCCATGTCGCAGGCGACACAAGCAGAGACGAAAACTGGAACGCGAACAACGCAGACAGACTGAGCATTTATCCGCGTAGTCTGCGTCGTCCGCGTAGTCCGCGTCCGATTTTCAGATCAGTGTCCATGCCGCGGGCGCCACAAGCAGCGATGAAAATGCAATTATCCGCGTTCATCCGCGCTCGTCCGCGTCCCATTTTCGGGTTAGGATGCTTTCAGAGGCGCTACGGCCTTGCGGGCGTGCCGTCGGGCAGCCGGGCCTGGGTCCACCACTCCACTTCATCCTTAAGCGGATACTGCGCGGCCAGCTTTTCGTTGATCTCAATGCCCAGCCCGGGCCGGTCATTGGGATACATGTACCCGTTACGCACCTCGGGCGTGCCGGGGAACATCTCGTAAACCAGGTCCGGGAAGCGGCACCACTCCTGGATGCCGAAATTGGGCGCCCACAGGTCCAGGTGCAGATTGGCGGCGTGGCCCACGGGCGAGACATCACCGGGGCCGTGCCAGGCCGTACGCACGCCGAACATGCCGGCAAACGCGGCCACGTGGCGGGCCGGGGTCAGTCCGCCCATCTGGCTGATGTGCATGCGCACGAAATCCACCAGGCGGCCGGTGATCAGCGGCTGCCATTCGTGCGGGTTGTTGAATAGCTCGCCCATGGCCAACGGTGTAGCGCACTGTTCACGGATGCGCGCGAACCAGGCGATATCCTCAGGCGCCAGCGCATCTTCCAGAAAGAAGAGCTTGAACCGTTCGACATCCCTGGCAAACTGGACCGCATCAATCGGGCTGAGGCGCTCATGGACGTCGTGCATCAGCTCGATCTCTTCGCCCAGCGCGGCGCGCACGTGCTCCAGCATCCGCAGCATGGCGCGCATGTAGCCGCGCGGATCGTAGTACGCGCCCTCAGGCGCACCGTCGGGCCGCGGCGGCTGCGCGCCTCGGCCGCCGTAACCTCCCATCTGGACCCGAACATACCGGTAGCCTTCGGCCATAAACTTGCGGACATTGTCCTCGACCTCACGCGGGTCGCGACCGTCGGCATGGACGTAAACTGCGGCCGCCTCACGGCATTTGCCGCCGAGGAGCTGGTAAACCGGCATGCCGGCCTGCTTGCCCTTGATATCCCACAGTGCCATATCAACGCCGGAGATGGCATTGTTGAGCACCGGGCCATTGCGCCAATAACCGTGCACCATCGCCATCTGCCAGGCCTCCTCGATGCACGTGACATCACGGCCCAGCATGAACGGCCGGATGTGCTTCTCGATGGCCGCGATCACGGCATACTGGCGTTGGGTAAAGGTGGCGCAGCCCAGGCCATACAGACCGGGTTCAGAGGTAATGACTTTCACGACGATCAGGTGTGATCCCGCGGGCTGGGTCGCGAGCACCTGGATATCGCGAATCGTTACTGGCGATGCCATGTTAATTGCTTCCTTTAGCGTATTCCTGGGGGCCGCACGAGATGCTTCGCTAGGGTCTCTCCGCAACTGGCTTTGAGTGGTTGACCCGCTCAGCATGACATAGCGTCGTTGCACCGCAATGGCTATAATCGTATCAAGTGACCCACTAGATCGGCTGGCCGATGGGCGTGAGTTGCGCGGTCAGCCCGCCGTCAACATAGAGGATCTGCCCCGTGATGTAGCTTGCGTCGGGCGAGGCCAGGAACGCCGCCGCGGCGCCGATCTCAACCACCGTGCCGAGCCTCGCCAGGGGCACGCGCTCCCGGGCCGCCGCGGCCCAGCGGCCCTGGGTCGGGTCGCCACTGCGGTTGTAGATCGGGCCGGGCGCGATGGCGTTGACGCGAATGCCGAAGGTCGCCAACTCCAAGGCCATAGCGCGGGTCATGGCATCTATCGCGCCTTTGGTGACATTGTAAGGCAGCCCCTGCCAGTGGGCACGCGCGCCGCCCACCGAGCTGATGTGGATGATGTTGCCGGCCCCGCGCTGGCGCATGATCTCGGCCGCACGGTACGAACACAGATAGGGGCCGCGTATATTGCTGGCAAGCTGCGCATCCAGCAGCGCCTCGTCCACCTCAAAGAAGCGGCCGCGGCGCAGGTCGGCCGCGTTGTTAACCAGCAGATCAACGCGGCCGAAGGCGGCCAGAGTCGCGTCAAACAGCCGCTCGACATCGGCCGTGCGACTGACGTCGGCCGGGACAGCGAGAACGGTTGCCCCGAACGACCGCAGCGCGGCGGCCGCGGCCTCAACAGCTTCGGGCGAGCGGCTGTTGATGACGACCCTCATCCCCTCGCGCGCCAGGCGCAAAGCGATGCCCAGGCCAATGCCACGGCTGGAGCCGGTGACGATGGCGACTTGATCCGCCAGCTCAGGGTAACGCGGGCGGATCCCCTCGTACAACGAAGCCAGTTCTTGAACGCCTGGCACGCGTGGCGGCTGGTCCATCAGCCGAGAGCCACGTCCAGGCGCTGTCGCGTTCCAGTCCCCAGGCCAGTGATGACCTCCCTGCCGATGCGGACGCCCTGGCCTTCTTGCGTCCTCGGCAGCGCAACGCCATCCACTGCCACCTGCCGGATCGCGTACGCGCCGTAGTCCAGCCGCTGCGGGTTGTGGTAAACGATCTCCAGGTCGCGGCCCGCGAACTGGGTGCGGACGGCCGCCTGGCCCGCGACATCAAACTGCGCCGCGACCAGCTTGGGCGCCAGCACCAGGTCACCCAGGTCGCCTTTCACGCCGAAGACCTCGACCAGCAGCGTCAGCAGGTACCAGCTCGCCGAGCCGGTGAGCCACGGGTACAGGCCGCGGCCCCGCTCGCTGATGTATTCCGGCAAGCCGGGATACATGCGGGCGGATGCGAAGTCCTGACAGTGGTCGTAGATGCCCGCCAGGACCTTGTGGCCCTCGCGCACCAGCCCGCGGCGGTAGAGCGCGTTGGCGTACATCACGGCCATGTGGCTGAACATGGCGCCGTTTTCCTTGTGGCCGAACGCGAAGCCGAAGCAGCGGCCCAGAGCAAACTGCATCCCGCCGAAGTTGGTGTTCAGCCGGTAGCCGCCCACGCGCGGCTCGTAGAGATAACGGTCGGCCGCGGCCACGATCTCGGCCGCCTGCGCGTCGGTGGCAATGTCGCCCATCAACGCGAACACTTGCCCGGTCAGCGTCATGCGCACCCCGTTCGGGTGCTGCCCCTCGACGCGCTGGCCGTCGTTGTCGTAGTAGCCGTTGAACCAGCCATGGCCGGCGCCGTCCGTCACCCATTCCTGGGCCCGGATGTGCGCGGCGAGCCAGTCCGCCTTGGCTGCGAGATCGCGGCTCAGGTCGGCCAGGCTGACCCTGACCTTGTCGCCGGAAACGGTGTGCTGACAAGTCGCGAAGTACTCCGCCAAGCGGCGCTGCTTCGCGGCGACATCTTCATAATTGACGGGATGATTTAGCCTGTCGAGCAGCCAAACCAACTCAGCGGCCAAATCAACCTCGGCTACGCCCAGCCGGCCTAATGCCAGCACCAGCCGACTCAGGTCAGCCAGGTTGCTGGCGTAGAGCGCGGTGAAGGCCACACTCTCCCCGCGCTCGCGGGCCATGTCCATGCCATCGTTCCAGTCGGCGCCTTCCAGCAGGATGGTGTTGCCCGCGGCCCCCACGTGGAAGAAGGCGGTGAGGTGCTGCACCAGAAGATGCTCCAGGATGGTGCCACGGTAGACCTCGCCCCCCGCGGTGCGCAGCTCAGTGCCCTGCTCCGGCGCCCACGCTTCATCTTTGGCCCGGCAGCGGTTGATGTGCGCGTCCTTGAAGTAGGCTTGCTCCTGCAGCAAGAAGCCCAGGTCGCCGCTCTGATCCAGGTAGAGGCGGGTCGTCAGCCAGGGCCACGCGCCGTGATCCATCCAGACGCGCGGGATGTTGTTGCGGTCAGCGATGAACTCGCCGGGCCGGCCGCCGATGATGGTCGCGTTGCTGCCGTCTATGCGCACGCCCGCGAAGCTGCTGAAGAGCAGGTCGCGCACCGGATCGGGTTCCATCACCAGCAGCGCCAGGCAATCCTGCCACAGGTCGCGCCAGCCGCGGCCGCCGCGGCCGTAGTCGTGGTAGGGCAGGAACGAGTTACCGAATAGACGGCGCAAGGTCGGTTGGATCGCCACCCACTTCAACCAGCCGTCGAAACGCGAGTCCGCGGTGCGGAACGCCAGCGGCCCGATCCGCGCCTGCCACTCAGACCGCGTGCGGTCGAGCCACTCGGTCACGCGGGCCGCGCTACCGTAGCGCTGAACCAAGATCTCCTCCGGAATCGAGGGCTCAGCCGGTTGCTCACGCTCACCCACGTGACCGCCTGACCCTGAAGGGGGCTTACGCACAGGCTCGATTCCAGAGTGCCTGCTGTCATCGTCCAGCACGGCCAGGATGAGCACATACGACCGCGATGCGCCCGGCGCCAGCGTGACATCGGCAAAGCGCAGCGCGGCCATCGCCTCATAGCCGTCCACTGCGGCCCCGGCCGGTAGGCCCGGCGTTGTGGATTCCACTACAGCCTGCGGCCATTCCAGGGCGCCGCCTTCGCCGATGAAGTCCTCGACGACGGGGTAGAAGCTGACTGGCGGCGCGCCATCGCCCTCCACGCCCAACACCGCGTAAGTCACCGCGTTGGGCCGGTGGCCGCGCTCGTCGAACGAGAGGGTCGGGCGCACGGTCACGCCATGGGCCACCGTGCGGATGCGGTGCAGCAGCGAAGTGACGTGCCGATGATCGCGCAGGTTATCGGCCGAACGGCCATAGATCGGGATCGCCGCGGTCGGGGTAAGCGTCAGCGGCCGGTCGCCGATGTTGGTCAACGTGACCTGCATCAGCTCCACGGGATCGCCGCCTGCGGGCACGAGGCTGAGCGTCTCAGCGCGCAGGCCGAGCCGCCGGTTCTCACGCGTAACCTTGTGCCACAACAGCCCGGCCTCCAGCGTCACCGTTTCCGGCGAATCGGCCGCGAACGCTCGCGCGATCTGCGGCGCCGAGTTGCCGGTCGCCGACCACGGCCCGTATCCGGCAAGCGTAACCCAAAAATTGCGCGCCGAACGGGTGTTGTGCAGGTCTTCGACAGAGACCGGCAGCGTCAGGAAGGTGTTCTGGCCGGTCTTGGTGTCACCGTGCAGGGTTGGCGTCACCGCCGCCATCATGCCGGCTTCGTTAACCAGCGGGAAGTAGAGGTAGCTGGTTTTGTGAGGCGACGCCAGGCGGAACGCGCCGTCGTCGCCGGTGAATTGCCAGGTGTCCATGGTTCTTGTTACTCCAAACACAACTCGATCTGCCGAATCATCCTATCCCGGACCATCGCCGCGTAGGGCGCGCCGATCACGGGACCCGGCAGGCTCAGGCGGTGGCCCATCGGCAGGTGCAGGGTAACCGAGGTGACCTGCGGATAGGCCGCGCTCGACGCGTAGCGGCGGTAGGTGACCTCGCACTGGCCCAGGAACGTGAAGGTCAGCGTGCCGTCCGGCCGGAATAGCCAGTCCGGCAGGGCCGGCTTGAACGCCAGGCATAACTCCCCATCCCGCATCGAGAACGGCTGCGGCCCGATCATCATCAGCGTCCACATGCTCAGGAACTCAGCAGTGGCGCCGGTGAGGCGGGCCACGTAGCCGCGGCCGTGGAGCGCCGCGTCGGGGTGCGCGCTGCTGACGATGAAGGACGAGTGCTCCAGCGGGCTACGGCCGTAGGTCTGCGGATCGAGAAACGGCACCAGACCGCGCCGCATGTCGCTGAAGAACTCATCGTGCAGGCCCGCGGCCAGGGTCGCCAGCAGATACTTGTACGCCATGTGGAGGAAGACCGACTCGTTCTCCAGCCAGCCCGGCGTGAATGCGCGCAGGCGGCCAATCTCCGGCGAGCAAGCGTCAAGCGGCGCGTTGGTCTTGTACATGCCGAGTTTCGCGTCGAAAAGCGGGCTGGTTTTGACACGCCGATAGAGGTCTCGCGCGCGTTCAACGTTCGTTTGAAAAGATCGCAACGCGTGCATCGGCCCTTCCAGAAAGGCGGGCAGGGCGTGCGGCGCGAAACGGGTCACGCGCACGAAGGGGCGGCTGTGGTCGTCGGTCAGCGGTCGGCCGTCCACACCGGTGATAGTTTCGTAGTCCAGGACTTCATGGATGAAGTAGGTGGGCGGGATGCCATCCGCCAGCGCCTCGGCCCGCGCGATGCCCGCCGCGACCTTGTCGCGGAAGGCTTGCAAGATGGGGGCCAGGGCGGCGAACGCCACCCGCTCGGCCCGGCCATCGAAGCCCAGGCGGACGCGAGCGCGGTAGGTTTCGCGCGCGGTCGCCACAGCATCCCAGTAGGGGTGATCGCGGTCGTCGTCGAACGCGCTGTGATAAGCGGTGAGCTGCGCCACCACCTCGCGCAGCAGGTCGGCCAGCTCGATGGGTAGCTCCACCGTGCCGTTCTGCTCCGCAATTGCCTCCAATAGGAAATCCAACAGCCGCCGCAGCTCATACGTCTCGGACAGCGACGAGCCGAACAGCCCCGGCAGGCCGTTGAGCGCATCGCACCAGGCCGGCTTACCCGCCTCCATCTCGACCCCCATGCCCGACGGGTCGAGGGTGGCGAATTTGAGCAGCGCCAGGCCGGTCAGCTTGGCGAAGACGGTGCTGCGGAAGACCTCGCCCTCGCCGTGGCCGGTGCGCGCCAGGTGGCGCGGATGCGGGCCACTGGCGAGCCGGTGCGCCAGCGCTTCGTCCTCTAGAAGCGCCCCATATTGCCGCACCTTGCCAGCCTCCACCAGCACCGTTTTCCGATCGCGCGGCTGCACGAACGCGGCGCCCTGATAGTAGGGCACGGTCTTGGCGAATAGCAACTCATCTTTGCGATCGGGATAGATCGCGAGGTACGAATCTAGCAGGTCGAGGTTGTAGAACCAGTGGTCAACCCAGTAGCCTTCGCCGAATGTCGCCGCGAACTCCCAGTCGGCCTGGGCGGCAACCGTTTCAACGAAGTCCGCCGGCGGCACGGTCAGGCGGATGCCATGTTGCGCGACCGTCCTCAGCAGGGAGCCGGCGGTGAAGGGTTGGCGCAGCAGCGGCCGTAGTGCGTCAGGCTGATCCGCCAGGGCCAGCACGGCCGTTTGCCGGTCAGGCGGGACGGTGAAACGGCTGCCCAGGACGGTCAGCGGGTTGTAGCCGTCGGGCTGGATCAGCCCCAAGAGCGCCAGGAACTCCTCATCGCCGACTTCAGGGTTGAAGAGCACATCGGAACGCCGGTTCTGGTTGACATCGCGATAGCTGGCGTTGCCCTGCGAGAAAAACTCGGCCGGCAGGAAGAACGCGTTGTAGTCACGCTCCAGGTCGCCGTGACGGCGGCCGTAGAGGTGATAGGCATGGCCGTTCAGGCGCACGGGCCAGCCGCCGCGCAGGATGTTGTCAAGCATGGCCTGGCGGCAGTAGGCATCGAAGCGCGGATCGCCGCTACGCGTCGCGATGGGATCGGTGAGCGCGGCGGCCAGCGCGCCCGCTTCGACGCGCTTAGCGGCGATGGTGACGGGATCGGCCAGGCGCGGCCGTGCCTGGTTGATGGCGCCGACCTCGCCCACATGGCCGATGAGCGCGTAGAGCGTCAGGCTCTCACCCGGCTCCAGCGCGGCGGCCACGCCGGCAAACCCGCAGGGGGTCCGGCACACCGGGACCTGCGGCGTCGCGGCCAGCTCGGCCAGCGAACCGGCCAGAAAGCGGTCGGGGTAGCTGAGGGCCGTGTTGGGGCCGAAGATGACGGTGGGGTCAACAAACAGCAGGGGCGCACCCTCGCGGTCGCCCTGGGGGGCAGGCGCGAGGCCTGCCCCTACAGCGAACGCCAGATAAAAATGCCCGGCCTCGAACGTCTCCACCTCGGCGCGATCCGCGATGCTGGCCCGCACCCGGTAGAACGGGACGCCCTGTTCCAGGTTCGTGACCGCCATCCACGCCTCGGCAGTGCGGCTGATCTCCTTGAGCATGCCGTTGGTGACGCCGAACGGGATGATCGCGGGCAGGCCGTCCAGTAGCTCGATCGCGACTGGCTGATCAGCGATGTTCTTGACCGTGACCTGACGCACCAGCGCGGCAAAGCTTTCGCCGGGCAAGGTAAAGTAAACGACGTTAGTCTGCAGGCCGTACGCCTCATCCGTCTCTTCCAGTTCCAACTCGTTGGGCGCAATGATCATGCGGCGGGACCTGCTACCCGAGGTTGGTGCAGTTTGGGATGAGATCGCCGAAAACGGCTCGTAGTATCCCTCGCCCGCCTCGCCGCGCAGCTTGATGAACGTGCGGAAGCCGGTGTAGGGCGTCAGTTGATACGCCCTGTTCGCCGGCTGGAACTCCATGATCGGCGCGTCTTTGCTCTCCACGCCGAAGGAGGCGATGGCCTGGCCTCGGTTGACGTAGAACGTCCACATGGGGATGCCCAACGGCCCGGCGATGCCCGGCAGGAAGCTGGCGAACGGCGGAAACGTATCGAAGTCCGCGATGACGAAACGGTTTTGTGAGTCGAAATGATGTTGGGTCATAGGTGAATTCACTTCTGCCGGCTATACTAACCCCAAAACGGGACGCGGACCACGCGGACGACACGGACGACGCGGATAGCATCTTAACCTGTCCGCGTCATCCGCAGTCTCCGCTTCATGCCCAAAACTGCGGGGCAGGCACCTCGCATTCCGGTCCTCGTCTCTGCGCATGCGCCTGCTCATCGTACAGCAGCGCGTGCGTCAGGACCGAGATCAAGGCGCAAAGGCCACATCGTCGAAGTAGTAGGTCTTCTCCCCCGCCACAGCGCCGGTCACGCCGAAGTTGAAGAAGATCGAGACCCTGGTGTACGTGTAGGTCAGATTCAGCGCAGCAGTCCCCGGCGCCTGGTTCGCAAAGTCGAAGGTCAGCGTCTGCCAGCCCGCAGCCGTGGTCACCGTGGCCTCGGTCTCGCAGCTCTTCGTGCCGTCCGCCGCATCCTCCACCTTCAGCCGCACCGGGATGCCCGCATCCGGCGACCAGACCCGCACCGTCATCTGGGTGTCGCTGGCCGTAAACGGTAACCTCGGCACCGAGAGGTTCGCTCCCGTGGAAACCGTGGTCCCAGCCCACAGCTCAGCCGTCGCCGACTTCACGACCTTGCCGACCTTGTTGGCAGCATCCGTCGGATCCACCACCACGGTCGAGTCATCAGCCCCACCGAAGCCCGTCAGCGTGTACGTCACCGCCGGGTCGTCAAACGTGATCGGCTCCCAGGCCGGGGGCGGCGTGCCGCCAGCAAAGGCCACGTCGTCGAAGTAGTAGGTCTTCTCCCCCGCCACGGCGCCGGTCACGCCGAAGTTGAAGAAGATCGAGACCTTGGTGTACGTGTAGGTCAGGTTCAGCGCAGCAGTCCCCGGCGCCTGGTTCGCAAAGTCGAAGGTCAGCGTCTGCCAGCCCGCAGCCGTGGTCACCGTGGCCTCGGTCTCGCAGCTCTTCGTGCCGTCCGCCGCATCCTCCACCTTCAGCCGCACCGGGATGCCCGCATCCGGCGACCAGACCCGCACCGTCATCTGGGTGTCGCTGGCCGTAAACGGTAACCTCGGCACCGAGAGGTTCGCTCCCGTGGAAACCGTGGTCCCAGCCCACAGCTCAGCCGTCGCCGACTTCACGACCTTGCCGACCTTGTTGGCAGCATCCGTCGGATCCACCACCACGGTCGAGTCATCAGCCCCACCGAAGCCCGTCAGCGTGTACGTCACCGCCGGGTCGTCAAACGTGATCGGCTCCCAGGCCGGGGGCGGCGTGCCGCCAGCAAAGGCCACGTCGTCGAAGTAGTAGGTCTTCTCCCCCGCCACGGCGCCGGTCACGCCGAAGTTGAAGAAGATCGAGACCTTGGTGTACGTGTAGGTCAGGTTCAGCGCAGCAGTCCCCGGCGCCTGGTTCGCAAAGTCGAAGGTCAGCGTCTGCCAGCCCGCAGCCGTGGTCACCGTGGCCTCGGTCTCGCAGCTCTTCGTGCCGTCCGCCGCATCCTCCACCTTCAGCCGCACCGGGATGCCCGCATCCGGCGACCAGACCCGCACCGTCATCTGGGTGTCGCTGGCCGTAAACGGTAACCTCGGCACCGAGAGGTTCGCTCCCGTGGAAACCGTGGTCCCAGCCCACAGCTCAGCCGTCGCCGACTTCACGACCTTGCCGACCTTGTTGGCAGCATCCGTCGGATCCACCACCACGGTCGAGTCATCAGCCCCACCGAAGCCCGTCAGCGTGTACGTCACCGCCGGGTCGTCAAACGTGATCGGCTCCCAGGCCGGGGGCACGACGCTCGTCGTGTCATAGGCCTGGTCGACAGAAACCGCGGTCGTGTTGGCGTTGTAAGCCGCGTCGTAGAACTTGCCTGCACCGACGCTGACAGTCATCGTGCCGGCCGCGTTAGCAGGCGGGGTCACGACCAGGGTCGCCAACGTGCCGCTGACGCGCGTGAACGTGCCGGCCGTACCGCCGGTTACAGCGATGTCGTCGGCGGTGAAGCTCGTGCCGACATCCTCACTGAAGGTGAAGGAGAACGTGACGGGTCCCGTCGCCGTCTCACCGGCCGCGCTGCTGGTAATAACGACCGTCGGCGGCATGGTGTCATCGTATTTCAGGCGCAACTGGTCGAGCAGCACCGGATCGCGCAGGGTCGCGGGGATGTCGAAGCTGATGGATCGCACGGCGGCCAGGTCGAGCGCCGTCCCGGCCGCGCCCTGAAAGGACGCGAACGGGAGGCTGATCTGCTGCCAGCCGCTGAAGTCATCCACGAACGAGGCCGTGAAGGTCAAAGGTTCCGGTGCAGCCTGGTAGAGGCGCACGTAGTCCACCAGGGTCTGTTGCGGGAAGGTCGTCTCGGAGCCGACCGCGCCGCCGAAGTTGCCGCCCACCGCCACGTTCAGCAGCATGTAGAACGGGTGGTTGTAGACCCACTGCTTGCCGGCCAGGAACGGATCGGCCGGGGTGGCCGTGAAGTAGGGATCGCCGTCAAAGAACCAGACGATCTTGTCCGGCTGCCATTCCACCGCGAAGGTGTGAAACTCGTCAGCGACCGGCACACCCAGGTCAACGACCTTGCCGTAGCTGTTGCCGCCCGAGTAACCGGGGCCGTGCAGGGTGCCAAAGATCTCGTTGGGCAGGCGGCCGACATGCTCCATGATGTCAATCTCGCCGGTCATCGGCCAGCCGACCCGGTCAATGTCCGTGCCGAGCATCCAGAACGCGGGCCACAGCCCCGCACCGACCGGCACCTTGACGCGCGCCTCGACCCGGCCGTAGGCGACCTCGAACCGGTTCTTGGTCAACAACCGCGCCGAGGTGTACTTGCACGGGCCGTAGTAGCACAGCAGCGAGCCATCGGCCTCCGCCGTGGTGATCACCAGGTTGCCCTGGCCGTCCGCCGCCGCGTTGGCGCCGCCGGCCGTGTAGTACTCCAGCTCATCGTTGCCCCAGCCGGGGATGCCGTAGGCGGTGCCATCGCCCACCTCGTTGCCCCAAACACGCGTATCCGGCGCAGCGCCTGCCGGGCCGTTGAACTCGTCGCTCCACACCAGCTGCCAGCTCGCCGGATCGGCGGGTGTCGCCTGGTCGTTGGCGAGGTTGACCTGGACCGTGGCGTCGCTGCCCCGGCCGTAGTACCAGAAGCTCAACTCCGACGCGGCGCTCCAGTCCTGGCCGACCGGGAAGGTGCGGCCGAAGTGATACGTGGTTTGTGCGCCGTTGGCCGGGGCCTGCGGAGCCGCGAAGGCAGTCGCAAGCCCGCTCTTCGCGATCAGCGGCAGATAGAGGCGGGTCCTGGGGCCAACCTGAAGCACGTGCTCGTAGGCACCCTGGCCGGGCAACGCCAGAGCATCCCCGGCCGCGATCTCCGGGTTCGACAGGGCAGCAGGCAGATCCGCTGACCACAGGTACGGGTAGGTCTCGAAATCGTCGAGCAGCGGCGGGTAATACATCTCGTTGTCGCCGATGTTGACCCGGGCCAGGGGCGGCATGCCCAGCGCCAGGCCGCCCGTCGGGTTGGAGAGCTCGACCAGCACGCCGCGGTCGCCCTGGAACTTGGCGTCGTCTATCGTGTGTACCGTAAACGACTGTTCGGTGACGTTGGCCGGGAAGGTCAACGTGCCCGAGGCCGGCGTGTAGTCGCGATTCGGGACCGCGGGGCCGAAGGTCGTCGCGTAATCCACCGTCACCGTGTCCGTATAGGGCTTGCTGAGCTTGGCCGTGATCGTCGCCGCCTCGCCCTCGGTGACCTGATAGTTGAGCGTGTTGAAGCCGACCGTCAACGGCTTGATCGGCGCAACGCCGTAGACCGACACGTCGTCCAGGTAATAGGACTTCGCGCCGCCCGTGCCCAGCGTGCCGAACCCCCAGCCGTGCACCTCGGTTAGGCCGAAACCGTCGTTGGGCGCGCCGTTGCCGATCTCCTTGCGGGTCATGCTGGCGAACGGAATCTCGATCAGCTTCCAACCGGTGGTGTCGTCCTTGAAAGCGATGGACCAACGCTCAGCGTCGTCTTTGGTCGAACCGGGGTTTCGGTTGTCGAGCACATCCATGAACAAATCGGTGCCGGCCCCTGTGCCATAAAGATAGAAGGAGATGCCCTCGTAGGCGCTCCAGTCCTGGGTGATCCAGGCCGTGGCGCCGGCATCCTCGAAAGCATGGGTGACGCCGGCCCACGCCACGACATTGAGATCCAGCTTCAGCACGTGATTCCCAGCCCCGTGGCCCGGCACCGATGGCGCCGGGTCCGCATCCGTGGTCGAAATTGCGGCGGTGCTGTTCGGGTCAGCGAAGGTGTTGAACCCGATGGGGATCGTGCCATCCTGCCCGGCCGGCAGCCCGGCCTCGAAGTCGTCCACCAGTGGCAGCGCCGCGATCGCCGCGGTTTGCCGCAGCTCCGGCTCCGCCACCCACGCCTGCGCCTGCGGCGCCTGGATCAAGAGCGCCCCGCTCAGCAAAAGACTCACTATCGCGATCACGTTGAAAACAAGAAAACGTGGCTTCATCTGCAGATTCCTTCTCCGGTCAGGCCGGAAGCAAGTAAGCGTCACCATTTCCCACAACCGTGGGCGGTGCGCGCAAGTTGTTCGAATCGTCCCAGGACATCCCGGATGGAGAACCTCTCCTGGCCGATCAGGTAGGTGTGAACGGTATCGCCGAATCCTTGATACCATCGGGACGGTATGCCCTGTCTGCCAACGACGGCGCCGACAATGCTGCCGGAGGTCGCGGCCGTGCAGTCGTTGTCCAGCCCCATCGCGACGGTCTCCCCGATCACGCGAGTGAAGTCGGTTCCGCCGATGGTGATGCCCCAGACCGTCAGGCAGGCGTTGTTGAGCGTGTGAACTGGCGATAGGCCGGCGAACCGTTGCTCAACGGCAGCGCTGGCTTGCTGATAGTTCGTGATTTCTGGCGCTATCTGCAGAGCCCACTCGATCGTCTGGTGCAAGGCGGCTTCGCGCGGGATTTCTGTGAGACCGATCCGCAGCGCCTCGACCGGATCGGCGACGGCAAACGCCGCGGCGATAGTCGCGGCGAAGAACATCGCGCCATAAATCCCTTGCCGGCGGTGGCTGAGATAGGCGTCGCGATACGCGAGGGTCGCGGCGCGCTCAGGCCAGCCCGGCGCGATATAGCCCCATGGATCGGCACGGATATCCGCACCGATCCATTCGCAGTAAGGGTTGTCTGTCCTCCCCGCCTCAGAGGCAGGAACACCCTGTTTGAGGTTCTTGAGGGCGACCTCCTCGGCCGTGCAGGCGTAGGGCAGATAGCGGAGCCACGCCTGGCCGACATCGGCGGTCGAAAACTCGAGCCCGAATTCCTCCGCGATCAGCAGCCCCAACAAGGTGTAGATGATGTCGTCATCCACCGGCACGCCAGCCAGCCCGCCACGGGTGTAGCTTTGCCGGAAGCTCTTCTCGTAGCGCTTCGTCCGTGGTTCCGGGACGTAGCACCAATAGTCGGTCGGCGGGAAATCGTCGCCGTTCTCCTCGGCCAACGCCGCCATCTTGGCAATGGGCCACAACTCGACCGGCGCGCCCAGGGTGCAGCCAGCCATGCGGCCGAGCAAGGCACCCGCCAGGCGCTCACGATAGCTGTCCTGGTCGAAGGTCGTCCACAAACGCCGTGGTCCATCCTGGCGGAGCGCGCGGATCGCGCTCAGATCATTTGGCTCGCGCGCTACCAGGAGGGGATCGTTGGGGAGGCTCTCCAGCTCCGCCAGCGCAGCGCGCAACGCCCCTTCTGCGCGGCTAAGCGGCAGATCTATTCCCTGGGCGCCATACTCGGCCTTTAGCTGCGCCTGAAGTTGGATGGTCTCGACCAACTCGCGAATACTGCTCACTCTACAGGTCCAGCGTCTTCTCGGTCTGCGGGTCAAACAGGTGCATGTTATCCATGTTGATCACCATGTCCAGCGTCTCGCCCACGCGGGCGGCCGCGCGCGGATCCACCCGGGCGATGAACTGCTTCTTACCGGTCAACAGGTACAGGTAGATCTCGTTGCCCATCAACTCGGTGACATCGACTTCGGCCTTGAGCGGGGCAGGGCTGATGCCGGGCGCCGGATACTGGGCTGTATAGACATCCTCCGGCCGGATGCCGAAAACCACCTTCTTGCCCTTGTGCGGCAGGTACT
>CAZKEF010000008.1:0-171654 GCA_964551735.1 uncultured Anaerolineales bacterium
ACCGTGCCGGCATCCAGGTCCCGCACCAATAACTGAGGCATCGTCTCACCCTTTCAGCATCTCGCCATATCACATGTATGAAAAGGTCGCGGACCAGGCAAGTATGCTATCAAAATGCTATCATAGGTGCCTTGTCTTGTCCAATATGCCCTGATCACCACTCACCCCAGCTTGGCCACCGCCCGGATCATATCCGCCTCGCCGGGCTGGGTGTAGATCTGCGTGGTGGCGATGCTGGCGTGCCCCATCAGCGCCGCAACGGTCACCAGGTCGGCGCCGGATTCGCGCAGCAGCCGGGTCGCGAAGGTGTGGCGCAGCATGTGCGGCGTCACCGTGACGCCGGCGGCCTGGCCCAGCGCGGCCAACTGCATCTGGATGCCGCGGCTGCCCAACGGCCCGCGCTGGCCGAGGAACAAGTGATCGCCCTGATCGGCCGGTCGCACCTGCAAGTATGCAGCCAGCGCCTGGCGAGCCTCCTTGTGCAACGGGACTTCGCGATACTTCAGGCCCTTGCCGGAGCGCACGATGACTTTCGCGGCCTTGCCGTTCAGCACTACGTCATCCAGCCGCAGGCTGGCCGCCTCGCCCACCCGCAGGCCGGTGTAGAGCAGCAGGTTGAGCAGCGCCTCGTCGCGCCAGGCGGCGATCACGGCCGGCGTGACGACGCTGTCGGCCTTGGCGACCGCGAGCTGGCGCTGGCCGGCCGCAGTCCGCTGCAGCCGGTAGACCTCCTGGCTGGAGAGCGCCTTGGGCACGCGGCGGTCCTGCTTGACCCCTTGCAGGGCCTGCGCCGGGTTCGTTGTCGCCAATTCCTTCTCGATCGCCCAGTTGAAGAACGTGCGCAGCGCGGCCAGCCGCCGGTTGATGCCGGCTGGCTTGCGTTTCTGGTCGAGCAGGTGCTGCCGATACTTCTGCACGTCGAAGAAGGTGACGGCGACCGGCTCGACAGCCTGGCCCAGGCGTTCCGCCAGCCAGGTGAAGAACGCGGCCACGTCGCCGGCATAGGCCTCGACGGTGTGTTCACTGCGATCTATGCTTCGCAGATAGTCGCTGAACGGTTTCAGGTAGTCGCTCATTGCGGCATTCTCACAAGCTCGCTTTTATGCGTTGAGTTTTTGGTAGACGAACAAAGCCAGAAGCGGTCAGAAAGCGACGAAAATGGGCCAAAATCGCCTTCCGAGAGTCGATTATACCATAGTTCAAAACACGGGTCAACGCATAATATTAGTTATGCGGAAACGGCCGCGCGCACATCGCGAGCACACACGATGCCGCAGCGCCAATTGAGGTTTTGACAATTGGCGCTGCCGGCTGTACATTACGACAGGTCGCTGATACGTCGGGGCCCATGCGTATCACTGAACGCTGAACCGATCTGTCTTCACTGTTCCCGATGCTATGACTTACATGGCTGGGAACAAGCGAGGCGGTTGAGTTGTGGCCCGAGACCGGGCCATCTGCTGCTACACCGGCAGGTGATCCGCTCTCGGACCACAACTCATCCCCCATCCAGGAGGCAGACCATGTTCAGCAGCCCCATCGTGTACGCGTGGATCGCGTGGCTTCTGATCGTCGGCGTGATCGCTGTCCTGCGCTTCGCAGCACACCAGTGCGAGGAACGCAGGCGAGCTGAGCGTCGCTCACCGCGGCGGACCGGCCAGGCAGCAGGATCGGCGCCAGACCAGGCGCCGGTCGTGCGCAGGCCGAGAACAGCATACCGGCAACGGATTTCTGCCGACTACCGTGAGCAACTGGTCGCGGCGGGCATCATCCAGCCCGCGGCTGACCTGGCCACACCCGATCCGGCGACCCAGGTGTGACGCGCATACCCGCCGTCACAGGGCGACTGACCACCGCCCATCCCATGCCCGACACATCCGTCGGGCATGTTCTTTTCTGGATGGCATCGAGCTTGCCTTGACGTTTCACGACTATCTCCGTGTTTACACCGAACGCGTGTTCTTGTATAATGATGACACGAACAGGTAGTGTAGAAGTCACACAGAGGGAGCATGAAGGGCAAAGGCACTCGCGACGAGTGGAGCGAGCCGCCGGCGGATTTCGGCCAGGTGCGCTTCGACCGCACCGACCCAGCCGCCAACGCGCGGCGCTACTACCGGGTGAGCTGGGAGCCGACGCTGCTGGATGAGGGCGCCGTCGTGCGCACCTACGGCCGCAAGGGCCGCTGGAAACGGGTGGCGGTCACGCCGTTCCCGTCATTGGAGGCTGCCTGGCCGTTCATCCGGGCAACGATTCGGACGCGGCTGCGGCACGGGTATCGGGTTGTGAACATTGCCTGAAACAACATCGAGGCAATGCCCCATCCCTTCTCTTGTGCAAGATATTCACCGAGGGGAGGACGACACCTTTTGGCATTGTAAAGCGACCAGCGCATCTTATTTGTGCCTTCCCTTGCCAACGGCCGTGGTCATTACCGCGGCATTTGTCAATCCGACGGATATCCCGGTATAATCAGTTTATCGAAAGCACGATAGCGGGCAGGCATGATTGTCCCGACCAGATGTCCGCTGGCTACCGGTCACTGCGCTGTCGCGAGACAGCTTCTCCCCCACAGTCTCCGTTGCGAGCGGGCAGCTTCGATGATGCCTTGCGCGCCTGCCTGCCCTTTCACCTCAATGGGCCACGACCGTCCGTTATCGGGCCTTCCAGGGTTGCTGTATCCGGAGGTAGACCATGTTCATCCGACGCGCTAACACCCTCGTCTCTGTCATCGTCCTGCTGGCTCTCCTGATCCAACCGCTGGCTGTTGGTTCGGCTGCGCCTGCCCCGGATGAGCCCATCACCCCTGCCCTCACGCTTGATCCGCCGCGCCCCGGCTACTTGTTCCGCGCGTCCGTGACGCTCGCCGGATCGCATAGCCTGGCGCGACTGGAGAAGACCGGCGTGCTCGTCCTGCGCACCTTACAGGCCGATGGTGCGCAGGACGCCCTGGTGTTGGCCGACGGCGAGCAGCTCAGCGACCTGGCCCGCCTCGGCTTCCGGCCCCAGGGGGCCGACGAGCTGCGCCTGCTGGTGAACCGGCAGGGGCCGGAGAAGCGCTGGCTGGCCAGGAGCCTTGAGCCGCTGTTGGCCCAGGCCGACGCGATCGTCGCGCAGCAGGCCGCGGTTGGTATTGCCGGCGCTGGGGCAGCGGCCGAGGCGATGGCGCTGGTCGTCTCGTTGCGCGCCGCGATAGCCGCATTGACGCCCGAACAGATCGCGGCCACGGCCAGCAGCATCAGCGTGGATGACGACGCGGATGGGCTGACCAATACCGAGGAAGCCTGGTGGTGCACCGATCCGCTGAACCCCAACAGCGACGGCGACGCCAGCGGGTACACCGACGGCCAGGAGGTGACCGCGCTGCTGGACTTCACCCTGTCGCGCAGTGTGCGTTGGGGCTACGGCCCGCCCTTCGGCCCGCCGGCCGCGTGGCCCAACTTCAACAATCGCGACGGCACCGGCGTGAAGGTGTGCAACGACGGCGACTATGACACGATCCCCGACTACGCCGAGGCCTACATGGTGGGCACGCGCACACCGGCCGAAACCACCGATGGCGACAAGTTCGATGATGGGCAGGAGTTGTTTGGAACAACCTACTGCCCCGGCGGGACTGCGAGCTGCGGTTATGGGAGCTATCCCCGCGTCGAGTACTGGAACTACATCCAGGCCGATATGCCCGGCTGGGTGCGGCCGCCGGGCGACAACCCCTTCGTGGCCGCGTTCCCGCAGCCGGAAGTGGATGTCACCGCCAATTCGTGGCGCGTGACGCGGGTGACGACTATCACCACTTCACAGGGGCAGATGACCCAGGCCGAGCATTCCTACCAGACCAGCGTTACGGAGGGACAGAGCACCAGCATTGCCGATACGGTGACGTGGAACAATTGGCAGGAGGTGTCAGAGGCAGTTGAGGCGCCACTGTCAGCCAATCTCGTAGCGTCAGCGAGCCCAACAGCCGCCGCAGGCAGCAGATTTTGGGGTGGAGTGAAGGTCATAGGCGGGCTACTCGCTATCGGGGCGGGGTGTATACCTGGAATAGTAACTGGACCGGGGTATCCTTTAGTCTGTGGGGCAGGGGTTGTGGGAGGTTTTGCATCTATCAGGGACGGCATTCAGGAGTGGAACGACAACGAAATTCAGAACGAGATAAGAATCAACAACTACAACAGCAATATCAATTACAACGATATATCGGCCTCCGCCTCGGCCCAGGCCTCGGCTCAAGTGGTGAACAACATCGACTTCAGTAGCGTGGTTAACTCACTAGACGGAGTGCAGTACGCAATTGGTCAGCAGAGCCAACTGTTGGCCCGCGGACTGTACGACATCAGCTACGCCATCTCGCAGCCTCGCTATACTGAGACCCGCACCAATGGTCAATCCTGGGGCGGCGCGCAGACCACGACCCACGAAGTCTACGAAGAGCACACCATCGCCGAGGGCCAGGCCTTCACCACCGGTGAGCAGTGGAGCACCGCCTGGGCCGTAGACTCCAGCCACGCGGCCGACCTTACCTTCGAGTTCACGGTCAAGAACACGGGCACCGAGTACGCCCGCGAGCTGACGGGGATGATCGTCAACGTCTACATCGGCGATGACACGAGCCCGAGCATCTCTTATCCAGCCTGGGAAAAGTTCCCGGGCGGCGCCATCCAAAACTTGTTCCCCGGCGCCAGCCATACCTTCACCGCCGATCCGATCATCCTCAACCTGGACCAGATGCGGCGCATCGACCTGGGCGAACGGCTGACCGTGGTCGTGGAGGACTACAGCTATGGCGCGGACGAGCTGTTCTACCAAAACGCGGTCAGCAGCGGGATGACGGTCTTTATCGAAGACGGGATCGAGGACGGTGACGAGTCGGTGGACAGCTACGTGATCCCCACCTGGGGCAGCGAGAGCGTGCTCGACGTGCTGACGCGCTACTTCCCGGCCGGCTACGATGCGGAGGATAACATCAACGCGCTCTGGACGCCGGAGTTCGACGGCACGAACCCACCTACCTGGCATGAGCACTTCCTTTCTGATATCGCCTGGTGGAATGTGTACTTCACGCAGGAGGATGCAGGCAACACGCCGCTGAAGGACATCCCGGCCCAGGCAGGCGGCGCCATGCTGTTCCGCTTCAACCGCGACAGCGACCGCGACGGCTACAACGACCGGGCGGAGTTCCGCTACTACTGTGCGCTGCCGGAGAACGATCCTCAGCGGATGCCGAATTGGCCGTCCGGTCCCGACTACTGCGACGATGCCCATCTACGGCCCGAAATCCATCCCCAGCCAGAGGTGTCGGCCGGCTACGTGACGGAGCGCACCGGTGACACGGTCACGGTCAAACTGGTTGTTGAAAACACCGGCACCTTTGACGCCTACGGCATCGACGCGGTCATGTACTCGCCGGACCACACCACCACCATCGGCAACAACACCGTCGGCGGCAACGGCCGCGTCCGCCCCGGTCAACACGTGGCGGTGGGCAGCCTGGTGCAGGCACCCGATCTGACCAACTGGGGCGGCAGCACCGCCAAGCCGTACTCCGGCGGCAACTACACTGGCTCGGCCGACCGCACCTATACCTTCACAGCAGCCACGCCCGGCACCGTGGGACAGGGCAGCACGGCGTTGTCGTGGAGCGACGGCGCGGGCGGCAGCGGCGCCCTGCCCGTGGGCAGCAGCTATCATGCGCCGCTCCCGATAGACGTATCGAACGGCCTCCAAATCGGCCTCAACACCGGCACGATCCTGGCCGGCACCAGCTTCACGGTGCAGGCGCTGACCCCGCGCGATACTTTCACCTACACGGTCGAAAGCGAGCCGTTCACCCCGCCGGTAATCGTCGTCAGCTACAGCGACCCGCAGGGCAGCCATCGCTTTGTCACGCCAGTGGAGCTCACCAGCCTGGACGCCAGCCTGGCGCCTTACAGCGGCCAGATGCTTAAGGGGCTACAGCTCCAGATCGTCACCCCGGCGGCGTTCAACGCATCCGGCGCCAACACGACCAACCTGGTCGTCAACAACCCGCACTCCGTCACCATTGAAGATGGCCACCTGTACCTGAACTTCGTCTCTGATGGGGTGTTGGTGCTGGAGAAGCCCTACACCCTGGACATACCCGCCGGCCCAACGGTGTTCGCAACCACCTGGTCGGTATCTGAGTTCTCGCCTGACTACAACCCCGATGGCGATAACATCCTGATCGCGTTCTGGACCGATAGTGAGGACAACATCATCGACTCGGCCGCGCGCCCGTTGAACAGCTTCGCCGAGGATCCCAAGCCCGCCTTCGCCATGGTGAGCGAGGACGAAACCTGGGACTTCGGCACGGCGCAGCAGGGCACGCTCCTGCGCCGCAGCTTCGTATTTGGCAACACCGGCGCTGCCGACCTGCTCACCTACGTCAGCGTGCCCCCCAAGATCAGCGTGCCGCAGACTGGCAGTCGGACCGTCGGGCCGGCGGACACCGCGACGTACACGATGACCCTAAACACGGCCAGCCTACCGCTGGGCGCATATGACGGGACGATCACGGTGCGGACGAGCGACCCAGCGAAGCCGACACAAACGGTGCATGTGACCGGGAACGTTACGCAGGGGGTCGCGGATACACCGGTGGGCGCACTCCAGCGGCCGTTGGATGTGGCCGCAAACATGACAGGCAATCTGGGCGAGTGGAAGGAGTACACGCACAACCTGGGGCCGGAGCCCCAAACGCTGCACCCAGTGAAGGTGTACAGCCAGGACTACCTAAAGTTGTGGGGAGTGGGTAAGTATGCCACCGCCTTCAACGCGGGGACAGCGAGCTATGACATGTTCGGCGACGGCCGCGATGGCGTCATGCCGACGAACGGCAGCCTTGACTACGACAATGGCGTAGGTGTAGGCGTGGTCAATAGTGGATCCCAGGGAACCTATATGATCAGTGTCACAGATGCACGCAGTGTCTATAGGATCAACCCCGGCGACGTGGTGCTCATACACCAGAGTCAAGGATCAGACGCTGGCTGCTGGGAACTGAACAAGGCGGTATCTGACTTCGGTGGCGGTTCAGCGACTTATCAGTTAACCAAGCCGCTACAATGCACCTACTCTAGCGGGGGCAACAGCCATGCCCAGATTCAACGCGTTCCACAGTATACAGACTGTCCGGTGACCGGGACGGTATCGCCTCTGGGCTCCTGGAACGGCACTTGGGGCGGAATACTGGCGGTAATGTGCTCCGGCACGGCCAACGTATCGGGGATCCTTGCCGTGAACGGTCAGCCTGGATCGAATGTCACGGGAACCTGTGGCGGCCCTGCTGGTGGTGGTGCAAGCGGCGGAGGCTTTCGTGGCGGAGACGGTTTCAGACAACACCATACCGAGTCGGCGTGTGGCTGGGGCGAGGACCTTGCCAGTGGCTACCAGGGCGAGGGCGCATATGGACCAGGGGTGAGAGACTACAATGCAAACGGAAACGGCGGAGGAGGTGGCCACGGGGGTGACTCTGGTCACCCATATGCCGGAGCCGGCGGTGGCGGTGGGAACGGAAGCCCTGGTTCCGATGGGCAGAACGTGCCAGGCTATGGAGGGCTCGCGTACGGTAATGCCGAACTGACTTCAATGGTCTTCGGAGGAGGAGGCGGTGGTGGGCAAAAGTACTACGCATACTCAGTCGGGGGTGGAGGTTCAGGGGGTGGAATCATCTTTTTGTCCGCGCGGAATCTGAGTGTCTCGGGCAGCATCCAGGCGCGTGGCGGCAGAGGCGGCGATTCGGGTCAGTATGATAAGGCAGGGGGAGGAGGAGCTGGCGGAAGTATCTTTCTGCAGGCTCAGACTGCGTTCCTCGGGAATCTCCTGGTCGACGCATCAGGGGGGAGCGGTGGCACCGCAGGTGAGGGCAATGGTGGGAACGGTGGAACTGGGAGGATTCGGCTAGAATTCTGCGAAACGTCATCCGGGACGACCACCCCCACGCTGAGTTCTCTTAAGCTCAACTGTTATATCGCCGAGCAGATCGAGTCCGCCCCATACGACCGCGGCCGCCTAAACCTGGCCGAATCCGGCACTAACACCTACCAGGTACAATACGGCCGCAAGCTCAACTGGAGCAGCGCAGCAACGCAAGAGACCACGTTGCGCGTACCGGCCGGCCTCCTTACGTCGGTCACACTCCAGGCACTGGTCAGCGACCTGCCAAACAACGCCGCCTTCGCGCTCGATGTAGGTGCCACCGGCACGGCATCCTGGAGCGGTACGGTCAGCAACAACAGCGAGAACACCAGTCCTAACCTCGCATCCTTCTTCAACGCCTACTGGGCCAGCCACGGCGCACCCACCACGGGTACCCTGGATGTGCTGGTCCGCGTCACCCTGGATCGCGCCGGTCAAGTACTCCTGACCAATCTGAAGGTGACGCCGACCGGCAGCAAGCTGCGCCATATCCGGCTGCCCGTCCAACCGCAGGGCTACAGCAGCGTCACGACCAGCTTTACGGTCAGCGGTGGCTCCGGGCCCCTGGCGGTTGGCGTGGATGTGGGCGCCAACGGCTCGGTTGACTGGACATACACCGGTTCGCCGGCCTATCCGGCCAGCATGACGACCGGCAACCTGGCGACCGCGGTCGCCGCATACTTGGCCGGCCAGTCGGGCGAGGTGGATGTGCCCATCTGCTTCTACCTGGCGCCGTTCGCCACGCTGAACCTAACCGGTTTCAGCGCGACGCCGGCCGGTCAGCCCGACACCACGTTGGGCAGCGCTGATATCTCCTTCGGCGCGATCGACCCGGTGGAAGGGGACGATGTGTCGGTGTCCGCCACCTTGCACAACATGGGCGGCCTGGACACCGGACGGCTCACAGCCAGCTTCTATGCCACCTCGGCCGACTGGGGCGAGTGGTACATCGGCAGCGCGTTCGTACCGAACGTGCCTGCCGGCGGCACCGCCCAGGCCGAGATCTTCTGGAACACCCTGGGCTTCACCGGCACGGTCCCGGTGCGAGTCAGCATCGACCCGTTCAACCGGTTTACTGAAACGGACGAGACCAACAACGAAGCTACGGCCAACCTGACCATCAAAACCCGGCCCGACCTGCGCGTCACGCAGGTCGCCCTTTCCGACGATGAGCCGATGGCCGGGGAACTCGTCACGGTCACCCTGACGCTGCGCAACGACGGCCAGACTGCTGCGGCGGCGTCTGCGCTGGCGCTCTACGACGGCAACCCTGATGCGGGCGGCACGCTCATCGGCGAAAGCTCGCCCGGCGTGGCGCCGGCCACCGAAGCGAACGTGTCCTTCACGTGGACGCCAGGCGCCGCAGGCGCGCACAAACTCTTCGCCCGCGCGGACCGCGACCGGCAGGTCAACGAATTCGACGAAGGCAACAACGATACCTGGCGGGATATGTACGTTGGCTTCGCCAGCCCGACCTTAATCGACAGCGGCGGGGGCGATGCCTATGACCCGGCCTACATTGCCTCGCTCGGGTTCGGCTACCTCAACGGCGAGTCGAACACCTTCTGCGGCGCCAGCAGCGGCGAATCGCAGCGCAACGACTGGAGCGGGGTCGTCCAGTACCGGTTCGACCACCTTCTGCCCGGCCACTTCTATCACCTGGACCTCACCTTGTACGAATGCGATGGCCTGGGGCGCCAGCAGCGGGTGCGGATCGATGATAACGTAATCAGCGACCCGATCGATCTGAGCGACCTTGCGCCGCACCGGCTCTCCTTCCGACTCGATCCGGCGTTCTACGCTGACCGGAGCATTGTCGTCAGCGTCGAGGAATTGCTCGGCAACGATGCGGTAGTATCCGAGATCAACCTGTACGACATTGATTACCGCTACTCGGATGCCGGCGCCAGCACGGAAGCAGATTACTCTGCGGCGCGCACGTACGGTCCACTGGATGGAGTGAAACAGACCACGTGGGGCACCCTGCCGTACCAGTCGCGACGGGTTGATTTGGGCGACTCGAACCCCGCTGACGATCCCGACAACGAGCTGCGCTACCGGTATGACGGGCTGCGCCCCAACAAGCGCTACCAACTGCTCATCACGGTCTACCAGGGATCCGGCACGGCCACAGTCCAACAGACTGTCGCTGTCGACAGCGTTGACACGGGCGTCATGTTGGAGGTCACCGGCATTGATCGCGACGACAAGGTGATTGACGTGCCTGTAGGGACGTACTCCGGCGATGGCACGATCACGGTCCGTATCACACGGCTGAACGCCACGGCAGGCGCATTCATCAATGAGATCGCCCTGGAGGAGCTCACGCTGCTGCCGGAACAGGAAAGCCAGATCACGCAGTCGATCACAATGCACACGGGCGGACCGAACTGGTTTTCCTTCAACGTCAAACCGCCGGTCCGGCCACCTGCGACCTGCAGCGGCGTGACCGCCACGTCGGCGTTCACCTCGATCTACGGTGACGCTGTTCTGGCCGGCGCGGCAGCTCCGGTGGGCACTGTGGTGGAGGCGTACACCCCCGGCGGCGTCAAGACCGGGTGCTTCAAGGTGGCCACCGAAGGTCTCTACGGCTACATGCGCGTCTACGGCGCGGAAGGCACGACACCCGGTATGCACGCCGGCGACCCGATCTTCTTCAAGATCAACGGCATCTCCGCCACGCCCGCTCCCTACCCGGTCGTCTGGCAGGATGACAAGGGAACGCACGAAGTGGATCTGGACGCGCCGGATGTCATTCCGGTCGAGACGCTCCTGGCGCCCTTGGCGGGCAAGTACTCCAAGCTGCAATGCGAGAACGGCACATACCTGCCGCCACCGGCCGACCCGCGCTTCAACACGTGCACCACCCTCGAACCGGGGCGCAGCTACCTGCTCTGGATGAACACTGTGGCCGACCTGACCATCACCGGCAACCGAGTCGCTACGGACAAGCCGATCGCTCTGCACGCCGGCTACAACTGGCTGGGTTACCTGCCCACCTGTGAGCTGACCGTGGCCACCGCGCTGACCGGGATCGCCAGCAAGTACGACATCCTGCATAGCGAGGTTGGCACCTACAAGCCGCCCCCGGCTGATCCGGCCTACAACAACTTCAACGCCATGGCGCCCGGCCTGGGCTACATGATCCACATGACCGAGGCAGCCACGCTGATCTACCCTGCCGGTCTGTGTGGAACGTCAATGAGCGCCACCGAACCGGCTGTTGAGCCGGCGCTCTCATGCAGCGCCACGCCGACCAGCCGCTTCACCCACTTCTACGGCCAGGTGGCCGCGCCGGCCGGCGCCCCGGTGATCGCGACGAGCCCGCGCGGCGAGGTCGTGGGCTGCGGCCAGGTGGCCGCAGGCGGGCTGCTGCCCTATCTGCGGGTTTACGGCGCGGAGGGTGCAACTCCCGGCATGCAAGAGGGCGAGATCATCCGCTTCACTACGGCTGGCCAACCGCTCGACTTGCAGCCAGCCTGGCGCGACGACTGGGATGTGCATCTGCTCGGCGAGGATGCTGTCCCCAACCACGTGTACCTGCCGATCATCGTGCAATGAGGAGAGTCACCATGCTGTCACGCGTTCACTTCACCCGCTGGCTGGTTCTGCCGGTGCTCCTAAGCCTGCTTTTGGCTCCCCTGTCTTCTGCCTGGGCCAACGCGCCGGAGGTCGTCTGCGACGTGCAGACCACGCCTTACTTCACCGAATACTTCGGCGATGTCACCGTGGATGGTGCGCCGGCGCCCATCGACGCAGTGGTGGAGGCGGTCAACAGCCAGGGCGTACAGGCCGGCTGTTTCGTCGTCACGATCCCCGGCATTTACGGCTACCTGCGCGTCTACGGCGCGGACGCGGCGACGGGAACACCAGGCATGGCGAGCAACGAGGCCGTG
Source organism: uncultured Anaerolineales bacterium (assembly GCA_964551735.1). Taxonomy (GTDB): domain Bacteria; phylum Chloroflexota; class Anaerolineae; order CG2-30-64-16; family CG2-30-64-16; genus DAOUAT01. Next base: position 11,832 of record CAZKEF010000008.1, read on the forward strand.
ATCTTCAAAGTTAACGGCGCAGTGGCGACCTCGGCGCCAGCCACAGTGTTGTGGTCAGGCGATAAGGGCCAGCACGTGGTTGATCTGAGCGCCCAGGCCCTGCCGGCCGCGGTCGCAGACCTGGGCCTCGAGATCAACATCAACAACGATGTCCTGCTTACCTGGTCGGATGTCGGCAGCAGCGCCGATCATTATGAGGTCTGGCGCAGCAGCGCGGCCTACTTCACACCGGCGCCGGCAGAAGGCACGCTGATCGCGTCCAACGTGCCGCGGCCGGCGAACGCGGGCGATCCGATCAGCTTCACCGATGAGTACAGCCACCTGGGGAACCCGGACACCAACGACTACTACGTGGTGCTGGCCGTCGGCGCCGGCGGCTTGAAGTCGCTGGTGTCCAACCGGGTGGGGGTATTCGATTTCAGCTTGCAACCCGGCAGTTGATGATATCATGAAACGGATCTGCCCGGAGCGCACCGTAGGCTTCTCAAAACCAGTGAGGTCAGTCATGTCCCAACGCCGCATCCACCTGCTTCTCTCCCTTTGTGTCATGCTCTCGCTTGTCATTCAGCCGCTCGGTTCGGTGGCGGCCGTGACGGCTCCGGTTGAACCCTTGAGCGTGGCTGCCGTCGACGCGGCTGCGCGTCCGGGCTTCCTGTTCCGCGCGGCCGTGAGCCTGGATGATATCCATACCCTGGCCCGCCTGCGGGCCACCGGTGCGCTGGTGTTGCACACCCTCGACGCTGAACAGACCGCCCTGGTGCTGGCCGATGGCGAGCAGCTCAGCGACCTGGCGCGCCTCGGCTACCGGCCGCGCGGGGCGGACGAGCTGCGCGGCCTGCTGGATGCCCAGGGACCGGCCCGGCGTTGGCTGGCGGAGAGCCTGCAACCGCTGCTGGCGCAGGCCGATGCCATCGCTGCCCAGCAATCGTTAGCCGGGGCCGCCGGGGTCGCCGGCGTTGCGGCCGCGCCAGACGCCGCAGCGATGGCCGTGCTGCGGGCTGCCGTGCAGTCCTTGACGCCCGAACAGATCGCGGCCACGGCCAGCAGCATCAGCGTGGATGACGACGCGGATGGGCTGACCAATACCGAGGAAGCCTGGTGGTGCACCGATCCGCTGAACCCCAACAGCGACGGCGACGCCAGCGGGTACACCGACGGCCAGGAGGTGACCGCGCTGCTGGACTTCACCCTGTCGCGCACGGTGCGTTGGAACTACGGCCCGCCCTTCGGCCCGCCGGCCGCCTGGCCGAACTTCAACAACCGGGACGGCACCGGCGTCAACGTTTGCAACGACGGCGACTACGACACGATCCCCGACTACGCCGAGGCGTACATGGTGGGCACGCGCGTCGGCACGGGCGATTCCGAGAATACGGACGGCGATAAGTTCGACGATGGCCAAGAATTCTTCGGAACAACCTTTTGCCTACCCGGACAACCGGACTGCGGCTACGGGCTGTACCCACGGAATCAGGATTTCAACTTCATTACCAACGGCATGCCAAGCTGGATCCGTCCACCCGGCGATAGCCCCTTCGTGGCCGCCTACCCGGTGATTGACTTCCTGGTGGACCCGGCGACCATCGAGGTGACGACGAAGGAAATCCGCACCATCGAGCGGACGATCACACAGGGCGAGGAGATCTCGACGGGGTTCGCGGAGACGCAGGGCAGCAGCACCACGGTAGGCACGATAGACACGAACACGCACAGCACGTGGCAGGAGAACTCGACGACAGAGGGCGGGATCGAGCCGGGCAGCGCAAGCGAAGTCGGGCCACAAGATCGGACCATCGTTGATGTGTCAACGGTCCCGGCTGCGCCGCCAGTGGAACAACGGCCGACCAGCTATCTTGCAGAGGACGGCTTTCATCCAGTAGACGGAACGGTCGTGATGGATCGGCTGGGCCCGTCAATTCTGTTCAGAGACCTTCCATCGAATGATCTATCACTTCAGAACGGGAACTCCTCGCGCTTACTGGGAGTCAAGGCTCTCTCAGCCAGACTACTGTCCTCGGGCGAGATCCTCTTTGTCGATCCAGAGCTTGCGCTGAAAAGACTCATTCCAGATGGGACCACTGAAGTGCTGCTTCCTGAGCGGAGGGCCAACGGGCCGATATTCGTTAGTGATGACGAGAAGAAGGTGGCGTTCCTTAAGCCACTAGACTTTCAGAGTGGGGAATCGATTCCAAACACCAATGGCATAGCCGTTTTTGATCTGATGAGCAAACACGAGCAAACCCTCTTTGTAGTTCCGAGTGCTACAGTGAACCTTTATGGCTGGACGGGGAATCGGCTCGTGGTAGAAGCCCCCTTCGGTTGGGTTACCACCCAGACGATGCATAGCTTACAACTAGGGCTACTGCCAACAGACCAAACGACCCCTACGATCACCCCCTTCTCTAATCTTCCCGAAGCAAAACCCGGAACGGCTTATCCTATTACACTCTTGAAGGATGGCCGGATAGCGTACGAGTCGCAGCAGGGAACGGTCGTGGCTTCGCTAAAAGAATCCAACTATTCAACGATTCCAGGCTGCATCAACCCGCGCCTATCAGCAAAAGGACTAACGGTGATCTGCAACGGTCAAGAGCAAGAAGTGCAAGTCGCCGAACTTAGCGTTACGGCCGACGCACCTGCAGAAACCTTTTCTGCACCATCGATTGCGGCAGCAGCGGCGAGCTTTGAGTCGGGCGCAGGGGTGCAGCAAACGACGAGCACAGTCCTGTTCTATAGACCGGTTTCCTCCTCGACACCTGTCTCTGCCTACTTTGATCTTGACCCGGACTCTGGCGAAATTGAAGACTGGATGGGCACGCAGATCACGTACGATGGGCATGACGGAACTGACTATGATGGCAAGGAAGGCGACAAGATCTTCGCCCCCGCTGCGGGAACGGTCGATTCGGTTTCGAAATACCAGTACAATACCTATGCGAGCGGCACCCTTCATTGGGGAACGACCGTTGTAATCAACCACGGTTCCCTTTCCACCAGCGCTAGTTACACAACGCGCTATGCCCACCTGAAGTATGATGGCACTCTGATTGCGGACGACTCAGCCATTTCCACGTTGCCGACCATCATTGCTGAAATGGGAAACACGGGCTATAGCACGGGTGACCATCTGCACTTTGGGGTATATGAAAACGGCACTGCGGTAGATCCCTATGATAAGGGCTTGATTAGCGATGCGGCCAGCGCTGGTGTGAATAACCAAGCACTGATGTGCCTGGCGCCTTCGTTTAAGTCGACTGATGCTCCGCTCGTCACTTTGCCTGCCACGTCTAAACGCACCTGGTTTCAGGAGGTCCTAGGACGGCTCTTTGGAGGTTGGCGCGGCGCCAAAACGACGGACTCTACCGCGAATTCCATCAAGACAGCAGCGTCCGCTGCCAACTACCTGACTGGCTGCGAACCCAACACCTGCGCCAGTCAGGTAGTCGGTCAGACCAGCATGCCACAAAGCTACTCTGACCTGCGGTCAAACGGTCAATGCGGTGGGAATCCCTATCCCTCAGGGCTCGGAAGCGTTGGCGGAGGGGGATCAGGCTTGACACTCAACGACAACGGCGACGGCACCTGGGACAGACTGCGCGTCTGGTCCGAAACCCATACCACCGGCGAGGGCTACTCCACCAGCCACTCCGAGCTGCGCAGCGAGACCAGCTACCGCGAGATCACGCGCTCCGAGACCAACACCCTTGTCTCCAGCGAAGCGTGGTCCACTGCCACCACTTCCGATCCGACCGATGCAGGCCAGCTCACGTTCAACTACAACCTCTACAACACCGGCAGCGACGCGGCCGTCAACCTGACCGGCATCAGGATCAACGTCCTGATCGGCGACCTGCCCGTCATCACCTGGAACGCGCCGGACAGATCCGACGTCCTGCCCGGCGGGGCCAAGGGGCCATTCGGCAGCGATCCGCTCACGCTGACCCTGGAGCAGTTGGCGGCCATTGACAACGGCGCGCCGATCCGCGTGGTTCTGGCGGATTACGGCTACGACGACAACCTGTACGACGCCAACGCCTGGGGCCGCAGCGTCCTTTTCCACGTGGACGATGGCCCCGGTGATGGCGACGAGACGGTGGACACCTACCTGATCACCACGAACCTGGTGCAGGGCGAGACGTACCAGGACACCCTGACGCGCTACTTCGACGTGACCACCTTCCAGGGCGCGCCCGGTGACGAGCGTAATGGCACCATCACCGGGATTCGCACGCCGGAGTTCGCCGGGGATGGTGAGATCACCGGCTGGAACGACCACCCGGTCAACGATCATGCGTGGTGGGAGCTTTCCATCTCGCTCGGCGGCGAGACCGACGGCGTCCAGCATTTCCGTGACATGCCTGCGAAGGCTAAGACCGACGTCTACTTGCGCTACGTGCTGGACACTGACGCGGACGGCTTCTCCGACCGCGCCGAGTTGGATGCCGGCTCCGACCCCAACGATCCCGACATCCACCCGCGTCCTCTATTGACGGTCGCGCAGCACACAACGGTGAGCGGCACGGACGCATCGGTGCAGGTGACGCTCCAAAACGACGGCAACCTGGACGCCAGCAGCGTCGAGTTGTGGGCGATCGCGCCCGATGATTCCATCACCATCAACGACAACCTGGTGGGCGGCGGCGGCCGGGTGCGCGCGGGCCGGCAGGTGGTGCTCGGCGCGCGCATCGGCAGGCCGGACCTGACCGAGTGGCAGACAAGCACCGCCAAGCCCTATCCCGACGGGCAGTACGAGGGAACCAGTCCCAAGACCTTCAAGTTCCAGGCGCTCGATTCCGGGAATGTGGAATCGGGCACGCTGCGCGTCCAGTGGAGCAACGACGGCGGCGCCACGTGGCAGCCGACGCCGTTGGCGCTCGGCAGCGGCTACGCGGCATGGACGCCGCTTCCGCTGTCCGACGGCCTGAGTGTCGCGTTCTCCGGCGGCTACATCGCCCTGAACGAAACCTTCACCTTCGCGACCGCCCTGCCGATTGACACCTTCGCCTACACCATCAACCGCACGCAGTACACCGCGCCGCTGATCATCGCCTCCTACAACGACCCGGAAGGCAACCATAAGTTCGTCAGCGACGTGGAGCTGGCCGATATCCAGGCCGACCTGGCGCCCTACCTGGGCGAAATGCGCTACGGCTTTCAGCTCGATGTGATGGCGCCCGCGCCCTTCGCGGCCGGCGCGAACACCGCTTACCTGGTCTTTAACAACCCGGCCGCGCAGGCCATCACCGGTGCGAACCTGTATGTCGAGTTCGCCACGCCCGAGGGCACGGTGGCCAGGGAGTACGTGCTGGCAGACCAGACCCTCCTGCCCGGCCCGAACGTCGTGGAACTGGCCTGGGATACTGCCGACTTCACCCCGGCCTTCGACCCGGCCGCCGACTATCACATCCTGGTCTTTGCGGCCGACCGCCAGGGGACGATCTTCGAGAACACGGTGAAGGACCTGGATCAGGTCGGCCACGATCGTCTGCCCGCGGCCGTGCTGCCGCAGGAGGATTGGAACTTCGGCGTCGCGCAGCAGGGCACACTGCTGCGCCGCACCCTGGCCGTGGCCAACACCGGCGATCGGGACATGCTGACCTTCGTCGCTGCCAGTGACCCAGCGATCGGGCTGTCCGATGAGGGCAGCAGGACGGTCGCGGCCGGCGACGTCACGCAATATGAGGTCGCGCTCAACACCGCCGACCTGGCCGTCGGGCCATACGATCAGACCATCACCCTCCGCAGCAGCGATCCCAATAACCCGGCGCGCGCAGTGCATGTGATGGGCACGATTACGGCTGCACCCTGCGATGGATTCCAGGCCGAATACTTCGCCAACGCAACACTCAATGGATCTCCGGCAGTCACGCGCTGTGACGGCATCCTGGATTTCGACTGGGGAACCGGGTCACCGGATCCAGCTATTCCGGCTGACAGCTTCTCCGCCCGTTGGACGAAGCAGTTCCAGGTCCACACGGCAGGCGTTTACACCTTCGACGTCAAGAGCGATGATGGGGTCAAGATCTACGTAGATGATCAGCTCGTCGTGGACTATTGGAGCGATCACGGCTTTCTCTTCGCTACAGGCAGCAAGTCGCTGACGGCGGGCGAACATACGCTGCGCGTGGAGTACTACGAAAACGCGGGCGGTGCGGCCATCAAGCTGGTCTACGGCCCGCCTGGAACGCGCATGTACCCGCTGGATTGGTCGGCGGCCTTTACCTCAGGCACGCAGGGACAGTGGGTGGAGTACACGCATACCCTGGGGCCTGAACCACAGACGTTGCATCCGGTCAAAGTATATAGCCAGAACTATGGAACGATGTGGGGCGTGGGCAAATACGCAACCGCTTTCAGCGCGGGTACAGCCTCATACGATATGTTTGGCGACGGGCGAGATGGCGCTATGCCATCAAGCGGAAATCTGGACAACAACAATGGGTTTGCAGCAGGCACAGTTAATGGCTCACTTGGCTCGCTCAACATTGCGGTAGTAGACCGGCACGCTGTATGGCGGATCAACCCGGGTGACGTGGTGCTCATACACCAGACCCAAGGCACGGGTGCGGGCAACTGGGAAATCAACAAGGCAATCAGCGACTTCACCGGCAGTGGTACATTTGCTCTGGCCAACGCCCTAAAGCATACATATTCCACCAGTGGAGACACTAATCGGGCTCAAATCCTACGGGTGCCGCAATACTCAACATGCAACGTGACGGGGACGGTAACGCCATTGACGGCTTGGAATGGTACATGGGGCGGGATATTTGCGGTAACATGCAGCAATACACTCAACGTAGCAGGAGAAATCAACGCCGATGCTTATGGTTTCCGGGGTGGTGCGTATGTCGGAAACCATCAGCGTGGCTACAGCGGAGAGAGTAGCGTCGGCCCAAGTCTGCAGACATTCTATGCAAATGGCAACGGGGGTGGAGGTGGCGAAAATGCCAGTTCAGGAGATGCCCATGCTTCTGGTGGCGGGGGAGGGAATGGTGCTGCCGGCACAGACGCTCGCCAGACACATGGCAACTATGGACGCGGTGGAAACGTTGTGGGCTCTGCCAATCTGAACTCGATCCACCTGGGCGGTGGAGGAGGCGGCTCTGCCTGTGGATGGGAGTGGTGTGGCTCAGGTTCAGGCGGAACCGGCGGGGGTATAGTATATATTGCAGCAAAGAGTCTTGTAGTAACTGGATCGATACTGGCCCGAGGCTCTAATGGCCAGAATGGCGACCCTAGTGGGTGGGCCGGTCCAGGGTCAGGAGGTGGCGGGGCCGGCGGCTCGATCAAAATTGTGGCTTCAGATGCCACAGTCTCTACTGACCGTATCAACGCTCGTTATGGCTTTGGTGGCTATGTATGGGATGGCGGTACAGCATCAGAAAACGGACGCGGTGGGACTGGAAGAATTGCAGTGGAGTACTGCAATTCCCTCTCGGGCTCCACCAATCCACCTGCCAGCACGCAGAAACTCAACTGCTACATTGTCGAGCAGGTCGAGACCTCGCCTTACGACCGCGCGCGCCTCAACCTGCCCCAGTCAGGTGCCAACACCTACCAGGTGCAATACGGCCGCAAGTTGGACTTCACCAGCGCAGTAACACAAACTGTGACCTCGTTGCGCGTGCCGGCCGCGGACTTCGCGTCCGTCAAACTGGACGCACTGATCAGCAATGTTGGTACAGGCACCCTCACCTTCAAGCTCGATATCGGGAATGACGGCTCATGGGATTGGAATGTCACGCCAAGCGTCACTGAGTCGGCAACGCTGACTAACACAGTATTGGCCAATGCATTCAATACCTACTGGGCCACGCACGGTGCGCCACTTTCCGACACCGTAGATGTGCCGGTCAAGGTCTATCTGAGCAAGGCCGGCCAGGTGCTATTGACCAATCTCCAGGTAGTGCCCACCGGCAGTAAGCTGCGCGCAGTCCGGCTGCCCGTCCAACCTCAAGGCTACAACGTCGTGCAGATTAACTTCACGGTCAGCGGCGGCTCAGACTCGTTGGCGGTAGGTGCGGACGTTGGAGACGATGGCACGGTGGACTGGTCTTACTCCGGCACGCAAACCTATCCCGCCGCCCTGACTACCGGCAACCTGGCCGCGGCGGTCAACGCGTACCTGGCCGGCGGGTCAGGTGAAGTGGATGTGCCCATCCGCTTCTATCTCGCTCCGTTCACCACGCTGAACATGACCGGCTTCACCGCAGCACCGACGGGCGCGGCCGATGCCGGCCTGGCTAACGCCGATCTTGCCTTTTCCACAACCACGCCCTCCGAGGGCGACATCGTGACAGCTAATGCCACCGTTCGCAACGCCGAAACCCTGGACACGGGCCCGCTGGCGGTCTCCTTCTATGCGACTGCGGCAGGCGGCACGGAGACGCGCATCGGCAGCGCGTTCGTGGCGAATGTGCCGGCGGCAGGCGCGGCGACCGCGTCCTTGCAGTGGAACACCCTCGGCTTCGCAGGCGATGTGCCGGTGCGCGCGGTGGTTGATCCGTACAACCGGCTCGTCGAGGCCGATGAAACCAACAACAGCGCGGCGGCTACCCTGCCCATCAAGACCCGGCCCGATCTGCGCGTGACGGAGATCGCGGTGTCCGAGGCCGAGCCGGTCGTGGGCCAGGCCGTCGCGGTCACGCTGACCCTGCGCAACGACGGCCAGACCGCGGCCAGCGCCTCGATCCTCGCACTGTACGACGACCATCCCGACGACAGCCGCGTGCTGGTCTGCGAGGATGACAGCAGCACACCTGACGACGCCGCTCGCACCGTCGTCTGCCAATGGACACCCACGACACCCGGCTTGCACCGGCTGTTCGCCCAAGCTGATCGTGATCGGGCGGTGAATGAATCCAACGAGGGCAACAACGACGCGCACCGCGACGTCTACGTCGGTTTTGCCGGCCCGATCCGGCTGGATAGCGGCGGCGGGGATGCCTACGACCCGGCCTATTCACCGGAAAACGGCTACGGCTACGTCGACGAGGGCACGCCTGATGTGATCGCTGCCTGCGGCGCCACCGGCTCACCGGATGACACGCTGCGCCAGGATCCTGATGGCCATCTCGTCTACCGCTTCGAGCACTTTCAGCCGGGTCACTTCTACCACCTCGACATCGTGTTGCGCGAATGCGACGGCGCCGGCCGCCAGGAAACGATCAGCATTGACGGCAATCCGATCGAGGGGCCCGTGGACCTGCTCGACGGTGAGGTGCATCCGTTCTCGATCCTGCTTGACCCAGCCCTGTACGCCGACCGCACAATCGTCGTCACCATCGACGCACCGGGCATCGACGGCGCGGTAGTCAGCCAGGTCAACGTGCATGATGTTGACTATCGGTACGCGGACGCAGGCGGGGCCAACGATCCACAGTACTCGGCTGCTTCAGGTTACGGTTGGCTGGACGGCGTCAAGAACACCGGCTACGGCGCCTTGCCCTATCAGAGCGTGCGCGTTGATCAATCGGACAACACGCTCAGGTATCGTTTCGACGGGCTGCTGCCGACAATCAAATACAAGCTCCGGTTCACTTTCTATCAGAGCTCAGGCGGCGCGCGCGTCCAACAAGTGGAGGTGGACGGCATCTGGACCGGGTTGGAGGTGAATACGGGGGACTATCAGCCGCATCGGGAAACGGTCGATGTGCCCGTCGGCGCCTATCAGGACGACGGCTCGATCATCGTGAGTATCCTGCGCACAAATGCGTCCACCGGCGCCTTCGTCAACGAAATCGCGCTGGAAGAGCAGACGCTGCAGAGCGCCACGACCCAAAACCTGGTGTTACAGGCCGCCAGCCCCAACTGGATCTCCTTCAACGTCAAGCCGGCGGTGCGGCCCGCGCTCTACTGTTCCGGCGTCACCGCGACCTCCGCGTTTTCGACCCTGGCCGGCGACGCGATCCTGGCCGGCGCGGCCGCGCCCGTCAACAGCATCGTGGAGGCGTACACCCCGGCCGGCGTCAAGGTGGGCTGCTACAAGGTCACAACCGCGGGCAAGTATGGCTACATGCGCGTCTACGGCGCGGAAGGGGCGACCCCCGGCATGGCGCCGGGCGAGCCGATCCAGCTCAAAATCAACGGCATTGCCAGCCAGCCAACCCCCTACCCCGTCATCTGGCAAAACGATAAGCTGACCCATATCGTCAACCTGGCTGCGCCAGACGTGATCCCGGTCGAGACGTTCCTCGACCCCATCGCGGGCAAGGTCGTCAAGCTCCAATCGGAGTCCGGCACCTATCTGCCGCCGCCCGCGGACCCGCGCTTCAACACGACCACCACGGTCGCGCCCGGCTGGGGCTACCTGCTGTACACCAACGCCGGCACCACCCTGGGGGTGTCCGGCGACCGCGTCGCGGCCGATACACCGCTGGCGCTGCATGCCGGCTGGAACTGGCTCGGCTACCTGCCCACGTGTGAACTGCCCATCTCGACCGCACTGGCCAACATCGCCGGGCAGTATGACCTGATCAACGGCGAGGCCGGCGCATACCGGCCGCCGCCGGCCGACCCGGCCTACAACAACTTCAACACCATGGCCCCAGGCAAGGGCTACATGATCCATATGACTGCGGCGACTACGTTGACCTATCCGGCCACCGGATGTGGTACGGCGCTTCAAGCGACAGAGGGGACCGCTGCGCCGACATTCACCTGCCCCGCTGCCGCTACCAGCCGGTTCACCCACTTCTATGGTCATGTGACGCCGGCTGAGGACGCGCCGGTCGGCGGCGTCATCCTAGCCTACAGCCCGCGCGGCGAAGTTGTAGGCTGCGGGCAAGCGGGCGACGGCGGCCTCTACCCCTACCTGCGCGTTTACGGCGCCGAGGACGCGCAGCCGGGGATGCAGCCGGGAGAGACCGTGCAGTTCACGGTGGACGGCCGGCTTGTGGCGCCATCAGTCGCCGCGATCTGGCAGAACGACTGGGACGTCCACCCACTGGACTTGACGTTCGACGGCGTGCGGTATCAGTATCTGCCGCTGATCGTGCGCTGACAGAAAGGCAGAAAGAGCGTCTGGCGCCTGGTGCTCGGGCAACGCCAGACGCTCTTTCTGCCCGTCACACAAAAAGGCCCAACCGGGTATGGTTGGGCCTTAACATTTCGAGGGCGGGTGACCCTCAACTGGTGCGCGGCGTGAGCAGCGCCAGGAGGTCGGCGAGGCCGCGCAAGTCGCCGAGCGTCACCACCCGGGCGGCGATTTGGCGCATGGCGCCGGGATCGCAGTCGGGCGGGATCAGGATCGCGGATGTGCGGGCTTTGTCACCGGGCATGGCCGGCGGCAGGGAGCCGTCGCCGTCGGTGACCAGCAGGATGATGTGGACCGGCCAGCGCCGCCAGGCGTCGGCCAGGAACTCGAACGCGGTGCCGCCGTAGGAGAGACCGTCGGGCTCGCAGAAGAGCAGCGCCGCATCGCCGGTGTCGGCCACCTGCGCGCTGTCGTCGAAGAGGATCCCGACGGCCTCGCCGCCGGCCTCCTGGACGGCCAACGCCACCGCCTGGGCCGCGATTTGCGCCAGCACGAACTTGGCGCCTTTCATGGAGCCGGACTTGTCGAGGCAGATCGCCACTTTGGGCCGGGGCCGCTCCTTGCCCGGCAGCGCCATGCGCAGCGGGACAAGCTCGCCCAGCACGGCCGCCCGGCGGTCGAGCCGTTCCGGCGCGACGATCTCGGTCGCGCTGCGGGCCACCTGGAAGTGCATGCGCAGCCCGCGAGCGGCTTGCTGCGCCTCGGGTCGCGGACGTGTGCGGCCAGCGCGTATGGTGGCGACCGGCTCCGCTGCCGCCGGCGGGTGTGCGCCCGTGTTGGCGGTCGCCTCGGCCTGGGCCGCCTGCCCTGCGGGGCCGACGATGGTCAGCCCGCCGCCGGGGATGGCGTGGCGCGTCGGGGCTTGGCGCAGCTCGGGGAACTCGGCCATGATCTGCCGCACGTGATCGGGCAGGTCGTCCGGCGCCAGGCTCTGTGCTTCGCTCAGCCGCCAGGCGAAGGCAGTCATTTGTATGGTCAGCGCCGGGTCGCCGTGCCGGTTCAGCGTGCCCCAGAGCGGGCTGCCGGATTCGCCGCTGTCGTCGAACGACGCCGCGGGCCGGCAGAAGCGCCCGGCCAGCGCGACCGAACAGGCGACGTCGGCCAGGTTGCGGCCCTTTTGGATCGCGGCCGTGTACTCGGCCAGGCGCGCGGCCTTGACAGCCGTGCGCACCGCGACCAGCGTGTCGGCCAGGGGCGGGAAGAGCCCGGCCATCATGGCTTCGAGCTGAACGTCGGCCACGATGTTGCCGAGCCAGTGCGGCGCGGCGGTCTCCTGCTCGGCCGCCTCCAGCGCTTTCAGCGGCTGCAGGAAGTGGCCCAGCTCATGCACCAGCAGGCCCACCGCGACCGGCGTGTCCTGGGTCACATCCACACCCTCGAAGGTCGGCGGCACCCAGATCCTGACGCCATCGGTGGCGGCGGTGTCGGCCTCCTCGTCCAGCGAGACGTACGCCCGCACCAGGCGGGCCGTGTCGGGCGCGACCACGGCCAGGATCTGGTTGGCCGTGGCATCCAGGATGGCGCGGATGTCGAGTGCGGCGTTCATGGCCGGCCTCCCACGCGAATGCCCATGCCTTCCAGGAGCTTGCGGAACCCCTCGGCGGCCGGGCGGTCAATTGCCCGCAGCTGCGCGAAGTAGGTCGGCGCAAAGCCCAGGTCGGTGGGGTCGGTCGCTTCTGCCAGTAGCGTGTAGCCGATCGGCAGCGGGAGCTGCCCCTCCGTCACCAGCTTCCACGACGTCTCGATGGCGTCGCGCGCCGGCTTCTGAAAGAGCGCGGCCACCGCGGGGTCGAAGCCGACCTCCAGCGGGACGGTGCGCCGCACCAGCGCCGGATCGAGCGCGGAGCCCCAGGGGTTGCAGGCCAGCGCCACCTTGCAGCGGCCTACCGGCGCCCAGTCGAGGCCCCACATCGGGACTTCGACCATGCGCACGGCCTGACCGTCGTCGGCGGGCACGCGCTGCGCCCAGGCGACTTCGGCCGGGATCGGCAGCAGCGGACGCATGAGGACGTCCATCGCGCGTTGGTTCAGGCGGGTCAGCTCGTCCAGGAAGAGGAGCACACACTCCCCGCTCCTGGCGCGGCGGAAGGCCCGGGCGATGACCGAGGCGTAGACCCCGTGATCGGTCTTCAGGCCCACCAGGTCGGCGTCGGCGAAGCTGCTCATCCCATCCAACGCCTCAAAGGCCCAGCCGCGGCGCACGGCGACCAGGCGGATGGCCGAGGTCTTGGCAACGTCGGTCGGGCCGATGAGGAAGGGCGTTCTGTCGGCCTGGAGGATCGGCTCCACCAGGTCGGCGAGATGGGCGACAGCCTGGCCGATGGCCCGGCGCACGCGCTGGTTGAAGGTCAGCGTGTCGGGATCGGACGGCGGCTCCGGTGTGACAGGCGGTGTCGGGATCGGTGTGGGGCTGACTGTGGGCGCCGGTGCTGCGTTGGCGACCGGCCAGGGCGCATCCACGGCGGTGGCCAGGATGTGCTTGCAGGGGACGCGCGCCGCCTTGCCGCCGGACTGGAACCAGTCGGGGCAGTCGCAGTCGCAGTCCGTGACCTGGCCGCCTTGCAGCCGGATGACGGCGTGGTAGACCCCCTTGACCAGCCCCTGGATCTCGGTCGGTGTGGCGGTGACGCTCACCTTGCCGGTGATCGCCCCCTTTGGGTCATGAAACACACGATCCAGGCGGCGCTGGTCGATGGTGAAACCGGCGTCGCGCAAGAGATCCACGATGACGTAGCCGGTGGGCGCGGTGACCATGATCGGTTGGCCGCGTGTGAGTGCAAAGGGTGTGGCTGATGTGTGGCTGTGCATGGTCCTCTCCATGTTGGGGCGGGGTGACCCCGCCCGTACTGTGGGGAGAGGACGCGTTGTCCCGGACGGGGACAGGCGCGTCCCCTCCGGGTGACTGTGTGGCTGTGGGCTGCTTCTACTTACCGGCGGCGTCAGCCTCCGGCGCGTGTCTCTTGAGCCGGTACGGGCACTGGCCGGCGCAGGCGCAGTACGCGCACTGCCAGAATTCGCTCGGATCGCCGGCCGGGCCGGCCGCAGCGGCCTCGGTGATGAGGCGGGCCTTCTCGACCAGCCGCGTCTGGACCGCAGCCTGCATTTCGGCATCAGGCATGGGCACGTCCACGGTGCGGACGGCGCCCATGTCCATGTAGACCACTCTCCCGGCCAGCGGGTAGGGGTAACCGGATTTACCCAGCAGCCAGGCGTAGAGCCACAACTGCGCGATGTGATGCTGTTTCGGCAGGTCCATGGTCGCCATGCGCCGGCCGAAAGTGTTGACGCTCTTATAGTCGGTTAGGAGCCGCGTGGCCGGATCGTAGTGATCCACCTTGCCGGCAATCCAGGCCCGCGTGCCCAGCTCCTCCAGCGAGGCGATCAGGCGCGTCTCCGCGACCGCGTGCTCGCCGGCCAGGGATTCCAGCGCGGCGTGGAAGATCGTGCCGCGCAGCCGCGCCCAGTGCTGGCTCGGCTTCTCCAGCAGCGGCCGGCCGTGCAGGTAGTACCAGGCCTGGCGGGTGCAGCCCAGCAGGCTGGTGACCCGCAGCAGCGCCACGCCGGCGCGCTGGGCCAGGGCTTGCGCCTCCAGCAGCCCGTCATCTCCGCGCATGCTGTTGGCCAGCGCCTTCAGCACGGTGGGCGGGAACGGGCACGCCGGTGCCTGGCGGTGTTCCGCACATTCCAGGCAGTCGTGCAGTGGGATGGGCCGGCTAGTGATCTCGCAGAGCCAAAAGGCGTTGACGTTCATCTCACCAGCCCTCCGTCTCCACGAACGCGTCGTCCGCTGCCTGAGCCAGCAGGCTGATCTCCCGTGTGTACTGGGCGCGCAGCGCTTCGAGCCGCCATGTCAGGTCTTGCTCCAGAGCGATCAGGACGGCGGCCTTGCGGCCGGCGTAGCTGTGCCACGGCCCTTCGTCATCGTCGTCGGATGACCGTGTGGTGATGTGCACCGCTGCGCCGTCGCCGAAGTCACGGATCAACCGGACCAGGCCGGCGCGCAGGTCATCAGCCGTGCTGCGACACATGTCGCCTTCGGCCTCGACCGTGACCGTGTCGTCTGCGATGCGCACGGCGGGGACAGTGGCCTCTTCGTACTCAGCTACGGCGGCGGCCAGCGCGTGCCGGTCGGCGTCGGGCCGCAGGGTGAACTCTGCTGAGATGCTGTACCAGATGCTCATTTCTGTGTTCCTTCCTGTGTAGGTGGGGTCGTTGTGGATGTGCTAGGTGATAGCCTGGCGTGGCGTTCCACGCCGCGGCGGATGTCGCGCAGCAGGCGCTGCAGGTCGTCCTCCTGATCGCGCCGCAGTGTGCGCTGTGGTGTCGCAGCCTCGATCATGCGCCAGAACTCCTCCTGGCCGATCTTGCGCCAGCGGGCCAGGACGCGGGCCGCGACCCAGAAGTAGAGTTCGGCCCAGTCGGCGTGCAGCGGTGCGGCCAGGCTGGCGGCCATCAGGTAAGCTACCGCCTCCTCTTCGGAAGCGTGCTCGTGCTCGCCCGCCAGCACCAGGCCGAGCCGGGCGATGCGCACGGCAGCCTGCAGCCAGGCCGGTGTGTCGTCACCCCAGGCGGGGTCGCCCACGATGAGCGGCCCGGCCAGATAGCGCCGGTCGCCGGCCGTCCAGCGTTGCTCCGCTGCCGGCGTGCGGCCGATCTGGCCCAGGTACGCCAGCGCGGCATGGGCCAGGTCAAGATCGCCCGGCCGATCGTCTGCCGGCAGTGTCGGTGTGGTCATGTGTCGCTCCGTGTGCAGAAGGGGCCAGGCGGGTGTGCCTGGCCCGGAAGGTGGGCGGACGGCCTACGGCGTGTCAGGCGCAGGCGGGACAGCAGCGATGACCGTCCCTGGCACAGGCCGGGCAGATCGGCTCCTGGCAGTGCGCGCAGCCGTGCAGGTCAAGCGGGTCGAACGGGCTGTCCGCCCCGCAGACGCTGCACACGCGATAGCCGCCGACCGGCTCCTCGACCTCGATCCAGCGGATGATGTGGCTCGGATCCTGGCCCGTGGCCTGCGTGAACGCCGCGTTCACCAACTCGTCGGTCACGTATGCGTCTGAACCGACGGCAACCTCGACGACAGTCAACTCGCCGGTATCATCGAAGTCGCCGCCCCGATCATCGGGATGCCATTCGACCTCGATAGGGACCGTGCGTAAGTCGGCCTGGCGTGTCACGGAGTTGGCCGCCGCCAGCAGCAGCGCGCCGCCCAGGGCGTGCGCCGTCGCGGCCGCGATCTGCAACTGGATCGGCGCGTTCTCGCCCATGCGGCGGGAACGAATGACGACCCAGATCTGCTCGCCGCGCCGGATGGTGATCTGCCGCGGGCGGAACCAGCCGTTGCGGCCGCGCGCCGCGGCGTGCGGGTCATCCGGCAGCTCGGTCGTGGCGTCCGGGGACGCCGGGCTCGTGTGGTAAAGGATGATCTGCATGGCGTGCTCCGTTCACTCGCCGTGTGGCTCAGCGCGCCGGTGCGCGGCCGCGCGCGGCCGCTGCCAGTAGCCGGCCAGCGTCGCCAGGAACCGGCCCAGCCGCAGCAGCAAGCTGTTGCCGAAGCGGCCGGCGCGGGTATCGCGGAACGGCGGCTCGGCCAGGCGCTGGATCGGCTTGACGTAGCCGGCGCTGGCGGTTTCGCCGCAAGGGCAAACGAGCCACAGTTCGTAAGGCTGCGGGGGCGGCTGATTCCAGTAGTACTTCGATGGGAAGGCCACCTTGCCCGAGGGCAGGCGGCAGATGACGTCTGAACCGTTCCGCGCCGGGACGAAGCAGACGCGGAAGGTTTCGGGTGTGCGTAAGTCCATGGGGTGTTCTCCTGTGGGGTGCTCCATGCCGGAGTTATGGTGGACGTGTGGCGGCTCAAAAACCTAAGCCCCGCTCCTTGAGGGACAGGAATTTGCTCGCTCCTATAACCAGGTGGTCGAGCACGTCGATGTTCAGCAGTTTGCCGGCTTCGACGAGCTGGCGGGTCACGTGAACGTCCTCGGGCGAGGGCGCGACGTCGCCGCTGGGGTGATTGTGGGCAACGATCAGGGCGGCCGCGTTGAGGCGGATCGCCTCGCGAAACACCTCCGCGATGCGCACCACCGCCGTGTTGAGAGAGCCGACGTAGACCGTGTGGATCTTGAGCACCTGGTTCTTCGTGTCCACGATGATCGTGCGCAGCTCCTCCTGCTCCAGCGCGCTCATGTCCGCCAGCAGCAGGTTAGCCGCGTCGGCGGGCGACTTGATGCGCAGCCGTTCGGGGGGCAGCGCGATGATGGAACGCCGGCCCAGCTCGAACGCGGCTTTGAGCTGGTGTGCTTTGCCGGGGCCGATGCCGCGGTAGCGGCCAGCCAGCTCCGCCAACGGCGCGCGCACCAGGCCGTCGAGGCCCTCGAAGCGGGCCAACAGCGTCTCGGCCTGGCCCAGGTCGGTCAGGCCCAGCACGATGGCCAGCAGCTCGGCGCTGCTCAAGGCAGCCGGGCCGTAGCGGCGCAGGCGTTCGCGGGGTTGTTCGGTCGTGGGCAGCTCGCGGATCGTGACGCGGGCCGGCGGTGTGGTGAGGAAACTCAACTGTGTGGGCGTGTGCATGGTCTGCTCCTGTGTGTGGCGTCAGGAGCCGCGCGGCAGGTGGCTCCCCCGTCGGGAGCGCCGCGCGACTCCCGGTGGGGATGGGGAATGTGGAAGGTGGAATGTGCAATGTTGAATGGCGAATGTGGGACGTGAGGTAGGTGAAAGATCCTCACATTCGAGATTTCACATTCGACATTCGAGATCGGCTACGGCGTTGGCCAGGCGGGCGGCCAGCAGGTTGCGCTGCAGGAGGTCGTTGGCGTCCAGGCCGTTCTCCGACCAGACCGCGACCCCGTTGAAGGGCGCGAGCCGGTCGGCGACCGCCAGGGCCAGCTCCCGCTCGTCGAGCCAGACGATGATCTGCCGGTAAGGCAGGGCGATGCTTTGCAGCGCCGCGCTGACGCGCGCCTGCCGGGCGTTCTCCTGCGAGCCGATAGATAACACGTCGGCCCAGGCCTGCGCGACCTGCCAGCACGAGATGGCGTTCAGCTCCCCCTCGGTGATGATGAGGGCCGGCTGACCTGCCAGCTGCGGCAGCCCGAACAGGCTGCGCTGTCCGCCGGCTTTCTGGCCGAAGCGGTCGTGCCTGGCGATCCCCGGTCCGAAGGAGCGGTACTGGACCGCCTGGATCAGGCCGTCGGCGCCGAACCAGGGCAGGGTGATGGCCGGGAGGGCCTCGCGCCGGACAGGCTGCCAGGCGAGCGTGTAGCCCAGGCGCCACGCCTGCCAGGTCTCGGCGCAGAGGCCGCGGTCGGCCAGGTAGGCGCGGGCGGCCGAGCCGGCCGCGTCGTCGGCCAGAGCCGCCTCCGCTTCCTGCACGAGCACATGCGCCGCCTGCTGCCAGGCCGGCTGCGTCCAGTTCGGCAGCGGCGCGGGCCGCGTGCCGGGGTGAACCCGCATATGCAGGCCTGTGCTGCCGGCCGCGTGGCCCGCCAGGTAGGCGATCGCCTCCGGAAAGGCGAGCTGCTCCCGGCGCTGCACGTAGGCGATGGCGTCCCCGCCGCGCGGCGTGCACTGCCGGCAAAACCACCAGCCCGTGAGGGGCTGGACGTGGAAGCGATCCGTGCCCCCGCAAAAGGGACAGGGGCCGGCGTACTCGCCGCCGCCCGTGTTGGCGATGCGGACCAGGGCCGTGTCGGGTTCGACCAGGCGCAGCAGGTCCGCCTCGCGCGCCTGGGTGATCTGTGTCTGTGGGATCATGGTTTCAACTCCGTGTGCGTAAAGCAAAAGTGGGGAGAGCGGATGTGCTCTCCCCACTGCTAAGCCCGGCAGGTGGCCTGGGCGTCGTAGGGGCAAGCCCCCGCTCGTGCCTTAGAAGGGAACGCCCTCGGTCTGCTTGGGCGGCCAGATGACGCCGTCGCAGTTCTTGTCGCGGCAGCGGTAGTCAGGCGCCTTCGGGTTCTTCTTGCCGGCGCGGTTGTCCCACATGAGACCGCTGCACTTGGGGCAAGCCGGCGTGGCGCCGTTGGTCGCGTCGCCCGCCGGGGCCGAGGCAGCATGACCGTTGCCCGTGTTGGCAGCGTGGCCGTTACCGGTGCCGTTCGCCGGCGGATCGTACCTGCCGGTGCGCAGCATCTCGCGCAGCGCCTGCAGGGCCGCGGGCGTGAACTGCCGCTTGCCGCTGTCGTAGTCGGCCCACACCTGGGGGACCGAGTAGAGGTAGCGGCCCAGCCCGAAGGCGGAGCAGGCGCGCTTGAAGGCCTGGGCCTCGGCGCTGGTCGCGGCGTTCTCCTCGATCACGGTGCTGCCGTCGTGGCGGGCGCTGGCCTGCAAGCTCTCGCCGATGGCCTGGCGGGTCACGCCGGCCACGGTGAGCGCGCAGGTGACGATCACGCGGTCGCCCGCGTACTCGCGGGTGTACTCGTTGCGCCAGTCGGGCGCCACCGTGTCGAGGCGGCCTTGGTAGACGCGCGAGTCCACGTAGGCCAGCGCGAGGGCGCGGGCCTTGTCCTGCGTGGTCGCGCCAGCCTTGAACTCCACGGACTCGGGGTCGAAAGGCTGGATCAGCTCGGCCAGCACGGTGTCGAAGGTCTTGCCCGTCGCCGCAGGCGCGGCCGGGCCGGGAACGGTGTCGGTCTTGGTAGCCATGGTGTTTGCTCCTTGTGAGATGAGTGTGAGAGTGTGGGAGTGTGAGAGTGCAATAGTCAGGTAATCAGGCAGTGCCGCTTTTCCACTATCGCACTATCGTACTATCGGACTATAGACACGGGTCGGCGGCAATGCAGGCGGGCGGAGCGATCCGACTGCCAACCCGGTAGGCTCCGCGCGCCTGCCTGGCGCAACCGTGAGGTGTCGCGAGCTGCGATATCTGGAAGCACGTCGAACGGGGACAGGGGTTGTCTGCGCAAGCCGGCGCCGCAACCTGCCCCCGACGCGCCGTAAGCCGGCTTGCTTCAAGGGCGTCGTCAGCGCCAGCGGGACGATCCTGCCTCCTGGGGCGTTGGGCGCGCTAGTGCCCGCCCGCCTGCGCCAATTCCGCCACGACCGCTTCAGCGAACGCGGCGCTCTTGCCATCCAGCGCTTCGATCACTTCCGTCATGGCGCGACTCAGCGTCGCGGCCACGATGGCGGTGATGAGCTCGCGCGGCGGGGGCGCAGCGGGCTGTGCCGGGGCGGATGGATCAGGCGGGGGCGGTAGCGCGGCCTCGGCTTCAGCAGCCTGGGCCTTGGCGGTGATGCTGGCGGTCGCCAGCTCACGCACCTTGGCCTGATACCGCTCGTAGGCCGCCGGCCACTGCTCCAGCACGATCCGCGCCGTGTGCTTGCAGGCGTGCAGCAGGCTGCCGCGGCTCTGAAAGTCGGGGCAGTTGCAGACGCCTGTGTTGGTGGCCGTGAAGTCCACTTCGTAGGCGCCGCCGTTACCGTTCGTGACGGCGAACTTCCTTTCGGCCAGCGTCTTGACGGTGAACTTCTCGGCTTTGGCCCTGGCAAAGCGCTCATCGAGCGCGGCCAGGCCCCGCGGCAGCCATTCCGCCGGGGGTGCTTGGGTTGTGGGCGCCATGGGGTCCTCCGTGAAATGAAGTGTGGATTGCAGCTTGTGAGGTGTGCCTTCTGCGGACACGACCTGGGCGCGCCAGCGGCGCCGCCAACGGCGCACTGATGCGCCCAGGTCATGCACGCAGAGAGATGGGGGAACGGCCCGATCGGGCCGGGTGGCATGATGAGGAGACGTGTCCGGGCTGTGTGCACGGCGCGCGCTCATGAAGTCCATGGGCGCGCGCCCGTGGTTATGCAAGTCAGTCTTGCTCCACGCGCAGATCTGCGCGCGGAGTGGTTGTTCGTGTGCACCCTATGCGATTGTCAAAGTGCACGGCGGAGTGGCCCGGCTCAGACACACGTACCGGGCGTTTCCATCAGCCCGCGGCCGGCGCTGGCTGGGCCAGCGCGGCCGGGGCGGCCGATGCGCTCGCTGACCGGCGGCGGCGCTCGCGGCCGGGCCTGGCCGGCGTCTCCTCGCGTTCGCCGCGATGGAGCGCGGCCAGCCGTTCCACCAGGACCTCGTTGATGACGTGCGGCATCGCCACCTCGTCACCCCCGGCAGCCTGGCTGCGCAGAGCGTCCAGGACGCCGCCGTCCCCGCGCGCCTTCTTGAGGAACGCGGCCAGGGAGATGTCGTACTCGCGGCTGGTGAGCTGGCCGGCGGCGCGCACCCGGTCCCCTTCCCGGAGCCCGGCGGCCGCCAGCGCGTGCAGCCCTTCGCAGCGCAGGGTCACGTAGTCGGGCAGGTCGCGGCCGTTGCCGTCCCCGCGCCGGCCCCCGCGGCCCGGATCGCTGTACACCGCGATGCGCAGAAACTCCGCCTCGCCGTAGCGCCAGCGGGCTGCGATCACGCCTTCGACGTGGATCTCGTTGAGCATGGCTCCTCCGTGTATTGCCGATTGCCGATTTTTGATTTTGGATTGGCCTCCAAGGATGACCCCAATCCGCAATCGGCAATCGCAAATCTAGAATCGCAAATCACCATTCGGTCGCCCACAGCGGGCCGCGTGTCTTCTGGGTGTCGAACAGCGACTGCAGATCGGTGGCCAGGCCGTGCTCCGCGCCGGCGGCCTGGGCCTCGGCCATGAGCCGCCGGCGCATGTCGGCCGTCACGGCCGCGATGGCGGCCCGGCCCTGGCGCTCAACCTGCCGCTGCCACTTGATCATCCGGCGCTCGGCGTCGCCGCTCTCCCCCTCGACCTCCACGAAGAGGTCTGCGCCGTCGCGGCGCAAGAGCACATCCGGCTGCGACGGCCCCGCCGCCGGCGGGCACACCGCGGTGGCCCAGCCGCGCAGGCGGGCGTGATACGTGAACGTGCAGACCAGGCCGGCGTGGGCCGTCTGCGCGGCGCCGCCGTGCGACTCCGCCAACACGTCCCACTCCGACGGCACGGGTGCGATCCCGCAGGCCCGCAACGCCTCGCGGCCCAGCGGCGCCAGGCGCACCAGGATCAGGGTCGTGTCGTCCGCATCCGCCAGCTCCGGCTTGTGCACGCCCGCGATGGTGACCTTCTGCTCGACCCAGAACTGCCGCTGCGCCAGCGCCTTGAACACCCGCCGGAACGATCCGGCATCCGCCTTGATGTTCTTCAGGTGGGCGCTCATCAGGTCGGCGATCGCCAGGCGCATCGACCAGCCGGTGCACCCCAGCGCGGCCAAGGCCAACGCCTGACGCGGCCAGGTCTCCAGTTGATCCGCGAACCGGCCGGGCGCCACCGCCGGCAGGGCCGGCAGCTTCACGTCGGCCAGCCCGAGGACGGGCGCACTGACCGGGCCGGCGGCTGCGGCGGCGCCCACGGCGGCCGCAGCCGCCGCGGCCACGGGCGGGTCAGTGCTTGCCCTGCTTGCCTCTGCCGCCGGCGGGTCCGGCGACGGCAGCAGCGCCGCCGCGTCCGACTCCGACGCAGGTAGGGCTTCCACCGCCGGTTCGGGCGCTGGCCTGACCAGCGCCCGGAGCAGCCGGTTCTCGGCCTGCAAGCGGGCCACTTCGGCTTGCAGGCGCTCGGCCTCGGCATGCCAGCGATCTGTCGCCTCGACCGGCAGCGCTTCCGTCGCCCAGCCATTGCCGTTCCCCGACGCCGGCTGGTCTTGCGCAATGCGGCGGCGCGCCGCCCCCTGGCGCACCCCTTGCAGCAGGCCCCGCCAGGTCTCCGGCGTCGCCCGCTCGACGAACCGCGGATCGGCCCGCGTGCGCTGATCCAGCTCGTCCGCCAGGAACAGCCCGGCGAACTCGACCGTCAGGCGCACATACTCGTGCAGCTGGCGCTCAGCGACCAGGCGTAACTGGCGTTCCTCCTCAGCGATCTGCCTAGCCGCGCGCTCGAAGGCGGTCAGGTTCTCGGCCGGCAGCGCCGCCGCAGGCCAGGGGGAGGCAGGCGACATGGCGACCTTCCCGTAGGGGAGACAAGGTGACAAGGTGACACGGAGACACGGGGACACGGAAAGGCTCTCCCGCTCTCCCCCTCTCCGTGTCTCCCCCTCTCCCTATCCGTCCATCGCTCCGCTGCCGCTCAACGCCCGGATCCGCTCCAGGGCCGCGTTGACTGCCTCGATCGCCGCCTGCCGGTCCAGCCCGCCGCCGGCGTAGCGGGCCACGGCTGCGGCCGCATCCACCAGCGCGGCGCGCGCCGTGGCGGTGGCCGCCGTGCCGGTGCGCTGGCCCGCGTAGATCCGCTGCGCCAGCAGCATCGCCTGCACCGCATCGGGCTGCTCCGCGGCCGCCAGGTGCGCCAGGGCGCGGCCGTCCGCCGCCAGGCGCACGATCTCGACGCCCGCCCGGCGGGCCAGCGCCGCGGCCTCCCAGCGCTCCGACGTCAGGACCAGCGGGCTGCCCTCGGCGACCGGCGTGACCGCGTGGCCGACGAGGGCCAACAGGACGATCAGGCAGACTGCCGCGGCGCCCAGGATGACCTGGCGGAGGTTGAGGTTGATTTCCATGTTATCGCTGGATCATCCGGTACCAGCTCGTCGCGCTCGCCCGCACCGTGACGGGCGGGGTCAGGTTGTAGAACAGCCGGATCGTACCGCTGGCGCGCGTCGAAACGGCATCCGCGGCCTCGTCCAGATCCACGCCATCCAGGGTCGCGGTGTAGCCGCGGGCGCGCAGGTCGGCTACCGCCGTATCAAAGGCCCACGCCGCATCGCCGGCGTAGCGATCGGAATCCAGGCGGGTCTCGCCGGTATTGATGTAGTGGCGGATGTCCACCGCCCGAGCGGCCGCCTCGGCGCCGGCATCCGCCGCGATCTGCAGGCGGCTGCGCAGCGCGAAGTAGCGCGGTGCGTCGATCGCCAGCCCCGACAACGGCAGGAGCACGGTCACGATGACCAGCGCGTTCCAGACCATGTCGCCCGTGCGACCGAGGAGCCAGCGGCGGAGACCGGGAGACAAGGTGACAAGGAGACAAGGAGACCATTTCCGCGTCTCCCCTTCTCCCCCTCTCCACTTCTCCCCCTCTCTCCTGCTCACTACCATCCCTCCTTCCTGAACGCGCTCACCGCCGTGCCCTTGAGTGGGCCGCTGGACGCGCCGAAGAGCGGCATCAGGCTGCCGTAGAAGTTGGGCACGGACCAGTCCACCTCCACGCGCACGACGCCGCCGGGATAGGTGTCGGCGGCCACCCGCACGGCGTACGTGCCGACGCCGCTGGCCAGGGCGTGCTGCGCGGCGGCCAACGCCTGGCCGGCCGGGTCAACCTGCGCCACCGAGCCGGCCCGTGCGCCATAGCCGGCCGCGTGGTTCGCGGTCGTCGACGCAAACCCGGCCAGCGCCAGGTTCACCAGCGCCAGCGTGACCAGGGCCATGAGCGGAAAAGTGAGTGCTCCCTCCACCATGTCGCCGCGGCGGTCGCGCACCCACCGTTGAAGGTTGGCAGATCGCAGGTTCAAGGTCGTGTTCCTTATGGCGGCCTTAGCTACACGCACCGCAACCTTCAACCTTCCAACCTGCCAACCTGCAACCTGCGTCACGTCATCCCCCCACGACGCTGTCGACGATGCCGAGCTTGACCGCCAGCTTCTGGCCGATGCTGACCCACAAGAAAATGGCCGCAACAACAATTGCTGCCATAATCAAGCCGCGCTCCACCATATCGCCAGAATTGCCGAACAGGAACTCCTTCATACGTCCCTCCGTTGAGTGAGTGATTTGGGCCGAAAAACAAAAAGGGGCGCCCGAAGGCTCCCCTAAGCGGCGCACGTCTGGCGCCACGATGTGAGTATAGCTGATCTTCAGCCCGCTGTCAATTGGATTGGCTTCACACTCACGACTTGTACATAATCTGCGGATTCTTGCGAATCCTCTGAAGAGCAAACCCTGGTTTCGCGCCTACGTGAACACGCATAGGCCGCCCACCAAGAATAACGATCTGACCATCAGGGTACTGAGTACGTAACATACAAAGTCGTTCGCTCAGATCCAGCTGCGAAATCGACGCTGCACCAGTTGGTCCCCGTCCCAGACGGAATGTTCACCCGAATGCCGAGAGCGTTGCCCGCGGCCCACCCTGGACGGTTCACGATCTCCTGGACCACATTCGCGAAGTTGGGCGTCTCGATCCATTGCCAGGCGAACGTCCAGGTCTTGGGCCAATCCACATAAGCGGCAGTGATGGGACGTGTGCTCGGCTTGTTGGAACCGTCGGCTGCGAACACGGGGGCAAAATCCTGGGCAAAGCCATAGATGCGCGTGGTGGCGTTGCCCTCGATCCCAAAACCGTAGGTTCTGATATGAGCGTCTATAATCGTGGCGCCACGCGGGACCCCGACCATGGAGAATACCCACCCGGTCATGACGAAGGAGGACACGCCGACCCAGTTGTTGTGGTTGCCGTCGCCGGAGATGCTGAAGTAGGTATCCTCCATGCCGTCCTGGGTATCATTAAAGATCTGGATCGAGATAGACTGTGTGTACGGCGTAGCCGTTTCCGTCGGCGTGGAGGTGCGCGTCGGCGTTCGCGTTACCGTAGAAGTCATGGTCTTGGTCGGCGATGGGGTGGCAGTGTTCGTGGGCCTGGCCGTTGCCGTGCGCGTGGCTGTAGGTGTTGATGTTCGCGTCGCAGTACGCGTCGCCGTGGGTGTCGGGGTGGGCGTTGGCACCGAACCATCAGAGGTGATCGGAAAACCCCAGGACTGGAATTGCGGCACCAGGTCCACACGGGCGTGCCGGCTCAACGTGTTTGCCCACAGCTCAACCTTGGCGAGATCCGATGCGGGTTCCGGCAGCGATGAACTGCCGTACTCCTGGAAAACAGCCCGGAACGGCTCCCAGCCCACTTGCTGCTGGAGGCTGTACAGCAACCCCGTGTAGATGTCGTTGCTCATGTTCTGATAATCGGTGCGGCCGGCAGCGATCCAGGGCTGCGCTTGTGCTTCCACGAAACGTTGTCCGACCTGGCTAATAGGCACGACCTGTCCTCCCCAGCTTTCGTTGGTGAGCTGGGGATGGCGGGCCCCGAGCACGTCGTAGGCGTACAGGACCTTGAGATTCGCCCAGTGCTCGGCGCCATCAAACGTCATGCCACCCATGTAGAGCCGACTTTGCGGCCATAGGTCGAAGTCGTGCCCGATCTCATGGGGCACACCCCAGTCGATCCCATGCGCGTTGACGATGTCTGGCCAGGAGTGGCCCGGACCGATGACGATAGGATTCCCGGACAGGAGACCATAGTACATCGACGCATCGGAACGCACGGTGATCAGGTCGCCGCTAGACGGGACGCCCCCGACGAGGTCAGCCATGGCATCATAGGCTTCATCCAGGTAGCCGACGTAGGTCACAGGGTCATTGAAGTAGGCGTAGTCATCCGTGTAGACGTCCAGGGCCACATGCCGGCCGCGCAGATGGGTACGCGCAAGGGTACGCACCTTGGTCAGCGTCAAGTCATCGCACCACATCGTCCCCGAACTCGTCGGCCGCGCATAGAGCGGATCGGCCTCCCCCAGTGTGCATGTGATTTTGGCCCTGGTGGTCTTGCCAGTCACGAAGCGTGTGGACACCTGAGTCCAACCCTGTGTATCTCGCAGCCCCTGGGTGGAGGCAGCCATGTATGAATCGCCACCATATGCGCCGAGCCGCGCACCGTTCGTCCACCATTGACCCGATGGGTCCTGGACCCCCTCTGTCCTGACCCAGCCTGTCAACTCGTATTCGCTGTCAGGATCCACCAGCACCGTCTGTATCCAGCGTGCGATGCCCTGGCCCGCAAGGGTGACTTTGACGCTTCTCCCACCTGAATGCTTCACCGCATTGTCCCACTGGAACGTGGCGCTGCCCTGGATACTTTCCGTTTGCCAGTTCTCAGGGTTGGCCGCGCCTGTCTCGAAACCGGAATTCTGCAGCTCTGCCGTCGCTGTCCCCAGCTTCTCGAGCTGCAAATCATCGAACCACGCTGTGCCCGTTGTTGTGCCGGAGTAGAAGCCAAGTCGGGCCGCGACGATCACCTGCGTGTCGGCGCCGGAATTGAAGGTCACGCTGGTGCAGGTCCAGCCAGTTGTACCGAACACGCCAGGTGAACGAACCCAGCCACCCATGATTGATAGATTAGCCCCAGCATCCGTGCCGTCGGTTCTATGTGGGACATTTTCGGTCTTGATGCATCCGGAGAGCCGATAATCTGTCTGAGGCTGGACCGCGACCGTTTGGATCCAACGCGCGTCGTTCTCCTGGTTCGAGACGATTTTGATGCTTCTCAACCCGGAGCGCGCATGCGTGCTGTCCCAGGTGAACGTGGTGCGACCGGGTGCCCATTCATCGGTAGTCCAGCCGGTGGGCATCGTGCTGCCGGTTTCGAAGTCCCCATTAATGAGAGTTCCGGGCGGAGGTGTCTGCGTCGGAGTTCTCGTCATCGTGGGTATTGCAGTTGCCGTCCACGTAGGAGTAACGCTCGGCGTCGGTGTGGGCGTACGGGAACTGGTTGGGCTCGGCGTATGTATCGATATCGAGGTCGCAGTAGGTGTTGGACTTCCTGGTCTAGGGGTTGTCGAGTTCGCCAAGACGAGAGGTAGATAGATCGCCGCGTTCTTGATCACCAGCGCACGAGCAGCTACTCCGATCGTTGCATAGCACTCAGTTGCCGTAGCCGATGGCGCGCTCTCGACATACCGGGCTTGTGCCTGTCCCAGATAGTCGTCGGGCACGTGAATCCCGAAGTTCAGCACCTGTTCGGTGCCTGCTGCTAGCGAGGCCAGTTCCCATCGAAGGCTTCCGTCAAGGATCTGTGCGCTTGGCGCAATGCTACCAGGAGTCAGCTGCACTCCCGCCGGTAGCGTACTTGTCACTACGACGTGGGTAAGGGGAATTGTCGCGCGATTGGTCACCCGAACCGCGAAGGTGAGATCAGAGTCAGGATGGGTTGTTCCGCTACTGGATACCGGGGACACTGCTGCCACCACTTGGGGCGACTCTGCTCCAACAGCAAAAGCATCAGTGAAGGGCTGCCAGTCAAAGCCACCGACCGAGGCATGAGTCTGGATTAGGTAGCTGCCGACCGCCAGATCGCTGGGTGGGCCCAATGGTATCAGCTTCTCCTCGCCGCCGTTCAGTTGTAGTGACTGGTTCTTGGTCCAAACTGGCTGCCCGCCAGGCAGTGTCAAGGTGACTGCCAAGGAGCCGGTGACTCCCGTCTCAAGCCGATTCGCCGCCGTGATCTCCAGGCTCGGCATCACTCCTGGTGCCGACCACTTCGGCAACGTATGGCTGAAGGCGATCGGCGGAGCCATCTCGATCAATGTAGCCCCGCTGTGATCACTAAGCAGTGTCCCATCAGGCGTACCAAGTTCAAGGGATGCGGAAGGCAACTCGACCGTGGGTGGTGTGTCACCGGAAAAGCGGAGGGTCATGGTGAACGACTGACTGCTCTCGGGGGCGAGGAGCGCAGTCCATGTCACCTGACTGCCTTCGATCTGTCCGAAACCAGGATCCAGTGCAAGGCTCCCGGTTGGGAGTTGCTGCGTGACGGTGACAGGCATGGTGGCAGTGTAGGGATTGACGGCCCACAGTCGGACCGACAGCGTCTGTGGTTCCTCGCCGTAAAAGACCAGACGCCCGATGGGACCATCGATCGTAGGGGCAGTGTCTGCGGCGGGGATCGCCGCTGCCGCGGCACCCGCGGCAGGGACCCGCGTCGGCTGCCAACTCGAACTATCATTGTCGAGCCAGAAACGACCGGATGAATTCACACCCAACAAATTCGTCTCGATGGGTGAAGCCGGCTTCTCGCCTGCAAAGGGCAACCACTGGCGCTCGCGCGGCGAATAGCCTAAATCGCCGGTACGATATTCAACCCGGACCGTAGCGGTCTCACCTGACGGAATGGTAACGACCGAGGAAGGGATATTCTCCCAGAGAACCGCCCAGGGTACGGTGAGCCTCGTAGTTTCAGCGAGGTAACGTGTGACGACTACGAATTCCGCAGTGCGCCTCCCAGTATTCTTGATGACGACTTCAGAGTAGGAGGCGTTCTCCTTCCAAAAGTTGAGTATGCTGGAGCCTCGACTGTAGTGGCGCACTTCCACGATAGCGCCTTCAGGCGTGACGGGCAGTACACCGGTTTCGATCTGCGCGAGGCCTGCGGCTACGTTTTTCGCTGCGCCACTCGCCGATTGGCGCGCCATCGGTAAGGCCGAACTTCCTAGCCCGACCATCATATCCGCCTCGGTGTAGGCGTTTTTGTGCATGTATGTATCGAACAAGGAGAGGGATCCCGAGACGAGGAAACTCCCGAGTCCATCCGCCACATAGGATGCCCCTTGCTTGGCTACCTGGCGCAACAAGGCATCAAACCATTCGCCTCCGGCGGGTGATGCGGCATTCGCTTGGTGGACAGCGTCCATGGTCCAGCGGGCGTCTGAGACCTCATTCATGTAGGTTGTGAGGGCAGCAGTGCGCGCGCCCAGGTCGTGTTGGTACACCAGGACGTCATACTCAGACAGTGGTGCGGTACGCGTATTGAGGAGGTGGTTCAGTTGGGCATCCAGGAAGCTACGCTCATCCTCGATCCCTTCTCTGACTATCTCTGGGTTGTCCACCACAGGTAACAGCATGCCGAAGATCTTGCCGGCGTCGGGAAGGAGGTCCAGCCCCAAGTCAGCGACGCACGTGTTGCGATGCTGAGCCAACAGCAGGGCAAGGCCGGTCCGGGCGGCGGTTTGTCCCGCCCAGCTCAGGGGCGTATCCCCAGGGATGATGTCCTTAATCCCTCCGTTCATGACCTTGCAGGCGACTTCTGACCGGGCCACGGGCGTGTTCCAGATCACGGACCAGCCGGGCCAGTAAAACTCCGGGAGCAGATTCCCGTTTAGCTGGCTGACAATTTTCGGGCTCGTCCCAACAGCATCTATCGCAAGCCCGGCAAAGTCAAGGCCGATTTTGAGGCGCTCCTCACCCGCCGCATAACGGAAATATGAGAGTTCGCTGGCGATTCCTTGCGCGTCCCCGCTTATCGAATCCAGCGCCCGCTTTGTCATATCGACGTCAGCAGTCGCTGTGTTCCGCAATGCACCAGGTACAGGCGCAACGGGACCGAAGTTGACAGTCACAGGAGAGCCGACCTTCACGCCACCGACCCAAGCACTCACGGTAACCATTCCCTCGACCGGTGATCGCACCCAGCCCTGGGTTTGGCCCGCGCTGTCAGTCAGGGCAGGCTGATCGATGATCGCCTGGCCGCTCTCCACCACCAGTGCTACTCGTGCATTTGCCGCCGGCGCGCCTCCTGCAGTGCGCAGGCGAACCGTAACGGTGCTCGCCGCTTGGCCATTGGCTTCGACAAAGAGCGGATCTGCAATCAGTGTCGCCGAGGAACCATCCACTGTGCCAGCAGCTTCAACGGCATAGAAGTTGGGGCCGCTGCGCGATGTGGGGACGCGAACTCCCGCTGAGGGCGGCGAGAAGGTATATCCGGGCTTTGAGGGAGTGATGGTGTACAACCCGGCCGGAAGGCTGGCGAATGAGTAGTATCCAGTCTGTCCCGTGACCACAATCATACCTGGTCCAGCAGACACAGTCACTCCAGCCACCCCCACTCCGCGACTGGTTGCGATCCGTCCGGACAGAGTTGGGGTTGAGGCACTGCGGGCCCATACCCCTCTCGTCCCGGCTCCAAAGTACAAATATCGCCCTGCTGTATCTACTTCGAAGGCGTAGAATTCAAGACTACTCGGAAAGACTTTCGGCAATCCATCAGAACTAATATCTTGCCACGTCAGTCCGCCGTCAGATGTGCGCGCAACATGTCCCAAATGTCCTGCCGCGTAGATTACCTGAGAATTGCCAGGATCGATCCTCAGAAACTCGGCAGCGATCGAGTCAGCGACCTGCAGCCACGTGACACCTCCATCATGACTTTTGAGTACGCCCTGGTAGTAGCCGAGATAGATTACGCCGCGAACGACGGGATCCAGGGCAATACTATCGGTATAGTTATTTGATGGCTTGGACCACGTCCATGTCTGCCCTCCGTCTACGCTTTTGTATAGGAGACTTCCCGCGGTCATATACATGGTGTCCGGGTCGAACGGATCCAATGCAAAGTCACTGTCGGTGCCCGTGCTCTGGATCTTGGACCATGTACTGCCGCCATCTACGGATTTGAATATCCCGGATGTCCCGCAGCCGGACCGCGCTAAGCGAAAGATAGTGTATGGGCTGTCTGGGTGGACAATAAGCTTGTCTGTACATACAACAGCCCCTTGTCGGGTCCATGTTTCTCCCCCGTCCGCGCTCCGGTAGAATCCATAATGAGAGGATGCATAGACGATGGTAGGATTTGCAGGGTCGAACGTGGCTGTTGTCGTTCCGCGTGGCCAGGTGGAGAGCCATCTCCACGTGCTCCCTCCGTCGTCGCTTTGCCACGGGCCCTCTGTATCCCAATCTGACCAGGGTGAGAAGGCATAGACTCTGCCCCCAACGTTTGGATGTACGACTAACGCCTCGATACGCAGGTTTCGCAAGCCTCGAATGAGGCCCTCTGTCCAACTATTTCCCCCGTTATCTGAGCGTGCGACTGAGTTGATTCCCGCGATGTACAATGTGCTCGGATACGCTGGCGACAGTGCAATGCGCCCGGACTTTCGAAGCGACTTCCAGGTTGCCCCTCCATCCGTGCTCTTCTCCAACTGGTAGTCCCGCGTTGCATAGAGGGTATGGGGCGCTTCAGGATCCAAAACAACATCACGCCCCCCCTGACCGCCAAAAGTGCTGCTGGAAAGTCCCGTGATGGCCCAGGTAACGCCGCCATCCGTTGACTTGTAAAGCCCGCTCGGATCACAATTCCCATACACACTCACTGAAAAATAGAGCGTCGTAGGCTCCGTAGGATCCACAAGGATCATGTTCACCGCGGGAGAACACCATCCGTTCCATTGACGCCCGCGCCCGAGGGAAGTCCATGTTTGTCCGCCATCCGTTGTCTTGTGTAAGGCCACCCCCTCTTCGGCATCTGCGTCGAACGTATGACCGAGGTACATGGTGGAAGAAGAAGTCGGGTCGATCGCAAAGGCGGTGATCGGTCCTAGCGTCGTAGTCATGAAAAGCGACCACGAAATGCCGCCGTCGAGGGTGCGAACCACAGCATACCCACCGTTCATCAACGCGTACGCCACCTGCCCTGAGCCGGGTTCCCGTACCACATACTGATAGCTCTGCTCTGACCATATAGGGTCTGCAAAGCTACCTTGTGACCATGACTCACCCGCGTCCCGGGAGTAGTACATGCCACCATCGGTACCCAATATGACCTCGTCTGGATGCTGCGAAGAAATCGCTATGCTGTTTACGTCCTCAATATCACTGATGCCGTGATTGATTTCGCGCCAATTCTGCCCGCCATCGGTTGTCTTGTAGATTCCACCGCCTGTGGTTCCGAGATAGACCACTTCAAGATCAACTGGATGGACAGCCAGCGCTGACGCATCGACACCATCGGGCCCTCCCGTCGTCCACACGTCCACCTGCTGTGCATTGACGCCTGGGACTCCCACGAGCAAAAGTGCGACGAGTATCACTAATCCGAGTAAGAATATGAGTGGCTGACATGATTTCATTGTATTCCCTTCATCGTTACATTACATGGAACTGGCAAGGATGACCGAGAACACCACCGGCTACGCTGGGTTGCTCACCCGGGCCATCAACCGCATTCGGGCAGACAAGTGCAAGCGAAGGGCGGTCATTCGCGACGATCTGGGCTACGCTGCCGACTGCGAGGGACGCACTGCCATCGACTATTGGCGCCGCGACAGCGGCCCACATCCCCAGGGATCTGGCATCGCTGGAGACCTTGGCGCAGCAGCGAATCGCACAGCCATCACTTGATCCACGCGGGTGATCTGTTGTCTCCCAAGTCGGTCAGGTAAACGATCTGTCCACCGGACAGACTCACGCGGGCGATCTGCGCCTTCGACCTCTCGACCCTCTTGCTCTCGGAAGAGAAGACGATCGTCGCGCTGTCCGGCGACCAGGCCGGCCCCGCGTCGTAGGCATCCGGCGAGTTAATCAGGTTGCGCGGATTGCTACCATCCGAGTTCACGATCCAGATATCCCCACCGTTGCCTTGCTGGTCATTGAGCCGGGCGCCGCCCTCGAAGGCGATCATCGTCCCATCGGGTGACCAAGCGAGGTTGCGCGCGAAGCCCGCCAGGAGCGGCCGCTGGTCACTGCCGTCCGCGTTCATGACGTAGAGCTGGTAGTCGCGCATGAAGGCCAGCCTGCGCCCGTCGGGCGACCAATCCACGAATAAGTGCCGGCTGGATCCGGCCGCCAGGGGCCGCGCCTCACTGCCATCGGCATTCATAACGATGACCTGCTCGCCGCCTGACCCGGAGCCAGCGCAATAGGCGATGCGACGGCCGTCCGGTGACCAGGCAGGGGAGAAAGCGAAGCCCGTTGTGAGTCGGACCCGTGTGTCAGGCTTGGCCAGAGTCACGTAGGACAGCCCGAATTGCGGCGAGTAGTTGTCAAGGAGCACGCGCACACCGTCCGGCGAAACCGAGAGCCGTTCGCTGGTGCCGATTTTTAGCTCCTGGCTCAGCCGCGTCTGGTTGCTCCCGTCCGCATCCATGATATACAGCTCGTGCTCGGTGCCGTCCTGGTACACCGTGTCGTTGGGCCGGTCGCGATTCGAGAGGAACAGGATCCGGCCGGCGGGCCGCGCTGACGCTGATGAAGCCGCTGCGGGACTCGCCTCGGGCGCGGGTGACGCCGATGGCGAGCTGAATGTCCCGATCACCATCTCCGCCGCAGCCCGGCATTGCGCTACCGCGTCTTGCGACAACTGCCTGTCCCAGGTTGCAACAAA
This sequence comes from uncultured Anaerolineales bacterium, assembly GCA_964551735.1. Lineage (GTDB taxonomy): Bacteria > Chloroflexota > Anaerolineae > CG2-30-64-16 > CG2-30-64-16 > DAOUAT01. Next base: position 45,687 of record CAZKEF010000008.1, read on the forward strand.
ACCGTACTCCAGTGGCGGCTCGCTGGTATGATACGCTATCAGTCCGATCTTGGGACACTTGAACGCTTTCCAATTCCAAGTCGAATGATCGAAACTGAGGACGCCCTCGGTTGGCGGATCGCACATCTCGGCCCCAGTCGGCATAGGGTTAAGGTTCAGCTCGCAGCTTGGGATCTGTGAATGGCGCAGCAGGGAGCCATCCAACAGCCATTGGCTCGACGAGAAACGCACCTCGAACGGCTGTGCCTTCTGGGTATCATAAATGCTCCAGCCGCGATAGCTGGTCAGATCCCCTTCGGAAGCGGCCGCGCCTTGCGGATCACATCGCTGCCACGCCGGACTCGCGCCCGGCGCAAGTTGCTGATACTTCGTCCCACCGACATCCACTACATAGATAGCTAACCCATAACGACCCGCTGTGCGCAGGAGACGTTGGGAATCCGGTGCCCAGGCGGGTTCCATGCCGGTCACCTCCCGCTCCTGCCCGCCCTTCAACGGGAGCAGCCGCACTTTGGGCGTCGCCGCGCCGCCAGAGGCGCCGGTGGTATCGGCCGGATCTCCCACCACGCCGGCCGCGATGTATTCTCCGTTGGGGGACCAGGCGATGGACTGGACGTAATCGCGGTCGGAGAAAGTGGCGCAGCCGGTTCCGTCGCGCACACAGATGAGGATCCTGGTGTCGGGAAATCGCTCGGCCCGGCCCTGGATGATGGCGATCTGCGCGCCGTCGGGCGACCACGCAGGGCTTGAGATATCGGTCAGCAGTTCCTCGGAGAGGCTCCCGCTTGCCGTGTCCAGGAAGACGAGACTTCCGGCCGCGCGGTCATCCGGGCCGCAAACCTGCCGGAGGGCGATGGTGCTTCCGTCGGGTGACCAGGCCGGATCGGTCGCAAAGCAACCTTCGCGCACCGCCTCCGTCCGCACCTGCCCGATGGTCAAGTCGGCGATCCGCAGCCCTGGCTCTCCGTCCGGCTGGTAGGCCAGGCTGTAACCATCGGGGGACCAGGCGGGGCGGCCTTTTGCTCCCGGAGCCAGTTCGCGCTGGTTGCTACCGTCCGAGTTCATCAGCCACAGGCTGCCGTCGCGCACATAGGCGATGAGGGAGCCGCATCGCTCGCGATCGACGGCGCTGAGCGTCGCCACAGGACTGAAGGTCTCAGTGGGTGCCGGCGGCGGAAGAGTCGGGGCGCTGACAGTTGCCGGGACAGGGGTACGGGTAGCTCCGGGCGTCCGGGTGACGCTCGATGTGACTGACGGCAGCACGACCGAGGTTTGCGGGGCTGCGGCAGGCGGTACAGTTGGTGTCGCCGTCGGGGTTTCGACGCGTGACGCGCAGGCGCCAAGAACGAATAGCGATCCGACGATCGCAAGGCCTGAGATAGTCAAGAAGAGCCCGGATCTTCGTTCTCGAATAGATCTCATGCTGTTTGTGTCTCCTCACCGGTTCTCGGCCGGTGCAACACTTTCGAGCACAGAAGCAACCAAAAGCTACTTGCTTGAGTTGAGTACATCGTGCAGGATGCTGCTGGCCTCGTCTGAGTGCACCCCCGCACGCTGAAACTCCGCGGCTACCTTCTCCAGCAACGCGTCCTGGGCCAGCTTATTGCCGGCCGCGGCGGCATGCGCACGCAACAGGTCGCGAACCAACTGGACATCCACCTCGCCCGCCCCTTGATCGGGTTTTCCGGTGGAACTGCTCTGCCCTCCGCCGAAGATCTTGTCAACAAGCCAGCGCCAAAAGTTCGCCACACCTCGACCGTACGCAGTGGCAAGCAGCGCGATGCCCTTCCCTGTTTGCTTTAGCCATTTGTGTCGCACTGCGCCCCAGGCAATCAGCGTCAGGCATGCTACACCGACCGCTATCAGCAGCGCCGCGCCCCACATGCCGCCTTGCAGGTACACGAACGCATCCCATCCATAGTAGTATCGTGTGTCGTCGAGGCTGTCGATCACAACAGGCGGCCAAAGTGCCATCCAGGCGATCACGATCGGCGGAACCAGAAGAGCAATGTTAAGCAGGGCTATCAGCACCGCAGTCCAATGTGCTCTCTTGCGCAGCATGCGTGGAATAGTGGTCACGAACGGAGCGAGGAGTGAAATAGCAAGAGGCACCACCAGAAAGATGGCCGCCAGCACCGCCAGCCAGATCAGACATCCCGCCGCGCCGCCGACTGCATCTCCCACCGGATCGGCTTTGCGCGCGGTGCCAATCCGACGCCCATCTTTGTAGACAGCATATTCATCAGGCATGGTGCGATGTCACTCCTTGGGAAGTAACTTATGGAACGCGAAGTACGGGCGAAGGCCTGTGCTATTCTCCCACGCAAGTGATCATGACGGTATGATGTATACCATGTTATGTGATCGGTTTGCGGATTCATACAGCCAAGATCGCGCGTCAGCGTCTGCGCAAAGAGACGCCGGCCGGCCTCCGTGCGTGATTTAGCGTCACTGTTTCCATCCATTATACTTCGTTTCCACTCAACGTTTGTTGAGTGCAGTTCTTTTTTCACGATCTGCGCCGACATTGAACTTACGTCGATGACTGAGAACTCCACCCGCTTCGCCGAATTGCTGACACGCGCCATCAATCACATCCATGCAGATGCAGGCAAGCCCAAAACGGTCGTCCGTGACGAACTGGGATACGCCGCCGGCCGCGAGGGGCGCACGGCTATTGACTACTGGCGCCGCGATGGGGGCCACATCCCGGCCGACCTGGCCTCTTTAGAAGGTTTGGCGCGGGAGATTGCGCGCCGCGGCGGTCTCTCGGCTGTCGAGATGACCGCGTTTCTCATGGCGGCGTGCCATCCCGACCCGCAGGCTTTGTCCGCAGAACTCTATGCGCGCAATAACGGCAATCCACCGGAGCCGACTGAATTCGCGGCACGGGCAAGCGTGGCTGAGGATTCCGGCAACGATGGCGCGCCAGCGCCAGGGCAAACGCTCCCGCTCACCCCTGCTCCACTTCCCATTTTTGACACGGAAGCGGCTCAGTCGCCGGCCGGCAGCCATCGCATTTCGCGCGCCGCGCTGTTCGCGCTCGGGATGACTGCTGTGGGTGTGGCGCTGGTGGCGTTGATCGCGATCACGGCATGGGCCCGACAGCGTGCCACGCCATCATCATAGAAGTGGGACAGATTCAGCTTGTGGAAATGGAGGGCGCGCGCCTCGAAGTGCGCGCAGATGGCCGGGACCTTCTCTCCGGTGAAAGCGTGAGGGTCAATACGCCGGTCACAGTGACCTTTTGGGTGATGAATAACAGCATCGGTCCGGTCACCCTGCGGTCGCTGGTCATCGGCACGCGCGGGCCGGGCGTGACCTGCGCGACGGATCCAGAGGCCCGCTGGTCGGCGTTGGATGTTCCTTTCCCGCCGGTCAAGGATCTGGTGTTGCAGCCTGGGGAGGAATATTCCTATCAGGGTGTGCGGGCGTTCTATCGGCCTGGCGTCTATTTTCTCGAGCCGACGGAACAGGATATCACAGGCTACTGGGGTGGCATTCCAGCATTCACCTGCTTCGATCTGGTGGTGGCCGAGTAAAAGACATCATCACCTCCAAAGCATCGGAGTAGCGAACAGCAGCACCGTACTCAACACGCACCCGACGTAGAGCCACAGCGCACCTGGGATGGCAGCATCTCCGCGGCCACGCAGCCGTAGCACGACGAACACTACCGTTTCCAGCAATACCCCAATCCCCAGCGCCAGCGGCGCGCAGGCCGCTAGTCCGACCATGAGCTTCCCGTCCGCCGCCCCGACGCGCGGCTCCAGCTTCGTGGCGACGTAGACGCCGACGAAGACGGCAAAGGTCAGGGTCAGTTGATCGGTCAGCAGCGCGACTGGCCAGGCCAGGATGAACAGCGGCAGGGTCAGCCAGTTGGAGACGTGCCGGGTGCGCCGATCCTGGATGGCGCACGGCAGCAGCCAGACGACCATCAGCACCGAACGGAACAGCGGGTCACGCACCAAGTCGAGCAGGTTCATCCCATCCTCCTCACTCGCTTCCTATTGCAACTTCGATAAGTTGCCAACGCGGCCCGAAAGCGCGCCTGGCGTGCGGCACCAGGTGACGTCAGCAGCCACAAGCGTCGGGCTGCCGCGCCGATGAAGTCCAGGGCCACGAGGGACAACAAGAAGACGCCCAGACCCGTCATGGCGGCCGAGAGCGTAACCAGCCAGCGGAGATCGTTCGTCAGCACTTCGCTCTACAGGCAGACGCAGCGCGCCTGCACCGCCTGGATGCCGGGCACGAGGAACGCCAGCGTGAAGTGCCCGGTTACGCCCGCAACCAGCTCGCTGAGATCGGTCCCGAACTCCCGCAGCCCCCGCCTCGGGTACAGCAGCGCCGCCGCGACGTCGAGCAGGTTGCCCGCGGCGTCGAAGCCGGCGGCCACCACCAGCGGCTCAGCGCAGCGTGTCGCCGCCATGACCGTGCCGCGCGCCAGGTAAGCCGGCGCGCCATCGTAGCCGGGTTTGAGCGCAATCTGACTGGAAATCGCGACTTCGGCCGCACCGGCCGGGTCAACGGCGTAGGCCTGGTGCAGGTGCAACCGGTGGTTGGCGTACTGACCGGTGAGGCGTTCGCCGGCGCGCAGGTAAAGGTAGTACATGACGCCGCCGGGCGGGATGGGATAGGCGCTGCGCAGCTGCTCGCCCGCAGTGGGCGCGGCGCGGTTGACCAGCACCTGGCCGGCCGCGTCGCGCAGTTCCACGCTGACGACGACGTCGGCCCATTCCTCCGAATGGTTGCGCACCAGGGCGGGGATGTGAATGAAGCCATTGATCACGCGACCCTGGCCGCCCACCAGCTCCAACTGGTCGCGCAGCGAGGTTATCTGGGTCATACTATCACCTCTTAAGGCAGGCTCAGCACCACCTGTCGTAGCATACGGGGGCGCCGCCCTGCCTGCCCGGTCCAGTTGAGAGACTTCTGCCAGCAGGCGGGGCGCGCAGCTCAGCCACGAAGCTGGGCCGCGGCAACACGCGTGCAGTGCGCAGGGCAGCGAAGGCCGCGCTCAGGTCGCTGTCATCGGCTGCCGGTGAGATGAATGTAGCCGTGCTCATGCAATGCCTCACTCCTTTCATTGTTGGATCAGCGCACCGGCAGGCCTGACAGGTCTACGGCCAGGTCCACCAGCTCCGCCAACACCCAGCCGTACCGGTCGCCGGCCACGCAGCAGACCTGCACCCAACGGCCCTCGGCATCCCGGCCGACCGGCGTGAGCCGACTGCCCGCCGGCAGCGTCGCCAGCACCGGATAGTCCGTCCCCGGCCCGACGCGCGCGTTGAGTCCTTGGGCGGGGCCAGGCTTGACCACGGCGACGCCGGGCGTGGGTGTTGAGGTTGAGGTTGAGGTTAAGGTTAAGGTTAAGGTTGGGGTTAAGGTCGGTGTTGCCTCAGCCTCAACCTCAACCTCAGCCTCAGCCTCAGCCTCAGCCTCAGCCTCAACCCGTTCCAGCGGCGCCAGGGTCAGGGCGGTATCATCCCGGCCTGACGCCGCCAGCAGCGCCGGGACCAACGCCTGGCTGCTCTCCAGGGCCACCACCAATTGCCCCTCAGGTTGGCCGGTGATGGCCACCACGCGCAGGCCCGGCCCCACCAGGTGGTCAGCCTGCCAGACATCCACGCGCTGGCCTGCCAGGAGCAGATCGCCGGGGACGTGCTCCACGCTGACGGTCACGCCGAGCACCACCGCCTGCGCATCGGCCGTGTAGCGCAGCTCCGCGGCCGGGACGACATACGTGCGCAAGATCGGAACGCTGGGCAGGAGCTCCAGCCGGGCCAACAATCCCACCACCTCACCGGGATCGGCATACACCGGCTGAGCAACCGCCCCGCGCGGCAGGTTGGCGACTTCGAGCATGTCGTCCGTAATGGTCGCATACGGCGGGATGGCGGTCCGGGCGACCACCACCGGGACAGGCTCAGTCAGGGCTGCCAGCCGGCCCAGGGTGGCGCGCGCCACCAGCAGGGCGACCGCCAGCGCCAGCAGGCCGGCGGCGCCCTGATACAGGGTGCGTCTAGGCATGGCGCCTCAGAGCGTATTCGGCTGGCCACAGCATGGGCCTCACGGCTGGTCCGGCAGCGCCAATGGATCAGGCAGCCCCAGGGGCGACCCGGCGCGCACTTCCAGCTCGGATTCGTACACGACCGCGGGCGGTTCATAAACTTGCTTGTCCATCACCCACCTCACGGGTTGCGCCGCTGGCGGCGCTGCTGCTGTTGACGCCGCCGACGCACGAGCAGCATGGCGACGATCGCGGCCAGGGCCGCACCTGCGCCGATCCCGATGGGAGCTGCGCTCGCCTCCGCCCGAAAGTCGGTGACCGTCACCGAGTTGGGGCCGAAGGCGAACAGGTAGTCCTCCACCTCCCCCTCCGGTGCGGGTCCGGTGGCTGCCAGTCCGCCCCCCGCGCTTACCCGGAAGCGGCCGTAGATGCTGCGGTTTGTCCCGCCGCCGAAGGTCCCGGCTGGCACGTCGCAGGTCACGCTGTGGATTCCGGTGGCGAATACGCCGTCAGGAATCACGCTGCCGGCTGCATCGCGCAGCACGATGGGTTCCAGTCCACTGCCGAAATCCAGCCAGGCCTGCACGACACCCGGGCCATTGGTGACGGCTATCTCCAGCCGGCAGCCGTCGCCGTTCGCGGCCAGGCCGTCGGTCCAGCCGCCGGCCGGTGAGTTGGGCGCGGGAAGGCGCAGGACGCCGTCGTCCGCGTCGCCGTCAGCATACTGCCCCGGCTGCGCGCCGGTTTCGGCGGTGACGTTGGCGCCGAGCCGCAGCCCACCGAGCGGGTGCCAAGCCGGCGCACCGTCCTCATAGCCCGCCGGCAGGTCGCCGTAGTCGCGCACGGTCGCCACCAGGCCGGCGTCGAGCGTCATATCGAGCTGGGCCGGCACGGCCACGGCCGCGATCCGGCCGGTGGCCGGGTCGGGGTCACTGTCCTGCGTTGGATCAGCGCCCTGCCCGGCTGGGCTGAAGCCGTAACCCGCGGGTGGGGTGAAGCCGATGCTGTAGGCCCCTTCCGCCACGCCGAACTCGTACCAGCCCTGGTCGGTGACGGTGGTCGCGAGCACGGCGCCGGAGTCGGCATAGAGCGTCACGGTCACGCCGGCCAGGCCCGGCTCGCCCGCGTCCTGGAGGCCATCGGCATCGTAGTCGAGCCACACGAAGTCGCCCAGGCTGGCCGGGTCACCCAGCGGCGCCTGGTGCAGGCCCGCATCGATGGTCGGATCGTGCTGACCCGCGGCCAGAGTGATGTCCCCGGTCCGGCCGGTGGCCGGGTCGGAGTTGCTGTCCAGTGTCAGGTCGCCGCCCTGGCCGGTCGCGCTGAAGACGTAGCCCTCAGGCGTGCTGAAGCCGACCTGATAGGTCCCTGCAGCCAGGCCGGTGAAGCCGTAGTAGCCGTTGGCGTCGGAGACGGTGGTGGCCACTACAGCGCTGCTGCCGTCGTAGAGCGTGACCGTCACGCCGACCAGGCCCACTTCTTCATTATTCTGTATGCCGTCCAGGTTTTCATCGTGCCAGACCCAGTCGCCGAGGCTGGCCGGCGCCGGGGTGGCGGTCGGGGTCGGCGTGGGGATCAGGTTGACGCCGGCGTCCCACGTGAAGTCGTCGGCCGCGGGCATGGTGATGAGCGGGGTGCGGCCAATCGTGCCTTGGGGCGTAAAGTCGGCGTCGAGTGCATCGTTGCTGCCCTGGTCGACCGGGCTGAACTGCCAGGCGCTGCCGGCCAATTGCAGCTCGACCCTGTACTGGCCGCCGACCGGCAGGCCGCAGAACTGGTAGCCGCCGTCGCCGGCGCTGATCGTCGCCGCCAGTACGTCCCCGGCCGGGTCCAGCAGGCGCAGCGTCAACCCCGCCAGCCCGCTCTCGCCGTCGTCCTGGATCCCGTCCCGATCGGCGTCGTGCCAGACGAAGTCGCCAAGGCAGTAGGTCGTTGGGGTCGGAGTCTGTGTCGCGGTGGCCGTCCGGGTAGGCGTGAAGATCGGCGCCTGCGTAGGCGTGCGCGTGGGTGTCCGTGTTGGCGTGCGCGTCGGCGTGTTGGTTGGGGAAGCGGTGGCAGTCGGCGTCCAGGTTGGCGTACTGGTGCGGATTGGCGTCGGCGTACTGGTCGCCGCATTCCCGCAGCACAGCAGGTTCTCGACGCTGCACACCGCCGGATCGCCCAGCACGTTGACGTTGACCCACGATCCCAGGTTGTTCGGCGTGTAGCGGCAGTCATCCTGGTCTGCATTTCCGCCGACGTCGGTCACCCAGCGCGCATCCCCGAAAGTGTGTGTGCGCGTCTGCTCGCAGCGGTAGATCTCGATCTGCCAGTTGTTGGTCGCGTCCGTCACCGCGTTCAATTGCCAGGTTACGGCGCCGCCGGCCGGCACCGTGACCGGACAGCCGTTGTTGGAGCTGCCGCCGAAGCACTGCGCCCAGCGGCCCCACTTGCTGTCGTAGGCCCAGAAGGTGACCGCCGCGCTGCAGCTGTTGAACAGCTCGATCACGCCGACCTCTGCTGCCGGCGCCAGGGCTGCCGCGGGCGCGCCCCAGACCGCCGCCAGCGCGCGGTTGCTCAACGCCACTGGCGCCTGACCGGCCGTGCGCGTGCGCACGTAGGCGCAATCCTCGCCGGCCGGATTGCTGACCCGGTGCACGGCTGGCTGTCGGGCCGCAACTGAGTCTGCGGTGGCCGCGTCAGATGCGGGCGCCGCCGCGGTGGGGGCCGCGCCGCCGGCCAGCAGTGCGACGAGGAGCAGCAGGCGGCCCAGAAGGCTGCGTAAAGATGGTTGGTGGGTCATGGTCATTCTCCTCCGGAACCAGGGTTGCTTCCGGGGCCAGCTGGCCCCGGAGGCCGTTTGACTTACGGCCGCAGTCGAGGCCGCGGCAGCGGCGGCAGCTTGAGCGGGGGCGGGCAGACGTAGGTGACCTGGCCATCCACCAGCATGCGCGCCGGTGCCGGGCAGTCAGGGGTGGCCAGGCGCACGTACTGGCCGCGGATGAAGGCGCCCTGCGGCAAGCTGCCGGCGGACGCGGTGTGGACCATTGACATGAGGCGGCCGGTGGTCGGGACGGTGCCGGCGGCCAGCGCGGGGGTGATCGACATGGCAAGCAGCAGGACGACCAGAATTACCAGGTTTACGACAGACGGTTTAGAACACTTCATAACGCTCCCCTTTCAGGTGAACTGACTGACTCCAATAGGTAAATTGGGTGCTGGATCGGTAAGCCATCCCTCTTCCACAGCTGCTGCAGTCAGGGCGGTGGGCCTTACTGCACGAAAAGCGGCGGCCTCGGGCACGGCTGGCCGGGCCGAGTGACGCACACCCCCTGATCCGGGGGATCGATTCGGCTGCGCAGCGGCTGCGGCGCCAGCCAAGCTGGCGCGACACTGGCCGGGCTGTCGGCCGCCGCGCAGATCTGGGCCGGCCTGCGGCAGGTAGCCTGATGGCTGCTGGCTGCCCTTGCCGGGACGGTCGGCGCCACCAGCAGCAGCAGAATGAGGGCCGTCAGGCCGACAACGAACGGTTGGGAACGCTTCATGATTTGCTCCTTTCAGGCAACATGATTGACTCGGTTGGCGCGGTAATAAGTTGGGTCGGTAGGCCACCTCCTTTCACATTTGTCGCCTCGACTGCCGGGCTGCCAGTAGTCCTTTTCTGGTTGCTCACAACCGGAAAAGCGACACCGACCCGACGCGCGCGGATGCCCAGCATGCGCGCGCGCATGCGGGCATAGGACTGGCGGGTCAGCCGCGCGCGGGCGGCGGGAGTCAAAGGGAGCTGAACATGATACATTGCAACCTCACAAGGCGTTCAGGACCGGCATACTTCCTGTACTCAACTCACAGCGCGTTGAGCACGGGAAGTAGCAGCGGCGCCAGGATCAGGAACAGGAACGGCATGAAGAAGAAGCCCACCGAGGGCACGGCCAGCCGGCTGTCCAATGCTTCCGCCTCGCGCAGCGCCCGGTCCTTGTATTCCACGATCAGGGTGTGGGCCAGGCCCGACATCAGCTCCGGCCCGGCCGCACCTGTGCGGGCCGCCATGTCGATCTGGGCCACGAACGCCCGCAGCGCGGGCAGGTCGTAGCGGTCGGCCACGTCGAGCAGCAGGCCAGGCACCTTGCCGCGGCCGAAGATGGGCCGCCCCGAGGTGCGCTGCTCGGCCAGGGCGAGCTTCAGAAGGGCAGCCAGTGGGCCCCCCAGCTCGGCCGCGCGTTCCAGCGCCCGATCCGGGGGATTGCCGGCAGCCATCTCGGCCGCCAGCATGGCCGACAGGTCCGGCAGATTGCTCTGCACCCGGCGGCGCACCTTCTCGGCCGCGCTGCGCTGGCGCACGAACGGCAGCAGAAAGCCGACGACCGGCGCGGCCAACAGGACCGGCATGCCGCTGGCCAGGAACAGGCCGCACCCGGCCGCAGCCAGGAGGACCGCCAGGCCAACGGTGGCCGCGCTCGACCAGGGATGGCCTTCCAACAGCAGCCACCGGCGATGGCCCTCCAGCCCTAACAGATTGCGCACGCCCGGCAGGCGGCGCATGATGGCTGCGCCCAGCCGCTCCAGCGGCGTGTCCACCGCCTCGGTGCGGTAGGCAGCCAAGGCCCGGCCGGGCGTGTTGCCGCGCGTGACGTCCACGCGCGCCGCGACCGTCATCAGCCAGAGCCCGCCGCACAGGGCCGCCGCCAGGACCAGCGCCTGCTGGAACCCCGGCGCCCGGATGATCTCAAGCACGTTCATGTTCCTCTCCTTCGCTTTCCGCTCTGCCCCCCTGCGGCAGACCGAAGACAGCGCCCAGACCGCCCCACAGCGGGGCCATGAGCAGCAGCGCATCCCAGGCGGCCGGCGCACTGCCGAAGATGGTCGAGAAAGACTGAGCGATCAGCGCTACGACCGCACCGGTGAGGCCGCGCCAGACCCAAGATCTCCCTGCCGCGACCAACCAGGCGTCCGCCACAGCGCCGACCACGTACAGGTTGAGCGCTCCGCCCGCCACCACGCAGGCCAGGAAGAGCGGGTCCGCGTCCGGGACCTGCGTGCCGAGCTTGATGATCACGCTCAACAGCCCGCCGGCCAGGGCGATGATGAGAGTGCGCTCAATCACTTTGGCTGCCCCTTTTCGGTGACACGGAGACACGGCGACGCGGCGCTGGGGAGACATTCTCCGCGTCTCCCCATCTCCCCCTCCCCGTGTCTCCACCTCACCCTTCCAGCGCATCCGCGATCATCCCGTTGAGTTGGGTGTAGCCGAAGGCCATCACGCCCAACGCGCCGGCCGCGATCATCTGGCTGGTCGGGTCTGAGTAACCGGACCGGATGACCGGCGACGACAGCATGATGCCCAGGATCACGGCCATGATCGCCAGCATGGTCAGCACCGCCTGCCGCGCGGCCTCGGCCTTGGAGCCAGCCACGGCGCGCGCCTCCAGGATCGCGGACAGCTCCTCGGCAGTCGTGGCGAACGCCTTGGTGAAGCCCGCGCCGCCGGTCTCAGCGAGGCGGCGGATCTGGTAGACCGTGAGGCCCAGCAGGGGCGAGATACGGTTGCCCTCCAGGTGGGCGTTGGCCAGGAACGGCTCGCCCGAGGCGGACCAGCCGGCCAGCAAGCGCTCCAGCCAGGTGCGCAGCGGCTTACCAGCCAGCAGCGTCGCGGTCACTTCCTCCACCGCCGCGCGCGGGGAGCTGGTGACCAGCAGCATGCCGCCCAAGCGGCTGACGAAGGTCGGCAGCTCGCCCTCGATGGCGATCCGCGCCTTGCGCGTCTTGCCGCGCAGGAACTCGTCCGCCAGGATGTACGCCAGCGCCGCGCCGCCCACCGCCGGGACCAGCGGCATGCCCAGGACCAGCAAGAGAACGAGGACTCCCAGCACGACGCCGAGATACACGTAGCGGCTGTAGGCCGGCTTGACCAGGCCCAGCGCCGAGTTGATGTCCACCTGGGTCGTGCCCGTGTGCGCAGGCGCCCGGTACGCGGCCAGCGCCTGTCCGGTGCGCGGAGCTAAAGCTATCTGGCGCGCCGTGACGGCCACCGTAGCTCCCGCCGCCAGGGCGAATAGTGCGATGAGAAGGTATGTGGTCATGTGTCCTCCTGAAGGATGAAGGCGGAAGGATGAAGGATGAAGACGAAAAGACCAAGAGAAAGGCATACTTCATCCTTCATCCTTTACCCCCGCCGCCGCGTCGTCTGCCCCAGCCGCTCGTCGCCGGGCTGCCAGAGCTGCCGGAACTTCACCTCGCCGCCGGCCAGGCCCGCGACCTCCCAGATGCCCAGCCCGACCCGGCGGTCGTCCCGCCAGCCGATCTGCACCACCAGGTCCACCGCCTCGGCAAACATGCCGCGCGCCGCCTCCGTGCGCACCGCGGCGTCGGAATACATGATGATGCTGATGCGGTAGGCCGCGTGCTCCGGCCCGTCGGCGTGGAAGGTAGTCAGACCCGCGTGGTCGCTCATCATGGCCCTAAATAACGCCAGCGCGGCGTCGCCCCGGCGCACTTCGCCGACGATCACGTAGGCCGGCGCCAGGCGCAGGGCGTCGTCCACGCCGTCGGCAACGGTGTACGAGGGCACGTTGGAGCCGGGCGGTGCCCAACGCGCCTCCAGGGTCGTCACGTTCGGGTGCGGCACCCAGATCTCCTCCGGGTCCTCGATCTTCACGATCCTGGCCGCGCTCGGGATGCCGTGGCACAGCGCGGACAGCAGCGTCGTCTTGCCGGTCGCAGTGCCGCCGATCACCACTACACGCAGCCGGTTGCCGACCGCATCGGTGAGTGCGGCCAGGGCCGCAGCCGGGAACACGCCCCACTGGACAACCTGCGCCGGCACAACCGGCTCCGGCTCGAACAGCCGCAGCGCAAGCGTTGGGTAGCCATCGCCGGGCGCGATGATCGGGTGCAGCGTCTTGACGCGCGCGCCGCCGAAGCCGAGCTCGCGGTTGCGCGGGATCTTGACGTCCACCGACGGGGTGGACTCGGAGCACGCCCGGCCCTCCGGCGCCAGCAGCGCCTCGACCGCGCGCCACACCTCGTCCCTCGACGGCCGCAGCTGCAGGTCCTCGAAGTTCATGGCGCTCTTGCGCCGGCCCCACACGCTGCCGTCGGCGTTCACCAGCACGTCGGTGAACGCGTGCGAATTGGGCGGGATCAGGCCGTCCAGGAAGCCCAGGCCGCCCACCCGGGCGACCACCTGGGCGATCATCGCCTGGAGCTGCACCGGTGAGACCTGCACCGGGTAGGGCCGCAGCGCAGTCCGCACCGCGGCGTCCGCGCGCTGCCCCAGCGCCTGCCGGTTGCGCAGCACCGCCAGCGGCAGGCCCGCCAGCTCGCGCGCCGCGCCCTCCACCACGGCGCTCACCTGGTCTGGTGAAATCTGCGCCTGCACCCCTTGCCAACCGGACATGAAACCTCCTTACCAGGGGTCAGGGATCAGGCGTCAGGGGTCAGACTGACCACTGACACCTGTCACCTGTCACCTGACTCCTGCGTCACAGCCGCACCCGCACCGGTCCCACCTTGACCATGCGCGCCGGCTGGGCCGCCTCGATGGGCGCAGCGAGCGCGGCGGGAAAGAGCAGGTTGCCCAGCGTCTTCGCCGCGCCGCGCAGCGCATCGGAGCTGTAGTAGGCCGGCTCCCGGCGGTTCACGGCCAACTCGACGCTGGCGTCGTCGGCGATGCTGGCGGCCAGCGGCGGGAAGTCGCGACGCTCGTCCTTGCCCCACTTCACCATCTCGTCCGGCCGCAGGGTCGTGTCACGCGACCGGTTGACGACCAGGTAGATCGCTTCGGGCGGGATGGCGTGCTGGCCGGCCATCACGTCTTTCACCAGGTGCACCGCCTGCAGCGCACTGTAGACGCCCGGCGTATCGGGCCGCGCCACCAGCACCAGGGTGTTGGCCGCGCTGAGCGCGGCGGGCGCGATCTCCGGCGCGGAAAGGTCCAGGATCAGGATGCCGTAGCCGGCCTGGGCCGCGGTGTAGGCCAGGGTGGTCAGGGACGCCGGCCCCTCGTGCGCCTCATAGCTCCCGAGCGCCACGGGGTCGCGGAAGCCGACCAGGATGTGCAGGCCGGTCTTGCGGTGCACCTGGACCGCCGCGCGCAGCCCATCCACCGTCGGCGCGGCGCGCCAGGTCAGGAGGTTCGGCTCCGGCAGGATGCCTTCCAGGATCAGGGGGGTCATGTCGGGCGCGGCCAGGCCAACGAGCAGGGTCGGCAGCCGCCGCGCGGTCGCTTCCAGGGCCAGCGCCAGCGCCACGGTGGACTTGCCCACCCCACCCTGCGGCGACCAGACCGCGATGGCGCGCCAGCCGATCATCGCCACGCCCAGCTCGCGGCTGCCCGTGAAGCTGTCGGCCGCCTGCCCCACGGCCGGCCGCCGCGCGACGACCGCGGCGTAGAGCTCGCCAACCGACGCCGCGAAGTTCGGCTCGCCTTCCACTACACGCAAGACGCACGACACCTGGCGCACCGCGTCCGCCAGGCTGGCGCCCAGGTTGGCCGGCACGATGGCGAAGGCCGCGCCGCGGTACGCGGCAAAGGTGTTGGCGAACTCCGGCGGCCCGCTGAAGACCACGACCTCGACGACGACCGCCTCGGGCTCCAGCGTCAGCTTGGCCCGCGCGTCGTCCGCGCTGGTGGCCACCGCCTGCACCGCGTAGCGGGCGTCGGCCGCGAACGCGGCGTAGAAGGCCTGGGCGTGGCCGGGCTGCGCGACGATCAGCAGGCGGATCGGGGGGATGGCCGGCGTGACCGCCGGCGCGGACGGGGCGGCGCCCCAGGCAGGCAGCGTCATCGGCGGGACTCCGGGGTGGGGGTCGCCTGGCGCATCTCCGCCAGGGTCAGGCCCGCGGTGGTGTAGCCCTGCGGCGTCTCCGGCAGCAGCACCAGCGTGAAGCTGCTCTCCCCCGCGGCGTTGAGCGCGGCGATCAGCTCGATAGGGATCACCCAACGCACGGGCGGCGCCTCCGGCTCGACGGTGGGGACGGCGCGCGGGGTCTTCGTGGCCGTGGTCGGTGTGAGCGGCAGCGTGGCTGTAATAGGCGCGCCTGCGGCCAGCTTCAGCGTGTCCGTGATCATCTCATACCGCACCGGCTGGGCCTGGGTGCTGGCAGCCAGGACGAGCACGCCTTCCCGCACCGTGCCAGAGCTGCCGGCGGAAGAGGTGGCCGGCGCACTGTCCCCCAGCCCCGAGCCGGTCGCGCTGCCACTCTTGCTCACGGTCGCCGAGGCGGTGGCCGGGGTGTAGGGTCGGGCCTGGAAGTCGGGCGAGACGTAGACGACGCGCAGTCCCTCCAGCAGGCTCTTGGCGTAGATGTCGCGGTCGCTGTCGGCCAGCGTCGCCACCAGCCCCACCTTCATGCCGGGCCGCAGCAGGCCAGCCAGGCCGGTGGCCGCCTGCACCTTGACCGCGATGCCGCGCTCGTCGGGCGCCAGCGTCACGGCCGGGCCGATGTGCCGCGCGGTCACCGGCTCGCCGGTGAAGCGCACCACGGCCAGCGTCTGGCCGACCAGCCGGCCGGGATCGGCCACGGCGTCGGCCGGCGCCGCGGCGGCGTCCACCCGGACGGTGGTCAGGTCGGCCGCGACCACCGTCGTTCCGGCGCCGAGATCGCGCGCCGCGACGACGAGCGTGCGCTGCGGGGTCTCCTTGGGCCACAGCGCCGCGACCACCAGCACGGCCGTGATCAGGCCGAGCGCGATGGGGAGTCCCCAACGTCTTTTTTGCATGCCTTGCCTCCTTGCGTGAGTGCATCGCCGGCGAGGTTCGCCAGCAGAAAGTCGCGCGTGGCTACGCGCACATCCACGATGCGGCCGCCTTCCGTCGTCACCACGAACACCGGCAGGGCCGCCGCGGCAGCCAGGTCGACCGCCGCACCAATGAACGATCCAGGCCCCCTCTCAGGGGCGGCTTCAGATGCCATAGCGCCTCAGCGGATGGTGATGCTGACCGTGCATGGCTCGCCGTAGTTGCCCGTGCGGTCTACGGCGAGCAGCCGCAGCTGATAGGCCCCCTTGGGCACGGTCCGCGTGTTGAATTCGATCAGCAGGCCGTCGGCCACCGCCGCGGCCGAACGGTACAACAGCGCCCAGCCCTGCCCGTCGGCAGAGAGCTCGGCCTTCCAGTACGCCAGGTTGGCGGCGCCGGCCGCACCGTAGACGTTCCACCACCCCGGTTTGCCGGTCACGATCTTCGAGATCTTGACCACCGGCTGCGGGCAGGCGATGACGCTGAACGGCACGGCCTCCCCGCCGCTCGCGCCGCCGCCCCCCAGGCTCCCCAGGCCGGCCGCGGGCAGGCCGGGCAGCGCGGGCAGCGCCGAGGGCGTAAGCCTGACCGCGTCCCACCAGCCGCCGGTCGGCGACGGCGCGGGGGTCACGGTCGGCAGGGCCGCCGGGGTCGCCGCGGGCAGCGGCCGCGCAAAGCCGCGACCGGCGACGGCGGCGAGCAGCGCCAGGATCGCGCCGGCGACGGCCAGCAGGGCCAGGACATCCAAGCGCAGCTTCATCGGCGGCCTCACAGGAGGATGCGGCCCAGCACCGCTTCGATGTCCTCGTCGGACGGCTCGCGCACGTTGAGCAGCAGCGGCTGGACGTAGACCGGCTCCAGCCGGGCGCGCTCGGCCTGGTAGCCCAGCTTGACCACCGCGCGCGCCACCGGGATCGAGGCCAGGAAGCGCCGCCACGGCTCGTCCACGAAGCCCTTCTCCGAACGGGCCAGGATCGCGGTCACCACGTCCCGGTCCCTGGGGTTCTTGAGCTGGGCCGCGAACAGGTTGTTGCACGACGACAGGATGGCGGGGTGGATCAGCGCCGGCGACTGGCACACCAGGTGCAGCCAGATGCCGTACTTGCGCGAGTCGCGCCACATGTTGGCGAACTGCTCCGCCGTGGACGGCCCGCCCCCCTCGTCGCCCGGCGGGGCGTTGTCCAGCCCCGCCAGGATCTTGTTGGCCTCCTCGAAGAAGATCTGCATGTGCGCGGGCCGGCCCGCCCCGCCGGCCGCGCGCAGCGCCACTGCGTCGGTGTACAGGTGCCAGGCCGCCCAGCCCAGCAAGAACGCCTTCGAGAAGTCGTCCAGGAACGCGCCGCCCTCCAGCACGGCCACGCCCCACTCGCCCGGCACAACAGCATTTATGTCTACTGCATCTGGGCCGGCCGCGTATTGCAGTCCTGCCTCGCCCTGCACCAGCGGCTCCAGCCGGAAGGTGATCCCTTCCAGGATCGAGCGGCGGATGTCGCGCGGGGGTACGTTGGCGATCTCCGCCTCGATGCGGCGGTAGAGGTCGCCCAGCCCCACCTCGCACGAGCGTTCCACGGCCAGCGCCAGCCGCGCGCGGCGGTCGAGGGCGGCCAGCGGCGTGCCGGCGGCCTGACCGGCCAGCGCGACTTCGGCGGGCCGCACGATGCCCCAGGCCGGGTCGTTGCGGCACTCCGGGTCGTCCACTAACACGCCGGCGGACAGATAGACCCGGCGCAGCATCTCGCGCAGCTCGTGGATCTGGCGCTTCTGGCCGAGCTGCGCGATGGTGCCGAAGATGTCGGAGAACGCGCGCCACTGGACCTCCGGCAGCACGTTGCGGCCGACCTGCAAGGGGTTCCAGCGCAACGGCCGCACCCCGCCGGGCGAAAGCTGGCGGATCTCCACGTGGCCGGCCAGGCCGGGCGCATTCAGCAGCTGCCGCCAGCCGGTGCCGAAGTCGAGCACGATGGTCTTGAGCCGCCAGTGCAGCGTGGTCTCGTAAGCCATGCGCACGGCGGCCACGCTCTTGCCGTAGCCGGTGTCGCCGCAGAACGCGGTGTGGAAGTGCGCGTCGCGGCTCAGGCGCAGCGGCGCCAGCGTCAGGTCGCCGGTCTCCGGGCTGACCTGGTGGCCCAGGATGGCCTCGCCGGGCAGCTCGGGGTAGAACGCCAGCGGCGGCAGCTTCTCCTGGATCGTGACCGCGGTGCCCTCCTCGAAGAGGTTGGGCGAGGTGTACGCGGCGAGCATGGCCGGCGTGAGCAGCGTGCCGTTCTTCGTCCACAGCAGGTCGATGCCGAAGGGGTCGCCGTCCGGCGCGAGCGAGGGCCGGAAGGCCAGCGCGTGGTCGCGCAGCAGGGGATCGCCGGGCACCGTGAGCACCGGGGTCGGCACATTGGGACCGTGGAACGCCTGCGGCACCAGCGCCTGGGCCGCGCGCTCGCCGGACTCGGAGGCCAGCAGCAGGGCCGTGGTCATGAAGCCGCCCTCGTGCGAGGCGGTGTTGAGCAGCGATTCCAGCCCGCGCGTGATCTCGGTCAGGCGGATCGCGACGTCATCTTCGGTCTGCCAGGCGCGGCTGATGGAGGCGCCCGGCACGATGCCGGCGGACAACCCGCCGGAGAACGAGCGCCCCGCGCCCAGGGAGATCGCCTGCGCTTCGGAGAGGCCTGTGCCGTGGCTGCGCGCCGCGCTGGTGCTGCGGCCCACCGCTTTGCCTTCGGACCACCCCTCGGACACGCTCTCGCCCCACGACTCGGAGTCGGCCACGCCGCGGGAGACGCTGTGCGACTGGGAGACCGTGTTCGAGACCGCGCGGCCGCCGCTGACGCTGTCCGCGCTCCCGTGGCTGACCGCCCAGCCGCGCGTGTCCGCGCTGCCCACGGAATCGGCCCAGCCCACACTGTCAGCCGAGCCCTTCGTATCCGCCCAGCCGACCGTATCCGCGGAGCCGGTGGTGTCGGCCCAGCCCACGGTGTCGGCGGTGCCGTGGGATTCCGAGGTCGTGGTGACGCTGGAGCCGCCCTGGCTCGTGCTGTGACTGGTCCCGCCGCTCACCCCCGAGCTGGTCGAGTCGGCCGTGCCGGTGCTGGTGGAGTCCGCCGAGCTGGCGCTCACGGCCACGCCCGACGACTGCGATGCGCTGTCGGCCGTGCCGGCGGTCTGCGTGGTCCCGGTGGAGGATGAGTCGGTGTGGCTGGCGCCGGTCGTATCGGACGTGCCGTCGGTCCAGCCGTGCGACGCGCTGGCGTCCCCGCTGATGATGCCGGGGATGCCCGCGCCCACGCTGCCGCCCACGGTGTTGCTCTGCGACGAGCTGGCGCTGGAAGACTGGCTGGTCGCGTCGGCCGTGCCCTGGCTCTGCGAGCTGCCGGTCGAGCTGCTGTCGGTGTGCCCCGTTGACGAGCCGGCGCTCACCGTGACGCCGCTGCCGCTCGACTGCGCCGCGCCCGCCGAGTCGGTGTGGCTGCTGCCGGACGACCAGCCGCTGGAAGAGCCATCGGAACTGCTCCAGCTCGTCCCTTCCGAGTGCGCGGTGCCGGTGGACTGGCTCTCGGTGTGGGAACCGGAGTCGGTGTGGCTGGCGCTGTCGGTGTGCGACCCGGAGTCGGTGTGGCTGGCGCTGTCGGTGTGCGACCCGGAGTCGGTGTGGCTGGCGCTGTCGGTGTGGGCGCCGGACGCGGTGTTGGCCACGCTGTCGGTGTGGCCCCAGCCGGTGCTCTCGGTGACGCCGTGAGAGACCCCCGTGGTGTC
This sequence comes from uncultured Anaerolineales bacterium, assembly GCA_964551735.1. Classification (GTDB taxonomy): domain Bacteria; phylum Chloroflexota; class Anaerolineae; order CG2-30-64-16; family CG2-30-64-16; genus DAOUAT01. Next base: position 65,160 of record CAZKEF010000008.1, read on the forward strand.
GGTGACGGCCGCGCTTTCGGTGTGGCTCGTGCCGTGGCTCTGGCTCTGCCCGACCGAGTGGCCCCACGACTGCGATTCGCTCTCGCTCCACCCTTCGCTGACGGTGTCGGCCTGGCTGTGGCCTACGCTCTGGCTGTGGCCCAGGTTCTGGGCGTAGGCATTGGAGAGGGCGGCGGCCAGCGGGATGGCAATGGAGAACCCCGCGCCGATGCTGCCGCGCTGCCGGGACGCAACCTGGCTGGCCACCCGCGCCATGCGCACCAGCCCGCTCGTGAGCACCGGCCGGGCCACGTGCGCGGCCGTGACCAGGAAGACGAAGTCCTCGCTCAGCCGCGCCAGGCCGCGCAGCAGGTTCTCCCCCTGTTGGCTCAAGAGCTCGTCGTCCGCGACCCCCATGGCGCCGTCGCGGCCCAGCCCCTTCTGCGCCAGCCGCGGGTCGGGATGGCCCAGGACAGCCAGCAGGCGCGGCAGCCGGCGCAGGCGGTCGGTGAGCAGCTCGACCCGCAGCAGCTCCGGGAAGACCGTGCGCGACTGGGGGTAGTTGGCGAGGGTGGCCTCGACCGCAGCCAGCCGGCGCAGCGCCTCACTCGCCGCGGTGAACTCGATGTCGGCCTCGGCGGCCGCGCCGTAGAACTGCACCACGCCCAACCGCTCCGGCTGAAAGACGCCCAACGCGGTGTAGCAGAAGTCGGCGGACGCATTGTAGAGGCCGCGCAGCGCGGCCCACTGCTTGCCCAGCACATCAGGATCGTTGCGCATCTCGATGGGCAGGTAGACCAGCTCCCGGAACGCCACGACGCGGCTGAAGGCGCGGCCGGACGGGTCAGCCAGCCGAAACCACTGGTACATGACCCGCCCACCGTCCACCTTGAAGCCGTTGTCGAGGATCTTGAACTCCACCGGGTTGCCTCTCAGATTCGTAGCGACCAGAAAATTGGGCCGCTGCGTAGCGGCCAAAAAACGGTTAGGGCCCCCAACCGCTCTGTACGACCCGCCAGCCGGGCGGAATCGCCGCCTGTTCGCCGGCAGCGGTGCGGGCCGGCGTGCTTGCGCCGCCCCAGTCGGCGGGCAGCGGGGGCGCTGCGCTTTGCGCCGGCGGCGCGGCCCCGACCTGGGGGTCCGGGTCATGCTGACCGTTCGTCCGGCCTGATCCGGCAGGGAGTTCGGTCCAGGCACGCATCTCGCAGCGGCCGCCGTCGCCCTGCTGCGCGGCCCAACTCGCGTAAGCCACCAGCACAGCCACGGGCCGCTCCCCACGCTCGGCGATGATCGCCGGCACGCCCGTCTCCCGCACGGTCGCCAGGGCCTCCCGCAGGTTGGCCCGCAGGCTGCGGATCGTGTACACCGGGGCGGTCGCTTCAGCCGCGCCGTCTGTGTACGCGTCCCCGCCGGTCTCCCGTGCGCCGTCCTGGCCGTCGCGCCCGGTCACTTGCGCCGCTCCCGCGTGTACACCGCACCCGGCGCGCCTGTCTGGCCCCCGCCGTGTACGCGTCCGCCGACCAGCCACTCCACCTCGGGCGCGTCCTCCACGACGGCCTCCAGCGGGCTGTACGGGCTGAGCCAGCGGTAGGTCCACAACGCGGCCGGCGCGCGGCGTGCCAGCGTGCCCAGGTCGGTCGCGACCCCGCGGGCCACGCCCTGGTCCTGCGCCTGCCGGGCCAGGCGAATCGCCCAGGCCGGGGTCACGGCGCAGATGGCGACGAACCCCTGGAGGCGCTCCTGGTTCAGCCACTTCTGCGCCTTGCGGTGCGTCTCCCCGCCGTGGCGCTGCACCTCGGTGTTGAGCGCCAGGCTGAACCGCGCGACCGCGGCGTCCGGCGCCGAGGGGCCGGCGTCCGCAACAACCGGGCACGCCTCGGTCGTGTAGCCGCGCAGCCGGGCATGGTGCAGGAAGGTGCAGATGGCCGCCGTGTGCGGGGTCATGTCATCCACCCCCTGGCCGCCGGCCTCCCCGCGCCGCGCGTGCGCCAGCTCGGCGCGCTCCCACTCCGAGGCCACCACCGTCACTCCCGCCTCCTGCAGCAGCCCCGCGCCCCGCTCCGACAGCCGCACCAGCGCGATCTGGCGGTAGCCGAAGCTGGCCAGGTGCGTCACCCACAGCCCGCTCTCGTCCAGCCGGCTCACGGCCCGCCGGTACGAGCCGGAGCGCGGCTGCAAGCCGCGGCCAACGTTGAGCGCCTGCACCAGGTCCACCCGGGCCGACCAACCGCTGACGCCCAGCGCGGCCAGCAGCAGGAACTCCAGCCGGCCCGGCGGCTCGCCGGCGATCCAGCGCTGCCGCGTGCGCCGCGGAACGAGCACCGCCGCCAGCGGCCGCGGCACGCCGCTCTCACCCCACGGCAAGCCGCCCAGGATCCCGGCCAGTTCTTCGTAGGTCACGCCTGTTGCACTCCCACCGGTCTTGTCACCATTCACCGCCACCGCTGAACCGAGCGCCACTCCGGCCCGAACGCCGCGCTTCGCGGCCCGATTGCGGCCACACCCCCCGCCCCTTTTTTCATGGTGCTCCCGCCCGCCGTGACACGGGCGGGGCTTGTCTGCTCAGCTGCGGGGTGCCAGCCTGTCCGTCAGGCGCAGGGCTTGTTCTGCCCCGGAGAGCAGATGGACCGCCCGGAAGTCAGGTGGGTTCAGCTGCCCGCGCCGCCGTTAACGGCCCCAAAGCCGCCCTTGGGCCAGGGGTCAGGCGTCAGGGATCAGGTATCAGACTGACTACTGACCACTGACTCCTGTCTCCTGACCCCTGTCACCGCTCCTGCCCGCGCGTGCGCACCGCCTTGATCACCTGCTCCGGCGTGGCGGGCAGCGGCGGGTGGATCAGGACGCCCTGGACCAACAGCGACAGGTAGCCCAGCGGGAGGATGAGCCACAAGCCCCAGGTGGCCAGGGTGCTGATGAAGGCCCGTCCCTGCGCCAGCGCCTGCGCGGCCTCACCCTGCCCGCCGATCGCTTCAGCCCAGGCCGTCGCGTCGAGCGCGTCCAGGTAGCGGCCGTAGGCCAGGTAGGCCAGCGCCGCCAGCGCGTAGAGCGCCAGCCCGCCGGCCGCGCGCCAGCGCAGCGCATCCGGGTTGAAGCGGTCGAGCGCCACCGCAGCGGAGCCGGCGATCGTCATGACGGCCAGCAGCACCGGCATCGGCGCCGGCGCGAGGAACGCCGCCAGGATCACGGCCACGCCGATGCCCAGCAGCCACGGCCGCTGCCCCGAAAGCTGGTCCCGCACCGGCTGGGCCGATCTGCGGCCCGGCGGCGTCCAGAAGAGCAGCGCCGCGTACGCGCCCGCAGCCGCCAGCGCCGCCCCGTGCTCCCACGCGGTGTACACGATGGCCAGCAGGCCGTTGAGCTCCCAGGCGCCGAAGGCGACCAGGGCTTCGCGAATGGCGGCGATGATGTCGTTCATGGTCTCCAGTATGGTTTAAGGTTCAAGGTTGAAAGTGACGGGGCGTTGGCGCGTTCCTCGGCTGCCTGTAACCTTGCACCTTCAACCTTCAACCTAGCGCGCGATCGTCGTATCCAACAGGAACACCGGCACGGAGAACGCGCGCTCGACAAGCTGCGGCGGGCTCTTGGGCGTGCCGACCGTCCAGCCCGCGATCTTGCCGCCGTGGACGCCGGGATCCAGCGGGCCATTGCTCAGCACGTCCGGCTGGCCGGGCGCGTAGATCCACCACTGGTCCACGCTCATCCGGCCGTGCACGCCGGTGAGCTGCCAGGTGCGCGGCAGGCCTTCCTTGGGCTCCGCGCCCGTGTAGCGGCCTGCCAGATCCCCCCGGATCCACTCCATCGTCGAGTCGGCCAGCCGCATGCGCACCTGGATGGCATCGAACGGGTCGTCGTAGCACTCGGCGCAGCGGATGGGGCACTCCCAATGCCACTCGGCATCCGCGCCGCAGGCGGCAGGATAGCGGCCCTGCGACTGGCCAGCCGACTCAGGGCCGCACCACTGCTCGAGCTGCTGGGTCTTGTGCTCGTAGCGGCCGCCCACACCGGTGATGTGCATCCGGAAGCCCTGCTTGTCCGGGTCCTGCTCCACCACCACCGGATGGTCCGGCTCGTACCCGGCGAAGGTCAGCCGCGGCGGCACCAGGGTCGTCCACTCACGCACCTCATCCGGCAGTGGGCACCCGGACGGCGGAGCCGGCGTTGGCGTGATCACCGGGGTCGGCGGTACGGTGGTCGGATTGGGCGCGCCGGTGCAGTCGCCGTCCCGGCAGGAGCAGACCGGCCCGCAGCCGCCCTGACCCGGCACCTGCGAGCACGTGCCGGGCAGATGGGGCTGCTGATCGTTGTACGCGCACGCGCCAACGCAGCCGTGGTCGCACGCGCTGTCGCAGCGGAACTCGGAGTCCCCGTCGCCGTCGAAATCGCCCCACGAATACTGCGGGCAGTACCAGCACTGGCAGATGCCCTGGCAGGTCGCGGGCTGGGGCTCCGCCAGGGCCCAGGCGCCGGCGATGCCCAGCGCCAACACCAGCACGCCCCCAAGCGCCAGGGCGAGGCGGGGCCAGCGCGTCCTCACCGGGCGCGCGAGAGCTGCAAACAACTGCTTTGCCATCGGTTGGCCTCCTCAGCAGGCACGAGCAAGGGTTGAAAGGTCGCCATGCTCCAGGTCTTGCGGATATCGTCAGGATTGGCCCCGCGCGCCAGGAACATATCCAGCAGGGTGTACGGCGCGTTGAGGGTCATTGCCACGTCCAGGTCGGGGCCGGGGTCGCCGCTGGCCACCGCCACCTGGCAGGTGAACGCGCCCTGCTGGTTAAAGCAATCGCCGGCGGCCCGGGCGGCGCGGTACACGGTGCCGAACGGCAGTTGGCTGTCCGGCTTGTAGTCCACCAGCGCGATCTGCACGGCGGCGATACGCTGGCCGGGCAGGCGGTCGGCCAGGAACTGCTGGAACTGCGGCGCGCAGGCGACATCCCAGTCCCAGCCCAGGCTCTGGTCGAGGTAGGTGATGGCGGGCCCGCCGGCAGACGCAGCCACCGGCGCCGGGCTGGTCGCGGCGGCCGCCGGTCCCAGTCCGATCTGTGTCGCCAGCGGCGCCAGCCGGGGCCAGGCGAGGTAACCCAGGCCGCCGAGCAGCGCCACCACGATGAGGGCCGCGACGAGCGGCCGCAGGCGAATCTCCACTTGACGCTCCGGAAAAGGGCAATAAAAAAGGGGCGCCCGAAGGCTCCCCTAGTTGGCCGGTGTACACACCCGAAGATGTGTACACCACTGCGCACGCTCTCATTCTACTCAGATGTGTCGCACTTGTCAATACTCATAGCACAACTTGCGAGAAAGCGTCATATTCTTGAGATTCTCGCGAACCGTGAGATTCTGACGCTGCCCGCCGGGCTGCGCAGTCGGCGTCCAGGGGCGCCAGGTTGGGGATGGCAGCAGAGAGGACATCTCGAATCTGACGAGCAATACGCTCAGGCTATGGTAAAATGGAGGCGGATTGCAGTCGGAGGTGTCGAATGACTGATGAAGCACTGACGCTGACGCTGCCTGCGCCGCTGGCCCAGGAGCTGCGCGCGGCGACGCAGGACTTCCTGGTGGATCTCCTGGCCCGCGGACTGCGCGAGGTCAAGGTGGAACGCGCGCTCGAGCGTTACGCCCGCGGCGGCATGTCGTTCGGCGCGGCTGCGCAGCAGGCTGGTGTGTCACAAGGCGACCTGGCGCGCTATGCCTATGCCCGCGGGCTGGAGCCGCCCACCTCCCTCCAAACACTGGCTGAGGAGGCGGGAGAGACAGCATGAAGGCTGATGCCGTGCCAGGCGCCTCCGAAAGTGCCTGGTACGGTGCAAGATGTGGTATACTTCGCACAACGAGGTGAACCATGACCGACAAAACAACCGAGCAAGCCATTCAGATGATGGTTGACCGTTTGGTGGCGCGCTTCGATCCCGACCAGATCATTCTGTTCGGCTCGCAGGCGCGTGGCACAGCCGGTCCAGGCAGTGACGTGGATCTACTGGTCATCATGCCTGTCAGTGGGTCAAAGCGAGAAAAGCGGATAGAAATGCGGGTGGCGCTCCACGATATCGCAGTCCCGAAGGACATCATCCTGGCGACGCCGGACGAAGTGGCCCGGCGTCGTGATATTGTCGGTACCATCATCCGGCCGGCGTTGCGCGAGGGGAAGGTGCTCTATGCTCGACCTGGATGATGAAGTGAAGCTCGCGCGCCGCTTCCGGAACTAGGTGCGCAGACGTCTACCGGAAGCGATTCGTTAGCGCTTTGGGTCGCTTTTCTGGGAACAACTGTAATTGTCACCTTGAGACCCTCGATGCCGTGCCGGAGGAGAACATGAGGATATTCGACATCCCAATAGCGCTCTTGACTGTCTTGAGCTTGGCGGCCAGCGTCTTCTTGATTGATATGGCACCTAACTATGATCTTGGTGATCTGAACAATATGCACTTGGTCTGCTTGCCGTTGTTCAGCTTGATGACCGGCATCCTTGGCAGTTTGACAATGGCGGTACGAGCCCTTTTTGAGCTTCATAGGCAGGATAACTGGCGCAAGGTCTATGGGTATTTCATCGCTCTAACAGGCATATTCGCCTTGTGGCTGTTGGTGGGTCGCGCGTTTTACAACTTCTTCTTCTGAGCAAACGTGACGCGCAAACTCACCCAGGGCGACATCTTCTTACACCCGTGATTACCGCGACCATCGCCCCCACTTTCCGTCTCGCTATCTACGAAGCGCTCGAAGAGCGCAGCTGTTGACGTGCGCTAGAACCGGCGCCGGCACGTCAGCAGCTACTTCTGGCGCACCTATGACCGCGGAGGGCGGTCGCCTGGTCGGGTTCGAGAGGCAGCGCATGACATCAACCAGCCTTGGAGAGTTCCAGCAGGAAATCTTCCAGAACTGGACCACGTATTTCGGCTGCTCCCCGGCCACGGTGCAGCAGGCCGGGGCCACCCTCTTACCCGCAGACAAATACGCCGGGCAGCGGCTCATCGCGCTCTGGCACATCGGCGCACACACCTTTGCCGAGCACGATCCGGCCTGCACGCAGGTTCTGGAACGCGTGCAGGCCGATCTGCCAGCCACGGCCGCGCTAACCGGCGAGTATCTCAAGCAGAGCTGGGGCGCTGACGCGATCGCAGCGCACGATCTCGGCCTGGCGCACTATCTCTATCCGCCGGATCTGCCTCCCTACACGCCGTCCGCGGCGTTCGTGCTGCGCCGTTTGACCCTGGCCGACGCCGGAGCCATGGCGGCCCTGCACGCGGCCAACAGCCCGGAAGATGTAGACGAAGGGTACGTGGAGGTGTCCCACGAGATCGCTTTCGGCTGCTTCGCGGGCGACCAGTTGGTTGCAGCGGCCAGCGGTTACCGGCGCACCGGGTTCATGGATATCGGCGTGCTCACCCATCCCGGGTTCCGCCGTCAGGGGCTGGGGAAGGCGACCGTGGGCGCGCTCTGCGCGTGGTCCGGCCAGCAGGGCTTGATCGCCCAGTACCGCTGCAACGCGACCAACGTCAGCTCGCAGGGCGTCGCCCAAGCCTTGAACTTCCGGCTCTTCTTCCGCTCCGAGGGGATTTGGCTGGCTGCGTGAGCCAGGCGCTTGCAGCGCCTGCCGCACACCACAGCCAGCCCCCTGTTACTGCCCCGCCGGCACGATCTGCACGAACGGATCCTGCCAGACCCAGCGGCCATCCTCCTTGTGCGCCACGCCCAGCGGCTGATAGAGCGGCTGGCTGAAGTCTGGCCGGTCGGCCGGGCCGAGGCTCGCCGGCCAGACGATGAGCTCGGCGAAATAGGTCGTGCTCCAGTCCACGCCGGTCGGCCCATACGCGCCGACCGCGACCGTGTTGCCCGCGCCATAAGACCAGCCCACCAGCAGCAGCGCGCCGTGGCCATCTCCGACAGGACGCAGGCTGTGCTGGACAAGACAGCGATCCTGTATCAGTCCGAGGGGATCGCCCGCATAGGTCTCCCGCTCCGGCACCCACCCCCAGCCAGGGCAGCCACCATCCGGGTGCGGCTGCGCATCCACCAGGGTGACGCGGATCGGGCCGTTGGCGCCCAGCCGACGCTTGTTGGGGTAGTACCGCCGGATGTTGTCGTCATCGATCTGGTGGGCGAGCATGCCGAAGACATCCCGATAGACCACGATGTCGTACGCGGCCGACAGGTCGACGAACTCGTAGTCCCAGCCCTGGACGACGCGCGCCCGCACGGGACATAGGGTCTCCGGGCCGAGCACGACGAGATCGGGCAGGGGCGAGGCTGAGGATAAGGTTGAGGTTGAGGTCGGAGTAGGCTCAGCCTTAGCCTCAGCCTTGACCTCAAGCGTTGGCAAGTTCGTCACCTCCGGCGCCTGCGCGGCGGTCGCGTTGGGCGTCACGAGCGCGCCCCAGATCCAGCCGGTCCGCCCGGCGAACGCGACCCGCCACCAGTCGCTGAACCGGCCTGTGACTGACAGGCGGTCACCGGTCCGCGCGCCGCCAATGATCGGGTAGGCCGTGCCCGGACCGGAGCGAATGTTGGCGTTGGCCCGCACCACCACGGCCGGCCCTTCAGATGTAGGCGTGGCAGACGGTGGCGTCGCGGTGTCGGTAGCAGTCGGCGTAGCAGTAGCAGTCGGCGCCAGCGTGCGGGTAGGCGCCGGCAGCGCCGGCTGCTGAACCACCGTTGGCGCAGCCGCTGCCGGCGAGGTTATCGTGAAGGTGGGTGCGACTGTCGCGGTTGAGATTCCCTCAGCTTCAGCCTCAACCTCGACCTCATTGTGAGCCACTTGGGCAGATCCTGGCAGGCAAGCGGCCAGTGCAACGGCGACCAGGATCCATAGTAGGTTACGTGTGCAGCGAATCATCGTGTGTGCCTCCTGGCATGTGTTGTGTGACGGCGATGCTACGCCCGTGGCGCGCTCTCATACTCCTGTGATAGAACGTTTCGGTTTGACAATCAGCAAAGGCGGATTTCCGCGCCGAATTGCGCATACAGCGTTATCCCGGTATAATAGACGCCATTAAGCAGTGAAGCCGGCCAGAACGCATCTGGTCGGCTTCACACCCGTCATCCTGTCAGTCCCAGGACGGGGGCATCGCTGCCATCATCTTAGCACCGTTGTTCGTGATGAGCAAATGAGGCCGCGGTCCCAGGAGTCTGGGATCGCAGCTTTTTCGTTCATTGTTGGGAAACTCCATGAGTCTTATTGAAGAAGGCATCAAACCCACTTTCGGCGGCCATGAGAAGTTCGTCTTTCGGTACGGCTGGCTGAAAAAGGGAGCCGACGCGCTCGCGCAAAATCCCGCCATCTTCACCGATGATAAAGCCCTAGTGGTTCTTGGCGTAGGCAAGAACATGGTGCGTTCGATCCGACACTGGTGTTTGGCTACCGGGCTACTCGAGGAGACGCGCGGCAAGGGGTCGGTGCGAGGCCTGCAACTGACCGATCTCGCCAACCGGTTGGTCATGAACGACGGCTGGGACCCATATCTGGAAGACACCGGGACGTTGTGGCTCCTGCATTGGCAGCTCGTATCCAATCTAGCGCGTACCCTCATCTGGCATCTGGCCTTTTGCGCCTACTATGAGCCTGAGTTCACCAAGAAACAACTTGAAATTTTCATGGGCAAGCAGTTGGATCGCCGGGGAATTTCGACAACGACCGGAACCATCCAGCGGGAGATTGATGTTTGTCTTCGCACGTATGTCACTACGACACGCAGAACAACAGCGGAGGGCATCTCAGAAGAAACGCTCGATTGTCCCCTTGCCGAATTGGATCTGATCCGCTTCCTGGCAGAAGATAGCGTGTATCGCTTCAACATCGGTCCCAAAGCCACTCTGCCGAGAGAGGTCTTCGGTTATGCCTTGCTCACGTTCCTGTCCACGATCGTTGGAAACCGGCGCACTGTAGCGGTGGATGAATGCCTCTACGGAGACGGCAGCCCGGGGCAGGTCTTCAAACTAGATGAAAACAGTGTCATCGAACACCTGGAAGCGTTGGAACACTTGACGGAGGGTCACCTTCGGTTACAGGAGACCGCTGGATTGCGCCAGTTATACTTGGAATACGAGGAGGACGGCTGGTTCAGAACCGCCGCTCTCGATCTGCTAGGTCGCCATTATGCCCGATCCGGGAACTAAGCTTTCATCTTTCGTCCACGTGCGCCCAAGCGGCATCCGCTCGATCAACATCGAACGCGATCTGCAACAGCCGGCTTTGGCCAACGAGTACGTGTTCACCGCGCAAGCACGGCGCACGCTTGCGCGCATCGTTGATGGCATCGAAGACCCGACGCACACTCGCGCCTGGACTTTGACCGGCCCGTACGGCTCTGGTAAGTCGTACTTCGGGCTATTCGTCATGAACTTGATGAGCGCCTCGCTGCCAGCTCATCAGCACACGGTAATGGAGTTGCAGCGGGCCGATCCCCTGTTAGCAGGACGAATACAACACTTAATCGGTCCCAATGGCTCACGCGGGCTACTGCCGGTGCCCATCACTGGCTATCGCGTGCCGCTGCAAGAAGCTTTGGTGCGCGGCGTGGATCAGGCGCTGCAACCCCTCAGTTCGGATGCAAAGATACGCCAGCTATTGGGCGAGGGACAGGCCGTAGCTCATGCAGAAAGTCGCGCGCTGGTGGGGTGGATTCAAAACCTGTTAGCCGCAGTGACGCAACCGACGCTTGGCTATACCGGCCTGCTGCTGCTCCTTGACGAGATGGGCAAGCCGCTGGAACATGCTGCTGCGCATCCGGAGACCACCGACATTTATCTCCTGCAAGAGCTGGCCGAGTACGCCAACCGCAGCAAACAGACGCCGTTTCTGTTCGTCGGCATCCTGCATCAGGCGTTTGAGCGCTACGCCGGCAATCTGGATAGCGGGACCCAGCGTGAATGGGCCAAGGTCCAGGGACGGTTCGAGGATATCGCTTTTCAAGAGCCACCCGATCAGCAGATGCGGCTCATCGTCAGTGCTTTGAGGCATACCGATGACCGGGCCATGGCCGTTGTACGCGAGCGAGTACCTGCCTATGTGGATGCAGCGGTGGAAAGCGGCTGGCAGCCTCCGCTTATGCGGACGGAGGAGTTCGCCGAACTGTGTCCCGGCGCTTACCCCCTGCACCCAACCGCCTTTGTCGCTTTGCCTCACCTGTTCAGACGGCTGGCCCAGAACGAACGCTCCATCTTCGCCTACCTGGCCTCCCAGGAGCCATTTGGGTTCCAGGAGTTCTTGCAGGGCCACGCGGCACCTGAAACGATCCGGCTCGCACATCTCTTCGATTACCTGGCCGCTAACTTTCAGGGGCGACTATACGCGTCGCTGCGGGCGCGGCCGATCACCGAAACGCTGGAGCGCCTCAACAACGGCCATAGCCTTGATTCGCTAACCACCGACCTGTTGAAAACCATCGGCTTGCTCAATTGGCTCGGCGAGGTCAGCCCCCTGCAGGCGACAGAAGACCGCATCCTGGCGGCCATGCGTTCCGAGGCGCACACGGACGACCAGATTCGTGAGGCATTGCGTTCCTTGCAGACGCGTTCCCTGATTGTTCACCGGCGATTCAACCGCACATACGGTATCTGGCAGGGTAGCGATGTGGATGTCGAGCAGCGGCTTGAGGACGCCCGGCAGAAACTGACCGGCTCCTTCAGCCTGGCAGCAGCGGTGCAAGAATTCCTACCGCCTCGTCCGCTCGTCGCCCGCCGACACAGCTACCAGACCGGCACGATCCGCTACTTTGAGGTGCGCTATGTGGACTACCAGACGCGCGACCAGCTCTCGTTGCGGCCTGGGCCAGGCGCAAGCGGCCTGCTGCTAATCTGTTTGCCCACGAACTACGCTGAGGCAGAGGCATTCGCGCGCTGGGCTGCTGAGCCTTCAACCGAGACACGCGCCGACATCGTCTTGTGTATTGCCGAACGGATCGGCCACCTGGTCGAGCTGGTAAGCGAACTGCGCTGTCTACAATGGGTGAGGGAGAATACGCCGGAATTGCGCGATGACCCGGTGGCGCGCCGCGAGGTGCGAACCCGCGCAGGGATGGTGGAGACGCTCATTCGCAACGAGCTAGAGCTCACACTATCAACCAATCGGCTAACAAATCCGACCGGCAGCAGATGGTTTCATCGCGGCATGGCGCTCTCGACATCACGCGGGCTATCGCACGTGCTCTCAACCATCTGCGATGCGCTCTACCCAGGCACGCCTCGCTTGTGGAACGAGCTGATCAACCGCCGGACGCTCTCATCTCAGGGCGCGGCTGCCCGGCGCAATCTGATCGAAGGCATGCTTACTCATGCGGAGCAGCCGACCCTGGGCATCGAGGGGTATCCGCCTGAACGCAGCATGTATGAGAGCCTCTTGAGTGCCGGGGGCCTGCATCACGCGGTCGGACCAGCCTATTGGAAGTTCTCAGAGCCACCGGAGGATGATCCGCTGCGCTTACGAGCTGTGTGGCAGGCGATGGCAGATTTCATCTTCGATCAGCTGCCGGAGCCGCGAAGCGTGCAGGCGTTGTTCGACCTGTTGTCAGCGCCGCCATACGGGGTGACTGACGGGGTCGCGCCGGTGCTGCTGTGCGCCTTTCTCATCGTCAACCGGGACGAGACGACGCTGTACCGTGACGGCACGCTCCTGCCCGAGCCAGGGGTTGCGGACTGGGAAGTGCTCCTGCGCCGGCCGGAGTTGTTTGCCGTTGCAGGATGTCTCGTCACCGGCCTGCGCGCCGCTGTCGTTGAGCGCATGGCGCGCAGCCTTCGCGTGCCGCCTCACGTGATGCCGGTAGTGCGAACGGTGATCGGCCGACTCAAGGCTTTACCTGAACACGCCTGGCGCACGCGCCGTTTACCCGAAAGTGCTCTTGCCCTGCGTCGCGTCGTGGAGACGGCGCGCTCACCGGAGCGTTTCCTCTTCATGGAGGTGCCCGAGGCATTGGGTCTGGCACCTTTCGAAGAAGGCCAATTCGAGCAGGAACGTTTCGATCTCTTCTTTGAGCAATTGAACATTGCCCTGGATGCGCTGGCGAACGCGACATCGCGCCGGTTGTCTTGGGCGCGCGATACCTGGCTAGCGGCCTGCGCGCTGTCGGAAGACGAAGCAGGCTGGGACGTGTTCCGCCAGCAGGCCGAGAAACTTGCACCGCGCGTTACACACCCAACCCTGCTGCCCCTACTCAAGCGCGCTGTCGAGGCGGCCGACACAACCTCCGCTTTGGAGAGCGTACTGGCTTTGCTTGCTAACCGCCCTGTCCGCACGTGGACAGATGCCGACGTCGAACGTTTTGAAGCGCAGGCGCAGTATGTGGGTCGTTTGTTCCGTGAAGAGCGTGACGGGGAAATGCAGATCGCTTCCCTTCCTGCTGACTTACAGGTGCGTAGTCGGCAGATCGCTCAAGACATGAATGTCTATCTTGCGGGGTTGAATGAAGACCCGCAGGTCCTGCGGGCTGCTATACAGGAACTTTTCAAGAAACTGAGATAGCGCCTTGACCACATGAGGTCTCGCAGTAGCTGCCAGACGACACTTGCTCAGAGGATTTGATGTCATCACAACCACCCGTTCGTCACATCGTTTCGCTCTCCGGCGGCAAGGACAGCACTGCCCTGGCGATCTATTTACGCGACCGCATCGCTGATCTGGAATATGTCTTCTGCGATACAGGCGAGGAGTTACCAGAAACATACGAATATCTGGACAAACTAGAGTCAGTTCTGGGCAGGAGGATCGAACGGCTTAATCCCGAGAGACCCTTTAGGCACTACCTTGAAATCTATCGCGGTGTTTTGCCAGATGCCAGAACTCGATGGTGCACCCGAAAGTTGAAAATCGAGCCCTTTGAGCGATTTGTTGGCGAAGACCCGGTGTACAACTATGTTGGCATTCGGGCTGATGAACCCCACAGAAAAGGCTACATCTCAACAAAACCCAACATCACTGCGAAATACCCTTTCGTCGAGGATGGCATCACAAAAGCAGATGTAATGCGCATCCTGGAGGAAAGCGGTATAGGGTTGCCGGAGTACTACGAGTGGCGGTCACGCTCTGGTTGTTACTTCTGTTTTTTCCAACAACGCATCGAGTGGGTGGGCTTGTCCAGAAAACATCCGGGGAAATTCCAGCAGGCGCTAGAGATGGAAAAAGAGGACTCCGAAACCGGCGAGAGATATACATGGGTCGCTGGAGAAAGCCTGAAAGAGTTGACAGATCCTGAGCGCATCTATGAGATTGAGACGAGTTTTCAGCGGAGAGTCGCCTCGACCGGCAGTATTGCACCTAACACGCCATTGGCCAAGGTGTTCTCACTTGACGTGAACGATGACGAAGGAAATGAGTCATGCCTGATCTGCCATCTGTAAGCTCTGGACTTGATCAACTCAAGCAGGAGATTGTTCAGCTAAAACGCGGCAAACAACGAGGACACTATCGTCCTCATAAGTTGGTCATGCTGCTGACGGTCATCGATCTTGCGGAAAGAGGCCTTCTGAAGGAGAACAAGATCGTTCTTTCCGATCCACTTCTCCGTACCTTTGAGAACATCTTCCTGTTGGTCAAGAGGAAGGATGACCTATGTCAGCCCGGACCTCCTTTCTTCCATCTTCGCTCATCGGCGTTTTGGTTTCACAAAGTTCGTCCCGGGCGCGAAGAGGGCTACTTAAAGCTCACAACAACTGGTGGCGGCTTCCAAATGATCGACCAGTACATCGAGTACGCGTATCTCAGAGACGACGTATACACTTTGATACAAGACCCTGCAAGCCGTCGAGAACTGCGATTACTGGTGTCCAGATTGCTGAATGCGACAGAGGATAGCGATGGCTGACAGATTTGCGATTAGTTTCCACGAGACCTTCTCCCTTTCACGCCCTTCGCTGGCACAGATTGTTGGGAATGCTGGACGCAGCGGAGCGCTGGATAGGCAGTTCCTTGTTAGTACATCATTGGGCACCAACTACCAGAAGGCTATGCCGCGCTACGCGCTTCGTGCGGGATTATTGGATGAACGGAACAACCTTAGTGTCTTCGGCCGTTTTGTCACCCGACTCGATCCCGCATTGGAAAAACCAGCCACCCAATGGCTGCTGCACTATCATCTGGCTGCGCCTCATGGGCCGACCGCTTTCTGGCATCACCTGGTGCGCAAGCGCTTCCTGCCGGGCAACACCTTCACCGCTGACGATCTGGCAGCGGACCTCACCGAGTTTCTGAACGTCGCAGCGGGCAAGGCTCCGGCGCTGCGATCTATCCGGAGCACCGTGACCATCTTCACCGGCACCTATCTCAAGCCAGACGGGTTGAAGCAGCTAGGCTTGCTCGAGGAGGTTGGGCCTAGCACCTATCACGTGCCAGCAGCAGGGCCGCCCCCACTCTGGGGAGTGGGATACGCCCTGGCCGAGTACTGGCGCACGCGCTACGGCGAACGGCTGGCCATCAACCTGGATGATCTCACCCAAGGTGATTTTGCCGCCGTGTTCCTGTTGGGCGAGGAACGGCTAACGCAACTGCTGATTCAACTCAAGCAGGAGGGCATGCTGGATCTGTACCGCATTTCCCATCCATATCAGGTGGTCTTGTTGCAGCCCAGCCTGGAATACGCCCTTCAGAAGATATACCAGATGTGAGCCATGAAGATCGAAACGCTGCGTGATCAATTGCGTCAACCGGGAGCACGGCTCGGAGTCGGCGTCTGGCTGATGCCGATGGAATACCTGGGCAAAGAAGAGACCATCGCCGTCCGGCTGAATGTGCAGGGCCTGGATGCGCGTCAGGCTTACCTGGAGAGCCTGCCTGCAGGAACGAAATTCTCCGCACTGACCGCGCCAGAAGGATACCAGAACCTCACAAGCCTGATGCGGGATCTGTCTCAGCGCGTCCACCGGCGTGACTGCTTGTTGGTGCACACGCTCGATCTGCTGCTGTTAGCGATGGAAGTGAACGAACGCGAGCGGTTTTGGCACGAAGCTCTCCAAGGGTTGCCTTACCCGCGCACCAAGCTGATTTTGGCCGTGCCAGAGAAGGCCTCTGAGCTTTTTTCGTTCGACCTGCGGCGCCGTTACGCGCCGCAGATAGCCGAAGGTCCTCTGGAATAGATGTTGCCCAGGAGGCGAACATGATCATTGGCGATCTTGTCAGGATGGATGCTTCCGGCGATTTCCGCTCGGACGTGCAGCTGAGCGATTTCGACAGCCCCGCGCTGAACCAGGAGCTGCTCAGCAACTACATCCTGACCGTCCACGCGCCCGCGACCTACGGGGCACAGCAGCGCAGTCTGTCGGCGCGAGATGTGCTGGAGCAACTGAGAACCATCCTGACTGTTGAGCGCGCCGAAAACCGCATCGTGTTGACCGCGAACTATGGGCACGGGAAAAGCCACCTCGCGCTTGTCCTGGCAAACTTCTTCGGTCGTCCCAGCGATTCACCGGAAGTGAAGACCGTCCTCAATCGCCTTGACCAGGCCTTGAACAACCCCGCGCAATTCGCTGGCTATCGGGACTTCAAAAAAGGCAGGGGGGAGTTCCTGGTAGTACGTTTGCAAGGTGACGCGTTCAGCGATCTGCAAGAGGGATTCATACGTGCGCTGGAGCAGGCCTTGCGCGAGCACGACGCCACGCGTCACATTGAGATACCCTTGTGGGACGGCCCCGCCAAGAAATGGTTAGATGACCTGAGCAGCGAGAGTCGTCAGGCCGCCGAGGCATTCCTGGCAACCCAGAAGACCGATTTGTCCCTACTGACATCCGGCTTGCGTCGCCAAGGAGCCTATGAGTTGGTGCGCGAATTGGTCAAGCATGTTACCGGTATGTATCCCGATTTTGGCCGTGAGATCAGCCTGGAAGAACTCGTGATTTGGGCCGTAGATCAGGTTTGTATTCCCTACCAATTGGGCGGGCTGCTCGTCCTGTTCGATGAATTTAGCCTGTTCCTGCAAAAATACATTGCAGCGCGGACGACCGGCAAACTTCAGGAGCTTCTTAACGGCATCAGCAAACGGCAGGGCAAGAGCGCATTCCTGGCCTTTTCCCAACAGGATGTGGATTCGGTCGCGGAAACCTATGCCCAAGGTCAACGCCGCGACGATGTCAAAAAAGAACTGGAGCGTCTGCCAAAAGACAAACGCGCCCAGCTATATTCGTTGATGGAAGGTGTGCTGGCCTCGTATCTCAAACAAGATGCCGCTAGCTGGTACGCCTGGTATGAGCAGCCACCCAGAAAAGGCACCTGCGTGCAAGCCCGAGAGATCGTCTCCACGCATTTCCGCAGGCGCTACACCGACGAACTGAAATGGGATACACAGGCCTTGACTGAGAAGGTTGTGATGGGGTGTTTTCCCTTGCACCCACTGACGACCGCGATCTTATCGGTGCACACCTTTGAGTCTGGCGCGGGCGACAACCCACGGACCGCCCTGCAGTTCGTACGGCGAACGTGGGAGGAGATGCGCCAACAATCCGCCGAGTTGCCCGATGGCAGGCCCAATTTCGTCTTTCCTGTGACCTTGGTGGACTTTTTTGGAGAACAACTCTCCAAGAGGTGGCACGCTGCCTATTGTCACGCTGTCGAGACTGCGCCTCAAGCTGTAAGCGAAGAGCAACGAAAGATCATGCAGGCCTTGCTCATACAGCAAGCGGTCGGTTTGAAAGCTTCTGCCGGCGATCAAATCAACCTGCTGCATCATCTTTCTGGGGTGGGGAGGGATGAGATCAAGCGTGGATTGCAGGACTTGGCGGCTCAAAGAGTAATCAAGTTCGATCCCGTCCACAAAGTCTCCTCCTTGTGGCCGGCCAGCACGCGCCCCCAGGAAGTAGAAGAGGTTATCCAGAAAGCAGTCGATAACACTGCGGTGGACCGCGATCTGATGGAGATGATCACCAAACAGCTATCATCGCTGGGAGTCTCGGCACTGGACTTTGGTCACACGTCTGATTGGTCGCCGCGGCAGGTTGCACTGACCGCGGAAATGTTTTCAGCAGAGGAGCTAAGAAAGCTGCTCCCGCCATACCGAAGCGGAGTCAATGGGATTGAGGAGGGACCGCGCGGGTTAGTCATCTGGCTCGTTGCTCAGACCGAAGAAGAGAAGATGCTCCTGCGCCAAGACGCTCAAAGCATCCTGAATGAAGTCCTGGGGGAGGCTGCTTCACCCCTGCCAGTAGTGATGGTCTTGCCAAAACGCGCAGTTCCAGGTCTCGTCAGTTCGGCCCGGCGACTCAAGGCGCTCGAAAAACTGAACACCAGCGAAAGAGAGAAGATCGGTACGGTCATTTACCAGCAAGAAAAGGGGCTGGCGGATGTCAACGTCAGGAACTCGCTTGAGGATTTGGTTGACGACATCGGTGTCTATGCAGACAAACAGCGTAGCTTGGTTGAATATGCTTTGCCTAGCCCTTATCGGGCTTCGGTGCAGGCACTCAGGACACTCTCGCTCAAAGCGGTTGTGACGGAATGTTATCGCCAGGCCTATGCATATCGAGTCGAGTTCTATACGCAATATGCTGTGGGCGGTAGAGGGCCAAACAAACTGCGTGACGCAACTCAGAAGGCGGCCATCTGGTTGTTTGGTGACGCGGCCGGCGATAGTGTTCCCAATCTGGGGAAAAAAGACATTCAATACCAGATCGCGACCACCTACTTGATGCAGAAATGGGGGCTGCTCGCAGCAGGAACTCACGCTATTCAGCGACCTACGTCCCGTCCATTGCAGCAAGCCTGGGATCTGCTTGAGGAGGCATTCCCGCCCGGCTGTCGCGATGTCCCTGTCTGTTCAACTCTGGTTGGCTTGCTCAACCCACCCTACGGACACGATTACAACACCTTGACTCTACTCCTGGCGGCCTGGATTGGCTTTCATCAGCACGAATTGCGTTTGTCGTTGAACGGAAGACTCGTGTCGCTCAATGATCTCAAAGGCTTCTTCGACGAAGCCAAACACTCCCAGGATTTCCTCAACCGCATTTGTGTTCTTTCTCCTCTGTTCATCGGCCGCAGCATGCCTGACGAGATGTTTGCACAAGTCACCGGCGTTTTGGAACAAATTCGCCAGGGAACGCCCTTCACCATAGCACAAGCGCGAGAAGCGCTGGCAAAACTGGAACAGGGACGAACCAATCCGCGATTACCTGAAACTAAACGCGAAGAGATAGAGCAACTGGGCCCCCGTCTGGTAGTAACCCTGCAAGCAGCGGAGGACTACGATCACAAGGCAGTTGCGTGGTTGGAGAAAGTTACCACAGGTGACCTGGACGATCTGCTGCAAAACCTGGGCATTGCGAAAGACCTTCCTGTGGTTTCGCTTGTCACTCCCGCCCAACCGCCGCTTGAAGAACTGGAGAAACGCTGGGGAACAGCTGTCCAGGCTGCCTTGACGACATTCTGCTCGAAGTACGCCAGCCTGAGCGACCTTGCTGACTACAGGTCACACGAAAGCCGATTGAGGCATGCCCGCAAGGCGCTCGAGCAGTACCCGCAGTTTGCGCAGCGAGTAGATCAAGCCCTCGCAACACTATCGCAGGCTCGCGTCGAACTACAGAAACGAGAAGGCGAGAAGGCCATCGTTGCGCAAATCAACAGCATGACGCCTCAAGCAGCGTTAGCTGCTTTGTACGAATACCGCGAGAAGCTGGCAGCGTTGACCGACCTATCCCCGCAGACCGCGCGACTGCGCGATGAAAAACTGAACCGGATTGCAACGCGCATTCAGCAGTATGAGCAGATTGCGGTGGAATTGCCCCAGGCCGTCGAGCGAGCCACTCAATCAAGCGACGTACGCAAACAGCGGGACTTGCTCCTGCAGAACCTGGGACAGCTGGAGGGAACGCCCTTCCACCAATCCCTAGCGGCGCTTCAAGAGAGAGTCGAACAGCTCGAGACCTTCTTCGAGAAACTGCGCGAACTCGCCTCTGCGCCACAGCGCACGCCAGATGATCTCACTCGCCTTGAGGCGCAACTGAGCAGTCTCGAGACGAGCTTCGCCCTCTGGCTCGCTCCCTCGCAGCAAGCCCTACTGGAGCAAAAAAGACAGGCAATCGGAAACATGCGGCGCCAAAAGACTCAAGAGGCCGAGACCTGGCTTACGCAATTGATGCAGCGTCACTCGAATGCCGAGAATCTCGAAGCCCTGCTGCGCCAGACCGAGACGCCGCCGGCGTTCTTGCCTCCTGAAGCCGGGGCTCGTCTGGAACAATTCCGACTACGCCTGAAGCAGCAACTCAGCCAGAATGCACTGCTTCAAATCGAAGTCCTGTTCCAAAAGATAGGAGACCGCGAAACACGTCGTGAATGCCTCAAACGCCTGCAAGCATTGGTGGATGCATCATGAACGCCAAAGTCCTCTTTGACTGCGCAGGCGATCTTCCTGCCCCGCCTGGCTATCAGGTTATCGAGAGTGAGGTTGATTTCCTGCGCCACGCGCTGGCGGATACGCCGCTCCTCATTCGAGGAGAGCGCCTATGTGCCTGGGCAGAATCCTTCTACGCTCTACGAGGCCGACCATATCGCCATCAGGAGTCGCCTTGCGCTGCACTGCAACGTGTTTTCCCAGAGCTGACCCAAGAGCAAGCGAACGCATTGACGCGAAAGATGGGCATGACTGCACTTTCGCTCGACCAGGTCTCCTCCAGATTTGTCCTGGAGCGATGTTACCCAGACGATTCCATCATCTGGCAGGGCGACCCCTCCCGTGCGCATGCCGCTCGCTGGTTGCTTTGGTTGTATGCACACCGACCGAATCAAGCCGAATCCATCATCCTGCGCCACTTTGCCCAACACTTGAGGCAACGAGCCGGTGATCAGCCCGAGGCCCAGATCTATCAAGCCATCAACGACCAGCAGGCGAAGACTTGGCTTGACGCTTGGTTGGGCCTGAGCGAGAAGGTGCCTGTTGGTTTGGGTGAGTTCCCGCTGGAGGTTCCTGCCCCGCTGAGGAGTGAAATCAAGTCCCGATGGATGAAACGACTGATCGAAACCAATGGCGCCTACTTCGAGCAAATGCTCAGCGTTCCTTTACCACTTTCACTACGCCAAGAACTTGCCCAACTCTCTGCCCAGATCTATGATCAGCACCCCCAACAGCTCACGAACGACGTCATTCGACGCTTGCAGCCTTATCTCACAACGCAGAGACTGACTGCGCTGGAAGGGCGTGTACCGCCATCGGAGCCTGGGCCGCTGCCAGATGACGAGCAGGCCGTTCTGGACTGGTTTCAGGTTGAATATCTGCCCTATCGGCGATGGCAGGCGCGCCATGGCGATGATCAATCCAGAGAGAAGGTTTGCCTTCGCGGTCAGACTTTCGCCCGGTGGTATCTCACACGCTATCCGCAGTGGCTTCTGAACCCTGGTTGGCTCTCGTTTCAGCAGGTCAGTCACCTTCGTGAGATCCCTCAGGGCGTTCTTGTGTTTTGTGTCGTCCTGGATGGATTGCCAGCCTGGGACGCTGAAGACTTCGCCCGCGCTGTTTCCGCAAGGATAGAACGCCTACAACTCCAACGGAAATCGTACTGCTTTGCCCCTTTGCCAACCGTAACCGAATTCGCGAAGGATGCCCTGCTCAAAGGCGTGCCTCCCCGTCTGGCGCCAGAGTATCCCCCCCTCGGCGCGATCTTGCCTGACAATGCCTCGCCCGTGCGTGGGCTTGAGCACGGGCGACACGATGGCCTGGTATTCTGGCGAATCGGACAGCCGGATATCGCCTACCACTTCGAGGCCGATGCCAAACGCGAAAGACAAGTGCGCGCAGAGCTGGAAGCGGTCCTGCAAGCCATACAAGAAGTCGTTGAAACGCTTCCGCCGCATCTCTCTCTCCAGATCGTCGTTACAACGGATCATGGACGATTGCTCAATCCCGAATCGCCATGCCGATTATCTGTCCCTGGGGGAATGCAGGCGCATGGGCGGGTCGCTTGGGGCCAATCAGATCAACAATTTGATGAAAGCGGTTTTTCAATTGATGATGAGGCCGGATGGATTGCCGTTCACAGCGAGCGATTCGCCATGCTTCACGATATGGTGATCGCAGTAGGCGAGGACTCCTTCCAAAACGCTAAGTCCGGTTCTGAACCGTATCCGCATGGTGGTTTGTTCCCGGAAGAAGCCATCGTGCCATGGTTTGTTTTCGAGCGCGATGCACGACAGCCGGATGTGTCTATCACAGTCAGTGGCCAAGGTGAAGCCGAAAGTGCCGGCACGATGGCGATCCACATGGTCAACCTTGGCCGGGTAGCGCTGGAATGCCTTGCGGTCACGCTGTCGCACGGTGCACAAGCTAATGGAACATGGAGCGCTCCTCCGCTGCGGGAAACCGAATTCACCGTGTCTCTGCACCCCTGGCCTGTCAAGGCTGATCTGCCAACTCTGAAGGCGACTCTGTTGTTCCGACAGCCTAGCGGGAGAACCTTCACAATCGAAGTCACACCCTCATTCGAGGTGCAGGCCCTTTATGAACGGGATGACTCTATCTTCAAGGATTTGGGCTTATGAGCGACATCCTTAGCACTGAAGCACTGAACCAGAAAGCAAGCCAGGTGTTCGGTCGCTTGGCCATTGACAAACGCCGCCTGCCAAGCAGTCAGCTAAACCGACGCAGCGTTCCGGCCTATGTGGCCGAGTGGATCTTGGACACCCTTGCGCCTGGAGAGGGCCCGGTCACCCCAACAGAACTCAACAAGATCCAGACCTGGGCAGATCGTTTCCTGCCGCTGCCTGACGAATCCAAGATCATCAAGAATCGCCTGCTCAACGGGGAAGTAGTCAAGGTGCTGACACCTGTCGAGGTGGAGATCGTCCTCACCAGGCGGGCAAAAGAGCGCGTCGCCCAACTCAAACTGCTGGGGTTAGGCGATGTTCACATCGCTGATGGAATCGTAGAGGACTATCCTGATCTGCTCAAGCAAGGAATGTGGGGCGTTGTTGAATTGATCGACACGCAGGAGGGCATTGCCCTAACCTCCTTCAAGCCTATGCAGGCGTCAGTCAACCTAGAAATCTTCAAGGAGAAACGCGCCGCCTTCTCCCTGGACGAATGGCGCGCCTTGCTGCTAACCTCAATGGGGTATAACCCCCTGGCGTTCGATGAGAGAGAGAAGACCTATCTGCTTTGCCGGCTACTGCCTCTGGTAGAAAAGAACCTGCACCTGCTGGAACTCGCCCCCAAAGGCACCGGCAAGAGTTACCTGTATGAAAACATCAACCCGCGTGTGCGCCTGATGAGTGGCGGCAACGTTTCGCCGGCGGTGCTGTTCGTCAACAATGCCAGCGGGCAATGGGGCCTACTGGCGCGTTTTGCGGTTGTCGTGCTGGATGAAGTACAGACGCTCAAATTCGAAAAACCCCAGGAGATCGTCGGCGGACTCAAGGGGTTCCTGGCTAATGGTCGTCTGACGCGCGGCGGCCTCTATGAAACGGCCAGCCCGTGCAGCATGGTGATGCTGGCCAACATCATGCTCGATAGTGAGCAGCGGCCGGTGCTCTCGCCACTGGTCAAGGAATTGCCTGAATTCCTGCAGGAAACCGCCTTCCTCGACCGGCTGCGCGGCATCTTGCCAGGCTGGAAGGTGAGCAAGCTGAGTGGCGGATCTTTTGCTCAAGGCGTAGGATTGAAATCCGACTTCTTCGGTGATGCACTACTTGCCTTGCGCGAAGATGTCAGCGCCAATCAACTTGCAAGCCGTGCCATCAATCTCAAAGGCAAGAAACTCTACAAACGCAACGAGGACGCGGTGCGTCTGCTGTCCAGCGGTCTGATGAAGCTTCAATTCCCGCACGGCCAGGTCTCGCCTGAAGACTTCGAGATGTATTGTGTCCGCCCGGCAACGGAATTGCGTCAACTGGTCTGGGAGCAGTTGTACGTGCTGGATGCCGAGTACCGGCAATATGATGAAGAAATCCAATACGAGCCGATCTGAGGACGGATGGAGAACCCCATTTATCTCGACTACAACGCGACCACTCCCTGCGACCCCAGAGTGGTCGAGAAGATGTTGCCGTTTTTCACTGAATGGTACGGCAATCCAGCCACGGGATTGCACCTGCAGGGGCGAAGGGCCGCGCGTGCCGTTGATGAAGCTCGGGAACAGATAGCTGCGCTGATCAACTGTCGCCCCGGTGAATTGATCTTCACCGGAGGCGCCACGGAAAGCAACAATCTCGCGATCCTGGGATTGGGACGCGCCAATCGCCACAGCGGGCGCACTCGCATCGTCACTTCCGCCGTCGAACATAAAGCTGTCCTGCTCCCCTGCCGGCGGCTTCAAGAAGAAGGCTATGAGCTGATCGTGTTGCCGGTCGATTCGCAGGGCAGGGTCTCAATCGACGAGGCTGAAGCGGCGATCAATGACCAAACGCTGCTGGTGTCTGTGCAAGCTGCCAACAACGAGGTAGGCACCCTCCAGCCTATCGCGACGATTGCGGAGATCACTCACAAACACGGCGCCATCTTCCACTCCGACGCAGCCCAGGCAGTCGGAAAAATCCCGGTGAGCCTAGCTGCTGAGGCTTGGCAAGTCGATCTGCTCTCGATCAGCGCGCACAAGCTGTATGGTCCCAAGGGCGTCGGTGCACTCTATGTTCGAAACGGACCTAACGCCCATCCCATTGAACCCCTGCAATATGGAGGTGGCCAAGAACGTGGGTTGCGCTCCGGTACGACCAACGTGCCGGGGATTGTTGGCTTCGGTGAAGCCTGCCGCATCTGTGTGGTCGAGCTTGAGCAGGAAGGCGCTCGTATCGCCAGCCTCCGCGATCGGTTCGAAGAAGCTCTACTTGCCAGCATCCCTGGGCTGAGGATCAATGCCCGCGAAGCCCAGCGCCTCCCCAACACGAGCAGCCTAACCTTCCCCGGCATTGATGCTGACGCGCTTCTGTTGAATCTGCCGGAAGTGATGATGGGGACCGGGTCTGCGTGTTCATCAGGCGCTTTAGAGCCGTCGCACGTGCTGCAGGCGATGGGACTGAGTCGGTCGGAAGCCAGGTCGACTGTGAGAGTCAGTCTGGGAAGATATACAACCCTGATCCAGATCGAACGCGGAAGTAGACTGCTGCTGGAAGCAACATCCAGCCTTCAAGGAATCCAGGCCGAACCAAAGCAGTAACGGGAGAGACGGTATGGATGACTATACCGATGAACCAGATGAGTTCGAGTATTTCTCCAACAAGAGACCGGACAGAGTATACATTAGCCGGCTCTTTGAAGGCTTTGACTGGCACGAACCTGAGCTGCCAGAACAGCTCAGGTATGTATCGAAAGTATTCGACTCAGATGAGACTGCCGAATTTGCGCGTGTGAAAGGTGAGTTGGTACTGAGGACAACACCTGGTGTGCGGCAGGAAGTCAGAGTGCTGTTCTGTGAGCGCACCAGAGATGTCAAGAGCATTACCTTCCAACGCTTCTCTCAAGATGGCAAGCCACATAAACACGGCTTCACCTTTCGTGGTCGGGAGGTTCAGGCGATCTACAATCTGCTCCGCCTGATACAGTATATCGACCTCACGACTACAGACAAGATCAGACTCGATGATCGAGTTGTGGACGAATGGTTTGTCACGGAAGGCGAGAAACGACGATACCTCCTGGCCAATCTGGACCTGATAGCAGAAATGATCCGCAGTCATGTGACCAAAGAGGATGTTATTGCGTTGGCTTATCGAAAGCAGCAACTGGAACTTTTCGGGAGGTTGCTGGCCGAGGATGATTTCTTCGATGAGCAGGCGCGAAAATGGAATGTTCGCGGGAAAGAAGCAGTCTGGCAGCGGTTTTTCGAGAATAACCCCTGGGTGTTCGGCTACGGCCTCAATTACATCTTCACAACCGGGCTTGACTCACGAGCACTCGAACAAGTCACCACGGGATACAACTTCACGGAATCAGGGAAACGAACTGACGCCCTGCTGAGAACGCGTGGGTACATTAGCTCACTCTGCTTCGTGGAGATAAAGACGCACAGAACTGAGCTGCTGCAGCCAAAGCCTTATCGCGCCGAATGTTGGGCTGCCTCCGATGAGTTGGTTGGCAGTGTTGCCCAGATTCAAAAGACCGTTCAGAAAGCAATCAAGAACCTTCAAGCAAGAATCGATATGGTGAACGATACTGGAGATCCCACAGGGGAGATGGTCTTCCTGTATCAGCCAAAAGCGTACGTGGTGATCGGCAGCTTAGGCGGATTCATCACACCCAATGGGATCAACGAGTCGAAGTTCAGTTCTTTCGAGCTTTTTCGCCGCAACATCATGAATCCTGAGATAATCACTTTTGATGAGTTGTACGAACGAGCAAGATACATCGTCCAGCGCGAAGAACAAGAAGGTTCCCCTCCAACAATTCAGGAAGAACGGCAACCTGCAGACGATGAGGACTGGTCGCCTTCATCCGATGATGAGGTCCCGTTCTGAGAGTGATCAGGCTGACTGGCAACTATATAGGAGACATGCTTGGATCCGACATTCATTATCCCTGAGAAACTAAAGGAGAGGCTGGCTGACAGTCTCGTCGAATTGCTGGCGGGCAGCGCTGAGCAGCTTGGTGGCAGCCAGATAGCTGGCAGAATACGTAAGCTCTCGTCAAAGAGCGATCTGCTTCAGTCAATCAATCGCGCCCTGGAAATCGGCATTCAGCGCTTCATCGAGGACTATGTGATCCAGGATGAGGATCTGGTTGCGTCCATCCAGGCTGATGATCTCTTCTGGCAGTCCGAGATGGTCCAGGATGCACTGGTCAGGATGGTCAGCCGGCCGGGCGCCTGGCTTCGCGACGAGCGAGAGACAGTAATCTATCACTTCGAAACTGTATTCCCGCAGCGCGTCAATCGCGAGCGGGTAGATCGTGCCGTCAGCTTCCTCTTGCGCTGCATCGCCGAGGAGTTGTGGTCATTGCCTGGCGCGCAGGAGATTCGGGAGGCCTACAGCATCCAGTTTCAGAAGCTCAGCGTGGAGGCGCAACGTGAGCAGGTTGCGCTAGCTCGCGAGCAGCTCCAGGCAACCACACAATTGAGCTCTGATCTGCAGCAGGCATTGCTTCAACTAGTGGGATTGATGGAACAGAAAGTGCTGGCCGCACCGGCGCCAGTCGCCATGTTAACATCACCCAGACCCTACCACAACCTCCCTCAGCCTACGTACACACAGTTCGTCGGCCGCGACGATGAGTTGGCATGGCTCAGGCGACGGCTCTCTCCGGTTGACCGGGCATGGCAGATCGCTATCACCGGCATCGGCGGCGTCGGCAAGAGCGCCCTGGCTCTGGCTATTGGTCATGAATATCGACAGAGGTACCACGAACTGCCACCTGAAGGACGCTTTGAGGCGATCGTTTGGGTCTCGGCAAAGGAAGAGGTGCTGACAGCGTTTGGCCGAGAACAGGCGAATGTTCCAGAGCAAGTGCTGCACACGCTGGAGGATGTGTACACAGCCATAGCGCGTGTACTGGAGCGCGAGGATATCACTCGCGCCCAACCCGAGGAGCAGAACGCTCTGGTAGAGAGAGCTCTCAAACGCCAGCGCACCCTTCTGATCATGGACAACCTGGAGAGCGTCAAAGACGACCGCATCAAGGCGTTCTTGCGCAACCTACCTATTCCAACAAAAGCCATCATCACATCACGCGAAGGACTCGATGTCGCCGATGTTAAGCCGTTGACAGGGCTTGTGTGGGAAGAGGCAGAGGCGCTTATCGAAGAGGAATGTTGTTTGCGAGAGGTCTCTTTGAAACTGCACCAAAGACGGCGCGTCTTTGAGCTTACCTCAGGACTGCCGCTTCCCATAAAGCTTGGCATAGCACGCATGGCCGGAGGCGAGAGTTTTGCGCTGGTGGATCGCTGGCTGGGCGACGCGGTGGGCGAGTTGCCTGAGTATTGTGTCAAGGGCCAGATCGACCTCGTTCACGAACGCGACCCAAATGCATGGATTGTACTTCTTGCCTGTGCGCTGTTCGATCGCGAGGCGGGTGCATCACGCGAGGCACTGGGCGAGATTGCAGGCCTCTCTTTGGTAGACCGCGATAAGGCTCTGGCGCACCTGCAGCGGCTTTTTCTGGTGAATCGTTCAGAGGGTGACAGATTCTGGGTCCTGCCTATCGTGCAACGGTATGCCAAAGCGGAATGCGTAGAGGGGTCTCAGACGCAGCTCATTGCTCAACGCTGGCTCGATTGGCTTGTACGGTTCGCCCTGGAGAAGGGCGGTGACATCGGTCGTAACATAGATCGTCTGCCGCAGATCGAGGTAGAGTATCCCAACCTGATGGCAGGGGGTCGCTGGTGCAGAGAACAGAACAAGTGGAGTACCCTGTTACTGCTCGCAGTGAGTATCTGGGAATACACGTATATAGTCGGCGCATGGTTTGATTCAGACACGATCCTGGACCTTGCAATGGAGGCCGTCAGAGGCACAGGAGATGAGTCAGGTGAAGGCTGGGTTGAGGTGCGTAAAGGAAGACTTGCAGCGATGCGCGATCAACCCCAGGCGCTGAAACATTTGGACAGGGCAATCGCGATTACTGAACGCCTTGGCGACGAGAGTGAACTCAGCCGCGCTCTGGCCGCAAAGGGAATGGTCTTGAGACAGCGCGGAGATTTGGTACAGGCTGAGGAACTTGCACTCCGCGAACTGGAAATCGCCGAAAAACTCAACGATCCATATGCCAAAGTTCAGACCGCCGAGGGTCTGGCAGCTATTGAGGCATCGAAAGGCAATTTTGACAAGGCTCAAGAATGGACAGATAGAGGTGAGATTTGGGCGCAAGAGGCTCGTGGGTCAAGAAGATACCCTGCTATCCTATATCGCAAGGCTGTCAACATGATGAGACAAGGAAGGTATCAGGAAGCCGAAACGCCGCTGCTTGAAGCCCTGGATCTGAACAATCGCTGGAAGGGCACACAGTACATCGCTCTCGACAAGTACCGGCTGGCTGAAGTCTACGCCAACACCGGACGGATGCCCTTGGCTCGTCGCTACGCACAGGAGGCAAGAGAGCTCTACGAGCGGCTGGGAATGGCTGAGCGCCAGGCTGCGGCCGAGAGGCTTCTCGAGGACCTGTCGCATTCCTCCTTCGCTTCAAACGATGCTAGCCCGTCTTGAGATCAGAAATGACACTCACATCCTGCCGTAGACCCGTTGACCCATTTGGAGCTGCATGAGATCGTCCGATGAATGTGATCGGGCTGGGGGTCCTAGGTTTGTCATCCAGCGAAATCTGCGATCAGGTTCGGTCAATCACCCGATAGAGCAAATGAGCGAAGGTAATGCCCGATAAGTGGCTAGAGTCTGTCATGCGCTTTCGATGCCGAACTCGACGTCAACGGTAAGTAAGCTCAGAGCATGGCATCCAGTGCATGCAGAGCTTGTCCGCGCGACATGGGTAATGATGAGTGGCCTTCGTGGCCTTCCGGATCGCTCTGCCCGCTTTTCACAACACATGCCTACAGGTAGACAGCCAGTGGTTGGCGGGAGGAGACGGAGAGGTTGGAGAACTCAAAGAAGTGGGCAAATGAGTGAGCAACGCCAGTGACCGGCGAAAAACCGGTTTCATTGCGTGAGAATCATGATTTGGCACGGGCCAGGATGGCTTACATCACACGGGAGCACGGAAACATGGCTGGGCCCATCAAAGTGTTATTGGTGGATGACGACTGGTCGGTACGCAGCGCAGTGCGCGACTACCTGACCCGTCGCGAGATGATGGTGTGCGAGGCGGATTGCGCGGCCACAGCCCTGACGGTAGGCATTACCGAACAGCCGGATGTCGTGGTCATGGACATCGTTCTGCCTACGCAGGCTGGTCAACAGGCTGATTTCGATCAACACACCGGTATCGACGCGGCCCGACAGTTGCATGAACAGGTGCCAGGGCTGGGCATCGTCTTCCTTTCCGCCTACGTGGATCATGGGGCTGAGGTGATGCAACTTTTCGCGACGGGCCGCGACCGGATCATCTACCTGCTCAAAGGTTCAAAGCCACAAGAGCTACTGGACGCCATCCATATGGTCGCACGCAAGCATCCAGTCCTGAACTTGATGGGAGTGCGGCCGCCGCGCATGACTGCTGTTGATCTGGCTTGCAGTGCTCTCACCGACGAAGAGAGGGAATGCATACTGGGGGCGCTGGCACGTCTTGACGCCCTGTCCGAGCCTGAGTGGCGGGTCTTCCGAGTCGTCGGCGGCTGCCTTACCCACAGACAGGCTGCCGATTGCCTGGGGTTGAGCGCCAGAACCGTCGGCTTTCACGTGGACAGCATCTACGACAAACTGGGGCTGCGGGAGATGAACCCGGGGCTGAATCAATCGATGTTACTGGCGAAGATACACCTGCTGCACGGCCTGCAACAGACTGAATCCGACAGGAAGTAAACCCGCCGATTTGAGAGCATTTCAAAGGAGGCTCCTACCAGAAGACTGATGTGAACGGTGCGGGACGCTGACTGGCAAAACTCCCTGTAATTTACCCGCAAAAGGCCCATTACGCGCGACCTGCGATCTGGAATAGAATGGGATGCATACACATGAGACACTCATGTGCGATCTATCATCCATTCACCAGGAGAGGTCCCATGAATAGCAAGGCCAAAATCAGAATCCTGCTCGCAGTTGTCCTCAGTCTGCTGGTCGTGGTCTCGGCGATCGTCGTGTATGCAAGGCCTGCATCTGCGCAGCTCCTCAACGAGAACAACAAGGTATGGTTTAGCGTCACGGTGACGAACTACGAGGTTGCGTTGCAGGTGGCAGACCCTGCAGTAGGTTGGCGCACTCTGTACACTCGCAACCACAACACCGCTAGGAACAGCCATCCTTTCGATTTCTACTCCTTGGGGAACAGCAGGTACCGGGTTCTCCTATCGAAGGTCAATGGGGTGTACGTCAATCGCCAGTGCGGCGCCGATGTTGACTTCAGAACAGCCTACTACAACAGAATGGAAGAGCGTCGCTGCTATTGAAGGCTTGCGTAGAGAGACTGCCAGAATGCCGGTTTGGTGTCTCGCTGCTTCTTTTCAGCGACCCACTGCCTCAAGATCATGACATTCACACCTGACACTTCAGCCCCAGATAGCTGCCAGGCCCGTACCTGGCAGCTCTTGCGCCGCATATTGCCGGTCGCCATGCTCATTGCGCTGTTGCTCGGCCTCGGCGGTGGCGTCCGCATGGCCTTATCTCTGGGGCAGCCGCTTCCAGGCTTCGTCATGGGATGGCGAAAAGATCTCGCTATGCTGACCGTAAGTTGGGCCACTCCGCCTGACTGGCCGGCGCTTGTCACCGGCCAGCTGAAGGTCAATGATCGCATCCTGTGCATCAATAGTTATCACCCCAGCCCAGACTCAGCCATCTATGGACTGGAACCGCTCTATGCCGCTGTCCAGTGCGCAAATGGAAGCCGGCACTATCTTGAGTTGTTCCAGGAAGGCTTCATCGGTCCCGATCCCAAGGTTACGTTCCTGGTAGACCGGGCGGGCACGCTGCTTGAGGTCTCGGACGTCCGGCTAGTTGCTTTCACCCCATTGATGCTAATCGAAGCCGTCCTGCCGGTGTTGGTCATGGGCCTGGGCTTGTTGACGGTGGCCGCGTTCGTATACCGCGCCAATCGTCGAGCAGAGATCAATCTGATCTTCACTCTCTTCGCCACGATTATTGCGGCATTGGTTTGGAGTCAGGCTTACGTCGGACGTTTTTCGGACCGCTGGAGCAACACAAACGTCATTGCCCTGATCATGGCAGCCCCGTGGGTGCCCCTGGTTGGTGTCGTATCTTTTCACCTGATCGGACTGCTCACGGATCAGCCTGGCTTCGAAGCTTTTATGCGCCGGGCGCTCCGTCCTTACTATGTTCTTTCCCTGGCCTTTTCCGCTCTCGGGCTATTTCTGTATGCCGGCGCTGCAGGATCCGGCGCGATCATCCCCAATCAGCTTTACACCATCTTCTCGGTCGCTAGCTGCTTGTTTGCCTGGGGCTGGGGGATCATCTGCATGGCATGGACGGCCAGGCGCACAATGTCCAGACGCATACGGCGGACAAGCAACCTGGTGCTGGCAAGCCTGGTCATCCTGACGGGTTTCCTGGCGCCGATTGTGGCGTCGGTCTTCCTCAATATCTCGGCCACTCGTTTCATCTACAGCTCACCGTATCTCGCGCTGGCCTTTGTTGCTTTGCTGGCCTATGCCATCCTGCGTTATCAGCTATTCTCCGCCAAGAGCAGTGTCCTGATCGCGTTGCTGCTGGTCATCTTCTGCATCGTGATCGCTGATATCGTGTATCTCACCGTCGGACGATCTGCCGGCTTTCTGCCGATCCTGGCTGCGACGCTGATCACAGCCGCGGGCCTGGAGGCGCGGCGGGGACCAACCACATTCTTCACCCGGCTACTGCGCCGCGAGACGTTGGACTACGGGGTGGTAGCGCGCTTCGGTCAGCAGGTAGACGGACTGCAACAGGTCACGGCGCTCATTCAGGCAACCTGGAACTGCCTGGAGCGGGATCTCGATGTTGCGCATCTCGACCTCTGGCTGCTGGACGAGGATCCCCGAATAGTGGAACATTTCAAGGATGGGCAGTCGGCCGATAGCGTCGCGACCCCGGCGGATTTTATTGAGCAATTGACGAAGCATTCCGACCCCCAGCGCGCAGAGCCGTCAACCGATAATCCCTACGCCCGCTGGTTCGCGGCCGACGCAGTCATGCTCTGGGCGCCGTTGGTCGATCGCGGTCAAGTTGTAGGACTGATGGGGCTGGGACCACGCTGGACCGGCGAGACATACGACGAGCCAGACGTGCAGCTCATTGGCATCCTGGCCCGCCGTCTGGCACTTTCGATCCTGAACACGCGCCAACTTGAGCGCCTCCAGGCCACATCCCGCCTGGTGCTGCAAGCGGAAGAAAACGAACGGCGCAAGATCGCCCACGAGCTTCACGACACCGTCCTCCAGTTCCTGCTGGTGCTGACTTACGGGCTGGATGACCTGCGCGAGCGACAGGCGGCGCTGGCGGGCGAGATCGAGGGCTGGCAGGATCGGATCAGCGCTGAGGCGAGCCAGTTGCGCAGTTTGTTGAGCTATCTGCGTGCGCCGGAGCTGCTGGTGCAACAGGGGTTGATCAACTCGCTGCACACCATGTTGGAGCAAAGCCGTCAGGAAACCCGGGTGCCTGTCGTGGTAGAACTGGATGAAGCAGTCGAATCCCTCCTTGCTGCCGAGGCCAAGGTGGCCATCTACCGGGTATGCCGGGAGGCGGTGCATAACGCGGCGAAGCACGCACAGGCCAGCCGTATTGCGGTGCGCCTGGGCCAAGACGATCGGCACGTCACAGTTGTGATTGAGGATAACGGCCAGGGATTCGATGTGGCGCAGGCGTTGCAGCCGAAGGGCAAAGGCTACAGCAGTTTGCAGGATATGCGCATCCACATCGAAAGTGTCGGCGGGCGGCTGGAAGTACGCTCGATCCCTGGGGCGGGGACAACGATCGATGCGTGGGCACCGATCAAAACTGACGATCCGGTCGAAATCGAGACCTGACGGGAAATCCATCATCACCACCAAGGAGGTCAAAATGAACATCGGGAAGGCAATGAAGTGGACGCTCGCGCTGGGCGCGGGCGCGCTGGCAGCGGCCGCAACGCTGCTGACGTACAGCCGCGGCCGTGGGCAATGTCCACAGTGTGGCTATCTGGGCGACCTGCATGCCTGCAAACACTGCGGCTGGACGGCGTGTCTGAGCTGTTGGCAGGCGCGCGGGAAGTATACCTGTCCGGGATGTGGGCAGGGGAGCCCGTAAACGGTGATCCGGGCTGTGTGCCAGGAATGCTGGTACACAGCCCGCTCGAGCGGTACCTTGACCCCAACGTCACCTCCCTGGACTCAGAGCAGCAGCTCATGCTTGCGAACTCGATTGCCTGGTCCTGGGCGCCATCGCAGAAAAAGCGAGAAGGCGATATCGTGCGGAACCGGTCGGCCACGCGCCAGGAGTATGGCATGCGTGCATACAAGAGCGACGACTACCGGGACAACCACATCGTGACACAGTCCAGGGCATCACCTGAAGATCGGCTGGGCGAGATGGGAGCGCTGGTCGTGGAACGTGGCATACTCACGCGTTCGGAACTCGAGGCGCTCGCCTCGATTGGCGTAGACACTCCCGAGGCATTACTCGCGCTGGCAAGCGACCCAGAGCGGCGATGCCAGATCGCACGACAGCTCGACCTATCAGAGGCCGACCTGATAGTCGCGGGGGTACTTGCCAAGTTCTTGACCGTCCAGGGGCCGGGGGCAGTGCTGGCGCGGCAGGCTATGCTGGAGGCCGACCTCTCTTCGTGGGCCGATCCCCAAGACCACGAGGGCACTGAGAACGTGCTGAGGCTCACACCCGGTGATTTCGTCGAAATGTTGACAGAAGCTGCTGAGGATAGGGTCAAAGAGCATGCAAGAGCCCAGCAGCGCCGCGCAAATCGCAACGAGATCCGGTTCTGGCTGATTCTCATCGTATTGACACTGGTGGCGCAGCTATTGGCTCAATGGAATGGCTTCTTCAGGTCGACGCGTGGAGATGCTGTTTTGGCAATTGCCCGCGATTTTGTGCGCACTGGGGTGTACATCAACATGGGCATGGCCCTCGCCACAGTCCTTGGCATCGTCATGCTCGGAAAGATACTCGGAATCATCTCCGCGAATGTATTGCCCACGCGGCGCCTCCAGAACAAATACCTCAGTTGGCGTGACCGGCTCATCGCCATAGAAGCCTTCACACTGCTCCCACCGAGGCTGGTGAAGATGTATGAGTGGCTGCAGGCCAACTTCGTGCTTTCCTCTATTGTGCTCGTGGTGGTCGTCGTCGTGGCAGCAGTCTCCCGCGGATGGAACATGACGGGCCACTGGCCCGGGTACGCCGTACTGGCAAGTCTTGCGCTGCTTGTCCTGCTGGTGTTTTGGCTTCAAGCTCAGGCCTTCGCCCGGCTCAATCAACGGGCAAAGTGGGCCAGTCCGACTCAGGAGCGCTTCGCAGAATTCCAGGCGCTCAGCTTGCCGCTGGCGATGGGTGTCAGCGCGCTGTTGATCTACCTTGCCTATCTGCCGGCACTCCGCATTGGGCTTGGGGCGCTGTCCAATTGGCAGGAGCACCAGCAGACCCTGCGCATGGAAACCTTCGAACGATCCCTTAATCAACTGCAGTTTGCAGACGATGAGCAAGCGGAGTGGGTGACCGGCCGGCCCGAATGGATCGCTTGGGGTCTCCGGCAGGTCGACACCAGTCTGTCTTCTGCACAAACCGATATCGCTAACGTTCTGACCCTCTTCGACGCGTACCGACGAACGCTCGCAGTCGGCCTCCTGGGCGTCCTCTTGGCCGTCGCCCTGGCCGAGTACCTGTACGCCAGCCGTCCAAAAGGAGCAGCAGGCCTCGGAGTCTGGGTTGCCGCGCTGGTGGCATCGGAATACCTGCCGGATCGCATCGCGCAGGCAGTGGGCATCTCAGAAGCCACTGCCACTGGTGTAGTCCTGACACTTGCGCTCGCAGCTTTTATCGGCATTATGGGCGAATTGGGCATGCCGGGACGAGGCCGTCGTTCTGAGCGTATGTGTCCGAATCCTGCGTGTTTCGAGGCGGTTGCAGCCGACGCTAGTTACTGCCCAAGCTGCGGTACATCGATGTCTCCGGGGATATCCCCGAATGAGAGCCTCGGCCGATAGGTCGTGACGCCTCTGTCAATCTGCCATTTAGGAGGCACAACATGCCCTCACAATCACCTCAACAGCTCATCAACGACCTCCGCAATGCGCGCAGCTTGTTCCGGCCTGACTGGCCCAAGCGCATCGCCGCGGCGCAAGCCCTCGGCGCGCAGCGCGCCGTTGAAGCGGTCAACGACCTGGCAGCCGTGGTTAAGGAGAACCAGAATGCCGACCTGGTGCGGGCAGCCAGCGAAGCCCTCCGTCTCATCAAGGGATCGGCGGAGGCGGCGCCGCCCATGCAAGCTCCAGCCGCCCCGGAAGTTCCGCCGGTGTTCCCCTCTGGCGGTGCCACCGTCACACTCGCAGTTGCTGGCTCAGATTCGAGGGGCTCCCAGGCCTTGCGAGACGCGGTGGCAACGGCCCCGGATGGCGCCACCCTCAAGCTGCCGGCAGGCACGTACTTGCTCGACAAGCCGCTCGTCGTTTCCCAGTCCATTCGCATCGTTGGAAGTGGAAGAGATGCGACTCGGATCGTGTACGAGGGCGGTGGGAGTGTGCTCCGGTGCGAGGGCAAGGGAACCTGCGCTGCCTTGGCGCTGACATTCGAGCACAGAGGTCTGCTCCCTGGTTCGGTGGTTGACGTACAATGTGAAGCCATTGACTTACGCGATTGTTGCTTCACGGGGGGAGTCATCGGAGGGGATTCCGGTGGCGACGGACTCTATCTGAAAAATGAAGCTCGAGGTGTCGTTGTAGGATGCATCTTCACCGCGAACTCCGGCGTCGGCATCTGCATCGACGACCAGGCAACCCCTCTCTTACAGGACAACACTTGCTCGGAGAACCATGAAGGTATCCGCTACATAGGCGAAAGCGGCGGCTCCGCGCACCGCAACCGGTGCTCAAACAACCAAATCGGTATCCATATCTACCGTGAGTCCCATCCCACGATCGTGGAGAACCGGTGCGAATCGAACAAGATGGAGGGCATCGCGATCAGTGATGATGCCTTGCCTGTACTGGAGGGGAATCTCTGCAGCAGCAATGCCTTGCATGGCATCTACTATGGTACATCGAAAGCAGGGGGCGTGGCCCGAAGGAATCGATGCACGGGGAACGGCCGCGTCGGCATCTGGCTCACTGAAAGTGCGCAGCCGAGGCTGGAAGACAATAGGTGCGAGAAAAACAGCCAATCGGGAATCGCATACACTGCGGGCACGGGAGGGATCTGTGTGTCCAACACATGCGCCGCCAATTCCGGACACGGTATCGAGTTGCAGGATGACGCGCAACCGACCATCGAGAAGAACATCTGCAAGAACAACAGTTCCGGTATTGTCTACGCAGACCACGCCGGGGGTGTAGCAAGAGGGAATGCCTGCACCGGTAACCAAAACAATGGCATTCAAGTCGGCGACGAGGCGCGACCAAGTGTCGAAAGCAACACCTGTGACGCGAACGGAGGCTGCGGCCTTTTATATACCGATGCGGCAAGTGGTTCCGCAACCGGGAATACCTGCAGCCGCAACCAGAAAGGTGGCATCGTCCTGGTGGATGAAGCGCATCCAGCGCTGCAGAACAATCGTTGCCTCGAGAATGTAGCTAGCGGCATCACGTACGCGGACAATGCGACGGGGAGCGCCCACAGCAACGAGTGCGTGGGTAATGCAATGCATGGCATACTGGTTGTTGGTCAGGCCAGCCCCACGCTAGAACACAACTCGTGCTCTGACAACGAGAAGTGCGGAATCATTCTGATGGAAGGCGCCGGAGGCGTCGTTCGTGCCAACCGCTGCACCGACAACGGCGCGGGCATACTTCATCTGCCCACGTTCCCGGGCACTATCGCAGACAATCTGTGTATTGGCAATCAGGCGGCCAACCTGAAGGTCATGAACGAAGAGAAGCCTCAGAGCCTGGGGCAACAGCGACTAGAAACCACCATCCTGCTAGTCGTGTCTCAGGAGCATTTCAAAAAAGAAGTCACGGACATGATCAGCCAGAACGATTTCGCTGGAGCCATCATAAAGCTGACCGAGCTGATCGATAAGGCGACTCCTCTGGTAGAGGAAGCACTCGATGAGAACGCTCACGAATTTGCGCGCAACTTCCTGCCCTTGGGACCGATTCTGACCGAAGCTATGCTGCTTCGGGCAGCAGCGTCCACTGAACTAGTGCGCTGCGATTCTAAGGCGCCACGCGATACACTTATGAGAGTAGCGCGTGACGATGTTGAGACTGTGATGGCCCTGCCGGATGACTGGCTGCGGCCCAATGCGCAGCTCCTGACCGAAGTGCGATCGCGTCTTCGGATATAGCCACCTTGCCGACAGTATTTATGCAATAAGAGGAGAGCTAGTCAATGAACCCATCGGACACACGATCAGTGGAAACGGTTATTCAGTCGCTACTTGACGAACGCCGCATAGAATGGGGAGGGATGAGCGCCCTCGCTGTCAGAGATAAATTGGCGGCGATCGGACGCCCGGCGGTCGAGCCGCTGATCACTGCGCTGAAGGATCCGAGTTGGCGCGTCCAGTGGACGGCGGCTGAAACGCTCGGTTTGATCGGCGACTCCCGAGCCGTCGAGCCGCTCAAAGTCGCCGCCCGCCAGGGAGCGGATATCGACGTAAAGTTGGCCGCCCTGCATTCCCTGGAGCAGATCTTGGGGTACAAGCCTCCAATCTAGTCTCGGAGCGCCAATGCACTAACAGAATGATTTGGTGCCAGACGGGTACCTGTATACTCAGCCGACTGATTGTGATCGGACTGGATGCACTCGCGCTCTGGATCATCTGGAAGGTGGGAATGTGCTTTTTGAGTTTTGGTCAGGCTTGCTAGCAATCGATATTCTTGAGGCTGATGAGGGTGTAATCACCCGGCAAATTGCTTTGAGCGTGATATCACCTTGATGGGGAGGAATATCTAATGTCAAACACAGATACGGAAAAGAATCCCACCGACGAGTACCAGGCGCGAATCATCATTGCCGCAATGACCAATTGCCGGGACCAGGAGCAAGCGGCGGCGCTGGTCGCGCAATACATGGTGCTAGCGCCTCGGATTTCACAGGTTATCGATAAGGCAGCCGACCTGGTGGAAGACAAGCAGTACGCCGAGGCAGTTACGCTACTGGACGAGATGATCGCCAAGGCAGAGCAGTTCTCACGGCCTTATCCGGTAGCGGCTGTACGTGAGGTCTTCGGATACGATATGGCCGGGCTCTACTTCGCCAGGGCTATTGCCCATTTTGGCGCATCCGGATCAGCCGAACCAGCGGTACTACGCGACCTGGACCACGCGCAGAGCTATCCGGTATCTTGTTTCGCTGAACTAGACCCAGGGAAACCAGCGACGATGGCCGAGTTTCGCACCGTCGTGGAAGCTGTGCAAAAGGGCCAGAAGACCTACGAAGCCAGGCATAGCGCGTCCCCGACTTTAAGCGCCGACATTACCCCGGTGACTGCGTTATGGTGGGGTGCGCTCTTCGGCCTGGGAGTTGTCCTTGGCAGTCTCCTGTTGTCTTGGATCTTCGGTGAGGGCGCAATAACGATTTTGGTCGTGCCATTGCTGGCTCTTGCCCTGCTTTTTGGCGTCAACCGATGGGCGCTTGGCCGGCGGCTTCCATTCCGGCTCAGCCCCATTTTCAAGCTCTACCTGATGGGTGTGGTTTTGGGGATTGGTGTCACGTTGATGCAGCAAGGTTTGGGATATGTCCTAACAGCCCTCCTGACGGTCATGATCGCAGCGATAGGCTTTTGGCTTGCGGAGGTCAGGACCCCTTTCCTCGCCGACTTCAACTGAGACACTCTGCAGACGCTCGAAGCAAAGAGGATGTCAGCGCTTGCAGGCCCAGGTGGAAACAGGAGACCACCCGGGCGCGATCCGCAGCGCTACCGAATGTATCAATATCGTGGAAGGTCTCATGCGGGACTATAGGGAGCATTTCTCTGCCAACCCTGAAGCCACGACCAACTACAGCGGCGACTTGGTGACCCACTACGGCGCTCGCGGGGGTTAGCGCTTCGACTATGCTCGCGCGGGCGGTCCTAACCCAAAGCTACTGCTCGAACAGGCCGCGGCGGATGTTGACAAGGCGCTCAACTTCCCGAAAGCGAGCTTCCGTCATCCCGACGCGCGGTCCAATCTACTGAAGCTCAAGAAGCAGATCGAGGAAGCCAGAGGGTAGGAACGATACCAGCCCATCAGTCAGATAGGCTGAATGCCAACAACACGGCAAGTGCTCAAATGATCAGCACGTCAATCGGTCTGCCAGTCAGCGTCTGATTGAGATGACGCACCAGCTACACTGGAGGATATCACGTGAAAGCCCAAGAAGGCGATGGGAGCCAAAGCGAACAATGGATCAGCGATTCCATACTACTGGTCATGGAGTGCGACAGATACTTCACCCGGATGGGTGAGGCCGTACGCGCGGATCGCTACGAGGATGCCGTGGAGTCAATGGCAGTTCTGGGAGATAGACTGGAAGCGCAACTTGGATCGGTTCCTGGAGGAAACAACCCACTCTTAGAGAGCATGTCGGAACAGCTCGTCAAGATATGGAGTCGCTGTACACTGTTACGCGCCATGCTATGGCTCGAGATGGCGAAGCGCCACCCCAAGGATGTGCAGCAGTTGGCGGAATACGCTCATGACGATTATTCCAGTGTAGTCGGAGCAATGCAGCGCTTCGGTCCTGAACGGGTTCTCAAGGAGTCCGATAGTGATCTGTACAGGGAACTTCAGAAGGTCTTTGGTTGATCGGGTAGATCCGACCGTGATGGAATTAGCTGTCTCTGCATAGGAGTCGTGAATGAAAACCTTCGTCTTTGCCTATATAGGCGGTCTGTTGGCCAGCATCCCTGCGTTCGGCATGTTCAACGATGTGGGGGCCAGTCCCTTCCGCAATCTGCAGGCTCTTGAACACACGGTGTTCGCCTCACTCACATCTATCGCGCTGTACTTCTTGTTGCTTTGGGTCGTGCCTGCGTTCGGCTCTGCGCTGGGCGCCAAGATCGGCGGTCGCGGTGCTGATTTCCAGTACATCTACGGCCGCGGTATCGGCGGCCAGGTGGCCTTCTCCATCGGCTTCGGCATCCTCATGATGACCGTTGCTGCGGTTGGCAGCACAGTGAATGGGATGTCCACTTCTATGCAAACCATTGCCTTCCTGATGTTCGCCCAGATCGGCTGCACATTGGGAACAGTGTGGGGATTCTGAGGAAAACCATGGCTGAGATACACAATTCTTCCTACGCCAGAGCGGGTTGGGTGGAGAGCGATGGCGAAGTCAAGGATGGTTCCGGTCGACGTCGAGGGTGGGTTGAGTCGAACGGTGATATCTTCGACGCCAATCACCGTCGCGTCGGCTGGGCCAGGCATGATGGGACGATCCATTCGGGGTCGGGCCGAGTTGGCTGGGTCAAGGACGGAATCGTCTACAGCAATGCGGGTGGCAGCAAGGTTGGCTACGTCAGCGATGGCGATCTTCGCACCCTGGCCGCGGCTGGATTGCTTCTTCTGCTTTCCTGAGAATCACCTGACACCAATCAGGCCATAACTTTTCCCAGCCACCCGCACTTGCTTTGGAAACGACGATCCCGTCGGGGACGACGCCTCATGTTCAGGAGTAACCATCATGGCTTCACAGACCATCTCTTCACTGGTCAACGACCTCCGTAATGCGCGCAGCTTGTTCCGGCCTGACTGGCCCAAGCGCATTGCCGCGGCGCGCACCCTCGGCGCGCAACGCGCTGGCGAAGCTGTCAACGACCTCGCGGCAGGAGTCCAGGAGAAACAAAACGTCGACCTGGCGCGGGCCGCTATCCAGGCCTTGGGCCAGATTGGCACCCCGCAGGCGGTAACCGCGCTCATCACGATCTTGGGCTACCCCGACCCGACGCAGCGTGACCTGGTCAGCCGGACCCTCGTGGACCTCGGCCCACAGGTCGCCGGCCGCGCACTGCTAGCGGCCGCGGCCGATCCCTCAGCGGCTGGCCGCGACGCGGTCAATGGCGTATTGCGGCAGTACGGCGACATTACACCGCTGCTGGTCAATTCGTTGGCTGACGGTGATGCCCGCGTCCGGGATACCGCACGCCAGCGGCTGATCCAAAGTGGCCAGGCTGCTATTCCTGCGCTGATCATGGCGCTGGCTGCCCCGTCATCGAGCGTGCGCGAAGCTGCTTATGAAACCCTGGGGCAGTTCGGCGATGTCACGGAGCTGCTCGTATCTGTTTTGGGGAACGACGACGATCGGATAAGAAGCGTCGCGCGTGAACGGCTGGCGCAGCAAGGGACGAGTGCCATTCCTGCGCTGGTTGAAGCGCTGTCGGGTAACGCGCCGCAGGCTCAAGCTGCCGCGGGCGATTTACTGGCCCGGATCGGCGCGCCGACTGTGCCTGCTCTGGCCGTAGCCGCACGACAGACCAGTGAGCCGGCGCGGACACGCGTGATTCAGACGCTCGGCGCCATCGGAGCGCCTGCTACGAATGAGCTCATCACGCTCATGGGAGATGCCGATCCAATCGTGGGCCGGGCGGCCGTCGAGGCGTTGGGCAAGATCGGGCAACCGGCGCTCAGGCCACTGATCGCAGTCATCACCGGAGGAGAAACGCAGCAGGCGAACAAGGCAGCCGAAGCGTTGGTCGCATTGGGTCAGCCGGCCGTACCCGAGCTAATCACTTTGTTGGGTCACGACAGTGCCCAGAACCGTAAGCTGGTTGTTGGCGCTCTGCTCAAGATCGGCGGTGCAGATGTGCAGAAAGTGATACCAATGTTGACTCATTGGGCTGAGATGGAAACCGTGCCGAAGGCACTGGTAGTGGATCCTGCCGGAGGTGGCGACTACGTCACAGTAGCTGAGGCGGTGGCCGCTGCCCCGGACTCTGCGCTGATCCGCCTCATGCCAGGCGCTCATACCCTGGCGGAACCCCTGCAAATAGAGAAATCAGTCACGCTTCTCGGCGATGGAATGGACAAATGTCAGGTGATCTGCGATGGCCATTGGTACGTGGTGCGTTGGGTGGGACAGGGAGTGTTCAGCGCCAGCGGAATCACCTTTGAACGACGCGGCGCGGACTGGGGCGCCGCTATAGAAGGTTGCAGTGGCGAAATGCATCTGATGCGCTGCCGCTTTATGGGAGGCATTGCATGGGGCAAGCTGGATGAGAATGGTTGGTCGCCGCTTATGCCGGATCTAGAAGCGCGCGGATTGCTGGACCGCGAGCATATGAATGGGTCAAAGATGGTGCTGGGCGAAGCATTGCGCATCGGGAGCGGTTTGTGGTTGTACGGTACTGTGCGCGCCCGGGTTCTTGCGTGCATGGTGACCGGCAACCAGGGCGATGGCATCGCAGTGGAGGAAAACGCGGACGTCTACCTCTTCAACAATCGATGCCTTCAGAATGGGATGTCCGGCATATTCATCACAGGCGCCAGCCATGTCCAGGCCATCTCTGGCACCTGTGATGCGAACGAACAGTGGGGCATCAGTGTCAAGGGCCAAGCCCAGGCCCAGCTAGATGAAAACACGTGTCGGAAGAACAAGCTTTGCGGCATCTTCATCGCCAGCCCGGA
This sequence comes from uncultured Anaerolineales bacterium, assembly GCA_964551735.1. Classification (GTDB taxonomy): domain Bacteria; phylum Chloroflexota; class Anaerolineae; order CG2-30-64-16; family CG2-30-64-16; genus DAOUAT01. The sequence goes on from CAZKEF010000008.1 coordinate 108,303, forward strand.
GGAATGCACCGCGCAGCGTAATCGCTGTGAAGAAAACCTCAGGCGCGGCATCGAGGTCGCAGAGAGTGCCACACCCCGGCTGGAAGAGAACACCTGCCAGGCAAATGCGGAGTTCGGGATCTGTTACTATGCTTCCTCGGGCGGTGTGGCGCGAGGCAATCGCTGCTCAGGCGGCGGCGCTCAGCGGCACGGCATCTTTGTCACCGAGCAGGCTAATCCCACCCTTGAGGGGAATAGCTGCGAAGGGCATGAACTGGGTGGAATCAGCTTCTGGGGAAAAAGCGCCGGGGCTGCGAAGGCGAACAAGTGCCAAGGCAACTTAGTGGGTATTATGGTCACCCAGAGTGCGAACCCGACGCTTACCAGCAATAGCTGCGCGGGCGGTGCCGTTGGCATATCGTTCGCCGACGATGCAACTGGTTCGGCCGTCTCCAACATCTGTACTAGCAACAGGGAGTGTGGCATCCATGTCATCGGGGCGGCCCAGCCGTTCATCGCGATGAACACCTGCGCAGAGAATCAGAAATCGGGGATTGTATTCGACGAATCCACCGGCGGTACGGCGCAAAGCAACCGATGTCTCAGGAACAAGTACCACGGCATCGCCGTGCGGGGTGAGGCCAGTCCAACATTGTCCGGCAACATCTGCGAGAACAACGGGGATGTCGGGATATCCTACACTGACTCCGCCGCGGGCGGCGCGCTCCAGAATCGCTGTAATGCGAATGCTCATAACGGCATACAGATAGGAGGAACGTCGGCTCCCAGCCTGGAGGAGAATACCTGCCATAACAACCAGGAGATCGGCATAGCCATTGGCGAAAGCAGCAGACCTCAAGTCAGTCAGAACCATTGCAAGGGCGGTATCTTCGGCATCTACCTTGCGGGACAAGTAGCTCCTACGTTGACGCAAAACCGCTGTGAAGGCAGTACAGAGGCCGGGATCGCTTACTTTCAGGCTACATCAGGCACTGCTCAACGCAATTTGTGTCAAAACAACAAGCGGGGCATCTTCGTCGGGGACAGTGCGCGGCCGACACTTGAAGAGAATGCCTGCCGACAGAACGAGCAGGATGGCGTCAGTTACGGTGGCCGTGGCGCCGGAGTAGCACGTCGAAACGAGTTCAGTGGCTCCCAGTTCGCCGGCGCGAACGTCCATGGGCAGGCCAGCCCGATCCTGGAAGGGAATCTATGTGCAAACAATCAGATTGCCGGCATCATATACTTCGAGAACGCTGGCGGCAGAGCAGTCGGTAACGTGTGCCGCGGCAATGAATCCGGCATCCGCATCACTGCGCCGGCGCGGCCTACGCTACAGGGCAACGACTGCAGCGGCAATAGGGTACGGGATGTGGTCTACGAATAACCAATACCCAGATCAAGAATCTACACACAAGGAGAATCGCTTGAGACTCACGACGGTGCTTCGGATCGCACCAGGAGCCGTCGGCATCGGCATTCTTGGAGCCCTCCCTTTTGCTACACGTTCAACCGGTCGCAGCCAACGTCCTCAGTGTGGCAGGGGATGGGCAAGTACACCTGCCCGGTTGTGGGCAGGGTAATCCGCAATTACGGTCAATCAAGTGATGACCATCGTGATATACTGGAAATATCGACCGTGAGTCGTTGGCTTCCAGTCACCGCAATTTGCGCAGGAGAACGCGAAGTGAGCACAACGCACAAGGAGGCGGCATGACACCCGATACGAACGAACATCCTTTCGGAGAAATCCTTGCCATAGTTGCGCGCGGCGACAACTGTGTGGAAGAGGCACGTCGGCTGGTAAATGCCGGTGATATCGGTACGGCTGTAGTCAAACTGGCCGAGTACATCGATGAGGCTGGACCGATATTTGGCTCCGATGAGGTCGGGCTGCGTTTCAAGGAAATCCTGGCGCAAACAGTGGCGACATGCTATGTGATGCGCGCCACCGGGCTAGTGGCAATGGCACAACAAGGACATCCCCAGGCCGAGGCGTTGGTCGGCCTAGCGCGAGAGGATGCCGAGAAGATGGTGCAGTTTCCAGCGCGTTGGTTCAGCGATGAAGAACGGACCGTTGTCGCCCAGTTGGCCCAATTGTTCAGGTTACGCTATGTCCCTGGCTAAACTGATCGGCGCCCAGCTCGGCGTGGCGATCTTCGGGCCGCCCGGCGCGCTGGTGGGCGGCGTTGCCGGCGCGGTCATCGACGCGGCGCTGCCCTGGGGCGGCGACGTGGTGAAGAATGTCGTCGCCGAACTACTGGCCGATCGCGTGCAGCATGTTGCCGCTGGCCTCGCCAGGCGCGGGGAGGCGGCCGCGGTCAATCACGACCTGCAGCGCTCGTTTCGAGACGCTGTCCGCGAGGCGCTGGCTGACATCGGCGGCCCTACCTGTCTCCCCAAGAGCTGGCCGGACGGCCGGCGCGACGTGCCGCTGGAAGTCGTCTATCTCTCATCACCCCTCGGTCAGACATCGCTGCGACAACGTGATGAACTGGCCGGCCAGGTCTGCGACTTGCTCACCGCGCTCACCCTGCGCATCGTCCAAAACGACATCCTGCCGCTGCAACCACCCCAGGATCAACCCGCAGCCAGCGCACTGACCTACCTCGAGTCCGCCACGTCACAGGCCGTGGCGGATGCCCTCTATGAAGTCACTGTCTTGCCTCTCCACCGCCAGTACGCGTCCCTGTTCTCGGAGTTGCCCGACCTGGAACGTCACCTGCGCCGCTACCTGCTCGATCGGACGCTGGTCCACATGGGCGAATTGCTGAAGAAGCAGACGGAGCCCTGGCGCGCCTTCAACCGCTGGATCCTGGAAGACCTGCGGTCTTCAATGGCCCTGATCCGGAGCGACAACCAGCAGATCATCGCCGGCCTGGCTGCGCTCAATGGGCATATCGAGCGGCTGGTCAACCGGGCCGAAGCTGACCCTGGCATGGAGCGCATCGCCGCCGCGACAGCAGACTCGGTCGGAGCGGCCAGGCTGGCGGAAGAAGATATGACATTGTTGGTGGACAAGCTCATTGATGGCGTCGCCCACCACCAGGCGCGACAGCTTGAACAGCTGCGCGATTTCATCGCAGAGCAGGCTAGGGTGATCATCGGTACCATCGGCGATGCGGAAGGCCGGATTGTGGAGACCCTGGCCGTCAACCAGGCTGAGCTGCTCCGGCGTCTCGAACGGATGGAAAGCGCGTGGCTGGCGGTGCAGGCCGCGCCGTTGCGCGCGGGCCAACCGCGCGGTCAGATCATCGCCGCGTTCCGCGCAGACGCGCTGCGGTTGCACCGCACCCAGAGCATTTCCTGGCGCGGCGCCGGCGGCATTCCGCTCCCCCTGAACCGCGTCTATTTGGATCAGGAGTTACTGCCGTGGGGCAAACCCACTGAAGTGGATGGGGCATCCGCTGAAGAGAGCCAACAAGCGGCGCACGGCCAGTCCCCTGGCGCAGCGTTGCTCGATCAACGCACGCTTGTGGTTCTCGGTGAGCCCGGTAGCGGCAAGACACTGCTTCTGCACGCGTTGGGCCTGCAGCTCGCCGATACCTGTGCCCTCGATGCTGAAGGCGCGATCTTGCGCGGCTTCTTGCCAGTCCTCGTGCCGCTGGCCGGTTTCACAGGGGCCACGGCCGATCTTGGCGCTGAACCCGCAACGCGTCTTCTGGGCTACATCCAACGCGTAGTGGAAGCACGCGTCCAAGGCATGACTGCCTGCCTGGATGACTTGATCGAACAGGGGCGGGTGGCTTTCCTGTTTGACGCCCTGGATGAGATCGGCGACCGGACGGAACAACAAGCAGCGATCAAGGGCATCCAGGCATTGGCGCATGGGGCAGGCTCGCGTTGCCTGTTTGTCCTCACCAGCCGAGAGGCGCCCTATGGCGGGACTCTGACACTGGACGCCCCGTTCCGCACCTATCGGCTGGCGCCGCTGGCAACAAGCGCCCAGCAGATGGCCATTCACAACTGGCTGATGCTCCTCTCGGGCCTGGATGAACGGGATCGCTACAGCATTGAAGAACGAACCCGGCAGGTCATCAGGCATCTTGAATTACATCCGGGCCTGCAAGAGGCGTTGCGCAATCCGTTGCTGCTGCGCATCACGCTTCAGGTGTATCTCTGGACGGGCGCAACCGAAGGCATACCGGGGATAGGCCAGCGGTTCGATCTCTATGTGCACCGCCTGCTGGCGGGGGATGCCGAATCCAGCACGCGGAACCCAGGATGGCCCGACTTGCCCCAGGCACGCCAAAGCCTGGCGCTTCTGGCCTGGCGGATACACGCCGGCACAGGAAGACTGACAATGGCCGAGGCCAGCCAGTTGCTGAGCAGCAAAATGGGCTTCCCTGAAACCGAAGCACGCCGCTTCGTCCGCCGGATGCAGGAAGATGCCGGATTGCTGGTGCTGAACGCCCCCAAGGCTGAGAAGGCCGACCCACAACACATTGCGCTGGCCTTGGGCCCGCATGCCCTGTTTGGGGACTTCCTGGTAGGCAGTGAATTGGCCCGCCGCTGGCGCGAGGATCGAAGAGGAACCGCGCGGCTGCTGCGCCAGAGGGCCGATGATCCCACATGGCATCAGGCCATCTTCTTCTGTCTCAGCCTGCTCTCTGCCGATGAAGCAGAGCGTCGCCCTGCTTTCCGGTTTGTCCTCGATGAGCTGTCCCGCCGGCCCCTATGGGGGGTGAGGTGTCTGCATGCCGGGCTGGAGTTGACGGCCGATGAATTGGATGCGCCAGATCGCCGGCAAGTGCACCAACGGCTCGTGGCCCAGGCCGATGCGGTGCTCACCCCAGGCCTGCTCAAGAGCTGGCGTTTTCGGCTGCAGCACCGAACCGATGATGCCTTGCGCACAGCCCTGCGCGGGCAATATGACGCGCTCTGCGCGCTGGGAAAACTGCAGCTCTGCGAAGCCGCTGAACCTGTCCTGCGCGCAGTCTTCTGGCTATCGGTCCAATATAAACACGTGGGTGAGCCCCTGCGAAGCGCATTAGTGGACTTCGGCCCGCGCTGCCTGTGGCCCGGCATTCAGGCAGCGCTGGAGACGGACGAGGAGTGGATTCGGCGCTCGGCTGCCTGGATCATCTCTGGCTGGCGGGACGCGGCAGCGATCCCGGCCCTGGAGTGGCTGCTCGAGCGCGAGGAATTCGCGTCCGCCGCAATCTATGGCCTGGCCAAAATGACCGATCCGGCGGTAGAAGCAACCTACCGAAATCTGCTGGTTGACCCTCGTTATGCTGACGATGCGCTATCGGCCGGGCTGCGAGCACAGCGCCCCGGCCTGCTGGAACATACGCTGGACCGATTGCGGAAGGATCAACTCAAGGAACACCACGTCAAGTTCCTGTTAGAATATGCGCTCCGCCTGTCGGTTGCCGACGCGGAGGGCACCGTCCGCGCGATGCTGAGCAAGAACACCACGGCCTGGAGGATCACCTGGGTATTTGAGGTTGACCGCACGCTGCAGTTGCCGCTGCTTCGCATCCTGGTCAGCCTGCTGCGGGATCCAGATGTACGCTTGCGCAAGGGCGTGCAGGAAGCTATCCCGCGTGCGCTCAAAGCCGGCGACCTCGACCCGCATTTCCAGGACTCCCAGGGGCTACTGGAACAGATTCTCCTCTTTGCCGACGATTGGCTACCGGGTGAGGCTGCCAGGCAGTTGGGATCCACCCCCCTATCGCTGAATGCCAGCCAGACCCTTTGGGAGCGGCTGGAGAACCCAGAAACCCAGGGCAACGTGGTTTGGCTCTTGCGCGCCCTGCCGCCTCTGCCCGAGGAATACCGGCAACGATTCATCCGCCGACTCAAGCAGGAAGCCGAGACAACCCCTCACCACCCCGGTTACCTCTATCATGTCCTGGCATGTCTGGGGGAGCGATCTGTAATCCCGGCGATAGATCGCCTGCTCAAGCAGGAACCTTCGCCTAGCCGATACGACGAGGACTTGCTGAAGGCGCTGGTCCGGCTGCAGGCAGTCGAAGCCTATCCCTATGTCCTGGCCTGCATCACCGAACGAAATGACTGGGACTTGCTGGGGCCCATTGCACTGGCGATGTTGGCGCCCAAGCTGTCATTGCAGGAGCGTCGGGAGGCCGCCCGCCACCTGCGCCCCCTCCTTGACGGAGATGAGTTCCTGGGGCATTTGGCCGCCATCTGCGCCCTGGGAGAGCTCAGGGTGAGCACGCCGGAAGAACTGCTGGCGCAGGTGCAAGAAAATGTCCCCGAAACCCAAGAACCAGCGATTGGCCTGGCGTTGGCGCGGCTGGGCAACTACGACGCTTTAGCGCCCCTCCTGGAAGCGACCTATGCACGCCGGGATGCGACGCTGTGCTTCGTCGTGCTCCATGCGTGGGGCGCGTTGCGGGACGCGCGTGGCATCAACCCGCTGCTCCAGACGCTCGGGCTGCCCGATGATTTCCTGCGCGCGGCCGATCACCTGCTCAGCGGCGGCGATCTGGTTGCTGCGCTGCGATACGTGAAAGCTCGTGCCGCAACTGCCCTGGGACGTTTGGCGGCTTCGCTGGCAGGTGACTTCAGCGCCGATCTTGATCCGCAGCGCGGATGGCATCAGCTGCTCATGAAACTGGACGATCGTAGTCTTGCGTGGGCGCCCGGGGTAGGCGCGACCTGGCGCCAGGCGATGGCACATTCTTCTCCAGCTCAGACCCTCTATGAGCAGGCCCTCACCTCCAGGGGGCGGCAGCAGGACGCGTTCGCCTGGCTCGTCGGCGCCTACGAATGGAGCGAACTGGCAACGCACCTGTTACGACGACACGAGGCCGACTCGGTGCTCGTATGGGAGACGATCGCCACGATGTTCGATCAGGCGAAGGAAGATGAGCAGGGATCGGCGCGCAAGCAGCTTGCCGGCCGCATAGGCTGGACCCAAGAACACCTGCCATTCGGGTACCTGATGCGGCTGGCAGCGCATCGCGACGAACAACTGCACGCCAAAGCCCGCTACTACTTTGCCCGGGAAGCACGGGAATGGCATGCGTGGCTGAAGTGGCGTGCGGAGTGGTTCACTCTGCCGAAGTGAAGCACCGATTTCCGTTGTGGCGCAAGACTGGGTGCGCGGGTGCGCTCGACCGCTTGACCGGCCAACGGCGCTACAAGTGAAATATATAGCAGCACAAGATGAGACATGATATCGGTCGCTGGCGTTCTCGATGCGGTGCGAGGGATCGTGGACACTGAACCCAAATACCGTTTTGACCCGGTAGATCACAACTTCATGCGGATTCGCGGCCGGCTCACGCCTGGTGAGCGGTTGCTCGCCATGCTGGCGGCACGCGAGTGGGTGGTCAACGCGCACCGCGCCCGCTTACAGCGGCAGTATCCCGACCTGTCACCCGAGGAGATCAACCTGAAAATGTTGGCGGAGATCGAGCGCGCTGACCGTAGGCAGACCCGATCGCACCCGCCTTCCTGCCAGACATAGCCGGAGCCCTCCCAAACTAGGCGACAGTGATCGGGGCGCCCCGCCTGGTGATCCGTTTGGGTGAGGTTCAGCCCCCCGTAGGTGGGCTGTGCCACACGACGGATTGCAGGATTAGCGTTATGCCAATATAATAGCCGGCATACTTGAGATCGAGTGTCGCGACCTGCTGGAGCTCCATATGCGGCCGCTTCTCGCCTGCTGAAAAAATGCACCGGCAGGGTTCATTGAAGCGAGAAGGTGAACGGCGTTGGGCATACTACGTTCTGGCTTGACGAGCCCTGGGCTTCTATTAGCGTCTATTGGCAGTTCAGAGCTAATAGGCGCCAATAGACGAGACTGTGCTGATCTTCAGGGTCGAACACAAGGCTGCGTTAGCTGCAAAGATAACACTCCTCGCCAGAGGAACCGGATGAACAAGCCGCCTATCGACTCCTGATTGAGTTGCAGAGCGAACACCTGCTCGGCGGAGATGCGCCATGATTTCGGGGTTGGTACGATGCCTCAATGCGGCGCGCGACGTCAACGTGCCTGCGCCGCATTTGACCTGGTCTTCGTTATACCATCTGGTAAAGTAACCAGATGGTATAGTGCGGGCCGACATTGCCGACGACCTATCTGCACATCACCGACTTCCTTTCACTGACTTCCGGCGCACGTACGTATTGCGCCAGGACCCAGCTTGAGGTATAATGGTGGTGAGCTTTGGTGGAGAGCGTTACGCTCCGTGAGTCATCGCTCTAGACGGCGCACTGCAGGCGTACTGATGGAATTTGAATGGAATCCCCAGAAGGCAGCCAGAAACCTCCGCAAACACGGAGTGTCATTCACCGAGGCTGCGACTGTGTTTGATGATCCTTTAAGTGTGACCGTAGCGGATCCTGACCATTCGACCGTAGAAGACCGTTTGATTATTGTTGGGCAATCTCATCAGCGTCGTGTGTTGATCGTCTCTTTCGTCGAGCGCGAAGATCGTTTCAGAATTATCAGTGCACGAAAACTGACTCGTGCAGAGAGTAAAGCTTATGAACAAGAGCTATCCGGGTGAAATGGAAGATGAACTGCGGCCAGAATATGATCTGCGCGATCTACTAAAAGGTGGTGTCCGGGGCAAGTATGTGGCACGCTATCGTGCCGGCACCAATCTGGTGTTGCTCGACCCTGACGTAGCCAAAGCCTTCCCAAACCAGGCGGCAGTGAACGAGGCGCTTCGCCTGGTGATCCGTTTGGGTGAGATTCAGCACAGCCAGAAACACGCGCCGGCCGGAGTAAGACCCTGACAATGCTGAATGCGCCGCTAAGGTCATATCAACAATCTATCAACACTCGCGTTGATAGATTGTTGATAGATACTCGGCTTGCTGATACATCAGCCTCATACTACCTTCTCTAACCTGGTTGCCAGCGCCGTATACCGTCGCCGCACTTTGTCGTTCCTGACCGCCACGGCGATCGCCTTCGAGTCGCCCACCAGCACCACCAACTTACGCGCGCGGGTGATCGCCGTGTACAGCAGATTCCGCTGCAGCATGATGTGGTGGCTGTTCAAGACCGGCACCACCACGGCCGGGAATTCGCTGCCCTGCGACTTGTGGATCGTGAGCGCGTACGCCAGGGCCAACTCGTCCAGCTCGAACGCCTCATAGCTGACCACGTTCCCGTCGAAGTCCACGGATAGCCGCTTCTCCTCGGTACTGACGGCCAGCACCCGGCCGACGTCCCCGTTGAACACGTCTTTAGCGTAGTCGTTGACCGTCTGCATGACGCGGTCACGCTCACGCAGAACGCGGCCACCGCCGACCTCCAACTCATCGAGGTTGCCCCACTGCGGATTCAGCGCGTCCTGCAGGCGGGCGTTCAAAAGCGCCACACCGGCCTCTCCGCGGTGCATCGGGCTGAGCACCTGGATGTCATCCGGGCCGAAGCCGAAGCGCGCCGGGATGCGCTCGCACACCAACTGCTCGATGATCTCGGCCGCCCGGGCCGGATCGTCCGTCCGGGCCAGGAAGAAGTCGGTGGCCTCCGGATCGTCGGTGACCGGTGCCTGGCCGCGCACGACGCGATGGGCGTTGTCCACGATGTAGCTCCCGGCCGCCTGGCGGAAGATGGTGTTGAGCCGGATCAGCGCCGCGTTGGACAGGCCGCCCTCGATCGCCGCGATCACATCGCGCAGCACGTTGCCAGGGCCGACGCTCGGCAACTGATCCACATCGCCGACCAGCACCAGGTGCGCACCCGGCCGGATGGCCCGGACCAGGCTGTAGGCGAGCAGCAGGTCGAGCATGGAGGCCTCGTCAACGATGACCAGGTCGGCGTCCAGCGGGTTGGCCTCGTTCCGGGCGAAGCTGAACAGGCCATCCCGGGGCTGGACCTCGAGCAAGCGGTGGACCGTCTGGGCGAGCTGCCCGGTTGCCTCGCTCAGGCGCTTGGCCGCACGGCCGGTGGGACAGGCCAGCGCCACGTTCACCCCGCTGGCGTCTGACAGGCGGATCACTGCGCCCAGGGTGACGGTCTTGCCCGTGCCCGGGCCGCCGGTCAGGACGGTCAGCGGCCGGGTGAAGGCGGCCTCCACCGCGGCCGCCTGGCGTTCGGTGAGGGCGAGGCCGGCGTGCCCCTCGGTCAGCACGCGGCGCAGCAGCCGCCAGTCGAGGGTGCGGAAGGTCGCCAGCCGGTCGCCGCCGGCCCTTGCCAGCAGCGCCAGGCGCTGAGCCAGGCCGACCTCGGCGGTGTGGAACCAGGTGCGGTAGACGGCGTGCTCGGGCTCCGGCCCGGCGCCGGCCGGCGGGAGCCACTCCTCGACCAGGCCATCTTCGTCGCGCAGGCGCTGCAGCAGGATCTGCTCAGCCAAAGCCGCCTCCACGCCGAGCAGAAGGACCGCCCGCGTCACCAGCTTGTCGAAGGGCAGATACACGTGGCCTTCGTGGCCGGCCAGCTCCAGGGCGTGCGCCAGGCCGGCCGCCACCCGCTGCGGCACATCATGGGGCACGCCCAGCGCCTGGGCGATCTTGTCGGCCGTCTGGAACCCGACGCCGGGGATGTCGCGCGCCAGGCGATACGGATCGGCCTGCACCAGCGGGATCGTCTGCTCGCCGTACTCCTCGTAGATCTTGGCCGCCAGGCGCGGGGAGACGCCGTGGCCCTGCAGCCAGATCAGCGCGATTCGGGCCGCCTGCTGGCTCTGCCAGGCCTCGGTGATGGCCGCCGCGCGGGCCGCGCCCACGCCGGGGACCTCCCGCAGCCGCTCGGGCGCGTGGTCGAGCACGCCGGCGGCGGCCATGCCGAAGTGGGCGACGATCCGCTCGGCGAGGACCGGACCGACGCCGGGGATGTGCCCCCCGCCCAGGTAGCGCGTCAGGCCGGCCAGGCTGGTGATCGCCGCGGGCCGCACCTGCGCGACCTTGAACTGCCGGCCGTAGCGGGGATGCTCGATCCAGTCGCCGATGAGCTCCACGGCGTCGTCCGGCGCGAGCAGCGGCATGACGCCGACAGCCGTCACAAGGTCGGCGTCGTCCAGCTCGAATTGGACGACCGTGTAGCCGGTCTCCTCATTGCGAAAGGTCAGGCTGCAAACCGTGCCGCGCAAGGTTTCAGGCATGCGCGCGGCCCGGAGGCAGACGACGCCAGCGCCCCTGCCCTGCGCCCGGCCACGCGCGTGCTCCTATCAGGTGTGAATATGTCAAGTGCCTCAACATTCGTTTCACCGAAAAACCAAAAATCGGCCCATATGGACGGCAGAATGCCACACATTTGATACGCGGAGAGCCGCTCGACTTAGCGCCAGCCATATCGAAGACTGCGCGGTACACATCCGTGCCAATAAGCAAGCCACCGCTGAGAATAAGTAACGTTTGGGTCCCCACCATATCGCGGCGTAACAAGACTCCACAAACGACGAACTTTGACGCTTCTTCTGCGCTATGCTAGTATTGAGGCGGTTCTCTCTTACCAAAATGCTGCACCTCTATCGTTGTTGCGCCCTGCAAACAAGGAGTCCAATGATGACGCTTCGCCCCGCTCTACTCGCACGCCTTTTGATCATGGTGTTTTTGCTGCTCCCCGGTGCTCAGCCAGCCGCCTCAGGCCAGGTCGATTCGGACCCTGCCCTTCTTTCGGCGCCGACCGCCTTCTCTTGCGATTCCGTAACCGAAATCCCAAAAACCGAGTGCGAAGCACTCGTGGCGCTATACAACAGCACCAATGGACCAGGGTGGAACAACCAGACAGGCTGGCTGCAGACTAACACGCCTTGCAGTTGGTTTGGCGTGAGCTGTATCAGTGAGCGTGTGACGGCGCTCAGTCTGTACGGTAACCAACTGACCGGTCCTCTGCCGCCCAGCCTGGGGAACCTGACCGGACTGCAAAGTCTCGGCCTGAGCATCAATCGCCTGAACGGTCCGATCCCGTCCACTCTGGGAAATCTGACGAATTTGACCAACCTCTGGCTGAACAACAATCAATTGTCCGGCTCCATCCCACCAGAACTGGAGGGTTTGACCAAACTTCGGTACTTAGGACTGGGGGGTAACCAATTAAGCGGCGTTATCCCAGTCTGGCTGGGAAACCTCACGAGCTTACAAAATCTCTTTCTGGGTGGTAACCAACTGAGCGGCGTTGTTCCGGCTGAATTGGCGAGCCTTAAGAACCTTCAGGTACTCCGATTGGACGGCAACCAACTGACCGGCGTGATCCCACTATGGTTGGAAGGCCTCACTAAGTTGAAGGAGCTCTGGCTGTCCGACAACCAGTTGTCAGGCGAGATTCCACCCCAACTGGGGAATCTTACCGGGTTGGAGTGGCTTTCTCTGGCGGATAACCAGTTGTCAGGAGTTGTCCCACCAGTGTTGGGCAACCTTGTCAAGCTGCAGTTTCTTTATCTGAGTGATAACCAACTGACCGGCCCCATTCCACAGTCGCTTGGAAGCCTTAGTGATTTGCGATGGCTTACATTGAACGACAATCAGCTAACCGGAGAAATCCCTGCCGAGTTGGGTAACTTAGTCAACCTGACCGAGCTCCGTTTATGGAGCAATCGGTTGACCGGTTCCATTCCACCCGAACTGGGGAATCTTCGGAAGCTTCGAAATCTATACTTGTGGAGCAACCAGCTGACAGGGAATATCCCGCCGGAATTGGGAGACCTTGCTGAGCTGGAGTGGTTATATTTGGCAAACAACCGACTGACCGGTACCATCCCGGCGGAGCTTGGGCGCCTCACTAATGTCAGAGGGTTGGATCTGTCAACTAATCAATTGAACGGCCTTGTGCCTCTGGAATTGGGCGAACTTACGACGCTAAAATTCTTCAGCATTCATCGCAATCCATTGAGTGGCCCGCTGCCGGCGACGCTCACCAGCTTGAATCTGACCCGATTCTGGTTCGATGAGTCTGATGTCTGCGAGCCAGGCGATGCTGCGTTTCAAGCCTGGCTCAGCGGTATTTCTGATTTGCACAGCACTGAAGTCATCTGCGGCACACAGGCGATCAGCGGCTCGGTCTGGGATGACCTCAACCGCGACGGCAGCCAGGATGCTGACGAACCACCTCTGCCAGGTTTGACGGTCACGTTGACTGCCAACGCCGGTTCGCTCCTGTCCATCGCGGCCGGACGCCAGGTCACCACCGGCGCTGACGGCGGCTATCGCTTCGGATTCGTTTCCCCTGGCGCTTATACCATCGCAGTTACGGGGCCAGGGGGGTATCTACCAACTATGCCTGGCCCGGTGGCAATCACAGTCCCGGTGGGTGGGGACGTTACCGTACCGCCTATTGGTTTGGCAGAGGCGCCAGTGCATGTGTGGTTGCCCTTGATTCGACGTTAGGCTCGTGATGACTGTTCGCACTTTCGATAGGCATCACACGGTCTGATTCACGATAACCGACCAGGGCAGGTCCGGGAGGACCCGCAGCAGCGTAGTTGCAGGTCTGTGCCCCGGCTTTCGCCAGTCATGCGCCGAAAAAACCTTTGCATCGCTGAAGTAGGAATCAGCTTTCGATGCCGCGTGCTTCAGCGCCGATCATTGCTGCCGCCGGCCTCCCCGGCCGCGCGCAGCAGCCGGCGGTACTCCTCGATGCCGAGAATGGCGACGAACGGCTCGTGGCTGCGCTCGACCAGGTAGTGCTGGCCCTGGTAGTGCGCCCGCTCCAGGTACTTGGCCAGGTCGGTCCGCAAATCCGTGACCGAGATCGTGACGCCGCTCGGCTTGGGCCGCGTCGTTGAACTATGCGCCATTCTCCCTCTCATGCGCCGCTGAAGTGCGCCTGACCGGTCAGGGGTAGGCCTGCCGTCCTCAGACGCCGGACCGCCATCTCTGCCGCCGGTGACGCAGCCGCCCGGCGCCCTGCGCCAACGCCCGGGCCGCCTTGCGGCCGGGGCCTCCCGCGGGCGCGGCCTCCGCCCCCGTCCTCTCCCCGCCGGCTGCTAAGCCAAGGGCGAGAGGCGGGTGGCGGCTGCGCCCCGCCCTGGCCCCCTGGGCCACTATCCGGCCCGCTGGGCCGCCCCCCGGTTGCCCGCCGGCTTCCCGCCCCGGCTGCTGGCCTTGTGCCGGCCGACCAGCTCGCGCATGGCGTCGGTGACCGTCAGGTAGATGACGCGGTCCACGACCACCACCGCCACCGGCGGCCCGCCGTCGCCGGATGGGGTCGAACGCAGCCAGCCCTCGATGGTGACCTCCAGGTCCCCGTCGGTCAGGCCCCAGTAGGCCAGGGCGTCCGGCGCGTGCTCCGCCGGGAACAACACGCAGTGATGGCCGCCGAACGCCTGGTGATCGGTAATCAGGGTGGCCATCGTGTACATGCCGGTCAAATCGCCGGCCTTCACCTCGGCGGCCCGCAGGTCCGCCAGCTTGCCGCTCAGCACTACGCCGTTCTGCCGTTTCATCGCGTCCGCCGGTGCTCCTCGTGCGTTTGCTGAGCCATCACGTGCAGGATGTGAATCAAGCCTTCCTCCCCAGCAAGATCTCCGCCAGCGCCGCCCGGTGGGGCAGCAGCCAGCGGGTGCGGATCGCCGCCCATTCGGCGGCCGGGATCTCCCCGCGCGCCAGGCGCCAGCGGGCGGCCTCCTCCGGCCGGAGCGACCAGTCGTCGTCCAGGTGCTCGATGGCTGCTCCGCAGCAGCGTGCCCCGAGCAGCGCGCCGAAGACCCCCTCCGGGTCGGCCGCGTCGCGGCGGTAGGCCAGCTCCAGGGCCAGCTCCCAGCGGGCATGGTCGCCGGCCAGGTCCGGCCGGGGATCGGCCCAGGGCGGGTCCGGCGGCGCGGGCCTGAAGCGGCCGCACAGGTCGAGCACGGCCCGCAGCGCCGCAAAGTCAGCGCTCCCGGCCGGCTCTGCGGCTGGCGGCGGACCGGCGAAGAGCGGGCCGAGATCGGCCGAATCGGCGCCAGCGGGCGCGGCCGCCGGAAGAGCGATCCGCCGCGGCCGCTTCACCCCACCGCAGGTCCTGCCGGGCGGCCATCCGCGTCGTGGGTCGCGCCAACTTCCGGCGCGGCCTCTGCCGCGGCGCCCTCTCCCCGCGCCCGCAGCTTCAGCCGGCGTTCAAGCCACCAGGGCACGGGCAGCGGGCCAGGATGGGCGGCCGGCACCGGCGACGGCGCATGCTCCGGCCGCGGGCCGGGTTCGGGCAGCGGACCGCCCCAGGCCCGCGCGGTCAGCGCGCCCGGCACGCGCGGCGCTACCGTGCGCGGGTCCACCGCCTCGCTCGGCGCGTGGTTGCGGTAGATTCCTGCGGGTTCACCATCGCGGTCGCCGGCCATCAGATAGAAGACCCGGCGGGCGAAGACGTAACCGGCGCCGTCATTGGGCGCGTTGCTCCGCAGCTCGGCGTAGCCGACCATGCGCCCCATGCGCCACCCGGCCGGCTTGCCGCGGCGGCGATGCGTCAGGAAGATCGTCTGGCGCACGTAGTCCAGGCCGGCGATGTCGGCGAGCCAGATGATGCCTTCTTCATCGGCGAGCGCGCTGGCGTCCATGGCGATCCTCCTCGTTGCCTCGTCCACCCTCCTGGGGGCTGCTTTTCCGTCTCCGCTTTTTCCTGTTCTCGCGGGAATCCAGGAATCGCGGGAATTTCTCCACAGTTTTCGCGTTGCAAGGTCAGTGTATCGTTGCCCTTGTAATACAAAAGTCCTGGAAAATTCCCGCGATTCCGGAATTCCCGCGGGGCAGCGTCCTTGCTGCCCCGCTTGCCCGGTCGCACCCGCTGCTGGACAGCCAGCGCTGCCGCACACTCGACACCTGAACTGTGCCGGGCCGTGTTCCCCCCATGAGGGGGTTTCGGTCTCCTCTTGCCTTCTCCGGCGCGGGAATCCAGGAATCGCGGGAATTCTGTGACATTTTCGCGTTGCGGGGTCAAGAAGTCGCTGCCCTTGTAATGCAAAAGTCCTGGAAAATTCCCGCGATTCCCGAATTCCCGCGGTGCATGGGTGCTCATCGCTCGCCTCCCGGCCGGCCAGTGTCCCGGCTGCGCCGCAAGGTGTAGAACGAGCGCTTGTTAACCTTGTCCGGCTCCTCGAGCAGCTCCCAACCGGCAAGGCCCAGGCTGGCCCGCAGCTCCCGCAGCCGGTGCGCGATGGCCTTGCCCCCGCCCAGGTGCGGCAGCGTCGCGCCGGCGTCGCCCAACGCGCGCACGAAATCGGTGGCCGTGCGGCGCTGGATCCCTTCGGCCGGCGCGTACTCGAGTATCGCGCGCAGCAGTGGATCTGCATCCCCCACCGCCAGCGCCTGGGCCGCGCGCCAGGCGATCAGGGCCGGGATGGCCCGCGCCGGCTGGCCCGTCGCCGCGTACCACGCCCAGATCAGGCGGGCGAAGTCCAGGAAGCGCGCCGGCAGCTCCCCCGGCGCCTGCGGCGCCCACGACAGCATGTTGGCCGCTGCGGTCACCAGGTAGGCGAACACCTCGGAGCGGTATTCCAGCACCTCGCGGTCGATCTCCGAGTCGGCCCGCCGCCGGGCGTCGTTGAATTCCACCGTGGTGAGCGGCAGGATGCGCTCGGCCACGTCGGCGCGGGCAAAGGGGGCGGTCCGACTCGTGATGATCACCGCGGCCCGCATCTCCTTGTCGGTCAGCTCCTCGTCGGTGTACAGCTTGCGGCTCTGTTTGCGGCCGCCGGTGGCTAGCACGGCCAGCGCATCCACCAGCCAGGGCGGCGGCTCGGCGTCCACGTTGTCCAGCGCGAAGCAGAGCCGCATCTTGGCCATGGCCCAAAAGTCGCGCGGGTCGTCGGAGAGCGGGGTGACGCCGGAGGCCGGGCCGTAGATGATGCGGATGATGGAGCGGCCCAAGGTGCTCTTGCCGCCGCCCTTGTTGCCCAGCAGCGCCAGCAGCGGCAGCGGCCGCAGGTTGGCGATCATGCCGGCCAGGAACACACCGAGCAGCGCCTGCTGGATCTCGGGCGTGTAATCGGGCGCCTCCAGCGGCGCGGCCAGCGCAGGCTGGAACGCCTGCAGCTCCAACGGGCTGAGCGGCTCGGCCTCCCAGTCCCACTCGGGCAGCACCGCATCCGCAGCAAAGACGATATCGTCTGCGCCGTTGGGCCGCCACGCCAGCTTCTGGCCGGGCCGCGCCACCACGTAGCCGCGCGGGCCGCAGGAGGCGTACACGGTGCTGGTGGCCGGGTCACTGAAGCTGAAGCGCCGCACCTGGACCCGCCGGCCCTCGTTGGCCGCGGCCGTGCGCAGGTCGTTGTACAGCCAGGCGTAGGCCGGCTCCGCAGGGTTGACGCCGCAGCGTGACATGGCCGCTTGCAGGGCGAGCGACTTGTCGTCGGTGAGCGCCAGCATGCCGCCGTCGTCGGCCAACAGGTAGGGCGTGCCCCGCTCGACGTCGCAGACCAGCGCCCCCCGCTCCAGCAGCCAGCGGCAGATCGTCTCGCCGACCACGTCCTTGGCGGCCCGCGTGGCCCGCTCGTTGAGCCGCGCGGTGACCCAGGGCGCGAAATCGGCCAGCGTCTGCGGGTCGGCCGGCGGGGGCAGCTCGGCCGCGGCCGGATGCGCCGCCCACTGCGCGGGGAGCGCAGCCAGATCCGCGCGCACATCGGCCACCGGCGCCTCCAACGCGCCGGCCACCCGGCTGGCGATGGCGTCGAAGTCGGGGCTGTCCGGCCCGACATCCAGCACCACCTCGACGCTGTCCCGATGGCCGGCCGCGGCTTTGACGCGCAGGCCTTCCCCTTCCAACGCGACCGTATAGCGGATCTGGCCGTGGCGCAGGTAGGCCCGGTTGCCGGAGCGCCCGCCCCAGCGCAGAGGACCGTCGGTGATGGGCGATTTTTGGTTTTCGATTTGCGATTGGTCCGGGTCGTCTGAAACCCTCTGTCCCGGATCAGCAGTTACGCCGCCATCACCTTCATTCCGAGCATGAGTAGCGGCGCCCGGCAATCCAAAATCGGCAGTCGAAAATCCACCATCCCCGCGCTCCCGCCAGCCTGGCTCAACCAGGTCGCGCAGCGCGTGCCAGTCGCGGCCGGCGCAGCCGTTGTGGTGGCAGCCGGCCGCGATCGCGCCGGAGGCGAACTGCACGATAAAGGCCGAGCGGTTGCGGTGCTCGCTGTTCCAGGGGCAGACGCGGAAGATCCACCGCTTGCCCCCGCGCCAGTCCTGCCTGGGCCCAACATCCAGGCCGTGATCCGCGATCCAGCGCTCCAGGTCGAAGGACTGCGCCGGCAGTCCGTAGCGCCATGCCTGGCCGGTTGTGCGCTTGGGCGCAGCCGGCGGCTCGGCCGGGAGTTCAGCGGCCAGGGCGGCCAACTGCGCACGGGTCACCGGTGTCGGACTTGTCGTGTCCCCAAGGGGTGCTGCGCGAAGCGCAGTCGCGGGGCCTGTCCTGAGCGAAGTCGAAGGGCCGGTCATGCCCCCTCCGCCAACCGGCTCAACCGGTGCGGCCGCTCGGGCGTGGGATCCCCCTTGGCTGCCAGCGTGCCGTACAGCTTCCAGATGCGCGCCGGGTTGAAGTTCTTCTGGTCCACCACTACCAGCTCGTCAGTGAACCAGAACGCCAGCGCGGCCAGCGCCTTTTCGACCAGCCCGCCGTCGTCTGCCGGCAGCTCCACCCGGTAGAGCAGATGTGCGCCGTTGCCGGAATCGGCCAGCAGCGGCTCGGGCCAGCCCTGCGCCTGCAGGTAGGCCCGGATCTCGCGGGCGCGCGCCAGGGCCAGGTCGTGCTCAGCGTCCGTGGCCGAGATACCGGCCGGCCGCACGGAGTCGCAGTCAATCGGGAGCCAACGCCGGGCGCCGATGTCGCTGTCGCTGGTGGCCGCTTCGCCGGCCTTCATGTCCCGCACCCGGTTGTTGGCCCGCGCCAGCAGCGCCGGGTTCACCGGGTTGAGGGTCACGTAGACGCCGCGCGCCTGGATGCCCAGGGCGGCGTCTGCCAGCTTGTCCCAATCGTCGAAATAGCCGGAGACTGTGTGCAGCCGGCGCCACTCGCGGGTCACGGCGTCCAGCGCGCGCAGCTCGGCCACCTGCCCGGGTGCAAAAAGCGCCTGGCAGGCTCGCAAGATCTCGGCGCGGTCATGGCGGGGCATCGGCGGTTTCTCCTCTTGTCGTATCCCAACTCACCAGCTGCGGCCCTGGCTGCTGCGGCGGCGGGCGTGCGCGGCCAGGGTGCGCGCCTGGCTGTACGGGTGGTAGGCCCACGTCGGATAGGCGCTCCAACCGGTCTTGCAGGCCGCCGCCCGCGCCGGGTCCGGCGCCACCGCGTTGACGTCGCCGCCCTTGAGCCACTGGATCTGCCGCCACCAGAAGAGCCCGGCGCGGTCGTGATCGGTCAGCAGGTCGTAGCCGACGTTGAAGCCGAGCTCGGCCAGGTGCAGCTGGAACGCGGCCTCGACCTGTTCCTGCAGCACGCCGGTGATGCGGGCCGCGTGCCAGCGGTAGCCCTGCGCCGTCAGCCAGCCGCGCACGCCGTCCAGCACGTGCCCGGTGCAGATCGCCACCTCCTCGGCGGGCGAGGCCTTGAGCCGGGCCAGACAGATCGCCGCCACCTGGGCGGCTGCTTCGAGGTAGCGCCGGCGGGCGTAGCGGTTCGGCTCCTCCGGGTCGTCGTTCTGAAAATAGCTGGGCGCGATGACGCCGCTGACGAACTCCCCGCCCGCCGGCGGCGCACCTGCCGCGGGGTCAGGCACGCGGCAGCAGCCGATCACCACCCCGCCGACCAGGCAGCCCCAGCCCGCGTCATCAATCTGGAGCATCGGGCCGCTCTCCTCCGCTTGACGACACCACCACTGCGCCGTAGGCCACCATGCCGCCGTAGAACCCCAACACAAAGCCCAAAACAAAGATCAACATCGCTACACCACCTCCCCTGTCACAACAACAGGTCAGCCAGGGCGTCGGCCACCGCCTCGTCCGCGGGCAAATCGGTCAGCGCGGCCGCACCCAGGTTCCCCGAACGCATAGCCGCCTTGGCCGCGCCCGCGCGATGCCGCGGCGGGACCTGCGTGAAGAAGGCGATCAGGTCATCGTCCACGCCCGGCCGCAGCCGCAGCTTGAGGTTGAGCACCACCGCCTGCGTCAGCAGCCGGGGCCGTCCGCGCGGCTTCATGGTCAGCTCCGCCGCCGGGCCGCGGTCAGGGCGGCCAGCTTGTACAGGCCGCGCGCGGTGGCCAGCACCGGATCATCGGGCACGAACGCCTTGGCGTTGAAGCGGCCGACCAGGCTGTGCCGCAGCAAGAGCGCGCCCCCGCCGACCACGATGACGGCCGCGAAGCGCTTGTACGCGTTGCCCCAGCGCCGCTCCACGAAGCTGATCACCTCCCGCTCCCACACCGGCAGCGCGGCCGCGACGTCGAGCTTGCCGGCGCGCAGCTGGGTGTCCAGCTCGCCCAGGGAGTACAGCCCCCCGGGGTTGACCAGGTCGAGCAGCCGCCGCACGCCCGCGGTCCGCCCCGCCGTGAAGCGGTCCTGCGGCGCGCCGCTGCGCGTGACCAGCAGCTCGACCGTGTTCATGCCGACCGAGATCACGCCGATCTCCTTGTCGAAGTGGGCCTTGCGCGCGGGGATGAAGGTGCCGGCGTCGTCCAGGAGGTAGTCGAAGAGTGCGCCGGCCGCCTGCGAGGTGATCTTCACCGCTTCAACCGCGACGCCGAGCGGCCGGCCGTCGGCCTGCCAGGCGTGGCTGCCGACCAGCCAGCGCCTCACCCGCTCGGTCACCGCGCCCGCCTCCTCGCTGAGCGCCTCCAGCGGCAGGCCCAGGTAGACGACCAGCGGATCGGCGAGCGGCGCGTGGGCCTGGGCATAGGCGGTGAAACCGGCGGCCAGCACAGCCCGCAGTTCCGGCGAGCCGGTGAAGCGATCGTGGTCGAGGTCCTCGCTCAGCGGCCGGCCCCATTCGTGCGCGCCCGCGCCGACGAAGAAGCTGCCGTTGTCGGTGCGGATGCGCAGGGGCGGCTTGCGCTGCGCCAGGCCGACCATCCGCCCCATCGTGTGGCCTTCGTCCACGGCCAGGATCGCCGGCACCTGCGCGCCGCCGGCCGGCCCATAGATCTTGAGCGCACCCGCGCCCGGATCGATGCCGATGACTGTCATGGTTGAACCCTCCTTCAGTGGTCAGTGGGCAGTGGTCAGGAGTCAGTGACCAGGGGTCAGGAGTCAGTGGACAGGAGACAGTCTGATCCCTGCCCCCTGATGCCTGATCCCTGTCTCCTGACGCCTGTCTCCCGACGCCTGGCGCTAGAAAGGCAGCTCGTCACCGGCGTCTGCTTCCTTGTCGGCGTCCGGGCCGGTTTCGGGCGGCGCCTTGGCCTCCTCGCCGGCCTCGCGATCCCCCAGGAAGCGCACCCGGTCGGCGGTCAGCTCCAGGCTCGCCCGCGGCGTGCCGTCGCGGTCGATCCAGGCGGATGCCTCGATGTCGCCGGCCACCAGGATGCGCTGGCCTTTCTTCACGTACTGGGCGGTCACTTCGGCGAGCTTGCGCCAGCAGACGATCCGGAACCAGGTGACCTTCTCCTGGGCTTGTCCGCTGGCATCGGTCCAGCGCCGGTCCACGGCGACGGAGAAGTTGGTGACGGGTATGCCGCCGGGGGCATACCGCATCTCGGCGTCGCGGCCCACCCGGCCGACGACGATGGTTTGTTGGAACACGATGAACCTCCTTACGAATCGGCCGCGCGCGTGCCGTCCGTCATGGATCCGGCTTGGGCGCGCGGTCCAGCCTATGATCAGCGCGTGCCGTTGGGGCGCGCGGGCATCACATCTCTTCTTCCTCGTCGGCGCTGGCGCCGCCCGCGGCCGCTTCGGCAGCCAGCTTCGCCTTGAGAGCGCGGTCAGCCGCCTGGAAGTCAGCTAACGTCAGATGCTTCTGCCGGGCCTGCTCCAGGAAGGCTTCCAGGTCGCCGATGGTGACGCGCACCAGACGTTGGCCGGGGCCGAGGCGGATTGCCGGCAGCGCGCCTTCCTGGATCCAGTTGGAGACCAGCCGGCGGCTGACGCCGAGGATCACGGCGGTTTCCGTGATGGTGAACAGTTGGAGCGCCGATGGCAGAGGCATCAGGCTCTTGAGATCAGGTTTTGACATTGGAGTCCCTCCTGCAGTGGAACACGAAAAGCGACATGAAAAAGCCCGCCGAGCAGTGCTCGCCGGGCGCGCAGGTACACTTAAATCCCAAACGCCCGACGAGAGTCCTCCCAGGTCAGGCGATCAGAACTTGTTTATGCAGATAACCAGGGGTATAATCCTGAGTCAGAAAGGATTATGTGGCATCATCCAGAGGACTGTTGGTCCGTCAATCGACAATCGAATACGTCAATCGATCCAATTGCGAGGTGGGGCGGGTTGCGGATGACACCACGCGTTGGCGGCGGGATTCTGTGTTGGTCAAATCTACAAGAAGGTGAGTAAAAACCCGTCGTCCCCGCTGGGACAATGTCGCATCAGTGGAAAGAACGGCAACTTCACCACCAGTGCGGTAAGCGAATGTCCCTTGATTTGAGCTCCTACGAGGATCAGTCGTAGGAGTTCATTTTTTGCCAGGGACGTTTCCGCCGCCGCCCACCGTTGGGCGAACCCCTCAAGCACGTGTCCGGCCTCTATGATAGCATCCAACGCCGCCGGACGCAAGCCGGCCCTGTCTGTCTGGTACTGCCACTTCTCGGCCTGGTACTTCTCTTTCGTGATCGCACCGGTCAGGTACAGCTCGGTCGCCCGGTCGAACCGCGCCTGGATGGCCTGCTCGGCTTCGGCCAGCGCCGCCCGCTCCTGCGGCATGAAATGGTTGTTCATGACCCATTCCTGCCAGTCCGGCCGCAGCTTCACCGAGCAGAGCAGGTCCACCACCTGCTGTTCCGCCACCTCGGCCCGCACCGTCTTCTGCGTGCAGGAGCCCGCATGGTTGAGGTGGGTCGCATCGCGGTAGTACGCCTTGCCGTAGGAGGTCATGCCCCGCAAGGGTTTGCCACAGCCCGAGCACAGCAGGAGACCCGACAAGGGGTACATGCAGGGCACTTTCCGCCCCCGGCGCACCCGATTGGCGAACATCGCCCGCAGCTCCTGCGCCCGCGCGAAGTCGGCCGGGCTGACCAGCGCCGGGTGCTCGCCGGGGAAGACCTCCAGCGGGTTCTTGCGCTTGCGTTTGCATCCCTTCGCGTCCACCCCGTAGTAGGCGACCACGCCGCTGTAAAACTCATGCTGCATGAGCTCCCGCACGCTGTCCTTGGTGAAGACCGACGGCAGCCGCGCCGGCGCCCGGCCCTTGGTGCGAAACGGGATGCGCCGGCCATCGGGCAGGTCTACCCCGTCGGCGTTCAGGCGTTCGGCGATCTCGCCGTCGGAGTGCTCCCCGGTGAGGTACCAGGCGAACATGCGCCGGACCGCCTCGCCTTCCACCGGGTGGATCACCAGATGGCGGCCGTCTGAGCGGTCCGCCCCCCCATACTGGGGGCAGTAGTCCTTGCCGTTGGCGTCGGTGCACGCCGAGCACAGCCCGTCGCAGTAGCCCAAGGGGATGCTGCCGTTCCACAACCCCTTGCGGGCGCGGGCGATCTTGCCCTTGCGGGTTTCGTAGCGCAGGTTGTCGATGTAGATCTCGGCCAACATGCCCAGCACCGTCAGCGTCAGCTTGCCCCACGGGGTCGAGAGATCAATCTTCTCCTGGACGGAGACGAAGGTGACGTCGCGCTCCCGCAGGGTGTCCAGGGCGATCAGCAGCCCCTTGAGGTGGCGGTAGAAGCGGTCAATCTTGTCCACCACCACCACGTCGAAGCGCCCTTTGGCCGCATCCTCGAGGAGCTGCGCCAGGGCGGGCCGGTACGAATCCGACTTGGCGGAGATCCCGGCGTCGAGATACTCACCGGCAAAATCCCACTGCCGGTCGGCCAGGAGCGCCCGGGTGGTCGTGCGCTGGGCGTCCAGGCTGTGACCTTCGAGCTGTTCCTCGGTCGAGACGCGGATGTAAGAAACCGCACGCATGGTAGGAAACCCTCCTTTCGCTGGGGAATAGGCTCGGCCCGTTCACGCTTGAAAGAGCCTTACGCCCATTATAGCCGGTCGCCGGGAGGATCCCAACCGGGTGATTTTGGCGCAGCGGGAGCGAAATTGCCGTCCCCGCACATGCCGCGCTTAGGCGGCAGCCAGTGACCGGGCGGCGCCGGTCAGCCGGCCGAACGTGTCGTCCAACCGGCCGAGTGCACCGTCCAGCCGCGCCAACGCGCCGTCCAGGAGTTCGCGAAACGGCCCGCGCGCCTCGATCGCCACGATCGCCTGGTCGGCCACCTCGACGGCGCTGAAGATCAGGCGGTAGAGCGTCTTCTGTTCGTCGGCGGTCAGCGCGGCCCACAGCGCCGGCAGGTTGTCCAGCAGCGCCAGCGCCTCCCCACCGGCCGGCGTCGCGGCCGGCGTCAATGCCTTGAGGTCGCGCAGGCAGGCCGACTTGACCCGCTCGAACTGCTCGCGGGTGTAGTCCTGGTCATGGTAGAGCTCCTGCGCCCGCCGCAGCCGCTCCCGGATCGCCAGCTTCTCCCGCTCGACCTCATCCGCGCCTTCATCGTAGAAGAGATAGGTCAGGATGCGCTCGCGCCAAGCGGCCGGCAAATGGATGCTCGTCACCAGGTTCTGGATCTGCTGCTCGATCCAGTCGGCGCGCAGGTTCGGCTGATGCCATTCATGCTTGTCCAAGCGCTGCTGGCAGAGGCGGTCCACGTAATAGCGGCTGCCGCCGCCGTTCGAGGAGATGCCGCGCAGCGGGCTGTGCTGGGCCGCGCAGTAGAGCACGCCGGTGAGCGGGTAGATGCGCGCGGGATTGGCAAGGGTCGTGCTGCGATGATAGCGGTTCTGGCGGATGGTCTGCACCTTGCGGAAGAGCTCCAGGCTGACCAGCGCCTCGTGCTTGCCGGCGAACCATTCCACCGGTTTGCGCCGCCGGTTGCCGTGCTCGTCGCTCCCCGCATAGGTGACGTAGCCCGCGTAGACCGCGTTGGTCAGGAGACCTTGCACGGCATCCTTGTCGAAGGCCTGCGGCGCATACGACCCCGGCAGTCCTTTGGTGCGAAAGCGCACCTCCGTGCCGTCGGCCAGGGTGAAGATCTCGCGATTGAGACGGCGCGCGACGTCGTCATCGGAGTACTCGCCGGTGGCGTACCAGGCGAACATCAGCCGCACCGCCTCCGCCTCGACCGGGTGGGGCACGCGCGTGCCGTCGCCGCCCCGGTTGCGACCACCGGCCCGCGGACAGTAGCCCGGGCCGTTCGGGTCGCTGCAATCGGCGCAGCGGCCGTTGCAGTAGCCGAAGCGGTAGCTGCCGGTCAGGTAGCCGTTGCGCGCCTGCTGCAGCCGGCTCAGCCGGATCTCCTCGGAGAGCGCAGCCACGTAGAACTCGGCCAGGGCGCCCAGGACGTACAGCACCAGCCGGCCCCAGGGAGTGGTGAAGTCAATGCTCTCGCGCAGGGAGACCAGCCGCACGCCATGGGACTTGAAGTACTGCACCGTGCTCAACAGCCCGAACAGGTGGCGGGAGAGCCGGTCGATGCGGTCGATCACGACCACGTCCACCTGGTTCTTGCGCACGGCCCGCAGCAGGCGGGCGAGCTGTGGCCGCTGTTCGTTGCGGCCCGAGCGCGCCGGGTCGGCGTAGATCTCGACCAGCTCCCAGCCGTGCTCCGCGACCGTCCGGGCGATGCGCGCGGCCTGGTCGTCCAGGCTGTTGCCGTCCTCGACCTGCATGAAGCTGGAGACGCGCGTGTACCCCGCGGCGCGCACCAGGCCCTTGCCCAGGGCCGGCGCGCCGCCCAGGATGGCAGCCAGCTCGCGGTCCAGCTCACTGGCGCTCGGCGGTTGGGTGCGAATCAATGGCGTCATCGTCATCCTCCGTGTCGTCGGCCTGGGTGGCCAGACCCAGGATGCGGCGCATGGCCAGCGCCAATTCGTAGCAGAATTCGTCGCCCACGTCCTCGATGGCCTCCGGCCGGACGGCCAGCGCCGGCGGATCGGCGGGCCGGGCGGGCTGGCGCGGCATCGTGGGCTGTCTCCGTGTCTCTCTGGCCCAGGGCTGCCGTCAACGCCGTACCGCGGCCAGCGCCAGCAGCCGCTCCGTGAGGCGCGCCGCCGCCTGGCGCACCGCATCGCTCACGTGGTACATAACCCGGTCGGCGACCACGACCGCCTGCCCACGCTGGGAGCGCAGCCAGCCGTCCACCGTCACTTCCAGGGGCACGCCCTGGCTCACCTCACGGAAAGCCCGCAGCTCCAGCGCCAGCCGGTCGGCGAACAGCACCCGGTGATGGCCACCGTAAGCGGGATGATCGGTGGCCAGCGTGGCCGTGACCACGTACGCCGGCTTCCCGCCGATAGCCTCGGTCTGTTCGGTGTAATCGTCCAGCTTCCCGATGAGCATGACCAGATTCTGGCGTTTCACGGCTTCCCCTCGCAAGCATCAACCCGCGCGCGCCGCAGCGCGCTGCGGCCCGTGTCGGATTTTATGCTATAATATGATTCATCTGCTCGACTGATTCCGACGGCGCGGCGGCTCTCTCGCATAGCGTACACTTCTCCATAAGAGTGTATGAATTATCAGACGAGCAAGCCTCAAAAAGAGCCGTCGCGACGGCAGACGGCAGGACAGATCACCGGTCAGGCGGGGACAGGCCGCGGCAGGCGCGGCCCGGTCTGTGCTTGGCGCTGATACGCGCTGCCCGACGGCGCGGGAAGGCGGGACGGCCCCATTGCCCTCCGCTCCTTCCCGGCGCCCGGACGGCGCCCAGGCGAACAACTGTTCGTATGCTACACGATTTTTACACCGCTGTCAAATTCGGCCGCGGCCCTTTGTGGCACCCAGGCCGGGCACACGGACAGCGTCACAAGGAGTACATACATGTCCCAGTCGCACACCCCACTGGCGCAATGGCTGATTGAGGCGTGCCGAGCACGCGACCTCTCCTGGGCCGAAGCTTCCCGGCGCTCCGGCCTGAGTCAGGGGACCATCTCGGCGATCGTGCGCGGCACCCAGCCAGGCCTGGAAATCTGCAAGGGCCTCGCCGGCTTCTTCGGCGTGCCGCTGGAGGACGTGCTGCAGATGGCCGGTCACATGACGCCGGCCCCCTCCCCGGCCTGGCCCCCGGAGCTGGTGGCGCTCGCGCGCGAGGTCGAGGAGCTGCCCCCGCCGCTGCGCCGCGCCGTGCTGAAGGCCTGGCGCGCCGTGCTGGAAGGCATCCAGGCCGAACGCGACCTGGCCGGTCGCTGAACCGCCCGTGGCCCAATAGCAAGCTCCTCCCCTGCTCGGTCGGCAGGCCGGCCTCTCACGCCGGCCTGCCGACCCGCTTCTCGGCCATCGTTCTGCCCGCTCCCCATATACCGTCAGGCAATTTCCGCTTAATTTTCCAATCCGCATCGCCATCTTCGTGACTTGCGTCGTAGAACTGGCGTGCTATAATACATCCGTTCTGACCGGTCGCACCAGCGCGGCAGATACACTTTTCAGCAGGATGCAACGCTACGATGTCACGTGCCAGATCCCAAACCGCTTCCCGCCCCCCGCGACGCCAGAGACCCGCCAGACGCCGAGCGACCGAGCGCTTTTCGCAGGAGGTCGAGGAGTTAGGGGACACGACCGCCGGCCTGCCCGGGCCGATACGCCGCGCCGTGATTGAGTGGGTCCGCAAGATGATAGCCGTGGCCCGGCTGGCCCGGCGTCAGTTCAGCCGCCTGGCAGCCAGGGTGCGGCCACCAAGACACCACGCACGATAAGCTGCCCCTCCCCTGGCCGCAGGAGATCATCAAGGCCGGCCGCGCACTGTCCGCAATGGTTCATGCGAAACACCAGTTCGGGAGACCCCAGTGTGCCAGCCGCGCCGGGTTAGCCTCGCTGTGAATTCGCTCAGCGCACAGATGGCCGCTTCCGCCCTGCGCGCTCTTTGAGCCAACGCTCACTCTCGGCGCGCGCAGCGGCAGGTATGGCATGCGATCTGGCGCGTCGCCGATGAAGCGCCCTCAAGAGCCACTCGTCGTCCAATTGGCTTGTATCGGGGCCGAACAGCGTTCGAAAGCCGTCTACGTCGAGAGCGTGAGCGAGAGTCAACTCCTCTGCCTGCTGTGCCATGTACTCGGCACGTTTCAGTGGCTTCTCCCACGGCTGTTCGGGGTTTTCGCAGGCGCCCAGCCATTCAACGTAACCTGTTTCTACCTCCTGAATCCCATAGCGAGCGCGCATCAGCAGTTGTCCGCGTCGGAAACACGTTACAATCCGGCTTTTGTTCCACATGAGTTGCGCCTGTTCGATGGCAACTGACTCCCGGTAATATGTCACCGGGGAATGCCCGCGATGCCAGGCGTCGTTGGAACCGGCCGGCTGTTCGAGCCCACACAGCGCTTCATCGATCTGCAGTTCGGCCGCGAGCCGCCGGGCTGCAGGATAACCTTCACCATAACGCAGCTTGCGGCCGCAGGACAGCGCCACCTCCCTGTAGTGCTCCGGCGCAGCGTCCAGCTCGACGACCACCCGGTAGGTAATGCGTTCAGGTTCAAGCGCCAGTGGATCGATCCGATAGGGCGTCAGATCTACCCGCTGTCGGCCGGTAACCGGAGCAGACGCGGCTTGAGCCTCCTCCCCGGACTGGGGCCCCTCAGGGCCTGGCAGCAGAAGCTGCTGCTCGGCCCAGATCACCGCGTCCAGCAGATGAACGAATCTATTGTAGCCGAATTGCTGGGGAATCGGCCGATCGATGCACACCTCCCAGTAGAGAGGGAACGGATCTTTCACGGCGATCACCGTTGCACGGTTCGGCGGCAGCTCGCATGTTGACTGCCAGAGTGTCTCGTCCTGCACCCAGGGCAAAGGACGATCGGCCCAGTTGAACTCCCGGAACTCACGCTGCCGATGCCCCTTGAGGAGGAGGCCATAGACTTCGGAAAGTGCCTTCGCGCGGGCTTGCTCCTCAACCTGCGCCATCTGCCGCAGTGCGGCCTCATTCTGCTGCAGCACATCCAACAGCTGACGCGTCTGCTCAGGACGCAAACACATGATTTCCTCGTCGACATCCTCTGACTGAGGTTCCTGTGAGGCGGCACCCGGTTCGGTCGTCTTCTTTCGTGCTCGCCGAGGCGACTGGGGCAGGTGAAGAACAGTCACTCGGCGGGTCAGGCTCAGCCCAGCCGCTTCCCAGTCTCCCGTTCCGCGAAGCTTTCCCAGGCACGCCATGGCTTCGGCGCCGGAGAGCACGACAAGGCGCTGACCGGCGTCTTGCCACATAACAACCCCCCGGCGCCGCCAGTCTTCAACTTGCGCAGGGTTGGCCCAGGGCGGGCAGCCGGCTGGAGTGAAGCCACGACCTGAGAAGAGTGCCTGCGGGTGGAACTGTATCCCGAAACCTGATCCAAGTTGACCATCTGGTTCGCTCATCGAAACTCCTCCTGAAAGCTGAATCTGCTCTGGCCGCGCAGGCAACTGCGG
Source organism: uncultured Anaerolineales bacterium (assembly GCA_964551735.1). GTDB lineage: Bacteria > Chloroflexota > Anaerolineae > CG2-30-64-16 > CG2-30-64-16 > DAOUAT01. Next base: position 137,582 of record CAZKEF010000008.1, read on the forward strand.
GCAGTCGCCGACCCCCTGTTGACACAACCTGACCGGCGACGTAGGATCGGCAGCGACAGAGGTTGCGTATCATGCACTGCGCCATCGCAGGGCCCTATCTCGGCCAGACTGCGGTCTGCATCCCGATTATACGTTCACGCCGGAATGGTTCGGCGTCCAGGAAGCGATCGCCGGCTATGCCGCCGAGATTGACGGCCTGCCGACCTTCCTGGCCGGCCCGCCGGGGGACGTAAGCGGATTCCTGAGCCTCAAACGGCACAACCCCCATGCCGCGGAAGTCTATATCATGGGCGTGAGACGGGAATGCCACCGCGCGGGTGTCGACCAGCGGCTGATGCAGGCGGCCGAGGCATGGCTGAGACAGCAGGGCGCTAAGTATCCGCAAGTCAAGACCTTGGGGCCTTCACGCGCCGATGAGAACTATGCCAGGACCCGCGCCTTCTATCAGGCGGTGGGCTTCAAGCCGCTGGAGGAGCTCAAGCAAATCTGGGACGCGCAGAATCCCTGCTTGATCATGATCAAACGGCTCTGATCTCCACGTAGCGAAAGGACCATGCATGGAAATCCAGATCAGAAACGAGATTGAAGCGGACCACGGCGCGGTTGAAGAGCTGACAAGAGAAGCCTTTTGGAACCTCTATGCTCCGGGCTGCAGTGAACACTACATCGTGCACGCCATGCGGAAGCACGAGGACTTCATCGGAGAGCTGGACTTCGTCGCGCTCGTCGGCGAGCGGATCGTCGGCAACATCATGTACACCCGGGCCCGCCTCGCCAATGACGCGGGCGAGATCCTGGAGATCGCCTCCTTCGGCCCCCTGTGCGTACACCCTGAGTTCCAGAGGATGGGCATCGGCTCCAGGCTGATCCGGCATTCGCTGCCTGTCGCCCGCGGGCTGGGCTTCGGGGTGGTTGCGATCTATGGCGACCCCCACAACTACTGCAAGCACGGCTTCAGGAATGGCAAGGACCTGGGCATCAGCGATGGGAACGGGGACTATCCCCACGGGCTGCTGGCCCTGGAATTGGCGCCGGGCCTGCTGGCGGGCTGGCATTGGCGGCTGCAGATCAGCCCGGCCTATGCCTGCAACGAGAGTGAGGTGGCGGCATTCGACTGGGGGTTTCCACCCAAAGCAAAAGGGTACCAGTACAGCCAGGAAATCTTCGCGATCGAGGTTCGCTCCTTCTTGAGATGACGCACCCGGGCGAAGCAACATACCTCATCCCCGGCTCACCCGAAGCCGTTCTACTTCTGCGACTTCGCCTCCTCGATTCTGACCTTCGCGTACTCTTGGAACTCCTTCTCGAGCAGCTCGAGTTGCTTGCGCAAGCCGAACTCGACATTCGCCTGGATCTTCGCTCGCACTTCCGCGGTCAGCACCTCGGGATCGACACCCTTGGCCAGCTGGACGCTCGCGCCGCAAATAGCACCCATTCGGGCCGGTGATTGAAGCTTGAAAATGGGCGTGCAGCATGTGGGCAACCATGTGATGCAGGGCGTCGCGCACCCGCGCGCCATCCGGGCCTGGCAGAACGCCTGCGCGCCCGTTTCGCCGGCCAGGATCGCCATACGCTCGAAGCCTTCGGCCCGATGTCCAGGCACTGATGATTGTCATGCGGAGCTATGAGTCAAATTGACCATCCGCAATCATCTCGTGGACCTGCCAGACCGGCTTCCAGGCGGCGCTTTCCATGTTGCATAACAGCACCAGGTTCACATCTCGGCCCGGATAGTGGCGGATCAGCCCGCTGACACCGGCGTTCTGGCCTTCTTTCTCGCAGAACAGCAGCGTGCCGTCACTCTCAACGCAAAACCACAGGCCCGGACCGTACATCATTTTCCAGGTCTCGTGTTGGGTGTGCAACGCCTGGGGCGTAAAGAAATAACGGGTCATCTCCGGGGAGAGCAACCGGCCCTGTTTGACGGCGCGCAGGAAGCGATCCAAGTCGGCGGCAGTGACATGCGCCCCACCATCGGGCGTGCCGATGGGCGGGTAGGAATAGATGTTCCTGCGCCAGCCGATGACCATTTCAGCATCATCCAAAATCGGGTCAGCCCCTTCGGCTATGTTTTCGTTGATTTCGGCCATGTGGAAGAAACCCGAATCGTTCATCCCGATCGGCGCAAACACGGTTTGCCGGACATACGCGCGATAATCTATGCCGGTGGCCTTCTCAACCATCAGCCCCAGCAGGATGTAGGCGCAGTTGCAGTAACGGCAGCCCTCTCCGGGCGGAAAGTTGGCCGGCTTGTGGACAAACTGCGGGAGGAAGTGCTCGGCCCGGGTGACCGAATAGTTCGCCTTAGCAATCCACAGGTCGGCGTAATCTTCACCGGCCTCCTCATCGGCGTCGTCGGCGATGCCGGATGTGTGGGTCAGCAGATGGTGGACGTTGGCCTGGGGGGTAATGGCGGTATCTTGCAAGCCAAGATATTCCACGGCGCTGGTGTGCAGGTCGAAACGGCCCGCATCCACCTGTTGGAGAACGGCAACCGCGGTGAAGAGCTTGGTGATGGAAGCCGTGTCGAAGCGGGTGGAAAGCGCATTGGGTATCTTCCAGGCCCGATTGGCAAAGCCATAGGCGGAGGCGAAGAGCGCTTCATCCCCCTGTGTGATCCGCACAACGCCGGAGAATTTGTGTTGAGATTCCAGTTCCCGAAAATAGGCATCGAGTTTGTCTTGCGGGGTGTCCATAAACGCCTTTCAAGCAGCCTTAATGGGCTTCTTTGACCCAGGTATCGGTCACTTTCATGTCTGTCATCACCGAGCGGTAGAGCGCGTCCGCGGGTGCTTCGGTGGCGGTGGAGAAGACGCGGGTGCAGCCCAGGCCCGTGAGCCGCCGCAACCCTTCAAGCATAACCGCTTTGCCCAAGCCCCGGCGCCAGTGCTCGGCCGCAGTGCCCACCAGCACCGTCACCGCGCTGCGGGTGGCGTCATCGTACGAGATGGTGCAGAACGCGGCAATTTCGTCCCCGGGCGTGGCCGCAACGATATCCAAGTCGCGGCGGTAGAGCGGTGTCGCTTGGATGTTGCGGTACCAGGAGCAATCACCATCGTAGGCTTCGTCCGGTTCCCCGGCATGGAAGGCACGCCAGGAAGCCCAACTGCGGGCAGGATGCTCGGCGGGCGGCCCCATGGCCCGGATGGTGTAGCCTTCCGGAACCGGCGCGATAGGTAACGGGGCATCCAGATCCCGCCACCAGTGGTGGCCCCAGCCCGGCTGCCGGCTGAATCCGCACCGGGTCAAGGTCTCCTGGCGCAGGGCATCATCCGCCAAAACGGGCACGACCAGGATGCGCCCGCCACCCTCCGCCCCGGCCGAGTAATGATCCTCAGCATAGGCGAAAATCTCAGCTTCCAGTTCCAGTGTGCGGAAACCGGGGTGTATATGCAGGCGGATCTCGTCGTGGCGGATGGGGTGCAGGACGGCGGCAATCTGCCCCGCCGGCGTTTCCCAGGCCACGGTCACCTGCTCGAAGGGCGCGCACACCTGACAGGTCCGGATGAGGTGCCAGCGCCAGTGATCGAGGCGCGCCACGTGCCAGCTATGTTCGAGCCGGTTGTTGAGCAAGAAGACGTCGCGCAGGAAGTCGCGGACGCGCCAATAGTGGTTTTGGCTCTGACAGTGACGCACAAGCAGGTTCATCGGTTCAAACCATCCCGCGTTGTATTGTATTGTTCTTGCAGTTGCCGGATATCGTGGGCAAAGAGGTACTCCGCAAATGCCAGGTAGTCAAATCCCGCTACAGCCGGGATCAGCCCGGCGGTTTGCATACCGTGCTGCGCCAGCCCCCACAGGCCGGTAAACAGCATCAGCATGTATTTCATGCCCAGCAGGCGGCGCTGCTGAAAGGCCGTGATTGAACCGAAATAGCACTTGAGCATGACCATTTCCAGTTCAGGCGGGATAGGCCCATCACTGTCATGGGTGTAGACCACGGTTGCCAGGTCGTAATAGATGTCGCCCAGGCCGGAAAACTCCCAATCGAGGACGATGATGGCCTCTGCCTGTGCCAGGTAGAGATAGTTCACCGCAACCAGGTCATTGTGACACATGCGGCGCCAGGCGGACGGATCGTTGCGTTGGTCGGCCTCGATGGCGCACATGGTCTCCAGGCAGGAGTCAAACCCTGGAGGAAGCGGCACGTCAAAACTTCGGGCCGTTTCCAGATAGGAATTGACCTGCAGAAACGGAGAAAAAACGGCTCCGTTCGCAGGCAGGGCATGGATGCGCTGCGCGGTTTCGGTCAGCAGCCGCACATGTGCGGGTGTGCGATACTCCGGCACAGCCCAATGCCGGCCATCCACCCAACGCGTCACCAAGTGGCCTTCGGGCGGCAGAAACGCGACGACCTCGGGGCCAAGCCCGGCCTCAGCCGCACGGCGCAACGCCGCCAGCTCATGGGCGCGGTTGATACCCAGGCGCGCCGTATTCGGTCCGCTGACGCGCAGGACGAAGCGTTCTCCACCTGCCGTAACCCGATAGTTGCGGTTGGTCAGGCCGGCGATTGGCTCAACCTGAATATCTCGTATGCCTTGCCAGATCGGCATGCGGGCGATGATTTCAGATACGGTTTCCATTTTGTTTATTGGCTGGTGTTCATTGCCTTGCGATACCAGGTATCTACGCTGAAGGTCTTGTAACCCAGGCGCTCGTACAGGCGAAAGGCGGCGCTCTCGTTTTCGGCGTCCACACCCAATTCTGCCTCGCTGGCGCCCTGCGCTTTCAGCACCTGCAGGCTGCGCGCGATCAGCGCGCTGGCGAGGCCACGCCCACGCCACTGCGGCCGCACGTAGATGTGCTCGGTGTAGCCGTGCTTGCCGGGCTGCTTTTCGTTACCCCCCTCGCCCATGTGCGCCAGCACCATCCCGGCCACTTGATCGCCAGCCCAGGCCACCTGCCAGAAACGCGGGTTGTTCTCCGGGTTGGCCAGCCAGGCGGGATATCTCTCGTCCAGCCAATCTTCGGCCACATTTTCGAACAGCCCGGCGTTCATTTCCCGTTGCGCCTCCCAAATGCTGCGCATGTGCTCCGGCCGCACGGGCCGTAGCTCCAGCCCGTCCGGCATGGGTTTGTCGGGCGCAGCACCGAGATGGTAAAGCATGTTGTTGAAACGCCGCACCACCTGGTAGCCCGATTGCTCCAAGGCGGCTTTCCAGTCCCGCTGCTGATCCGAGGCCCAGGCCTGGAAATAGTGCTCCGAGACGGGCGCATGCCCGGCACAGAACTGGCGCAAACGGCGTTCGTTTTCGGCGATCAGGGCCGGCCAGAACGCGCGTTGTTCAGGAATGATGAAACTGATCTGGTAGTAGAGCCGCGTTTGGGGACGGCTGGAGTACCAGCCCAGGCGGCTGTAGCCGATCGGCGTATCACCGACAGCGGCGAGGATCACACCCTGCTCTGGGGTCAGCCCGTCCATGTGGGCCAGTACATCGGCAATGGCTTCCAGCGTGATGGGCGCAGGGTCGCCATCAGCCTGGCGGCTGCTGCGGTTGAGTTCCAAGAGCAAGGGGTAGTCGCGCGCGTCGCGCAGGTTCCGGTAGGTCAATGCATCAGGCTTGTCAGACATCGGGCCGCCCTCCCAGGCGCTATTATGCTCCCACCTGACATGATACAGCAAGTACTCCCCAGTGGCATCGGCCGACTGGGGAGTTCGCACCTGTACAGGTAGGCAATCCGGCAAGCTGTCTATGCGGGGTGGCCCTCCACCCAGCCCTTCGCTGCGAAAAAGGTTAGGCCCGTTCCAAGGGCGGAGACGATCTGGTCGCGCAGCACGATTTCGAGCTACAATCACAATCGTGGCCCGGCGCCTGCCTCGACCCGCGCCTGAATCCGCAGCGCCAGGAAAGTCAGCCAGGGAGACGGCTGCTTCTTGTCGGCGAACGACCACCCCCGCCACGCCTGGTACATCGAGCCGGCGGAATAGCGCCCCTGGCTATCAGCCTGGGCCGTGATCGCCGCGACCATCTCGCCTAAGCGGGGATCGGCCTGGACGAAGGGGTAGCGGCTGAGCACCTCGGCCACGTGCAGGATGTCGTACCAGACGAAGGGGTACTTGAGCTTGCGGAAATCGCTGCCCATGCCGAAGAGATAGTACTTGACCTCCGCCCGGCGCTCCCAGTGGCCCAGCAGCATCTCAGCGCCGCGCCGCGTCGCCGGGCTGTCGAGCAACTCCGGGACGAGGGAAAGCGCCTTCAGGGCGTAGACGTTGGCGATGGGGCAGGGATCCGCCTTGCGGCCAGGCCCGCGGAACCGGCCCAGCTCCGGACCGCAGCGGCAGCGCCAGCCGTTCTCATCCACGGCGTTCACCAGGTGCGCCACGGCCGCTTGCACGCCCGGCTCCGCCTCCAGACCCAGCGCCAGCAACGCGTAGAGCAGCGTCGGCGAGTCGCACAAGACCCAACTCCAGGTGTCCTCGCCCGTCCCGCCGAAGGCCGGCGCGACGTTGAGCAGGCTCTGCAGCGCGCCGTCGGGTGATTGATGCGCCAGCACGGCCTCCGCCACGCGATCCAGGCCCGGATCGGCCGCGGTCAGCCCGAAGTCGGCCAGCGTGCTCAGCGCGTAGAGCGGATGGCCCGCGTCGTTGTGGCGCTGGATGGCGCGGCCTGGCCAGGTCGCGGCCTGAGCGATCAACCCCTGCACCTGCGGATGGGCCAGCAGCGCGGCGCGCGCGGCAATCACCTCTGCATCGTCTTCCGGCCGGCCGAGCAGGTCGCGCAGCGTGCGGTAGCGCGTCCAGGGTTCCGCCGAGTCCAACAGCCATTGGGTCACTACGGTGTTCATGCGACGTCCTTTCCAGGTGGTATAATACAGCATAGGAACCGTATGCCAAACATCGTCATCCAACCGCTCACCGCCGCCAACCAGGCCGACCTCAACCGCTGCGACAACTCATTCACAGTGGAGGCCAAACTATGTCTGACGGTGGAAGACGGAAGCATCAGCTACACAGTCGCACCTGTAGCACCCTATGTCAAGCGTTACGAGCCTGAGGACTACGACGCGCAGGCGTACAGCGGCAAGCCCGATCACGCGGCGTGGCTGGCCTGCGTGGACGGCCAGCTCGCCGGGCAGATCCTCGTACACGAGAACTGGAACCGTTTCGCCATCATCTGGAACATCGCCGTGGACCCGCCGTTCCGCCGCCGGGGCATCGGCCGCCGGTTGATCGCGCAGGCGGCCGCGTGGGCGCGGAGCCGCGGAATGCCCGGCGTGATGCTGGAGACGCAGAACATCAACGTCCCCGCGTGCCGGTTGTATGAGCGCTGCGGTTTCGTGCTCGGCGGCCTCGACGTCTGCCTGTACCGCGGCGTCATGCCGGGGACGCGCGAGATCGCCCTGTTCTGGTACCTGCTGTTCTGAAGGAGCCTGTGCCCTGATGCCACCTGCCCAACACTACCCCGAACCCACCGTCGGCGCGCTGATCTTCGACCCGGCGGGCCGGCTCTTTCTGATGCAATCCCACAAGTGGGGCGACCGGTACGTGGTGCCCGGCGGCCATGTGGAGCTGGGCGAGACCCTCGAGACCGCGCTGCGCCGCGAGGTGGCCGAGGAGACCGGCCTCGCCATCCGCGACATCCGGTTCGTCTGCACCCAGGAGTTCATCTACGACCCAGCCTTCTGGCAACCCAGGCACTTCATCTTCTTCGACTTCGCCTGCCGGACGGAAGCAACCGAGGTGCAGCTCAACGACGAGGCGGAGGCCTACGTCTGGCTCCCCGTAGACGAGGCGCTGCGCCTGCCGATGGACTCATACACGGAGCGGGCGATCCGGGCCTATCTGGCGCTGCAAGCTGACAGGTAGCCACGCAAGAACCGGGTGCGCAGCCTGGTTGCAGCGCATTGCCACTCAGCGCGTCAACACCTTGAACGCCAGCTCACGCCCCATCCCCTGGCCGAACGCCAACGCAAACCAGAGCGATCCGATCGTGTCCACCAGACCCGCCTGGCTGATGTCGCCCACGCGCACCGGCCGCAGCCCCACGTCACGGATCAGCCCCTCCACCTCGGCCTGCCTTGCGCCGGCCGGGCCGCAGTAAAACAGGTCCGCCTGCACCCCGTTGAAGACCGGGTTCTCGAAGTTCTCCCAGCCCAGGCTGTTGAAGGCGCGGTAGACCTGCGCGCCGGGCGCGTGGGCCGCAAAGAGCGCCGCGCTGTTCATGGCGCCGCTGCCCATGCGGTTCGCCGCATCAATGACGATCTTGCCCGCCAGCGCTGCGCCGTGCGCGACGATCGTCTCTTCCATCGCCCCGCCCGGGATGGCGAACACGACCGCCTCGCCGAAGGCGACCGCCTCCGTGATCGTGCCCACGGCCGCGCCCAGCTCCCGCGCCAGCGCCTGCACCTCCGGGTTATCCACCGTGCGCACGCCGAACATCACCTCATGCCCCGCCCGCGCCCACTTGCGCGCCAGGGTGCTCCCGATGATCTTGGCGCCCAACACTGCGACTTTCATGGGTCTCTCCTTATGCTTTTCCTCACCACAGATAGCCGTCCTTCGGCTCCAGCCGGGGAGGCAGGCCGGTTTCACCCAGCGTCTCCCGCACATCGCGCTCGATGCCCCGACACAGGGCTGACAGCGGCACATCGGTGATGCGGTTCTCGAACGGCTCCTCGTTGACCTCGCCGGTGCGCTGCACGATGGCGAAAACGAAGGCGAGAATCACGGTCAGCGGGACCAGCAGGAAGCCGACCCCCTCGCGCACCAGCGTCCCGGCCAGGCTGAGCGGCGTCAGCACGATGAAGAGCCACACGAACAGCCGGGTGAAGTAGTCGTACTGCCGCGGCACCGGAATCAGCTTGATGCGCTCGCAGACCGCCTGCTGGCTCGCCAGCGCAGCCAACTGCCCCTCCAGTTGGAAGCTGTCGAAGCCCTGCAGGATGCCGGAGGCCATGGCGTCGTAGATGCGGCGGCCCTGCGCCAACAGGAGCGCGCCCGCCTTGCTGGGCGCCTGCCGCAGGGCAGCCAGCTCCGCGCCGTCCAGGTAAGGGGCCAGCTCGTTGACGTCCATCTGACCTCGCAATTGCATGCGCAGCGCGTTGGCCCAGGCGATGTGGCGGTAGACCATCTCCCGCTTGAACGCCTCGGCCGCCTCGGCCCGATACTGCGGCGTGTGCGCGTGCGCGTCGGTGAAGGTGACGATCAGCCGGGCGAACGTGCGGCTGGCCGCAGTGATCGCGGCCCACGCCTGGCTGGCCTCGCCCCAGCGGCCGAACGCGGTGTTGTTGCGAAACGCCAGGAAGAGCGCCAGCGCGGTGCCCAGGATGCCCAGGATGCCGAACGGCGCGGAGACGAAGGTCCAGCCCAGGACGACGTAGGCTACATAGACCGCAGCCGACCACGCCAGCGCCGCCAGCAGTTGCGGCCACACGTACGTGGTCACCTTGCGCGGGTCGAAGTTGCGCTTCAGGATCACCGGTTCAACATCTCCACCAGCAGCTCGGCCGCGGCCGCGCCGGAGTTCTGCTGCTGCCCGGTGATCAGGTTGCCGTCGGCGATGACGTAGGACGCGAAGGGGGCGGCGACCTTGAAGGTGGTGTTCGGCAGCTTGCGCGCCTCGTCTTCGATCCGGTAGGGCTGGATCTTCATGCCCACCGCGTTGTCCGCAAAGTCTTCCTCGGCGTTGGCGAAGCCGGTCCACGTCTTGCCGGCCACGATCAGCTCACCGTCGCTCCGCCTGGCTTCCAACAACAACGTCGTCGAGTGACACACCGCAGCCGATGGCTTGCCCGCTTCGTAGAACCCCGCAAACAGCCGTTGCAGCTCGGCGTTGCCCCGGAAGGTATACATGGGGCCCTGCCCGCCCACCAGGAAGATGGCGACGTAATCCTCGGGGTGGACCTCGGCCAGCGGCCGGGTGTTCGCCAGCATCTCGTTGAACCACGGCAACTGCATGTAGCCGAGCGAGATCACATCGTGCGCCGAATAGCCGCTGGCGTCGGTGGGGTTCGAGTAGCCGTCCATCATCAGGGCGCCGCCCGCGGTGGATACCAGCTCAACTTCATAGCCCGCCTCTTGAAACACGCGCAGAGGGTGCGTCAGTTCGGCGGCCCAAAAACCGATGGGCCAGCCGGTCTGGCCGGATACGGCCGGGCTGCTGGCGACCATCAGGATCTTGCCCTTGGTCGGCGCGCCGTGAAAATGAACGTAGCGGTTGACTTCGGTTAAGGTTGACATGCTTGTGCTCCTTGAGGTTCTTGGTGTCGGTCATGCACACCGCACGACTGTCTTGATTATCTTTACTGTACCGTATGGTAAGCTTATTCTTCCGTAGCATGCGTTACATTCTGCGCCGCGGCGGCATGCTGTAATTCGCGACAGAATCAGGCGGCTTGCCGGGTTTCGGCGATGCTGTTACAATACTGGGCAGTAACGCAAGGTGAGGTAAGAAGCCTGCGGCAAAGGATAACGATGAACCAGGTTGAGCCAGACCCAACGAACGGTGCGCCGCGCGCGCCGGGCCGGCCGCGCGAGCCGGAGACCGATGCGCGCATCCTCGACGCTGCCTTCCGGCTGATGGCGCAGGGAGGCTATGTGCGCATGTCCATGGACGCGGTCGCGGCCGAGGCGGGCGTCACCAAGCCGACGATCTATCGGCGCTGGCCGAGCAAAATTGAGCTGGCGATGGCCGCGCTGCGGGCCTATTGCGACGCCAGCCGGCCCCTTGTCGTAGGCGACACGCGCGCTGACCTGATCGCGGAGCTGGAGCATTTCCGCCGCGCGCTCTCACGGCCCCACGGCATGTCATTGTACGGCATGGTGCTGGCCGAAGAACACGAGACCCCGGAGCTGCTGGCAGCGTTTCGCGAGTCCCTGGTCGTCCCGCGGCGCCGCGCCCTGCGGGCGATCCTCGCTGCGGCCCAGGCGCGCGGCGAGCTGCGGCCCGCTGCCGATATTGCGCTGGCAGTCAACATGTTGGTCGGCGCGTTCTATGCGCAGTATGTGGCAGGCGTTCCTTTTGCCGCGGATTGGAGCGCCACGCTGGTGGACACTTTGCTGCGCGGCCTGGCCAAGGAGCCCTTACGCGGCGAGGTAGCCCCTGCGGGGCAAGCCCATGCCGACCCACAACACCCCTGACCCCCAGCGCACCGGCTTCGCGCGCACCAACCGGCAGACCATCGCCCAGCGCATTGCGCTGATCCGCGAGCTGCTGCCGGAGACCCAGGGCATCGCCGAGCTCTGCTGCGGCGATTGCACCGCGCAGTGGGAGCTTTACCGTGCTGCGCTGCCCGGCCTGGCCTTCTGCGGCCTGGACGTGGCGCCGGCCATCGTCGCCGCAAACCAGGCGGCGGGCGTGCCTTGCCTCCTCGGCGATGCGCTGGACCCGGCCGCTCTCCGGCGTTTCCTGGCCTATGACGTCGTCTTTTTCGGCCCGCCGCTCTCGGCCGGGTGCGACGGCCACCACGCGCTGGCGTTCGACGTCGTGCAGCCGGGCTTCGCGGCGTTCACCGAGCTGTTCCTGGGCCGGCTCGGCTACACCGGCACGCTGGTCTGCATCGGGCCGAAGACCACACACATGGGTGACATCCGCCGCCTTTATGAGCGCATCCGGGCGCGGCAGGAGGACATCGGCTTGCGCCTGATCCACTACAGCCACGCGACCGTCACCGGCGGAGGGAGCTCCCACGAACCACGGCTCAAGTACGTCGAGCTGTGGTTCTCCAACCGGCTGCCGGATGCGTGGGAAGTTCGGCGGTTGCGCACGAAAGTTACTCTGGCATGATGTTACAAATCAAACCCTACCTGGCCCAGGCGAAACACCTGCCCCGGAGCGGCCGCCATATCCTGGCGCAGTTCAATGACGAGGCCATCGTCGTCTACCAGGCGTTCCGGCCGGCCATCGGTCACTGGGCCGCCGAGCACGGCCCCTTCGGCGGCGAGTTCAGCTTTGAGCGGATGAGCTGGATCAAGACCAGCTTCTTGTGGATGATGTACCGCTCGGGGTGGGCCACCAAGCCGGGGCAGGAGGTCGTCCTGGCGGTCTGGCTCCAACGGGCCGGGTTCGAGGCGATCCTGGCCGAGGCGGTTCCTGCGACCTACGATCCGACCCTCTACCGGGACAAAGCAGAGCGGGAGACGGCGGTTGCGCGTCCGACGGTCCGGCTGCAGTGGGATCCGGACCGCACACCCCGCGGGGGACGGCTGGGCCGGCGGGCCATCCAGCTCGGGCTGCGCGGCCGGACGCTGGCCCGCTACGCCGCGGAATGGATTCTGCACATCGAGGACATCACTGATTTCGTGCGTGAGCAAGCGGCGCTTCTCAGATCGACGGAGGGACGCCGAGACCTCCTGGTACCACGCGCCGCGGTCTATTGGCCGGCCAATGCAGACACGGCAGCCCGCATCGGACTCACCCCCGATTGAGGAGAAGTCTCCCATGGCATCCGCCATGACACGATCAACCCGCTGGACAAGCGGCTATCGCATCCTTCTGATCGGCCTCTGCTGCTATGCGATCCTGGCCTATTCCGGCGTCCTACAAGGACGCTTCAGCGGCGAGGTGTTCAGCTTCTTCACGATCCTCAGCGTCCTCCTGGCGCTGCTGTATTTCAGCGCGCTGGTGATCATGTCACCCGGCAAGCGCTCCGCTGCGGAGGGCGGGCTGCGGCGCACGCTGGCGCATTTCAAGGGCGGCGTCACCCTGGCCGTGACGATCACCATGACCGTCTATCACTTCCTCCTGGCCCGCGTGATCTTCGAGATGGTCGGCTACAAACCGTTCAGCCCCAACGACATCATCGTGCATTACGCGATCCCGCTCATGGTGATCCTGGATTGGCTCCTGTTCGACCCCAAGCCCGCCTACGGGCCAACCGATCCGCTCGTGTGGCTGGGCATCCCGCTGGCCTACTTCGTCTTTGCCGTGCTGCGCGCCCAACTGGGCGGCGAGCTGCGCGGGGTGAACAGCCGCTACCCCTACTTCTTCATGGATATCGACGCGCTGGGCCTCGGCCCGGTGCTGCTGAACGTCCTGCTGCTGGCGGTCGGGTTCCTCGCCATCGGCTACGTGCTGTTCGGCGTGGACAGGTATTTGGGGCGGAACAAGCGCGCCTGACCCAATTTCCGAGGCCGGACCCGGCTGCTTTGACCGCAATTCGCTCTTCTTGGCCTTGACATCGGGTCTCTTTTGAGGGAAAATCACTTATGCGAATACAAGTTCGCACATGCGATTTCATGCCCAAGATGAGGCCCCATGACGGTCACTTTGCTCACCACCACCGACCCCGCGCCGGCCATAACGCCCCTCCATGACACGCCCGCCGACCACAATCCGGCGCTGGTTTATCTGGCCGGCCTGGGCAGCCCGGCCGCCGTACGCACCATGCGCCAGGCGCTGGCGGTGAGCGCCGAGATCCTAACCAGCGGCGCGCTGGGGCTTGAGGAGCTGCCCTGGGGCAGCCTACGCTTCCAGCACACGGCTGCGCTGCAGGCCGCCCTGCGCCAGCGCTACACAGCGGCTGGCACCAACAAGATCCTGTCTGCCGTCCGGGGCGTGCTGCGCGCGGCCTGGCAGCTTGGCCAGATGGCAGCCGAGGATTACCACGCGGCGGCTGCGGTCAAGTCGGTCAAGGGCAGCAAAGAAGAGCCGACGGGCCGTGCGCTGGCATCCGGCGAGATCCTGGCGCTACTGGACGCTTGCCTGGCCGATCCCGCGCCGGCCGGCTACCGGGACGCGGCGGTGATCGCCCTGCTCTACGCGTGCGGGCCGCGGCGCGCCGAGCTGGTCGGGCTTGACCTGGCCGACGTTAGCATCACCGAGGAGAACGGCGAACGGTGGGGCAAGCTGGCCGTGCGCGGCAAAGGCAACAAGGCGCGGAGCCTGCCGGTCGCGGGCGGCGCGCTGGACGCCCTGCAGGACTGGCTGATCGTGCGCGGGGACGCGCCTGGCCCGCTGTTCGTGCCGATCAACAAGGGCGGCGTGCTGGCGCTCGGCCGGCGGCTGACCAGCCAGGCGATCTATGACCTGTTAGCCAAGCGCGGCGCGGCGGCCAAGCTGGCCGGCTTCTCGCCGCACGACCTGCGGCGCACGTTCATCAGCGACCTGCTGGACAAGGGTGCCGACATCGCCACCGTTCAGAAGCTGGCCGGCCACGCGCAGGTGACCACCACCGCGCGCTACGACCGCCGCGGGGAGCGGGCGAAACGCAAGGCAGTCAGTTTGCTCCACGTGCCGTACACGCGGCGACAGCTTGGCAGCCCGTAACCAGAGAGCGCGCTTGACTGAGAGCAGCGGACGCACCACAGCAAAAGCTCTCACCACTCAGAAACGCCTCTCTCAGCGTTCTCACTCTATGTAGCTGTCAGGGGGTATGATTGTAATCATGGCAGTCACCGCCACGATGACCTAAAATCGACAGTGACACTGGCCAGGGCTGGGTCACGATATATTGACGCAATGGAATGGCGAAGGAGGGATATCAATATGCGTAAAGCCATCACGGTCCTTCTGCTGGCAACCATCTTGCTGGTAGGCTGCGGTAGCAGCGCCGAAAAGACGCAGAAGGCGCTCAGCAGCACCGCCGTTGCACCAAGTGCTATCGGGGATACGGGGAAACCTACCACTATTGCAGCAGTCGCCGAGGCGCCCGCGACGGCCGTCCCGCAGGTCGCGCCAACAGAACCCCCACTACCCACCCAGCAAGCTCCGACAGCCGTTCCGCAGAAGACCGCGACGCCAGTTCCCGAAAACCTAAAGCTTACCGCTAGGGGACTGGGACAGGAGCGCCAACAGGTCGCCTACGCCTTCGAGATCGAGAATCCGAACCTGGGATTTGCGGTGGAGTCCAGCCAGTACCAGATCGCCGTATATGACAAGGATGGCACCGTCCTGAAAAGCGGCTCGGGCTACATTGAGCTTCTACTGCCCGGCCAGAAATTCGGCATTGCCGGTAGCGCATACTTGGACAACGCAGACCAGATCGCCGACCACGTCGAGGTCCAGGTCAAGCCGGGTGAATACACTGCCACCGAAGCCCAGCCAGGCTTCAGCGCCGACAAGGTCACGTATGCCAAAGGCACATATTCTTCGAAGGTCACTGGGGTCATCAAGAGCCCCTACAAGCAGGACACCTCCGAGGTCAAAGCATATGCGCTGGCCTACAACAGCAAAGGTGCGTTGATCGGTGGAGGCTATACTTACATTAACTTCATCCCGGCCGAGGGTCAAGCCCCAGTGGAAATCTCGGTGATCACGTCCGGCGAACCAGCTACCGTACAGGTATTTGCGTCCGTCAGCGGATTGTCATCTTTCGGAGGAGCTGCATCCAACGCACCAGACGCCCAAAACATCAAGCTAGTGGCCAAAGGCTATGGACAGGATGGCGGCTCTGTCGGCTTTGCATTCATCGTGGAGAACCCCAACGCAGACGTGGCTATCGAAAACAGTCAGTATCAAGCTGCCCTGTACGCGCCGGACGGCTCGGTGCTTACCAGCGATGAAGGCTACATTGAACTTGTGCTGCCTGGCCAGACGTTGGGTATCGCAGGCGACATGCTGCTACCAGACAAAAATGCCGTTATCGATCACATCGAGGTCCAGATCAAGCCCGGTGAGTTTGCACGGACCGAACCACAACCATCGTTTGCCACGGAGAAGGCCACGTTCATTCAAGATGACTATTTCGCCAAGGTAACGGGCATCATTAAGAGCCCCTACCAGAGCGACGCCTCTAGCGTACGGGCCAGCGCAGTGGCATATAACGACAAGGGGGAGATCATCGGCGGCGGATACACGTATGTAGACTTCATACTCGCAGGTGAGCAAACCGGGGTAGCGATCTCGGCCAAGACGAGCGGCACACCGGCTAAGGTTGAGCTATACGCTGCCATCAGCGGACTCTCCGAGCTTACTACAACAAGCACACAGGCTGCTCAAGACGTCAAGGTGATGGCCTCAGGTTTCGGGCAGGAACGCACACGAGGCGCGTACGGTTTCCTGGTCGAAAACCAAAGCAGCAACACGGCTGTTGAGGACAGCCAGTACCAGGTAACTGCTTTCGCCAAGGATGGCACCGTCCGTGCCACAGACTCAGGCTATATCGAGTTGCTCCTACCTGGCCAGAAGATAGGCATCGCGGGGAGTCTATCCCTATCAGCCGATGACGATATTATCGATAACGTCGTTGTGCAGCTCAAGGCGGGCGATCGAACACCTTCAGAGCAACAGGCGACCTTTACATCTGACAAAGTCACCTACCTGAAAGGATCATATTCATCAAAGATCACCGGCGTGATCAAGAGTCCTTACAAGAAGGACGCCTCCCAACTGCGGGTAAGTGCTCTGGCGTTTGATGGGTCCGGTGCGATCATCGGAGGCGGCTTCACCTATCTGGATTTTGTTCCAGCAGAGGGGCAGGCAGCCGTCGAGGTCTCGGTGATCACCAACGGGCAGCCTGTCACCACAGAACTGTATGCGGTTTTGAGTGGGTTATCCGAACTCCAATAAGACGACGTAACGAGAAGGCCAGGAGGACCACAACTAACCGAGCTCATCGGCGACGCGCGTTGCCGATGAGCCAACCGGTGGTCCCAAGCTTTGGGCCGTCAAGCGCTTCCGTGCTACGACGTTGATGCGGCGGGTTGACCGCGGCGCGGTCCACCGGCTGGATCCTGGGCAGTTGCGGTCCTCGTTTGGTCATGGCCTCACCTCCCCCGCATGCTGCGCAAGAGATGACACAGCAGCCCCGCGATGTTCCAGGCGTCGTCGCCGCCCCGGTGATGCGTTCCTTCCAGTGGCAGCCCCGCCCGCTTGAGCGCCTCACTCATGCCCACCTCGCGCGACCAGCCGTAGGCGATGGCCGCCAGGTTCTTGACGTTGAGGTGCGTCGGGCCGAACGGATACGGGATGCCGAACGCCGCGCAGTTGCGCTCGAACTGCCGCCTGTCATAGTCGCCGAAACTGGCAAAGAGCCGTTGGCCGGAGTGGTGCTCCTGCGCCAGTACCCTACACGCCTCGGCCAGCGGGATGCCGGCGTCCACGTCCGCCTGGGTCAGTGTGGTGAGCTGCGTACAGTACGCGCTGACCGTCGAGCACGCCGGCCGGACGAGGATGCTGCGCCGTTCGACACGTTCGAGCGCGGCCACGTCCACCACGCACAGGCCGATCTCGATGATCTCGCTGATCTGCCCAGGCGGCGGCTCCCCTTCCCAACAGGTGGACTCGACATCCACCACCAGGATGCGATCCAGTCTACGCGCCATGTTCCCTCACCAGAGGCTCATTTGCCCATTGTCGTCGCCGGCCTTCGCCTCGGCCGCGCGCTGGGCCAGGAACTGATGGAGCGCGGCCAGCGGGGTCTCGCTCTTGTCGAGGATGTCCCGGTTCCAGAAGAACAGCAGCGACCGCCGCTCCTCCGGCGCCTGCTTGTCGTAGCCGCGCTCGAACCACTCGCAGACGTTGCGCATAAACGCTTCCGCGCGGCGATTGTCGGCCAGGGCACGCTGGCGCTGGCGGTAGAGGTCGTGGTACCAGAGCAACAGCTTCTCGAAGCTGAAGCTGCGCAGGAGGGCTTCGGCCGCCGCCCGCTCCGTCTCGATGCCGACCAGGACGCCGCGATAGACCGCCAGGTAGTAACGCGTGGTGAACGCCTTGCACGCGTTGCAGTAGAGATCATCGCCGACGATGCGGATCTCTTCGGCGTGCGCGATGCAATCGCCGATGCGGTAGTCATCGAGCGTGCACTCGAAGGCCTTGGTCTGGTCCGAGCGGATTTCGGCCCCGCACTTGGCGCACGGGATTGACCGGTCGAAGATGATGGTGTCGAACATGCCCATGGTAGGCCTCTCCAGTAGTTCTCGTGTAGCAGTATTATAGCTCATTTGTTCGGCTGCGCCAAACCCATCAACAGGCTCCCCTGAGCCTTAAGTTTCCCAAAGATAGCGAGTTGTGCTAAACTGGCTCCCAACAATGTCCGGAAGTTGACCTCCTACCCAGTTGCGATGATGCCAACTATGCCGACCGAAGCCGAAACTCGCCAATTCCTCATAGACCATCAGCTTGCAAGGGCTGGATGGGATGTTTCGAATCCCCGGCAAGTGATCACCGAACTGGCGTTGCGCTTCCCCACGTCCAGGGGCATCGTGAGCGGGGGCGGTGCGGGTTACACGACCGAATTCGCCGACTATGCGCTGCTCGACTCGGTCGGACTTCCATTGGCAGTGGTGGAGGCCAAGCGGGATGGGCGGGACGCGCTGGCCGGCAAGCGGCAAGCGGAGGACTACGCCGAGCGAATCGTGAGTGCGACCGGCCGGCGACCGCTGATCTTTCTCGCAAATGGTAAGGACACCTGGTTCTACGATTGGGGGTATGCGCCACCGCGACGCGTGGCAGGGTTCTTCACGCGATACGACCTGGAGCGACTCATGTTCCAGCGTCTCTATCGAGGGTCGATCGCCCGCCTCGGACCAAATCCAGCTATCGCTGACCGCCCCTACCAGATGGAAGCAGTCAAGCGGGTGACCGAGGCGCTGGAGCGGGGCCAGCGCAAATTCCTGCTGGTGATGGCCACCGGTACAGGCAAGACCCGAACTGTGGTTGCCTTGGTGGACCTGCTGATGCGTGCTAAGTGGGTACAGCGGGTGTTGTTTCTGGCGGATCGCCGCGAGCTGGTGCGCCAGGCATTGGGCGACTTCAAGGAATTCATGCCGAATGTGATGCGCGCACACGTCGAAGGGGGCGAGGTAGACGATGCTGCGCGCATCCATGTGGCGACCTACCCCAGCATGATGCAGGTCTACCAGGCGCTCTCATCGGGTTACTACGACACCCTGATCGCGGACGAGAGCCATCGGTCAATTTACTACCGCTACAAGGCGTTGTTCGAGCACTTCGACGCCGTGAACCTGGGCCTGACTGCGACCCCTACCGACCAGATTGACCACAACACCTTCGCCCTCTTTGAGTGTCCCGACGGCCTGCCGACCTTCAACTACGCCTATGAAACCGCCGTTGACGAAGGTTATCTGTCTCAATACCGTGTGCTGGCGGCGGAAACTACCTTCCAGATTGAGGGTATCAAGGCGGGGCAGTTGCCTGTGGAGGTGCAACGGCAGCTCGAAGAACGTGGTATTGAACTGAGCGAAGTAGATTTCGAGGGAACCGATCTGGAACGGCGGGTGACTAACTCTGGCACCACAAACGCGATGGTGCGCGAGTTCATGGAAAAGTGCCGGAGGGATGCCAGCGGAACGCTGCCGGCCAAGACAATCATTTTTGCGATGAGCCACGGTCACGCCGTGCGGCTGTGGGAGAGCTTCAACCGGCTCTATCCCGACCTGCAACGGCGAGGGATGGCGGAGATCATTGATAGCCACATGGAGCGGGCCGACCAAACGCTTGACGACTTCAAGCGCAAGAAGATGCCGCGCGTGGCGATCTCGGTAGATATGCTGGACACGGGCATTGATGTGCCCTCCGTCGGCAACCTGGTGTTCGCCAAACCGGTATTCAGCCAGGTCAAGTTCTGGCAGATGATCGGCCGCGGCACGCGGCGCTGGACCGACCCGGAGACAGGCCAACAGAAGAAGGACTTTCTCATCATTGACTTCTGGAACAACTTCGCCTACTTCAACATGAACCCCGAAGGCGAGGTTGCCAGCCCTACGGAACCCTTGCCGACGCGGCTATTCCGATTGCGGCTGGAAAAACTCGTGCTGCTGCGAGGGCTTGACGAGACAGACGCGGCTGAAGGAGCGGTGGGCCAACTACGTGCGATGTTGGCGCAGATACCACCCGACAACGTCAATGTGATGCCGCACTTGGCGGCGTTGGCGGCGCTCGGTGCATCGGACGGTTGGAAAGAATTGGCCGGCAGTCGTGTCGAGAAGTTGAGCCGTGAGATTGCACCGCTGCTTCGGCTCATCGCAGACGTCAACCTGCAAGTGATGACTTTCGAGGCCAAAACCGAACGGTTGGCAGTGGCGCACCTTGCCGGGCAGATAGAGGAAATCGCGAGACTGCACGATGAAATCGCTGAGGACTTGGCGCTCCTGCCAGCGAGTCTACCGGAGGTCCAAGCCCAGGCAGAGAAACTGGCTTGGGCGCGCAGCGATGGCTTCTGGGCCCATCTCGACTACGACCGGATCATGGAGTTGCAGGCGACCTGTGCGCCTCTGATGCGCTTTCGGCAGAGGCGGCGCACCGAGATAGTCAGCCTGGACCTGCCAGACCAGATTGCCCGCCGGCACTGGGTCATCTATGGCCCAAGTGGCGAGGGCGCTTTCGCGGATACCTACCGTGAGCAGGTGGAAGCGGCCATCCGAACGTTGGCGCGAGATCATCCAACGCTGCAGAAGCTGCGCCGAGGAGAAACCCTGAGCGAAGCCGATGTACTCGCCCTGGCCAACACCCTGAACCGGCCGGACTTGTTCATCACCGAAGACGCGTTGCGTCGGGCTTACGAGCAGCCCGATGCCAAGCTCGTGGATTTCGTGCGGCACATTCTTGGCTTGAGCCGTCTCGCGAGCCGAGAGGAGGAGATCAAGGCGGCTTTCGACCGGTTTATGGCTGAACATCCACACTTCACCGCGACCCAGATTCGATTCCTTCGCGCGGTACGGTCTCAAGTGCTGCGCCATGTAGCCTTGAATGCCCAGGATCTGCAGCGCCCGCCATTCACCCGCATCGGTGATGTCAACCGATTGTTTGATGCCTCCCAGGTGCGGGAGATCCTCAACTTTGCTAACCGGCTCAGACTCGCTGCCTGAGCTCGCTTTCAGTCCATCGCAAGGACAATCATATGCTGTCACCGCAACTTCGCCAGCGTGTCTTCAGCCTGTGGACCCTCTTCTGGGCCAGCGGCATGACGAACCCACTGGTAGCCATCGAACAGATCACTTATTTTCTCTTCCTTAAGCAACTGGAAGACCTCGACCGCGACCGTCAGGCCAAAGGGCTGGGATCAATCTATGCACCGCGCACCGGCTGTGACCTGGATCACCACGCCGACGACGGCAAGAGCGGCAGGTACCCACCCTTGCCCGCCGCCGACCCAAGCCGGCAGTGCACGGGGCACGAGACCTGTCGCTGGTCTTACATCAAGCAGAATCCGGATCACGACCTTATCAGCCGTTATGTCTTCCCCTGGCTGCGCCAGATTGATCGGATCCTGCTGGCAACCGGCAACACCTCGGAGAGCTTCGAGGCGATCGGCAGCCAGATGGAGGACGCCTACTTCCAGTTTCCCAAAGACAAAGCCGCCGCTCTGCAGAACGCGGTCAACCTGATTGACACGCTGTTCCCGACGGGCAGCGTGCGCAGCGCCAACGATGACTTGTTAGGTGACATCTTCGAGTACCTGTTGAGCGAAATCCAGACCGCCGGCAAGAACGGCCAGTTCCGCACGCCTCGGCACATCATCCGCTTCATGATCGAGCTTCTCAACCCCGATAAGGGCGAGTCGATGGTGGACCCGGCCGCTGGAACATGTGGCTTTCCCATCAACACCCTCCTTCACGTTCGAAAACGCTATACTACCAAGGAAAACCTCGTTCTGGAGTGGGACGGAACGCCACATCGCACCGAGGGGCTTAGCGAAAAAGAAGAGCAGAAGTACTTCACGGGCAACTACTTTACCGCTTTCGACAATGATCGGACCATGGTCCGAATCGGTTGGATGAACATGGTGCTACGCGGGATCGAGTCTCCGCGCATTGAACGACGTGATGCCCTGGGCAGGCAGCTCCCTCCAGAGGAGAGGGAACACTATGCCTACGCCCTATCGAATCCTCCGTACACTGGAAATGTGGATCGGGGTGATCTCGACCTTGAACGCTTCCCGCCGGATCCACGGAAAAGCACCGAACCTATCACTACCAAGAGCGAGCTACTCTTCGTCTGGCTATTGCTTGACCTGCTGGAAGAAGGGGGACGTGGCGCGGTGATCGTGCCGGAGGGATTGCTTTTCGGCTCCACCAACGCGCACGTTGCGCTGCGTCGCGAGCTGCTTTTCCAGCACCGACTGGAGGGCGTCATCTCCCTTCCTGCCGGGGTCTTTCAACCCTACACCGGCGTGAAAACTTCGATCCTGGTCTTTCAGAAGTATACCGAGCCACCGGCCGATGGTGGGCCACGCACCGAACACGTGTGGTTCTACGAGGTGGAGGCTGACGGCTACACGCTCGACGCTAAGCGCACCGACAAGCCGGAGCCCAATGATCTATGGGATGCGTTGGCAAAGTGGCCGGACAAGCTCGCAGGTAATACCACCTACTACCAACCACGCATTTCTGAAGCGCGTTGGCGACATGTGGATGACGATACCCTGAAGCTTTTCCCCAACCTGGCGAGCGAGCAAGGACAGAGATCGGACATCCACGAACTTTTCCCTGAACTACCGGAAGATCCCACTGAAGCCGATCGCCAGGTGATCGCCGCAGAGGCCGCCGGCATCGCCGATCTATACGCAGGATTCCTGCTCGGTGGTCGCAAGCGCGCCCAGGAGGCGTCAGAGAAGCAGAAGGACGACGCTAGGCGGCGCAAGGCCATCGCTGACTTGTTGACGGGGCGTCTGCGCACTGTGAACCGCTGGTTCGAGAAGGCGACGAAGGAGAAGCTGGACGGCGAGTTCGAGCAACACGGCCGCAAGGCGCTGGCGCCTTTGCGCGAGCGCGCGGAAACGCTGGCGCGGAAATTGGCCGATGACCTGGCCACTGCCTGGACGCAAGATAAGGAGTACCTCATCCAAGTCGGCGGCTTCACTGATGAGGGGGAGCCGCTATTGGCCTTCCGCGAGGACGTGCCTCCGTTGGACGATGAAGCTTTAGGTGAACGGCAAGTGGGTGCTGTTGTCCTGGAGTTCGCGAAGTTGGACGGCTACGACGTCAAGCTCCGCACACCAGAGGTATACGCTCAACCTGAACCCCTGACGGCGTCCAAGAGCTGGACTGCGCCAGTGCGCGTCCTGGCACAACGAGACGACTGGGAGCTCAAGGACGCGGAGGGCAAGATCATCCTCCATGGCAGTCATGACGAGACTGGTGAGGTCCGACCTGCGTACCTGGACTACCTTCGCACCGAGCTGAGCATCTTCGATGCCGATGGGATGGTCAAGCAGGAATTCCTGGATCGATTGACGTCAGACTGCATCGAAACCAATAATCTCAATCTGTCGGCCGGACGTTACAAACCGATCAGCATCTCTCTGGTTCAGCATGATCCTCCGGCCCAAATTATACGAGAGCTGCAATCGCTCGAAGAACGCATCCTGACCGGATTGTCCGATCTGCGGGCAAAGGTGGAGAGCGCCGCATGAACACCACCAAACTACCCGACGGTTGGACGACGGTCGAGCTAGGCCTGCTGGCGGACCTGTATGGAGGTGGCACGCCGAGCCGAAAGGCACCATCCTATTTCAAGGGTGACATCCCCTGGCTGACCGGTTACGATCTGCCAGAAGACGCAGTAGAGTCGATCTACGAGGGTCGGGAACTGATTACACGGGATGCGATCAAGGAGAGCGCCACGTCCCTCGTCCCGGCAGGCACAGTCCTGTTGACCACCCGCGTTACGGTAGGCAAAGTGGCCGTAACCGAGGTAGCGTTGTGCTTCAGTCAAGACTTGACAGGCATCGTGATCAAAGAGCGCGACCTGCTGGATCCTTACTACCTGGGATACTACCTATTCTCGCAGCGACAGCATATTGAGCACTATAACCGCGGTTCGACCATCAGCGGCGTCACGCGGTCCGACGTAGCCAAAATCTTTACTCTCCTTCCACCGATCTCCGAGCAACGCCTGATCGTGGATATTCTGCGCCAAGCGGGTGAACTGCGCCGCTTGCGTCGTCGCACTAACGATCGGGCCAGAGACCTACTTCCCGCCTTGTTTCAGGCGATGTTCGGCATAGGGCGGGAGGACGCTGACTTGCCTCCGGACTGGACAGTCATCGATCTTGGGAGCTTGTTCAAGTCAACCCAATATGGATTGTCTGTAAGCCTGAGCGCTGACACAGGTGATGTTGGCGTTCTCCGCATGAACAACATCTCGGCAGACGGATATCTTGATTTTCAGGATCTTAAGTTCGTTGAGGGGGGAGTGGTCGATTGGCAGAAATATGATCTACAACCGGGTGACATTCTGTTCAACCGCACTAACAGCGTCGATTTGGTGGGGAAGACTGCAATCTGGGAACGACCCCACGCACAAGACTATACATTCGCTTCCTATATCATTCGGGTGCGCCTTGTCGATGATGTGGTTCCACTGTACGTCTGGGCCTTCATGAACTCTTCGATTGCGAAACGACAACTAGCGCGGCTTGCCAAGCGCGCGGTAAACATGGCAAACATCAACACTGGAGAGCTCGCTTCTCTTAGAATCGGCTTGCCGCCAAAGGAAATGCAGCAGCGCTTTGCCCACTTTTACGACCTGCACAAGGCACATCAACATGACCTGACTCTACACGAACAGAAGCTCACGACTTTGTCAATGTCTTTGTTGTCGCAAGCTTTCACAGGAGAGTTGACTGCCACCTGGCGTGCTACACACACCGAGCAACAAAGGCAAGAAGCTTCTGAACGTGATCAGCGCTTGGGAGCGCGACCGAAACGGTTGCTGACAAGGGAACACATCCTCCGATCACCAGATTCTCGAGATATGTTGGCCGCTGAGACTACACTCGCGAAGGCTCTCGATGAAGTGGCCCAGCAGTTAACAGGAAGCACGAAACTTCTGTCCAGTACTCTCGAGACTCTGGCTCATAGTCCAGCCATGGCGATGGCGCAACAGATTCAGCGACAATACACCGAGGTATTCGGCTCCCTGGGGTTGCGGGCTATCCGGCAGATCGCTGATGATCAACAGCGGATACTGGCCGCGATGGTGGAACCTCTCCGCCAAATGACAGCGCAAGTGTCGAAGCGCATGATGGAGGATCTGCTGCCAGCCCAGGGCATCCTTATGCAATTTGCCGAGATGGCCAAGCTGGCGCTGGCCGAACCCGACCCCAGCCATCCGCGCTACCATCTCCTACGCAGCCTGAGCAGAGAGCAGCACGGCCTGTATCTCGCCCTGCAAACCTCAGAAGGCTATCTTCGGCCGGAGACGATGGCCGAGGAAAGCGGACTTCCTCTCGACACCGTACAGCGCGATCTTGAGTTGCTGGTCACCATCGGTCTGGTGCAACGGATCAACGTGGCAACGAAGCCCAGTGACAAACTGGTCTATGTGCCGGCCTATCGACGAGTGAGGCCATCCGACAACGCGCGTCAGACAATGATGGAGCGCCTTGCACCCCAGGAGAGCGCGCCATGAGACTGCGCTACCTGCGTCTGTCCGGCTTGCCGCCGTTGCAGGACATCCGAGCGGTGTTCCGCCAGGAGCCGCTGCTCAACCGGGCTTGCGCCATTCGCTTCGTCGTCGGCGTCAACGGCACGGGGAAGACGCGTCTCTTGCTGGCGCTTGCAGAAGTTTTCCTGCACCTGGAACGAGGCAACATCCCGCCGTTCCCCGTGACCCTTGCCTACGACATCGGCACGAGCAGCGATGCGCGCACCGTTCTGCTGCACAGTCCGAACGGCGGGCCGGCCAAGAGCGTCTTCAAGGAGTTTGCCGAGCGCATCCTCGACCGAACCGCTGAAGACTGGGAAGCCCTCGCTGCGGTAGAGCCCGAATTACCGCTGTTGGCGCCACCACTGCGCAGCGACCCCTTCACAGACGGTGACCTGCCCGGCGGCGGCGCCATCTACGCCTACCTGCCGAGCGTCCTGCTTGCCTACACCTCGGGGGTGTTGACGCCCTGGGAGTCGCTGTTTGCGCCGCCTGAGACACAAGCGGCTGTTGCTGCGCTGCCGGAATTGATCGAGGGAGCGGAGCGCGCGAACGACGAAGCGCCGGTGGATTGGGACTGGTGGAAAGAAAACGGGCGACGCCGAGAGGACTTCATTGACCAACTGCGCCAACGCCTGCAAAACGATTCGGATGTCAGGCTGACAGAGAACGACCTACCGGAAGTGCTCGGCCCACCTCCGCCTGAGTTTGTGGGAATCTCTTCTGCCATCGGGCGGCTCGTGACCCCGCAACTGCTGCGGTACGCGGTCTGTGCCGTTACGCTCAGCCAATTGGCAGCGGAACTCAGGGAGCACGGCACGCCGGAAGCTCTCGAAGCCGCCATACGGGAAGGCGTGTCACAAGAGCGACCTCAACCGGGGCTGCGCGGGCTCCTGAACGAAGTAGGCTGGCTTTGGCCGCCAGGTTTGCACATGACGCTGCGCATGGATCCCGATACGATCCGACACGAACGCGGGTGGTGGCGTGACCTGTACAAGTTGGCCTCGGCCGCGATCCGTCAGCCAGAACCAAGCGATAAACAGCTCGTCTCGTTCGATCTGGCGGGCATCCTGCATGAAGCGGATGGAGACCGTCCGGCTGCGGCCGCGCTGGCCGAGCATCTAGGACTCGGCGAAGGCGACCCCTACAGCATCTTCGACCGGCTATGCACCTTGCACGCGGAAGGCCGTCTGCTGGACGCGACACTCACGGTGAAGAAGCAGGATGCCGACGATCTCCTGCTCTACGACTGGCTCAGCGACGGTGAGCGGATGTTCCTGGGCCGTATGGCGCTGTTCCATCTGCTGCACGGCAAGGATGACGCGCTCATCTTGCTCGACGAGCCGGAAACGCACTTCAACGACGTGTGGAAACGGCGCATCGTGGACATCATTGACGACAGCCTGCGCGACAACGCCAGCGACGTGGTCATCTCTACGCATTCCAGCATCGCGCTGACAGACGTATTCGATACCGAGATCACGCTGTTGCGCCGAGAAAACGGCAGCATCGCGGTTGTGCGCACTCCGATGCAGACTTTTGGCGCATCACCCGGTGACATCATGCGGGGTATCTTCGATGCGCCAGAGACAGTGGGTCAGCGTGCAACCGAGTTCCTGGACATGATTCTTGTAGCTGCGGCTTACCCCGATCAGCTCCGGGCGGTCTGGGCGGCAGACGATCACACCGACGCAGTCAAACAGAGCGATAGCTTTCAGCGACTCTGGCAACAAGTGCGAGAATTGCCACACGAATACGAAAATGATGGTCGCCTCTTGTGGGCGCTGCGCGCAATCCGTGCCTACGCTCAGCAGGAGATCGGTCAAGAGGAAGTAACCATCGGAGATGCCCTACGCTCTCTGGAGGATCGCCTCGGGCCTGGATACTACCAGTTCGAGTTCCGCCGCCGGCTGCGCGCTTTGGGAGAGAGACGCAACAGTGCTGCATCAAGTCAAACACCCAACCTGTGAGGTCGCACTCCGGGCCGTGCTTCACTTCCAGAGCGACGTGCTGTGCTTTGCGTGCTCGGGACCAAGCTTGCCTTTGAACCAAGATCAGCTGCAGAAGGTGCTTGGGGCAGAGAATGGTGCTTGGCTTTGGGGTAAGTTGCATAAACAAGATGGCAGCCCAAACGACCTGCATAACCACCTCGTTACATTGATAGAGTACGTAGATGAGCATCCGGGCACAGGGCTGCGCATCAGCGAAGCGTTTGCGCATGACATTGCCTATGATCAGCATCTGGACGACCCGTTTTTCCGATTCAGCTACACGCTTGACCTGAACGGCGACTCAAGGAGCGCTGTACGCCCTCTGATGGTGGACTTCTATGACGTCCTTTTGGAGAGCGGATTCCCTGAGCACGTCCACGGGCAGACCAACAAGCTGGATCGCAACGGATTTGCGAAAGCGTTTTGGCAGGCAAACGAACGGCTGACGGTGTGCCCTGCGTGTGATGATGCACGACCCACTCGAATTGAGGATAAGGTATTCACTGACACAGACCACTTTTTGCCGAAGTCAAAATACCCCTTTCTTTCCGTGCACCCGAATAACCTGCTGCCAATGTGCAAGGGCTGCAACGAGTCGTTCAAGCTGGAGCGCGATCCCATTGACCAACCTGATCAGGCGCCCTTGGTGAACAGTTTTCATCCTTACGCCAGCCAACCTGCTGTGCAATGTACAGTCGTCCGGGTCAATCGACCTATAGCAGGTGTTCGCAAGGTCGCGATCACAGAGAAAGACGGTACAGTCTCGCGCCGCGTTGCCAGCCTGAACCGTGTGTTCCGGTTGGAGAAACGTTGGGAGGATACACTCTCTCGGGAGATTGTGGTCAGTCTGCGGGATGCGCTGGCAGGCGAAGGTTATCGAAGACGAGAACGCGGAGAGTGGCCCGACAAAACGGAGCTGACGGCGGTATTGGATGACACGTTGAATCGGCGCACCAACCGGACCGGTCAACTGGCTAATTCTCTGGTAACGTGCGGCTACCTTCGCTTCGCTCTGGCAGACGATGATGAATTCGAAGAACTGTTAGCGCAGTATCGGGGTGAGTGAGCTAATCAATCAGACTAGCCCATCGATGTCCGCGAATTGGGACACTGCATATGAAACGCCCGCTGATTCGCACGAGGGCAGCGCACATCCAGAATCGGCAACCCAGGAGACCAAACGATGGACTACCTTGATTTTGAGTTGGAAATCCTGCCTGGCAGCGGGGGAAACTATCCTGTGGCTGTACTGCGTTCGCCCGCGGGGGAAGCCCGCGCTATCATGCACTTTCCATTTGATGAAATCACTCTCAAGGCGCACCTAGACAGACTACAATACGCTCTATGGCGCTCGGCTGAGACACATAGGCACGACTCCTCGGGCGAAGAGGATCCAGTACAGATATTTGGCGAAAACCTATTTGGCGCGCTTTTCAACAAAGAAATGTATAACTGCTACATGGTAAGCAGGGTAGAGGCCGATCGCAGAGGTAAAGGGCTTCGTCTAAAACTCCGTATTCTAGATCCGAAACTGGCCACATTACCCTGGGAATACATGTATGATCCGCAGCAGGCTGAATACATGTGCCTCTCTCGCCGTACGCCACTGGTACGTTACCTAGAGCTGCCGCAGCCTAGCCAAGCATTGGATATCGCCCCTCCGCTCCGGATCTTGGGGATGATCTCAAGCCCAAGCGATCTGCCGTCACTAAATGCGTCCAGCGAAAGAGAACGTATCGAGCAAGCAATCGCTGCGTTGCGCAAGCGCAACATGGTCACATTGACTTGGCTCGAAGGGCAGACTTCGCGTGAACTACATCGTGCAATGCGAGGCGGACCGTGGCATGTATTCCACTTTATCGGCCACGGATACTTCAACATCGAATCCAATGAGGGAGGAATTGTCTTGGCTGATGAAAACGGGCGGGCTCATACTCTACAGGCTACTCAACTCGGACGCCTCTTGGCCGATCATCGTAGCCTACGATTAGTCATTCTGAGTA
Source organism: uncultured Anaerolineales bacterium (assembly GCA_964551735.1). Lineage (GTDB taxonomy): Bacteria > Chloroflexota > Anaerolineae > CG2-30-64-16 > CG2-30-64-16 > DAOUAT01. The sequence goes on from CAZKEF010000008.1 coordinate 166,844, forward strand.
CCTGTGAAGGAGCACGTGGCGATGAACAAAGTATCTTTTCCAGCGTCGCGTCAAGATTGGTTCAAAGAGGCCTACCCGCGGTGTTGGCAATGCAGTATGCAATGACCGAAATAGCGATGATCGAGTTCGCCAGGGTGTTCTATGAGTCGTTGTCAGATGATCTACCTGTGGATGCTGCTGTAGCTGAGGCGCGCAAGGCCGTCAGTCTGGAGGTGGAGGACACCTTGGAGTGGGGAATACCGGTACTACATATGCGGACAGCAAGTGGTGTGATATGGCAGTTAGCTGACAGCACATCTAAGTCGGAACCTAGGCAGGAAGTGCCGACGCGCATATCCTCTCCTTCTGCTGACACAAACCGAACAACCGAGTGGGATGTCTTCATATGTCATGCCTCTGAGGATAAGAGTACCATCGCCCGTCCTCTTGTGGAAGCCCTAGAGGCAGAAGGGCTACGAGTTTGGTATGATGAGTTCACGCTCACTGCAGGGGATAGCTTGCGGCAGGCGATTGATCAAGGTCTAGCCGGTTGCAGGTATGGCATCGTAATCTTGAGTCCGAATTTCTTTGCGAAAGAGTGGCCCCAACGAGAGCTCGATGGGCTGGTGCAGCGAGAGATGGACGGAAAAAAGGTAATTCTGCCGGTCTGGCATAATATCACCGCCGCACAGGTGTCGAAGCACGCACCCACCCTGGGTAACAGGGTAGCGATTCTTTCAGAACTTGGGCTGCCACGCATGGTCAGCGAGCTAATGCGTGCAATGAGCCCTACCTCGGTCGAATCAGGTGTCGTCCATGCTCCTTCCTCGGAGGCGCCTCATATCAGACTTGAGTTCGAAGCTGCCCTCGCCTTCGCTCTTGGCTTAAGGCCGCCTAGCATTCAGGAGATTCTAACAGAAACGGCAAATTGGGAGTATCGCTGCCGAAACGAACCAGATGACGCCGACCTTCGACAAAAGCTGGGGTACCGCCTATTCTTTTTCGGCGATCCTAAGCGCTCGCGTGAGCACTATATGGCGGCGAGAAGAATCTCGCCGAAGCCAGGAGGATTCAGAAGAGGCTGGATCCTCGCGGCCTCCTTGGCCATGGATGATGTTGCAACGGCCAAGGCGATCCTTGCCGAAGTACATCGTGGAGGTCAGTTCCAGTATGTTGATGGTCGGTACTATCTTTCGATCTACGATGCCTGGTGCAACTACTTAAGCGGGGGAACGAGTGCATGGAACTCCTTAATCGATCAGTGTTTGGACAAATCAATCCCCGACGACATCCACTCCGTTCCTCACGTCTACTATGAGCTAGCAGCAGGTTTGGCAGCCACCGGGCAACTAAAGCACGCGTGGCTTGCGCTCAATCGAAGCGACAACCTCGACGCGAGGTGGCAACTCAACATGTGCGGATTCATGTGCTTACCAAGTTTCCGGTTGCTAAGAGTACATCCTCACTATGGCCCTCGACTGGAAACCTGGTTCGATTACCGGAAAGACCGCTTCATGCTACCCCCAGCTCGGGAATTGCAGGTCATAGTTGAAGAATGGCGCAGAAGGCAAAGACCGGCGTAGCGACGCGTTCCAGCCGGTCGACCTCCCTGCTTATGACCCGAGCAGACTGTTGAGCAAGGACTACCAGCTTCATCTGCTCTGCCAGCATCTGACCGGCCCTCATATTATGGCCGGAGAAAAGGACTACGAAGCGCCGAAGGATCACGAGTGGTGGCGGCAAGTGGGGCAGTGGTTACGCCAACTTTCCAAGATCTTGAAATTCGTCCCCCAACTCTCGGGACCAATTAAAGCGTACGACGAGCAGTTGTACAAATCCGTCGAGTTGAGTGTGGAGATCTACGGCGCGGCCGCCGAGGCGCTGCCTGACTTCGATGCCCGACCAGAACGCTCTGCTCGACGCGAGATCGAGACGACGCTGGGTAAGGATGTAGAAGCCGAAGGCGTCGCCCTACGCGCACTGCACGCCTTCCTGCGCGAAGTAGATAAAACCCAACACTGGTGCGGTCTGCAGAAGACCGTTACCAACGACGGAAACATCCTGTGGCTATGCGCGGAACATGCCCGGTTCCACGGGATTTGAAGTTCGGAGCACGATGAAGGGATTCCTGCCATGACCTACCTCGACGCCGCCTACACCATCCTCAAGGCCGCGGGGCAGCCGCTCCACTACGAGGAGATCACTGAGCGGGCATTGGCGCAGAAACTGATCGCGCCGCAGGGGTCAAACCCTGCGGCGACAATGGGCTCCCGGCTGTACACCGACTCCCTACAGGAAGGCTCCCACTTCGTGCGCGCCGGCAAAGGGGCCTTCGGCCTAGCCCAGTGGCAACCCAAGGGCATTGATGCCCACGTCGCAGAAATCAACACAGCCACACGCAAGCAGTTGACCCAGCTCGTCCTGGCCATGCCACCGGAACGGTTTGAGGTGCTGATCCGAGAGCTGCTGATCCGAATGGGCTTTGACGAGAACACGGTCAAGGTGACGCCGTACAGCGGCGACGGCGGCATTGACGTGACGGGCGTCTATCGCGCGGCCGGTCTGACCGAGATGAGCGCGGCGGTGCAGGTGAAGCGTTGGAAAGGCAACGTGGGCGCACCGGTGGTGACCCAACTGCGCGGCTCGCTGCAGGTGCACCAGCAGGGGATCATCATCACCACCAGCGACTTCTCCAGATCCGCCCGCGAGGAGGCTGCCGCATCGAACAAGACACGCATCGGGCTGATCAGCAGCGCCGAGCTGATCGAACTGCTTGTCAAACACCAGGTGGGCGTGGTCAAACGCACGTTGGAGGTAACGGCGCTGGATGACGAGTATTGGGGCGAACTCATCGGCCAGGTCGGGCCGGCCCCTGTCCCCGCAGCCCTGGTGCTGGATGCAACCGCAGCTAGACCCGCCTCGCCCGGCGAAGCGAAGCCGACACAGGACAAACCCACCGGCTTTGTCCTGTTCGGCCAACACTATGCGGCGGATACATGGCGCAGGGTGTTGCTGCGCGTCTGCGAGGTGCTGGCGCAGCAACACGGCGCTGCTTTCGGGCCGGCCGCCGCCACCGTCAAGGGGCGCACGCGGCAATACATCGTCGCCCGCCCCGAAGGGATGATCACGCCCGTGCGGATCCCGGGCACTGACCTGTGGGTCGAGGCCAACCAGAGCGCCAAGTCGGTGGTGCAGGTGGTCGGAAAACTACTGGCGGCGCTCAGCCACGCTCCTGAGGAATTCGCAGTAGACCTGGCTTGTTAGCCGAGGCAATTGTTGGTTACCACCCCAACATTGACACCGCCCAGACCCTGACGTAGACTCATCCCAGGGTCGCCACCCAGCCAGGATCGCGGACTCTCGCTCCCCTCAAGACCGCTTGCGACCCGACAGCAAGCCATCTCGCTGAGGTGATCTGCTCTCGGGCCGCAAACATCTCACAAGGAGCGAGAACCATGCTGCACAGTCCGTTGTTCTTCGTGTGGATCGGCTGGCTGTTGGTGATCGGCGCCGTCTCGGTGGTGCGCGGGATCTACGCCAGGCGGGAGAATGCCGAGCGGGAACAGAAACACGCCGAACGGGCTTCACGGCAAGTCGGACGCACTCAGCATCCGATCCGTCCCCCGCAACACGCAACCCTGCCGCCCGACTACCGCCAGCACCTGATCGACGCCGGCATCATCAAACCCGCGGGCGATCCCACCTAACCGGGCTTACGTCCCGGACCCACGAGCTTACGCTCGTACGAACGCCAGACACCTGTTCTGGCGTTTCTTCTTCAAACAGCAGCCAGCATGGACTTCGAGCAGGCGCCTGATGACTTTGGCTACGTCGTCTTCGACCGCACCGACCGGGACGCGGATGCACGGCGGTTCTATATGATCGCGTGGCAGGCGACGCTCCTCGATGACGGCGCGGTCGTGCGCACGTTCGGCCGCAAGGGACGCTGGAAGCGCGTCATCACCACCCCCTACCCCTCGCTCCAGGCCGCCTGGCCGCTCATCCGCGCCACGGTCAAGACCAGGCTGCGCCACCATTACCGGATCGTCGAATCCGGCTGACCCCGCCCAAGAAAAAAGGCCCAGCCGAAGCTGAGCCTTTGGCCTGACACGGAGATCAGGCCGCTGTGCCGGGACGTAAGCCCGGCGAGAATCAGGCGACCGTGGCCCGGGGGATGAGCAGCGCCATCGCCCAGGGCAGATCGCGCGGGTCTTTGAGCACGATCACCGAGCTGCAGATCTCCGCCATCTTCTCCGGCTTGCCGTCAGGGATCACCACCGCCCCGGTGCGCGCCCGGTCGGGCGTCGCGGCGTAGGGCACGTAGCCGTCCCCGTCGGTGACCAGCACCACCCAATGGTTCGGGTAGCGCCGCCACAGGTCGGCCAGGAAGGCGAAGGTGGTGCCGCCCTCGGTGGGCCAGGCCGCCGGCGCAAACAGGAGCGCATCGCCCCACCCCGCGGCGATCAGCCACGTGTCGTCGAACAGCACCCCGACCACGTCCCCGCCGGCGTCACGCACGGCCAGGGCGATGGCCTGGGCCGCCACCCGCGCCGCCCAGATCTTCCCCTTCGAGTACCACATGGACTCGCTGACGTCCAGGCAGATCACCACCTGGGGTCGGGGCGCCGAGCGGCCGGGCAGGTCCAGGCGGAACGGGATGCCGTCACCACGGGCCGCCTCCCGGCGCTCCAGCCGGCCGAGCGCGACCACTTCGACGCCGCCCTTGGGGACGGCGAAACGCAGCCGGATGGCCCGGGCGATAGTCACCGCGTCGGGCTCCGGCGGGCCGGGCTGGACGGGCAGCTCCTTGCGCTCCTGGCTGTCCAGCGGCT
>CAZKEF010000009.1:0-42608 GCA_964551735.1 uncultured Anaerolineales bacterium
AGCCGCTCGGCCGAGATGGGGGCCGGCGCGAAGCCCGGCGCGGCCAGCATCCAGCCGAAGTACATGCCCGGGGCCAAGCCGGCCTGCGCCACCGCGGCACGCGCCATCACCGGGCCATAAACGTCACCCAGCGCGTCGTACGCGGCGCGGGCCAGGGGCCACAGATCGTTGTGAGAATCCATGATCGTCATCCTCCTTGTTCCTTCTCGGCCGCCACGGGTGCCACCAACACCTTATCCACCCGTCGGCCGTCCATGTCCACCACCTCGAAACGCAGGCCACCCCATTCAAAGGTGTCGGCCGTGTCTGGGATGCGGCCCAGGTGCATCATCACGAAGCCGCCCAACGTCTCAAAAGTCCCCGCTTCCTCGCCGGGCAGATCATCCAAATCGAACACCGACCGGAAATCGTCGGCCGACAACATGCCGTCTAAAAGCCACGAGCCATCCGGCCGCTGCACGGCCCTCGGCGCCTCCTCAGCACCGGCCTCGGTGATGTCACCCACTGCCGCGATCAGCACATCGCGGACCGTAACCAGGCCCTGAATGCCGCCGTATTCGTCCACGATGAGCGCCAATTGCTGGTTGGCATCGTGATAGAGCTCCAACAGACGCACCGCAGACAGGGCTTCGGGTACAAACAGCGGCGGCCGCATGACTGCGCGCAAGTCCAGTTGAGCGCCGGTGCGCTGACAGACCACTAGGTGGTGCGCCTCCACAACCCCCAAGACGTTGTCCAACCCCCCCTGGCAGACGGGGTAACGGGAGTGACTGTGCTCAGCGACCGCGCAGGCAAGTTCCTCGAGTGTGCTCTCCACCTCCAGCCAGGCGATGTCAGTGCGCGGCGTCATCAGCGATCCGACGCGGCGATCGGCCAGGCGGAAGATGCTCTGCACCACATCGCTCTCCGCCTCCGTCAACACACCGGCCTCGGCGCCCTGGGCGATCATCACCCGAATCTCCTCTTCCGTGACCGGCGGTTCGTTTGAGGGCCGCACCCCAAAGACCCGCAGCAGCAGATCGGTGGACGCGGTCAACAGCCGCACCACGGGCGCGACGATCCGAGCCAGGATGCGCATGGGGCCCGCGACGGCCATGGCGATGCGCTCGGGGTTGTTCAGCGCCAGGCGCTTAGGGGCCAGTTCGCCGATCACCAGCGAGAGGTACGTGATGCTGATCACTACGACCGCGAAAGCGATCTCCTCGGCATACGGCGCCAGGGTAGACACCCGGGCGATCGGGGCTGCCAGGTAGCCGCTCAGCGTCGCGCCGCCGAACGCGCCGGCCAAAATACCGATTAGCGTGATGCCGACCTGCACGGTAGAGAGGAAATCGTCGGGATTCTGTGCCAGCGCCAGGGCCACACTGGCTCGCTCATCCCCGTCATCGGCCAACTGTTGAAGCCGTGCCTTGCGCGCCGAGACCACAGCCAGTTCGGCCATGGCGAACAGGCCGTTCAGCAGCATCAGCAGCAGGATCAGGCCCGCTTCAAAGATGAAGGTACCCATGCAGACTTCACTTGATCACTTTGTACCTGAGCCAAACGCGCCATCATCGAGGCGCTCGACCTCGGCCAGGCGCAAGGCAACGGCATCTCCGTGCCGGAGAGGATCTCGGGGGTTGTAAATCGTGATGTGCGGCAACATAACGCACCCAGAAAATCAACAGGCGGGACTGTCAATCTCACGACAGCCCCGCCTATCTAACGCTGTGCGATGCCCATGATCGGGGCTGCTATCGGCCCTTAATGCGCGCCGCGCGCCGCCAACATGCGGTCCACTTGGAACAGGCCCTGCGGTTGGCCGCCGACCATGCGCAGGATGTCCACGATCTGGGCCGCGTTCTTCTCTTCTTCCACCTGCTCGGTGATGAACCACTGGAGCATCACCTGGCTGGCGTAGTCGTTTTCCTTCAGCGCCAGCTCATACAGCCGGTTGATCAGCGCGGTCACCTTGCCCTCGTGCTCCTGCACCTGCTCGAACACATCCAGCAGCGAGGTGAACACGGCCGGCGGCTGCGGGATGGCCTGCAAGGTCACGGTGGCGCCCCGATCCAACAGGTACTCGTAGAACTTCATGGCGTGCTCCTGCTCCTCCTCCGCCTGCATGCCCAGCCATTTGGCTGCGCCATCCAGGTTCGCCGAGGCAGCCCAGGCCGACATCGAGAGGTAGAAGTAGGCCGAGTAGAGCTCGTGTTTGATCTGATCGTTGATCGCGGCTTCGAGATTCTTGCTCAACATTGGATATCTCCTTTAGAAAGATTTAGGTAAACGAAATGGTTAGAGGCGCAACGCGCAGCGTTCGCGCCAAGCATAACGATTGTAGCTAAGAAGCAGTTGGCGTTCTGTAAGGATGACTCACAAACGAGGGCGCCTGCACATATTCTAACGTAGATCGCCGTGGTGTCAAAAGTTTGTTTGTCTCAATCCCCTTCATCCAGCGCTGCCACGGCCGGACCGATCGCTGACGTCAGCATCAAAGCCATAATGACTGCGGACGACAGACACCACAGGCATACGGCCCGAATGATGTACAGCTCCAGGTAGGTCAGATAGATGCTGAAAAGCACGCCGAACAGCGCCATGCCGAAGACCACCAAGGGCGCCAGGCGCATTAAGGGGCCGCGGCCGCGCAATATCCAGGCCACCAGGATGGCCAGGTAGCCGAGGGCACCCAGAATCCCCACCGGCAGCACCCCGAAGAGCTTCGCGAAGGGGCTGGACTGCACCGCGTTGCAGTCACCCACCGGGCCGCACACCGCAGCCACCTCTAGCGTCTCGATGTAGCTCATGTAGAGTGCGATCCCCAACCCGATCAGCGACAGGACGGGGATGAGCACACGAACAGCAGCGTCGGGCAAGTAAGGAGGTGTCCGCCCAAGCGCAGCCAGGACGGCCGCGGCCAAGGCATAGAGCAGCGCCAACACCAGCAGCCCCATCACGAGCCAGCCCAGGCCAGCCCCCTCGAAAGCTGGGGCCTGCGGCACCACAGCCAAAACCACCTGCAACATCTGATTCACCCTATCGCCTCCTGATCTGAATGCCTTTGGAAATCTGTCCGTAGACCTGCCGGATAGCCGTCCTGAGACTGTCGAAGGATGGCGGCAAATCTCATGCCGACGGCGCGGCCGCGACCCTGGCGATGCGCCCCTGCCATAGGCCGCCGCCGGACACCAGCGCGTACCCGACCACATACAGCAGCAGGAACGGGATCAGCCCGTATTGACCGCGCGCCGCAGCCAGCGCGATCGCGGCCACAGCGTAGGCCAGCAGAAACAACTCGCCGATGACGCTCCTGTCGGGCAGCAGACGATAAACGCTGCCGGCCCAATGTCCCTGCTTGCCCTCGATCCGGAACTTGGGGGTGCGGCGAAAGACGCCACCCCAGCGGGTCAGCCCTTCCCAGACCGCGCGCGTCGTGCTCCAGGTGATCCCGGCAGCAAAGACGACCAACATAGGGAAGTAACGCAGGCGCCGACGCCAATCGCGGTATAACGCTATCTGCGCCACGCTGAAGAGCAGGGGCGGACCAAGGCTGGCTAACCCGAGGCCCGCCAGGAACGCGGGCGTTTGCGCGGACTGCCACAGCAGCGGCAGAGTGATCAGCAGCAACGCCACCATCAAAGGTTGGGTGAAATAGCCGCTGATATGCACCAACGCCATAACCTTCTGGCGCAGGGACAAGGGGCTGCGGACGATGGGGCCGCTCAGCTTGCGCAGGCACTGCACCGAACCCTGGGCCCAGCGCGCCTGCTGGCGCTTGAACGCCTCGATCTGCGCGGGCAGCTCGGCCGGCGCGTCCACGTCGGGCAGATAGAGGGTGCGCCAGCCGGCCAACTGGGCGCGGTAGCTCAGGTCCATATCCTCGGTCATGGTGTCGGCCTGCCAACCGCCCGCGGCCTCGATGCAGCCGCGGCGCCACACCCCGCCCGAACCGTTGAAGTTGATCAACAGGCCGGAGCGGCTGCGCGCAGTCTGCTCGACCACGAAGTGGCCGTCCAACGCCAACGCCTGGACATGGGTGAGGACCGAGTAGTCATCGTTCAGGTGCGACCAACGGGTCTGCGCCATGCCAGCGTCGGGCCGGGCCAGCAGCGCGGGGATGGTGCGCCGCAGCCAGTCGGGCCGCGGCCGGAAGTCGGCATCGAACACGGCCAGGAACTCGGCGTCGGTCTGCGCCGTGCCCCAGGCCAGTGCGCCGGCCTTGAAGCCGGCACGGTCGGTCCGGCGGATCAGGCGCACGTTGATGCCGGCCGCCTGGTGATGGGCCACCCGGGCTGCGGCCAGCGCGGTGGTCTCGTCGGTGGAGTCGTCCAGCACCTGGATCTCCAGCCGGTCACGCGGGTAATCCAGGCCGACGGCCGCGTCAATGAGCCGTTCGACCACATGTTGTTCATTGTAGATCGGCAGCTGCACCGCGACGCGTGGCCAGCTTGCCTCGTCCACCTGGGCCTCCGGCGTCGCATCCCGACGGTGGCGTAGATAGAGCACTGTCAGGAGCAACGACTGGAACCCGTAAACGCTCAGCCACAGCAAGGTGAGCGTGTAAAGCGCACTGATCAAGCACTGCCTCCAGTTGTCGGCAATTCCAAATTTGAAGAGTCTCGGCGGCTTAAACAAGATTCTTCGCTGTTTTGGCTGGGCAACAGACTTTAGTCGGTTATGCCGCTCAGAATGACAGGGTCAGCCGGTTCATCTTTGGAATTGCTGTCCCGTTGCCGGGCCGTTCTCCAACAAAGAAATAGGCGACCTGCCGCCGATGGCCCGGCTTCGAGTCGCCAAGTTGGACATACGGAGCTATTATATGCGTTACGGCAACATGTGCCAAAAACGAGCAGGTTCGGGTATAATGCCAACGGAACGATCTCGAGTTTGCAGCTCCCAAGGGGTCTATGACCCCGACCGTGGTCACAGATCTGATATCACTTACTTTTCGCTTGGAGGGGGTCTGTGACCCCCGGCGTCAGGCTAGAAGCAGCCTCAAAACGCCTGCGACGCCGGTCACAGACCGGCTAAGAGCGAGGGGGCGATCCCTTGCGGTCGCCAGCATAAGCAGGCGCACACTTGCATCTGCGCTGCGGCGCAGCCGCAAGTGCAGATGAGGCCGTGCCCCTACTTCTTGAGGAGGACATCATGACCCAACCCACCTTGCGCTGGGGCCTGCTGGGCACCGGCCGCATCAACCGGGCGCTGATCGCGCCGCTGCGCCTCTCGCCCCGCAACCGCTTGACCGCGGTCGCCAGCCGTGACGCGGAGAAGGCGCGCACGTACGCGGCCGAGTGGGAGATCCCCCGCTGGTTCGGCAGCTACGAAGCGCTGCTGGCCGACCCCGACGTTGACGTGGTCTACAACTCGCTCCCCAACAGCCTGCACGCCGAGTGGACGATCAAGGCGGCGGAGGCGGGCAAGCACGTGCTGTGCGAAAAGCCGCTGGCGATCACTGTCGAGGAGGTAGACGCGGTTGCGGCTACGGCGCGCCAGGCCGGGGTCGTGGTGGCCGAGGCGTTCATGTACCGCCACCACCCGCAAACCCTCAAGGTGCAGGAGCTGATCGCAGGCGGCGCCATCGGCCGGCTGCGGCTGGTGCGCGGCGGCTTCACCTTTCCCTTAGCGCGGCCCGGCGACGTGCGGCTGGACCCGGCGCTGGGCGGCGGCAGCATCTGGGACGTGGGGTGCTACCCCATCAGCTTCGCGCGCGCGGTCATCGGCACGGCCCCGGTCGAAGCGTTCGGCTGGCAGGCGACGGGGCCCACCGGTGTGGACCTGACCTTCGCGGGCCAATTGCGCTTCTCCGGCGACGTCTACGCGCAGGTGGACAGCGGCTTCCGTTCCGCGCTGCGCATGGTGATGGAGTTCTCGGGCGATGAAGGCCGGATCAACCTGACTAACGCGTTCAAGCCGGACGCGGACAGCCGGACCTATCTGCGCCGCGGGGACGCGCTGGAGGCATTCACCTTCCCGGCGCAGGAGCTCTACCTGGGCGAGGTGGAGGACATGGCCGACGCGATCCTGCTGGGCAAGCCGCCGCGCATCAGCCTGGCCGACAGCCGGGAGAACGTGGCGACCATCCTGGCGCTGCTGCGGTCGGCGCGGGAGGGGCGGGCGGTCGCCCTGTGATAACGCGACGGCTCGGCCGGATGCCCATCATCCGGCCGAGCCGTTTCATATACCCCCAGCAGGACTCGAACCTGCAACCTTGTGCTTAGCCTACCACATCAGGTTTCCCTGACCGCACCCAGACAGATGCGTTGTAGTCTGGACTATATCTTGGGCATCTCAGCCCCGGCGCGTATAGTCTCTACGGTATCTGGCGGAACTTTCGCCATTTCCTCGGTATTGCCATGCGCCGTGAAACGTTTAGGCGTCCACCGATACAGCGCCGTCCACTCCAACGGTTTCTTTTCCCGTTGGAGGCTCCGTTGTTGAAGGCACCTGCTCTATCCTTTGAGCTATGGGGGCATACTGATCCCGATTCTAATCCGAACTCAGATGACTGTCAACTCAAATCCGCAGGCGATCCGACCGCTTGCACCGCGGCCATGAAGCTCGCCACATCGGGATAGACGCGCCGCGAAAAGGCGCGCACCACCCAGTTCTCGGCCAGGGGCGAGATGGTGACCACTGGGACGCCGTGCTGATGGGCGCTGTACATCTCCAGCGCGGTGCCCATGCTGGCGACCGGCAGGTAGGCCAGCACCAAGTCGCTGCCGCCGGCCAGGGCCAGCAGCTCAAGCAGCGTCTGCTTGGCCTGCGGATCGCCGTAGTCCACGCTGTTCGGGTGCAGCCGCAGCGGATCGATCACCTCCACGTCCGGCCAGCGCGCGGCGAGCGCATCCGCCAACACGTTGCGGTAGGTCTGATCTACGATGCCTTTGCCGTGATTCGACGCCTGCATGACGCCGCCGATGAATATCCGCATAACTCCTCCCATACTTCAACGAAACGTATTCTCCACCACCCCCGGCAGCAGGCTGTAGATCGAACAGCCCATGCGCACCTCGAAGTCTCGCTTTATGTCAAACGTTATGCGCCACTTCGCCAGGATATGGTCGTTCATCCCGCCGTAGCGCAGCGCGACGTCTACCATCCGCTTCTCCATTAGCACGAAGCCCTCCGGCATGGCCAGCGAGTCGCAGAGCTGGATCAGCCGGTCGTAGTCGTCGTACTCGACCGCGGCCAGGTAGGCTTCGATGTCCCGCAGCTCGTCCGCCGTGCAGTCCCACGCGCCGAAGATCGCATCGATCGCCTTGACCGCGAAGGAATGGGTCATGTTGATCCGCGCGGCGTCCTCGTAGCCCAGGCCGGCCAGGGTGCGGTAGCCGTCCAGCACGTGGCGCATGCCGGTGACGCCCGCGCGGCGACCCATATCGTGCAGCAGGCCCAGGATGTAGGCCGCTTCGGGGTCGAGCCCCTGCAGTCGCGCCGCGATGGCCCCCGCCGCCTCGGCCACCCGGCGGGAGTGGCTGACCCACGGGCCAGGGTTGGCCGCGCCGGCTTCCTGCAGCAGCTTCTCAGCAGTGGTGCGATCGGGGACGCGCATAGATTCTCCTTACTTGTGTTGGGGCCGACTGCCTGCGGCCGTGATGGGAGAGGATTATAACATCCCGGTTTCCCTGCGAACAAACCCATCCCCCAGTTGAAATTGGTGAAGTTGGAGACTTCCGCGGCCGGTGGTATACTCACGGGCGTTATCGTCATCATCCGTTGTCCACTCACAGGAATGAACGCCATGGCGCCTTACATTATCGCCGTAGACCTGGGCGGCACCCAGATCCGCACCGCCCTGTGCGACCCGCAGGGCCAGATTTACCGCCGGATCGCCCGGCCTACAGGCGCGGCCGACGGCCCTGCGCCCGTCATCGGCCGGCTGATCGAGGCGATCAATGAGGCCATCGGCGATACGCCGGCCGAGCAGATCGTGGGCATCGGGATGGACGCGCCGGGGCCGCTCAACCCTGTGACCGGCATCGTCCTGAGCCCGCCCAACCTGCCCGGCTGGCGCCAGATCCCGCTGCGGAGCCTGATCAGCCAGCGTTTCGGCCGACCGGCCTTCCTGAACAACGACGCCAACGTGGCGGCCCTGGCCGAGAACACCTACGGCGCAGGCCGGGGTGTGCGGGACATGATCTACCTCACCGTCAGCACCGGGGTCGGCAGCGGGATCATCGCGGATGGCCGGATGGTGCAGGGGGTCAGCGGCCTGGGTGCGGAGGCCGGGCACATGATCGTTGAACCGGACGGCCCCCTCTGCAACTGCGGCCATCGCGGCTGCCTGGAGGCGTTCGCGTCGGGGACCGGCATCGCCCGCTATGCCGTCGAGCGCATCAAGGCCGGCAAGAAGACCCGCATCACCAAAATGGTGGGGGGGGACCTGGGCAAGGTCACGGCGCGGGTGGTCAACGAGGCTGCCCAACTGGGCGACAAGGTAGGCTCCCAGGCGTTTCGCCGCGCCGGCCGCTATCTGGGGATCGGCATCGCCAATCTGCTGCGGCTCTTCAACCCGCAGATGGTGGTGCTGGGCGGCAGCGTGATGAAAGCAGGACCGCTGCTGACCGAGCCGATGTGGGACGCGATCCGCGACTCGGCCCCCCGCCTCTACTGGGAGGGGCTGGCCATCGTCCCGGCCGCGCTGGGCGACGACGTGGCGCTGCTGGGTTGCATCGCCCTGGCCGTCGCCGAGCTCCGCCTCACCGGCCAATACACCAACGCATTCTCAGACCAACCGGTTGATTAATCACTATGCACATCGCTATCATCGGACTCCCCAACAGCACCAAGACCACCGTGTTCAACGCGCTCACGCGCGGGGACCTGGAGACGGCCGCGTTCAGCTCCGGCCAGTTCGAGGTTCACAGCGCGATCGTGGACGTGCCGGATCCGCGCGTGGACCGGCTCTCCGCCATGTTCAACCCGCGTAAGACCACCTACGCCAAAGTGACCTACGCGGACATCGCGGGCCTGGCCAAGGGCGTCAGTGAGGGGGGCTTGAGCGGGCCGCTGCTGAACACCATCAGCCAGAGCGACGCGCTGCTCCACGTGGTGCGCGCGTTCGAGGATCCTGACGTGCCGCACGCCGAAGGCAGTGTGGACCCCTGCCGCGACATCGCGATCCTGGACGGCGAGCTGCTGCTCTCGGATCTGCTCATTGTCGAACGACGCATCGAGCGGTTGCAGGCACAACTCAAAAAGGGCGGCGACAAAACTGTGAAGGCCGCCAACGAGGCCGAGCTGGCGCTGTTCCTGCGCCTGCACGAAATCTTGAACCAAAACATACCCCTGCGCGACATGGACCTGACCCCAGCCGAGCACAAGATGCTGCGCAACTACGGCCTGCTGACCCTAAAGCCCATTCTGGTGGTGTTGAACGTGGGGGACAACCCGCCCGGCGACGCGCTGGAGGCGCTGTGCGACTATCGCCACCGCCACACCACGGTCGCCACGCTGCAGGGCCGGCTGGAGATGGAGCTGGCGCAGATGCCGCCGGAGGAGGCGGCCGAGTTCCTGGCCGGCTACGGCATCTCCGAGCCGGGGCTGAACCGCATCATCCGGCGCAGCTACACCCTGCTGGGGCTGCACAGCTTCTTCACCGTGGGCGAGGACGAGGTGCGCGCGTGGACGATCCCGGTCGGCGCCACCGCGGTCGAGGCCGCAGGCGTCATCCACAGCGACCTGGCCCGCGGCTTCATCCGCGCCGAGGTGATCAGCTACGACGCGCTGACCGGCGCGGGCAGCCTGACGGCCGCGCGCGGCAAGGGGTTGTTGCGGCTGGAGGGCAAGGAGTACGTGGTGCAGAACGGGGATATCCTCAATATCCGGTTCAACGTGTAAGAATAGCAGCCCACATGTCACTCTGAGACACTCAATGCCGCGGCGCGCCATGCGTTCCCGCAAGGAACTTTCACCTGTCATGCACTGATCCCGCCATGCCCTGGTATGTGAAACCCCCGCTTCGCGAATTGATCCAGGATCTCCTGCGGCAGAGCGTGCCACTGTCCCGCCTTGCGCGAAATATGCTCGGTCCAGCTATAGGTGTCGTAGTTGAAGGTCTCCCGCCGCTCCCCTTCCAGCGGGATCTTGGCGCGCTGCCGGCGGTAGTAATCTTGCGCCAGGTAGCCTTCGTCCATGACCCGCATGGCCTCCTGCACCGCTGCGTCATCCAGTTCCGGGTAGGCGTCCTCGAACAGGGTGAACGCCAGGGGGTAACGGGGCCGCGGGGGGCGTTCCTCGGCCGGATAGCCCATGGCCAGTTGCACCAGCGGGAAGACGCGCGGGGGCAGCTTGTACTCGGCCGCGATCTTGTCCGCGATGTAGGGCGCCCAGCCCAGGAAGCAACTGCCCAGGCCCAGGCTCTCCGCGGCGATCACCATGTTTTCGCCCACCAACGTGGCGTCTTGCAGGCCGAAGAGCAGCAGCGACAGGTCGTTGGAGACCACGGCCCACCCCCGCTGCGCCATGACCAGTTCGTGCCGGTGCGAGTCCACGCAAATTGTGAAGAGGAGCGGCGCGCGGAACGGGTTGCGGCCCGCGTGCCGCTTCAAGAGCACGCTGCACATCTGATAGGCGAAAGGCGCCTGCTGGCCCGCGCGTACGATAGTCTCCACGGCCTCGTCAGACGGCTGCTCGGCCCGGTATTTGCGGATGGACTTGCGGTTCAGAAGGGTTTCGAGTACAGGATTGGTCAGCATAGGATCCTCCAAAGGCAATTCTCAGGGATCACCTGACCCCAAAAGGGGACGCGGACGAGCGCGGATGAACGCGGATCGTACATCGCACATCGTACATTGCACATTCGCTTATCCGTTCTCATCCGTTGCCTCCCCTCGCTAAATTCAACCCCAACAACCGCGCCAGGATCTCCTCGTCGCTCAGGTCGTGCGGCCAGCCGTAGGCGTCAAGCACCGCGGCGTCGAGCTTCCGGTGCGCCAGGTCGAGCCAGGTGGGCCGGGCGTTGTAGAGGCTGGTCAGCGAGCGCCGCTTAAGCTCCGCCGCGTCCGCAGCGGGGGGATGCAGCCACGCGTCCCGCTGCGCGACCAGCGCCCGCGCGGCCGCAGCCACCGCTTCGACCCGCGGGTCGCCCGTCGGCTCCTGCCCCGGCGGCCAGGGGAAGGGGAAGGTCTCGAAGGTGGTGGTGGGGGTGTAGCGGAAGCCGCTCTCGGCCTCGCGCAACTGCGTGCCCATCGCTCGCGCCCAGAGCTCGTGGACGCAGGAGTGAAGGATGCCGAAAAAGTAGTCGTCGGAACGAGCAAAGACAATCAAGAGGTTAGCAGGCAACACCTCGGCCGACATCCAACAAAAGAAGAAGTGCTTGGAGACCATCGAGGTGCCAATGTATCGTTTCAGCGGCTTCAAGGCGGCGCGCATGTCGGGCCTGGGGCGCTCGTGTAACCACCACTGACTGATTGTCGAACGCTGATTGACTCGTTTTGGCTTGACGTTAGTCAACACATACTCGAACGGCGCCTCGTATAAGGCAGCCTCTTCCATCGGCGTCCCCACCCCGAAATCAATGATCCAAACGTTGCGCGACCCCTGGTTCAAGTCCATGCCATTGAAATACGGACGCAAAACATCGCTGTTCGGCCGGCCGTTGGGGTTGAGCGGCAGCGCCAACCATTCTTGTGCTTTGTTCGCCGGAATATCGAACGGACCGGCGGGCGTTACGCCCATAAACGACAATCCCAGGTTTTCAGGCAAACGTTTGGCGCGCGTCAAGTCAATGGCCGCGGTGAGGTTGCTGTTGATCAACTTGACGTGATGACCATCGAGTTCTCGCACCACTTCGTTGCCACCATCGAACCCCACCATCGAGACATGTACAGTTGCGCCATCCAACACCCAATTCCGATCCGATTGCGCCCAAAATATGTCGCCGGTCTCCTTGATATGCTCCAACACCTTGCGGTTTGCCCCGCCGCGGATCGCCTGCGTCGCCAGCAATCCAGCCCGCTTCGCCTTTCCCGTCGCAATCTGCGTCCGCGCCTTCTCGAACCAATAGCATACCAGGTCAGCTTCGCGCGGCACACGTCCATTGTACAATGCAAACAGCGCATCCACGTAGGTATCCCCCAACTCGGACCGCAGCCGCTTGCCGCCCAAAAACGGCGGATTCCCGATAATCACATCCGCCGCCGGCCACTCCGGCTCCCCTGCCCCTCCGCTCCCCTGCGCCCCCTCCCCCTCTCCCCTGCTCAACACCGCGTCCATCAACCGGATCGCCTGCAGCGGCTTCAGGATCGGCTCTTCCGGCAGCCCGAACCCATTCTCGCGCAGCCATTGAATGTAGCCGATCCAGATAGTAGCCTGCGCCAGCTCGTACGCGTAGGGGTTGATCTCGATGCCGTGGAGCTGTGCGGGGGAGATCAACGGGAAGCCGAGCGTGTCGCCCAGGCCCGCGGCCAGGGTGATGACCTCCTTCTCCAGGTCGAGCAGCAGCCGCAGCGCCACGTAGAGGAAGTTGCCGCTGCCGCACGCGGCGTCCAACACCTGGACGGCCGCCAGCTCCTCGCGGAAGCCTCGCAGCAGGCCGAAGAGCTCCGCCTCGATGGTGGCGCGCTGCTTCGCCCGTCTGGCGGCTGTAGGGGCAGGTCTTGCACCCGCCCCCTGGGCAGGTGCAAGACCTGCCCCTACAAGGGCGCGTTTTTCTGCCAGCGCCAGAGCCTTGCCCTTGACCGCATCCCACCGCCGGCGCAGCGGGGCCATCAGCACCGGCTCCACGATCAGCAGGATGTCCTCCTCGCCGGTGTAGTGCGCGCCGAGCTGCGAGCGCTTGCCGGGGTCCAGGCTGCGCTCGAACAGGGTGCCCAGGATCGAGGGCTTGATGGCCGACCAATCCAGCCGGCTCACCTCCGCCAGGATGCGGCGGCTGTCGCTGTCCAGGGCCAGCGCGGTGTCATCATCGAACAGCCCGCCGTCCACGTGGGGGATCACCTCCGCGCCGAACGTGCCGCCCGCCGCCATGGCCGCGAAAAGCTGGCGCAACTGCCCGGCCAGCACCTGGCTGGTGCGCCCCGGTCCCGTCACCAGGCGGGTGAAGAGCCCCTTGGGCAGGATGTTGGCATCCTCCGCGAACAGGCAGAAGAGCAGGCGGATCAGGAAGTGCGCGGTCGCGTGCGGGTCGTTGCCGTAGCGCTGCAAGAGCTGGGCCAGCCGGCCAAACTGCCGCGCGGCCTCCTCGGTCACCTGCTGCGGCGTCTGGCTGGGGCGCAGCGCGTCGGGGTTGGTGAACGCGGCGCGCAAGAGCTCCAGCCGGGCCGGGTCCAGCAGGTCTTCCAGCGCCAGCTCGTGCACCTGCTTGGCGGTGTTGGTGAAGTTGGTGTGGATGATGATGCGCCCCACGTCGCTGACGATCAGCAGCGGCGGGTTCAGCAGCGACTCGCGATACTGGAGCAGTTGCGCATAAGCCTTGTCCAGGTTGGCGTGGCCACCCTTGTACTCCCACGCGAAATGGCCCGTCTTCCAGACGTCGGCCCAGCCCTGACCGCCGGCCGTCTTGCTGGCGCCCGCCTCGAAGGTGAACCACGTGCCGGCCGGGTCGGCCTCGGCCGGCGTGGCGTGGCCCAGCAGGCGACACAGGTCAAGGAAGTGTTCCTGGGACGACGCGCGCTCACGCAGGGTGGACTGCTGCCACTTGGCGACGAAGGCCTGGGGGGTGATGGGTGGGGTCATCGGCTGCCCTCAACATTGGATGGCGCGGATTGTAGCATAGGGGATGTTGAGGGGCAAGCCGATAACTGGATAAGGCGCTAACAACTTATGCCACGACAGCGCGCCCAGCAATTGACTTGCTGCCAGAAAGTGCTGGCGCTGCCGCATTGCAGCACCCGACAGCACAGATAACGTTGCTGCTGCGGACCGGACCCTCCGCCCGGATCATTCGTGAACACATACAACTTCCACTGGCTCCCACCTGACCCATCAGGCTCCTCTACCAGCATCTGATCAATCCAGACCTTGAGTTTTCTGGGTTCGGCGTAGGCATCACGTGCGGCCAGCAAAGCGGTCATGGTTGTCAATGGCTCCATTCCCCAGGTGAAAGACACCACGTGCGACAGCTCAGCCACATGTGCGATTGAGGCCGTGTGCCACACGCCATCAAGCCCTCTTTCTTTCTGGGTTTCTTCCCACGCCAACGACATCCCCGATGCGGGGTAGGCAGTGAACACAATCCAGGTGATGGGCGTAGTTGCTTGCAGCGTCGTGAACGCATCGGTGATGACCCTGCCCAGGGCCAGGCGCGGGATGCCAGCCATTGAGATGAAGCCATCCTCAAGCGCAGCCAACAGCGCATCCGCAGATACCTCGAAAGCCGAAGGCGCCAGCGAGAACTGCCGCTCATCGGTGATGCGCGAACGCGATAAGTAGAAGTCGTCGGCAGCCGACAGCGTCAACGTATACTCCGTGACCGTCATCGGTTCACTAGTGGTCACCGGTATCGTGACTGTAACGTCAGGTGTCGGCGTGGCCGCAGCAGATGACGGCACACCACCATCTGGCTCAGGCACCGCAACGCACGAAACAATCAGCGCGAGCGAAAGAACAAGGCACACGCCACCCAGCACCAAAGCCCTCCTCAGCATAGCGACCTCCCGGCAATACCTGCCTTGTAGCCTCACACGATAAGACCCGTCCCCCTGAGGACTTCCCGCACCGTCGCCACCGGACCGTACTGCTCAGTGGGATCCAACAGAGCGCTCAACATGATCTGTTTGCTGTCAATCGGGCCGGCCAGGCTCGCCACCGCTTTCAGGATCAGATGGTCCGCATCAATGCCAGGCGTCTGTTTCAACTTCCAAAACACATGCGCCCACCACATGCCTCCCTGGTAGATCACGCCGGCCGGATCTGGCGGGGTGTCGGCCGGCCGCAGCGATGCAGCCTCGAGTTTCCGGAGATCTCCCCAGTCCGCGTGGGCAAACTCCGACCAAATGGCATTATCGGCAAACGAGCAAGCATAGTAGAACGCCAGGCCTTCGTCCAACTGCCTGGTCTGGGACTCCTTGCGATCGCCCATATTCTTGTACTCAAACGCTATCGTCTTGAGGAAGCGCGAAATGGCGTGTGTGAATTCATGGCTGATCAAATCGCCATCCAGGCCTGGCTCTTGCACCGCGGGTGTCGGGGGCATTGTGGACGGGTTGGCCGGCATCCCGCGCCCCAGGTGAACGGTACGGGTCTGGTAGTCATACTCCCCCCCGGCAACCTCATCATCGAGACTCGCGGCGATAGACGCGGTTGGAGCTACCGAGCCAGGTGGGAGCAGGGCTATTGCGGCCTGCAGCGACAGATCGCTCAATACCTGACTATACTTTTCCTGAGCCTGATAAAGATGGTAGAAGCTGTTGGCTGTGAGCAGACGTCGAGCTGTCATCTCGGCAGAATCCCCTGGATTCGCCTGGCCAGGATCTGCGAAACGGCCGCCCACGATCGTCACCCTTTCTGCGTTGGCGATGCCAGCGCCGCTGCCAAAGTCCAGAACCACATCTTCCAAGTGCGCCACCGCTGCATCTTGCGGTGTCGCGAACACCTTCGTGTGCAGGGTTGAACCAATGCGCGTTCGCTCCAGGCTGAGTACCTGGTAGGAGTCTGCATCAATCAGGGCTAACCAGCGCCGTTTCTGACGGTCAACCAACACCGTGCGCCAGATGGAACGATAGGAACCTGACCGGGGTTCGACCGGTTCCTCGTTCAGCCGCTGACTTTGCGAGGGGAGAAAAGGCAAGATCCAGCGATCCGCCAGCCATCCTTCATTGATGGACTCACGGCGAAGATCAAGCGGCGCTTCGCAGGTGATGGCTTCGCGTGCCTCCGAGAAGTCAGCAAGATCAACAAGTTCGAGCACCGCTGACGCATTTGATGCCTGCGCCAGTTTGTGCGGCCACGCCAGGTCCCAGGTGAACGCATCCAATCGGCCAGCAGGAACAGAGGAGAGCGTATTTGCCACAAAGGTCAGGCGGCGATGGGAGTATGTGCAGGTCACAGCGCTGCCGTAAACCGGCACACCCTCCCGGTTCGTTTGTCGCCATTCGATCTGATGGATGCCGGGGCGCCATTGATAGACGCGCGCGGTCTGGACATCTACAGCTTCCTGCACGCCCGCCAGCATGAGTTCATTGTTCCTGAGGAAAGCCCACGAGGCTTCGCGGAAATCACCGGCTGCGGGCTCAGCCAGATTGCCGTACAGGTAAGATGGCAAGCCTCTGTCCCGATCGAGGCCGATCCAAGGACGATCGCGTTGCACATAGAAATCCTGTAACGCTTTGAAGGCGCCAGCAGCGTCAACCGGTTGAAACGGGGACGGGCCGAGGTCCACCCACTGCGGCTCAGGGGCCGGTTCGAAGATCTCCCACGGTGTAATGAGCTGGTCTGCCGGGAACTCTGCTTGAAACTGGTCGTCGCCCCCAAAACGATAGGTCATGAAGTCCGAGTCAATAATCCTCATCTTTCCCTCCTGGTGATCACATCAACGCGGCGGACGGTAGAGGCCCTTCTCGTTCGCCTGAAGCCAGGTATAGCTGCCGTCACCGGCAGGCAGCGGCACGATGTCGAAAATGGCCTGTGTCAACAGGCTTCCCGAGGCCCGCTCGCCCAGACAAGACAGCGTATGCACCCCGCCTGTCGTTGCCACCCAGAATTGATCCGGTACAGACGGATCACCTTGCACGGCAGTGATGTTCTCTGCGCTATAGGTTTGCACGGGCCGCAGCCCGCGCGCCGGCGTATAACATGCCGCCTGTGCAGGACGCTCGACGCCAAGCGCCAGGAATAGCCGGCCGTCGCTCCCGACAGCCAAGAAGAACGCTGACGGCACGCCGATCAGCTTCTGCCAGGTGAACGGAAAAGCACCCTCTCCCCGATAGACACCATCGGGGCCGCCGACGTAGACTTCTCCCTTCGAGGCAAAACGCACTATCCGAAAACCACTGTCCGGCAGTTCACCCTCACCGCTTAGGCGACGCCAGGTCTGGCCCAGATCATCACTGCCGTACAACCCTGCTGTGCTTTCAGCCACCAGGACGTACTGACCGTGGACGTCGATCGCGGCGAAAAGGGTGTCCGTCGGAACAACACCCGCCCCAACTTGCGTCCAACTGTCGCCTGCATCCTCCGTCACGAACACGCCGGCATCAGCCACCAACGCGAAAACCCGATCCGGCGAGTCGGGGGGCACAGCCAGATCGTAGATCGCATGTACATTGGAGGCAGGATCAGATTTTCTAGCAGGGTCACCCGTCGGCAACCCCGCCCGCAGGCCAAAAACCCACCGGCCATCGGGGTCACGCCGAGCTAGCCCATAGTCGAAGGTGCCGGCATACACCCGGCCGTCAACCACGTCGAGGGTGCTGAATCCCACGGCCGGCGTGTCGGGCACGCGCGTCCACCTGGCGGGAAACGGCGGCCATCCCTGCCACAATGCCAATGCGAAATAGGCCATCACGGCGAGGGCAAGGCCGGCGCCGATGAACGCTGGCCAGTTCTCGCGCCATTTGGTCTTCAAGTATTGCTGAACCAGCGCAGGCAACGAGCGCAGATGATAGGCAAACGGCCGGGCAGCGCCCCACTCGGTCAGGAGGCCGTAAGCAGCTACCTGGCGCTCGGCCGACGCCCTGTGCAACGGACGCCAGTCATCCCGCAGCGATCGCGCCGCATCGGTGCTGAGAACCCGCAGCGCCGTGGTCCAAACGCGCTGGTCATTGTCTCGCACGACTACCTCGAACAAAGCCTGAGCTGCTTCCTGATCGGGAAAGAGCTCTAAACAGGCAGCCGCTTCGGCGCGGCGCACCGGATCGTCATGCTGCAAGCCGACCAGGGCCAGTGTGTGCGCGCGGCCGGGCGCACATGCAGCCAGGGCAGTCATCGCGGCTTCTCGCACCTCAGCCACGTCATCTTGAGAGAACCGATCGGCCAGGGCGGACACAACTTCATCATCGCAATCAGCTTGAAGATGCGGCGCCGCACGCACCCGTAGCTCGCTATCGGTATCCGTCAGGCCTTCAAGGAGCACCTGGCGCGCCAGGTCGGCTGGGACGCGCGCCAACCACTGGTCGAGTCCGAAACCGGTCTCAAACGCGCTCCGCATCAGCAACTCGGCCGCAGCGCGGTCAATAACCAGGCTGTCAACATGGGCGCCGATGACTTCAAGTGCGCGTGGATGCAGCCGCGTACCGTGCAACTTGAAGCTCAACAACTCCCGCGCTAGCAGCTCTTGGGCTGCCTTACGGCCGCGCACTTCGGGACTCACCTCAATCTGCGTCGCCAGGTAATCGTGCGCCAACTCATAAGCGACCTTCTCACCAGCCGAGCCGCTCTCCTGGATACGCAGCAGGCGGCTCTCCAACAGTCGCTCCAGCACGGCATCCGCTGTCTCCGGCGGCACGTGACGCAGGCTTAACTCAGCAGCGAGTTCGTCCCGTGTGCGCAACACACGGCGCACATCGGAACTGATCAACGCCTCCAAAATCAGATGGGCAGCCACGCGCTGTCCCGGCGGCAGGTCGCGGCGCAACACCCGCTCCAGATGGCCTTGCAGGATGCCCCGGGCGCCTCCCAAGCTATCGTACAAAGCCCGCGCGATGATCGCGGCGCCGGCCGGCCTTTCTGCATAAAGCGCCTGGCATACCAACTGCGCCTGTGGTGGCGCGATCCCACCCTGGTCCAGGTCATCCAGCAGCAGGGGCATGAGATCTGGCTTATAGGTCACGCCAAAGCGAGCGGCGGGCTGTGCGATCACGGCCTCAGCCTCGGCCCGCGTGAGTCGCTCCAGTCGCCAGTTGTTCTCGAAAGGATTGCGGATGCCCGGCTCAAAGCTGGCCAGATAACTAAATGCTTCGCTGCGCAGCGCCAGGAGCCAGCGGACGTTCAGCAGCGGATCCGCAACGCAGTCAACCAGTTCGGCTACGAAGGCTGCCCGCTCGTCCCCCTCAAGTTCAGTGAAGAACTCCTCAAACTGATCGAGCAGGACGTACAGCCGCGCCTCGCGTCCCAGCAGCTCGGTCACGCGCAACAGAAACTCGCGCAGCGACATGGTTGCCAGATCGGGAGCGTCCCGCAACTCAGGGAGCAACGCGCGCTTCAAGGCCAGGGTAGGATTGATGTTGTAAGGTCGGAGGTGGATCGGCAGATGGCCATCGGCGATCAGCCGCGGCATGATGCCCGCCTGCAACAATGAGGTCTTACCCGCGCCCGATTCGGCGTGGAGGACGGTTAACGGCCCGCGCCGCAGGCGGTCAAGCAACTCGCTTATCGCCCGTTCGCGGCCGAAGAAGAGATGTGCATCGCCTAGTTGATACGCCAGCAGCCCCTTATATGGCTGCGCAGAACCGTAAGCCCCGCGGCCGTCAGCCAACTGGCGCAAGCGTTCTGCATATCGGCCGACCCCTTGCGCCAGCAATCGCCTCTCGGCCGACCGATCGCGTGCCGCGGTATCGGCCGCCATCCGCTCCAGCGCATCCATCCGCTCGACCACAACGCGGCGCTGCGGATCCACCTCCCACAATAGTCCGTGTTCGACGCGCATGAACAGAACGGGGACAGCCCATTCCCCCGGGCGCACCCCAAGTGCAGCGCTCATGGCCTTGCGGGCATCTGTCACCGCCTCATCCAGTGGATCACCGGCCGCGAGAGCGCGATACACCTGGTGCGAGAAGCACAACGCCCCGGCGTCGGATATGCTGTGCTGCATCGCGATGACGGCCGGGATGCCAGCCTGGATCAGGTTGGGAGCCAGGCCCATGAACGAGCGCACCGTGTCATCCGTTGCCGATTCACACACGTTCAGCACGACAGCGGCAACCATTTGCTCGCGCACTACACGCGCCAACCCGGTAGCGTCAACGTACTCTGCCTGGCCCTGCGCACCTGCCAGGGCGAGGAGGCCTCCTGCGCCCGGTGAAAAGGCCCCATGCCCAACAAAATGCAACACCCGATAACCACGTTTAAGCGCATGACTCACATCATCGAGGCATGCGCCACCTTCAAGCAGATGTACCCCTTCATGCTGCGCTATCCTCGTCTCAATTGCCTGGCGTTCACGATCCGACCCGGAGAAAAGGACATCAAGAACCGCCTTGCCCTGCTGGCACAATTCAGCGACAGCCTTGGTCAGGTTCGCTACCTCCTCGGCTGCCGCGATCGGCGCCAGGCCACTTGGACTGGCAACCACCATCAATATCGGGATCGGCGTCAGGCTTGACACTGAATCCGCCGGCAGCATCAGGCTATGATAGCGCACCAGGCTGAAACGGGGGTTGAGGGCGAAATATTCGTGCGTGCTCTCGTCATAGGCGCACTCCCAGGGTAAGGCCGCCAGCTCAGGGGGCAGGATATTGAGGCGCAGGCGCAACGAAAACCCTTCGCTTTGCGCCATGCCGAGGCTACGCTGGTACAGATCCCGCACCATGCCAGGAGACAGCAGAAAGTCGGTGAGCAGTTGCCCGGCGCGGCGAAGGCACGCCTCATCGCAAAGCGGCTCATTGTAAAACGGTGTCAGAAGAGAGGGGTCTTGAAGCAGGCGAGACACCCGCGCCGGTATTGCTGTTTCGCCGGCAGGAGACGACAACACCGAGATCACATAGCCATCGGGGTCAGCCGCCTCAAGGCGTAGATCGAAGTTGCGGAAATGAGATCTCTGGCGCATCGTCCCCTCCTGCCAGTGACGTCGGCCGCTGATATTCGTACATTCTTGGCACAAGTGTAATACCGGGAGAGCGTACTGTCAATACCCCAAAAACTACGCGTTTTACTTGGCGTCCCGCCCGGCGCTGCGGCGGGCCCACCACAGCCGCCGCAGCGCCGCCCACAGGCCGCGCCAGCGACCCGCGCTGCCAGGCGTGGGCTCCGCACCGGCCGCGGCAAACAAGGCACGCTCATATGCAACCGCCAGCGCGTCCGCCTCGCGCCGCAGGGCCGCGCTGGCCGCGGCCGCAGCCTTGCGCCCCCAGCGCGCCCGGCCTGCGACTCGCTCCCCTGCGCCGGTCAGCGCCGCGGCGTACTCGCGCGGGGTGTCGGCCGGGCGGGCGGGCCGACCCAGACGGCCGCCCCACCGCAGCAGCCGGTCATACGCGGCAGCCACGGGGCCGGAGATGAGGCTGAGTTCCCGCCCGCGGCGCAGGCCGATCCACGAGGCGAAAATGCTGAGCGCCAGCAGGCCGTTCAGCCCAGCCAGGAGGCCGCCGCGGGCGGTCGTGCGACGCTCGGCCGCGGTAGTCTCCGCGGCCAGGCCGCGCAGCTCGGCCAGGCCCGCGTCGAGGTCAGCCGGCGCCCCCGCGATGCCAGGCGGCGGGCTTGCGGCGGCCTGGTCGCGCGCCGGGACCGTGAAGGCCGGGGTCGGCTCGAAAGGGGTCCAGCCCAGGCCGGGGAAGTAGAGCTCAGGCCAGGCGTGCGCGTCCAGCTCGCGGATGGTATAGGTATCGGTCTCTTCGTCATAGACGCCGGCCGCGTAGCCCACGGCCAGCCGCGCGGGGATGCCGCTCAGCCGCGCCAGCACGACCATGGCCGAGGCGAAGTAGTCGCAGTAGCCCTGCCCCAAGTCGAACAGGAACCAGGCCACGACCTCGCGATCCGCGGGGGGCGCGGGCACGTCCAGGGTGTAGGGCAGGCGGCGCAGCTCCTGCTCGATGGCAACCGCGCGATCATACGGCGTCGCTGCGCCAGCGGTCCACGTCTGCGCCAGGGCGATCAACCGCTGGTCGAGGTCCGCCGGAAGCTGGAGGTAGCGCCCAGTGATGGCCGCGTCGTAGTCGGCCGCCGCGCTGCGCAGCAGGCCGGCGTCGCTGACCGGCGGCATGGAGAGCACCGTATAGCGGTCGGGCCTGTCGGGCGCGGACAGCGCGGCCGGGTCGCCGGGACTGCGCAATGCGGCGACGTAGGGCCGGTCCACGGAGACGGGCGTGCCGGGCGCGTAGATCACGCCGCGCGCGGCCGCCAGCACCTCCACCGAACCGATCCACGGCGCGGCGCCGCGTAGGGGCGGGGTCTCCCCGCCCCCGCCCGCCCACGGCTCGCCCGCGGCCAGGCGGACCTCGGTCAGTGGCTCGGGCTCATCCCAGCCGCGGCCGATGTAGTGCGCAAAGGTCTGGCCGCGCCAATAGAGCGGTTGGCCCGGCAGGCGGCCGCGCAGGCTGGTGCGCAACGCCGCCACGTCAGCCAGCTCCGCGCCGGCGCCCAACAGGTGCGACCGTGGCAGCCCGCCCGCTGCGATCCCGCCGGCCGGCACCAACGACCGCGCGGGCTGGGCGACCTGAAAGCTGCGCGCCAGCGACTCCTCGACCTCGCGGTAAGGCGACTCGAACAGCCGCCAGAACGCCTCGGACGCGCGATGCGAGGTCAGAAATGGGACGGTCGGCGCCAGGATCAGGGCCGCTGCCACGATGCCCCCGCCAAAGAACGCTATATCCAGACGCAGCTCCGGGGAATAGTCTGCGCCGGTGGCCTCCCAACGCGCGGTCAGCCTGTGCCAACGGATCGCCACCAGCAACAGGGCGGTCGCGCCGAGGAAAAGCAGCAGCGCCCACCGCAGGTCACCCGCCCAGTAGACCTGCTGCGCTACCAGGATGCCGGTCGGCAGCAGGCCGATGAAGGGCTGGCCCCGCCGCGCGATCCACCAGCCTGCCCATGCAGCGACCACCCAGGCCAACAGCCCGACCAGGCCGATGACCACCAGGTTATCGGGCGCGCCCTGCCCGGTGACCAGGCCCCGGACCCACCACGCCACACGGCCCACGTAACTGGCCAGCGCGGCCCATTGCTCGCTGAAGAAGGTGATGGCGGGCGCGGGGCCGCCCTGCTCGCCCAGCCGCCAGCCTAGCCAACCGGCCGCCTGCTCGATCAGACGGCCAAAACTGATCACCCGCACGCCCCAGGCGAGGACCGCCAGGACGCCGGCAGCGACCAGCAGCGCGGTCGCGACCGGCGCGGTAAGCCGCCGATGGGCCAGCCACCAGCCGGAAACCAGGCCCGCGGTAGCCAGCCACAGCGCCGGCTCCAGGCCGACCACGAGGCCCGCCTCCATCGCGACGCCTGGCAGGCAGATCACCGCGACCCAGGCCAGGGCGAACGCGATCCAGCCCTCCCGCGGCTGCACCCGCGCGGCCACCCGCACCAGCCAGTGGGGTGGCGCCTCTTGCCCATCTTGTTCTGAGTCTGCGTAAGCCATTCTCAGAAGAATCTCCCTACCCAAACGAGACCCCTCGCTGGATCCTCGCCGTAAACAACTTCACAGGGCCAACCCGCTCAGAACTTGCCCTGAGTGCAACGAAGCGGTCAGCGGTCGGCAGTTTCGGAACAGTTATCGCTGCCATTCAAAGTCGCCGTCCCCGCCTCACACCTCCTCTTCCACAGCCACGGGAATGACCCGACCGAAACCGGGCAGCGTCTTAAGCTCGGTACGCTGGCGCCGGATCCGCTCCACGGGCCGGAAGGGAAAGCCCTGGGCCAGCACGGTGCAGGGGATGCGCTGCTGCGCCAGGAGGCCGCGCAAACCCAGCACGGCCGCCGGGGCGCCCCCAGGCGGGTCGAAGGTGGTGGCGTCCAGCAGCACGACGGTCGGCGCGTTGCCGCGTGCCATCAGGGGCAGCAACGATGCCAGCCACGCCTGATCCTGCGAAGGGGTAATTAACACCAGCGTGCGGCCACTGCCCAAACTCGGCCCGGCCTGCCGCAGCAGCATCCCCAGGTCTGGCCCGGCCGCGGGCTCGGCCGTGGCCAACGCCTCCAGGATGCGCCAAAGCTGTGCCTCCCCGCGGCCGGGGGACAGGAGCAGCGGCGCGCGGCCGCCCAGCAGCAGGCCCACAGCCCGGCGGCCGCCCTGGCGCAGGAAGCGCGCGGCCAACGAGGCAGCCAAGATCACAGCATACTCCTGGGTCGCTTCGGCATCGCGACCGGCCTGCACGGCCGCGTCCAGGTCGACCACCAGCCATACATCGCCCGAAGGCTCGCGGTCGAATTCGTGCACCAGCAGCTTGTCATGGTGCGCAGTGGCCCGCCACGCCACGCGGCGCAGCGAGTCGCCGGGCGCGTAACGCCGCAGGCTGCCGATCAGCACAGTTTCATCGAAGGAACGCTCGCTGGATGCCGACCGGCCGGGTGCGCGGCCGCGCGGCAGATCGATCGGCGGTAGGAACGAGGCCCGGGGGTAGACCATGATGGAGGTGGTTGTAGGGTAATGCTGGGTGACCCGGAAAAAACCGAGGGGGTCGCCCATCTCCAGGTTCCACGGACCAAGCCGGAAGACGCCGCGGCGCTGGCAGACCCCCGCGGTCAGCCAGGTGCGCTGGCTGGGGCCGTCGGCCGATTCGACGCGGGCTACGCTGTAGCCGGGGACCTCAGAGCGATCATGCACCTCGGCCCACAGCACCGGCAGCCAACCCGCGTTGGTCAGCGTGAAGCGTTCCCGCAAGTGGTCGCCGGCCACCACCCATGTGCCCAACGTCTGGCGGTCGGCGGTCACCCGATCACGGAGCATCCTGGCCCAGGCGTAAGCGGCCGCGATCAGGGCCGTGAGGCCGGTCAGCGGCCAGCTCCACGCCGGGTCAGGGCTGATGAGCTGCATGATCAGCAGCACGGCCCAGACCAGAAACGGCCAGGGTGTGATCGGCCACAGGCGGCGCTCGACGGTGTCCATCTCCGCGTTCATCTGCGCTCGTCTGCGTGCTTCAACCTTCTCTTACCAACCTAACGTGCCGGGCGCGCCTTTGAAGGGACCGACGATCTCCGAGGTGATCCAGCCGCCATAGAAGTCGCCCTCTTGCGGCTGGACGCGCTCGCCGCCGACGGTGCACGCATCCATGCGGCTCGGGTAGAAAGCCACGTAACCAGCCATGGCTTCGTAATCGGGCGCCGGGTCAGGATAGAACCAGGCGGCGTGCTCGGCCGTGACGCCGCCTACCGTCACGGTATAATAGCTGGCGCGGCCTTTGAACTCACAGTATGTCGCGCGATGGGCCGGCTGCAAGCATTCCATCCGTACATCCTCCGGGGGGATGTAGTAAACCGGCGGATGGCTGGTCTCCAGCACACGCAGGGCGCGCTGCGTATTGGCGATGACCGTAGCGTTGAAGATGACCTGGACGTGCCGGTCGCAAGGCTCGATGCGCGGTGGCCGGGGATAATCCCAGACCCACTCCTGGCCGGGCGCCAGCGTCGGACGCGGAAAACGAGACATGGCGATACTCCTTACTCAAATGCATTTGGCCAGGGCAGTATAGCACAAGACGCTTTATGGGGGTAGGGGCGGAGGTTTCCGCCCCGCCCCGAACAGTGCTACAATAGCCCTCACGATGTTCAAACAACGCACACCCCGTCGGAGCCTGCTTTACGTGCCCGGCGACCGAAAGACAATGCTGGCCAAGGCGCCGGACCGCGGGGCCGATGGCCTGATCTTGAACCTGGAGGACGCAGTCGCGCCGGCCAACAAGGACGCGGCACGCCAGACCGTCGCGCGCACCCTGGCAACACTGGAGTTCGCCGGGGCCGAGGTCATCGTGCGGATCAACCCTCTGGCGACGGAGGCCGGCCAGGGCGACCTGCGGGCCGTGATCCCGGCCGAACCGGACGCGATCCTGCTGTCCAAGGTCGGCTCGGCCGAGGAGGTGCAGGCGGCCGCGGCGGCGGTGGCGCAGATCGAAGCGGCGGCCGGGCTGCCCCTGGGCCGGGTGCGGCTGATGTGCATGATCGAATCGGCCGCGGGGGTTGTTGCGGCCCCACAGATCGCCGCGAGCGACCCGCGCGTGGCCGCGCTGATCTTCGGCGCCAACGACCTGGCTGAGGATCTGGGCTGCACGCCCGCGCCGGGACAGGGGATCCTGCTGCAGGCGGCATGCCAGGTAGTGCTGGCGGCTCGCGCTGCGGGGATCGACGCAATAGATACTCCGCACATGGACATTCGCGACGCGGAAGGGCTAACCCGCAGCGTCGCCTTGGCGCGCGACCTGGGATTTGCCGGGAAGTCGGCCATCCATCCGGCGCAGGTGGCGGCCATCAATGCCGCGTTCAGCCCCACGGCCGAACAGATCGCTTGGGCCGAACGCGTCCTGGCGCTGATTCCCGGCGGCGACGAACGCGGCCTGGGCGCCGTGCTGCTGGACGGCCAGCTCATCGAAGCGCCACACCTGGCGCGGGCGAAACGAATCCTGGCAGCGCACTCGATTCCAGAACGCGGACTACGCTGACGACGCAGGGAACGCGGACAGAATCGAGATCGTCCGCGTGGTCTGCGGTTTCCGCGTCGTCCGCGTCCCATCTTGCCTCTGGCAGAAAGACCCGATTTTATGCTCACACCCGACCTGATCCGCGACGCGCTTGCCACGCTCACCTGCGACTACGCGTTCTACTACCGACAGCGCGGAGGCGAGCCCCTGCTGCTGCAAAACCGGGAGCGCTTCCTGTCCGCATCCATCATCAAGGTGCCCATCCTGTTCGCCTGGGCCTATCTGGAACGCATCGGCCGCGCCAACCGGGACGAGATGTGCGAGCTGGACCTGGAGCCATCCGTCGGAGGGTCGGGATTGTCGCCGCTGTTGGCGACGCGTCGACTGCCGTTCCACGACGTCCTGCTGCTGATGGTCGCGGTCTCCGACAACCTGTGCACCAACCTGGTCATCCGGCGCATCGGGATCGAGCGGCTGAACAGCATTTTCCACGGGCCGCTGGGGCTGCGCGACACGGCCGTCGAACGCAAGCTGATGGACTACACTGCGCGGGCGGCCGGCAAGGAGAACTGGGTGTCGGCTCGCGATTGCGTGCGGCTATTCGCCCTGCGCGACGCCCTGAGCGCGGCTGAGCGCGCGTGGATCGAACCGTTGCTGCTGGCATGCGACGACCTGGGGCTCTGGCTGCGCAACGTGCCGCGCGACACGGCCGCTTTCTATCATAAGACGGGCAATATCGAGGGCGTGCTGCACGATTGGGGGTACACCGAGAAGGCCGACCTGTTCCTGCTGACGCAGAACGTGCGGGACGAGCGCGAGGTATATCGCGTGCTGGACCGCCTGGGGCCGCTGCTAATCGTGGAACAAACCTAAAGTTGAAAGCGTCCGCTGGCCTGGATGATCTTGTAGCTGAAATTCGTGACGTGACCCAGCAGGCGGTCGCGTAATTGCTGCCATTCGGCGCCGGCGAGGATCTCACGCATGGTCTCGATATCGTTGGTCACGACGCCGGTCAAGATCTGCGGGCCCTGGCCATAAATCGTATACCAGGCCTCGGTGGGCTGGAGCCCCAGCCGCATCAGCCCGGGGGCAAACTCTTGCATCACGAACTCAAAGTAAGGCTGTTCGTGGCCAGACTTGATGTCCCATTTCATAAGAAGCTTGACCATGGCCGACCGTCCTTTTCTGCGCCTGCGGTGGGGTGAGGATACCAGAATACGCAACTTTAAGCAAACGCCGGTGATTGTCAATATGCGTCTCGGCCTGATGGCATGGCTCCGGGATCGAGGCTGCACGCCAGCCCCCTGTAGGCTGTGCCAGTCTGTGGCATGGTTGATCGCCCTAACCTTGCTGGTGACGTGCCTGCTGGCGGCGATCCCGGCGCGTGCACATGCAGAGACCCCAGGGACTGCACCGGTCGCGCTCGTGCCGGCCGATGGCAACGCGCGCGGCGTCCAACTGCGCGCGCAAGCGGTGGACATCACCATACGTCAGGACGCCGATGGCATCTGGGCCGATACCAGCCTCTGGATGCGGCTTCACAACCCAGGCCAGACGGCCGCCGCAGTGCCGGTGGCCCTGACCGGTCCCCAGGCCGGCCCCATCGACCTGCCATCGGATCTGGCGCTCACGGTGGGCAGGGCATCGCTCACACTACAGCCCCTCCCAGCGCCGGACGGCGAGTTGGTGCTCGGCCCGACTGAGCCCATCACCGTGCCGTTGCGCGGCAGCGTCATGGTGCGACTGCGCTACCGTCAGGCGCTCCCTGCAGCCGGCGATGTCGCCACGTCCCGCTACCCACTCACGGCAACCACGCGCTGGCCCGGCACGCCCGAATCGCTGCGGGTCACGATCCGCTTCGCCGAACCTGTGTCACCTGAGCAGATCCTGGCCTACGAATCCTTGCCGAAACATCTCGACCCCGATGCCGCGACCTGGCATTGGGAATACAAAAAGGCCGCGCAAGATGTGGCGATAGCCTTCGTGTCCAACGCGTGGTGGGCCGCGCTAACCACCGGACGCGCGGCCGCGACCGCCGCCGAGGCGGGTCCAATACAGCACCTGGCTCTGGCCCGGCGTTACCGCGCGCTGGCCGGCCTGCCGATCCCGCCGCTGGCCGTGGCCACCGACCTGTTCGAGCGTTACTATCCGCTGGCCGTGGCGGAACTAAAAACCGTGCTCCGCACCGCCGCTCCTGCTGACCCGGCCGTCGCCGTCGCGCGCGTGGAACTGGCCGACCTCTACCGGCTGCGCAGCGAACGGGCCGAAACTGAGACCGCCCAGGCGTTCCTGCTGCTGGCCGCGGGCGAGCTGGAAGCCGCAGCCGAGAGCAGCGATCCGGCCGTGGCCGCGGCCGCGGCTGAGCTCTACGGCCAGCTTGCCGCATCGGCCAGTGCGCGCGGGGATGCGGTATTGGCAGGACAGCATCGAATGCGGCAAGCAGCCCTGCAAGCAACGGGCATGACAGCCAACGACGACGCGCTGGCGCAGGCGGCAGCGTTGGCGCAGGCTATCCGCGCCGTCGAGGCCGGCGACCTGGCCGTCGCGCGCGCCCTTATCGCAGAGGCGTTCGGCCCGCTTGCCGTCACCTTGCCCGATGCGCCGCCCCCCCTGATTGGCCATGCGCGTGCCACGGTGGCATCAACCCCCGACCGGCGAGTGATCACCCTGCGCCTGGGACCCGCTGGTGACGCCGCTGGCCTGGCGCCCTTGCTGGCAGAGGTCGCTGCGGCTGTGGGACCCTTCGCCCAGGTCGAGGCCGGGGCCGACAGCCTCACAATAACGCTGGCCGGCACACCCGCGCAATGGCGCGAGGTCCAGACACGCCTGGAGGCATCCCTGCCCGCCACACCCGAGCTCGCACTCCTGGCCAGCATCCTGCAGCCGGCCGCGCTGAGCTGGGAGTCCACTGCCGAGACCTTCCGATTCACAGAGCGTTATGTCGAGTTAGTGAGCCTCACCCCCGCGGTCGCAGCCTGGGAAGCGCAGGCCGCACGCATCGAGCAACTAGCCCGTACACGCGCGGGCGCAGCGGATGGACTGCCAGCCTGGCTGGATGCGGCACCTCGGGAGCAACTGGCCGGCGTGCAGCGCGCCCTGTGGGCGGCCGACGCAGCCGCCTGGCGCGCGCTGACCCAGGGCAGCGGCGCGACGTACCAGGTCATACTGGGGCTGAGAGGCGAAGAACGGCAATGGGCCGTAGATGCGGGGGCGGCCCGCCAACTGACCGCAGAAGCGGTGGCCTGGCGGGAGGACCGGCTGGCCTGGGCCGCGGGGGGTGCGGTGCTGCTGTTGATTCTGCTGGCGCTGGGGGTGTGGCGGCTGGTCTAAATTCGAGGCTTCAGCCCAGCCGCGCGCTTGGCGGGCGAAACCGGCTGAAGCCTCGAGTCCAGATGGAGGTTAAACCTCAATCGGCCCGGTCAGCAACGCGGTCAACAAGTCCACCGCCCCACGCACGTCCCGCTGGTCAACGATCTGCGACGGGGTGTGGACGTGGCGGCTAGGAAGGGAGAGGGCCGTGGCCGGCACGCCAGCGCGCGCCACCTGCATCGCGTACGCGTCGGTGGTGCCGCCCATCAGCACCTCAAGCTGGTAGGGGATGCCCGCCGCCTCGGCCCGGGCGATCAGCAGCCGGTTCAGGCCGCTGTGGCTGATCATGCCGGAATCCTGCACCTTGATGGCGACCCCGCGGCCCAGATGCACCTCCATGGCCCGGCGGGTGCGCGGCAGGTCGCCGGTCAGGGTGACGTCCAGCGCGATGGCGATCTCCGGGTCAATGGCGTAGGCCGAGGTCTGCGCGCCCCGCGTGCCCACCTCTTCCTGGGTGGTGAAGACCGCGTAGAGGTCGTGGGGGATCGCGGCGCCCTTCAAGTCGTGCAGAAGCTGTGCCAGCACCACGCAGCCGATCCGGTCATCCATATTGGGCGAGAACCAGGCGTTGCCCTGCGCCGCGAACCCGGGCCAAAACGCGGCCACGTCGCCCACTTTTTGCTTCACCTCCGCGCGGTCCGTGGCGCCCACATCAATGAACATCTCGTTGAACTCGGGCAACGTCTTATTCGGCTCGGCGCGGCCGTCAACCCCCACCGTGCCGACGGTGCCATCCGCGAAGCGCACCTGTGCGCCCCAGCATGCGCCCCGGTAGATGCCGCCGACCGGCGCGAAGCGCATGAAGCCCTTCTCGTCAATGTGCGTCACCATCAGGCCGATCTGATCCATGTGCGCGGCCAGCATGACGCGCTTGCCGCTGCCCGTCCCTTTACGGAACGCGATCAGGTTGCCCAGCACATCCACCCGCACCTCGTCGGCCAACGGCTCGATCTCCGCGCGGAGCACGGCCCGGATCTCACCTTCAAAGCCCGAGACGCCGAACGCCTCGGATAGTTTTTGGGCTAGTTCTTGCACGATAATACTCCCTCGAAAATGCCAGCTATCCTTCGACGAGCTCAGGATGCCTGGGGCCTGCGCAAAACAGCACCCTTCAACGCGCTCAGGCTTCGTCCTGAGGCTCAGCCCGAAGGGATGCTCAGTGTAATGCGTTGAGTCAGTCCTACACCCATCGACAAAATCGAGCCTTCAGGCGGTTTGGCGCTCGGAGAAAGAAACCGGCTAAAGCCTCGATTCCAGTTTGGCGCGTTACGCCTCGCGCACAACGTGCTGCCGCGCGATCCGCCCCAAGGCGGCGCGCATCAGGCGCACGGTATCGTCCAGGTCGTTCAAGTTCAGGATGGCGGCCGGGCTGTGGATGTAACGACACGGCACGGCCACAGCGATGGCCGGCACGCCCGCGCCGGCCAGGTGGATCGCGCCGGCGTCGGTGCCGCCTAGGCCCGGCGCTTTGTACTGGATGGGCAGCCCCTCAACCTCGGCGGTCTCCCGCAGCAGCCGGAGCAGGCCGGGGTGCGACACCAGGGAGCGATCCATGAGCGTCACTGCGGGCCCATCCCCCAGCCGCGTCACCGGCGATTCATCTTCCTCCGGCGGCTTGGGCAGGTCGTCGCAGATGGTGCCCTCCAGCGCGAACGCCGCATCCGGGGCCAACCGGTAAGCCGCGACGCGCGCACCGCGCAGGCCCACCTCCTCCTGCACAGTGAAGACCGCGTACAGGTCCACCGGGTAGCGCTCGGACAGCAGCGCGATGGCGGTGGCGCAGCCGGCACGGTCGTCGAAGGCCTTGCCGCGGGCCGTCGGCCACGCGGGGTCGGCGCTGAGCACGGTGAAGCGCGTGGCGAAAGTGCCGTAATCGCCCACCTTGACCTTGGCCCCCGCGGCCTTGTCGTCGGCCGCGCCGATGTCAATGGCCAGGTCGTCAATCGCCATCACTTTGTCGGCCTGCCCGCCCTTTTGCAGGTGCGGCACCGGCGCGCCGATCACACCAGGGACGCGCTCGTCGCCGATCACCACCCGCTTCGCCAGGAGCAGCCGGGCATCCAGCCCGCCGACTGCGGCGAAGCCCAGCGTGCCGCCCTTGCCCACCTCGGTGATCATGAAGCCGACCTCGTCCATGTGCGCGGCCAGCATCACCTTCAGCCGGGGCTCCGGCCCTGTGCCGGCCTTGAACGCGATCAGGTTGCCCAGGGCATCCACCTCGACGCTGTCCACCAGCCCTTCGATCTCTGCCTTGATCAACGCCCGGACGCTTTTCTCGCGGCCCGACGGCCCGAATTCGTTGGAGAGCTTTTCCAGCAGGTCACGCAGCTCGGTCACGTCACACCTCCTCTGCCAGCGCGGCCAGGATGGCGGCGTCCAGCCGGCTGATGAACGCGGCTAACAGCCGGGCGGCCCGGTCAATGTCGGCCACGACCACGGTCTCCACCGCGGAGTGCATGTAGCGGACGGGGATGCTGATCAGGCCGGTGGGGATGCCCTGCCGCGTCACCTGCACGGCCCAGGCGTCGGTGCCCGACGCGCCCGGCAGCGCCTCGGTGACGTAGGGGATCTCCAGGGCGTCGGCCGCGTCCCGCAGCCGCTTGACGATCCCCGGATGCAGGTTCGGCCCCCAGCCGATGGCCGGTCCCTTGTCCATGGCGACGGTCTCGCGGCCGTTGATGCCGGGCGTCTCACCGAAGGTTACGTCAATGGCCACCGCCAGCTCGGGCGCCAGGCCGAACGCGCTGGCTTTAGCTCCGCGCAGGCCGATCTCCTCCTGCACGGTCGCCACCGCGTAGACGTCCCAGGTGTGTTGCATGGCGGCCAGGTAGCCCAGCGCGCCCAGCATCGCGGCCACGCTGGCCCGGTTATCCAGCGCCTTCGACGCGATACGGCCGCCCAACAGTTCGGTATACGGCCCTTTGATGGCGACGCGGTCGCCCACGCGCACGATGCCGCGCTCGAAAAACGCGGCCGGCTGGCCCAGGTCCACCCGCAGATCGGCCAGCGGGATCACCTGGTCGCGCTCGGCCGCTGCCAAGACGTGGGGCGGCCGGCTGCCCACGTAGCCCGGCAGGCCGTCGGGATATGCCTCCGCGCCGGGGCCGGTAGGGTAGACCGTGACCGCCTGGCCCAGCACCGAGCGCGGGTCAATGCCGCCGACCTTGGAGACGTGCAGGAAACCGCCATCAACCCTGGTGACGATCAGGCCGATCTCGTCCATGTGGGCCGCCAGCAAGATCCGGCCGGGCGGCTCGGCTGCGCCAGGGCGACGTAAGATCACGCTGCCCAACGCGTCGGTCCGGGCCTCGGCCGCGTACGCGCCCTCCAGGGCCCATGAACGCACCAGCGCGGCCACGCTGTCCTCACTGCCCGAGGAGCCATCCGCGGCCGTCAGGCGCCGGAGAAGCTCGCTGATTTGCGCCTTATCCATGATGTTGTTGCCTCGCGATGTTGCGGTTGGTAAAACAGGTACATTGTACCCCGGCCCGGGGTCGGCGTCAAAGGCGGCGATGAATCCTGTTGACGCGCCCCCATGCTGGCAGGTGCGGGGCCGTACACTGCTGAAAGGATGAGCGGTCACTTGACACCACCCCATCATTCGTTACAATGGAGCAGCCAGCAAGTACATTGGCATTGCGCGCCAACGCGTTGCGAGAGATATGATGACCAGTCGGGTGCAAACATTCCCCCCACAGACACAGCCGCTTCCTACAGACTCGCCGGCCGATCGGCTGGCGCGCGGGGGCGGCTGGTGGACGCTGACCTTGGCCATGGTGATGCTGTTCGCCATGACCGAGGCCCTCAACGCGGCCGAATGGAGCGAGGGGCTGTCCGCAGTGCGGCTGATGGTGCTCGGCGGCGCGTTATTGGCCTTCGTCCTGGCGCTTACCCGTTGGGAGGGATTCTTCCCTGCCTTCTACAGCGCCGTGACCAGCGTGGCGTGGCTGACCTTCGTGTTCAATCAACTCCTCTTCACAGCGTTGACCGCGCAGGAGAGCTTCGCCGAACTGATCCAACGCAACGTCAATTGGATCGCCGCGCTGATCAATGGCAGCGCCAGCGCCGATAACCTGATCTTCGTCACCCAGCTCAGCCTCCTGGGGTGGTGGATCGGCTACCTCGCGATCTGGAGCCTCCTGCGCCACCAGCGCATGTTGCTGGCGGTGCTGCCGGCGGGCGTTGCGCTGCTGGTGAACAGCTACTACGCGACCGAAGGGATGACCGGCTTCCTGATCGTATATCTGGGTGCAGTGTTGCTGCTGGCGATCCGCATTGAGCTGGCGCGCAACGAAGCGCGCTGGCAGGTGACGCAGGTGCGCTACGCGCCCGATATCGTGTTCGATTTCTTGAAAGCCGGCCTCATTTTCACCATCGTGATCATCGTTGCCGCCTGGACCTTGCCCGACATCGCCAACCGGGCGACCATGGAACGTTTGCTCCGCCCCTTTGAGGAACCGTGGCAGCGCGTCGAGGATACCTGGCAGCGCATGTACCAGTCCATCAACGCCCGCAACCCGCCTGTTGTTACGACAGCGTTTGGCAAAAGCTTGAACTTGGGCGGGCCGGTCAACCTGACCGATCGGCCGATCTTCGAGGCCAATGGCCCGGAGAGCACCTACTGGCGAGCTGCCACCTTCGACAGGTACACCGGCACGGGCTGGCTGAACACAGACAAAGATGTGGTGGTCCTGGAGCGCGATGAACCTCTGGGCGAGCCGCTGGTCTCGGAGACGCAGACCGTCACCTACACCGTACGCCCCCTGGAGCAAGGCCAGAACACGATCTTCGCCCCACCCCAGCCGCTGCGGGTGGACGTGCCCACTAACGCGGATGTCACTGAAACGGGTGAACGCCCCGTGCTGCGCAGTGTATCGGTGTTGCGGAGCCGGGTCAGCCTAAGCGCAGATGAGGGGTATCAAGTTGTCTCCGCGGTCAGCACAGCCTCGGTCGAAAAGCTCCAGGGCGATATGGCAGATTATCCGCCCTGGGTTGAGGAACGCTACCTGCAACTGCCCGACTCCGTGCCTTTCCGCGTGCGCGATCTGGCGCAGCGCATCACCGCCGCTTACGAGAACCCTTACGACAAAGCCGATGCGGTCGAGGCAGTGCTGCGCACCTACACCTACAATCAGCAGGTAGCTGCGCCGCCAACCGGGGTTGACAGTGTGGATTACTTCCTGTTCGAATCACGGGAAGGGTATTGCGACTATTACGCCAGCGCGATGGTGGTGATGCTGCGGTCGGTGGGGGTGCCTGCGCGGCTGGTGGTAGGCTACACGCCCGGCGAACTGGTCCCAAAGCAGGAAGTGGCATTCGACCTACCTGACACGTACCGCATCCTTGAGCGCAACGCGCACGCCTGGCCTGAGGTTTACTTCCCTTCGTACGGCTGGATCCAATTCGAGCCAACCGCCTCTGAACCACAGATAATCCGGCCTGTGGTAGTCGAGTCGGACCCCCTGGAGCCGGGACTGCCACGGAACGACATGCCCTTGAGCGACCTGGACGAAGTTCCGCTGCCAGATGACTTCGGCCTGACCGATGACTGGACATCGGAGGGGACGCGCGGCGCGCTAGTGGTCTGGCTTGAGCGTAATTGGCGGTGGCTGGTAGCCTTGGGGTTGGCCGCGGGGATTGCAGTCGCGGTTTTCCGCCAATTCCAACGCCGCCAGCAGGCTCTCTTCCGTGACGGCGCGGTGCTAACCCGCCTGTTTGGGCTGCTAGGCGCCTGGGCCGGCCGCCTGGGCGTGCCGTGGTTGGCCAGCGCTACCCCGTTGGAACGCGCGGCTCAATTCGAGCAAAAGATGCCTGAGTCCGCAGAGACCGTAGGCGCCCTGGCGTCGTTGTTTGTGGCGCAGCAGTATGGCCGGCAGGATCCCGCGCCGGAAAAGCTATCGATGTTGGCCGAGGGATGGCGCAGCCTGCAACCCAGACTTTGGCGGCAGTGGCTGTTGGGAGAGGCAAGCAGGCTCGATCCGCGGCGCAAGGGTGCCAGCTGACCGGAGTGCCTCCAGCGATCACGTTGCGCGCGGCGCGCAGATGCTATTGCCCGGCTTTCAGCGCTTTGAGCTCCTGCTGCGCGTATTCCATCGCCGTCGGATCTTGGCCTGGCCCGATTTGCACAAATCTCTCGAAGGCCGCGATGGCATCGGCCGTCTGCCCCTTGAGCCGGTAAAGCACCCCCAGGCCGTAATACACCTCCGGCAGCCCGGGGTTGAGGTCGCGAGCCTGGTTCAACAACCGCTCGGCTTCGGCCAGGTTGTTTTGCTGGATGCGCACTGCGGCCAGCAGGTAGACGGTAGCCGCGTCATCAGGCTGCGATTTCAGCGCGGCCGAGAACATGTCGGCCGCTTCGGTTAGCTTTTCCTGTTGGTAAAGCGCCACCCCCAGGTTCGCCTGCACCGCCGTCCAACCCGGCCTGATGGTCAACGCCGCTTTGTAAGCCGCCTCCGCCTCGGCCAGCCGCCCTTGTTGCACCAACGCATTGCCCAGGCCGAACTGCGCGTCTGCCGATTTGGGATCGGCTGCCAGCGCCTCACGAAAACGCGCCTCAGCCTGGACCAAGTTGCCGGCCTTCAACGCGGTCTGACCCTCAGCTAACACGGCCGCGGCGCTGCGTGCAGGTTGCGCCTGCGCGGCCGGAGTCTGAGGCAGGGGCGTAGGGTTCCCCGCGCCCCCGCAGCCGGCAGCCAGGAGCAGGACGAGGAGCAAAACCGCAGCCCCGCCCAGCGCCCAATAACGTTCTCCCTGCTTCATACGAACCTCCAGATCAGCTACTTATTCACCGGCACCCAGACACAGCTTACGCTTGCCCTGCCGACAAACGCAAAGGCTCGATCCTAAGCCCCCTGTTTGCACTCCAAAACCACAACCTGCGCCTCCTGAGGAAGCTGGCTCTTAGTGACCCGCAGCGACTCCACCGGCGCGGGCTCGGCCACGCCCATCTCCTTCAGGAATTTGCTGAGCGGATCCAACGGCAAGTTACAGTAGGGGGTCCGGTAGTGCATCGGGATGATGATGCGCGGCTCAAGTTGGCTGATAACCTCGGCAGCCTTGTCTGCGTCTAGTGCGGCGCCGCCACCCACCGGCGCCAGCAGGACGTCAATGCTGGGCATGGACTCGACCTGCGCCTGGGTCAGCACTCGGCTCAGGTCACCCAGGTGGCACACTGTCAGGTCGCCAAACTCGAACACAAAGACCGTATTCTCCTCTTTGGCCTCCCCGCGCGCGCCGGCCCCGCGCCAGGTTTGGATGCCGGTGATGAACACGCCCCGCACCTCATACTCGCCCGGCCGGGTCAGCACTTTAGGGTCACCCTTCACGGCCGCCGCGTTGGCATGTCCCGGCGCGTCGTGACTGACGGTCACCAGGTCAGCCCGGAGCCTGGGGAGGGTGTAACCGATGCTCCTGTCATACGGATCGGTAACGACGGTGATGCTGCCTTCGCGCAAGCGAAAACAAGATTGCCCGTACCAGTCAATATCCACAGCGTAGCCTCCAACGTGATATTGCATTTCACAGACCCCATTATACTCGCGGCTACGGTGTTTGTACAAAGGAATCTTGCTGATAGACAACATGCGCATCCTTGTGTATAATCTGTGCCTACAAACGCTTGCTACGTTCTGGCGCCTTGCGCCGGGTTGTGGTCTTATCAGTGGTGGAGGAACCATGACGCGACCCTTAAACGACACACCCTACCTGTACGGCTTGCACGATCCCGGCGGCGAGCACATCATGGCCGAGAAAGGGACGCGCGGCTGGATCCTGTTTACCGAAGCGCTGGGCAGCGATCCGAACGGCCAAGGTGGCGGCGACTATAGCCGTTACGCCGAGCAAGGGTTCGGCATCATGGTGCGCCTGAACAACGGCTACGAGCCTCATGGTACCATCCCCTTTTCCAACCGCTACACCGAATTCGCGCAACGTTGCGCGAACTTCGTCCGGAATTCACGCGGCTGCAACATCTGGATCATCGGCAACGAGATGAACTTCGCCGTTGAACGGCCCGGCGTGCAGATTGACCGCGCCAAGTCGCCTCCCGTGGTCGTCCAGTCGGGCGAAGTGATCCTGCCTGGCATGTATGTCCGCTGCTACCGGCAATGCCGGGACGCCATCAAAGCTGTGCCGGGCCACGCCGACGACCAAGTGATCATCGGCGCGGTCGCGCCGTGGAACGCGCAGACCACCTACGCTGAAAACCCAAACGGCGACTGGATCAAATACTTCCAGGACATCCTGACACCGTTGGCCCCGAACGGCTGCGACGGCATCTCCATCCACGCGTACACCCACGGCACCGATCCCAAGCTGGTGTACACCGACGCGTATATGAACCCGCCCTTCCAGAACCGGCAGTACAACTTCCGCACCTACCAGGACTTCATGAATGCCATCCCCCGCAGCATGCGCTCGCTGCCGGTGTACCTCACCGAGACCGACCAGGATGAGCCGTGGCGCAACGAGAACACCGGCTGGGTGCAGCGCGCTTACGGCGAGATTGACTGGTGGAACCGGCAGCCGGGCAAGCAGGTGATCCGCGCCGTAATCCTGTACCGCTGGTCAAACACGGATCAGTGGGTCATCCAGGGCCGGTCCGGCGTGATTGATGATTTCAAAACGGCCATGGACCACAAATACAACTGGGAGACAGCGCTGCGTGCGAAGCCGACGACCACTGAGCCAGCCACGCCCAGCACGCCGGTGGTGGTCACACCGGTCACTCCGGTTACGCCGGTCACGCCCAGCACGCCCGTGGTGGTTACGCCCGCCACCCCCAGCACCGAGCCCATTACATTCCCGGAGGTAAAGAGGTCAACCTCAGGGCTCTTTGCGGCCTTCCACCGGCAATATGGCCTGGACCTCACCGGCTTTCCGCTGAACGAGATTTATA
The DNA here is from genome assembly GCA_964551735.1 of uncultured Anaerolineales bacterium. Classification (GTDB taxonomy): domain Bacteria; phylum Chloroflexota; class Anaerolineae; order CG2-30-64-16; family CG2-30-64-16; genus DAOUAT01. The sequence goes on from CAZKEF010000009.1 coordinate 38,404, forward strand.
CCAACCCCGAAAGCGGGCTGCGCACCCAGGACTGGCAGCGGCTCAGCATGGAGGAATTCCAGGGCAAGATCCGGCTGCGCCTGGTGGGAGAGACTGCAGCCAAGCTCAGCCAACAGGTGACATTGCTCCAGGACAAGATCAGCCGTCTCGAACGGCAGGTGAGCCAGCTCCAGTCGGGCATCGGCACACCAGTTGAGCCGACCATTATCGACATCACCGCACAACTGCCGCGTGACCCGACACGCTTCGTAAAGCGCAGCCTCAGCGACATCCAGCACCTGGTGATCAACCATACCGCGGTCCGGCCTGAAGTGGGGGCCGACCGCGTGGCGCAGTCACACGCGCGCAAATGGCCGGGCATCGTCGCGCAGTACTTCATCACCGGCGACGGCCAAATCCAGCAGACCAACCCGCTGGACGAAGTGGTGGAGCGTGAGCAGGCGTGGATCTACAACGGGATCAATATCTACATTGCAGGCAACTTCGACGAGACGTCGCCCAGCCCCGCGCAGCTTGATGCCCTTGCCCAGCTTTGCGCGTGGCTGCTGCGCAAATTCAGCCTGCCCGAAACGACCATCAAGGGGGTCAGTGAGTTCATTGTCACCCGCTCGCCCGGCCTGCAATGGCTGCAAGGCCAAAAGTACAAGGAGCAAGTGCTGGAGCAGGTACGCGCCGTGCCCGCAGGACCGGCTACCCCCGTCACGCCAGCGGCGGACGATGTACAACTCAAGGCGTTGCGGGACCAGATTGATCAGTTGCAGACCCAAGCCGCGAATTTGCAGGCCGACCTGATGGCAGCCGAGGCCGAACGCTCGCAGCTCAAGGCCCAGGTCGAAGCACTGCTCAAAGCTCAGCCCGGCCCAACGCAGTTGGCCAAGCCCGAGGTCACCGACATCTCGGTGCAGTTGCCGCGCACGCCCGGCAACGTGAAAACCCGTGCGGCCGACCGGATCAAGTTCCTGGTGTTCAACCACACCGCCGTGGCGCCCACCGTCGCCGTCGAGCGCATCGCCACCGCACATCAACAACGCTGGGGCGCCATTCTCTACCAATACCTGATCACCGCTGAAGGCACGATCCTGCAAACCAACGCGCTGACTGAGGTGGTAGACCTTGGCCAGCAGTGGATCGCTGAGGGTGTCAACATCGCCGTCGCGGGCAATTTCTCCACGGAAACGCCCACCGACGCGCAGATCCAGGCCGCGGCCCGCCTGAGCGCCTGGCTGATGCAGGAAAACCGGATCCCCATCGAGAACGTCAAAGGGGTCAGCGAGTTCATCGTCACCCAGTCGCCGGGCATCCAGTGGCTGCAGGGAAAGCGCTGGAAGGACAACCTAGTGGCCGCGATTGTGGCCGCGCAGAAGACCATCGGCCCCACACCCACCCCAGGCACAGGCACGGCCGATGCCGCCACCATCGCAGATATGCGCAACCAGGTGGCCCAGCTCAAGGCCTCGCTCAACACTGCGTTGCACAAAGTCACAACGCTGGAACAGGAGCGCGACCGGCTGCTGGCGCAGATCAGCCAGGGCGCGGGTGACAGCCAGCTTGCCAAACAGGTTCAGGCGCTTTCCCAGCAAGTGCAGACCCTGACAACCGAGAAGGCGAACCTGACCAAGCAAACGCAGACGCTCGCCAATGAGAAGTCCACATTGACTGCACAGCTCCAAACGCTCGGCAACGACAAGGTGTCGCTCTCGCAGCAGGTGCAAACGCTGACCAAGGAGAAGGCGACGCTAACGCAACAAATGGCCTCCGCAGCGACTGAGAAGACGACCCTGACGCAACAGATCGCCACCTTGCAGCAACAGATCACCAAGCTGCAAAGCGGCATCGGCACGCCCGCAACCCCTACCACGCCCACGGGCCAGCGGGGCATCGAACCTCCGGACATAGTGGATGTCGTGGATAAGCTGCCGGCGCACGCCACCGCGCGCTACGACAAACGCACGCAAGACAAAGTCACCCACATCGCGATCCATCACAGCGCGGGGCCGGGCAACGTCACACCTGAACGCATCGCGCAGTATCACGTCAACAACGGCTGGCCGGGGATGGGGTATCACTTCTACGTGGGGCCGGACGGCGTCATCTACCAGACCAACCGGCTGGAGACGATCTCCTACCAGGTGTACAAACAGAACCACTATTCGATGGGCATCTGCGTGGCCGGCAGTTTCATCAACGGCCTCATTCCCACGCCCAAACAGATCGAATCCGTGGGGCACCTGGCCGCCTGGCTGATGCAAAAGCTGAATATACCGTTGAAGAACGTCATGGGCCACAAGGAGTTCCCTGAAAACGCCACCACCTGCCCCGGCAGCGATTGGAACACGGGCCAGAAGTGGAAGGATATGCTGGTCGCCCAGATCAAGGCCGTCCAGGCGGGCAGCCCCAGCCCGGCCGCCAAGACCATCGGCCACTACATGCTGTTCTGGCAGCGCGCCGATAGCTGGGCCAGGGAGGACTGGGAGGCGGCTGCCAACTACTTCGCCCGCTTCCGGCCGACCGCCGGCTTCTCGCCCGAGGATGCCCGGAATGCCGAATACGTCACCATCGTGGGCGGCGTGGCCGGCGTGCCCTACGAGACCGAGCAAATACTGGTGAAGGCGGGCTGCAAAGTGGAACGCCTGGCCGGCGTAGACTTCGCCGATACCAAGCGGATGCTGGACGAGCTGGCGAGCACAGGGAAGCGGTTCAGGACGTTCAATGTCTAGAATGCATAACGCCGCCCTCTGGGATCTGGACGGCACTATCCTCGACTCGCACGAGTACCACTGGCTCTCTTGGCACGAGGCAATGGCAGCCGAGGGGATCGGCTTAGCCCGCCCGCAGTTCGAGGCCCTGTTCGGCCGGTGCAACGACATCACCCTGCGCGCGTGGCTGGGACCGGACGCGGCTGAGGCCGATATCGTGCGCATCGCAGAAGACAAAGAGGTGCGCTACCGGAGGCTGGTGCGCACGCGCGGGATCGAGCTGCTGCCAGGGGTCGAGGTCTGGTTGAAACGGCTGCGGGCCGCGGGCTGGCGCCAGGCGCTGGCCACTTCGGCCCCGCGCGCCAACGTGGACGCTATCCTGGAGACGTTGGGCATCGGCCACTACTTCGCGGCCATGATCACCGCCGAGGACGTGACGCGCGGCAAACCGGACCCGGACGTCTTCCTGGCCGCGGCGCGCGCGGTCGCCGCGCCGGTCTACCGCTGCGTCGTGATCGAGGATTCCCCGGCCGGGATCGAGGCCGCGCGTCGCGCGCGCATGCGCTGCATCGGCGTCGGCCCGCACCACGCGGCGCTCCCCGCCGACCTGACAACGCCGAGCCTGGTCGCGCTGAACGAAGATGCGTTCGACTGGGTGCTGGCACTGGAAATGTAACGCAATCCGCTGGATTGCGCCAGGACACGACATGCCTAACCTCTCGCCCGAATCAATCTATCGTCGCAACCTGCCGCACATCCAACCACCAGGTGCGACTTTCTTCATCACCTTCCGCCTGGCAGGCTCCCTCCCAGCAGCGGCCATCGCTTCGCTCTGTGCGGATGCAGAACATACTCGCATCGCATTGGAGCGCATGCCGGATTCACCAGAGCGCGCCCAACGCCTGTATGAGGCAGAGCGACGCTTCTTTGGTCAATGGGATGCCGCGCTAGATCAAGGCGAGGGCCCCAAATGGCTATGCAATACTGAGATCGCCCAGTTGGTAGCCGACAACATTCACTACTTCGCCGGGAAACGCTATGAATTGTTGGCGTATTGCATCATGTCGAACCATGCACACGTGGTCTTCACCCCGCTCCTGAAGACTGCGGAAACGTATTATCCACTGGCGCAGATCATGCATACCATGAAAGGTTATACGGCGCTGCACGCCAATCGGCTGTTGGGCCGCACGGGCGAATTCTGGCAGCACGAAAGCTACGATCATTATGTGCGCGACCCGGCAGAGTTGGAACACATCATCGCCTATGTCGCGAACAACCCGTTCAAGGCTGGCCTGGTGGCCGATTAGCAGGCCTGGCCGTGGACATATGTAGCGCAATCCGCTGGATTGCGCTGAGCTACGCACAATCTAGCAGATTGTGCTACATGTACCGTAATCCGCTGGATTGCGCTGAGCTACGCACAATCTAGCAGATTGTGCTACATGTACCGCAATCCGCTGGATTGCGCTGAGCTACGCACAATCTAGCAGATTGTGCTACATGTAC
>CAZKEF010000009.1:42708-167894 GCA_964551735.1 uncultured Anaerolineales bacterium
AATCCGCTGGATTGCGCTGAGCTACGCACAATCTAGCAGATTGTGCTACATGTACCGTAATCCGCTGGATTGCGCTGAGCTACGCACAATCTAGCAGATTGTGCTACATCTCAACGACGAGGTCCTATGTGCGGCATCTTCGGTATTGTCACCCAGCATGACCAGCCGCTCGGCGCGCTCCTGACGGAGGCCGGGCGGCGTCTTTCGTATCGCGGCTACGACTCGGTCGGCGCGGCGACCATCAGCGCGGACGGCGCGATTGACCTGCGCAAGGACGTGGGCAAGGTGGATGCTGTGGCCGAGCGCCACCATTTCGCCGAGATGACCGGCTGCCGCGGCATCGTGCAGCTCCGCTGGGCCACCTTCGGGTTCCCCTCGCAACCCAACGCCCAGCCCCACCTGGATTCCGACGGCGACCTGGTGGGCGCGCACAACGGCAACGTGGTCAACAACGTGGCGCTGCGCCGCCAGTTCATGGCCGAGGGCATGACCGTCCGCTCGGAGAACGACGGCGAGTCGTGCGTCCACGCGGTGGAGCGCTACTTCGACCGCGGCCACGGCATGGTGGAGGCGATCCGTCGCGCCTACGGCGACCTGCACGGCGACTACGCGTTCGTCATCGGCCACGTGCGGGAGGAGCGCCTCTACGCCATCAAGAAGGGCTCTGGGCTGGTGGTGGGGCTGGGCGACGGCTTCACCTGTGTCTCCTCCGACCTGCCCTCGATCCTGCCCCTCACCCGGCGCATCCTGCGCGTCCACGACGGCGAAATCGTCACCTTTTGGGCCGGCGGCGCCGAGATCTGCCGCGTCTCCGATGGCAGCGTGGTCGAGCGCGCGCCGGAGGTCGTCACCGAGAGCATGGACGCCGCGGTCAAGGGCGGCTATCCCCACTTCATGCTGAAGGAAATCCACGAGCAGCCCGCGCTGGCCGGCGAGCTGATCCGCCTGCTGGACGAGTCGCCCGACGTGGGCCGTATGGCCGAGGCGCTGCGGGGCGCGCGGCACCTCTACCTGGTGGGCTGCGGCACCTCCTACCATGCGTGCATATTGGCCGCGGTCTACCTGGCGCGGCTGGCGAAGCGGCCGGCGATCCCGATCCTGGCCCCGCAGTTCGTGGCGCAGTACGGCCCCGCGCTCGGCCCGGAGGATGTCGGTGTCTTCGTCAGCCAGAGCGGCGAGACCAAGGACGTGCTGGCCGCGCTGGCGGCCGCGCAGTTCCGCGGGGCCACCTGCCTGGGGCTGGTGAACGTGGTCGGCTCCACGCTGATGCGCGAGAGCGCAGCCCACCTGCCGTTGGCGTGCGGCTACGAGATCAGCGTGCCGGCCACCAAGACCTTCATGAACCAGTGCGTGGCGTTCCTCTACCTGGCGATGCGCCTGGGCGGGCACGACACGCGGGCGCTGCGCGGCCTGCCCGGCCTGCTCGAACAGACCCTGGTTGAGATCGAACCGCAGGTGGACACGATTGCGCCGGGCCTCGCGGCCGCCAACGACCTCTACTGCCTGGGCTACGGACTCACCTACCCCATCGCGCTGGAGGGCGCGCTGAAGCTCAAGGAGATCACCTACGCCCACTGCGAGGGGATGCTGTCCACCGAGTTCAAGCACGGCCCGCTCTCGGCCGTGTCCGACGGCTACCCGGTGCTCTTCGTGGCCGGGCCGGAGGACGTGCCGCTGCTGGTGAGCGGCATCAACGAGACCACCTGTCGCGGGGGCCGGGCCATCGCGATCGGCGAGGAGGATGACCGGCTGCGGAGCAACGCCCATGAGCTGATCACGGTCCCCGCAGCCGGCGCCGACAGCTCGTCTGAGCTCGCCGCATGTCTGAACCCGCTGCTGGCGACGCTGCCGCTGCAACTGCTGTCCTACCGCCTCAGCGTGGCGCGCGGGTATGATCCCGATTTTCCGAGGAATTTGAGCAAGACGTTGACGGTGGATTAGTGTGGGGCGGGTCTACAACACAACTCCGATAATCGCTCAAAGCCAGCGAAGGATCTCGTTAGTTGCGTCGAGATGCTTCGCTGGTCACTCGCCGCAATGGGATGCGAGCTTTTAACCCGCTCAGCATGACCTCAAGGAAGTTTCTTGCCCGGGAGGGAGCCCGCCGCGCCCCGGACTGATTGTCTCAAGGTGACACGTTCACACAACCGGAGGACCTTCCAATGAACTCTCGCGAACGCGTGTGCGCCACTCTCACCTGTCGCGTGCCTGACCGCATCCCGATGGCGCTGGCGTTCTGGGAGGAGACCGTGCCGGGCATCCCCGCCACGGCCGAGGCGCTGGGGCTGGACGTGCGCTTCGTGCGCTTCGTGCCGCCGCCGGCGCAGGACGACTTCCTGGCCTACCTGCGTCACCTGCCGCCCGACGTCCACGTGGGCAACCTGGGCCAACTCCGCACCTACCACGAATGGCGCTACCACCCCGAAGCCGGCCCGGACGGCCCCCTCAGCGCCGCCCGCACGGTGGAGGAGCTGGCCGAGCACGTGCTGCCCGACCTGGCCGATCCCCGCCGCTACGCCGGCCTGGCGGACCAGGTGGCGGCATATCACGCCCGCGGCTGGGCCGTGGCCGGCGGCCCGCCCCACCTGGGCGGCGAGCTGTTCGAGACCGCCTACCGGCTGCGCGGCTTTAGCACATTCCTGGAGGACCTGCGCCTGCGCCCGGCGCTCGCGCGATACCTCCTCGACCAGATCACCTCCCTGGTCATCCACAACGCCCTCATCCTGGCCCGCGCCGGCGTAGACATCCTGCTGCTGGACGACGACGTCGCCATGCCTACCGGCATGATCATCGGCCCGGCCATGTGGGCCGCCACCTTCAAGCCGCGCCTGGCCGACGCCATCCGCCTGGCGCGGGAGGTGAACCCGGAATTATTGGTCTTCTACCACAGCGACGGCAACTTCAGCGCCATCGTGCCCGACCTGGTCGAGATCGGCGTCAACGTGATCAACCCGGTGCAGCCCGACTGCATGGATGCGTTAGCGATCAAGCGCGCCTTCGGCGACCGGCTGGCGCTGTGGGGCACGGTGGGCACGGCCGCGCTGTGGGATCACGGCACGCCCGACGCCATCCGCGCCGAGGTGCGCCAGCGCGCGGAGACCCTCGGCCCGGCCGGCCTGCTGCTCTGCCCCGCGTACGACATTGATTTCACGCCGCGGGAGAATGTCGTGGCGTTTGCGGAGGCGGTGAAGCGGATGGGAGGCAGCGGATAGAAACGGATGGTTGCGCCAGGAATCCGTTTGTCCGCTTTCATCCGTTATCCCATTTCCCCCCGCATCCAGAAATGGCGTATACTACAGACACACTCGCCGCGAGGGGTGCCTCCACTAATTCGGTGAATTCGCTGTGATATCGTTCGGCGCTGAGATGCTTCGCTGGTCACCCGCCGCAACGAAGTTTGACCCGTAGACTCGCTCAGCATGACAGTACGTAATACGCACTACGCACCACGGATCACATCCATGCCCAACCCAGCCCCTAAACTCCGCCCCATCGAAATCCGGCCGTTCGTGCACGCTGAGCGTGGCCGGCCGATGCTGTTGCTGCGCGATCCGTTGGCCTTGAGCGGGCAGATCGCGACGCTGCCGCAGGCGTTGGGCCCGGCGCTGCTGCTGTGCGACGGCACGCGCACGCTCTACGGCATCCAGGTCGCGCTGATGCTCCAGTTCAAGCTCCAGGTGGGGCTCGATGTGCTGGCCGAGATCGTGGAGACGCTGGACGAGCTCTGCCTGCTGGAGAACGAGCGCTCGGCCGCGGCGATGGCGGCCGCGCTGGCCGCGTATCGGGCCGCGCCGCACCGGCCGCCGGCCAGCGCGGGCGGCGCGTACCCGGCGGATCCCGCCGAGCTGCGGGTGCTGCTGGACGGCTATCTGGATCAGGCGCGGGAGCGCTACGACGGCAGACGGCCGACCGCGGCGCGGGGGTTGGTCAGCCCGCACATTGATTACGCGCGCGGGGGGTTGGTCTACGCGGCGGTCTGGGACGCGGCCGCGGAGGCCGCGCGCGCGGCCGACCTGGCGATCATCCTCGGCACCGACCACAGCGGCGGATACGGCGCGCTCACCCTGACGCGGCAGCACTATGCCACCCCCTACGGCGTGCTGCCCACAGCCGGTGATGTGGTGGACGCGGCGGCCGCGGCCATCGGTGAGGAGGCGGCGTTTGCGGAGGAGCTGCACCACCGGGGCGAGCACTCGGTGGAGCTGGCCGCGGTCTGGCTGCACCACATGCGCGGGGGCGCGGCGTGCGAGGTGGTACCGGCGCTGTGCGGCTCGTTCGGCCATTTCGTGGCCGGCGCGGCCGATCCCGCGGCCGATGCGGGGATCGCAGCGCTGGTGGATGCGCTGCGGCGGGCGGCCGCGGGCCGGCGGGCCCTCGTCGTCGCCGCGGCCGACCTGGCGCACATCGGCCCCGCGTTCGGTAGCCCGGCGGTGGATGCCGCGGGCCGCGATGCATTGCGCGCCGCGGACGCCGATCTGCTGGCGCAGGTGAACCGGGGGGATGCGGCGGGCTTTTTCAGCATCCTGCAGCGCAGCCAGGACTGCAACAACGTCTGCGGCCTGCCGCCCATCTACGCCGCGCTGCGGCTGCTGGCCCCGGTCGCGAGCGAAACGGTCGCCTACGACCAATGCCCGGCCGATGACCACGGGACGTCGTGGGTGTCAGTGGCGGGGGTGGTGTGGAGGTAGGGAGATACGGGGACGCGGATGCGGAGAACTTCCGGAATCGAGGCTTTAGCCGGTCTCTCACGTTAACCAACAGACCGCCTGATCCTAAAGGAGGCTGCGCACAGGCTCGATTCCAGTACCGTGTGACAGGTCTCTTTACCGCACCGTGATCTGCCCCAGGGTCACCGCGTCCCCCAGCGCGCGGCCATCCGCGGCGGTGACCGGCAGGCGGACGCCGTCCACCAGGCCGTACATGCCGACCGCCACCGTGTAGACGCCGGGCGGCGCGGCGGGATCGAGGGCGATGCGGTACGGGTCAGCGATCAGCGCGCCGGGGGCCCACTGGGTGGTCGGCAGCCGGTCGGCCAGCGGCTCGTTGTCCTGTTGGCCCCACAGGAAGTTGCCCTGCCCCGCGTTCCACGTCGTCCCCACCAGGTGCGTGAAGACCTTGTAGCGCGCCTGCACCGGTTCCAGCGCCTCCCAGTACAGCGTCAGCGTCACCGCCTCGCCGGGGCGGAAGGTCGTTCGGGGCAGGTCGTAGCCCGCCAGCCGGATCGAATCGCCCAGGCGCACATCCAGCGGCCGCATGGCGTCCCCCGCGGCCGGCGAAGGGATGGGCCGCCGGCCGACCAGGGTGAAGCGGGCCAACTCGACCGCGGTGGTCGCGTCTGCCAGCGCCAGGCGGTAGCGGCCGGGGGGCAGATCGGCCAGCAGCGGCCAGTCAGCCTGCTGCCGCGTGGGGCCGGTCGCGGCCGCGGGCCACGCCGGCAGTGCAATCTCACGTGTGACCGGCCCGGTCAGGAGCAGCCGCGCCTGCTGATCAGGCGGCCGCGCCCAGGTGAGCGCCAGGTGGAGGGTGTCGCCGGAGAGGTAGCGATCCAGCGGCAGGCTGGCACCCAACAGCTCGCCGCCGGCTAGGACACGACCGGAAGAGGTGGGCAAGGCATGACCAGGCGCCAGGTCACGGATCGCGGCCGCGCGGGCCGACGAGCGGGCGTACAGCGTCAGCGAGGTCTCGCCGAAGTCCCATGTCGTCTGGGCTGCGGCGCGGGCGTCGAGCCAGCCGGGCGCCAGCCGCTCCGGGTCGGTCTGCTGGCCGTTGGGGATGGTCACCAGCCACAGGCCCTCGCCGCCCTCCCAAACCGGAGCCAGCAGATTCGCGGCGCTCTCCGGAGTGATCGCCATGCCGCCAGGGACCTTCACCCACGGCCCGGCGTGATGCGCGGCAAAAAGCGGCCAGTCCGCGTCCGAGTAGAGCAGGACAGCATCTCCCGGCCGGCGGTGCGCCTCCAGCGTGGCGGCCAGCGACAGGTACTGGTCGGTCTGCCCCCGGCCCGTGTAGAGCCCGGCCAGCCCGGCCAGCGAGACGGCGACCACAACCGCGATCCCTGCGGCCGCCGCAGTACACGGGCGCAGTCCGGCGGATTGCGGTACACCCGCCGACGTAACACAATCCGCCGGATTGTGGCCGCGCAAGCGCAATCCGGCGGATTGCGGTACACCCGCCGACGTAACACAATCCGCTGGATTGTGGCCGCGCAAGCGCAATCCGGCGGATTGCGATACAGCCAACAGCACATAAAAACACGCCGCCAGCGGCAGGAAGTAGCGCGGAGCCAGGCGTGGCACGTAGAAGATGCGGTCCGGCAGCGCGGTCAGCCCGTAGACCAGCACGGCCGGCAAGAGCAGGCCGAGAAACAGCATAACCAGCCCGGCCGCGCGGGCCGGGACCTGCGGCCGGCGCAGCAGCGCCACGAGGCCCACGGTCAGCGCCAGGAAGACCGCCACGGTCGGCCACAGCCAAACGTCCAGGTCGGCGGCCGCGCCAGTGGCCAGCACGGTCGCGTAGAGGCGGACGAAGAACCCCGCGTCGAACGGCTCGGCCGACGACCAGCTCATCATGCGCGGCAGCGCGTAGGCCAGCCACGGCGCGAACAGCGCCACCGCCGCGGCCTGCGCCGCGATCCAACGCGCCAAGAACGCACGGCCGCGCCCCCCGCGCCACCAGGCCAGCAGGAACGCGCCGTTGGTCACCAGGAGCACGACCACGCTGAGGTAGAGGGTCCACAGCCCCGCGGCTACCGCCAGCACGTAGGCCAGCCACGGCCGCCAGCCCCCGCGCCGCCAGAACGCGACCGCGGCCCAGAGCGCCCCGGCCGCGGCCGCCGCGGCCCAGATGTACATGCGCAGCTCTTGCGACCAAGTCACCGCGAAGGGCGACAACGCCAGGAACAACGCCGACAGCAGCCCGGCCCGCCGGCCGCCCAACGCGCGGCCCAGTCCGCCGGCCAGCGCCACGCCCAGCACCCCGGCCAGCGCGGGCGGGAAGCGCAGCCCCCACGCGCCATCTCCCACCAGCAGCCACCAGCCGCGGGTGATCAGGAAATAGAGCGGCGGATGCACGTCGTGCGCCGTCCAGTCAAGGATGCCGGCCACGGGCAGCCGCGCGGCCCAGGCCGTCAGCCCCTCGTCCCACCAGATGTTGTGCTGGTCGAGCCCCCATAGCCGCAGCGCCAGCGCCAGCCAGAGGATCGCAGCCCAGCCCAACCGATATCGTTTCATGTGCGCTCCATGAAATAGCGAAATGTCGCCAGGCCGGAGTATACCACGCCTGCCCCACATGCCACATTCCGGATCCCACATTTCAGCTTTCCCCTTTGTACCAACGGGTTTCTCTGAACCCATTGATCCGTATGCGGGTTCAGAGTATAATTGAAATGGCCTTTCTCCCACCCGCGCTTCCGCCTCCCAAGCTCAACCCCCGGCCACGGCAGAGCATACGGAAACGCATCGCGCTCACGCGGCACCAAGGAGTGTACGATGCCAACGAAGACCCTCGCCCGTTCCGTCCTCGTTCCCGGCCTGGCGCTGTGCCTGGCCCTGATCCTCACCCTGATCGCGGCGGCCCAAGGGTCCCAACCCGACGCGTGGTCCGCGCGCGCGGACTTTCCCCTGCCCCTGGCACCCGCCCCAGCCCGGCCCGGCAGCGTGACCGAGCTCACGGCCGCGTCGTCGCCGACGCTCGGCCGGCCCGCGCTGAACTACCGCGCCGTGCGCACCTACGGCATCCCCGGCGAACCCTACCTGGACACGCCGAACCATCTCAATAGACCGGCCGGCCTCTTCGTGGACGCCGGCGACCACCTGTTCGCGATCGAGCAGGGAGGTGACCGCCTATTTAAGTACGACTCGGCAGGCAACATCCTCCTCAAGATCGGCAAGGCCGGCGTGTGCCGGGACCTCTGCGGCCCGCGCGATGTCGCCGTGGACGGGGATGGCAATATCTGGGTCGCGGAGGGGCGGGAGCTGGTGAAGCTCAAGCCGGACGGCAGCCTCATCTGGCGGATCCCAAAATCAAACGAGCCGACCGGCTTCAACGATCTCTCAGGGTTGATCTTTGACCGCCAGGGCCGCATGTTCGTTGCGGACCGGGGCAACCAGCACGTGCTGGTCTACCAGCTCGACGGGGCGGGCTGGCCGGTCTACACCGCCACCATCGGCGTCACCGGCGGCCCCGGATCGGACAACGACCATTTTGATAACCCGGACGACCTGGCCGTGGACAGCCTCAACCGCATCTACGTGGCCGACGTGGGCAACAAACGCATCCAGCGCTGCACCGAGGCCGCGGGCTGGACCTGCTCGCCGTTCAAGGGGATCCCCAACGCGGGCGATTACGCAGGTCTCTCGGTGGGGGTGGACAGCGCGGACAACGTCTATATCACAAACCGCTTACACTCGAAGGTGCTCAAGTGCGACGGCAACGGCGTCTGTGACGACACTTTCATCTCAGAAGACGTGCTGTGGATTGAACCCGCCGATGTGGCCGTGGACAGCGCCGGGAACGTCTTCGTCAGCTACGATGACGACTTCACGATCCGCAAGTACAACAGCAGCGGCGCGGCGCTGGGCGTCTTTGCCGGCGTCAGCGGCGTGCCCTACACGACCGACGCCAACCATATCGCCGGCACGGCGGGCATCCACGTGGATGCGCAGGGCAAGATCGTATTCACAGCGGGCCAGCAGTTGATCAAGATGGATACGGCAGGAAACCGTGATTGGGCGTACGGGACGCCCGGCGTTGCACGGTGGGATGATGTCCGATACCTGTTCAATCCCGAGGGGATGGACACCGCGCCGAACGGCGATATTTATGTCGCAGCCCAACTGAACGTCCGCATTATTCACGCCGACGGGACTTATTCGGGCACCTTCGGCACGGGCTGCTGCGGCGGGGAGTACGGTTTCTTCTTTGCCAACGATGTGGCGATAGACCAGGCCACCGGCACGATCTACGTCGTGGACGGCAACTACCATCGCGTCCAGGCTTACACACCCTCCCTGGTCTACCTGACTACCCTCGGCCAGGAAGGCGTGCCGGGCGCCGACAACGCCCACTTCGAATATCCGCGGGCCGTGGCGATAGACGGGGACGGCAACATCTACGTGGCGGACACCGGCAACTGCCGGGTGCAGAAATACAACCGCGCGCGCGTCTACCAGCGCACCTTCGGGACCACCGGCGCTTGCGGCAATGGCTACGCCGAGCTGCCGTGGGTGAACGATGTGGCTGTGGACGGCCAGGGCCGGGTCTTCGTCGCCGGACCGGAGCGGGTCGTGGTCTATGACCGCGACGGGGCCATCCTAGGCACCATCGGCGGCGGACTTACCTGGGGCCCCCACGTGGCTGTGGACAACGCCGGGATCGTCTACGTCGGTGACGGTGACAACTTCCGCATCCAGGCTTTTGCGGCCGGCGTGCCGGACTGGCAGCAGGCCAACATAGATGGCTTCGGCCGCCGGGATCAGTTGATCTCGACCCTGACCGCCTTCGGCTCGGCTCTTTACGCGGGCACCTGGTCAAGCCAGGTGTGGCGCACCCCCGACGGCCGCACCTGGACCGACGTCAGCCCGGCCTGGACTTCGCCGTATCCCTCCGTGATGGATGCGAAGGTCTTCGGCGCGCAGCTCTACCTCGGCGTGTCTGTCGGCGAGCAATCGGGACCCTGGACGGGCGAGGTGTGGCGCACCGACGGGACGACATGGGAACGGGTGGCGGCTGGCGGGTGGGGCGACGCGTCCAACGACGGCGTCAACGCCCTGCAAGCCTTCGCCGGGCACCTGTACGCAGCCACCAGCAACCAGGACACGGGGATCGAGATCTGGCGCAGCCCCACCGGCAACGCCAACACCTGGACGCAGGTCAACGCGGATGGCTTCGGCAGCAGCGGAACATCCGGTGACCAGGTCATGGACACTTTCAACGGCAGTCTCTACGTGGGCCTGGGCCGCAACGGTGAGGCCGAGCTGTGGCGGACGCCGAACGGCACGACGTGGACGCAGGTCTTGCCCGCCGGGATGGCCCCCAACAACACCGTTTCAGCCCTGGCCGAATTCGGCGGGCAGCTCTACATTGGACTGCGAAACACGGCCGGAGGACAGGTATGGCGCAGTCCCACCGGCAACGCCGGCAGTTGGACGCAGGTCGTCACGGGTGGCCTGGGCGACCCGCAAAATCAGCGGCCCTACGGCCTGATCGTTTATGGCGGCCAGCTCTACCTGGTGTTCTCGAACCTCGCGACCGGCGCCGAGGTTTGGCGCAGCCCCACCGGCGACGCCGGTCACTGGACGCAAGTGGCCGATGGGGGCTGGGGCGACAGCGACAACGGCTTCGCGGACTACTACGACAAAGCGGCGGCCGTCTTCGGCAATCGCCTGTATATCGGAACGCTCAACTGGATCAACGGCGGCGAGGTGTGGATGACGTTGACGAAGGATATCTACCTGCCGCTGGTCATGCGTGTACACTGAAAATGGTACATTTGCGCTGACCGCATCCTTCAACTGTATCCTCTCAATAATCCGGGGTAGGGGCACGGCCTTGCGCCTGCCCGCCAGGGCGACCGCAAGGGTACGCCCCTACAAATTGAGAGGACACCTTCGACTGCACTCCGCAGCGCCCGCGGACTAATGCGGGCGTTGCTCCGTTCCGCTCAGGATGCTTCCAAATTGAGAGTATGCCACCCTATCGCCTTTTGCCAGCGCATATCGGCGGTGCTATAATGCGCTCAATTCTACTTCACCATAGGACGCATCGTGACAGACCTCGAGACACCGTACGAACAACCGACGCAATCACCAGTTGTGGAGCCCCCACCTGATCGGCCGAAGCCCTCCGTGGCGACCTCGGCCTTCGTCGCCCTGCGCGAGATGGTGGAAGTGCTGGTGTTGGCCGTGCTCATGGTGATGCTGATCCGCAACTTCGTGCAGAACTACCGGATTGATGGCATCAGCATGGAGCCGAACTTCCATAACGGCCAGTTCCTCATCGTCAACCGCTACGCCTACTGCCCCGGCATCCACATCGAGGTGCCGCTGGTCAACATCCCGGTGTGGGAAAAGACTTGGTGCACGCGCGAGCCGCGGCGCGGGGATGTGATCATCTTCGAGTACCCGCGTGACCCCAGCCGCGATTTCATCAAGCGGGTGATCGGCCTGCCGGGCGAGACGGTGGAGATCATAGATGGCAAGGTGTACATTGACGGTCAGCTCATGTCGGAGCCGTTCGGCCCCAACCCGGGCAGCTACAACGCGGCCCCGCTCACCGTCGGCCCAAACGAGGTTTATGTAATGGGTGATAACCGCAACAACTCCAGCGACTCGCACCTCTGGGGGCCGTTACCCCTGGATTACATCATCGGCGAAGCGTTGATCTCCTACTGGCCGCCGCGCTACTGGTCGTTCGTGCCGCAGTACGATCTCACCGACCTGAGTGCCTACGCCAGCGCCCCATGACGGAGGAAGCGACCGTGCAACCATCTGAAGCCGAGGTTCGTGAATTGGTCCTCCGGGTGTTGAGCCGGCTGACGACGGAGGCCACACCTGGGCCAGGCGCCGGCGCCGGGCGGCCCCTGATTGACGAGGCCGCGGTGCGCGATCTGGCGCCGGGGACGACGCTGCGCGTGCCGGAAGGTGCAGTGATCACCCCGCTGGCCCGGCAGTTGGCGCAGGAGCGCCGCATCACCCTGGATGATGGCAGCCCGGCCCCGGCCACACGCGCCAGGACCAGCAAGGTGGCCCCGCAGCAGCGCGTGGCGCTCGGCGCAGACCACGGCGGTTACACCCTCAAAGAAGCGCTCAAGCCGCACCTGCAAGGCCTGGGCTACGAGGTGGTGGACTGCGGCACGCACAGCACCGACTCGGTGGACTATCCCGACATCGCCTACGCAGTCGCCCAGCTGGTGGCCGACGGCCAGTGCGCCAACGGCATCATGGTTGACGGCGTTGGTATCGGCTCGTGCATGGCGGCCAACAAGGTGCCGGGCGTGCGCGCCGCGCTCTGCTACGACCACGCGACCGCGCTCAACAGCCGCGAGCATAATCATGCCAACGTGTTGACCCTGGGCGCGGGCCTGATCGGGGTCAACCTGGCGAAGCAAATCGTGCAGACCTGGCTGGCCACGCCCTACGGCCCTGGCCGCCACGCGAAACGGGTCGAGAAGATCACAGCGATCGAAAAAAGATTCTTGCGGTGAGGCAACCGATGGCACTCAACCTAGGCAATTACACCCTTGACCAACTGGTCGAAATCATCACCCGCGAAGTGCTGGCTGCGTACCCGGCCGGCGGCGAGCGACCGCCCTGCGCGATCTGCGGCGACAAAGGCTGCGAGGGCCAGTGCGTGCAGACCAACCCCGACGGCGCGCGGCAGGTAGTGACGGCCGGCGCGGATCGGCTGACCACGCGGCTGGGCGTGAAGAACGTCGCGGCCGATATGGCCGGCATGATCGATCATACGCTGCTCAGGCCGCACGCCACGGAGGCGCAGGTGCGCCAGTTGTGCGCGGAGGCGCGGCAGTTCAGCTTCGCCACGGTGTGCGTCAACCCGGCCTGGGTGCCGCTGAGCGCACGGCTACTGCAGGGCAGCCCGGTCAAGGTGTGCACCGTGATCGGCTTCCCGCTGGGCGCCACCCTGCCGGAAGTCAAAGCGTTCGAGGCGCAGCGCTGCGCGCAGTTGGGCGCCACCGAGCTGGACATGGTGATCAACATCGGCGCACTCAAGTCGCAGCAGTACGGCATGGTCGAGGACGACATCGCGGCCGTGGTCAACGCCGCGCACCCGCTGGGCGCTTCGATCAAAGTGATCATCGAGGCCGCGTATCTCACCGACGAGGAGAAGGTTGAGGCGTGCGTGCTCTCCAAGGCGGCCGGCGCGGATTACGTCAAAACCTCCACCGGCTTCGGACCCAGTGGCGCCACGGTAGAAGATGTGGCGCTGATGCGGCGGGTGGTGGGACCGGAGATGGGCGTGAAGGCGGCCGGCGGCATCAAGTCAGCCGAGGATGTCAAGGCCATGATCGCGGCCGGCGCGTCGCGCATCGGCGCCAGCGCCAGCGTCAGGATCGTCGGTGAAGCCAAGGGCGGACCGGTGACGCAGGCGGCTTCCAGCGACTCCGGCGGCTATGGATGACACTATGTCGCAACGTGAGTTCATGATCGTCCTGGCGCATACCCACGTGTGCAGCGCGTGTCGCGCCCGACTGCTGGAACACCCTGCCGCGGCCTTGACCGGCCGGCCGCTGACAGCGACCGAACGCGCGACACTGACTGCGCTGAGATTCGAGGACTTTCTGACCCCCGAAGCGTTGGCGCATGCCGCCGGCATCAGAGCGGAAGAGTTGGACGGGTACCGCGATGAAGCGGTGGTGCGGCTCAGGCATTTGTGAGAAGGAGCAAGTCATGGCTGTTGAGCTACGTTCCTACGTCTTCCTCGATAGCCTCCAGCCCCAACACGCGGCATTCCTGGGGACCGTGGCCCGAGGCTTCCTACCGCTGCCGGGCGATGCCTCGCTGTGGGTGGAGATCTCGCCGGGCATCGAGATCAACCGCATCACCGATGTGGCGCTGAAGGCTACTCGCGTCCGGCCGGGCATGCAGATCGTCGAGCGGCTCTACGGCATCCTGGAGGTCCACTCCGACAGCCAGGCCGAGGTGCGCGCGGCCGGCGCGGCCATCCTGGAGGCGCTGGGCGTGCGCGAGCAGGAGCGCCGCAAGCCGCGCGTCGTCTCCAGCCAGATCATCCGGGCTATTGATGCGCATCAGGTGCAGCTCATCAACCGCATGCGCCACGGCCACATGCTGCTCGCCGGCCAGACCCTCTACGTGCTGGAAGTGGAACCGGCCGGTTACGCGGCCCTGGCCGCCAACGAGGCCGAAAAAGCCGCGGAGATCAACATCCTGGAGGTCATCGCTTTCGGCTCCTTTGGTCGCGTCTACCTGGGCGGTGAAGAGCGCGACATCATGGCCGGCTACGGCGCGGCGTTGGCCGCGATCGAAGGCGTGAGCGGCCGCGAAGAGGCGCAGGGGAAGCGAGAGTAACTCCGACACGTTCTAACGTTCCCACGTTTCAACGTTCAACTTTCAACAAGGAGACACCTTCATGGCAGAAGCACTGGGCATGATCGAAACCAAAGGGTTCGCGGCGATGGTTGAGGCATCGGACGCGATGGTGAAGGCCGCCAAGGTTGAGCTGGTCGGCTACGAAAAGATCGGCGGCGGATATGTGACCGCCATCGTGCGCGGCGACGTGGCCGCGGTGAAGGCTGCACTGGAGGCCGGCGCGCGCGGGGCGGAAAAGGTCGGCGAGGTCGTCTCGGTGCATGTGATCCCACGGCCGCACGAGAACGTGGATCGGACCTTACCGCTTGGCCGCCAGCCGGAATAACATTGCGCGATCCTCACGTCACCTCCCTGGCCGCGCATTGCAGGCCAGGCGTGACGCGCGGCTGATCTGACCGTTCGTGGCACAAGGAGCTGCCCATGGCCATGCAGAACCTCTGGCGTGAACTGCGGCCGGGGCCCAAAACCCCGGACATCATTTACGCCATCATCGAGATACCCAAAGGCTCGCGCAATAAATACGAATACAACAAAGAAAACGGCGTGATCGTGCTCGATCGCGTGCTGTTTTCCTCGCTGCACTACCCGGGCGACTACGGCCTGATCCCGCGCACCTTCTACGACGACGGCGACCCGCTGGATATCTTGCTGATGACTAACGAGCCGACCTTCCCGGGCTGCATCATCCAGGCGCGACCCATCGGCGTCTTCCGCATGCAGGATCGCGGCCTGAACGATGATAAGATCCTGGCTGTGCCGGCCACCGACCCGCTCTTCTCCGAGTACCATGACCTCAAGGATGTGCCACCGCACTTCCTGCACGAAGTCGCGCACTTCTTCGAGGTCTACAAAGACCTGGAGGGCAGCCGGACCAGGCCCATCGGTTGGGAGGACGCCGCGGCTGCCAAAGTTGAGATCATGCGCTCCATCAAACTGTTCGACGATCGCTTTGGCCTGGCCGGGCTGTGACACGAATTGTGGATTTCGGATTGCGGATTGCGGATTTCGGATTGAAGATTGAGATCGCGCCGAGGTTGTACCGGCTCGCCGGCCTGCTGGGAGTCAACGCGTATCTGTGGCGCCCTGACGATGGCGCAGATGCCGAAGGGCCGATCCTGTTCGATTGCGGGTATCCGTGGTCGGGCCGGGAGCTGGCCGCCGGCCTGGAGGGGCTGGGCTGCCGGCCGGCGCACATCCGAGCCATCGCGGTGACGCACGCTGACTTCGACCACATTGGTCGGCTGGCCCCGCTGGCGGCGGCAGCCGGCGCAGAGGTGCTGGCGCACGAGCAGGAAGCGCCTCGGATAACAGCCAGCACGTGGCGGCGGCTGCCCGGCAGCGGCAGGTCGCTGGATCCGTTGGTGCTCGCTGCCCCGTTCTTCTATCGGCAATGGCCGCCCAGGCCGGTCCGGGTCACGCGGCCGCTGCGAGATGGCGAGGAGATCGGCGGCGGCTGGGTCGCCGTGCACACACCGGGACACACCCCCGGCCACACGGCCTACTTCCGCCCGGCCAGCCGCACGCTGATCGCAGGCGATGCCTTGGGCAGCGTCCGCCGCGGCCAGGTGCGCCTGCCTAAGCGCGTCTACGCCGACGACTGGTCCGCGGCCCTGGCCTCGGTCCACAAGCTCGCCGCGCTGGAACCCGAGATCATCTGCTTCGGCCACGGGCCCGAGCTCTATGGCGCAGCCGAGATGCTGCATCGTCTCACTGAGCGGCTTTTGTCTAGCGGAGCATCCTGAGCGGCGTTATCATGGCCTTCGGGCCGTCGTATGCCACAAAAATGACGCCAGCACCCTGAGCAAAGGGCCGCGGCATCCTGAGCGAAACGCAGTGGCGTCGAAGGGTGCGGGGCCGCTCCGTTCCGCTCAGGCTTCGTCCTGAGGCTCGGCCCGAAGGGATGCTGGCGGTAGGAACGTCACGCAGTACGCAACATGCAGTACGGAATAGGAACACACCATGCTGATCGGTAAAGTTGTCGGCACCGTCGTCGCCACCCGCAAAGATGAGAAGCTCGAAGGCCTGAAGTTCCTGGTCCTGAAGCAGATTGACGTGGAAGGCCGGGAGGGAAGCGGCTATGTGGTGGCCGTGGACGCGATGGGCGCGGGGCTGGACGAATACGTGCTCTACGCCAGCGGCTCATCGGCCCGGCAAACCCTGGTCACCGACAAGCGGCCATGCGATGCGGTGATCATGGCCATCATTGACCAGTGGGAAGTGGGCGGCGAGACCAAGTATCGAAAAGTCACGGGCGACTACCAATCCTGATGGCAGACAACAGATGACGCCGCTCACCACCATCACCCTGCACACCCAGTACCAGATCGGCGCCGTGGACCCGCGCGTCTTCGGCGGCTTCCTGGAGCACATGGGCCGGGCCGTGTATCAAGGGGTTTATGACTCCTCAAGCGCGCACGCCGACGAGAACGGATTGCGGACGGACGTGCTGGCCGCGCTGCGCCGCCTGGACATGACCGCCATGCGCTACCCCGGCGGCAACTTTGCGTCGGGCTACCACTGGCAGGACGGCATCGGCCCGCGGGCCCAGCGGCCGGTCGTGCGGGAGCTGGCGTGGCAGAGCATCGAGCCGAACCATTTCGGCACCGATGAATATGTGCACCTCTGCCGCATCATGGGCTGGACGCCGATGCTCACCGCCAACCTGGGCACCGGCACGCCTGAGGAAGCGCGCAATTGGGTGGAATACTGCAACTGCCCGGCCGGCACCCGTTACGCCAACCTGCGCGCCGCCAACGGCAACCCCGACCCCCACGGGGTCAAGCTGTGGTGCCTGGGCAACGAAATGGACGGCCCCTGGCAGCTTGGCCACGTGCCTGCGGACCAATACGCCATCCGCGCGCAGCAGGCCGCCAAGATGATGAAGGACGCGGACCCGTCCATCGAGTTGGTCGCGTGCGGCTCGTGCAGCACCGATCTGCCCACCTACATGGAATGGGATCGGGGCGTCCTGGAATACCTGGGGGACCTGGCCGATTACATCAGCCTGCACCGCTACGTGGGCAACCGGGACGACGACACCCCCGACTACCTGGCGATCACCAACGCCATTGACCGCCAGATCGAGGAGATGGACGCGGTCTGCCGGTTCGTGCAGGCCCGGCGCCGCAGCCGCAAACGCGCCTACCTCTGCTTCGATGAGTGGAACGTCTGGTACAAGAACATGCAGATGGACGGCCAGGGCCGGTTCGCGCCGCACCTCATCGAGGAAGTCTATAACCTGGAGGATGCCCTGGTCGTCGCGGGATTCCTCCACAGCTTCGTGCGCCACGCCGATGTCGTCAAGATCGCCAACCTGGCCCAGATCGTCAACATCATCGCGCCCGTGCAGACGCGCGGGGACGCGCTGCTGATCCAGTCCATCTTCTACCCGTTTGCCATGTTCTCTGCCCGACGCGCCGGCATCTCGCTCCAACCGAGCGTGACCGGCCCGACCTACGAAGGCAAAACGCACGGTCAGGTGCACTTCATAGACAGCAGCGCGATCTGGGCGGGCGACCGGCTGCACGTCTTCCTGACCAACCGCGATGAGCGCCAGGCAGCCGAGATCCAGATCGCAGTCGCCGACCGGGCCATCACCGCCCTGGAAAGCGCGGAACTGCTCACCGGGCCCGGACCCAAGGCTGCCAACTCGTATGAGCAGCCGGATGTAGTGGCCGCCCGGCCGTTCACCGACGGCCGCATCGCCTCCGGCAAAGCGCACCTGAGCCTGCCGCCGCTTTCAGGTGCGGCGCTGACGTTTCAACTGGGATAATCCATGGCCGACAAGCTAACTGACGCGCAGATCGAAGCAATCGTCCAGCGGGTGCAAGGGAAGTTAAGCACAGCTCCGAGATCCAAGACACCTGACCCGAGCCGATCAGGCAAATCAGGGCCATCTGCGTCCCAAGTTTCCGGCAAGGACGGCATCTACCCCGGTCTGGATAGTGCGGTGGCGGCCGCGCGGCGCGGCTACCGGGCGCTGGACGCGCTGACGCTGGAGAGGCGCACTGACCTGGTGGCGGCCATGCGCCAGGCCATGCGCGCCAACGCCGAGTTACTGGCCCGTATGGCTTGCGAAGAGACCGGTCTGGGTCGCGTCGAGGACAAGGTCGAAAAGAACCACCTGGTCATTGACAAAACCCCCGGCCCAGAGATCCTGCAGCCAGCCGCGTGGACCGGCGACCGCGGGCTGACCCTGGTGGAGCGCGCGCCCTACGGCGTCTTCGGCGTCATCACCCCCAGCACCAACCCGACCTCGACCATCATCTGCAACGCCATCGGCCTGATCGCGGCCGGCAACGCGGCCGTGTTCAACGTCCACCCCGGGGCGAAGCGCGTCTCCGCCTACCAGATCCAGCTCCTCAACCGGGCCATCATCGCCGCGGGCGGCCCGGCCGACCTGCTGACCGCGCCGGCTGAGCCCACGGTAGAGAGCGCGCAGGCGCTGATGCGGCATCCCGGCATCCGCATCCTGCTGATCACCGGTGGCGAAGCGGTGGTGAAGCTGGCTATGGCCTCGGGCAAGCGCGCCATCTGCGCGGGGCCGGGGAACCCACCCGTGGTGGTGGACGAAACCGCCGACATCGAGCTGGCCGGCCAGCAGATCGTTTTTGGCGCCAGCTTCGACAACAACATCATCTGCGTGGACGAGAAAGAGGTCTTTGCGGTCGCGGGCATCGCGGACAAGCTCAAAGCCGCCATGCTGGCCCACGGCGCGGTCGAGTTACCCTCCTACCGGCTGAGGGCGCTGGAAAACCTGATCTTCGAGAAGTTCCCCGGCCCGCGGCAGCACGGCGTGGTGAAGAAGAAGTGGATCGGCCAGGACGCCGGCAAGATCCTCAAGGCGCTCGGCATCAACGCGCCGGAGGCCCGGCTGGTGCTGGTGGAGACGCCGGTGGATCACCCGCTGATCTGGACCGAGCAGCTCATGCCGGTGTTGCCCCTGGCCCGCGTCCGCAACGTGGACGAGGGCATTGACCTGGCCGTGCAGGCCGAACACGGCTTCGGCCACACCGCCAGCATGTTCAGCCGGGACATTGATGCGCTCAGCCGCATGGCGCGGGCCATCAACACCAGCATTTTTGTCAAGAACGGCCCCAACCTGGCCGGCCTGGGCTACGGCGGCGAAGGCTACACCAGCTTCTCCATCGCCAGCCCCACCGGCGAAGGCCTGACCAACGCGCTGACCTTCACGCGCGTGCGGCGGTGCACGTTAGTGGACCATTTTCGCATCGTTTGAACCTTCGCACGTTCCAACGTTCGCACGTTCCAACGTTCCAACGAGACATCATGCAACCAGCTCTCGCCCTCATCGAATTCGACTCCATCGCCGCTGGCATCGAGGCCGGGGATGCGATGGCGAAAAAGGCGCCCATCGCCCGGATCGTGGCCGGCACGGTGCACCGCGGCAAGTACCTGGTGCTGGTGACCGGCGCGGTGGCCGACGTGGAGGAGTCGTTGGCCGCGGGGCTGGCCACAGGCGCGTCCGCCGTCCTCGACCATGTCTATCTGCCTGGGGTGCATCCGCACGTGGTGGATGCCATCGCGGCGGGGCGGCGGCCGCAGCCCATCGCCGCGCTGGGGGTCATCGAGACCCGCACCGTGGCCGGGGCCATCGCAGCCGCGGACGCGGGCATCAAGGGCGCGCAGGTCAACCTGCTGGAGGTGCGCCTGGCCGATGGCCTGGGCGGCCGCGGCCTGGTGCTGTTCGATGGCCTGGTGGCCGATGTCGAGGCCGCGGTGCGCATAGGCACCGACATCATTGCGGGGACCAAGACCCTGATCCACGCGGTGGTCATCCCGCAGTTTCACCCGGAGATGGCCGAAAACTTGCTGGCCGACACGCGCTGGCGGCCGCGGGCGCGGGAGATCTAACATGGATGTCGTAGAAGAATACACCGACATTTTGCAAAACATCGAATTCGCTATCGTGGGCGTACACAATGAGCACCCACTGCTTGTGGATTTCGATGTGGAAAACGCGCTTAATGCCTTGATCAACCGGTACTACGCGGAAACCACCCAGCACGCGCCCCGGCCGGTCAACCTGAACGAACGCGCGCGCCTGGTCTACGAACGGGTTGAGGCGATGTGCGAATGGCGGCTGGGCCGCGAGAGTCTCATTACAGAAGAAGGCGCCCCGCTCGACGAAGTACCGGCGTCGGTCACGTTGGATGTGATCCTCGCCTGCCTGAAACGCATCCGCAAATCGGTGCAGCGCTGGAACAAGGAAGGTGGCCGCCAGGGCTACTTGACGTTCATCGGGCGCTTCATACGCTGATACACGGGTATAGGAGAAGCAACTTGCTCAACCCTACTTTCGATCTCATCCACGGCCACGGCTCCGTGCGCAACTACCGGGCCGACCCGGTGCCGCAGGAGACCATCGAAGCCATCGTCGCTGCGGCGCAGCGGACCTCCACCTCGTCGAACATGCAGGCTTACAGCGTGGTCGCGGTAACTGATGAGGCCACGCGGGGCCGGCTGTCTGAACTTTGCGGCGGCCAGGCGCATATCGCCCAGGCGCCGGTTTTCCTGGCCTGGTGCGCCGACCTGGCGCGGCTGGACCGCGCTTGCGAGTTGCGCGGCTACACCCAGGAGGCCGGCTACGTCGAGAACTTCCTGGTGGCCGCGGTGGACGCGGTCATCGCTGCGCAGACCGCCGCGCTGGCCGCCGAATCGCACGGCCTGGGCATCTGCTACATCGGCAGCATCCGCAACAACCCCGCGGAGGTCATCGATCTACTGGGGCTGCCCCGCCTGACGTTCCCGGTCAGCGGCATGACGGTCGGCTGGCCCGCGGTTGAGCCGACAGTGCGCCCCCGGCTGCCGCTGCCTGCGGTGCTGCACTGGGAGCGCTACGACCCCGAACACGACAGCGAGCTGGCCGCGTACGACCGGGCCATGGCCGCCACCGGCATCTACCAGGGGCGGCAGGTGCCTGTCCCCGGCAAGCCGGGCGAGATGGAAGATTACGGCTGGACCGAGCACACCGCCCGCCGCGTCGCGCAGGCGCTGCGGACAGGATTGCGGGAGGTCTTGGCGCAGCAGGGGTTCGCGTTGAAATAAAGAATACGGCATATGCCGTACTAGATATTCGATCTATGGACTGCGTTTGCTCACGCCACACGCATTTGACGCAAGGGAAGTACGCAGTACGCAATACGCATTACGATTACCCATCATCAAAGGAGCCACAACCATGTTCCACCACGACAACGACGTCGTCATCCTCAGCGCCGCGCGGACGGCCATCGGCAAGTTCCAGGGCACGCTGAGCGCCATCCCTGCGCCGCAGTTGGGCGCGGTCGCGATCCGGGCCGCGCTGGAACGCGCAGGGATCGACCCAACCCTGCTGGCCGAGGTGATCATGGGCTGCGTGGTGCCGGCCGGCCAGGGGCAGGCGCCGGCCCGGCAGGCCGCCATCGCCGCGGGCATCCCGCCAGAGATCGGGGCCATGACCATCAATAAGGTGTGCGGCTCCGGCCTGAAGGCGGTCATGCTGGCCGCAGCCGCGATCCGCGCCGGCGACGGCGATTTCTACCTCACCGGCGGCATGGAAAGCATGAACCTACCTCCCTACTACCTGACCAGGGCCCGCTTCGGCTACCGGATGGGCAACGCCGAGCTGGTGGATGGCATGGTGCACGACGGCCTTTGGTGCCCCTTTGAGCACCAGCATATGGGCCTGGCCGCCGAGTGGATCGCCGAACACCAGGGCATCACCCGCGAAGACCAGGACGAATTTGCCTGCCGCAGCCACGGTCATGCGCTGGCGGCCAGCGAGGCCGGCAGATTCACTGCCGAGATCGCCCCCGTGCCCATCCCCCAGCGCAAGGGGCCGCCTCAGATGTTCGCGACCGACGAGTGCCCCCGAATTGACACCTGCATTGACACCCTGAAGCCCCTCAAGCCGGCGTTCAAACCCGGCGGCACCGTCACCGCAGGCAACGCGCCCGGCATCACCGACGGCGCGGCCGCGCTGGTGGTTGCCCGGCGATCCGCGGCGGCCGCGCTGGGGCTAAAGCCGCTGGCCCGGGTGACCGGCTACGCCCAGGCCGCGGTCAAGCCGCTGGAGCTATTCACCGCGCCGGTCTTCGCCGTGCAGCGGCTGGTTGGTAAGCTCGGCATGGCCCCCACCGACTTCGACCTGGTCGAGATCAACGAGGCCTTCGCCGCGCAGACGGTCGCCAACATCCGCGCGCTGGACCTGGATCCCGACAAGGTCAATGTCAACGGCGGCGCGATTGCCCTGGGCCATCCCATCGGGGCCAGCGGCGCGCGCGTGCTGACCACCCTGCTCTATGCGCTGGCCGACCGCAGCCTGGCGACCGGCGTCGCGGTCCTCTGCCTGGGCGGGGGGGAGGCGGTCGCGCTGGCGGTGGAGAGGGAGTGAGCCAAGCCAACCTGCTCCTCCGCGCCAAACTGATCCCGCCGCGGCCCCAGCGTCGGATGCTGGCGCGACCGGGGGTCGTGGCGCGGCTGCGCGAGGCGCTGGACCACCGGCTGACGGTCGTCCAAGCCGGCACCGGCTACGGCAAGACCACAGCGTTGGCGGCGTTCTGCCAGGCTGTTACCGGGGCGCCCACGGGCGCTGGTCAGCCTGAATTGCCTCGCGTTTTCTGGTACACCCTCGACGAGTCCGACCGCGACCCGCAGCAGTTCCTCTCCTACCTGATCGCCGCGTTCCGGCAGGGCTTGCCGCACTTGGACGAGACCCCGGCGGCCCTGCTAGCCGAACCGAGAAGCGGCCGCTGGACGTTGGCCCTGGATGCGCTGGTCAACGCGCTGGCCGACCAGTTGGCAGTGCCGGCGCTGCTGGTGTTGGACGACTATCATTTCGTTGGCGATGCGCCGGAGGTACAGGGCCTGGCCGAGCGGTTCATCACCTTCCTACCCCCCGACCTTCACGTGATCCTGACCACGCGGCATCCGGCCACGTTCGGCGCGCTGCCGGCATGGCGCGCCCGTGGGGAGCTGTTGGAACTGGGCAGAGATGACCTGGCGTTTAGCCCGACCGAAGTAGACGCGCTGTTTCGCGAGGTCTACGCGGCGCCCTTGAGCCCCGAAGACGTGGCGACGCTGGCCGATCGCACCGAGGGGTGGCCCATCGCGCTCCAACTTGCCTGGCAGAGCCTGCGGAGCGGAGCGGCGCGTGACGTGGGCGCGCTGCTGGCGGCGGGATCGCAGTCCACCTCCGCCCTGTTCGATTACCTGGCGCACGAGCTCCTCGACCGCCAGCCGCCGGAGATCGCCGCGTTCCTGGTGAAGACCGCGGTGCTGCGGGAGCTGACGCCGGAGGCGTGCGCGGCAGTATGCGACCAAAAAACAGAATCCACCTCACCCGGACTCGAGGCTTCAGCCGGTTGGACGGTTGACGGGAGAGACCGGCTGACCCTAAAGGGGGCTATCGCGCAGCCTCGAGTCCAACGCACACCGGATGCTTCGCTCCCGCTGGTCGCTCAGCATGACAGTGCCAGGGGCGGCGCAGATGCTTCGCTCCCGTTGGTCGCTCAGCATGACGAGACGGGAGATCATGTCCAAGAGGTTGCGGCGCTGCTGGCGCGGGTGCATCAGCTTGACCTGTTCACGGTGGCGCTGGGCGAGGGGCATTACCGTTATCACCACCTGTTCCACGAGTTCCTGAACGCGCGCGCCCAGGACCACCTGACAGCATGCCAGGAACGCCATCGCCGCGCGGCAGCTTACTTCCAGGGACTGGGCAACGACGAGGAGGCGATCTACCACTGGCTGGCAGCAGCCGGGTGGGACCAGGCTGCGGAGATCATCGCCCGCGCCGGCGAGCCCGTGTTGCGCGCGGGGCGCTTGGCCGTGGCGTCCGGCTGGCTGGATGCGCTGCCCCCCGATACGCTGGCTGCGCGGCCGCGGTTGCAAGCGCTGCTCGGCGATATCTCCCGGCTGCGCAACCGCTTCGACGAAGCCCTGGCGTGGTACGCGCAGGCCGAGAGCATCTGGCGGGTGCGCGGGGACGTGGCCGGTCTCAGCCGCGCGCTGCACGGCCAGGCGTCAGTCTACCTGGACACCGTGCGGCCCGCGCAGGCCGAGGCGCTGCTGCAAGAGGCGTTGCGCCTGGCCGAGGGCATTGATGACCGCGCCAGCCGCGCCCGGCTGCTGGAGCTACTGGCCGAGAACAAGCTCAACCTCGGCAAACCGGCCGAGGCCGAGGCATTGCGCAGCCAAGCCCAGGCCCTGCGCGACGCGGGTCCCACCGAGGACGCGCTCAGCCTGCGGGTGAAGCTGCGCACCGGCCAACACACCGAAGCGCGGCGTATCCTGGAAGCGCAAGTCGAGGCCGAGCGCCGGGCTGCCCACAGCGGCCAGGTCGGCCCGCCCAGGGCGCACCGCGAATCCATGCTCCTGCTGTCGCTCATTGATGCGTTCCAGGGCCGCGCGGAATCCGCCTTCGCCCTGGCGCGCGAGGGGATCGCGCTGGGCGAACGACTGGGCGCGCCGTTCGTGGTCGCGGTGGGGCATATGCGACTGGGGCACGCCTGGCAGTTGGCCGTGCCGCGGCCACCGATCCTGGCTCCCTCTACGACGCCCGAAGATGTGCGTTACCCGGCTGCGGCAACCGCGCGCAACGAAGCCATCGGCTGTTATGAGATGGCCATCGCCCTGGGCGACCGGCTGGAGGTGCGCCGGACGCGGGCCGAGGCGATGTGGGGCCTGACCCGTGCCTACGGCTTCTTCCCCGCGGCCGAAACCAGCCCGGCCGGCGACCTGTCGTCGGCCGAGCGCGCGGCCAGTGAAGGCGTCGAGATCGCCCGCTGGGCCGGCGACGCGTGGGTGGCCGCGCTCACCGAGCTCACCCTGGGCGCCAGCTACGTGCTGGCCGGGCAGCCGGAGCGCGGCCTGGAGACCCTGGCGCGCGTGCTGATCGCGTTTCGCGACTGCGGCGACACCTTCGGCCGCGCGGCCACGCGGCTCTGGCAGGGGCTGGCGCACCATCAACTGCGGCAGAGCCAGCACCTGACGGCGGCGCTGGAGGATCTGCTGGCGTTGTGCGAGGCCAACGGCTACGACGACCTGCTGGTGGTCCCCACCCTGCACGGCCCGCCCGACCCGCGACGCATCATCCCCCTGCTGCTGGAAGCCCGGGGCCGGCGCATCCGGCCGGCCTACGTGGCCCGGCTGCTGGCCCTGGCTGGCCTGCCCGACATCCTGGCGCACCCCGGCTACCAGTTGCGCGCGCAGACGTTGGGCGCGTTTCGCGTCTGGCGCGGGGAGGTCGAGCTGGCCCCGCGCGAATGGCAGCGCGACAAAGCACGGCAGCTCTTCCAATTATTTATCACTGAGCGCGGCCGCTGGCTGCAACGCGACGAGATCGTTGACCGCCTGTGGCCGAGCCTGGGCCCAGAGGCGGCAGCGCGCGACTTCAAGGTGGCGCTGAATGCGCTGAACCGAGCCGTGGAGCCGGGCCACCTACCCGACGAGCCGTTTGCGTTCGTCGCGCGCGAAGGCACCGCCTATCGCCTGCGGCCGGAGGCCGACCTGTGGCTGGATGCCGCCGCGTTCGAGCGCCGATGCGAGGCCGGGCTGCGCGGCCCGCTATCCGGCCCCGGCAGCGCGGAGACGCTGGCCCACCTGCGCGCGGCCCTGCGCCTCTACACCGGCGACTATCTGCCCGATGCGCTGTACGACGATTGGTCGGCCGAAGCCCGCGAGCGGCTGCTGACCCTCTATCTGCGCGCGGCGGACCGGCTGGCCGCGGCGCTGATGCAGCGCCAGCAATACGACGAGGCGCTGGACGCGTGCCAGGCTATCCTCGCCCGGGACCCCTGCTGGGAAAGCGCCTATCGCACCATAATGCAGGCCTACGCGCGGCAGGGGAATCGCGCTCAGGCCTGCCGCACCTACCAGCGCTGCGTGGAGACGCTGCGCCAGCAGCTCGACGTCGCGCCTTCGGCCGAAACAGTCGCCTGTTTCCGTGAGATCAACTGCTGAGCGTTTGACACAGAAACAAGCATTCTGAGCGGGCCTGCGAGCCAAAGAGCTTAACGAATACTGTCCAGTCGAAGGACTTCGTCATGAGCTCAGTCGAACGATGCGGCCGCATGCGCAAGACCGCTCCGCCCCTTCGACTCCGCTCCGCTGCGCTCAGGGTGCTCCGCTACGTTTTCATCGGCCGTGGCGCCGGCCGCGGCATGAGTAATATCCCTGTAACCCACCTGTGACCGCCCTTACCTACAATCTCGTTGTCTCGTGCCTAATCACTTCGCGCGCGGAGCCAGCCGTTATGTCCACTCAAACACCATCTGCACCGCGGGCCGACCCCAACCTGGACTCCTTCGTCCTGCGCTTCGTCCGGCAGCCGGCGGAGGGCCCGCGCCCCGGCGCAGGGTGGCACGGCATCATCCGCCACGTCCAGTCCAACCGTGAACGCGCGTTCAACCGGTGGGATGACGCGGTGAAGTTTATCAACCAGTTCATTGACATTGCAGCGGAGGAATCCGTTACAACGTTACAACGTTAGAACGTTTCAACGTGCCAACGTGCCAACGGCAAACCATAACCCAGAGGAGGTTCCCAGACATGCGTCTTCAAGGTAAAGTTACCCTCATCACCGGCGGTGGGGCCGGGATCGGCAAGGCCACGGCGCTGAAGTTCGCGGCCGAGGGCGCGCAGGTCGTCATCTGCGACGTGAACGAGGCTGCGGGCCAGGCGGCCGTGGCGGAGTTAGGGCCGGAGGCGGCCTTCTACAAGGTCAACGTGGCCGACCGGGCCGCGGTGCAGGCCTGGGCGGATGACGTGGTCGCCCGGTACGGCCGGATTGACGTGCTCGTGAACAACGCCGGCATCGTGCGCGACAACCAGCTCGTGCGCTTTAAGGACGGCCAACTGGTGAAGCAGATGCCCGAGGCCGATTTCGACCTGGTGATCGCGATCAACCTCAAGGGGGTGTTCAACTGCGCGCAGGCCGTCGCGCCGGTCATGATCCGCCAGGGCTTCGGCGTGATCCTCAACGCCAGCTCGGTGGTGGGGCTAGACGGCAACTTCGGGCAGACCAACTATGTGGCGACCAAGTCCGGCGTCATCGGCATGACCAAGGTGTGGGCGCGCGAGCTGGGCAAGTTCGGGATCCGGGTCAACGCAGTTGCGCCCGGCTTCACCGCCACCGAAATCCTCTCGGCCATGCCGGAAAAGATCATCGAAGGCATGGTGGCGAAAACCCCGTTGGGCCGTATGGGCAAGCCGGAAGACATCGCCAACGCCTACCTGTTCCTAGCCTCGGACGAAGCCAGCTTCATCACCGGCGCGGTGCTGCGGGTGGATGGCGGGCTGGTGGTGGGGACGTGAGGCGTACTGCGTATTGCGTACTGCGTATTGCGTGATTCGCTGATTCGCCATTCGCTGATTCGTCGGAGGTATCTATGGCACGTTATGGGACCATCATCGGCACCGGCCGGTATCTGCCGGAAATCGAAGTGACCAACGAGATGCTGAAGGAGCGGGTGGGCAAGGTCAACCCGGCGTTGGTCGAGGTCGTTGATAAATTCCAGGCCAGCAGCGGCATCAAGCGACGCTGGTACGCGCCGCGGGAGTGGGCCGCGTCCGACATCGCGCTGCTGGCCGCGCAGCGCGCAGTGCAGGCCGCGGGCATCAAGCCGGAGCAGTTGGACATGATCCTGCTGGGCACCGACACGCCCGATTTCATCACGCCCGCCACTTCGACGGTGCTGCAGCACAAGCTCGGCGCGGCCAACGCGGGCACCTACGACATCGGCTGTGCGTGCGCCTCGTTTCCGACTGGCGTCGCCACTGCCTCTGGGCTGCTGGCCACGAACCCCTGGATGAAATACGTCCTGGTCGTCGGCGTCTACATGATGAGCAAGCTCGCCCAACCGGAAGATGTCACCGCCTTCTTCTATGGCGACGGGGCCGGGGCTGCTGTGCTGACCGCGGACACCAAGCCCGGCTTCATCACCTCCGCTTTCCTGGCTGACGGCTCCTACGCCGGAAACTGGGGCATCTTCTCCGGCGGCACCGCGGAACCGGCCAGCGTCGAGTCGGTGCAGGCCGGCCGCACCAACGTGCGCCTGATCCAGCCCTACCCACCCGACATCAACCACGTCAACTGGCCGAAGATCGCGCATGCTCTGGCTGAACGCGGCGGCTTCGCGCTCAGCGACCTGGACCAGATCATCTTCACCCAGGTCCGGCTGCCCTCCATCAAGCTGGTGATGGAAGACCTGGGGCTGCCCCTGAGCAAGACGCACTGGATCATGGAGGAGTGGGGCTACACCGGCTCGGCCTGCATCGGTATGTGCCTGGATGACGCCATCGAGAAGGGCAAGATCAAGTCGGGCAACCTGGTGGCGCTGGTGGGCTCGGGCGTGGGGTACAACTACGCGGGCGTCGCGTTGCGGATGCCATAATGCGTGTCGGGCGTATCAACGCCGCGATGGATGCTTTACTGCCGGCGCGGCTCGAGCGACAACAGAGCCAACATCTGCGCCAGCGCTTATCGAGGGCTGCAAAGCAATGACTGATGTGCACCTCACTATCGAGTTGGAATATCTCCCGCTGGAAGAGGAGATCGCACATATCATTTCCCGACAGAATCCAATTCAGGAGTGACACCATGACCGACATCCCCGTTTTTCCCGGTATCACCTCGAGCTTTGTTGACACCCCCCGCCTGCGCCAGCACGTGCTGACCTGCGGACCGACGGATGGGACACCCGTCGTCTTCATCCATGGCAACTTCTCGGCCGCGACCTATTGGGAAGAGCTGATGCTCGTCCTAGCCAATCACGGGTTCCGCTGCATCGCGCCTGACCTGCGCGGCTACGGCTGGACCGAAGACAAGTTAATCGACGCGGCCCGCGGCAACCGCGACTGGAGCGACGACCTGGCCGAGCTGCTCGATGCGCTGGGCGTGGCGCGCTGCCACCTGGTCGGCTGGTCAGCCGGCGCGGGCGTGGTGTACCGCTTCTTCGCCGATCACCCCACGCAGGTGCTCAGCATAACGCTACAAGCGCCGGTCAGCCCCTATGGCTTCGGCGGCACCAAAGACATCCAAGGCACATCCTGTTTCGATGACTTCGCCGGCTCCGGCGGCGGCGTGGTCAGCCCGCTCTTCGTCCAACGCATCCAGATGGGTGATCGCACGGCGGATGACGCCAACTCGCCGCGCAACATCATCAACAGCTTCTACTACAAAGCGCCGTTCCGGGCCGCGCGGGAGGAGGACTTCCTGACCGCCGCGCTGATGGAGAAGACCGGCGCCGACCGTTACCCCGGCGACTTCGTGCCTTCGACCAACTGGCCCAATGTGGGGCCGGGCGCCTGGGGGCCGGTCAACTGCTGGTCGCCCAAGTATCTCCGGGATCAAGTAGCGGACCTGCTGGCCGCCGAACCCAAGCCGCCGGTGCTCTGGATCCGCGGGGACAGCGATATGGTCGTGGGCGACAACTCCATGTTTGACCTGGCGACCCTGGGCGCGCTCGGCTACGTGCCCGGCTGGCCCGGCGCAAAGGTCGTCCCGCCGCAGCCGATGATCGGCCAGACGCGCGCGGTGCTGGAACGCTACGCCGCGGCCGGGGGCAGCTACCGCGAGGTGCTGCTGGCCGACTGCGCGCACTCGCCGCATATCGAGAAGCAGGCCGAGTGGGTGGCGGCGTTTCGGGAGTTGGTAAACTGGTAGACTGGTAGATTGGGTGTCTGATCCGTCTACCAGGCCACCAACTTACCAAGCTACCAGGTTACCAAGTTACCACCAGGAGACTTGCCAATGGCGTCAAACCCTGTCCCTGCCGCAACCGCAGGCATCGTCGCGGCCGGGATGTATGTCCCTAAAACCGTCATGACCGCGGCCGAAATCGCGCGGGAGACCGGCATCCCCGAAGCGATCATCCGCGACAAATTCGGCATCACCCAGAAATACATGCCCGGCCCGGACGACCACACCAACCAGATGGGCATCTGGGCCGCGCAGGACTGCCTGGCGAAGGCTGGGATCAAACCGGACGAGATCGATCTGGTGCTCTGCACCACCGAGGAGTGGAAGGAGTACCTCCTCTGGACCGCCGGCATCAAGCTGGCGTACGAGATCGGCGCGACGCGCGCCTGGGCGATTGACGTGCAGATGCGCTGCGGCACCACCATCGCCGCGCTGAAGATGGCGCGCGACATGATGACCGCCGACCCCGATATCAACACCGTGCTCATCGCAGGCGGCTACCGCAACGGCGACCTGATTAACTTCAAGAACGCGCGCACCTCCTTCATGTTCAACCTGGCCGCGGCCGGCGGCGCGCTACTGCTACGGCGCGATTGGCCGCGCAACCACGTCCTGGGCGCACACCTGATGGCCGACGGCTCCATGGCGAACCACGTGCTCGTCCCGGCCAGCGGCACGGTGCGTTTTCCCGACGATGCGGCGCGCGCCGAAGGGCTATTCTCCCTGGACCTGGTCGAACCGGAAGCGATGAAGGACCGGCTCAACGCGGTCTCCATGGACAACTGGATGCACTGCATTGACGAGGCGCTGCGCAAAAGTAGG
Source organism: uncultured Anaerolineales bacterium (assembly GCA_964551735.1). GTDB lineage: Bacteria > Chloroflexota > Anaerolineae > CG2-30-64-16 > CG2-30-64-16 > DAOUAT01. The sequence goes on from CAZKEF010000009.1 coordinate 73,300, forward strand.
GGCAACCCTCGCGGTTGTCCCGGTCAGGGCGACCGCGAGGGTCGCCCCTACCCCACCCGCGCCGACCTGGGCTACCTCAACGTGCTGCACATGAAACAATCGGCGCACCTGGACATGCTCCAGCGCCTCGGCTTGCGCGAAGACCAGTCGGTCTACCTCTCCGACTACGGGCACGCCGGCCAGCAGGACGCCGTGATTTCCATCGTGGAAGGGCTCAAGCAGGGTCGGCTCAAGGACGGCGACCTGATGATCATCGTGGCCGCGGGCATCGGGTACGCGTGGGGTGCGTGTTGTGTGAAATGGGGGCTGGGATAACCTATGGATCCCAAAGGACTCTATCGTCGCAAGCTGATCTCGATCCCCGAAGCCGTGGGCATGGTGCGCTCGCACCAGGTCATCGGCACTTCAATGGCCGCGGCCGAGCCGACGGGTCTGCTCACCGCGCTGAGCACGCAGGCGGATCGCGTGGAGGACGTGACCGTGTGTGTGTGCCTGCCGCTGCGCAAATACGACTTCGTGCTGGATCCGGCCATGGCCGGGCATTTCTTTGTCGAGAACTGGTTCTACGGCGCGCCCGACCGGGAAGCGCATCCGCAAGGCCGCCAATCGTACATTCCCAACAACCTGCACCGCGCGGCGTCGGACAAGCTCCATGCCACCAAGGGCCACCTGAACATCTTCTTCGGCACCGCGACCCCGCCCGACCATCGCGGCTTCATGTCGCTGGGCCTGTCGCTGGTGATCGAAAAGCAGCTTATGGCCGCGGCCGACCTGGTCATCCTGGAGGTTAACCCCCACATCCCGTGGACCCTTGGCGATACGCAAGTACACATCTCAGACATCGAGCACATTGTCGAGTGCGACGTCCCGCCCTTCGAGCTGCCCAGCGCGCCGGCCGACGAGATCGAGCGCACCATCGGCGGCTACATCGCGGAACTGATCGAGGACGGCGCCACCATCCAGCTTGGCATCGGCGGCATCCCCAACGCCATTACTGCGCTGCTGACCGAGCGCCGTGACCTAGGCGTGCACACCGAGATGTTCACCACCGGCATGATTGACCTCTACGATGCCGGCGTGATCACCAACCGGCGCAAAACCCTCTGGCCCGGCAAGATGGTGGGCGCGTTCGCCTTGGGCGAGAAGAAGCTGTACGACTTCGTGGACCGCAACCTGGCAGTGGAGTTCCAGCAGGGCAGCGTCACCAACGACCCTTACGTGATCGGCCAGAACTACAAGATGGTCAGCGTCAATACCGCGCTGCAAGTTGACATCCTGGGCCAGGTCTGCTCGCAGAGCATCGGGCCGCGGCACTTCAGCGGGACCGGCGGCCAGCTCGACACCCATCGCGGCGCGCAGCGCTCTCCGGGCGGCCGCGGCATCATTGCGCTGCGCTCCACGGCCAAAGGCGGCACGGTCTCAACCATCGTGCCCACCCTGACCGCCGGCGCCGAGGTCACGGTGCCCAGCCAGGACGTGGACACCATCGTCACCGAATATGGCATCGCGGAGCTGCGGGGCCGGTCGGTGAAGGATCGCCTGCGCGCGCTGGCCGCCATCGCGCACCCGAACTTCCGGCCGTGGTTGTTCGAGGAGGCCGAGCGCCTGGGCATCGTGCCGCGGCCGGCCGTGCCGGGGGTTGGGGCGACCGGCTGAAGGCTACTTTATGTCATTCTGAGCGACCAGCGGGAGCGAAGAATCTCGCCCCTTCAGGCGCGGGAGATTCTTCGGGGCTGCGGCCCCTCAGAATGACACAAGATTGAGGAGGACACACATGACCATACGCAAACTGGGCCGGGGCGTCGCCGTCGTCGGCGTCGGTATGTCGAAGTTCGGCGCGTTCCCCGACAAAAACAGCCGCGACCTGTTCGTCGAGGCGTTCAAGGAGCTGCGGCAATCGGTGGACAAAGGGTTCGACCCCGAAGTCGTCGAAGCGATCTACGTGGGCAACTACTCCAGCGACCTGTTCGAGGGCCAGGGCCATACCGCGCCCATCATGACCGACGCGGTGGGGCTCCTCCCGCGGCCCGCGACGCGCGTCGAGGCCGCGTGCGCCAGCGGCGGCGTGGCGTTCCGTCAAGGCGTGATGGCCGTGGCGTCGGGGATGCACGACGTGGTGCTGGTGGGCGGGACCGAGCGCATGACCCGCCTGCCCACCGCCCAGGTCACCGACACCCTGGGCTCCGCGGCCGATAGCATCTATGAAATCCCGGCGGGTTTCACCTTCCCCGGCTTCTATGCGGCCATCGCCACCGCGTACATGCACAAATATGGTATGACGCCGGAGCACCTGATGACTGTGGCGATCAAAAACCACGACAACGGCGCGCTGAACCCCAAGGCACAGTTCGGCGTCACCGTCCCGGCCTGGATGCAAGGCCGCATCCAGGCGGCCATCAAGAAGGGCAAGCCCGCGCCGGCCTGGCGCGACCACTGGGACTTTCTGCATGACGACGCGGCCAACCCCATGATCGCCTGGCCGCTGCGGCTGTTCGACTGCTCCCCGGTCACCGATGGCGCGGCCTGCGCCCTGCTGGTGGACGCCCAGATCGCCCGCGAGTTCACCGACGCGCCGGTTTACGTCATCGGCGCGGGCCAGGCCTCAGACGTCGCGCTGCACGAGCGACCCGAACTGACCAGTCTCACCGCAGCGCGCCGCGCAGCCGCTATCGCCTACGAACAGGCCGGCGTGGCCGCAGCCGACATCCGCCTGGCCGAGGTCCACGACTGCTTCACCATCGCCGAGGTCGTCGCCAGCGAGGACCTCGGCTTCTTTCCGCCCGGCACGGGCTACAAAGCGGCAGCAGATGGCGTCACCGCCCGCGATGGCGCGCGGCCGATCAACCCCTCCGGCGGCCTAAAGTCCAAAGGCCACCCCGTCGGCGCGTCCGGCATCGGCCAGACAGTGGAGATCTTCAAGCAACTGCGCGGTGAGGCCGGCCCCCGCCAGGTCGCCGGCAACGTCTCGTTGGCTGTCTCACACAACGTCGGCGCGACGGGGTCAACGTGTGTGGTGCACGTGTATGAAAGGCGGTAACCGCTACCATTGTCACCCCGAGTACTCTGTAAAGTTAGTTTTTGTCACCCTGAGCGGGTCTACGGCTCAAAGCCAGTGACAGTTCAAAGCCAGCGTTCGCGTAGCATCCCTTTGGGAAGGGTCTCGCCGAGCCGCTGGAGATGCTTCGACCTGATCAATTTTGCTGGTCGCTGCCGGTTGGGGATTCGGCCTCAGCATGACAGGATACCAAAGATGCCGAGATGTTTCGCTGGTGGTTCACCGCAAAGCACCTTGTGCTGTTAACCCGCTCAACATGACAAGGAGGAGATAAATGACCGAACCATCCCGCCCCCTCACGGCGGCATCATTCAACCAATATCTGGCCGAGCACAAGCTGATGGGCACGCACTGTCCGGCGTGCGACCGGCTCTTCCTGCCCCCGCGCGCCATCTGCCCCGGCTGCCACGGCGACGCGCTGGCGTGGACCGAGCTCAGCGGCGCGGGGAAGCTGGCCGCGTTCACCTCGGTCTACGTCGGCCCCAGCGCGATGGTGGCTGAGGGCTACGACCGAAACAACCCGTACCTGACCGGCATCGTCGAGCTGGCCGAAGGGGTCAAGATCAGCGCGCGCATCCTGGGGCTGGACGCCAAAGCCCCAGACGTCGCGTGGATCGGCACGCCCATGACCGTGACCTTCCTGGATCGCGGGGAAGGTGAGGGGAAAAGCACGGTGTTGGCTTTCACGGCAGGTTAACATGCCCACCCTCACCGCCAACGGCATCAACATCTACTACGAGTTGCACGGCCCGGCAGACGCGCCCGCGTTGGTGCTGAACAACGGCATCCTGATGAACGCGGCCGGCAGTTGGATTTTCCAAACTGGTGTTCTCGCGCGGCGCTATCGTGTGGTACAATACGACTGCCGGGGACAGGGACAGTCGGATCACCCTGATGGCCCGTACACTATGGCCCGACACGCCGATGACTTGGCCGCGCTGCTGGACGCGCTGGGCATCGAACGTGCACACATCGCGGGCATCTCCTACGGCGGCGAGGTGGCCCAGGCGTTCGCGTTGGCCCACGGGGACAAGGTCCGCAGCCTGATCCTGGCTGACACCGTCAGCGAAGTGGGGCCAGAGCTGCGCATCACGATCGAGAGTTGGCTGGCCGAGGCCCGCCGCGGCGACCCGGACGCGTTCTTCGCAGCCACCGCGGCCTGGAACTTCTCGCCCGCGTTCATCACGGCCAACCCGAAGCTGTTGGCCGACGCGCGCAAGCGCTATGCCCTGCTGGACTACCCGGCCGTGGTCCGGCTGTGCGAGTGCTTCTTCGGGGTAAGCTTCACCGATCGGCTGTATGAAATCACCGTGCCGACCTGCATCATCGTCGGCGAACGCGATATCCTGAAAGGGCCGGTCTATGCTGAGATCCTGCGCGGAGGCATCCCGCACGCCGAGTACCACCTGCTGGCTGGCGCGGGCCATGCATCGTGCTGGGAACGGCCGGCCGAGTTCAACACCGTCGTGCTGGGCTTCCTGGCCAAGCAGCCTGCCGTGTAACTGGCGTGTAACACGGCCATGATATGAAAAGCCGTTAGTATCTCGCCACATCGGCGAACACACCCGAACGCTGGGTTCGTATTTTCCACCTACCAAAAGGAGTGAGAGACCCATGAAACGCCTGTATGCCATCCTTTCCCTGGTGCTGGTATTGAGCTTCGTGCTCACAGCATGCGCCCAGCCGGCAGCGACACCGGCGCCCACCCAGGCGCCAGCTCCGACTGCGGTTCCCGTCGAACCAACCAAGGCGCCGGAGCCGACCGCGGCCCCTGTCGAACCGACGAAGGCCCCCGAACCTACCGCCGTGCCTGAGCCAACCCTGGGCGAAGTGCTGAAGATCGGCCAAATCTCACAGCTTTCCGGCGCGTTGGCGTTTTACGGCCAACAGCAGACCCGCGGCTTCATGCTCGGCCTCGAGTATGTGTCCGGCGGCAACAAGGACGACCAGGGCCGCTTCATCGTGGCCGGCCGGCCGGTGGAGGTCCTGGCCCGCGACGACGAAGGCAACCCTGAGAAGGGCGTCCAGATCGCCCGCGAGCTCATCGAGAAAGACGGCGTCGAGATGATCCAGGGCCCGGTGAACTCGGCTGTGGCCGTGGCGCTGACCACCATCGCCCAGGAATACAAGATGATCCTGATGGTGGACCCGGCGGCGTCGGCCTTCATCACCGGACCGAACTTCAACCCCTACGTCTTCCGCACCAGCCGCACCAACTACGACGACACGCTAGTGATCGCCAAGTACCTGGTGGAAAACGTCGGCAAGAATTTCGCCCATATCGGCATTGACAGCGCGTTCGGCCAGGGCAGCGGCATCGCGTTGAAGTACTCGGTTGAGAAATTCGGCGGCCAGGTTATCGCCGACATCTATGCACCGGCCACCACCACCGACTTCACCCCCTACATCCAGCAGGCCATGGACTCGGGCGCCGACTGCCTGTTCCTGACCTGGGCCGGCACCGGCTACGTCACGCTGTTCCAGCAGCTCGGTGACCTGGGCGCGCTGGACGAGATGCGGGTTGCCACCGGCTACGGCGACAACGCCTCCTTTGCGGCCGTCTACGGCTCGGCCGTGGGCCAGATCGGTCTGAACGTTTACCACTACACCGTGCCGGACACCGAGTCCAACGACTTCCTGGTGAAGCGCCACCTGGAGGAGTACGCCGAGCCGCCGGATCTGTTCACCGCGGGCGGCATGGCCTCGGCCATCGCGCTGGCGGCCGCGCTGGAGAAGACCGGCGGCGACACCGACGGCGACAAGATGATCGCGGCGCTGGAAGGCCTGAAGTTCGAAGGCCCCAAGGGCACCTACTACATCCGGCCCGAAGACCACGTCTGCGAACAGCCCATGAACATCCTCGAGCTGGTAGACATCAACCCGCCCAAGGATGACCAGGGCCGACCGACATACAAGTTCTTCGAGACGGTCTATGTCAGTGCCTACGATGAGCTGGGCGTGCCGTGCACCCTGGTGGGCGATTACGCCAGCCGCTGCGGCGACCTGCCGGTGATCGGGCAGTAGCTGATGACACTCCTGCTTCCGGCGGGTCTGAGACCCGCCGGAAGCAACAAAACATAACGTTGCCTGCACCGGTATTCTGGGCCCCGACGGCTACATCTATCATTCTGAGCGACCGGCGGGAGCGAAGAATCTTGCCGCCCACGCTGCCGAAGATTCTTCAGGGCTGGCACCCCTCAGAATGACAGGTGCGGGATTATGGTTCAAGGGGTTGCCGATGGCGCGAGAACCAGAGATCATCCTCGAAGCGCGCGGGCTGCGCAAGGCGTTCGGCGGACTGGTGGCCGTGGCCGACGTGGATGTCCAGATCCGGGCGCGCACGCTGCACGCCATCATCGGCCCCAACGGCGCAGGCAAGACGACCCTCTTCAACCTGCTGAGCGGGACCATCAGCCCCACCCAGGGCCAAGTCTACTTCAAGGGGCGGGACATCACCCACATGCCGCCTCACCGCATCGCCCATCTCGGCATCGGCCGCTCGTTTCAGATCACCAACATCTTCCCCAACCTGAGCGTGCTGGAGAACGTGCGCCTGGCAACGCAGGCCATGGGGCATGATAGCTTCCGCCTGTTGGCGCCGGCATCCCGATTCCGGCAATACGAGGACAAGGCCAGGCACGTCATCGCCCAGGTCGGGCTGGCCGGCCGGGAGCCGATGCCCGCGCGCACGCTGCCCCACGGCGACAAGCGCAAGCTTGAGCTCGGCATCATGCTGGCCAGCGACCCCGAAGTGCTGCTACTGGACGAGCCGACCGCCGGCATGTCCTCGGAGCAAGTCCCCGCCCTGCTGGCAATCATCCGCAATATCATGGCGGCCGGCGACAAAACCGTGGTCCTGGTGGAGCACCGCATGGACATGGTGATGAGCATCTCCGACTTCATCACGGTGATGCACCTGGGCGAGGTGCTGGCCGAAGGGACGCCGAATGAAATCGCAGCGAACGAGATGGTTCAGAAGGCGTATCTGGGGGCACTTTACGGGGATTTGACGAGATAACACATGCCCAACATTCTCGAAGTCGCAGGGATTCACACTTTCATCGGCCAATTCCACATCCTGGAAGGGGTCTCGGTGGACGTGCCGGCCGGCAGCATCACGGTGCTGCTGGGCCGCAACGGCGCGGGCAAAACCACAACGCTGAAATCCATCCTGGGCCTGACGCCCCCGCGCGAAGGCAAAGTGATCTTTGACGGGCAAGAGATCCAGGGCAAGCGCGCTTACGACATCGCGCAGATGGGCGTGGGCTACGTGCCGGAGCATCGCGCCATCTTCCGCAACCTCAGCGTGGGCGAGAACCTGCGCATCGCCGAACGCAAAAAAGGCGATCTCGACCGCCGAGCCGGTTTCATCTTCGGTCTGTTTCCCGACCTGAAACGGCTCTACCGGCTGCCCGGCAACCACCTCTCCGGCGGGCAACAACAGATGCTGGCCGTGGCTCGCGCCCTGGTGCCGGAAAACAAGCTGCTGCTGATTGACGAGCCCAGCGAAGGGCTGGCGCCGGTGCTGATCGAGCAGATGATGGCGGCGATCCGTGAGCTGAGCGCCACCACCACCGTGCTGCTGGTCGAACAAAACTTCATCATGGCCAGCCAGCTCGCCGAGAATTACTACATCATTGACGATGGCAAGAGCGTGCACGCCGGCCGCATGGCGGACCTGATAGGCAACACCGAACTGATCCATCGCTACCTGGGCACCGCGGTGGGCGCACGAAAGGGACAAAGCGCACCATGAACAGACGAGGCTTCTGGCGCGAAAACCGGGCCCTGCTGGGCGTGCTGGCAGCGCTGATCCTGTTGAGCATCTTCGGCTTACAGGCCATGGGGCAGCAGTCTTTCGTGCGCACGACCCTTTCTGGGCTCACCCTGGGCGCGCTCTACTTCATGGTTGCGGCCGGGCTGACACTGATCTTCGGATTGATGGACGTGCTGAACTTCGCGCACGGCACCATGTTCATGATCGGCGCGTACGCCGGCTGGCAATTCTTCACCAACCCCACCTTCTTGTTCGGCCTGGCGCCGCTGGTGGCCGCGCTGCTGGCCGGGCTGGCTGCCGGGCCGCTGCTGCAAATCCTGGCGCGCAACTGGCGCATCCCTGAGGGTTGGCAGACACCCCTGCGCAACCTGTTGGTGTTGGTCGCGCTTGCCTTCGGGGTGGCGGGGGTGCTGGGCCTGGACATCATGGAGCTGGCCAAAACCGCGCGCGTCGCCATCACCGTGGCCGCCGACCCGCTGGCAGAAGCCTCGCCCCAAGAGCCGCTGGCCCGCTTCTGGCTCCGGCCGGCGCTGCTGCTGCTGGCTGGGGTGCTGCTGGCGCTGGCCAATGCCCGGCCCGGCGACCGCACCCAGGTGATCCATCCCGGCGCGGCGCGGCGCGGGCTGATCGCCCTGGCCGTGATGACGGTGCTGACCATCGTGCTGACCCTGGCGCGCGAGGCCGGGCCCATCGCTGTGCTGACCATGAACGCCGACCTGCGCTTCTTCCTGGCGCTGGTTGTGGGCACGCTGGTGGGCGCCGGGCTGGGCGCAGTGGTGGAGGTCAGCCTGATCCGGCCGCTGTACGTCCGGCCGCTCTACCAGGTGCTGGTTACTCTGGGCCTGGCCTTCGTGCTCAAGGAGTTGGCGCAGCTGCTGTGGGAGCCGCTGGCCTACCAGATGAGCCGGCCGCCCATGTTCGCGCAGCCGGGCAAGGCGCCCTCCATCCTGGCCTGGTTCAGCCTGCGCAGCCAAACCATTGACATTTTGGGCGTCACCTTCCCCAGCTACCGGCTGTTCATCATCGTACTGGGCGTGGCCATGGTGATCGCCCTGGCGGTGCTGATGAAATACTCCCGCCTGGGCATGATTATCCGTGCGGGCGTGCAGGATCGCGAGATGGTGGAAGCGCTGGGGATAAACGTGCGCCAGGTGTTCACGCTGGTCTTCGTGCTGGGCGCAGGGCTGGCTGCATTAGGCGGCATCGGCGCAGCGCCGTTCATCCCCGTGCAGCCGGGCATGGGCGACACCTTCCAGCTCCAGGCGTTCATCACGGTGGTGCTGGGCGGCATGGGCTCGTACATGGGCGCGGCCATCGGCGCGCTGCTGCTGGGGCTGGCGCGCGCCTTCGGGGATTACATGGCCCTGAAGTTCCAGCTTTCGCCGGCCATCGCCGAGGCGTCCACTGTGATCATCATGGCGATAGTGCTATTGGTGCGGCCCGCAGGGTTGCTGGGGAAGAAAGAGTAGGCAATGTGAAGGATCTCCCTCGAACTTCGACGCTCGGGGCCTGGCTTAAAGGTCAATGGCCCGGCCTGGTGGTGTTGGCCGTGCTGGCCGCATTCCCGTTTATTTACGGCGTCGTAAGCGGCGGCGGGGCCAGCAGCGGGCCGGCGCGCTACTGGCAGGGCCAACTCATCACTGTCTTTATCCTAGCTGTTTACGCCATGAGCTACGACCTGCTGATGGGTTACACAGGCATCCTGTCCTTCGGCCACGCGGCGTTCTTCGGCGGCGGCGCTTACACCATGGCGCTGTGGCTGGCCCACGGCGTACCGCGCATCGCGGGCCGCTCGCCCGCGGCCGGGGTCGAGGTCGCGTTGTTCCTGGCCGGCATCGCGCTGGTGGTGATCCTGTCAATCCTGTTGGGACTGCTGTTCAGCACCGTTTCCGTGCGGGTCAAGGGCCCCTACTTCGCGATGATCACCCTGGCCATCGCCGAGGCGATCTTCATCCTGTCCAAGGCGACCGACTTCGTGCAGTGGACCGGCGCGGATGAGGGGTTGCACGGCATCCCGGTGCCCGCCTGGCTGAACCCAACCCAGTTCCGCACCCGCTTCTACTTCATCGCGCTGATCTTCATGGTGGTGATGTACCTGCTGCTGCGCCGCACGGTCAACTCGCCCACCGGCCGCGTGTTCGTGGCCGTGCGCGAGAACGAAAGCCGCGCCCGCATGATCGGCTATAACCCGGCAACCTACCGCATGGTGGCGTTCGTCATCGCCGCAGTGGTGGCTGGCCTGTCGGGTGCATTCTACGCCCTGTGGAACCTCAGCGCCACGCCCAGCATGACCAGCGCGGTGACCACTATCAACGCGCTGATCATGACCATTCTAGGCGGCATCGGCACGCTGATCGGGCCTATGCTGGGCGCAGGGCTGATGCAAGTGTTCAGCCAGTTCTTCTACCAGTGGTTCGGCGCGCGCTGGCCGCTGGTGTTCGGCCTGGTGTTCATCGGCCTGGTGCTCTTCCTGCCCTACGGCATCGTCGGCACCTGGCAGATGCGCAAGAACGACCTACAAGCCGGCTGGCGGCGGCTGTTTCAACCGCTGCGCGGAGAGACGGGGGTGAAAGAAAAGCTGTAGGCGTCCCATCGCTCTTTTGGCGCCTCACCCGACAAGGATTATAATCTGATCTCGGCGGCCCTATGGCCGCCGATTCCTTTTCGGACGTTGCACCACCCATGTCACACTTCTACGACCCCATTCGCCGACCGGTCGAGCGCATGTTCACCGACGCGCGCAACAACGCCGACGCGTTCATGGCCGGCCCGTTGGACCCGGAAGAGGACGCCTGGCCTGAAAGCCGTCGCGGCCGGCGCCTGCTGTGGTCCGATGGCCTGTTCTCCAACATCTCCGAATCGTTTGTCGCGAACTTCATCAATCCGTTCGCCCTGGCACTGGGCGCCACCAACGGCCAGATCGGCTGGCTGAGCGCGTTAACCAACCTGGCCTCGGCATTGGCGCTGTTTCCGGGCGCGCGGCTGGGGGAGCGGCCGGAACGCCGTAAGCAGATCACCGTGTGGTTCGGCGGGGGCGTGGCACGCGTGCTGTTGCTGGCCATCGCCCTCGCGCCCGTGGTCTTCTCCGGCCAGGCGGCCATCTACGCATTTATCGCGCTGGTGTGTCTGCGCGCGTTCTTTGGCCAGCTCTGCTTCCCCGCGTGGTCCGCCCTGCTGGCCGACATGGTGTCCCCGCGCATTCGCGGACGCTACTTCGCTTCGCGCAACATTGCACTGGCGGTGGCCGCGCTCGTGTTCACCCCACTGGCCGGCGCGATCGCGGAGTGGGTGGGCCTGCCGCATGGCTACCAGGTCAGCTTCTTCATAGCAGGGCTGGTCGGCTTCGTCGCAACCGCCATCTTCGCGCGTATCCCGAATCCGCCTGCGCAGATGACAGCAAAGACGGCCAACCGCGGTGAAAGCGTGTGGATGCTGCTGCGGAACCACCCCCGCTTCACCGCTTTCACCGCAGTCGCGTTCGTCTGGAACATCTCGCTGATGGTGGTGGGCCCGTTCTTCAGCGTGTACCTGGTCAGGAATCTGGGCGCGACCCCCTTCCAAATTGGCCTGTTGGCTGCCATTAACAGCCTGACCAACATCATCGGCCAGCGCATCTGGGGGCGGCTGAACGACCAGCATGGTGCAGCGTGGGTGATGCGCGTCACCGGCCTGCTGATCCCCGCCGTCCCGCTGCTCTGGTCGATCGCGCCGGACCCGTGGTTCCTGCTGATCGTCGAGGCCCTGGCCGGCTTCCTGTGGTCGGGCTACGGGCTGTCCAGCTTCAACCTGCTGCTGAGCCTGGCGCCCAGCGACCGCCGGCCGCGCTTCACAGCCATCTACCAGGTCTCGGTGTTCAGCGCTGCATTCATCGGGCCGCTGCTGGGCAGTTGGTTGGTGAGCCTAGTAAATATCCGGCCCTTGTTCTGGCTCTCGACCGCCGGCCGCGTGGTTGCTGCTGTGCTGTTCATGTTCACAGTGCGCGGTGACCAGGAAGCGAGTGCATCGAGTTGAGAGCACCGGCCCTGGCGCCCGCCGGTACGCCTGCCAGCTCAGCAAGTGGTAACCGGCCACAAGCCGGTCGTGACCGGTTACCACGCGTTCGGGGTGCGCTTTCCTTGTCACACCGCCCCGCCTGTGCTAACATACGCTTGCTTGAGTCACACCTTCCCTGCGAGGACACCCATGAACTGCACTAAATGCGGACAGTGGAACCCCGACGACAAACGCGTCTGCTGGCGCTGCCAGGCCGAGCTCCCGAAGCCTGCCGAACCGAAAAAGAAGAAGGCGTCAACCATGTTCCTCGGGATGCCCGTATGGAGCTGGATCATTCTGGTGGTCTTCTTCATCTTTCTGTTTGCCGGTCAATGCCTGGGGCCCCTGCTGCTCCAGCGGCAATGAGCGCGCAAATCTTATTTTTATGTCTACGCCCTCCCTTCCCTCGCCGGAGGACATCGCACATCGGCTGATCGCCTGGATCGCGGCGGGCCGTCGCGATCTGCCCTGGCGCCGCCGGCGTGACCCCTACGCGGTCTGGATCTCCGAGATCATGCTGCAGCAAACGCAGGTTGACACGGTCATCCCCTACTTCGAACGATGGCTGGCGCGCTTTCCCGATGTGGCCGCGTTGGCCGCCGCGCCGCTGGACGATGTGTTGAAGGCGTGGGAGGGGCTGGGCTACTACGGCCGGGCGCGCAACCTGCACCGGGCTGCACAAATGATCGTTGCGCGAGGGGGCGAGCTGCCGAGGACGCGGGAAACGCTGCGCGCGCTGCCCGGCATCGGTGACTACACCGCGGGCGCCATCCTCAGCCTGGCATTCGGCGCGGCTGAGCCGGCCGTGGATGGCAACGTGCGCCGGGTGCTGTGCCGGATCTATGACATTGCCGAGGATGTTGCTGCGCCGGAGACGGTGCGCCGTCTATGGACATTGGCCGGCACGCTGGTGGCCGGGGCTCCGCCCGGCCGGGCCGGCGACCTGAACGAGGGGTTGATGGAGCTGGGCGCGCTGGCCTGCGTCCCCAAGACACCCGACTGCCCCGCCTGTCCCCTGGCCGATCTGTGCCTGGCGCGCGCCCGCGGGACGCAGGCCGCGCGGCCGGTCAAAGCGCCCAAGCCGCCATCGCCCCATCACGATGTCGTTGCCGCCGTGATCCGGGATGCCGAGGGCCGCTGCCTGCTGGTGCAGCGGCCGGCCAACGGCCTCCTGGGCGGGTTATGGGGGTTTCCTGGAGGCATCGCGGATCCGGGTGAAGATCGGGCAGCCGCGCTGATCCGCGCAGTCACCGAACAGACCGGCGTCACGATCCGATCCGGCCCGGCGCTGCGGCCCATCAAGCACTCGTATACCCACTTCCGCATCACGCTGCACCCGTTCCACGCCGAATATGCCGCGGGCGAGCCGCGCCCCCTGCGCTGCGCCGATGTCCGCTGGGTCGCGGTCGCCGACATGGCGGCTTACGCCTTCCCCGTCACCGACCGCAAGATCAGCGCGCAATTGTAAAACACGGCGGAATTCCCTTGGATCGCAATCTGCCAGGCCTGGAAGTGGACACGTTGTTGGTCAATAACCTGGACGGAGGCTATCAGGCGACCTGACGCCTGATCCAACTGGGCCACCGGCGCTGACCACCGTCTCGCAGCCCATCGCCGAGATCGGTCGCCTGGCCACCGAACTGGTGATCCGCCGCAGCCAACAGCGCAACGCGCCACCAGAACGCCACGTCCTGCAGACACGGCTCGTGGTCCGCAAGTCAGCGTGCGCCGGGGTCCAAGGCGCGGCAATTTCGGAGGTCACATGACCAGTCGCATCACCGTCCTCGGCAGCCTGAACATGGACCTGGTGATCCAGGCGCCCCGCCATCCCCTGCCGGGGGAAACCTTGACGGGCGGAGCATTCCGCACCTTTCCGGGCGGCAAGGGCGCCAACCAGGCCGTGGCAGCCGCACGCCTGGCCGCGCAGGTCAGCATGGTTGGCCGCGTGGGCGCCGACGCTTTCGGCGCTGCGTTGATCGCCAGCCTGCAAGCGAACGGCGTGGATACGTCGGGGGTGGCCCGCGCGCCAGAGGCAACCGGTGTGGCGTTGATTACCGTCAGCGCCAGCGGCGAAAACACGATCGTGATCGCGCCCGGCGCCAACGGAACACTCACGCCAGAGGACATCACCGGTTATGCCCCGTACATCACCGGGGCCGATGTTCTGCTGCTACAGCTTGAAGTGCCGCTGCCTATCGTCGAGGCCGCGGCCGCGCTCGCCCGGCGCCACGGCGTGCCGGTCATCCTGAACCCCGCGCCGGCCCAGCCGCTGCCCGCCAGCCTGCTGCGGCACGTGACTTATCTGATCCCCAACCAGCACGAGGCGGCTCTGTTATCGGGGCTACCCGCCGCGACCGCCGAGCAGATGGCTGCGGCGGCAGCAGCGTTACAGGCCCAGGGTGTCGGCAACGTGATCGTGACCCTCGGCGCGCAAGGCGCGGTGGTTTTCAGCGGCGCAACGGCCACTGCCGTGCCGAGCTTTCGGGTGGATGTGGTGGACACCACGGCCGCCGGCGATGCCTTCGTGGGAGGCTTCGCGGTGGCACTGACCGAGGGCCGGCCGCTGCTGGATGCGGTGCGCTGGGGATGCGCCACGGGCGCGCTGGCCTGCACGGTCTACGGCGCGCAGCCCTCGCTGCCGCGACGCGCCGAGGTGCTCAAGCTGCTGGCCGAGCAATCATAATAGAAGAAAGGCATCCCGAAGAACGCCTGACCGCCGCTCGAACAACCAAGGCTGGGCGCGCTTCGCCAGGTAGCGCGCCCCATTGTTTTAGGTGAAGGGGGATTTCAGATCGCCCGGCCACTCAGCATATCCAGCAAGGCATCCAGGTCTTGAGCCGCCAGCGGATCAGCGAACGGCGCAGCGAGTTTCAGGGCCGCGTGCGCCGCCTCAGTCGCCCGGCGCACCTCCGCCTCGGTCGCGGCGCGCGCCCCGGCCTCATCCAACAGCCGGAACACCGCGGGTACGTCGGCCGGGGTGAACGCGGCACCCGCGTAGAGGCTGCGCAGCCGGCCGCCCACACGCGGATGCGCCAGCGCCAGGATCACGGGAAGCGACTTTTTCTTGCTCAGGATGTCGCTGGCCGCGGACTTGCCCGTCGCTGCCTCGTCACCCCAAATGCCGAGAATATCATCTTGAAGCTGGAAAGCCTGGCCCAAGGCCGCGCCGTAACGCCGATAGCACGCGACGGCCGCCGGGCTGGCTCCGGCCACCAGCGCGCCGAGCTCGGGCGCGGCCGCCAACAGCGCGCCGGTCTTGCCTGCGATCATGCGGAAGTAATCATCGGGGGTCACATCCAGCCGCGCCTCGAAGGCCATGTCCAGGTATTGCCCTTCAGTCAGCGCCAGGCAGGTCTCGTCGAAGCGCTGCAAGGCGGCCAGGATGCGCTCAGTGGGCACGCCGTGCCGCGCCAGGCGGAAGAAAGCCAGGTGGGCCAGGCTGAACATGCCATCCCCCGCATTACAAGCGATGGGCATACCGAACAGGGTCCAGGCCGTGGGCCGGTGGCGCCGCGTGGGGCTGCTGTCCTCGATGTCATCGTGGAGCAACGAGAAGTTGTGCAGCAACTCAAGCCCGGCGGCAGCCGACAGAGCAACCTGAGGATCGCCACCAACCGCGGCCGCGGCCAGCAGACACAACACCGGCCGGATGCGCTTGCCTGCCGGCGCTTCGGCCGGCCGCAAATCGGGATCACGCCAGCCCATGTGATATTGCATGATCTCATAGTGCCGGCTCGCGGCTCCGGCGGCTGGCGTCAACAGATCGCGCATCTCGGCCTCGATCAGGGGGAGATAAGCGGAAATCGTCTGCGCTAAGCTCATGTCACCCACCCACCCGCATGATCCGGTCCGGCTCACGAAGGGCCGGCACATCGGCCGCGCCGGCGCAAAACATGGCCGTGCGCAGCTCCGCCGCGAACTGCTCGATAGTCGCAACCACCTCTTCGGCTGAGGCGGCCGCGGCCTTGAGGAAGGGGGACGCGATGCCCACCGCGGTCGCGCCCAACGCCAGCGCCTTGGCCGCCTCGATGCCGTTGCGCATCCCACCGCTGGCGATGAAGGGTAACCCCGGCGCGCCGCGCTGGGCCATCAGCAACGCCTCGGCCGTGGGGAGGCCCCAATCGGCGAACGCTTTGGCCAGCCGGCGCAATTCGTCGGTAGGTGCGCGATGATACTCGACCTCGCTCCACGATGTGCCGCCTGAACCGGCCACATCAATCGCCGCAACGCCGGCCCCGGCCAGCCGCCGGGCCGTCCCCTCGCTGATGCCCCAGCCGACCTCCTTGGCCACCACGGGCACGCCCACCGTCCGGCACACCGCCTCGATCTTGCCCAATAGGCCCTTCCAATTCCAGTCGCCATCGGCTTGCAGCGCCTCCTGCAGGGGGTTGAGGTGCAGGATAAGCGCGTCCGCTTCGATCATCTCCACCGCGCGGCGGCACTGGTCCACTGTGTAGCGGTAGTTGAGCTGCACGGCGCCCAGGTTGGCGAACAGCAGGATATCGGGAGCGACGTCGCGCACCCGGAAGGTGCCGGCGGTCTCAACCTGCTCGATGCCCGTGCGCTGCGAGCCGAGGCCCATCGCGATGCCGCACGCCTGCGCGCCCTGGGCCAGGTTGCGGTTGATCACGCCCGCAGCCTCAGTGCCGCCCGTCATAGAGGAGATCAACAGCGGCAGCCGCAGCACTTTGCCCAGCAGCGTCACACTGGCATCAACCTCTGCCAGGTCAACCTCCGGCAGCGCCTGATGGATCAGGCGGTAGAACCCAAAGCCGTTGGTCAGGGACGGGAACTGCACATTTTCTTCGAGGTTGATCCGAATATGATCGGCTTTGCGGCGATCATGCACCATGAGGCCTCCCAACAAAAGACTGGCGCAACTTCCGGGCGCTGGCGGTGTTATGAGAGTGGGCCAGCCGGCACGCCGCAAACATCTTACCAGTCCTGCCAACCGATGTCAAAAGCCTGCCCAAAGTGAATTGGCAGGGAGGTTTTGACACCAGAGGCGTAGACTGCTAGAATGCGGAGCGGACTTTCGGCCCATAGACCGCGAATCACGGGGCAGACGCCTCACACTTATCACCGCCACAAAAGGAGAAGTCTCGATGAATGAAGAAATCTTCGAAAAAGTCAAAGCCATCATCATGGATAAGCTGAACGTGGATGAGAGCAAGATCGTGCCCGAGGCCAGCTTCCGCAACGACCTTAAGGCCGACTCACTGGACCTGGTCGAGCTGATCATGGCCTTTGAGGAGGAGTTTGGGGGCACCATCTCCGACGAGGACGCACAGAAGATCACCACGGTCGGCGAGGCCGTCACCTACCTGGCCGCGGCCAGCGGGGCGTAAGCCGGCAGCGATCACAGAAAAGGGCCCCCGCGCATGTGTGCGCAGGGGCCTTTTTCATGCTCACTCCGCTCAGGGCGAAGGCTCCGCACCGCCTTCGGCTGCGCTCAGAACACACTTCGACTGCGCCGGGGTGCCCTACCACAGCTGCCCTGAAAACCGTTCGTAGTGCGCACTTCAGTGCGCTGAAGCGCACACTACGAACCTTTCATGCGCCGTGGCGCCGCGTCCGGCATGGGAAACTAACCCGATAATGGGACGCGGACGAGCGCGGATGAACGCGGATAGCTGCATTTTCATCGCTGCTTGTGGCACCCGCGGCATGGACACTGCTCTGAAAATGACTCCGAAAGCATCCTGAGCGGAACGGAGCCGCCCTGTGGTCTGGGCGGCGGAGCGCAGTCGAAGGACTTCGTCGTGAGCGCTCAGTCGAACGATACAACTCCTTGTGATGGCCGCTCCGCACCCCCTTCGACTGCGCTCAGGACACGCTTCGACTACGTCCCGCGGCCCTTCGACTCCGTTGCACTGCGCTCAGGCTGCTCCGCTGAGTTTTCATGACTGGGGCAAGGGGTATTCACTGCTCTTCCTCTCTCCCTTCTCCCTTTCTCCCCATCTCCCCGCTCACCGTCCTCCCATCCCCGTCAACGTAATGCCCTGAATGAAAGTCTTCTGGGCGAACACGTAGATTAGCAGCACCGGCAGCAGGGCGATCACCGAACCGGCCATGAGCAGGTTCCAGGCCGTGCTGTATTGACCCACGAAATACGAGAGGCCGATGGGGATGGTGCGCATCGGCTCGGAGCCGGTGACGACCAGCGGCCAGAGGAAGTCGTTCCAGGTGGCCTGGAAGGTGAAGAGCGCCAGCGCGGCCATCACCGGCCGGCTCAGCGGCACGATCACCTGCCACCAGATGCGCAGGCTGGAGGCCCCGTCCATGCGCGCGGCTTCGTCCAGGTCCAGTGGGATGCTGCGGTAGTACTGGCGCAGCAGGAAAGTGCTCAGGGCGCTGAAGAGCGCGGGCACGATGAGCGCCTGGTAGGAATCATACCAGCGCAAGGCCCGGATGATGAGGAAGTTGGGGATCAGCGTGACCTGGGCCGGGATCATCAGCGTGGCCAGGTAAAGCATGAAGAGGCCATCGCGGCCGCGGAAGCGAAGCCGGGCGAAGGCAAAGGCCGCCAGCGACGAGATCAGGATCTGGAGCACCGTGGCCGTCGCGGTAACAAGGCTGCTGTTGAGGAAGTACCGGCCAAACGGGATCACGCGGAAGGTTTCGAAGTAGTTGGCGAGGGTGATCTGTTCCAGCGGGAAGCGCCGCGCCATGAATGCCTGGCTGGGCCACAGCGACACGATCAGCATGACGATGAACGGAGCCAACATGATCAGGCTGCCCAGGAGCAGGGTTGCATAGAGTCCACCTTGAGCCAGTAGGCTCATATTCCTGGCAGGTTGTCGGCGCTGATGCTGTTCCACGGGGACCTCTTAAGTATGCCAGGCCTTGCGCGATGGGAGAGGCCGGCTAAAGCCTCGACTCCAGTCTTTGTCACTCCGTCTCATAGTACACCCACCGCCGCTGCAGGATGTTCTGGAGTAGCGTGAAGCCGAAGATGAAAATGAACAGGAACCAGGCGATGGCCGACGCCTTGCCCATGCGCGTGAAGCGGAACGCGTTGTCGTAGATGTACTGCACCACCGGCATCGAGGACTGCGCCGGGCCGCCGCGGGTCATCACGAACGGCTCGGCGAAGAGCTGAAACGCGCCGATGGTTTGCAGCAGGAACAGGAAGAACGTGGTGGGGCTGATCAGCGGCAGGGTGACGTTGCGGAAGCGCCCCCAGGCCGTGGCGCCATCCACGTGGGCCGCATCGTAGAGCTCCTTTGGCACCCCTTGCAGCGCGGCCAGATAGACCACCATGGTGAAGCCGGTGTTCTTCCACAAGGTCAACAGCACCACCGACCACTTGGAGTTGCGCGTGCTGCCGAGGAGATCGGGCAGGCTGAGCGGCAGCCCGACCAGGTTGCCCAGCGTCGTGACCAGGTCGGCCAGCGGCCCGTTGCGGCTGAGGAGCAGGCGAAAGACGATCGCGCCGGCGACAATGGTGGTTACGACGGGCAGGAAGTAGATCACCCGGAACGCGTCGCGCCCCCGGATAGCCTGGTTCAGCGCCAGCGCCATGATCAGGCCAAGCGCCAGTTGCAACGGCACGATGGTGACGATGTAGAACGCCGTGTTGCGGAACGTGGTGGCGAAGACGGGATCGCGCAGTAGCTCGCGGTAGTTGCCCAAGCCGGCGATCCCCCGCGGTCCGGTGAGGCCCCAATCCAGGAAGCTGATGCCCAACGACGCGATCAGCGCGATGAAGACGAACACCAGGAAGCCGATCAGACTGGGCAGGATGAAAAGATACCCCTCCCACTGCTGGTCAGGCCGCCAGCGGAAGGGATTACGGCGCAACGGAGACGTGCTCTGGGCAGTGGAAGTTGTGGGCATAGGTAGGTTGGTAGGTTGGCAGGTTGGTAGGTTGGTAGTCTCAGTAGATCACAATTTTGATGCTTCAAGCCGGTCTGTGACCGGCGGTCGGGGGTCACAGACCCCCTCTGAGCATAATTCTGTGATCTACCGAGTCTCAACTTGCCGCGTTACCAATCTACCAAGGTACCGCGTTACCAATCTACCAATCCCCCGCGCTTACGGCTTCGGGAACCCCTTATCCTTCAAGAACTGATCCGCCAGCTTGCAGAGTTCCGGCAAGGCCTGGGTCGGATCCGCTTCGCCGGCCCAGATGCGCTGCATGGTTGGGCTGATCACTGAGCTGTCCAGCTCGTCCCACTCGGGGAAGTAGCCGAACCCGCCCACGCCGGAGGCCGCAGCCTCGTCCACGATGCCCTTCTTGTTGGCTGGGGGCAGGTCGGTCATGAACACGGGCGAGTTGGCGACCGACTGAAGCGCCGGGAAGATCTCGCCGCGCTCCGTATAGATCTTCTCGCCGCCATCCTTGCTCTGGAGCCAGCTCAAGAAGGTCCAGGCTGCGTCCTTGTTGTCGCTCTTGGCGCTCATCACCCAGGCCGCGCCGCCGGCCGGGTTCCAGCGTTTGCCGCCCGCCGGGATCGGCACGACCGCGACATCGTAATTCATGTTGGCCGCGTTGAAGCTCGACACGCGGCTGGTGTTCTGGATGATCATGGCCGCCTGGCCGCTCTGGAAGACCGCCTGGTCGCCGCCGGCCTGGCTCAGGTCAGCATCGCGCATGGCGTAGCCGCTGTTCATCATGTCAGCGAAGAACTTGACCGCCGCGATGGATTCAGGAGTGGAAAGCATGCACTTGGACGGGTTGACATAGTCATCCAGGATCGCGCCGCCGTTTTGGTTCACCCACTTACTGTACTTGCCGCCCTCCATGGCCAACGCGTACTGCGTCACCTTACCGCTGGCGTCCTTCACCGTCAGCTTCTCGGCCGCGGCCAGCAGGTCGTCCCACGTCCAGGTCTCGTCGGGGTACTCAACGCCCGCCTTGTCGAACAGGTCTTTGCTGTAGTACAGGACGTTGATCTCGTTGTCGCGCGGCAGGCCGTAGACGCTGCCCTTGTACTTCGCGGACTCCAGCAGGCCGCCCCAATAATCGTTCAGGTCGTAGCCGGACTTTTGGATGTAGGGATCGAGGTTTTCGAGCACGCCCTCGGCCGCGTACTTGGGGGTCGGCCACAGGAAGGCGATGTCGGGCACGGCCTTGGGGTCGCCGCTGGCCCAAAGCGCCTGGATCTTGGTGAAGTAGTCACTCCAGGGCGCGTTCCAGGTCTCGATCTTGATCTCAGGATGCTCCTTCATGAAGGCATCAGCGACCAGCTTGTGGCTGACCGCTTCTTCGGGACTACCCCAGAACGCCCAGGTCAGGGTGACCGACTCGGGCGCGGCCGGGGCTGCAGGCTGCGCAGGCGCAGCAGGAATGGGCGCACAGGCCGCGATAATCATCATCGCCGCGGCCAACACGCTCAACACGGTCCAGGTTCGACGAGCCATATGTTCCTCCTTTTGGTGAAATCACAGATATCTACCGGCGCAACGCATCGAACAGCGGCGTCGTGCCGGTCTTGACCGCATGATAAGCGTACACGTACATGCCGGCCGACCAGGCCTGATAAGGATATCCCATGGGGTGGCCGGTCTCGCCTTGCAGCCACTCGTTGAACTCCCACTCCTCGCGCACCCCCAACCGATTCGCCGCGGCCAGGTCACCCAGCAAGTTATGCGCCTCTTGCATCCACCCCACCTTCACTAGTGCGGCGATGTGGAAGCCGCCGATGAACGGCCAGATGCCGCCGTTGTGGTACTGGTGCGGCAGGTTCAAGTTACGGCTGCAGTAGTACTCGCGCCAGTCCGGGCTCCCCGGATAGATGGGCGGGTAGATGGCTTTGGACGGGAAGGGCTGTGCGATCCCAACCTGATAGAAGTAGCGCAGGATGTGATCGGTGCGATGCTCGTCGGCCATGCCACACAGCACCGCCAGGGCGTTGCCCAGGGTATCGCAGTAGTCGCCGTACTCGCGAAACGCCACATAGGGCAAGTAGAACGGCCGGCTGGAGATGGTGCCCACATTATGGTAGAGCATATACCATTCCAGACGCATGTGCTTCAGCCGCTCCAGGTGCTCAGCGAAGTGGGCCGGCACCCAACAGCGATCCACCCACAGCAGCAGGTTGAGCCGCTCGAAGACATCGGCGGCCATGCAAGGGTAATGACTGAAGTCGCAGTGGCAGACCTCCGCCATGGCAGCGGCTGCGCGCAACGCTGCCCCATACAACACGTTGTCGTACAACACGTTATAGCGCACTGCCAACAGGTCCATCCAGTCGCCGGCTTCCGGCACTTCCAGCAGGCCGCACTCGTTCATATCCTGGTAGCGCAGCCACAGCAGTGCGTTCTCCAGCCGCGGCCAATTGGCCCGGAGATAAGGCAGATCATCGGTGAGCAGGTAATGGTAATAGTGGCCGAGGATGTACCAGAGATTGGCGTCCACTGCGCCGGCATTCTCGGTGGAGGTCTCGCCGGTCTCGGGGTGAACGTTCAGCGGCACCAGACCCAACGCTGATTGGTGCGCGCCCAAGGTGTCCAACGAGGCCCGGAAGGCTGTCAGCAGCGCCGGCCCGCCGGACAGGGCTGCGCCCAGGCCGGTGATCACGCTGTCGCGGGCCCAGACCTGCGGGTAGCCCGGCGTCATTCCTGAGGCGCGGAACCCATGGGGCGTCACGCAGCGCTGCAGGACGGCAACAGCTCGCTGATATGCCTCTTCGATGAGGGGATCTCGTGTTTCCATGGTTGTCAGCACCTTTGTAGCGCAGTATAGCGCCAGGTGCGAAGGCGTGTCAATTAGTGTCATCCAGCTTGCAGACGCAGGCGTCAACGTGCGGCATAGTCGAGCTTTGCGATGTGCCAGCGTGTGCTGTACACTTGGAGATGTTACCGGTGCTTTGGGGAGAAAGCGATGCTGAAAGGGCAAGAGGCTGCCCGCACATCCATCAGGACCACCCTCTCTGACCTGATGGTGCTGTTCAAGCTGCGCGTTGTGCTGCTGCTGTTGCTATCCGCGACAGCCGGCGCATTCCTGGGCGCACACGGTCGGCCCGCGATCGGCCCAATGCTGCTGCTACTGGTTACAGGCACGCTGACTGCGATGGGCTCATCGGCCTGGAACCAGTACCTGGAGCGCACGACTGACGCGTTGATGACCCGCACCCGCAGCAAACGACCCCTGGTTACCGGCGCGATCCCCCGGCCTGGGTGGGTGCCACCTGTGGCGACAGCCATGATCGCCGTGCCCGTGCTGGCGGTGCTGCCATTCAACCCGGCGCTGGCCCTATACCTCGCGCTGGGCGCGTTCATCTACGTGGTCATCTACACGCTTTGGTTGAAACCGCGCACCACCCTGAACATCGTCATCGGCGGAGCGGCCGGCAGCGCGGCGGTGCTGAGTGGCGGGGCCGCGGTCAGCGCATCGAACGACCCGGCCGTCATCTCGCTGGCCGTGCTCTTGTTCTTCTGGACACCGATCCATTTCTGGTCGCTGGCGCTGGTTTACCGCGAGGATTATGCGCGCGCCAACGTCCCCATGCTGCCGGTGGCCACGTCCGCGCGGACGGCCGCTCTCTGGGCGTTGGTGCACGGCGTCGGCGTAGGGATCGCCGCCGTGGCGCTGGCCTTGACTCCAGGCCAGGGACCGGTCTATGCCATGCCGATGTTCATCGCGACCGCGGCCTTGCTCTGGCTAGGTGGCCGGCTGGTGGCAGGTCCCACCGTGCGCCGCGCCGCGCAGCTCTTCCACGCGTCGAACTTCTACTTAGCGCTCCTATTGCTGGCAATCATGCTCAACGCTCTGTTCCGCGTCCCGTGGCCGTTCTAGTTCATTTCTTCAGCTTCGACAGGTACTTCTTGCGAAACTTCGCCACCTTGGGCGCGACCACGAACTGGCAGTAGCCCTGATACGGATTGCGCGCGAAGTACTCCTGGTGATACGCCTCGGCCGGGTAGAAGGCTCGGAACGCGGCCACCTCGGTGACGATGGGTCTGCCCCACAGACCCGCAGCATTCAGCTCGGCGATGATTCCTTCTGCTGCCGCCTTTTGCTCGTCGGAGTGATAGAAGATGGCCGAGCGGTATTGGGTGCCCACATCCGCGCCCTGGCGGTTCAACGTGGTGGGATCATGAATGGTGAAGAAGACCTCCAGGATCTCACGGAAGCTGATCACGGCGGGGGCGAAGGTGATCTGCACCACCTCCGCGTGGCCGGTCGCGCCGTTGCACACCAGCTCGTAGCTCGGTTCTTTCAGATGTCCACCGGAATAACCGGACACCACATCCAGCACGCCCTGCAATTCGTCGTACACCGCCTCCAAACACCAGAAACACCCGCCGCCCAGGGTAGTGATCTCACGCTGTTGCGTTGCCATGATTGCGATCCCCCGTTCATGATCAACAAACCAGGTTTCTTTGAGAAACCTGGTTTGTTGATCATGCTAACACAGGGCGCTGGCCCAGGCAGTAAGCGGCGTGCCAGTGTGGAGCGCGCTAGTGACAGGCGTCCAACACCGGTTCGAGCAGTTGCGGGAAGTCAGTGAAGATGCCGCTGACGCGGGCGTCAATGAGCTCCCGCATCGTCTTCTCGTCGTTCACGGTCCAGATGTAGACATCGAGACCCAGGTCGCGCAGCGGTCCGATGTCCGCCGGCCGGATCTGGCCGACCTTGGGGTTGTAGGCCCCCGCGTTCAGCCGGCGCAGAAGCGCGGCCGGGTCGGGGTCGGCGCGGGAGACCAGCGCGGCGGTCGCGATCCGTGGGTTGGCCGCTTTCACGCGCTCGATGTAGCTGTGGTTAAACGACGAGATCAACACCCGGTCGGCCATCCCAAGCTCATCTACCAGCGCGACCGTCTTCTCGACCACCGTGGCGTCGCCGGGCGTGCCGCTGAGGTCCTTGAGCTCGATGTTGACGCGCCAGTCGTTGTCGCGGGTGAAAACCAGCGCCTCGCGCAGGGTGGGTGCGGGCTCGCCCCGGTAACTTGCCAGCTCAGCTTCCGACACCGCACCGGCCGCGATCTGCTTGAACGGATCGGTTTCGACGAACCATGAGCCGAAGTCAAGCTGTCTGATTTCGGCCAGGGTGAACAGATGGTTTGACCAGGGCTTGCGATCCGGGAATACATCCTTGACGTTCGAGGTGCGCTCCAACGTATCGTCGTGCACCAGGAAGAGCTCGCCATCGGCGGTTATGGCGACGTCCAGCTCCCACAGGTCGGAGCCGACGGCCAGCCCCTTGCGGGCCGCGGCCAGGGTGTTTTCCGGGGCCAGCGAACGCGCCCCGCGGTGAGCGATGTTCAGGGTGTCGCATTTGCTCATAGAGGGTGTGACCTCCTGGGGCCGAGATTGGGGCGGGGCACAGGCGGTCGTAAGAAAGATGGCTGCCAAAGTGACCCCCAATAACAACTGGCGATCTATCGACACTGCTTGACATCTCCAAAGCGGTTCTTGATACCACGCATTATGTCACAGCCCTTGCGGGTGAAAGCAGGAAAAACAGAGAGTGGCAACCCACCAGCAGCGGGCTGCCACCCTGAATGCTACCGATGGCAATCGGTCATTTGCCCGCTGGCTACTTCTCTGTCTGCACCAACCCCTTGATAAACCATTGCTGCATCAACATCACTATCAGCACCGGAGGCAACAGCGCAAGCACTGTGCTCGCCATAATGAGGTTCCAGTCGGTTTGCGCTTCGCCGGTCCCCATCATCTTCACGATGCCGATGACAATGGTTTCCAGATCGCGGCCGGTGGTGACCAACAGCGGCCACAGGTATTGGTTCCAGCCATAGATGAACAGGATGACGAAGAGCGCGGCGATGTTGGTGCGCGAAAGCGGCAAAAGAATGCTCCAGAAAAACCGCATCGGCCCCGCGCCATCAACTTTGGCCGCTTCCACATACTCGTCCGGGATCGTCAGGAAGAACTGCCTGAATAGCAGGGTCGCGGTGGCCGACGCCATCAGCGGCACGGTCAGGCCGGTGAAGGAGTTGATCAGTTTCAGGTCGCTCATTACTTTGTAAGTGGGTGCAATACGCACTTCAATAGGTAACATCAGCGTGAGGAAGATCATCCCAAAAAAGAATGAGCGAAGCGGAAACCGGAAAAACGCCACTGCGTACGCCGATAGGATCGAAATGACGATCTTGCCGATGGCGATCGCCAGCGCCATTTTTGCGCTGTTCCAGAGCAGATTCTGGACCGGGTTGGCAATGATGCGGCCACCGCGCGCGCTGGTCAGGGCGTTGGTATAGTTCTCCACCAGATCAGGGCCGGGCGAGAGGGGCATTTGCCCGCGGCCGATGCGCGCCGCGTCCCAGGTGGAGCCGATGAACGCCAGGTATACCGGGAACGCGAAGATGAGCACCGCAGCGATCAAGACCAGGTGGGTCGGGAAATTACGGAGTTGTTTCGCCATCATGCGTAATGCACCTTGCCTTCCATTGCGCGGAACTGCACCACGACGAGCCCGCTCACGATGATCATCAAGATGACCGATTGCGCGGCGGAAGAGCCCAAATTCAGATTCACGTAACCGTCCATATACACTTTATACATCAGTGTCGTCGTGGAACGGCCTGGGCCTCCATGCGTCAGCGCGTGGATTACGCCGAAGGTATCGAAGAACGAGAACACCATGTTAATGGTCAGCAGATAAAAGGTTGTTGGCGAAATCAGAGGGAACAGAATCCGACGGAACACCTTCCAGGTAGTGGCGCCATCAATCATGGCCGCCTCAACCAGGGAAGGCGGCACGGATTGCAGGCCGGCCAGGAAGAACAGGAAGTTGTGCGCGATCTGCTTCCAGGCTGACGCAACGACGATGAGGACCAGCGCTTGTGTGCCGTTCAGTTGATAGTCCCAGTGGATGCCCCAACTGTTGAGCGCCTTGCCTAACATGCCGATTGAGGGGTGAAAGATGAACACCCACAGCACCGCGGCTACGGCCGGCGCTAACGCGTAGGGCCACAGCAGGAGCGTCTTGTACGTGCGCGCGCCGCGAATCTGCCGATCCGCCAGGAGCGCGAACAGCAGCGCCAACGTCATGACAAAGAGCGTCACGGAGGCAGAAAAGACCAGCGTGACCCGAACCGCCTCGATGTACAGCGGATCCTTCAGCACAGTTTGAAAGTTCTGGAGGAACACGAACCTCGTGCGCAACCCAAAGGGATCTTGCCGGAGCAATGATTGGTAGAACGCTTGGCTGGCAGGCCAGAAGAAGAACACCAGGGTGATAGCAAGCTGCGGCAAGAGCAACACGTAGGGCAGGAGACGGTTGTTGAAGATAACTCGACGCTGCATCATGCTCCTCGCGTAGACGGACCTGCTGTAGACCCTAAGGGTCTTGGAAACCCTTAGGGTCTGGTCTGATTCTCGTGACCGAACTACTTATACAGATTCTCAAACTCACGCAGGATTTGGTTGCCGCGTGCGACGGCATTGTCCATGGCCTGCTTGGCGGTCTGCTGGCCCTGGAACGCCTTCTCCCACTCCTCGTAGACCACGACGCGAATCTGCGGCATGTTGCCTAACCGGAGCCCCTGAGAGTTCTCGGTGGGCTCGGCGCGTGTCAACTGCTGATAGGGCAGATCAGCGCCAGGGTTTTTCTCGTAGAACCCGGCGGCCTTGGTTACATCATTGCCACCGTGTGTAATTGGCACGTAGCCGGTCTCCTGATGCCAGCGCGCATCCACTTCCGGCTTGCTGATATACTGGAAGAACTCAGCAACGGCTTTGTACTCCTCAGTCGTGCGGCCTGGAGCGGTCATCACCCACAGGCTGGCGCCACCGATGATGGAATTGATCGGCGCGCCCGGCACATCGTCGTAGTACGGCTGGAAGGTTACGCCCCACGCGAAGTTGGATTCGCGTTGGATGCGTGCCCGTGCGGCCGAGGAAGCGATGATGATCCCGCACTCGCCGGAGGGGAACAGCACCGTTGCGGCGCCGTCGCGCCCACCGTACTTAAAGGATCCCTCGGCCTGCATGTCTATCAAGGTTTGCAGATGGCGGATGTGCAGGTCGCTGTTGAATTTGAGTTCTGCGTCCATCCCCCTCATGCCGTTGGCCTGGGTCGCCAGCGGCACATTGTGCAACGCCGAGAAGTTCTCCAGTTGCGTCCAGGTCGGCCACTCGAAGGTCAGGCCGCACGCGGTCGCGCCGCTGTCCACCAGCTTCTTGGCTGCCGCGCGCACCTCGGCCCAGGTCTTGGGCGGGTTATCCGGGTCCAGCCCTGCCTTCTTGAATGCGTCAATGTTGAAGTACATCATCGGGGTCGAGCTATTCAGCGGCATGGAGATCATGTTGTCGCCTTCGCTGTAATAGCCGCGCACGGCCCCGATGTAGATGTCGGGATCCAGGTCCCAGCCGACTTCTTGCGCTAACTGGTACACCGGCTTGATCGCATCGCCAGCAGCCATCATCGTCGCAGTGCCGACTTCGAACATCTGGACGATGTGCGGCGCCTGGCCGGCGCGATACGCGGCGATAGCAGCGTTCATCGTATCAGCATAAGCGCCCTTGTAAATGGCGTCCACGTAGTACTTGTCTTGCGACTGGTTGAAATCCATCACGATGGCTTCCAGGACGTCGCCCAGAGGCTTGCCGAGCCCGAACCAGAACTCCACCGTGGTGCGTCCGGGTGGCGGTGTTGGCCTTGGGGTGGCGGTGGCTGTGGGCTCAGCGGCGGGCGCGGCCGGCTCAGCAGTTGCCGCTGGCGCAGCGGGCACGGCTGGTTCGGCCGGCGCAGCAGGCTGTGGCGCGCAAGCCGACAGGAGCATGCTCAATACAACGAGCAAGCTCACGACAACCAACAACTTCTTCATGGTTCTACCTCCTGATGAAAAATGTGGATTGGTCTAAAGCACGCAGAAAAACGGCGCGCAGGTGAAGTCTGGTAAAGCTCAAATGCGCGGGCAGGACACTGACTGGATGAGGGAATCTCGCTCTTTGGGAGCAATGAGCCGGGCAGAACGAAAACTCCCGGAAGGGATAGACTGGCGTTTTCATCGCAGAGGCGATAGCCATGACCTGCTCCATCGCACGAACTGGCTACTCTTGGCGTGTTCTCACCTGTGGCCCGAGAACTGCCACGCATTATACCCTAATCGTACAACCTGTCAAACACACTCAGCCGCAGGGTGTGGCCAGTTGCCGCGCCGTGGAGAGCATGGTATTATAAGCATCAGTGCATCGGATTGTGTCCTCGCACTATCATCGCAACCCACCTTGCGGAGCAACGCATGTCCCCTGAGTCCATTTCCCTGGTCATCCATGCCACCCAGGAGGCCGGCCTGAAGCTCGGTGGCATCGGCGCGGTGCTGGATGGCCTGCTCACCTCGCCCGCGTACAACACGGCGATCGGCCGCTCGATCCTGGTCGGACCGGTCAACACCTGGAACGTCATCGAGATGGAGCGCCTGACCGCACCGAGCAATCGGCTGCGCGTGATCTACTCATCGCTGCCCGGCCGCGAACATAACGAGGCGTCTGAGGCCCTGGCCGCCGCGCTGCAAGCGATCGAACAGCGCATGAACGTCCATTTCCTGTACGGCGTGCGCGGATTCGGCCGCTACAAGCACGAGGTCATCCTGGTGGACGCGGGCGCTATCGCCAGCCCTGTGATCAACAGCTACAAATTCTACCTCTGGCAGCACTGGGGCCTGCCATGCAGCCTGCACGAGTCCAACTGGGAATTCAGCTTCTTCCTGAACGCGGGCGAGCCGCTGTATGCGGCCATCGAGGCGGTGACCGGCGACCTGCCGGCCCAGGCGCCGCGCTTCATCATCGCGCACGAGTGGCTGGGGCTGCCGGTGGCGTTCAGCGCCAAACTGCGCTACGACGAGCGTTACAAGACGCTCTTCTACGCTCATGAGGTGGCGACCGCCCGGCTGCTGGTGGAGGGCCACGGCGGCCACGACACACGCTTCTACAACGCACTGCGCCTGGGCCTCAACCAGGGTTACACCTTGGAAGACGTCTTCGGGGACCACGCCTGGTTCTACAAGCACGCCTTGCTGCTGCGCGCGGGGGTCTGCGACCGCATGTTCGCGGTGGGCGATCCAGCGCTGGCCGAGTTGCGCTTCCTGGGCGGCGCGTTCGCATCGGCGCCGATTGACCTGGTGTACAACGGCGTGCCGGCCGCGGCGCTTGACCTGGCGCAGAAACACGCCAGCCGCGCGCTGATGCTGGAATACGCCGAGAACCTGTACGGCTACCGCCCCGACTACATCTTCACCCATGTGACCCGCATGGTGACCAGCAAGGCGCTGTGGCGCGACATCCGGGTGCTGGAGCATCTGGAATGGATACTGGCAGCCCAGGGCAAGCGGGCCGTCTTCTTCGTGGTCTCCACGGCCGTGCCCACGGGCCGCCGCACCGAGGATGTGCTGCGCTGGGAAGCGGAATACGGCTGGCCGGTGGGCCACCGCGGGGACAACGGCGACCTTGAAGCGGATGAGACGCGCTTCTTTTTCAACGTCGTGGAACCGTTCCACTGGGGCCGCAGCGCGATCAAGATCTGCCTGGTGAACCAGTTCGGCTGGGAACGGAGCGTGTGCGGCAACCGGATGCCCGTCGGCATGCGCTTCCGCGACCTGCGCGCAGGGACCGACGTAGAGTTCGGCCAATCCATCTACGAGCCGTTCGGGATCGCCCAGTTGGAGCCGCTAAGCGCGGGGGCGCTGTGCGTGCCGTCCAGCGTGTGCGGCTGCCTCGGCTTCGTGCAACGGGCCACGGGCGGTATTCCTGACAACATCATCGTGGCCGACTACGCCTCCGTCCCGCCCAACTGGAACCTGCGCAGCCCATGGGACGCACTCCACATTGATGCCAGCATCCGCGACAGCATCGAGGCGCGCAACAGCTATCTCGTGGCGCAGGAGATCGCCCGGCGGCTGCCGAAGGACAATAATGACCTGCGTCGGTTGATCGAGGACGGACAGCAGGTGGTGAGCGGGATGAGTTGGGAAGTGGTAGTGAAGGAGTATCTGCTGCTGGCGTTGGCACGGTGTTAGTTTCCTCACCCCCCGGCCCCCTCTCCTGAGCCGCAGTTCAGGAGAGGGGGGCAGGGGGTTAAGGACTACAGGTAGTAATCGAAGTCCTGCTCCGAGCGCACCTTGCGCCGGATGGCGAAGACGTGCGCGGGCAGGCCGTGCGGGTCGAGCTGGACGTAGTTGCGGCCGCCGTACCACAGGTAGCGGGTGTCGGTCAGCAGGTCGTGCACCTGGTACTGCTGGTACGGGTCGATCCCCAGCGCCTCCAACGGCAGGTTGATGAACCCCGATTGTCGGTAATGCGGGTCCAGATTGATCACCACCAGCACCGCGTTCTTGCCCTCGGCATCCGTCTTGGTGAACGCCAACAACTGATCGTTCTCGGCGTCGTGGAAGCGCAGGTTATGATGGGCGTGGAATGCCGGGTTTTCGCGGCGGATGCGGTTGACGCGGGCAAGCAGCGGGGCCAGGCTGTCACTGCGGTTCCAATCCCACCGCTTGATCTCGTACTTCTCCGAGTTCAGATATTCCTCTTTGCCGGGCGCCACGGCCCGGTTATCCTGCAGCTCGAAGGCCGGGCCGTAGATGCCGTAGCTCGGGCCCAGGGTCGCTGCGGCGATCAGGCGAGTGATGAACGCGGGCCGGCCGCCGTATTGCAGGTGCTCGGTCAGGATGTCCGGCGTGTTGGGCCACAGGTTAGGGCCGCAGAACTCGCGCACTTCGGTCTGGGTCAGCTCGGTCAGGTACTCGGTCAGCTCCCAGCGGTTGTTGCGCCAGGGGAAGTAGTTATAGGACTGCGTGAAGCCAAGCTTGGCCAGGCGATAGAGCATCTTGGGCCGGGTGAACGCTTCGGCCAGGAAGATGGTCTCAGGATACTCCCGCTTGATCTCCGGGATGACCCACTCCCAGAACGCGAACGGCTTGGTGTGCGGGTTGTCCACCCGGAAGATGCGCACCCCCTGCTCGCACCAGTAGATGAAGACGCTCTTGAGCTCATCCCAAAGCTCACGCCAGGCGACGGTCTCGAAGTCGAACGGGTAGATGTCCTGGTACTTCTTGGGCGGGTTCTCGGCATACTGGATGGTGCCATCTGGCCGGCGGCGGAACCATTCGGGGTGTTCCTTCAAATACGGATGATCGCCGGAGGCCTGGAACGCGATGTCCAGGGCGATCTCCAAGCCGTGCTCTTTGGCCCGCGCCACCAGCCGGCGGAAGTCGTCCAGCGTGCCCAGTTTGGGGTGGATGGCCTTGTGGCCGCCCTCGGCCGCGCCGATGGCCCACGGGCTGCCCACGTCGTCCGGCCCCGCCTCGGTGGTATTGTTCTTGCCCTTGCGGAACTGCCAGCCGATGGGGTGGATGGGCGGCAGGTAGAGCACGTCGAAGCCCATGGCTTCCACGTAGGGCAGCCGCGCTTCCACATCGGCGAAAGTTCCGTGCCGGCCCGGTTCAGGGGCCGCCGAGCGCGGGAACATCTCATACCACGCGCTGAACCGCGCCCGCTCGCGATCCACCACCAGGGGCAGAAATGGCGCAAACGTCGTGCCGTAGAGCCGCTCTTCGTAGCGGTACATCAGATCGGCCAGCTCCGGCGAGAGCGCCAGCCGCGTGCCGTCCAGACCGGGCACGCGCACGATATCGGCGTAAGCGCGCAGCCGGCCGGCGTCGTCGCCCTCAGCTCGCGCCGTGGCCTCGCTGATCAAGTTCGCGCCGATGAGTAGTTGCACCGCCACGTCCTGGCCCGCGTCCACGCGCTTGCCCAGGTCGCGCTGCCACGACTTGAAGCGGTTGATCCAGCCCATGACAGTGTATTCGTAGCGGCCGATCTCCGTCACCTGGAACGATCCGCGCCAGCGGTCATTGACCAGGAGCTCCATGGGCGCCTCAGCCCACTCGGGCGCGCCCTCCTTGCGATACAACACCACACACGAAAGCACGTCGTGCCCGTCAGCGAACGCGTCCGCCTCCACGGTCACCGTGTCGCCCACCACCCGCTTGATCGGGTACGCGCCGCAGTCAATCTGGGGCTTGATGCCCTCGATCACGACGCGGGCCCGGCCTTCAAAAGTATCCACCATTCGCTCCTCCCTCGAAGCTGTGATGTCGTTTTGTTCCTGCATGACGTGATGCCGTTATCAGGGTCTGCGCCATATCGTGATACTCTTGCGCAGCGCGATCCGGCCGAAATACCCCATCTGCTGGCTGCTGTTGCCTTTGCGTTGCGGCAGCACATAGACCTTGACCGGCTCAAAGCCGACAGCCTCCGCCAACTCGGTGCAGAGTAGGTCAACCGGAATGATCTCGCCGGCATAGCGCACGTTATCGTTCACGAAAGCCACGTGCGCGCCGCGGCGACAGGTCCGGTAAAGCTCAGCGTAGACAAACGTCAACTCGGTGAAGTACTGGTCTATCATGCTCAGCACGCCGGCATTGTTGATGTCACCGCGGCGATTGCGGAGCGCCAGCGCCTCGTTGATCTCGCGCAGCGCCGCGTTCCCTCGGATCACATCAACGATGCGCTGCCAGCGCGCCTGCTGGCCGATGGACGCATAAAACTCGCGCAACTCTTCGGCCTTGGAGCGATTCTCCACCGTGCATGATAGTAGCGTCTGGCGCAGGCGAAAGATATCATCGCCCACGCCGAGATAAGCCAGCTCCAAGGCATAAGTGCGGGTGTAGTCGTAGCGGTTCGCGTAGGGCGGCGAGGTGATCACAGCGGCAAAGTGATCAGCTTCCAGGGTGGGCAGAATGGTCAGCACGTTGCCCTTTAGCAATGATTGCCGGCTTAGCGGCGGAGGCTGGCGCTGCAACCGTGAAATATCCGCCAACAACCTGTCGAGGGCCGCGATAAAGCTCTCGCGCACCGCTTGAAGCTCTGCCAGGTCGTAATCAAAAACCCGAGATTTCGCTTCCCAGGCCAGGTGCGAATTGGGCAACAATTCGATGCCCACGCCGTCAACGCCGAGCATCTTCGCCGTGAGCAGGGTCGTACACGATCCGGCAAACGGATCAAGGATCGTATCTCCGGGAGCGGCGCCAAACTCGTCGAGCAGCCGCTCGACCAATTCCGCCGAAAAGCCCTCGCGATAGCTGATCCACCCGTGCAGCATCTCCGTTTTGCTGGCCTGGAAGCTTACCAACTGACGATTGAAGCGATCAGTCTCTTCGAGCAGCCAACCGTAGCGTGCCTCCAGCGCGGCGCGCGCAGCCTGCGGGCAGACGCCTTCGTGCGAGAAGCTGTCTACCAGCAGGTCAGGCTGCACCACCATGACCATGTCATCGAGCAACGGAAGCTGCGCCATCAACGATCCCTTCAGCGACCCTCCTGAATCCTGGCCCTCATTCTAACACGACACCCAGCAAGCGGAAAACTACGACTTCGCGCCGCGATTCAACTCATAGATGATCCGCAACCCATCCAACGTCAGCCACGGGTCCACGTGCTGGATCACCGGCGTCTCGCGTGACACCACCTCGGCCAGGCCACCGGTGGCGATGACCCGCATGTCGTCGCCCAGCTCGCGGCGGAAGCGGGCGACCAGCCCCTCGACCAGCCCCACGTAGCCGAAGAAGATGCCGGACTGCATGGCCGTGGCCGTGTTCGTGCCGATAGCGCGGGCCGGCGGCGCGATCTCGATCCGGTAGAGCTTGGATGCCCGGCTGAAGAGCGCCTCGGCCGCGATGCCGATGCCGGGCGCGATAGCCCCGCCCAGGTAATCCCCTTCGCGCGAGATGGCATCAAAAGTGGTGGCCGTGCCGAAGTCCACCACGCATGCGGGGCCGCCGTACTTTGCCTGCACCGCCGCGCAATCCACCACCCGGTCGGCGCCCACGTCGCGCGGGTTCTCGTAGCGGATGCGCACGCCGGTCTTCACGCCCGCGTCCACCACCAGGGCGTCCTGACCCAGGTAGCGCGTGCACACCTGCCTGAACGTGCCGGTAAGGTTAGGGACCACGCTGGCGATGGCCGCGCCCGTGATGTCGGCCGGCCCCACGCCCTGGTGGGCCAGGAGCTGGGTGAGCAAGATGCCGTATTCGTCGGGCATGCGGTCGTGTACGGTGGCGATGCGCCAGGTCGCTTCGAGCCGCTCGCCCCGGTAGACGCCGAGGGTGACGTTGGTGTTGCCGATGTCTATGGCGAGGAACATGGGATCGCTCCTGTATTGCGTGTTGCGTATTGCGTACTGTGTATTGCGAACTGTGTGTTGGGTGCAGCGGACGGGCTTAACAGCACAACTCGCTCGAGTTTTCGACGTGGCGCACTTCGGCGATCCGGTTGCCCTCGCCCATGATCAGCACGGTCGGCGTCCAGGCTTCGGGCAGCGGGTCGGCCACCAGGGCGTAGGCCATGATGATCACCTTGTCGCCGACGGAGACCAGGCGCGCGGCCGCGCCGTTCAGCTCGATGGCGCCGCTGCCGGCCGGCCCCGCGATGGCGTAGGTCTCCAGCCGCTGGCCGTTGTCCACATCCACCACCTGCACCCGCTCGTAGGGCCGGATGCCGGAGGCTTGCAGCAGATCACAGTCAATGGTGATGGAGCCGACGTAGTTTACATTGGCCGCGGTCACCGTGGCGCGATGGATTTTCGCAAAAAGAAAGGTTCGGAACATACATGCCTCACAACAACACATTATCAATCAGCCGCGCCCGCCCCACCCTCACCGCCATCGAGAGCAAAACCCCCTGGCCCGCGTCACCCAGCTCCGCCAGCGTGACCGGGTCGGCCGCGCTGACGTAGTCGGGGCGGGCCAGCGGCTCGGCGGCCAGCACATCGCGCATGACCTGGCGCAGGCGCTCGCCGTCGTGTTTGCCCGCCTGCCAGGCATCCCGTGCGGCGCACAAGGCGCGATACAGCACCGGCGCGGCCGCGCGCTGCTCCGGGGTCAGGTAGACGTTCCGGGAAGACATGGCCAGGCCGTCCGCCTCGCGCACGATGGGGCAGATCACGACCTCCAGCGGAAACGCCAGGTCGCGCGCCATCTGCCGGATCACTACGGCCTGCTGCGCGTCCTTCTGGCCGAAGTAAGCCCGGTCGGGCTGAAACACATTGAACAGCACGGCAACCACCGTCGCCACCCCGCGGAAATGGGCGGGCCGGGCCGCGCCCTCCAGCACGCGCGTGACCTCCTCCACGGTGACATAGGTCTGAAAGCCCGCCGGATAGACCTCTGCCACCGGCGGCGCCCAGACCAGATCGGCCCCGGCCGCTTCGAGCAGCGCCAGGTCGCGCGGCAGGTCGCGCGGGTAGGCGGCCAGGTCTTCGGCCGGCGCGAACTGCGTCGGGTTCACAAAGATGGAGGCCGCGACATGATCGTTCTCCCGCCGCGCCCGCTCCACCAGCGAGACGTGCCCCGCATGGAGGAAGCCCATCGTAGGCACCAGCCCCCAACTCCCCACCCGCGCCCGCCGGATCCGCCGCACCTCGGCGATAGTTTCAACGACTTGCATGGCTCAACGACTCCTTACTGCGTATTGCGTGGTGCGTGGTGCGTAATACGTGATGCGTGGTGCGTGGTGCGTAATGCGTGGTTCGTGGTGCGTGCATAGGTGAGTGCGCGCCGCCGATCGTACATCGTCCATCGAACATCGTACATTCCACATTCCACATTCCACCTTCACACCCCCCTCACCAACCGCCACACCACCTCGCTGACCGGCGTTGGCACGCCCAGGCGCTGGCCTTCGGCCACGATGACGCCGGTGATGCTGTCAATCTCGGTGGGCCGGCCGCGCTCGATGTCCTGCAGCATGGAAGAACGATTGGCAGCCGTGCGTTGGCACACGCCCCGCGCGTAGACGACCGGATCCGCGAACGGCAGCGTGATACCCCGCGCCTCTGCGACGGCCGCGGCTTCCTGTGCCAGGTTGGCCATGAGCCTCCGCCGTTCCTCGGTGGCGCAGACTTCGCCATTGGGCACGCGCCAGAGCGCGGTCAGCGGGTTAATGGCTGCGTTCGCTACCGCCTTGCCCCACAGCAGGCTCGCCACATCGGGCGTGATGTGCGCCTCCAGCCCGGCCTGGTTCAGCAATGCCACAAGTCCGGCCGCCCGCCCCGCAGTGAGCGGCGACGCGCCGATGTGGGTGGGCTGGTTGGCTGCGTGGCGCACCCGGCCCGGCCCTAGCAGCGTCGCACCGTTGTAGGTGACGCCCACCGCGACGCGTTCGGCGCCCACAGCCGCAACCAGCTTCGGTTCGTTGTCCAGGCCGTTCTGCAACGTGACCGCTAGCCCATCGGGCTCAAGCACGCGCGCCGCCCACCCAGCGGCCCGCTCGGTTTGATAGCTCTTCACCAGCACCAACGCGCAAGCGGCCGGCGGAACCTCGCCCGGATCAGCCGTGGCCCGCACCCGCGCCTGCCAGACGTGGCCGTCGGGGTCGGTCACCTGGATGCCCGCCTGCTTCACCGCGGCGATCCCCTCGACCCACGTGCCCAACATCCAGACTTCGGCCGCCTCAGCCAACCGCGCCGCGTACACACAGCCCAGCGCGCCGGTGCCGAGAATGGCAATACGCATGTGATCCTCCCGCAGGAAAGACTCGGAGAGACGGAGATGGGGTGACACGGAGACTGGTGTCCGCCATCACCCCATCTCCCCTTCTCCCCCTCACCCCATCTCCCCATCTCCCCATCTCCCCCACTCCGCCTCGTCCATCGCAAAGGTGTGCTCGGCATCAGGAAAGCGGCGGGCGGTCACATCGTCGCGGTAGGCGGCCAGCGCAGCTTCCATCTGTGGGAAGAGCTCGACGTACTTCTTGACGAACTTCGGGGTGAAGCGGTCGAAGATGCCCAGCAGGTCGTGCAGCACCAACACCTGGCCGTCGCAGCCCACGCCCGCGCCGATGCCGATGGTCGGGATGCGCAACTCACGCGAGATGCGCGCCGCCACCCGATCCGGCACCATCTCGATCACCAGCATCACCGCGCCGGCCTCTTGCAGCGCCAACGCGTCGTCCAGCAGCCGCTGCGCGTCGGTCGCGGTCTTGCCCTGCACGCGGTAGCCGCCCAACTGGGCTGAGGATTGAGGCGTCAGCCCGATGTGGCCCACGACCATGATGCCCGCGTCGGTGATGGCGCGCACGACGCCGGCCACGGCCCGGCCACCCTCCAGCTTAACGGCGTCCATACCGGCTTCCTGCAGGAACCGGCCGGCATTGCGCACCGCCTCGGCCCGGTCAGCCTGGTAGGACATAAAGGGCATGTCGCCGATCAGCCACGCATAACCCGCGCCCCGGCGCACCGCCTTGCAGTGATGGATCATCTCGTCCATGGTGACCGGCACGGTGGAATCGTAGCCCAGCACCACCATGCCCAACGAATCGCCGACCAGGATGGTGTCCAGCCCGGCGCGGTCGGCCGCCAGCGCGCTGGGGTAATCGTAGGCTGTCACCATACTGATCGGCTCGCCCCGCGCCTTCTTGTCGTGCAGAGCCAGGATGGTCATCTTTTTGCGGTTCATGTGGACCCCCTTGAGCACAAAAAAGCCCCGCGGCCGGCCGCGGGGCGTGATAGCGCATGTCATGCTGAGCGAAGCGAAGCATCTGCGAAGCGAAGCATCTCCGGCCCCGCGCGCCCAGGAGTGACAGTCAACTTCTTCCGCCGTCTCGGTCGCGGTCGCGATCCAAGCGACTGGGTTGTTACATTACGTCAACAAGCTGGTTGCCCATACGGGTCAACGGCTAAGGGTAAGTATAACCAATCAAGCGTAATAGGCAAGTATCACCCCGACACAAACGCTGCTCCCCTTCTAAGGAAGAGTGCCCGGGGCCAACTGGAAGGCAAAAGCCCCCACCCGATTAGAGTTGGCCGAATGGTCAACGCAGTTGACCGCCCGCACGATGTAAAAGTGACTCCCGGCGCTGCCCACAGCGCCCACATGCACGTACGTCAGGTCACTGGTCTCCGCCAGCAGGTTGCCGGTCCCCGGCGTCGGATCCGGGGTGAAGTACGGCTCCGGGCTCACGAACACCTGATACACGGTCACCAGCGTGAAATTGCCGCCAGCATCGGTCGTCACCGCCGCCCAGCTGAGCGTGACATCGGCCCCGCTGGAGCTCATGGCCGCCTCTGGCGCCGCCGGCGCATTAGGCCCGATGAACGCCATCTCGGCCGTGACCATGACATCGTTGCCCAGCACATCCCAAATGCTGCCGATGTACGCATACGCACCCAGCGGATAATCGCCGTTGACGCGCAGGTAGTCGTCCGCTTGGCCCAGGCTGTAACCAAGTCCGTCCACCAGCATGTAGGCCGCGCCGGCCACCCTCAGATAGAAGATCGGCGCCTCGCCGTTGATGATCAACCACATCTGCTGCTGCCAGGGCTCAGCCGCATCCGCCGTGACCCCCTTCGCCGCCCAGTACTCAAGCCAGCCAGTAGGGAGTTCTGCCTGCTCCACCAGGAAGCCGTAGTGGCCATCGGCCAGCATGTGGCTGGCGGTCAACTCGGCCACATCCAGGTAGTACCAGTCCTGCGCGGGATCCAGGGGCATGGTATAACCCGACGCCAGATCGCCCACCACCGGCGTCCACACCGCCTTGTCCAGCGACTGCCGCAATGTCAATTGTGTCAGTGTGAGCGGGCTGGTGTCAATCGTCCAGGTGTGGCTGGCAGGGGTGGGATCAACGTTGCCTGCGGCATCCGTCGCCCGCACCTCGAACATGTGCAACCCATCGGCCAAGTCGACGTACACCGCCGGACTCTCACAGAGAACGAACCCACCACCGTCCAACTGACACTCGAACGTCACCCCGACCTCGTTGGCGCTAAACTCGAAGCTGGCGGTGTCAACATTCGTCGGATCCACCGGCCCGCTGTCAATCACCGTCTCCGGCGGAACAATATCCACAAACGTCGCCGTGATCTGAGTATCACCCTGGATGGTGACAGTCGTGGGATTCTCGGATCCGGTTAAGTCACCGCTCCAGCCCGTGAAACTCCAACCGGCCTCAGCGATAGCCGTAAGCTCTACCTCATCAAGATAGTGGTAAGTAGCCTGATCAGGGCCCTTATTCACCGTGCCGTTACCGACCACGTTGACCGTCAGCACATACTCATCTTGGGTGAAGTGTGCGGTGACCGACCTGTTGGTATCCATCGTGACCTGGCAATCGCCGACACCACTACAGTCGCCGCTCCAGCCTGTGAACGTGTAGCCTGGGTTGGACGAAGCGGTGACCGACACGACAGTCCCTTCACTGTACGTGTAAATACCAGCGGCCGGATCGACCGTCCCACCCTCAGTTGGGCTGACGGCCGTGGTGAGAACATATAGGCGCTCACTGATGGTGTACGAATAGGAAATCTCAGCGATATCCGAGCGCACATAGTCAACCGTCGCCTGATCCGGGGTGACCGTGACCCGCAGGTAGCCCGCGCTAGGGAGGACTTTGATCGTTTGATAAGCGCCGTAGTCGCCCTCAGTATAAATACCTGGAAATTCGTTGCCGCTCATGCTCGGCGAGGGCACTTCCTGATACACGATGCCGTCGCGCAGCTCATAGGCATATTGGTGATCGTGACCATGAAAGTATGCACTGACGCCGTTCTCGACCATCAACTGATGAATGGGTGTTACGCCAAACTCGGCCGCATTGCGATGGTCGGCAAACCCCGGCGTGCCGTCGGCGTTCCTGCCGCCCCACTCGAAATATGCCGCCGCCCTTGCGCCGCCGCGCACGTATCCTGGCTCGATCCCACCGTAACCTTCTGGAATCCCACCGGTCATGTGATGCGAGAAGACGAACTTGTACTTGGCATCGCTGTTCTCAAGCGTCTGCTTGAACCAGTTGAACTGCTGCGCGCCCAACGTCCAGCTCCATTGATCACCGGTTTTGGTGTCATCCGTGTGCTCACCTGCCGTGGGCGTATAGGGCAGGTTCATCGTATACTGAAACGGGTCTATGACCACGAACAGGGCGTCGCCCCATTCCCAGGCGTAGTAATCCTCGCGATACTCGTCACCGTAGGTGGCCTCGTCAATCGCAGCCAGAGGATCAAGATTCGCAAAATAGAATCCATTGTCAATCGGGGTCGGGTAATACGCCTTCCGAGCCTGGATGCTCCAAAGTGCGATAGTGAACATTGTATCATCGAGGTTCCAGCCCTCCTCGTTTTCGTGGTTTCCAGAAGCCAGAAAAATCGGGGTTGAGGGGCCAATCGCGCCCAGGTAAGATGTGCTCCGGTGCGCCAGATATTGGTTGTTAGCCCCCTTTTGACTATAGACCCAATTGAGCATGAATGTATCACCCAGGTCGAAGTGTAAATCGGGACGATCGCCCCGGATGTTGATCATCGCCTGGCGATAGTTGCTATTCAACTCAGCATGCGAATCAGAAGTGACCGTAAAGATGAAGGTGCTGCCCCTGACCCGCTGCGTCCAGAACGAATGCTCATCGCGCTCCACCCAATCCGTCTCTCCTTGCAGGTGATAGCGCATGCGGTAGAAGTAGCGCGTGTTCGGCGCGAGACCGGTGATCGTGAGCTCGCTGGGCTGCCCTGCGCTCGCAAGCAGATCGGACGTCTGCGCAGTGTACGATCCGGCAGACGTACCATACTGGTAGTGATACACAATGGTCGAATCGGGGACGATGTTGATCGTGATCGAAGTGTCTGTTGGCTTGCCGAGCAACTCCTCACCCTTGAAAGTAATCACCGTCGCCGCGCGGACATGAGCGGCGGAGCCGCCGACCAGAAATGCGAGAAGAACCACTGACAGGATCCATCTTCCCGCTCCGGTGATACGGATAACCCACGAGCCAACGCTTCTCAACCAATCTGCCAGGGAAAGACATCTTGACATCGAAACCTCCTCACTAAGCTCGCTCTATCTATCAAGACGTTTGCGTACGAAATCTGGCGCGATCTTCGGCGGAAGAACACTTCTTTGCACTCTCTCCCGCGTTCCCCGCTTCAGAACCTACTCCCGGGTGACAAAGAGAAGATGAAGGCCCCCACCCGGTTGGAGTTGGCCGACGGGCCGACGCTGCTAACAGCACGTACGATGTAGAAGGAATGGCCCACGCTGCCCGCCGCATCGTCATGCCGATACTCGAGTTCGGTGGTTTCTGCCACCAGGTTGCCGGTGTCAGGTGTGGGATCCGGCGTAAAGTACGGTTCGTCGCTCAGGAACACCTGATACTTCGTGATCACGGTAGGACCACCACCTGCATTGCTCGTCACGGCTGGCCAGGTGAGCCAGATAGCGCCTCCGTTCCTGCGGATCGACACAACTGGCGCTGCAGGCTGGTACAAAGACTGATCGTTGGTAACGATCAGAATCAGCGTCACCGGCGTCTCGTTGCCCACCAGATCCCGAATCTCTCCCGCCACCGTGTACGTCCCCAGCGGATAGTCGTCCGGCACCGTCATGTCCACATCCACGCCTTGCAGATCGTGCTTCGCCGCATCCACCAGCCGCACGCTTGCGCCTTTGATGTACACGAACGGCTTTAGACCGTCCACCGCACCTTTCAAGTAGCTCAGGTATGGCTCCGACACTGCGCGCGCGTCGTAGTACGCCT
Organism: uncultured Anaerolineales bacterium; assembly: GCA_964551735.1. Taxonomy (GTDB): domain Bacteria; phylum Chloroflexota; class Anaerolineae; order CG2-30-64-16; family CG2-30-64-16; genus DAOUAT01. The sequence goes on from CAZKEF010000009.1 coordinate 115,590, forward strand.
TCAACTCCGCCGCATCCACGCTCGAATTGCTCAGGTACAACCCAAAGTACTCGTCGGCTAACGCCTCGCTGGCCTCCGTCCCTTCCGCAAACTGAATCAGATGGTCGATGCCCGCATCGTTGGTTGTCTCCAGGATGTAGCCCGTCGCCAGGTCCCCTGCCATCGCCGCACCATCCGCCGTCGCGCCCGTAATCGTCAACTCTGGCGGTGTCGCATCGATTGTCCACGTGTAGCTGGCTGGCGTCACAGCAGTGTTGCCCGCCGCGTCAGTGGCCTGCACCTCGAACGTATGCTCGCCGTCCGCCAGGCCCGTGTACGCCTGCGGACTGCTGCACCCGCTGTACTCGCCAGCATCCAGGCGGCAGGCGAAGGTCGCACCCTCCTCGCTGCTGCTGAACGCGAAGCTCGCCGTCGGCTCGTTCGTCGGATCAGCCGGCCTCGCGTCAATGCTGGTCTCCGGTGCCACCGTGTCCACCGTCCACGTGTAGCTGGCTGGCGTCACATCGGTGTTGCCTGCCGCGTCAGTAGCCTGCACCGCGAACGTGTGCTCGCCGTCCACCAAGCCCATGTACGCCTGCGGGCTGCTGCACCCGCTGTACTCGCCAGCATCCAGGCGGCAGGCGAAGGTCGAATCCTCCTCGTTGCTGCTGAACTCGAAACTCGCCGTCGTCTCGTTCGTCGGATCAGCCGGCCCCGCATCAATGCGCGTATCAGGCGGAGTGACATCTACAAAAGTGGCGGTAACCGCTTTATCCCCGTCCATGGTCAGATCCCATGTGCCATCCCCATTATCGCTCAGCTCGCTTGCATTGGCGCCGCTCCAACCCGCGAATATCCATCCCGCATCGGCGATTGGCTCAAGTGTCGCGATCTCACCATAGGTGTAAGGATTACCAGGACTGTGGCTGACTTGGCCGTTGCCCACTACCGCTATCTCAACACTGTACTCGTATGGCGTATAGCTCACCTGCACTGTATGCGCACCGACCGGCATTGTCAGGCTGTTCGTGCTGTCCGTACTGCTGTCATCATCGGTACCCGTCCACCCAGTGATATGCCAGCCGCTAGCTGGGATCGCGCCACTCAGGCTGATGAGCTCGCCAGCAAGGTAATCCCCTGCCGGACAATCGCTGGATTGACTTGGTGCCGCAACTGGGTCTGTACCCTCCCCTGTATGGCCCAATGTCAGCCTATGACAGGGAGGGGCAACTGATGAATTGGTAAACTGCCAGGTAGCGCCAGTGGTTGCCGCACTACCATCGGACACTACGACATACCACTCGTACTCCACGCCATCTACAAGGTTATGCAAAGTCCGTTCAACAATCGCACCAGACGCAACATTTGTTACAGAACCAAGAAGAGCGAAGCCGGCCGCGCTCATGTCATACGCCAGGTCAAATTGGCTATTCCCGTCAGTTTCAAAAGCGTCATTCTTAGGTGAATAGGTGCGCACATGAATCAAGTTCTCCCCAGGGGAGAATTCCATCAAGCGGATATTGTCACTCATCTGATTCGTAAAATCTGCCGCGATTGAATACACGGTTGTCCCACTTGCGCCAACATCCTGGCGCCAGGCTTCCATGCGGCAATGACCGCCGAGAAGCAGAAAGAAATTCGAATTATCTGAGAGACCGTTGAAAATGGCCTGACCACACGGATGCCACTCGGGCGCACGAACCCAGGGAAAAAGCGTATGGGTGGAGACGATACCACGACGGCTACTGTATGCTTTCAGGAGACTATCAGCCCAGTTTATCTCATCAGTCAAAGGGCAATCGCTCAGATTGATCGCGATAAAATCCATGCCACCCGCACTGAACAAGCTGTAGCTATTCTGGTTTGAGTTGCTGGGATAGTGCCCGCTGTAATACCACCTGCCGATGAAACGGTCTACACCGAAGTAAGTATCAAAATTCGCAATGCTATCGTGATTGCCAGCCAGGATCCCATAAGGAACCCCATCTGTTAGCCCCGTTGTGAGCGGATCTTCCAGAATTGCCATAGCGGCACTGGCTGCTTGCCATTCGCTGGCGTTGTCCCCTTCGGTGATGTCACCGACCTGCACGGCATAGGGGATGTTCTTATCAACGCGGTGATTGACAATCCAGGTAGTGATTCCGCGCACCGCATCACCGGACACGAGGCGTTGCGTGTCTGGAATGTGGACAAAAGTGAAAGAGAGTGGCCTTACGTAGAAGGTCACCGTGAGGGGATCGCCGTCCGGATCGGAGACCTGGACGCGCAGATCGGTCGCTGGCTCAAAGAGAGATCCGCCTTGCGATGGGCTGATAAGCACTGGCGGGTCCGGGGGCTGATTCTCAGAAGGCCTGGCAGCGTCCAAAACATCAAACCACAGGCCCATGACGGACATCACGAAGACCAGCAGAAGCAGGCCGGCTTGCCCGGCTCTACCCCACCGAATATTCAGCAGTACCCTGACGCAGGACTCACGACCCAGGTTCAGATTCCTCCCCATCAGACCCTCCCTGTTCCTGTGGAGCACGCCCGACCTTTATGGAAGATAGGAAGCCCTCATCGAAAATCGCCCGGCTGACGTTGTATGGCGAACCCTTCATAATGGGAGCTAGAAGCAGTTGACCGGGTGGTCACTGAAGTTTCGGCGCCAATGACAGCACATCACTTGACCAACGTATATCTGTAGCTGCTATTTTGAGAGGGAATGACAACATCAGGAAACAATGTACTTCGCGCTCGGTTTGTACGGAAGGCCTATAAGTCCCCGGTTTTGCATGACGATAGGGCCACCGTCTAGTACAACAAGCGGTACCCGAGCGCGAACACCAGAGAAGAAGGAGGGAAGCAAGCTGCGCGCAAAGGAACGGGGGGCTGGAAACTTCAGCCAGCACCCGGCCTCGAGAGTATCAGGCCGACCGATTGGGGATGATGCCGCGCTGGAGAGCAGCCAACGCCGCTTGAGTGCGGTTGGCGACGCCCAATTTCTGGTAAATCGTAGAAAGGTGATTCTTGACTGTTTGCTCGGAGAGAAAGAGGCGCTCGGCGATCGCGCGATTGCTCAAGCCATCGACCAGGCACACGAGCATCGTGAGTTCACGCTCCGAGAAACCCAGTCCGCCATCCGCTCCCAACCCACCGCTCAGCCGCCGATACTGCGCCAGCACGCGCACCGCCACGCTGGGGTCCACCGCCGCGCCGCCGGCCATCACGGTGCGGATCGACTGCACCAGTTCGGACACCCGGCTATCCTTCAGGATGTAGCCGGCTGCACCCGCCTGAAAGGATTGGGCAATCAGCTCATCGTCCTGGTACATCGTCAGCACGATGATGCACGTGGCTGGTCGTCGCGCCAGGATCTCCCGCATGGCCTCAATGCCGCTGCGGCCGGGCAAGTGCAGGTCCATCAGGATGACATCGGGTTTCAGTTCGCCGTCGAGGCGGACTGCCGCGCCCGCGTCGCCCGCCTCGCCCACCAGTTGCAGGTCGTCCTGCTGTTCCAGCACCGCGCGCAAGCCATCCCGAAACATCGCATGATCATCCACAATCAGAACCCGGATTTTACTCATTCGTCCTCCACGGCCCCGTGCTGCCCTGAGACCAACACCCGGATGGTCGTGCCCGACCCCGGTGTTGATAGGATCTGCAAGTGACCACCGATCTGCGCCAACTGCTCGCGCATAGAGAGCAGCCCAAATCGGCCAGCCATACCTCTGTTATCCGAGGCCGGATCAAAGCCGACGCCGTCATCGCGGATATCCAACGTCACCGTGCCATCCTTCAGGTAGAAAAGATCCAGCCAGGCCTGCCGGGCGTGTGCATGTTTCCACACGTTGTTGAGGGCCTCTTGCGCCACGCGCATCAACGCCATTTCCCAGGCCTGCCGCGCCATCCGGCACGGCTCGCCGTTGACAGTGAGCTGCGTGGGAATCTGGGTCTCCGCCTGGAAGCGCTGCGCCAACGCGCGCAGGCCGTTCTCCAGCCCGCATGCGCCGGCGCTGGCGCGCAGGGCAAAAATGCTGGCGCGTGCATCGCGGATGCTGCGCTGCAGCCCCTGGCTCAACAGCTCCAACTGCTGGCGCAGCGGGGAGTCACCTGGTGGGAGCAATCCCTGGGCCATGTCGGCGCGGAGCAGTAGGGCTGCCAGATCCTGCGCAAGGCCATCGTGCAGATCATTCGCCAGACGGATCCGCTCGGTCTGCAACGCCAGCGTTTCGGCCCGGCGCAGACTCATCTGCCCTTCCAACACCCGCGACACCATTTGGGCGAACAGCATCAGCGTCTGGACGTCATCCTCGCTGAAGCGGCGGGTGGGGGCATCGCTGATCATCAGCACACCGGCCGCCTTGCCCAGGATGAACAGCGGCACCGCCACCACCGCGATCGGAGCGTTTGTCCACAAGTCTGCGGCCGCTTGCGACCCGTCGGTACACACCTCCAGGATCGAAGGCGTCCCTGTGGCCAGCACACGCCCGGAGAGCCCTTCTTGCGCACCGAGGCGTTTCCCGAACGCCTGACGTACGGGACCATGCTGATCATGGGCCACAGTCAGCACCAACTCGCCACTTGCCTCATCGCGCACGACAACCCCACCGCCGTTCCCCTTCAAGAGGGTGACACTGCGCCTGACGATTTCATCAAGCAGGCGATCGGGGTCCGACTCATGCGTCAGGATTGCGCCCATTTGGTAAAGGGCGTGCCAGCGGGTATTCCTTTCACCCAGCGCAATCTCCAGGGCATCGCTTTTCTGCAGGCGATCTACCGCCACCCCAAGCTGTAACCCCACCGCCTGCACCAACGGGCCATCATCCCGGTAGCCTGGCTGCAGGTCTGATGCGCCCAGCGCGATGAGGCCGAGGGTCCGGCCGGGCGCGCGCACCCGCGCCAGCACGCCGTGGCTAATTCCCGCCTTTCGCAGCCACTCGGGCACCATGTTGTGGTCAGCACGGTCTTGCAGAATCACGAAGGCAGCACTGGCCAGCGCCTCCTGCCACGGTTCGGCATCGGCATGTAGTCGAGCCGGCGCACTGACCCCCGGCGCGCCACAGTATGTGGAGAGTACGAGCGTCCGCCCAGCGGAGTCCAACAGGTAAAGCGCGCCGAACGCGTACGTCATATGACGACACAAAGCATCGAGGGCGCCCTGCAGGGCCGCAGCCAGCGAGGAGGCTTGACTGAGCGCGGCGAGTATCGCATCACGCACGGCCAGGTGGCGCTCAATGCGTGTGACAGTGGCCGCATGCCAGGCATGTTGCACGCCATAGGACACGATCTCGGCTAGGGCCGCCAACACCTCCGGGCTCAAGGCGGCGGGATCACTCGCGGGCCACAAGGCCAGGGCAAGGCCGATCTGCTCCTCGCCCGCGCGCAGTGGCAACACACAGACGCCTCCAGGCAGGCCGAACCGCGCATGCACAAGCCATTCCGGCGCCGCGGGAAGTGGGTTTTCTGTCAAATACGTAGCCAGCGCTTCCGGCAACTCGCCTGAACGGACGCCAGCGAGGGCCTGCGCGCCGTCACCGCCCAGGTAGATGTGGACACGGGCGCAGCCCAGGCTCGCCTGGAGGAATTGAGAGACGCGCGCCAGGGCGACCGGCAACGTGGAAGCACCGGCAACCGCGCGCCAGAAGGTCAGCACATCCGACCCAGAAACAGGAAGCGCTCGATTAGTTGGCATAGCAAGAAAGCTGGTTGACAACAAATAGCGCCGCGGTCAAACAAGACAATTCAACACAGACTGACAATGACACGAAAGAGTGTAAGACACCGCCTAATCTTTCGGAAGACCCATTCATCCTCATCTTTGAAAACTAAGGTACTGGTGCTAAATACCTAAGTTTAGCACCTGGTACTGGGTCACAGGACACAAAAAAAGCACTCCATGGTAAATGGAGTGCTTTCTGTGCATCGTACCTTACAGTTATCTATTACCCAGACCGTGCCCGCGTCAACGGCCTAAACCCCTCGCCCAGTACCTCGTTGCTCGGGCTGATCACAACGAACGCGTCCGGATCGGCCTGGCTCACCAACTCGCGCAATGTGGCCACCTGGCGACGGTTTACCGCAGTAAAAAGCATAATCCGTTCGGTGCCGCTGTAACCGCCTTCACCCCTCAGGATCGTCACCCCGCGGTCAAGGCGGGCCAAGATGCCATCGCGCACCGCGGCCGGTTGTGTAGTGATAACATAGGCGACATTGCCGGCGTGCAAGCCTGTCTCCAGGGTGTCAATAACGCGCGCCATCACCCAGGCGGCGATCAACGCGTAAAGCGCCGGCGCCAGCCCAAAGAAGAAGGCTGCCAGCGCCAAGATTGCCAGATCCATCGCCAGCAGAGAACTCGCCATGCGAATACCCCGGAAATGCTCCAGCAATTTCGCCGGGATCTCGGTGCCACCGCCGGTCGCCTGGGCCCTGAAGACCAGGCCCATGCCCGCACCATAGAGCAAGCCACCGTACAGGATATACAGCAGCGGCTCGCCCTGCACCACCGGCACGTGAGGGCGCAACACATCAATCAACAAGGACGTGAGTGCTGAAGTAAACACGGTTTTGGGACCGAATTCTACGCCCAAGATACGCATCCCAGCAATCAAAAACGGGATATTCATCACAAATAATGTTGCGCCAACTGGCCACCCCCACAACCGGTTAGCGAACATCGCGAGCGCGGTGAAACCGCCAGGGACGACGTCGTTGGGATCGAGAAAAATATCCACCGACAGCGCCATGCAGAAACAACCGGCGATGATCAGGACGACGTTGAACAGGGCGCGGCCGGTCAGCGCGCCCCAACGGGTGCGAAGCAGGACGCGGCGGTTAAAGCGACGGATCGCGTCGCCGAAGACAGTTGGGGACATAACTCACCGTGGAAATAAGATTGGGCGCAATAAGTATAGCCTGTCTCGGTGAAGACGCAAAAAACTACCGCCTCACACCCCATTAGCTCCATCGTACGGTGGTCGCCTTCATGCAGAAAAGTCGTCAGATAATACTTAAGCCCAGACGCGGCGACGCGGATGGCGCGAACCCCCTCCGCACCATCCGCGTCTATCTGTAGGACGTGTATCTACCCGATAGCTACACTAGCTGCCGCAGCCGACACGACCCTCTCAGACTACGGTGCCCGTTCTCGACACCCTCCGATAGCGGTGCTATCCAAACGCAAACACGACCCGCAGGCAAAGCCACTGTGGCTATTGGCATACCGGACTCGTGGCCCACATAACGCAGAAGCGTTGCTGTAGTCGGAGGACCAAGGAGTCCAACTGCGCCTGGACCCGTGCGCGCACCTGCGACCATATACGATTCTGGTACTGCGGCTGATCCTGCGCGGGCGGCTCCGCCGGGGAGTCATTCTGCACTCGGGTCCGGGTTTGCACCTGCACTTCGTTGCGATACTGCGGCTGATCCTGCGCAGGCGGCTCCGCCGGGGAGTCATTCTGCACCCGGGTCCGGGTTTGCACCTGCACCTCGTTGCGATACTGCGGCTGATCCTGCGCAGGCGGCTCCGCCGGCGGCTCGGGCTGAGCCTGGTTCTGCGTTTGTGTCTGCTGCTGGGTCGCCTGTTGAGTGTTGGCGCCAGCGCCCTCACCCGGGCCTTGTGCGAAACCGGTTGAGCTGATCACGAGAACTCCGATCAGCGCCAGTATGATACTCAGCATCAAGATACGACGAGCACGATTCTTCATGGTTAGTTCCTCCTTGACTATGTTGAATCTTTCAGCGTTGGCTGGCCACCACCTGAGAAGTGAGGCAGCGCTGTCAATCACACAAACGCTCTCATCTCACTTAGCATACGGGACACGGCAACTTTCTTCTCAGATTCTCTGAGTGCTCGCCTGCTATCCGGGTGATCAGCACGCAAGCAGCTCACTTGCCTCGCAATAGGCGGATGGCACCCATATTTGATATAATGGCGATGCCATACATCAACGCTAGGAAGAATTCGAGGAACAGAAGCCGTATGCCCCCGCCTGTAACCACGTTTGTTTGAATAACGGATTATGCACGTAGCGATCACCGACACACAGGTCTTGGCCCTGATACCTGCTTGCCAGCGCGGTGATGCCAGGGCGATAGAGGCGTTATATGACCTCTACGCCGACCGCATTTATCGTTATATTTTGGCGCGGATAGGCGATGCCAGCGCGGCCGAGGACTTAACAGCAGAGGTTTTCCTGCGGGTCATTCAGCACATACGGAAATTCAAGCTGGATACCGCCCGCCCAGCGGCGTCGGTCAGCGCCTGGCTCTATCGTATCGCGGCGAATCTGGTTGCCGACCATCATCGGGCGTGGGGGCGTCGGCGCACAGTCAATATCGAAGAGGATGCAACTCTGGTCTCAAAGGCGCTAGGTCCCGCTCAACTGGCGGAGCGCCGGGACACGCTGGCACAGCTCTCTGCGGCATTGGAGAAACTGACCGAAGATCAACGCCTGGTGGTGCTCTGCAAATTCGGCGAGGGGATGAGCAATGCAGAAGCAGCAGCGTGGTTAGGAAAAACGGAAGGCGCGGTCGAGGCGCTGCAACACCGGGCCCTGCGTACGCTATCTCGACTGTTGAGCATGAAGTAGGACATAATGAGCAGATCAGAACTGAGCAGCATCCTGGGCCGCTGCCTGGAAGCAATGCGGGCAGGCGATACGCTTGCAGCCTGCCTGGCCCGCTATCCCGAACACGCAGCCGAGCTTGAGCCGCTGCTGACGATGGCCGGCGACTTGGACGCGTTGGGCGGGTATGAACTCAGCAGCGCGGCACGGCTGCGCGCCAAGGCGCGGCTCCGCCAGGCAACGCACCGCGAAGTGCGTCCGCCATTGTGGGCATGGCTGCGCCCGGGCGGCCTTCTGGCGCCGCGTGCGGCCGTCGGCCTGGCAATCTTCATGCTTTGCCTTCTCTTAACTTCAGGTGTGGTGGCTGCCAGCCAGCCTGGTGACCTGGTCTATGGGCTCCGCGTGGCGGTGGAACGGGTTCCCGCGCTACTGGCGTCCGATGCGCAGGCACGCGCACGCGCTGAGATGGGGATCGCCACCCGCAGGCTGGGCGACCTGGACCGGGTCATGCGCAGCCAGGAACAAGATCTCGATGGCCGAACCCTTACGGCCCTGCTAACCAGCGTAGAAGAGGCCGCAAAACTGGCCGGAAGCCTTCCCCCGGCAGAGCAGGCCGCGATGGCGGCGCGCCTATTGAGCCAGGCAGAAGTGTTGGCCCAAATGGGCCAGTCCGCGCGCCAGGCACAGCATGCCGCAGCGCTCCAGGACGCGGCCGCGCGGGCTCATCGTGCAGCCGAGCGGACCTGGGCCGGGACGCGATCTGCTGAGCCGTCCCCCAGCGGCCCAGCATACCAGCCGACGGTAGAATCTGTTGCCAGCCCGCACAGCGACCCCACTCCGGCACTCACGCCTGCCGCCACGATCGCTGCGCCCACGCCTGCCGGTTCAGCGGAACCGAGGCGCGCAACCCCTGAAGATGCCGGCCAGCAAAGAAAAATGCCACGGGCCCAACCTGCGGCCACCCCGCAGGTGAACACACGGCCGACGACAACGCCAGGTCCCGGCCCGGCAGCGACTCACCGTGCCCCAGCGCCGATCCTCCCCGGCCCCAAGGCAACCGTGTCGAACCCCGGCTCGACAGTCACGCCACCAGGTCCTGGCGCAACCAGTACTTCGCCGGGATCTGATCCTGGGCCAAACTCGCTGAAGCCCGAGCCAGGCACCACGCCTGCCAGCACCCCTGTGTTGCGAAACAAGTAAGTACGAATGCAAAGGCATCTTCGAACCCCGTGGCACAATCAGAGAAATCGTAACCGAATAGCGTTATCCTCTGTTTCACTGCACAGAGGATAACGCTCCTAAATTATCGTTCCCCATCGCAACGTGCTAGAATGCGCTGCATGGAACTCTACATCATTCGTCACGCCCAATCATCCAACAACGCGCTGCAAGATCAATCTCTGCGCGTGGTAGACCCGGCATTGACCGACCTGGGCCGACGTCAGGCCGAGCTGCTGGCTGCGCACCTGGCTGCAGGCGCCGACCACGAATCGCAGCCCTGCGAGACCGAGCCACCCAACGGCGGCAACGGCGCCTGTTTCGGCATCACGCGGCTGGTCACCAGCCCCATGTATCGCACCCTGCTGACCACGCGGCCCATCGCTCGCTCCCTCGGCCTGCGCCCCGAGGTGTGGCCCGACGTCTACGAGCACGGCGGCATGTGGTTGGAGCACAGCGGCGACCGGGGGATCGTGGGCTATCCCGGCATGTCCCGCAGCGAAATATGTGCCTGCTTGCCCGGCGCCATCCTGCCTCAGGCGATCACCGACGCCGGCTGGTATGACCCCGGGTTGGGGCAAGAGACCCTGGAACGCGCGGCCTGGCGGGCAGGTCAAGTCGCGGCCGCGCTGCACCGACGCGCCGCCGTTGCCGCGCCGGATGAGCGCATCGCCCTGATCACCCACGGCGGCTTCAGCAGCTTGCTGCTCAGCGCGCTATTCGGCATCGCGTTGGAGGCGCCCGTCTTCTTTCACCACGACAACACCGGCATCACGTGGATCCGCTTCCGCGAGCGCGGCCGGATCCGCCTGCGCTACATGAATCGCGTGGCCCACCTGCAGACCGATATGATCACGTGAACGCCGTCCCCTTGCCTGCTGCCCCGCGCATCCCGTTCACGCCGCCGCACATCTCGTTGAACCGCGTGACCATCGTTGACCTGCCCGGCGTCGCCGTGGACGACGAAGTGCGCGGGCAGCGGGCATTTGACCTGCTCTCGGCGGCCGCGATCGGCCGCTACACATCTGCGGCGGCGGAGCTGCGGCTGCCCCCGGCCTTTTTGGAGGACACCTTGGCAACGCGCCGCGCCTTGCCGGCCTTCGTGGATGCCTGCTTGGGCAGCCCGGACCCGACCCAACGCGCCGCTGCCGAGGCCACGGGTCGGCGGCTGGGGCGCAATCTGGGTCACATCCTGCTGGCCTTGCGCCGCGGGGACGCCGTGAACCGGGCCGCCCGCGCCGAATGGGGGCCGGAGGAGTGGGCGCAGTGGGGCCGGGTCCAGCAGGTCTGGCTGGGCGGCGGGCTGCTGAGCGGCCGCCTGGGCGAAATGATCACCGCCCAGGCGCGCAACTTCCTCGCCGAGGCCGGCAGCCCAGAACGGCCGTGGGTCGCGCTCAGCCCATGGGGCCGCGAGCTGCCACTGCTGGGCGCGGCGCGCTACCTGCCTCATGCAGCCGGCCGCGCGCTCTGCCTGGACTTCGGTCACACAGCCGTCAAGCGGGCATGCGTGAACGTGGTTGGGGACACCATCCACGAAGTACGCATATTTCCACCGGTGGACATCCCGCTGGACTGGCAGCTCGCGCACGCTGACGACCGCGCGACGACCGGCCGGTGGCTGCTGGGGTTCATGACTGAGACGATCGCGGACACGGCAAGGCTCGTCCGCATGGCAGGGCTGGCTTTGGGGCCGGAGGTCATGCTGGCCGTGGCAGCTTATGTGGACGGCGGGCGGCTTCCGGCGAAAGGGCTCTACACCACGCTGATGGCGCTGACGGATGACGTGCGGCCGCTGCTGACCGGGGCCATCGCCCCGGCCGCCGGATACACGCCGCGCATCCACCTGATCCACGACGGCACCGCCGCGGCCGCATGCCATGCCGGCACGGCTGACGCCGTGGTAATTGTGGCCGGCACGGCGTTGGGACTGGGGTTTCCGCCGGTGACAACGGCCGGGTTACGCGAGATGGCATGACGGACAACCCATAAGAACACGAGCGGGGGGAGGCGCATCAGATGCGCCTCCCCCCGCTCTATTCTCATACGGGATCGATCAGGACCGCTGCAACGCCTCGACCTCGGCTGCCAGCTTATCCACCAGGTCCGACAACGCCTTCACGTCAGCGCGAGTGGGCAGGCGCCGGGCCCGCAACTCCCGCTCCACAGCAGCATCGTTGAGCGCCGCCGGCTCCGCCCGTTCGCCCCCGAGGGCCAACAACCGCTGGACGAGGCGCCGCCCCTCATCCTCGGCCAGCTCGCCCAGGCTGACCAGGCCCTCCACCCGCCGTTGGATCTCATCGTCCACCTGATGCAGCAGGTCGAGGGGCACGGCCAGGCTGCGGCGCAACGTAACCAGGGTGTTGCCGCCGGCCTGCACCAGTCCAGTGAGCACCGCTAGCGGCAGAAAACCGCTCTGCTGCTTTTCCTGCTCCACGATGATCTGAACAAGCACCAGATTCGTCACATCTTCACCGGTGGCATGTTCGGTAACCTGCACCGGCTCGCCCTGGCGGATCATACGAGCAAGATCATCGAGCGCCACGTACTGCTTGGCCGCGGTGTCATATAGCTTACGGTTGGGGTAACGCTTGATCATCGGCATAGGCTCAATCCTGGACGCATCAGGGGCTAGCAAACGTCTTGGGACCCATGTTAGCCCAGAATCGCGGGCCCGGCAAATCGCCACAACAACAAGGGGAGGCAGTTTTCACCACCTCCCCTCATGCCGAGCTGCAACCAGGCCTAGCTGCTTTTCTTCAACTCATCAACCTTCTTGGTCAGCGCGGTGATCTTGGCGCCCAGGGCCTCGATCTCATCCTTGGTCGGGATGTTCATCTTGGCGATGGCCTCTTCCACGCGCTTTTCCATGTCATCTATGGCCTTCTTGGGATTCTCGATGACCTCAGCGGTCTTGTCGAGGACCGACTTGCGTTTCTCAAGGACATCCTTGAGCATCTTTTTGCCGTCAGCCTCAGCTACCTCGCCGCGCTCGACCAGGCGGTTCACGAAGTCCTCGATCTCCTCCTGCGCCAGCGCGACAGCACCTACACCCGCCAGCAGCACCCGATGCGCGGCAGCCAACAACGGACTCTTTTCGATGCTGGTCGCCGTCTCCTTCATGGCCTTGCGGACATTCGCGGCAAGTTGACTTTTTTCCACCTCATCGGCCGCGGTCTTAACACGCTCGATGACCTTGGCAGCCATCGGGTTTTTCTCGACCTCATCGGCCACGTCCTTGGCGACTTCCCTTACCTTTTGAGTGACCGGCAACTTCTCGACCTGCTCGGCCACATCTTTCACGGTATCCTTGAGTTCATCCATCAGCCCACCATCACTGGGCACAGCGCTTGCAGCAGCCTCCTTCACATCAGCCACGGCCTGCGCGGCCTTTTTGGTGGTCTTCTTGACTGTCTTCTTGGCCTCTGCCACAACGGGGGCCTCTTCGACCGTTTCGACCGCGGCTTCGACGGTCTTTTCAACATCGCTGGTCATTGGGTTACCTCCTGCGTGATACAAACGAATATCGACACCGCCATCATGACGCACTGCGTCATGATGGCGATAATATAACACAGCGCGTCATAGATGTCAAGAGCCAAATAGAAACTCCCAGCGGCCTGTTATGTGCGCGAAGTCATTTGACGCTGCATAAGGGACTTGTTATAATCTGCGTTGCTGTTCGGTTTCACAAAGGAGGTTGACTCATGGGTGCCTTTCAAGACAGCAAACACTTCTACGACACTGTCGGTGAGCTGATGGACCGCGCCAAGAAGGACCCCCAGGTAGGCCCGAAGATCGCCGCGGCCGGTGTCGTCATCCAGTTTCGTTACACCGACCCTGAAGCCCTCACCACCGTCAACGCGAAAGACAAACCTACACAACTGGGGGCTTACTGCGACATCATCCATGGGCCCTGTGCTCTGAAACCTGATGTCGTCCTCAGCATGAAGGCCGATGTCTCTCATGCCTTCTGGCACGGCAAAATCAACCTGATGGCCGCCATTGCGAAACGCGACATCGTCATCCAGGGCCCGCTGCCCAAAGTATTGAAGCTGCTGCCAGCCGTCGAGCCGCTATACAAAGCATATCCGGCGTTACTGCGCGAAAAAGGTTATGAAAGTATGGTCATGAAGTAAGGGTGTGACCTTGCGGCCGCCCTCATGGGCAGCCGCGGCCCTGTCTCTACCCAAGGTCATCGCACAGTCGCCTGGCAAGTGAAAGGAGAACACGTCGCATGCACCCTCCTCAGAACGTGCTCATCACAGGCGTCGGCGGCTATTGGGGTAAACGCGTGGCCGCCCGCTTGGTCACCGAGTCAAGTCTCCACGTCCTGGGCCTGGACAGCGCCTCGCCTGCTGAGCGCATCCGGGGCCTGGATTTCATCCAGGCTGATGTGCGCACCCCTTTGATGGTTGATCTGCTTACCGATGAGCAAATACACACCATCTGCCACCTGGCTTTCCTGGAAAACGTCCGGCCAACCGAAGCCACCTTCGACCTGAACGTCATGGGCGCCATGAAGCTCTTCGGCGCCGCCGCGACCGCAGGGGTAACGAAGATCGTTTTGAAAAGCAGCATGATGGTCTACGGCGCGCGGGCCGATAACTCGGCATTCTTAGGCGAGGAACGCACCCTGGCGATCCAAGGGGGCAGCAGCCGCTTGCGGGATCTGCTGGAGGTCGAGGCGTTCTGCAATGGCTTCCGCGGCCAGAGCCCGCATATGAGCCTGACCGTGCTGCGGTTTCCAAACATCGTGGGTCCTCAAGCCGACACCCCCCTAACCCGCTTCCTGAGTTCCCAGTTCACCCCGACGCTGATGGGATTCGATCCGCTGATGCAGGTGATCCACGAAGACGACGTAGTCGAAGCGCTTGCCCACGCCGTGCTCCACGACGCACCGGGGGTCTTCAACGTGGCTGCGGAGGAGGTGTTGCCACTGTCCAAGCTGATGGCTCTGGCCGGCAAGTTCGCGCCGCCCATCTTCCACCTGGCTGCCTATTGGGGCAACCCGGTGTTGTCCAGCATGGGCCTGCCCGTCGCGCGTCTGTGGCCGCTACCCCTGGATTACCTCCGGTATTCCTGGGTGGGTGACCTGAACAAGATGCGCTCCGTGCTCGACTTCACCCCACGCTACACGGCAACCGAGGCGCTGCGCGAGTTCGCAGGGCGTAAACGATTACGCAACTTCGCGCTCACCGGGCCAGAGGCAGCTGAAGATGAAACGCACCTGCGTGAAAGGCTGGAGCGACGACGTGCACAGCAATACAGCACCGGACCAGCCCAAAACGAACCGGAGGTCATCAGCGAAGACGTTAGCGAGGATGTCCTATGAGCAGCACACAGGAACTACAGGCCCGCTGCGCCGCCTTAACCAAGGCTGGCCAGCGCTGCAAAAACCGGCCACTCGCCAATACTATGTTCTGCCGCGTCCATCAAGACGCCTCGCCCGGCGCAACGGCCGCCGAACCAGCCGAAGCAGCGCCAGCGGAGTTCCGGGAAGAGATCAATCGCCTGGTCGCACGCGTGCAAGAAAGCGCGCCCGATTACATCCCGCCGTCTTTCTCGCCCCAAGGACTGGTTCGCTTGCTGGAAGAGACCCTGGGCCAGCTCGGTGGCGGCGCAGCACTCGCGTTCTTCGGCCGCTTTCGCGAGTACATTAACAGCGACTTGCTCGACCTTGACACCTGGAAAGGCATCTGGTACGTCGTCAATTACACCGTCCAGCAACAGGCCGCTATGGTCAAACGCCGGCTGACGGGAGAATATGAGACGGATGCTTGGGGCTTGGACATGGAGTTTCTGGAACTGGTGCGTCCGTTTTTCACCTTCATGTACAGGACCTACTGGCGGGTGGAGACCAGCGGCATGGAGAACATCCCGGCCGAGGGCCGCGCGCTGCTGACGGTCAATCATTCGGGGCAGTTGCCGTGGGACGGTGCGATGGTGGGAGCGGCAGTCTACCTGGAACACCCGGCGCAAAGGCTGGTGCGGACGCTCTACGCCACCTGGTTTCCCACCCTGCCGTTCTTCTCGGCACTGCTGACCAAAATGGGCCAGGCGCTGGCCACGGTAGACAACGGCACCCGGCTGCTGGAAGAAGACCAGCTTGTTGCGGTCTTCCCGGAAGGTTACAAGGGGGTGGGCAAGCTCTTCAAGGAGCGCTACCGGCTGGCCCGGTTCGGTCGGGGCGGCTTTGTACGGATGGCATTGCGCGCTCAGGCACCCATCATCCCGGTGGCAGTCGTGGGTGCAGAAGAAACCTACATCTCGCTCTACAAGTCGCCCACCATCGCCAAACTGATCGGCTTCCCCTACTTCCCGATCTCGCCCACCTTCCCCTGGCTGGGGCTGCTGGGCTTCGTACCGCTGCCGACCAAGTGGCACATAGACTTCGGTGAGCCGATCTCGATGGAGCAGTATGGGCCCGACGCTGCCAACAACCTGGTCCTGGTTTCGCAGCTCACCGACCAAGTGCGCAACATCGTACAAGACATGATTTACCAACGACTGGCGCAGCGCCGGAACGTCTTCCTGGGTTAACGCCATGCCATTCTACGCCGACACCGAGGGGTTGTACACCCACCTACGGGCGCTGTTCGCCTGTATTGCGGCCAATCACCCGCGCGCGTCCGACGCCATCGCCGCGGCCCGCTTGGTCATCCGGCTGCGCACTACTGCGCCCACGGGCGAGATCATCATCAACGGTCGCCAGAAGCCAGTGCAAACGACCTTCGGCCCAAACGCCGCACCGCCTGACCTGGACATCCAGTTGGCTGCTGACACACTGCACCGCATCTTGTTGGGCGAGCTTTCGTTGGCGAAGGCGTTGGGCGCCGGGCAACTGAAGGTTCACGGGCCGATCTGGAGGACGATGGCGCTGGGTGAGCTGTTTACCGTGGGGCAGCGCTGCTATCCGGGGATACTGCAAGCGCAGAAGACTGCGCGCTGAGCGCGTCGAGCTCCATTTCCAGTTGCGCCAGCGCCTGCGACAGCCGACACGCAACGGACGCGCGTTTGTGGCCAGCACAGGCCGGGGTGCGTGCTCCAAGGATGCGTTCGATCACCTGCGGATGGTAGTCAGAGGCCCGAATTTCGGCCAGCTCTTCAATGACCAGGCGACGTGAGATCGGCACGCCGTGCCGGGCCAGGATTTCTTTATAGGTGAAGTAGTCCTCGGCCAGGTCAAGCGTGACCGACTCGAACCCATGCCGGGCGATTGCCAACCGCTCGGCATAGCGCATGATATTGCCGAACGCTAACAGATTGTCATCGGCGCGCGGCTCGATCAGGATGATATCAATCTGGGGATGCTGGCGCCGGAGTTGCTTGATCTGGTAGCGCAGACCAGCGTGCGTGGTGATGCGTGAGACCTGCGACGCGATGGCTGAGAAGCCGCGGCGGCTGAAGAGCTCCTCTTTGGGCCGGTCTTCCGGCGCTCCTTGGGGCCGGTTATCAAACGGCACCAAGGGATTAACGCAGACAACCAGACTCGCGCCGTGCTCGATCGCGATATCTAGGCTGGCGGTACCGCGCATGCCGCCATCCACGTACTCGCGGCCATCAATGCGCACCGGCTTGTAGACCATGGGCAGCGCGGAGGAAGCCGCGACCGCGTGTGAAATCGGCACGTGACTGCTAACATCCGGGCCGAACACGGCACGTTCGCCCGTATCCAGCTCAGTAGCGATGATGAACAACTCCTTGCGCAGGGCGCGGAAGTCGTTGGCGTTGCCATAAATCGTGAGTCCCTGGCGTATGTATCGTTCCAGTGCCATGCCATCGTACAGGCCGGAGGGCAGAATGTCCGTCAAGGACCAAAGCGCGTCCACCAGCGTGCTGTTAGCCGGGTTACGGATGGTATCGAACAGGGTGCGCGCAAGTCTGGCCGGCAAGGCCATGCTGCGGCGCAGAAACTCGCGCTGATTAAGGCTGAAGATATGTTCGCGGCGCAACGATGGCAGCTCGGGATGTTGTCCGGCAACCGCCAGGAACATCGCCTCGGGTGTAATGCCGCTGGCCATGAATGAAGCCACGATGGCGCCCGCGCTCGTGCCCACGTAGATGTCGAAGTCGTTGACGGTGCGATCGAGCAGGAGATCGTTAATGGCACGCATAGCACCGATCTCGTAGACTGCACCCGTCATGCCGCCACCGGCTAACACCAATGCTATCTTGTCATTTCGAACGCTACGTTTAGTGTCCATCGTTCGCTTCCTGGCTCTGTGGCGGAGAAAAATCCGTTCATCGGCTACAACGCGTTGCGTCATACAGGATTCTAGCAGGCCACTCCCTAACCGTCAAGTGGAACCGCGGAAAGGGGACAGGATTCTCTCATTCTGCCCGATGGCACGTGGATCGCGCCTCCCGTCTGGTGCATGTGGCGCTGAGGGAGTTCAACGGCGACGGCATCGGGTAATTCGATACGTTCTGGGCTTTCCTGACCTTGGCGGGGTGCGAGTATCTGGATTGAAGATGAAAAAAATCGGCCTGGCCCTCGGCGGCGGTGTAGCGCACGGGCTGGCGCACGTGGGAGTGCTGCTGGCGCTGGCGCGCGGCGGCATCCCTGTGGACTGCATCGCAGGCACCAGTGCGGGCGCGCTGATCGGCGCGTTCTACGCGGCCGGCTGGTCGGCCGAGCAGATACGCGCGGCCGCGATGGGGCTGGGCTGGCGTCACATTGCCCGGCCCTCCTGGCCGGGCCGGGGCGGCCTAGTATCCTTCTACCAGATGCAGCAGTTCCTGGTCGAAAAGCTCGGAGATCTGAGCTTCAGCGACCTGCCGCGCGGTTTCGTTGCCGTCACCACCGACCTAGAAACCGGCGAGTGCGTGCCTGTCACTACAGGGCGCGTCGCACTGGCGGTGCAGGCCAGCACCTCAGTGCCGGGCTTTGTGGTTCCCGTGGAAATTGAAGGCCGGCTGCTGGGCGATGGCGCGGTCACCGATAACTTGCCGGTGGCCGCCGCCCAGGGCCTGGGCGCGGAGTACGTCATCGGCGTGAGCATCTTCGGCTTACAGCTGCGCCGGGCGCGGGGGCCGTTGAGCCGCGGGCTGGCCGCGGTGGAGAGCGCGGTGCGCTGGGCCGGCGGCGGCCTGCGCCTGGCAGACTGCATCATCGAGCCGGACATCGCCGCGTACAGCTACGTGCGCTTTCGACACCGCAAGGAGCTCATCGCGCTGGGCGAAACCGCGGCGGAAGCGAAGATCCCGGAGATTCGCGCCGCACTTGGACTGGCATCGCCGCCGACCATTTCGGAATCGAGGCTTTAGCCCAATGTCACTAAGATTTGGAGGTCGGCCAGCGTTTCACCTGTTCTTAGCCGGTCAGCAACCGGCGTCGCAGGCGCCCTCGAGCCGCTTCCGACGCCAAGCCGGGGGTCAGTGCGCAGCCTCCCTTTGGGACAGACCCCCTACGAGCGAAAAGCTAGTGACATTGGCTTTAGCCAGTTAGGTGCTTGACGCGAGAAACCGGCTGAAGCCTCGACTCCGACCGTGGAGCTCAGTCTGGTAGACCAGGCGCTTCTTCCCCGGCATCGTCAGGCCGCGGCAGCCCGACGAGCAGCGCGACCGGCCCCAACAACAGCAGCCACATAGCGACCTCCAGCCCGAACCGCTGTGCGATCAGCCCCAGCCCCAACGGGATCAGCCCGCCGATCAGCCCCGAGACGTTCTTCACCGCCAGGGCTGTGCCGCTGCGGCCGGGCAGCGCCGAGTAGAGCTGTGCCTGCAAGACCGCGTACCAGCCGCTGACGAAGAGCCCCAGCAGGCCGACTGCGACGAGCTTGGGCCAATAACCCGGGGCAAGCAGGAAGGCCGGGAACGCGATCAGCTCCAGCGCGGCGCTGACCCGAAGATAGGTCAGCCCGCGCACCCGCTCCAGCAGCGGGACCAGCAAGAAGTCGCCCAGCAGCCCAACCCCCGTCCAGACAGCCACGACGATGCTCGCCTGCGCCGGGGTGGCGCGCCCCACGTCCACCATGTAGAGCGCCAGAAAGCCCAGCAATACATCCATCATCAGGTCGGAGGACTCGAGCAGGACCAGCCAGCGCAGCACCGCGCGGCGGCGCAACGCTCCGCCCATCTCACGCAAGCCAGCCCAAAGCGACTTTATGTCAAAACCAGCGGCTTGAAAGTTGCCGTCCGGGTAGGGCATGCGCCAGGCCACGGCCAGCAGCAGCGCTGACAGCGCGGCGAACGCGACAAAAAGCCCACGCCAGCCCCACCCCAGCGCGGCGGCCCCGCCCAGCGCCAGCGGCCCCAGCACCACCCCGACCGAGCCGGCCAGGTTCCAGCGCACCATGTTCTGCTCGTGCCGGGCGGGATCCAGGTCCATCAGCGTGGCCTGCGACAGGCTGACGAACGCACCCGAAGCCGGGTAGAGCAGGACGAACGACAGCAGCAGCGGCGCGTAGCTCCTGCTGAACGCGGTCAGCAGCAGTGCGGCCGCGAAGACCGCGCCGCCCCCCAGCACGATGGCCCGCCGCCGCCACACATCGCCCAGCAGAGCCAGGAACGGCTCGACCACGTTGGCGACCACGCTGGGCACCCCCAGCAGCAGGCCGACCTGCGCGTAGCTCAGCCCCAGGTCGTCACGGATCAGCGGCCAGGCTGCCTCTCGCGCGCCGAAGACGAACTCGTCGAGGAACTCGATGGCGAGCAGGGTGAGGATGAAGGGCGCGATGCGTTTGGGAAAGAATCGGTTCACAGCGCGCGCAATGCCGCCACCATGGCGTCCACCGCGGCGGCGAAGAAGGTCGCCATCGCCTGGTCCGAGGCCTGGTACGCACCGCCATAGGAGCCGTCGCCCAGGGCGGCGCGGGTGGCCGCGGCGCTGGCCGTGCGGGAGAGGTCCACCATCGGCTTTTCACCTGCGGGCACCGGGCCGACCCGCGTGAACGGGAAGTTCTCCGACCAGTTGGCGTGGCGCTGCGTCAGGCCCAAGGCATCGCCGGCCTGCACCACGTCCGGGTGCGTCCACCACTGGAACAGCTCGAAGCGGGCCGCGGGGTGCGCGTTCGACAGCTCCACCAGCAGTGGGATTAGTACGCCGGTGTTGCCGCCGTGACCATTGCTCACCAGGATGCGCCGGAAACCCTGCGCCACCAACCCGGCCAACACCTCGCGCACCACGGCCGCAAAGGTCTCCGGCCGCAGGCTGATCGTGCCGGGGTAAGCCGTGAAGTAGGGCGAGATGCCGAACGGCAGCGGCGGCGCGATCAACACCGGCTCGCGCTCGGCCGCGGCCTGGGCAATGGCCAGCGGCGCCAGGACATCGGCCAGCAGGCTGACGTAGCCGTGCTGCTCGCACGCACCGGTGATCACCACGATGCGGTCGGCGGCGGCCAGGTGGCGTTCGACCTCCATCCATGTCGTGTCTTGCAAGAGCATCGGATCTCCTCAGTAGCATGGTGTATAATGATCAGTATTGAGGGAGGTGACATATCGAAATCACAAACTCATTCACCATCTGGGGTTACACCGCACCCTGGCAGGTCCGAATCACCCGGCCGGCGGCCGGCCGCCTGGGTTTCCGGCTGAGTGCCGCCGGGCGGGCGACGGGATCCCTGCCTGGCCGTTTCATGTTCGATGAGCAGGGCCAGTTCGTCACGCGCACCCGCTGGGGGACCAATGAAGGCACGCTGACGATCACCCGACCCGATGGCGGCCAGGCGATCATCCACTTCAGCGGCCGAGCCAGCCTGTTGTGCGTGCGCGGCGAATGGCAGGTGATCGCCGCATCGGGCTCGCTGACGGGCTTGATCGGCAGCGGCAGCTACGCCGGCAACGCCGGGTTGCTCTTCAAGGTTACATTTCTCACCCACGGAACCTGCGCTCACGGCTCCTAACAGCATCAGCCTGTCGTCAATTCAAGCGCGCCAGCTCGGCCAACAGTGCGTTCAGGGATTGCTGGACCTGCCCGGCGTCGGGGGCGGCGGGCGCGGCCAGCAGGTACGACTCCAGCGCTTCGACGGCCGCCCGGCGCGCGCCGGCCCGCCAGCGCAGCAGGCCGATGTCGCGCAGGTGATCGGGGACGATCGGTTGCAGCAGCCTCAGCCGTTCCAACACCGCCAGCGCCTGGGGCCAGGCCTCGCGCTGCGCGTAGACGCCTCGCAGGTTGAACAACATGCGCGCCAGGATCGCGCGCGGCGGTTGCGGCTGGAGCCATTCGGGCCGGAGGCCACCCTCGTAGCCGGTGATCCGCCGCACCAACGCGGCCATGTCGTCGCGCTCCAGCGGCATCCCGCCGTGAAATGGATCCAGGAAGTGCTGCAAGCCGCCTTCGCGCACCGCCACGATGAAATGGCCGGGCAGCCCGATGCCTTCGGCCGGCAGCGCGATCCGACCGGCCACCTCCAGGAAGATCGCTGACAGTGCGATAGGTAGGCCCGCACCCCGCTCCATGACCTCGTTGAGGTAGCTGTTCCGCGGGTCGTCGTATTCCTCGGTGTTGCCGGCCAGCCCGACCTCGTCGAACAGATACTGGGCCAGCCGCACCGCGCGGCCCAACGGCGACTCGGACCGGGGCATCCGATCGCGGGCGGCAGCGGCCCAGGCGTCCAGTTGGGCCAGGTAGGGGCCGAGGCGCAGCCGCGGGTAGGCGACCTCCCGCGCCAGCAGCAAGTTAGCGCGCGCCAGCCCAGGTTCCGCGCCGCGGACCTCAGCGGCGAAAGTCAGGCTATCCAGATCATCGGGCATGCGTAGCACCATCACGGCAACGCGCCGGGCGTCAGGACGAAGTCGAACTCACCCAGGTACCCCGCGTCCACAAACGAGGCGCCGCAGCCTGCGCGCACCAGGTAGACGTGGTTGATCGCAGGATCGCCGACAACGCCGGGCGTCTCATCGGTGGTGGCACTGCTTCCCGGGGGCAGGGTTTCGATCAACGTCTCGGCGGTTGGCAAGAAGTAAGGCACGGCCGCGCGATGCACCTCATAACTGCAATCGGCATCGCTGGCGGTCCAGGATAGGGCCAGCGCGTCGCCCGCGCGGGCGATGCTGGCGGCAAACATCAATCCTTGCGTCGCGATCCACGCGTAGCCCCGGGTGCCGCCATCGCGATCAGCCCGGGCGCTGATTAGCGCGCGGTCATCCCCTGGCACGGATCCGGCAGGCGTATGGACAACAACCTGGATGGCTGTCGCCTGGCCCGGATCGAGGCTGGGTGTTGCGGCAGGCACAAACGTGATCGGCCAGGTAGCCTCTTCGCTCAGGAGTGTGTAGGCGGTGGCATCAAGGCCGCTGTTGGTGAGGGTCAGAGTATAGGTAGCATCACCTCCTAAGTAGGTCACGCCAGATGCCGTATCGAGAGTCAAGGTGATGCCCGGATCGCGGTCGGTGACTACCTGCGGATCGTCATCCCACTCCGGCCCCCAAACGCTGCGCCACGGCCCCTGATCCGCTTTCAGGTACAGGTTGAAGAACTCGGTCAACAGCCGCCGCGTCTGCCGCAGTTGATCGGCCCGCGGCATAGGGCCGGAATCACAAAACAGGTTGTAGGAGTCCAGGAAGCCGCAGTGCCAGCCGCCCTGGATGTTCGAGAACTGCTTGGGGGCGCGGCCATTGTTGTACATGCCAAGGGTCGTGTTGGGGCTGACGATCCCATCGGCGCTCCCCACGATCAGGCGGACCGGGACGCGAACATCAGCCATTGCGGCCGTGGATGAAGGGCTTGTCTCCGCCGCGGCCAGGTTTGCCAGGGCAACAACCCGGGGATCCCGCGCAGCAGCCAGGATGCTGGCGCCTCCGCCCATGGAGTGGCCCGACAGGCCAAAATGGGCGGTGTCCACCTGGCTGAAGAGCCACGATATCGGGTCCGCATTGCCGCCTTCCAGGTAGGTCAAGCAATGCCGCAGGTCATCGGCGTAGTTGCTGTGATTGGGAAAGAGATCCATGCCCGATTCAGTGGCCATCACGAAATAGCCCCATGTCGCCAGATGTTCCAGCGTGCTTTGATAATACGAACGGCTGGTGAGGTAGCCGTGGCCGAAGGAGATGGCGGGGTAGGGTGCTAAATCACCGGCATACGGCGCGCCCTCCCCCGTCGCGGTCGCCGGATAGAAGAGCCGCGCGGCGAAAGTGCTTCCGCCTGGCCGCGACACGGTCACTTGCTGCCAGCCTGCATTAAACGGACCGCCGGCAGCATAGTCGGGAGGCTGCGCACCGGCCCCTGGTGCAGCGGACAGACCGACAACGATCACAAGGCCGATCGTGAGTAAGTGTTTGAGCAGGGGTGTCATCGTTGCCTCCTCATCTGGGTTCTGCGTTCAGAATCCGCGCCAAATCGGGCGGCCTCCACAGGTGGGACTTCAGCACCTTGCCATCCTCCCGGTAGATCACCTGACCGTGCTCGTCCAACTTGCTCATGTTGCTGGCATGGACCTCATCAAACAACCCTTCAGCCACATCTTGCAGCCCGTGAGACACGTAAGTTCCCAACACGACGTACATCAGGTCACTCAATGCGTCCGCGATCCCTACCAGGTCGCGCGCCTCGGCCGCGGCGCGGTACTCGTTCAGCTCCTCCTGAATCAGGCTGACGCGCAGCGCGATGGTCTCGTCGGAGATGCCGGCGGTGGGCGCGATCTCCAGATGGGCGCCGA
Organism: uncultured Anaerolineales bacterium; assembly: GCA_964551735.1. GTDB lineage: Bacteria > Chloroflexota > Anaerolineae > CG2-30-64-16 > CG2-30-64-16 > DAOUAT01. The sequence goes on from CAZKEF010000009.1 coordinate 139,930, forward strand.
AGATGCGGTGAAATTCCTCTAGCATGCGGAGTTGGGTAATCAAAGGACTGCTCCGGAAAGAATATTGCGTACTGCATGCTGCATATTGCGTACTGCGTATTGTGTGAGACAAGGTGGCCTGCGCAGGATGGCAGATCACTGATATATTGTAGCATAGGTGCGATGATTCGTGGCAAAGCGTGAACGAAAGAAAGGCGCGAGATTGAGATGAAGCACCTCACGATGCACCCTGACACGACACTGGGACCGGTACACCTGACCGTGTCCGACCTGGGCCGGTCGCTGCGCTTCTACCAGGACATGCTGGGCCTACAGGCACAAACAGGGCGGGACAGGAAAACGCTGCTGGCCCCGGCCGACGGCGCACCCATCGTCGCGCTGACCGAACTGCCCGGTGCGCGGCCCAAACCGCCGCGCACGACCGGGCTTTACCACTTCGCCGTCCTGCTACCATCCCGCCGCGACCTGGCCCGGGTGGTGCAGCGCTTCATCGAGACACGCTACCCGGTGCAGGGCGCGTCGGACCACGGGGTGAGCGAGGCGCTCTACCTGGCGGACCCGGACGGTAACGGCATCGAGATCTACAGCGACCGATCGCCAGACGCCTGGCCCCGCCAGAATGGCGCACTGGAGATGGTCACCGAGCCGCTGAACTTCGATGATCTGATGGCCGAGCTGAGGGGGCAGGATGGCCCATGGACCGGCCTACCCCGCACGACCCGGATCGGGCATGTCCACCTGCACGTGCGCGATCTACGAGAGGCGGAGGCGTTTTACACGGCCGTGCTCGGCCTGGACCTGATGCAGCGGTACGGCGAGTCGGCCGCGTTCCTGTCGGCCGGCGGCTACCATCACCACGTCGGCATCAACACCTGGGCCGGCGCCGGTGCGCCGGCCCCCCCGGCCGATGCCGTAGGGCTGCGCTGTTTCACCATGCTGCTGCCGGACCGGTTGGAACTGGCTGAAACGGTCGCTCGCATCCGCGGGGCTGGCGTCCCGGTCATCGAAGCGGCTGACAACGTCATGGTGCATGATCCGGCCGGCAACGGGATCGGGCTTGCGACACGATAGGCCCTCCGGTTCGGCATGGGGCCGATGTTGTTGTATACTCACCAATCACCAAACCGCATCGTAGAGGAGCAAAGACATGATCTATCGTCGGATGGGCAAGACCGGGCTGAAGCTGAGCGCGCTGTCGTTGGGCACGTGGGTCACATTCGGTGGACAGGTAGGCCAGGAACTGGCTGAGCAGTGCATGGCGGCCGCGTATGAGCACGGCGTCAACTTCTTCGATAACGCCGAAGGGTATGCTGGGGGCAACGCCGAGATCGTCATGGGCAACGCCATCAAGAAGCTCGGCTGGCGCCGCGAGAGCATCGTGGTGTCCACCAAGATCTTCTGGGGCGGCGATGGGCCGAACGACCGGGGCCTGTCGCACAAGCACATCATTGAGGGTGCGAACGCGGCGCTGCGCCGCCTGCAAATGGATTATGTGGACCTGATCTTCTGTCACCGGCCCGACCCGGAAACCCCCATCGAGGAGACCGTGCGCGCCATGCACATCCTGATCGAGCAGGGCAAGGCGTTCTACTGGGGCACCTCGGAATGGTCGGCGGCCGACATCATGGCCGCAGATGGCATCGCCCGCCGCTACGGCCTGACCCCGCCCAGCATGGAACAGCCGCAATACAACATGTTCACCCGCGAACGTTTCGAAAAGGAATACGCGCCGCTGTACGATCAACTGGGCTACGGCACCACCATTTGGAGCCCACTGGCCTCGGGCCTGCTCACCGGCAAGTACAACGACGGCATCCCGGCCGGCACGCGTGCCACGCTGCCCGGCTACGAGTGGCTGAGAGATTCCGTGCTCAAGCCGGAGCGCATCGAGACGGTGAGACAGCTCGCACCCATCGCGACCGACCTAGGCTGCACCCTGGCGCAGATGGCGCTGGCCTGGTGCCTGACCAACCCCGATGTCAGCACCGTGATCACCGGCGCCAGCCAGCCCGAGCAGGTGCACGAGAACATGGTGGCGCTCGACGTGCTGCCCAAGCTCACCGATGATGTGCTGGCACGCATCGAGGACGTGCTGGGTAATGAGCCGAGGTAAACTGCCCTGACAGCAATTCCGTAATACTGGAGTAGAGGCTTCAGCCGGTTTCTCCCCTCCGCGCTAGACCGGCTGAAGCCTCGATTCCGATTCTGAAAACCATCACCATGACCACCCTAACCCTCGACGCCATCCAGGCCTACCGCAACCGCACCTATCGGCTGACACCGGGCCCGCGGCTGACAAGCAAGGAGCAAGCCATCGCCTACGTGGCCGAGCGCGGCTTCGTCTACTTCTGGCCCATCAAGGACGTCACGCTGCCCAGCCTGTGGACGGCAGTTGCCGGCGATCGGCCTGTGGCCGACGAACATGATGACCCTGGCCACGTCACCTGGGGCTGGAAAGATGAGCTGCTGCCGGCGCGCGCCTGGTACTACGCCAAGGTGCTGCGCCGCAAGGCTACGGTCATCAGCCTGGATATCGCCCCGTACTTCTACGCCCTGTCGGAAAACTACGGCGAGCCGGAGCAGGACTACCTGGTGCAATACGACGAAGGCCGGCTGACCGTGGAGGCCAAGACACTCTACGAGACGCTGCTGAGCCAGGGGCCGCTGGACACCGTCAGCCTGCGTAAGCTGGCGCGCATGACCAGCAAGGCCAGCGATGCGCCGTTCCATCGGGCGGTCGAGATGCTTCAGGCAGACTTCAAGATCCTGCCCGTGGGCATCGCGGAGGCCGGCGCGTGGAAATACGCGTTCGTTTACGAGTGCGTCCACCGCTGGTATCCCGACCTGGCGGAACGGGCGCGGCCCATCCGCCAGGCCGAGGCGCGCGCCCGGCTGGCCGAGCTCTACCTGCGCTCGGTGGGCGCGGCGCAGGAACGGGACCTCGCGCGGTTATTCGGCTGGCCGGCGAGGGAGATCAGCCAGGCAGTCGCCCACTTGGCCGCAGCCGGCATCGCGCAGCCAGATATCACGGTGGCCGAACGGCCCGGAACATGGCTGGCGCTGCCAGATCTGGCATAGCGCACGATGTCTTCTAGCGCGACACCGATCGCCCGCGTTTACTCAGGTATCAGCAGCAATTGCCCCAGATCCCGCGCGCCGCGCACGGCTTGGCCGGCGTAGTGGTTGTTGAAGTAGATCAACGTCAACGGGGCCGCGGCGTCGAGCTGGCGCAGCTTGGACAGCCACTCCCGCAGCTCAGCTGCGGAGTAGGTGTAGTTGTAGCGCTCCCACGCCTGTTCATGGTTGTACCACTTGGCCGCGTTGCGACCGTGAAACCGGACATACGCCACCGGCCCGACCGCGACCGCCACGGGCGGCAGCAGCCCTTGCAGCCGCGGCTCATCCACGCAGCAGAACCCCAGCCCCAGCGACCGCAGCAGGTCGAACGTCCCCTGGTGCAGCCAGCCCGCGTGCCGGAACTCGACCACCGCCGGCAGATCGCCGATCCCATCGCGTAACCGCCGCAGGTAGTCGCGGTTGTCGGACGTGGGGTGAAATGAGTAGGGGAACTGGGCCAACACGCACGCCAACTTGCCGGCCTGCGCCAACGGCTGAACGGCGGCCACAAACGCCCCGAAATCGGGCTGCTCCCGCTCGTGGGTCAGGCCCTGATAGGCCTTAACCGCGAAGAGAAAGTCCGCCGGCGTCTTGTCAACCCATCCCCCCACCAGCCGCGCGTCCGGCACGCGATAGTAGGTCGTGTTGATCTCCACCGTGGCGAACTCCCGGGCGTAAAAGCTCAACTGCTCACGCGCCGGTAGCCCGGTCGGATAGACCGGGCCGACCCAATCGGGATACGAGAAGCCGGATGTGCCGATCTTGATCATGTGTCCCCCACCTTCATGCGGCGAGCCGCTGGCTTGTAGCTGGCTGCGGACGTCTCTGCGAGCTCATGCCGTTATTCTACCCCAGGAAACGGCCGGCAGACAAAGCGCGCCCGATTTCGATAAATGATGTAAATTGGGTATTGACAAACCGCCGCTGTTGTTGTATAGTAAAACTATCTTGTGAAAGCGCTTTCAGAAAGCGTTTTCTAACCCGACTACCACACGGAACCCTGAGCCAATGCCGCCCCAGATTCTCAGCCAACCTGCCCATCGCCGCCCGACCATCCTGGACGTGGCGCGGCTGGCCAACGTCTCCATCTCCACCGTCAGTCGGGTGGTCAACAACTCGGCGCCGGTGGCAGCGGAGACCGTGCAACAGGTCTGGCAAGCGATCGAGGCGTTGGAATACATACCCAACGCGGCTGCCCGTTCGCTGGCCGGCCGGCGGACGGGGACTATCGGCTTGTATCTGCCCCAGATCAGCGGCGCGTTTTTTGCCTCGCTGCTACAAGGGATCGAGGCTGGCGTGCGCGAAAACGGCTACGATCTGCTGATCCACGCCCACCCCCGCGTGGCGCGCAACGGCCAATTCGCCGGGCTACCACTGGGCGCGCACAACACTGACGGGTTGCTGGTCTTTACCGATAGCGTACCTGACCCCGAGATCGTTCGGCTCCATGCGCGCGGCTATCCCTTGCTTCTACTGTTCCGCACCTCCCCTACCGGCATACAGGTCCCCTGCATCAACGTAGAAAACAAAGCGGGCGCGCGCCAGATCACCGATCATCTGATCGGCGTTCACGGTTATCGGCGGATCGCGTACTTACGCGGCCCAACAAGCAACGAAGACAGCGAATGGCGCGAGCGGGGTTACAAGGAAGCCCTGGCTGCGCACGACATCCCGTATGACCCTGCCCTGGTCGGTGAGGGCGATTTCGCCCCGGAGCAGGCCAGCCAAGCCGTAGCCGGTTGGCTTCGCGACGGCCTCCGTTTTGAGGCCATCTTTGCCGGAAATGACGAGGCGGCCACCGGGGCCATGATGGCACTGCGCCAGGCCGGCCTGAGCGTGCCCGGCGATGTCGCAGTGGTCGGCTTTGACGACCTGTCCTATGCGTCTGCCTTGACACCACCCTTAACGACCGTGCGCGTCCCCGTCGAAACCGCCGGCCTGTTGGCCGGCCGGCAATTGGCTGCGCTCATCCAGACCGGCGCGGCCGAGCTGCACACGCTCCTGCCCAACGAGCTGGTGATCCGGCAGTCGTGTGGATGTCCGTAATCCGATGCGAAAGGAGGTGATTCGCTCTCAGAAGACACTGTGCAGCGGGAAGCATCCCGCCCCAAGTTAACCATCAGACCAATCTCACTCAAGTACACCCAAAGGAGAGACTGCAATGCGTAAGTTGTATACCCTGCCTGCCCTGTTGGTGGTCGTGGCGCTGATCCTCGGCGCCTGCGCCGTGCCGACGCCGGAGGTCGTTACGAAAGTTGAAACCCAGGTTGTGACGAAAGTCGAGACCCAGGTCGTGACACAAGTGGAGACCCAGGTCGTCGAGAAAGTCGTCGAAAAGGTTGTGACCCCGACCCCGGAACCGGCCAAGCCGGTTGATGCCAACACGCTGCCCCGCAACGAGACGCTGTATTTCAACGGTCAGCAGTGGAGCGCGGTGGTTGGCTGGAATCCGTACTCCAACAGCAACAACAACGCCATGGCGATCGCACAGCAGGATAGTTCCCGCGTCATCATGTTCGAGACCCCGTACCTGTACAACATGCTCGACGGCAAGGTGTATCCTCTGCTGGCAGACGGCCCGTTCACCTGGGACGACGGCATGACCGCGATCACCTTCAAGCTCAAACCCGCTGCCAAGTGGAGCGATGGCACCCCGGTGACCGCGACAGATGTTGCCTACACCTGGGCCACGCATATCAAGTACAGCACCCCCACCGGAGCGGCGAACCAGGACTACATCGATACCATCGAGGCCAAGGATGACCAAACCGTTGTGATCAAGGCCAAGCTGGGCGCGGACGGCAAGGCGGTCAATCCGCTGCTCGTCAACGCCTACGTCAGCACCAACTACGTCGTCCAGAAGGCCTGGACGGAAAAGCTGGAAGCCCGCGCAGGCGGCGACGCCACCAAGCTGATGGCTGATCCTGCGGAAGACGTCGTCTACTCCGGCCCTTACGGCAAGTTCTTCTCCGACGATACAAAGGTTGTCTACGTGCGCAGTGACAACTACTGGGGTAAGGATCCCAGCATGTGGGGCAAGCTGCCGGCGCCGAAATATCTGGCGCATGCGATCTACAAGGACAACGCGGCCGGCTCCGTGGCCCTGGCGCAGGGCGAAGTGGATGTCAGCCAGCAGTTCAACTCCAACGTCCAGATCCTGTGGGAGAGCTACGGCCTGCCCATCTCCACCTACCTGCCCGAGCCGCCCTACGGCATCGGCGCCAGCCTCCCGACCGCGTTCTACAACCTGAAGTCCTACGGGTTGGATCAGCTCGCAGTCCGCAAGGCCATCGCTATGGCGGTGGACTACCCCACCATCATCGCCAACGCCATGACCAACCAGTCGGCCACCTTCGACCAGGTGCCGCGCTCGCTAATGAACCCGACACCGGGTGAGCAAGCCCTGTACGACCGCGAGGCCGTCAAGGACTTGCAGTGGGCCGGCAACGACATCGAAGGCGCCAAGAAGCTGCTCGACGACGCCGGCATCGTGGACGCCGATGGCGACGGCTGGCGCGAGTACAACGGCAAGAAGCTCAGCTATGTGGCGACCTGCCCTAACGGCTGGTCCGACTGGCAGGCGGCGATCGAGGTGGTGGCGGCCGCCGGCAAGAAGATCGGCATTGACATCACGACCAACTACCCCGAGTGGGGCGTATACCAGACCGTCGTGACCAAGTCCGACTCCCCGCTGCCCGAAGGCTATGACATCTTCATGATGTGGAGCGACGGCGCCGGCCCGACGCAGCCGTGGGGCCGCGTCCGCAAGCTGCTGAGTTCCGAATTCGTCGGCATGGCCAGCAACTGGAACGGCAACTGGGGCCAGTACTCGAACCCCGAGGCCGACAAGCTGATCAAGGCCATCCCCGGCATGACCGATGAGGCCGAGTTGAAGGCAGCCTACACAGAGTTGGTCAAGCTCTACCTGACCGACATCCCGTCCTTCACGCTCATGTACCGGCCGCAGTCGTTCCATACTGTGAACGAAAGCGTTTGGACAGGCTTCCCGCACGAGGGTGATGGCACCAACCCGCCCGTGCCCCCGCTCAACCTCACCGACGGTTGGAGCATCGCAGGGCTCTATAACCTGACGCTGGTGAAGTAAACCGTAAAGTAGCACAATCCGCCATGTCTCCGCACCCCGAGGCATGGCGGATTGTGGCATATGGCATCATAAGAGTCGTTCTGAACGGGTCTACCCCTGACCTCTCGCTGCGGCATGAATCCAGCGAAGAGTCTCCTCTCCTGCACATCAAGCACAGGAGGTGCTGCATTGAAAGGGTACCGGAAGTATTTCCTCAACAAGCTGGGCTGGTTCGCGATTACCTTCGTTTTCGCCTTCCTGTTGAATTTCATCCTGCCGCGGCTGATGCCCGGAGACCCTGTGGCTGCCATCGTCGCCCGGCAGGCTCAGGGCATGAGCAATGCGACGGGGGTCCAGGCCATCTACCAGCAGTACACGGAGCTGTTCGCCACCAACAAGCCCTTGCTGGAGCAGTTCTTCATCTATGTGAGAAACGTGTTGCGTGGGGATTTCGGATTCTCGTTCAGCCAATATCCCCGAACCGTCACGGATGTTCTTTCGTCTTCCATCTGGTGGACGATTGCGCTACAGTTCCCGGCGATCATCGTCGGTTGGCTTATCGGCAACACGCTCGGCGCGCTGGCGGCTTACATCAAAGGCGGCTTTGACAAGGTCCTGATGCCGGTCTCCATCTTTGTCAGCAACTTCCCGGCCTTTGGTATGGCGATCATCTTGATGGTCGTCTTCGCGGTCCGCCTGAAATGGTTCCCAACCTCGGGCGGTTACGCCTTCGACATGATTCCCAACGCCAGTTGGAAGTTCATCTGGTCGGCGATTGTCCACTATCAATTGCCGTTCTGGTCAATCGTTTTGATCGCGATCGGCGGCCAGGCCATCGGCATGCGCTCCATGTCCATCTATGAGCTCAACGCAGACTACGTGAAGTACAGCCGCTTCATGGGCATCAAGGACCGCAAAATCGTCGGCTACGTGTTCCGGAATGCCATGTTGCCGCAGATCACCGGCCTGGCGCTCGCGATCGGCACTATGGTCGGCGGCGCACTGATTGCGGAGATCATCTTCTCCTATCCGGGTCTCGGCACCACGTTGCTGAGCGCCATCATGGGGCAGGATTACCCGCTGATCTCGTTCGCGACGTTGATCATCACCGTGATGGTGTTGATTGCGACCTTCATGCTCGAGATCCTGTACGGCTTCATTGACCCGCGCATCAAGGCGACGCAGGCGGATTAAGGAGAGATGCCGTTATGCAACATACGCTCCGACAGGTTTTTCGCTCCGGTAAATTCGTGGTCGGGTTCTCCATTTTCGTGGCGATCCTGCTGGTCGTGCTCATTTATCCGTTGATCATCACGCATCCGCCGCTACAGATCATCGGCCAGGGCACCTTCTTCCCACCCGGGATCTACGTGAGCGCGTACGACAGCGTCAATGCCCCCACGACATACACGCTGAACCTGGATGACGCCGCTGCCAGGCGCGTCGCCAGCAAGCTGAAAGCGGAGGATCGCCTCGCCATCAAGGAATGGCTCGTGGCGTTCGGGATCCCTGAAGATGAGATTGACACCGAGGACACCGCCAAGCTGTTGGGCCAGTGGACGAGCAATTACGACCCCAAGGCGAATATCCCCGGCATGACGAATGCCAGGCGCAATTACTTCACCCGGCTCAACACTTCGCTCCAAGGTCTCCTGTCAACAGAGGGGGCCATCATCGCGAAGAAAGCGGATACGGGCGCCCTGGAACAGAGCGCGGTCGTCAAGCAGACGGACTATGTGAATGTTAGCGAAGTCGCCAACGTCCGGTTTCTGCCGTTGGGAACCGACAACTTCGGCCGGGACGTGCTGACGCAACTGGTGAAGGCCGCGGGTGTATCCCTGCAGATCGGCATTGTCGCAGGCCTCATCGCAACCCTCATCGGTTTGACCCTGGGATTGCTGGCGGGCTATGTCGGCGGCCTGACGGATGACCTGATCGTGTTCATCACCAATCTCTTCACTGTCATCCCCTCTTTGATATTGTTGATCCTGATCTCATTCAGCATCGGCCAGGATAAACGCGGCCCGTTTGTCATCGCGACGGTGATCGGGTTGACCGCCTGGCCGTGGACAGCCAGGTCCGTGCGGGCGCAGGTGATCTCGCTGCGCAATCGCGACCATGTCAACCTGTCCAAGCTGTCCGGGCACTCGATCCCCCACATCATCCTGACCGACATCCTGCCTTACGTCGCTTCCTATGTGGTGATGGCGTTCATCCTGCAGATTTCTTCGGGCATCCTGGCGGAGGCCGGATTGTCGATCCTGGGGCTGGGGCCCAGGACGACCGAGGTGCCGACCTTGGGGCTGATGATGAACTGGGCGAATATCTACCAGGCGCATATCCTGGGCAAATGGTGGGCGTATTTGCCGGTGCTTGTCACCATCGCGCTGATCACGTTCTCGATGAACCTGATGAACACGGGGCTCGACCAGATATTCAACCCCGCGCTGCGAGATTAAGAAACCAGGTTTCTGGCAGAAACCTGGTTTCTGCCGCCACGGAGGTTATTGAGTATGGGAAACGTTGTGCTGGAAGTCCGGGAACTCACCACCAAATACATCACCCGGTTCCGGGAAGACGTCTACGCAGTGGACCACGTCTCTCTGAAGATCGAAGAGGGGAAATCGCTGGGCATTGCAGGCGAATCCGGCTGCGGCAAATCAACCCTGGCCCTCAGCCTGATGGGGTACTATTTCCCGCCGTTGCACTACACCAGCGGCGAGATCATCATTGGCGGCCGCAACATCTCTGGCATGAAGCCCGATGACGTGCGCAAAACGATCTTGGGGACGGAGATCGCCTACATCCCCCAGGCCGCGATGAACGCGCTCAACCCTACCCGCAAAATCATCAACTTCATCGAAGATGTCATCCTGGCGCATGACCCGACCGAAAACAAAAAGAACATCTATGACCTGGCCCGGGCCAGTTTTGAAACCCTGGGGCTGCCGGCCGAGGTGCTGCATAAATACCCTGTTGAGCTGTCGGGCGGCATGAAACAGCGCACGGTGATCGCCTGCTCAGTAATCCTGCGGCCCAAGGTGCTGATCGCCGATGAGCCTTCCTCCGCGCTCGATGTCACTTCGCAAAAGATGGTCATCAAGATGCTCAAGGGGTTGATGGATACCGGCTTCATCAAAGCCATGATCTTCATCACCCACGAGCTCCCCCTGCTGTACAACGTCACCGACGATATCATGGTGATGTACGCCGGGCAGATCGTGGAGAAGGCCTCGGCCAAACAAGCCGTCTTTGACCCACTCCATCCGTATTCCAAGGGTCTCATGGGCTCGATTATCGTGCCCGAAAGCGGCCTGCGCGAGGTCAAGCTGACGGCGATCCCGGGGGTGCCGCCCAATCTGAAGAAACCGCCGGAGGGCTGCCGGTTCGCCGAGCGCTGCAAGTACGTTCGAGCGGAGTGCAAGGTGACTTCTGTCCCGCTCTACGATGCGGGTGATGGGCGCACGTACCGCTGCATCCTATCGGAAAGGGTATTGAGGGAGGCTTATGAGCATGGCCAGTGAAAAAAGCTCATGCCTGCGCGGCACAGGCGTTACCAAGATATTCGGGGTTGGCCGCACCAGAACCCTTGCCGTGGATCATGTGGATTTCGATTTCCACGAGGGCGAAGTTATCTCGATCGTGGGCGAATCAGGCAGCGGGAAAACGACCCTGGCCAAGATGCTCTTGGGGCTCATCAATCCCACCGAGGGCGAGATCTACTTCCAAGGGCAAAAGCGCGATATCAGCTCGCATAAAAAAAGGCAGGAATACTGGAAGAACATCCAGGCGATCTTCCAGGATCCGTTCTCTTCGTACAACATCTTCAGCAAGATTGATACCGTGCTCCTGGACTGCATCCACATGCGCGGCGGCCGCGGGCTGCCGCGCGAGAAGAAGACCGAGCTAATGACTGAGGCGTGCAGCTTCGTCAATCTGAAGTTTGCTGAGCTGACCAACAAGTACCCATTTGAGCTGTCGGGCGGGCAGATGCAGCGCTTGATGATCGCCCGTATCTTCCTGCTGAAGCCCAAGATCCTGCTGGCCGATGAACCGACCTCGATGATTGATGCCTGCTCGCGCGCCACTATCCTGGACTATCTGATGGATCTGCGCAACAAAGCCGGGATGACGCTGATCTTCATCACCCACGACATTGGCCTGGCCTATTTTGTATCCGATACCGTCTACATTATGGAGCATGGAAGGTTCGTCGAAAGCGGATCCGCCGACGATGTGATCCTGCGGCCCAAGGAGGCCTACACTCGGCGCTTGATCAGCGACGTGCCGAAGATCTATGAGGAATGGGACCTCTCAACCGTATAGCGTCACCAACCGGTTACTCGGATATCCGGCCGATGCCCGTCTCCTGATCATCAACGCCGATGATTTCGGGATGTGCCACGCTGTTAACGAAGCCATTGTTGGCGTATTGCAGGCGGGCATCGTCCGTTCCACCAGCCTGATGGTCCCGTGCCCCTGGTATTTGCACGCCGCGCGTTTCCTCGCCGATCATCCTGAAATACCCTTTGCCATTCACCTGACTGCCATTGGCGATGGGGTTGAATACCGTTGGCGACCGGTGACCGCCAGCGAAGTGGTGCGGTCCCTGGTTGATCCGGCGCGCTATTTCTACAGCTTCGACCACATGGCGGCGTTTCTGGCCCAGGTCAACCTGGCTGAACTGGAGCTCGAATTCAGGGCGCAGATCGAGATCGTACTGGCCGCGGGCCTTCGTCCCACGCACCTGGACTGGCATTCACTGCGTATCGCCGGTCGGCCAGATATCTTCGATGTAATGTTCGGGCTGGCACGAGATTACGGGTTAGCGTTGCGCGTTGCCTTCCGCGGCTGGGCCGCAAGCCTGCAAAGCCAGGGCTTCCCCACCAACGATTATGACCTCTTGGACAGCTACGGCCTGGGCTCGGCCAACAAAGCCGCCCGCTACGTTGAGCTTCTGCGCAGGCTACCCCCAGGGTTGAGCGAATGGGCGGTGCATCCCGGCCTCGACACGCCTGAGCTGTTGGCGATCGAGCCGGGCGAAGATCGCATCCGCCAGGCAGATTACGATTTCCTGGTGTCTCAGCAGGCAAGAGATACTATCCGAAAAGAAGGCATCATCTTGCTGGATTATCGGGCCTTGCAGGCCATGTGGAAAGAAAAGCAGTAAACTCAGTGAAGCAGATGCTTCGCTCCTCGACATGTTCTTACTGGGCGCATGCCGCCCGCGCGACATGGGTAACTCAGCATGGCATTCATTAGGAGAAGCCCTCATGCGTTATGGGCACTTTGACGACACGCGCCGCGAATACGTCATCACGCGGCCCGACACCCCTCTGCCCTGGCTCAATTACCTGGGCGACCAGGCCTTCTTCGGCCTGATCTCCAACACGGCCGGCGGCTACTCGTTCTACCGGGACGCGCGGCTGCGCCGCATCACCCGCTATCGCTACAACAATGTGCCGTTCGACTGCGGCGGCCGGTTCATTTACATCCGGGATAGCAGCGACGCGGCGGAGGGCCGCCCCTACTGGTCCCCGTCGTGGCAGCCGACGCGCACCCCGCTGGACGAATACACTTGTCGGCACGGCCTGGGCTACACAGTCATCGGCTCACTGCACCGGGGCATCCGCGCCGAGACGACCTACTTTGTCCCGCTGGGGCAAAACCTGGAGGTGTGGCGGCTGGTGGTGACCAACACGCGGGCGACCCCGGCCGACCTCAGCATCTTCTCGGCCGTGGAGTTCTGTCTGTGGGATGCATGGGACGATGCCACCAACTTTCAGCGCAACTTCTCCACCGGGGAGGTCGAGGTCTCGGACGGCGTCATCTATCACAAGACCGAGTACCGCGAACGACGGGACCACTTCGCGTACTTTGCGTGCTCAGCCTCACCAGAAATAGGACGCGGACGAGCACGGACGAGCGCTGATGCGTCTTCTTCTCCGCGTTCACACCTGCACTTGCGCCGAAGCGCAGCGCAGGTGCAAGTGTCCGCGTTCATCCGCGTCCCGCCTCCGGTCGAGTTGGCCGGCTTCGACACGCAGCGCGAGGCGTTCCTGGGACCGTACCGGGGCTGGGATGCGCCGCTGGCTGTGGAACGCGGGGAGTCGGCCAACTCGGTTGCGCATGGTTGGGCGCCCATCGGCTCGCACCACGTCCGCCTGACCCTGGCGCCGGGCGCCAGCCAGACGGTGATCTTCGTCCTGGGCTATCACGAGAACCCGGCCGGCGCCAAGTTCGACCCGCCCGGCTCGCAGACGCTCAACAAGCAGGGCGTGCTGCCGCTGCTGCGCAAATACCTCGACCCGGCCGAGGTCGCTGCCGCGCTGGCAGATCTGGCCGCACACTGGGATGCCCTGCTGGGCAAGTATCAGGTGCGTACACCCGACCCGCACACCGATCGCATGGTGAACATCTGGAACGCGTACCAGTGCATGGTCACATTCAACATGTCGCGCTCAGCCTCGTTCTACGAGTCGGGCATCGGCCGCGGCATGGGCTTCCGCGACTCCAACCAGGATCTGCTCGGCTTCGTCCACATGATCCCGGCGCGCGCCCGCCAACGCATCCTCGATCTGGCCGCCACGCAGCTCCCCACCGGCGGCGCGTATCATCAGTACCAGCCATTGACCAAGCGCGGCAACGACGCGGTCGGCTCCAACTTCAACGACGACCCGCTGTGGGTCATCCTGGCCGTGGCCGCCTACCTGAAGGAGACCGGCGACCTGGGCATCCTGGACGAGCCCGCGCCTTATGACAACCGACCCGACAGCGAGACCCCGCTGTACGAGCACTTGCAGCGCAGCATCCAGTACACGCTGGACCGCCTGGGGCCGCACGGCCTGCCCCTAATCGGCCGCGCGGACTGGAACGACTGCCTGAACCTCAACTGCTTCTCCGAGGCGCCCGGCGAATCGTTCCAGACCACCACCACCCGGGAGGGCAAGGTCGCGGAGTCAGTGTTCATCGCCGGCCTGTTCGTACTGGCCGCGCGGGAGATGGCGGCGATAGCAGATAGCGGATGGCAGATAGCGGATGGCGGATGGGGGACGGCAGATGGCCGGCGGTCTTCCGTCCTTCGTCCTTCGTCGTACTACACCGCCATGGCCGCCCGCATGGAAGGTGCCATCCTGGCACACGGCTGGGACGGCGCGTGGTTCCGCCGCGCGTATGACGCGTTCGGAGAGCCGGTAGGCTCGGCGAGCTGCGAGGAGGGGCAGATCTTTATCGAGCCGCAGGGGATGTGTGTGTTGGCCGGGATCGGGCTGGCCGACGGCCGGGCGCAGCAGGCGTTGGACGCAGTGGCCGAGCGGCTGGCCACGCCCCACGGCATCGTGCTGCAGCAGCCGGCCTACTCGCAGTACTACCTGCACTTGGGCGAGATCTCCTCCTACCCACCCGGCTACAAGGAAAACGCCGGCATCTTTTGCCACACCAACCCTTGGATTATGGCCGCGGAGGCGCGGCTGGGCCGGGGCGACCGGGCGCACGACTACTACCTGCGCATCAACCCATCGCAGCGTGAGGCGATCAGCGACGTACACCGCTGCGAACCTTATGTCTATGCCCAGATGATCGCGGGCCGGGATGCGCCGACCCACGGCGAGGCCAAGAATTCCTGGCTGACCGGCACCGCGGCGTGGAACTACGTCGCCATTACCCAATGGATCCTGGGCATCCGGCCTGAGCATACCGGTTTGCGCGTCGCGCCGGTCATCCCGGCCGATTGGCCGGGCTTCAGCGCCACACGCGCTTTTCGGGGCGCGGTTTACCACATCAACGTTACACGCCGCGGCCCCGGGAATGCAGTCAGCCTGACCGTGGACGGCCGGCCGATAGCGGGCGATGTCGTGCCCTTCCCGCCGGCCGGCCGGGCCGAGGTGGTGGTGGACGTGGTATTGGGATAAGCTATCACAAAAAGCCAACACGTTCTTTATCACCTTCTAACACGGCCATGCTATCCTGATCGGGAGTCGCGAATAACGCACTCGCCGATGGCAAGTCTATGGAGGTGAGAGATGATAGGTCCTTGGGGGTGGCACGGCATGATGCGGGGGCCGGGGGTGTTGGGCGGGTTCCTGGCGCTCCTGCTGCTGCTCGCCCTGGCCGCGCTGGTGATCTGGCTGATCGTGCGGCTGGTGCGTTCGACGCCTGCAAAGTCGGAGGCCAGCAATCCGCCAGCCCCACCGCTGGATCCGGTGCTGGACATCCTGCGCCGGCGCCTGGCGGAAGGCGCCATTACCGTGCTGGAGTTCGATGAGCTGAGGCAGAAGCTCGGGGTATAGATGCTGGCGCACAGCAGGGCCAGACGGAAACCACGCATGAGAATGGAACGCCGGCGCCGCAGAAGTGGCGCCGGCGTTCTGCGCGTGTCAGCCTGGACGCAGCACGCGGCTCATTTCGCCACCACGCTCAACTTGCCCACCTGGATGTAGGGCAGCAGTCCGGCGTACCACGCCAGTTGCCCGCTGACCCATTCGCGCTCCCGACTGATGGCCGCGATGTCCTTGAGCGCGGCGTAAGCGTTGCCGGCCAGCATCACGTCTTTAACCCGACCCACAATCTGGCCTTCTTCGATCTTGTAGCCCAGGTAGACGTTGACGGAGAACTCGCCGTTGATGGGGTTGCCCTGGCCGAGCCCCAGGAAGTCGTGGACCAGCAGCCCCTCGCGGATGCCACGCAGCATCTCGGCGTAGGGGGTGTCGCCAGCCGCCACCACCAGGTTGCTGGGGCTGCGCCGCGTGCCGTGGCCGGTGGGCCGGGCGCCCGCGCGGCCCGCGGTGTCCAGGTCGTAGATGAAGTTACGCAGCACACCGTTTTCGACCAGGGTGAGCGGCTTGCGGGCCACCCCTTCATCATCGAACGCGGCGCTGCCCGGCCCGTAGTCAATGGTCGGGTCATCAATCAGCGTGAAGCTGGGATGTGCGATCTGCTGGCCCAGCTTGCCCGCCAGCGGGGACGCGCCCAGCAGCGCGTTCTTGCCGTCCAACCCCAACCCCAGGCTCAACAGCAGCGCGATGGACCCGCCGGGCGTGAAGATCACCGGCAGCTCGCCGCTGGCGACCGGCGCGATCCGCTCGGCCATGCGGAAGTACTGGATGGCCCGATCCGCGATCTCCTCGGTGTCCACGAGCCGGCGCTTCTGCGCCAGCCCGTGCCCCGCGTAGAGGATGTCGCTGCCCCGCACCAACTCACCGCCCGCGCCCAGGCTGAAATCGGTATGCTCGGCCGCGTAGGCGGTGCCGGCCGAGTTGGCGAACGCCACCGCCCGCACCGCCTTGTTGACCCCGGCGGCCGCCAGGATGGCCGGGTTGGAGGCCTTGACCATCTCCAGCATGCTCTGGCCGAGCGCGATCATCTCCGGCCGGGCCAGGTCACGCAGCTCCGGGTCCACGGTGGCCACGGCGGCCAGGTCGGCCGGGCCGGGCATCTCGAAGTGCGCCGGGCTGCCGAACTCGGCCGCCTCCAGCGCGCGCGCCACCACCCCTTCGACATCGGCCGGGTCGGTGGTGCTGGAGGTGCCCACCTTGCCGTCCACGATCACCTTGAGGGTGATCTCGGTGCGCTGGCTGGCGGCCGCGGACTTCAGACGGTCGTGCTCGAACTGGACATCGCTTTCCGCGCGACGGTTCACCACGGCCTGTGCAGCCTGTGCGCGGGTCATAGCTTGCGCGACAATCGCTTCCACCAGCCCTTTGTCCCCGTTCATTGCACACCTCCCACCACGCACTCCCGGATACGCACGTGCGGCCCGCCGATACCCACGCGCAAGGGATGCTGATCCCCTTTGCCGCAGCCGCCCGGCCCGTTCGAGTTCCACGCCAGGTCATCGCCAATGGCGTCAATGGCCAGCAGGGTGTCGAACACGTTGCCCGTCAGCACCACATCGCGCACCAGCTCGGCCACTTGACCGTCACGGATCATGTAGCCGTAGGCCGCGCTAAAGGTGAACATCTCCATCGCGGTCTGCCCGCCGATGGCGTCCAGCGCGTAGACGCCCAGCTTGATGTCCTTCACCATATCGTCGAACCGGTCGGGCCCCGCGGCAATGTAGGTGTTGGTCATACGCACCAGGGGCGGATGGTGGAAGTGCACCGCGCGCGCGTTGCCCGTCGGCGGCTCGCCCATCTTGCCCGCGGTCTCGCGCGAATGCAGCCGGCCGACCAGGACGCCGTCGCGGATCAGGTAGTTCTCGCGCATGAGCGTGCCTTCGTGATCGTAGCGGTGCGTGCCTAGCCCGCCATCGTATGAGCCATCGTCAAGGATGTTCAGGCCATCTACGCCGAAACGCTTGCCGATCTGCATGAGCTCCTGCATACGCGGGTTTTCATACACGAAATCCGCCTCGCTCAGATGACCGAACGCCTCGTGGGTGAACACGCCGGTGAGCATGGGATCAGTGATCACGGTGTACTTGCCGCCCGTGACCACGGGCGCGGCCAGCAGGTCCACTGCGCGCTGCGCGGCGGCCTCAACCTCACGGTGCATCCCCTCTATCGTTTGGAAGCCATCGAATCCGCCGCCCCGCGCAAACGCGTTCTGCACGATATCGCCGTCACGGGCAACGGCCACGATCATGGCGTAGAGGTTCGGCTCCTCCTCTTCAATATAAGCGCCTTCACTGGACGCGAACCAGCGCCGCTTGAAGCTATCACCGTAGCGGAGCGCCGAGGTTTGAATTTTGGGATGATAGCCGAGCACGATCCGGTTGTATTCCTCCATCAGCGCCTTCTTGCGCGCCAGAGGCACGGTGCGGAAGTCCACGATCATCGGCGCGGCCACGCGGTCTACCACGGGCGGAACTGTGGCAAAGTGGGTCATCTCTCGGCCCACCAGCCGGGCGATCTCGCAAGCCTCCCGTACGCGACCGGGTAAGTCGTCCAGATCGTTGAAGGTGGCGTAGCCCCAACCACCTCTGTACAGCGCCCGCACGATGCCGCCCAGGGTGCGGGACGAACCGATGCTGTCCAGGTCGGGTCCGCGAAACGTGACCCAGGTGCTGGTCTGATCCTCGATGCGGATGTCCGCATATTCGACATCTTGCGCTTTGAGCGCTTCTGCCAGACGGTCTCGCATAGTGTCTTCTCCTTGTTTCTGCATCCACGCAGTATCACAGCCCAACTATGCGCCGCGTGCGACCCCTCGCCACGCCGCGGCGTAGAGGAATGGGCGCCGGTCGGGCAGCCGAGCCGCGGCCAGGCGGTCGCGCCAGCCCCGTTCCGCCTGGTCCGCCGCCGCGAAGCAACGCGCAGCATAGGCCGCGCGCACATCGAGCGGGTGACCCCGCAGGGCCAGCGCGCCGGCGATGAACTGGCTCTCCAACGCATCGCGCTCGCCCGCGTAGAGGGGCAGGCCCGCTGCGAAATCCCGCAGCGTCGCCCGGTGCAGCGCTTCGTGCCGCCAGAACAGGCTGGCCTCATCGTAGGTCCGGCTCGGCTCAGGACCGGCAGGGGGCAGCGCCGCGCCAAGCCAGACCGGCTTGAAGATGGATGTGCAGGGTGCGGCCGTGCCGGTGACGAAATGGGTCTGCACATCGGCGGCCAGGTGCGAGACCATGGCCCCGGTGGTCTGCGAGATGCGGATAGGGCCGAAGCCGGCGTGGTCACAGACGGTGGCGCCGGTGAACCCGCGAGCCGGCGTCCAATCGGGGCCAGCCTTCGGCCCGTGATCCCGCAGGATGCGGGCCAGGTCTGTCACGGTGAGTTGGCCCCGTTTCGCGGCCAGCAGATCGGCCGTGCGGCACTGGCGCCGCTCGGCGTCCGAGAAGCGGGTGTAAAGGAAGTCGGAGTAGCAGCGGCCAAAGTGAAAGTCCGCCCGGCCGCGGCACCACCCGCGCGCGACCGCGTAATCCACCAGGCCCGGCGACGCCAGGTCCCACCGGTCGCCGATGGTGATGCGGTTGGAGATGCTGCGCACATCCTGCACCTGCTCGGCCGCCCACTCGCGGCCCGCGGTCTCCAGCGCCCAGGCCGCGTGCGGATCGGCGATGAGGAAGCTGTTGTGATAGAACAACTTGCCGGGATAGCCGCAGTTGCCCCCCTGCCCGTGCGCCGCCAGCAGATCGGTGATCACGGCCAACGCCTCGGCTGCAGTGCGGCTCCGCTCCAGGGCCAGGCGCAGGAAATCCATGCCGATCAGGCCGGGGCCCTTGTCGTAGGGCACTTTTGTGAACACGGCCTCGTTGCCAATGGTTACCCCATGCTCGTTAGCGCCCATCTCCGCGCCCCAGATCCAGAACGGCTTGCACAGGAGCACTTCGTAGGTTTCTGGGACCTGGGGCACCTCGATGAAGGTGCAGCGGACGGTTGCGCCCGGCGGGTGCCGGCCGGCCGGGCTGCGGGCGACGAAATGGGGTTCTCGGGGATCGCGGTCGGAGTTCTTGGCGAAGAGGGTCACGCCGTCGGCCGAGGCGTTACCCAGCACAACCAGGGTGTCACACATGGGCGGGAGTCTCCTTAATGGCAGGAAATGCGACCGGCCCAAGGCGGCCAGGGCGCGTTGCCAGACGCAAACAACGTCAGTTTAGCATAGGAGATGGGCCAGGGTCAATCTCCATCGCCGAAGGTCAAGACCGCGGCGCTGACATCGGCTACCAACGGCACGGAGGCAGCGTGTATCCAGGACACACAAAGTTCTGGCAACGGGATTCAAAATGTGCTACAATCGGCCTACCGTTGCGCAGACGTCTCCCCGCCCCCATTGCAGGCGCGGTGTACAGCGCAGTGACGCCCTGTAGTCTATCGCGAACCTATCCTTTGGCTACCAAGGCCACAACGAGACCAGCCCATGTCCACGACAGCAACACCCGCCGATCTTGCATCAGCCGTCCACGAGGCCCTGCGGCATTGGGCCGCGGGCCCGGCCGACGGCAGCCCGCTGGCGCACCTGACCCTGGTCCAACGCGCTGCTATTGGCGGCAACCTCTGCCGCGCCACCAACCAGGTGATAGCGGCTGCGTTGGACAGCCTGGCCGCCGATCACCCGAACGACGCAGCGCTGTTGCGCACCAGGTTCCTCGATCACACACCAGCCGCCGCGGCCGCCAAAACACGGCACGTGGCCGAGGTCACCCTGTACAAGATGCAACGCCGGGCCATCGAACGCCTTACGGCTGTCCTCTTCGATCAGGAACAACAAGCGAACGCGGCCAGACAAGCGGCGCTAGATAGCCGCTTGCCGCCAGCCACCTATGACCGCCTGTTCGGGGTGGAAGCTCATCTTGATGCATTGCGCACCCTCTTGCTGGCGCCGGAAGGCCCCAGATTGATCGCGATCGAAGGGCTGGGCGGGATCGGCAAGACTGCCCTGGCACACCAGCTCATGAGCGTCTTGGCCCATGTGGGGCATCCTTTTGTCGACTTCGGTTGGGTCAGCGCGCAACAGCAGTTTCTACATGCCGCGGAGGGCATCCGGCAGGCCGAGGGGCCAGCGCTGACCGCTCAGGCGCTGATCGAGGCGTTGGTGACGCAACTCATGGCCGGCGCTGCGGGGGTCGCACCGGTCAGCCCGAGCCGGGCCATGAACGCGCTGGCCGCCCGGCTGCGCGCTGCGCCCCACCTGGTCGTGGTAGATAACCTGGAAACGATGACTGACGTCGAGAGCCTGCTGCCCACGCTGGACCGGCTGGCCGGCCCCAGCAAGTTTATGCTGACCGCGCGCGAGACCTTCCACGCCCAGGCCGGTGTTCACCATTTCACCGTGCCTGAGCTCAGTGAAGTTGCGGCCCTGACACTGGTGCGCCACGTAGCGCGGCTCCACGGTATGCCCCATGTTGCCGATGCCAGCACCGACAACCTCCGCCCCATTTATGCCACAGTGGGCGGCAACCCGTTGGCCCTGCGCCTCGTGGCTGGCCAGCTCCACGTCCTGCCACTGGCGCAGGTATTGGAAAATCTGCGGGAGGCGCGCGGCAAACAGGCTGAGGAACTGTACACCTTCATCTACTGGCACGCCTGGCATAGGCTGCCGGCTCCGGCGCAGGAGGTCCTTACGCTGATGCCGCTGTTTGCCCAGGAGGGCGCCGACCTGGCCGCGCTCCGGCGGGTCTGCGATCTGCCGGAAGATGCGCTGGTCGCGGCGCTGGCGCACCTCGTGAAGCTGTCGCTGGTCAACGTGGGCGGCGACCTCCATGCGCGGCGCTACGGCATCCACCGCCTGACCGAGTCCTTCCTGCTGAAAGAAGTGATCAAGTGGCGCGGGACTTCCGAGGTGGCAGCATGATCGCCGACCGCCCGTTCACAATCACACCCTTGGAACGCTTCCGGTTGGGCATCGCACGCAACGCGGCCGGCTGGCTGGCCTTCGTGCGCGAACGGGCAGCCGATGTCACGGCTCTGGAGCAAGAGTTCACCAACCTGATCAAAGCTATCAGCCAGGCGCTGGCAGAGCCGCCGGCCAACGCCAGCGGCCTGGACCTGGTCGTGGCGCTCTGGCCGTTGATTGAGCGCCGCGGGCACTGGCTGGGCTGGGAGCCGGTGTTGCGCGAGGCGTTGGCCCTGTGCCGGCGCCTTGATCGCCCGGCACTCGAAGCGCAGCTGCTGGATCACCTGGGCGACCTGGCGCGCACCCTGGGAGACAGCCGTCGCGGCCTGGCCGCGCAAAAGCAAGCTTTGGCGATCTATCGGCGATTGGGCGATCAGGCGGCAGCTGGCCACACCCTCAATCGCCTCAGCCAGCAACACCTGGCTCTTGGCGACTACCCGGCGGCAGCGCAGTGCAGCCAAGAAGCGACCATGCTGCTGGCGCAGACCGGCAACCGGGCCGACCTGGCCGCGGCCTACAACGATCTCGGTTTGATTGACCAACATGATGGGAAGTGGGAAAGCGCGCTCCAGCATCACATTGAGGCCGAGGCGCTCTTCGCCGCGCTGGGTGACCTGAGTAGCCAGGCGAAGGCGGTCCACAACCAGGGTGAGGTCCACCGCTACCAACGCCGGGCCGACCAGGCCGAAGCCTGTTTCGGCCGCGCGGCGGCCATGCATGTGGCGGCCGGCGACGAGATCAACGCCGCGCGCAGCCGCGTGACCCTGGGCATCGCGCTGCACGGCAGTGGGGAGACCGCGCAGGCGCTGGCGATCCACCGCGAGGTCGAGCCGCTATTTCGCAGCCTGGGCGATCGGCCCTGGCTGGCCAGAGTCCTCAACAACCAGGGGGTCTTCTTCGCGACCTTAGGGCACGCCAACGAGGCGGCGTTGGCTTATGAGGAGGCGGCCGATCTGCACCTGGGCAACGCCGATCCGGTGATGGCAGCCAGCTCGCTGCTCAATTGGGCAGAGCTGCTCTTGGACCAGAGCCGCCCGACCGACGCACAGGAGCGTCTGAATCAGGCGGGGGAACTGCTGCGCAGCGTACCTGCGCCGCCGGCCTGGGTGATGCGAACCTATGACACGCTGATCGCACGCACGTCAAGTTGATGTCACCGCTCACCCGTCCTGGCTCGCATTGCCCTGTCAGCCCGGCCGCTCCGCCACCACAAATAGGTTGGCGGCCATCGCCTTGTGCTCACAGTGCCACGTCCCACTGGCAAACGACGTGCCAGCCAGGATGCTGCGGAAATCCTGTTCGTTCCGATACCAAGGACGCCGGGTCAACAGCCAATCGAGCAGCGCTTGCTCATTTGCCGGTACACTGGTGCTGAGGTTGCTCACCGCCAACCGTCCCCCCGACATCAGTAGGCCGTAACAGTCCTCGATCAAGTCCCACGCCTGGTCGGGCGCCAGGTAATCGAACAACCCGGCGGCATAAATCAGGTGGTAAGGCTTGCTGGGCCGGCCAGGACCGCGGGCAAAACGCAACGGATCAGCCCGCAGATAGGTTATGCGATAGTCTCGATTGTCTTGGAGCCGGTTGCGGACGAAACGCAACGCTTCGGCATCCGAGTCGAGGCAGGTGATTGCTGCGACCTCCCGGAACACAGGATCCTCGGCCAGCATCCTCAGCTCGCGGCCCGGCCCGATGCCCAGGCTTAGCACGCGCACAGGGAAAATACCCCGGACCGCCCGATCCTCCGTCTCTTTCACTAACCAACTTGTCAGGTACGTCAGCCGATGGCGGATCGTGTGCGCGACAACGGTATGCAGATAATAATCATCAAAAATACGGGCGCGCACGTCGGCGCCACCTGGCCGGCACTTGTAGATGATCTCGAGGGTCTCGAAATCGGCCGGATGGCCGCGCCGTTGAGCGAAACAGCGATCAAAAAAGGGGCCGGTGCGTGACCAGAGATGAATCAGATCGGTGATACAGGTCTTGGCGGCTTCGAGCTCGGTGGCCGACGGCTCGGTAGCCAGAAACCCGTTGATCCAGCTGCCCAGCGCGTCCATCGCTGCATACAGCGCGCTACGATTACGAGCCAGCGCTACTGCCCCGCTGAACGCAGCGCTATCCGTCTCGATAGCGGCCACGCAGGCAGTGAGCCGCGCCAGCACCTCGTCCAGGGATGCTTCCGCGTCGTCGGAGGGCCTGAGACAACTGCGCATCACGTTGGATACGCTGGCGACCGGGAGAGATGACAGGTCGATCATGGTGTAACCGCTTCCAGAATAACAGAAAACGGCTATCCATGACCTATCGTGAACCTATACCTCTCGCCCCCGAAAAATACTGGCGCCCCCACGTCCCTGATGTGAACTCATTTGCCATTTCGACGCGACGTGAGTATAATCCCGTTCAGTCATCCGCGAAGCCGGCAGCTGCAACTTGGCCGGCTGTCGCCCCATCTCCTGCATCCCCCCAGGAACTGAGTGCTATTTACCGACCGGTAGACTGAGTCCGATGGAGGAATCTTCGCATGAGATGCTCTGAATGTGGCAACCAGATGCAGCCCTGGGCTAACGGCATCTGCTACACCTGTGGGCGCATCCAGTACGAAACGAAGCGTTTTGGAGCGCATCCCTCAGCCCGCAAGCGTGCACACCAAACGTCAACCGATCTGCCACCCCAGGCGCAGCCAGCCGGCGGCGGTGGCGGTGGCCTATTCTTGCCGCCCTGGTTAACACAAGTCGAACCGCCGCCACCGCCTGACCACTGCCCTGTCTGCGGACAGGAAGTGCCCCAGGCACAACTCGAACGGCATCTACAAATCCACAAACGGCTGTCTGCAGCTCGAGGTCGTTCTGCGCGCCTTACTAGCCGAGCACTGCCTCCACCCCACAAACACCCTGAGGCAGAACCGCCATCCATCTCCACAGCAGCCGCAGAACCTGATGAAGCGCCGCTGCGGACACAGCGCCGGGGCATCAACCGGCTGCTAGCCGACATCTACGGCGGGCCTCGCTTCCTGAGTGATATCCTGCGCGCCGGAGGCATCAGCCAGGCCGACATCACCCGGATCTATGAGGAACGGCTCACGGACTTCTTGGACGCCTTGTTAGCCGCCTGGCGAGTTGCTTTCACTGGAGAGCTCATCGCTGGGAGTTGGTACATCTTGACGCGCTGCTACGGCCTTGACGGCGCGCCAGGGGCCTCGATTCCGTATCTGGCCCAGGCGCTCAACGTTTCTGAGCCACGGGTGATCGAAATCCGCAACCTGGCATTGCGCGTGCTGCGCGCGCCAGCATCGCGCAGCAATCTGGAAGGCCTGACCGTGGCCGTGGCGAGAGAGATTTCTTGCAGGATAACTGAGCTCGACTTTGTACGTTTACAAGCTAATAACAGGCCGCAGAAAGCAGGTGATCGACCTGGGTCGGGCTGATAAATCGCAGATCAGTTGGCGATGCAGCTGTCTGAAAAAGGAACTCCTGCCAGATGCGCCGCCGCACGAGTGCCAAGACATCGTGGAAGGTGGCGTGTGTTTTGGGATACCAGGCGGCTTGCGGCAGCGGTAAGTCACCGGTCGGGTACAGGGCCTGGGCCAATAGAACCACCAGCGAGAAGAGGCCCAAGAGTGCCGGCGTGGTGCGCTCAATCGCCAGATCGCTCCACTGGCCTGCGTCTCCAAACCGAGATGGGCGCGGGCTTCTTGGAAGGTTACTTCCAGCGGCCAGCGCTGGACGAAGTCGGCGATCATGTTGGGTGCGCCTTGTGCGGTTTCGGTCGAGAAGAAGGCGCGTGTGGCGCGCTCGCCTTGCGGGTCGCGCACCAAGACCCAACGGATGGCCAGCGGCGGTGTACCGGTCGTGTACCACAGCGCCGTGCCGGTCGTCCAGTCAACGACCGTGTGCGTGCCGCCATACCAGGGCACCAGACTCCGCTGCCAGCGCGTAGTCGGGGCGCCGGCAACCTGCTCGAGATTCGGCAGGCGTGCGCCCACCACCCGCGGCCGGCCGCGCTGTTTGCCGGCGCGGCGCATCGGTGGTTCAAACAGCCGGGCATCCAGCCGCAACGGCGCCAGCAAGACCACCTGCTGGCGTTGGCACAGGGCACCGAGCGTAATGACGGCGTAGGCGCCATCGCCAACCAGTTGGATGGCCCGGCCGGGCAGGGTGCGCCGCCGCCAGATCACCGCTTGGCCGGTGACGTGCGCCACGGTTTTGTGGCGCCGTCCCAGTTGTGCGCTCACTTTGGGGGTGGTCAACAAGACGCTGAGAAACGGCAAAGCCAGCGCATAGGGCGTCCACGGCACGTTGACTACCAGGGCGAAGACCAGCCAACGCAGCCCGCTGCTGCTGACGTTGACTTGTTTACTCGACGCCAGACTGTCGCGCCAATGCCCGCGTTTGCGAATGCGTGGCCCCCAGCGGCGTTCCAACGTCTCGTCCACGTCCACTGTGATGCCGCCCACAGGAGCCCAAGTGGCCACGAGCAAGAGCAACAGCCGGGCACTCAACGCCAACCCCGACCATTGGGCGCGGTTCAGGACGTGATGGTACTTCGCCCAGTCTGCGCTGTGCGTGTGGCCCACGGCCCGCAAGGCGCTGGTGACGGTCCGGCGGCCCTTGGCCAGGATCGTGCCGACAACCAGCACCAGGGCCTTCTGATAGGTGGGGGCCGTAAAGACTGGCGCAAAGTGCGCCAACACCGGTATAATCTCTGCGGGAAGGAACATGGGCTTCTCCTGGACAGAATGGTAGTCGTTCAACTCTATTCTAGCCCAGAAAGCCCATTTTCCTTCGGTTATTCGCTTGTTAAGGTTCACGAAACGTACAAAGTCGAGCTCAGAAGCTGCCGCTGTCGGCGTGATTCTGACGCTGGCTCTGGCAGCATTCATCAGCGTTGTGGGTGAACTGGGCATCGCATGGCGAGGACGTCAACAGGAGCACGTCCGTCCCAATCCGGAATGCTTCGCGATGCTCGCAGGTGAGGCGAAATCCTGCCAGCACTGCGGCACAGCGCTCAGATAGCACGCCATGCTTGATGATGGTAACCACTCAGAATAGCCAAACTGAGGTCTTACCTGGCGAGAGTAAGCTTGAGGATCTACCCGTGCGCAGACCAGCCAACCTGACCCCGATGACAGCACGATCAGACCTGCAACGCCAACTCAGCAGCCTCATCAGCGGCGGTTATCGGCTGATCCGGCACGGCCGGACGACAGAAGGCTGTGACCAATGGCGCCTGGCGTGGGAAGTCGTCAAACAGTTGGCGACCGCGGACATCCGCAGCACCGAAGCCTTCGACCGGCAGTGCAGGGGGTTGTCGGAGCGTGTGTCCAACTGGTTTTCGGACTTCGAGATGGAGCTGGGCAACGCTGGACTGGACGATCCGAGCTATCACCAACTGCGCGTGGACTACGTGCGCGAATTCCTGGTGCTCTTCCCCGACGAAAGCAGCCTGGCTTACCTCAACATGCGTCGCGCCGAGGCAGATGCGCTGTGGGAACTTGACCGCCGCGCGGAGGCGGAGACCGTCTTCCGCGCGCTGGTGGAACGCCTGCCCGATGAAGCCTGGGGCTATATCGGTTGGGCCGACCGCTATTGGCTGCTGGATGATTCGTCGAAGGAATACGAGACAGCCGAGGCCATCATGCGGCGCGCCCTGGAGCGGCCCGACTTACAGGATCGCGCCGACCTCCTGGAACGCCTGGCGGACCTGTACGATGCATGGGGTAAATCGGCCGAGCGCGATGCAGTCTGGGCGGCGCTTGAAGCACTTCAGGTGCGCCCCGAGCCGCGCCGGGAGCCAACGCCGCTCGCCAGCCCCGGAGTCCTGCCACCAGAGGCGCCGACTGCACCGTCCAGACGGAAACTTGGCCGCAACGATCCTTGTTGGTGTGGCAGTGGTCTGAAGTACAAGCGGTGTCATCTGCGCGCCGACCAGCAGGGCGGGTAGCGCAGAAGGCGCGCGCAAGCAAGTCACGTGAGAGCTACCCGCTTTCCAGAAAGGTTAAGGCCCGACCACATCCGGTCGGGCCTTTTCTGTGCTTGTCATCGAGGTGGGTTGATGCTAGACTCTCTTTGAATGAAGTGTGAGGCAAGCCTATGCAACTCGAAGACTATTTCAGCTTCCTGGCGCCCAACGACATCCGCGTGAAGGGCACGCGTGTCGGCATCGAGACAATCTTGACCGATTACCTGGAACTGGGCCTGTTTGCTGAGCAGATCGCCGCTCGTTACCCGAGCCTAACGATCGAGCAGGTGTATGCCACGCTGACCTACTACTGGCACAACCGTCCGCAGGTAGATGCTTATCTGCGGACCGTAGACCTGGAGCTTGAACGCCAGCGTCGTGAGCAGGATCTGCACCCCTCGGTAGCCGTGCAACGGCTGCGCGAGCTGGCACGCCAACACGACCGACAGCGCGCCAAAGCCGCAGCGTCCGCATGAGTCAGGCAGGAATTCCAAATGCAAAACCGAACAGGCGTCACCTTGACTGCAAAGAAGCA
>CAZKEF010000010.1:0-163760 GCA_964551735.1 uncultured Anaerolineales bacterium
TCCGCGAGGGTGGTCGCACGGTGGGCGCCGGGGTCATCACCAAGATCCTGGAATAAAACAATACAATATGCTGCACGCAGCGCGCCGGTCCGGTTATGCTGCGTGCTGCGTGCTACGTGATTAGGTGGATTTGAAACATGGCTACGCAGAAAAAAGCGAATCGGCTTGTGGTTACGTTGGCTTGTACTGAATGCAAAGAGCGCACCTACACAACCCAGAAGAATCGCAAGAACACCCAGGGTCGGCTAGAGCTTGCGAAGTATTGTCCGCGGTGCCGCAAGCATGTGAAGCATCGCGAAACCAAGTAGTCAGATAGTGCGATAGTCAGATAGTGCGATAGTGGGGACGCAGCATTTGCTTCTACAAACGCACGAATGCGCTAACGAACTAACTTACTCTATAGGCGTGTAGCTCAATTGGCAGAGCACCGCTCTCCAAAAGCGGGGGTTGCGGGTTCAAGTCCTGCCACGCCTGTCTCGAATCGAAGAGTCCTTCACATCAAGACACCGTGTCAGCATGGCTCTCTGATGGGCGCAGTTGAGTCAGACAGCCAGCCGGAACGGTGTCTTGAATCGTAAAGGGCCTGTGAGCGCTCGGTATTCTGGAGGAGTGCGTGAGCAAAGATACGACTCAGGAAAAGCCTAAGATCTGGCAACGGGTCACCGAGTACTTCAAAGACACGCGCGGGGAGTTGCGCAAGGTGAGCTGGCCGACCCGGAAGCAAGCAACGAACCTGACGTTGATCGTCCTGGCGGTCACTATTGTCATGGCTCTTTTCCTCGGCTCTTTGGACTATATCTTCGCAAATCTCGTCCGACTCATCGTGAGCATCGGGTAGCGAAGGAGCTGGGGTTGACGGAATGGCGGTGAGCATGGACAACTGGCAAGACAACGATCCGGAAGACGACCTGGAGCGCCAGCCCGCGTCGAATGACTACGGCGTGGCAGCCAACCAGAATGTCAACGCGGATCTCGCTGATGAGCCGATCGAGGACCAGTTGCCCGACGAACCTGTTGCTGAGGTCGATGAGGCAAAGCCCCAATGGTATGTCGTGCATTGTTATTCGGGCTACGAGAACAAGGTTAAGAAGAATCTCGAGCACCGTATCGAATCCATGGGGATGCAAAGCCGTATCCATGAGGTGATCGTCCCCACGGAGGAGCAGATCGAGCTGCGGGATGGGCAGCGCCGGGTGGTCGAGCGACGCATCTACCCGGGCTATGTCCTGGTGCAAATGGTGCTGGACGAAGAGTCCTGGTATGTTGTGCGCAATACGCCCGGCGTCACCGGGTTTGTTGGCATCGGCAACAAGCCCACCCCTCTGCGCCAGGAAGAGGTTGACCGCATCATGCGGCGCATGGAGGCCGAGGAGCCGGTTGCCGAGGTTAAGGTAAAGGCCGGCGACAAGGTGCGCATTATTGAGGGCTCGTTCGTCGACTTCAACGGCACGGTGGATGAGGTTTATCCGGATAAGGGCAAGGCACGTGTGTTGGTGTCATTCTTCAACCGTGAGACACCGATTGAAGTAGACTTGCTCCAGATCGAGCGTTTGTAGATACCCTTGTGTGTATCATTTTTGAGCAGCGGCATGATTGCGTCGCTGTAGGAGTAATCGAGCATGGCGAAGAAAGTTAAGGCGATCGTTAAGTTGCAGATCTTGGCGGGCAAGGCCACTCCGGCGCCCCCGGTTGGCCCGGCGTTAGGTCAACACGGCGTGAACATCATGGCTTTCTGCAAGGAATACAACGCGCGCACGGCAAGCCAGGCCGGCACCGTTGTGCCCGTCGAGATCACGGTTTTCACGGATCAGTCGTTCACGTTCGTCACCAAGACCCCGCCCGCGATTGACCTGATCAAGCAAGCGGCCGGTGTTCAGAAGGGATCCAGCAAGCCGAATACCATCAAGGTGGGCACGATCACCCACAAACAGGCGCGTGAGATCGCCGAATTGAAGCTGAAGGATCTGAACGCGTACGACGCAGAGAGCGCGATGCAGATGATCGAAGGTTCTGCGCGCAGCATGGGCATTACCGTTACGGATTGACGGGGATGCGCCGCATGGGAGGGCGCGGGCGGCCAACCGGCCGTTCCGCCCGCTAAAACCAGGCCCGGCCATGTGTCGGGTAAAGGAGATAAAATGGCAAAGCACGGTAAGAAATTCTTAGAAGCGGCCAAGCAGGTTGACCGCATGAAGCTGTATCCACCGACCGAGGCGATTGATCTGTTGAAGCAGGTCACGTACACCAAGTTCGATGGCACGGTCGAGGTTCATTTCCACCTGGGCGTGGATCCGCGGCATGCCGATCAACAGGTCCGCAGCACGGTGTTGCTTCCGGCTGGCCTGGGCAAGACGGTGCGCATCCTGGTGTTTGCCGAAGGTGATGGCGCACGGTTGGCTGAGCAGGCGGGCGCCGACTACGTCGGCCTTGATGACATGATCGCGAAGATCCAGGGCGGTTGGCTAGAGTTCGATATGGCGATCGCCACACCGCAGGTGATGGGCAAGGTGGGCCGCCTGGGCCGCATCTTGGGCACCCGTGGCCTGATGCCTAACCCCAAGGCCGGCACCATCGTCCAGCCCGACGATCTGCCGCGCGCGATCCGTGAGGCGCGCCAGGGCCGTGTGGAATTCAAGGTTGACAAGACCGGCAACCTGCATGTTCCCATCGGCAAAGTCAGCTTTACGCCGCAGCAGATCCAGGACAACCTGGCGGCCCTGATGGATGCGGTGAACCGGGCAAAGCCCACCGGCGCCAAAGGCGTGTACATCAAGCGGGTGACGCTCACCTCGACCATGGCGCCTGGCATCCGGATCGACCCGTTGCAGGCATCTACCATGCGGGCCACTGCTGCCTGAGCGCGTCGGCCCTTGACAATCGAATAGTTCTACCATCTGCTGAAGACAGCAGGCGTCCATCGTGACTGAAATTGCCCCCGGGCAAACCTGCCGAGGTAAGGTGCGCTTCGAACGCGTCTTTGTGCGCGGCCTGCCCTTGTGCCTCTTTGTCTTCGGCGCAAGGGCTTTTTTCATATGTGTTCTTGGGTCGTGCGTCCTGCATCGGCGCATGACCCTTGCGTTTGACTCATTATCGAAAGGAGGTACATCGCTTGGCAATCACACGTCAGAAGAAAGAGACGATAGTCAACGACTACGTCGAGAAGCTGCGGCGCAGCCAGGCGCTGATCGTCACAGAATACCGTGGCCTGACCAACAAACAGCTTGAGGCGCTTCGCCGCGAGCTGCGGGGCTGCGAAGGCGAGTTGGCCGTGTCTAAAAACACGTTGCTGGCGCGCGCTCTCACCGAAGTCGGCCTGCCGGCCCCCGAGGTCCTGCTTGCGGGACCGACCGCGGTTGCATTTTGCTATAACGAGGTCGCCACGCCGGCCAAGGTTCTGACCAAGTTCGCCAGGGACAGCAAGGTGCTGGTGCTGCGCGGCGGCTTGATAGGCCGGTCGGTGTTCGATGCATCGGGCGTGCAAGCGCTGACCGAGTTGCCCGGCAAGGAACAACTGCGGGCCCAGGTGGTGGGCATGCTCCAGTCCCCTATCAGCGGCCTGGTCAACGTGTTGGCCGGTTCGCTGCGCGGGGTCATGAATGTGCTGAACGCGCGCATCGCCCAGTTGGAAGAGGCGGCGTAAAGCCGACCAATCACGAACGACCGATGACGAATGACCACAAGGTCATTTGTCCTTCGTCTTTCGTCTGTTGTCACGTCAATACAATCATAACCCAAGAATACTACTCAGGAGGAATATCATGACTCAGGATGAGTTGATTGCGGCAATCGAGAAGATGACCGTGTTGGAGCTGTCCCAACTCGTGAAGGCTTTGGAAGAGAAGTTCGGTGTCAGCGCGGCTGCACCGATGATGATGGGTGCCATGCCCGCGGCCAGTGCCGCCGCCGCGGCCCCGGCCGAGCCCGTTGAGGAGCAGACCGAGTTCGACGTGATCCTGAAGAGCTTCGGCGCCAACAAGATCAACGTCATCAAGGCCGTGCGCGCCCTGACCAACTTGGGCCTGAAGGAGGCTAAGGACCTGGTCGAGAGCGCCCCTGCGCCGGTGGTGCAAGCAGTCTCCAAGGAGGCCGCGGCTGACGCCAAGGCTAAGCTCGAGGCCGAAGGCGCGACCGTCGAGGTCAAGTAACTCCTATCGTCCGATCGGACAAGAGGGCGCCCCAGCGGTTGTGTAACGCGCAGCCGCCGGGGCGCTGCTTTATTCTGTTGCGGCGTGGCCCCGGGCGCGTTCCTTGTCAACCGGCCCAGGCTTTGGTACAATCACGTTACCAGCCAGGTCTGGGGCGAGGCGTGCGGGGTCTGCTCGTCCCTCAGATTTCATCACGTCGGTAAGGATTAGAATGGGTAGCCGTCCTGCCACTCGCCCCCGGTGGGGCATCTGGCTTTTTTCCCTGCTTGTCATCGGCCTGTTGGTGTTGGCGGCTGTCGCTGCCGTGACCGCGTATCAGTGGCACTACAGCGACCGTGTTTTTCCCGGCGTGCGTGTCGCGGGCATCCCGCTGGATGATCTGACCCTTGACGGGGCCGCGGCCGCGATCCGGGATGGCCTGACCCCGTACCCCGCGCCCCCCATCATCGTGCGCTACGGTGAACGAAGCTGGTCCTTTTCGGCCGCGGATCTGGGTGTGGCCGTAGATGCCAACGCTACCGCAGCCGAGGCTTATGCCATCGGCCGGCAAGGCGCGTTGGGCGGCTCTTTGGCGGAGATCTGGGCCGGCTTACGTGATGACTTGTTGGCCCAATGGCAGGCGCTGCGATACGGCATCACTTTGGCACCGACGTTGAAGTATGACGAGAACCGCGTGGCGCTGGCGTTGAAACGTATCGCCCAAGCGGTGGACCTGCCACCGCAAGAGGGGGCGTTGAGCATCGCCGGTCTGGAGGTCACAGGCACGCCAGGCCGGTCGGGCCGGATGGTCGATCTTACGGCCACTCGCGCGGCGCTGACCAGTCTGGTGATGGCCGGCCAGGGGGGTGAAGTTGAGTTGGTGGTGCGCGAAAGGCTGCCGGCCGTCCTCGAGGTGGATGCCGCGGTCGCAAAAGCGACGACGCTGCTCAATAGCTCGCTGTTGTTGACGGCCAACGGGCTGGACGGGCCGCAGCGCTTTGCGGTCGACCAAGCCACGCTGCGTAGTTGGCTGACCCTCAACCCATTGCCGGCTGGGGCGGGCCGGGTGGATCTGGGGGTGCAGCTTGATGAGGCGCAACTCACGGCTTTTATCCAAGGCATCGCGGAACAACTGAACCGGCCCATGTACGATGCGCTGCTCGACTTCGACCGCAAGGCCGGTCAAGTGATCGTTTTGCGGCCCAGCCAGCCGGGGCAATCCTTGGACGTGAAAGCCGCGGTGAGGGGGATTCAGGCCTCGGTGGGGGCGCAGGTGGCCCCTGCCGTTGATGGCGGCAACGCGCCGTCCGTCATCGAGATGATTTTGCCCTTGGCGGTCTTGCAGCCCAAGGTGGACAGCAACAAGATCGTCGAGATGGGCATCGTGGAACAGGTCAGCGAGGGCACTACCTATTTCCGCGGCTCCACGGCTGAACGGGTGCAAAATATCGTCACGGCAGCTGAGAAGTTTCGCGGCGTCGTGGTGCCGCCTGGCGAGGAGTTCTCGTTCAACCGCATCGTCGGCGACATCACCACGGCCAATGGTTTCGTGGACTCGCTGATCATCCGCGGGGATCGCACCGAGACAGGTGTGGGCGGCGGCGTGTGCCAGGTCTCTACCACGGCTTTCCGCGCTGCGTTTTGGGGCGGGTTCCCGGTCATCGAGCGCTGGCCCCACAGCTATGTAGTGGGTTGGTATGGCGAGCCGGGCCTGGATGCCAGTATCTTCACGCCTGACGTTGATTTTCGCTTCCGCAACGACACCGGCCATCACCTGTTGGTTCAACCCGAGGTTGACACGGTCAAAGGCCGGATCACCTTCTACTTCTACGGGGCCAAGCCGAAGCGCACCGTCGAGATGGCGCCGCCGGAGGCGACGAACCCGCAGCCCGCGCCTGCGCCGATTTACCAGGAGGACAAGACCCTGGCTCCGGGGGTGATCAAGCAGGTGGACTGGGCCAAGAGCGGAATGGACGTGACGGTGAAGCGGATCGTCCGGGCTGAGGATGGCAGGGAACGGGTGGACAAGTTCGTCAGCCGCTACCGGCCCTGGCAGGCGGTGTTTTTGTACGGGCCGGGCACGGCTTTGCCACCCGAAGCAGCCGGGGCAACACCGACGCCATAAGCGGGCGTGGTCTGCTGTCAGGAATCGAAGCCTCAGCCCAATGCCATCAACATTTCGCTTGCAGGGGGTCTGCGACCCCCATCTCAGACCGAAACACGAGCCGAAAGCGCCTGCGCCGCCGGTCACAGACCGGCTGAGAGCAAGAATCAGTACGCGCCGATCGCGTGCAGGCGGTCGTCGTCAATGCCGAAGTGGTGGGCCAGCTCATGCAGCACCACCCGGTGGACGGTTTCGCGCAGCTCTTCGGGTGTGCGGCAGATGGCCGTGATGGGGCCGCGGTAGATGCTGATTTTGTCAGGCGCGACCAGGCCGTAGTTGCTGCCGCGGCCGGTCTGGGGGACGCCGTGATAGAAGCCGAGCAGCCCATATGGGGAGCGGACGCCGGCCGCACGGCGGGTGGCGGCATCGGGCCAATCTTCGACGACGATGGTTACGTTGTCGAGTTGCTCTTGGAAGGCCTCGGGCAGGCTGTCGAGCGCCTCCATGACTAGGTCGGCGAAAAAGTCATCGTTCATGGCAGGTTATGGATCTGTTTGAGTGTCACTGGGGGCAGAGTATAGCACAGGGGTGCATATAGATGCAATTGGTTGATTATCGCGACCGGGTCAGCGTCGTGATCTGGGTCACGCTGATGGGGTTGGCTGCGCAGCGGTTCCTCACATTGCCCGCTCGTTCCTTCGAGGCCGTGGTGTTGGGGTCACCCATCACGGTGAACATCACCGCCAACACCGTGCTGGCGGTGTTGTTGGCCGGGCTTGTCGCCAGCGGTACCGATGCGGTGGTGCGGGCACACCCGCGCGTGCACGCGCTCACCAGGCCTGACGGTCCAGCGCCTGTCCTGGGTCGAGGCCATGCCGCGCACACCAGCTTCAAGCCGCGGCCACGGCCTTGGGCCTACTGGGTTTATTGGGGCGTGCCGATCTCGCTGATCATCGTGGCCGTGCTGTTGCTGCCGCTGGCCCCATCGCCAGGGTATTGGATGTTTGGGCTGATCGGCACCGGTGTGGCGCTGGGCCTCAGCCTGGCCGGCGTCTACTACACCGTGGACCCGTTTCAGACCGGCTATCGTCGCGCGCGTCTGGGCATGAATGTGCTGACCTACGCCATCGCGTTGGCGCTTTTCCTGGTAGTCTATCGCACGCGCGCGCGCAGCATCGTCTCGGGCACCGAGATCACGCTGGTGAGCAGCTTGTTGGCTCTGGAGCTGCTGCGCGGGAGTGAGCGGCCCATTGTGCTGGTGGCATTGTACGCGGGCATCACTGGCCTGGTGCTGGGCCAGGTGACGTGGGCGCTCAACTACTGGCGCCTGGCAAGCCTGACCGGCGGCCTGGTGCTGCTGCTGGCGTTCTACAATGTGGTCGGCCTGGCGCAACACGCGATTCAGGGGCGCATAAGACGTCGGGTGCTGCTGGAATACGGGCTGATCACGGTCGCTGCGCTGGCGTTGATCTGGGAATTCGCGCCTTGAACTGAAACTGGGACGCGGACGAGCGCGGATGAAAGCGGATCATCGTTTTAGTCTGCGTTGTCCGCGCCATGCGCGTGCCGCAAGATGGCGTTTTGCGCTACATTCTCATATGCCGTGCACATACGCCTGACCTAACAAGGGAAGTATCCTAATGCGCATGTCTTCATGCTTCATCCAAACGTTGCGTGACGCGCCGGGTGATGCGCGCACCCCGGGGCACCAGTTGTTGGTGCGGGCCGGCCTGCTGCGCGGGCTGGGCAGCGGCGTCTTCGCCTGGCTGCCCCTGGGCGACCTTAGCCGCCAGCGCCTGGCCGGCTTGGCTGAAAGCGCGTTGCGCGCCGTCGGCGGTCAGGCGTTTGCCCTGCCGCTGATCCAGCTGGCCGAGCAGGCCGGCGCAGAGGGCGGTGCGGCCGTACGCTTCCGGGACCGCAACCATCGGACGATGGCGCTGGCCCCGGACAAGGAGCGCACGGCGCTGGCCGTGGCTGCCAGCGTGGTCCAGTCCTATCGCCAGTTGCCGGCCCTGCTCTACCAGGTGCGGCGGCGCTACAGCGATGAAGCATCGGATCTCAACGACCCGGTGGCCGCGCGGGAAGGGGCCGTGCTCGAAGCGTACAGCCTCCACACGGCACGCGATGACCTGGATGCCGCCTACGACCGCGTGGGCCGGGCTTTGGCCGGCGTGATCGGCTGCGCCGGGGTGACGTATCAGGCGGTCATCGCGGACGAAGATGCGGCCGGCCGGCCGGTTGCGCATCGCTGGCTCTTCCCGTGGGACGGCGACCAGGCGTATGTGCGCTGCGGGGCCTGCGGCTACGCAGCGGCCCAAGAGGTCGCCCGCATCGCCAAGCCCCGGCCCGAGGCCGCGCCGCTGCTGCCGATGGCGGACGTCGCAACCCCCGACTGCAAGACCATTGCGGAGCTGGCCGCGTTCCTGGGTATCTTGGAGTCACGCACGGCCAAGGCGGTGTTCCTGATGGCTGGATTTACCGAAGGCCCCGACCGCTTCGTGTTCGCGATGGTGCGCGGGGACACCGTGCTGAACGAGGCCAAGCTGAAGAGGGCGTTGGGCGCGGTCACGCTGGGCTTCGCTACCGAGGCTGAG
The DNA here is from genome assembly GCA_964551735.1 of uncultured Anaerolineales bacterium. Classification (GTDB taxonomy): domain Bacteria; phylum Chloroflexota; class Anaerolineae; order CG2-30-64-16; family CG2-30-64-16; genus DAOUAT01. Next base: position 8,823 of record CAZKEF010000010.1, read on the forward strand.
ATCCGGCAGGCCGGCGCGGAGCCGGGTTACGGCTCGCCGGTGGGGTTACAGGATGTTACCGTCGTAGTGGATGAGTTGGTCGCGGTCTCCCCGAACCTGGTGGCCGGCGCGAACCGGCCGGGCTATCACACCCGCAACGTGAATTTAGGCCGCGACTACCGGGCGACGGTGGTGGCAGACATCGCGCTGGCCGGGGAGGGCAGCGGCTGCCCCGTCTGCGGCCAGCCGTTGGCCCTGGCGCACGGGGTCGAGCTGGTCGCACTGCACAAATGGGACGCGCACCTGAGCCGCGCTGGCGAAGTCACCTTCCTCGATCGCGAAGGCCGGGCGCAACCGCTGCTGCTGGGCAGCTGCCGGCTACACCTGGATCGCTTGCTGGCCGCCACGGCCGAGGAGCATCGCGACGCGCAGGGTTTGCGCTGGCCTGCAGCCATCGCGCCGTTCGCGGTCTACCTGATGACGGTGGGCAAGGCGACGCCGGAAGTGGCCGAGGCTGTGGAAGGGTTGTACGCCGCGCTGACGGAAGCTGGGGTGGCCGTGCTCTACGATGACCGCGACGAACGTGCTGGGGTCAAGTTTAACGACGCCGATCTGATCGGCGTGCCGCTGCGGCTCGCGGTGGGCGAGCGCGGGCTGAAGGCCGGCACGGTGGAGGTGAAGCGCCGCGGCGGGGAGGTAGTAGCGGCGGTGGGGTTAGGTGAGGTAGCGCGGTATGTGATGGCCGTGGTGGCGGGATGAGTGGAGTCGGGCGGAATAAGCTGACGCTTGCCAAGGCGTAACCGCGCCCGATCAAGCGCCAGCCCATTCTTCTCGCGCTGCGCGATTGTGGATCACTGCTCTGATGGCGCGCCTTTGGTGCGTCCCATCCAGGTGAGGTCTTGCAGCGTGCCGAAGTGCTCTCGGAAGATCCGGTAATAAAACAGTTCTTCTTTGGAGTTCAGCCGCCAACCATTGGGTAAAACGCGTTCCTGTCGGAAATCGCGATCGCTGACAACCGATTCGGCGTGTTGCGCGAGGATTCCCTGCACGCCAGCGCCTTCCCAGAACTTTGCCTTAGTGCGCCAGAGCACGCGGCCCGGTAGTAGGCTAACTAAGGCCTGGCGCAGGATCCATTTCTCCACACCGTCTCGCAGCTTCAATTCGGGGGGGATGCGCAGTGCGAAATCAACTACCTCGGGATCGGTGAAAGGCACGTGCGCTACGGTGCCGTGGGCAGCCGCCGAGCGATCAACGCGCTGGAGGGCCGTGTTGTGTAATCGGCCCATGATATCGATCAACTCGGCCGGCAGCGCCTGTGTTGGCATGTTTTTCAGATATTCGTAGCCCGCAAATAGCTCGTCCCCCCCTTCACCTGAGAAGACATCCGTCACGTACTGCGCCGCTAGCCGGGCCACCAGATAATTCGTGGTGGAGGATCGGACTAGCAACGCGTCGAATGACTCTAGATGGTAAATCACATCGGGCAACACTGAAAGCAGCATTGGCAGGGTGACGATGATCTCGTGGTGCTCGGTGCCGATGAACGCAGCGACGTCGCGGGCAAAGACCAGATCGGGCGCGCCGACGAATCCGGCAGCAAAGGTATGCAGCTCGCTTACCTGGGGGCGCGCCAGCGCGGCGATGGCGCTGGAGTCAAGGCCACCGGAAAGCCACGATCCCATGACGGGCTGCACGATGCGCCCGTGGATCGCCTTGGACAAGCGTGAGCGCAGAGCACTGGCGATCTGAGCGGGGCTTGCGTTGATGAATGGCTTGGGCGCCAACTGGAAATGGGCGCGTAGCTGGTGCTGTTCCAATGTATGCCCAGGCGGCAGCTCTCGGATGGATTCAGCTACCCCGAGCAGCGCCTTCACCTCTGAGGCAAAAGCCAATTGGCCATCATGGGTGTGTCCATAGTACAGAGGCGCGACTCCCAATGCGTCGCGCCGCAAAGTGACTCCTCCGTTGGCCCGTTGCGCCTCGGCCAGGTGGCCTTTGCCGATCCCGTCTCGCGCACATAGATCTTGATGCAGTATGAGATGATCCTTGGTGCGCCCTGGTGGCGTAACCAAGCCCAGCGTTACACCACCCTCTCCGACAACACTATGTCGCACCGGGCCGCGATGGCCAATCCTAGCCAACATTCGATCTACTAATGCTTCGTTTCCTTTCGCAGCAATGCCTGCGATACCTGACATCAGCTTGACCTCCTGGAATAAGGATGTAGGTTCTGCTCTGGGCTCTATGCCGAGCTTAAAAAACAAGTGCGCCAGGACAGACACTATCGCCTTCCCTGGCACACGCTATTATATCTGATGGAATGTTATTTGTCCAAAGACGCTTAGTCTGAAATTGTTTAGGTGACCTTTCGACACAATGATGGCGAAATAGGCCGCGCTGGCATCCGGCCGGCGCGTTGCGCATGGTGAGCGCGAAGGGTCGTATTGGCTGCGGTGCGCTTCATCGGTCCTGATGGTGATATCCTCTCGGGCGGAGAGCATGGGGGAGGTCGCCCCGCAGGCGATCCCGAGTTTCTGGATCAGGGTGAAGACGTCGCGATGATCCTCGGCTAGGAAATGGCGCAGATGCTCGCCGCTGCCGGCGCGGACGCTGCCCTCTGGCGCGGTGACCGCATGCGGCTCTCTAGCCGGTTGTAGGTCTTGAGCAGCACATCTCGCAGCGCCTCGGGTTCGGCCTCGATGGCGCGCATCGCGTCGTTGTTCGCGCCGCTGATGGCCTCCCCTTCGGGCAGCGCCAGCGGCCGCCCAAAGCGGGCCGCTTCGGGTAGGTAGAGCATCTCATGGGCCTGGTAGCCAATTTTTCCGGCCGGTGCTCTGGTCCTGTACTTTGCGCTCGGCTTGCGCGAGTTTGTGGTCGGCGTAGCGCAGGAAGACCAGGCCGAGGGCCGGGACGGAGTACTCGGAGGCTTTCGGTGATGGACCGGATGCCCTGTCATTCCGAGCGGTATGACACACCAAAGTCTGCGGCACAGCCAGAAGAGCGAAGAATCTCGCCCATATAGCCAAGACTTTTCGCTGGCATCACCCCGCGACGGACTTCGTGTAGCCGATTCACTCAGCGTTACACCTTGTAGCAGGAATTGCTGCGCGTCAGGTGGCGCGTCGATCGCATTTGTGCTTCTCGGCGGGCCGGCGTAGAATGACAGCGCGTTGAGAGGGTGCGAACTTTTGGCGCGATGAAGCTCACCCGCGGGTGTCCGGCCGCAGCAGCAGCACCGCGCTGAGGATGCACGCAGTGCCAACCCACTGCAGCGGGTCAAGGCGCTCGGCGAAGAAGAGGTAGCCGAACAGGGTTGCCACGGCCGGTTCCCAGGTGGCCACGATGGCGGCCACGCTCACCGGCACCCATTGCACGCCGATAGCGAACGCCAGGCTGGCGAGCAGGGTGGGGATCAGGCCCATGCCGATGATCAGCGCCAGCGCGGTGGGTGTTGCCCAGCCCCGCGCCACTTCGGCCGGCGGCACCAGCAGCATCAGCACGGCCGCGCCGATGAGCAGGCCGTAGACCTGGACAACCCAGGGCCGGGAATGACGCACCAGCGCCTTGTTGAACACGCTGTACAAACCGTACGTGAGCCCGGAGGCCAGGCCCAACAGCACGCCAAGCCAGTTGAGTCGCAACTGCGCCGGATCGTAAATCCGGGCCACCAGCGCGGCGCCGATCAGCGCCAGCAGCAGGGCGATCAGCCCGCGGCGGCCCAGCTTCTCGCCCATCCACCGCCAGGAGATGACCGCCACCCACGCCGGTGATGTGTACATCAGCACCGCGGCCATCGCGACGCCCACCAGGTTGATCGCGTTGACGTAGCTGATGAAGAAGAGCGCCACGCCGAATACGCCGTAGGCCAGGAAGCCGGGCCACTGGCGTCGCGGCACGCGCAGGTCGGTGCGCGTCAGCGCCAGCACGGCCAGCAGCAGCAAGCCGCCGGCAGCCCCGCGGAGCGCCGCTGCGGCCAATGGGATCAGGCCATGATCCCGGATGAGGAACTTGTAGAAGACGCCGATGGAGGCCCATAGGGTGGCCGCCACCAGCACCAGCAAATAGCCGCGCAAAGTTTTGTTCATGGCCGGATTATACCGGTTTCATACCGTCTCACCAAGCAGCAAAGGAGCTCTCTAATGTCCGACCACCAACTTCTTTACCTCTCCCGCGCCGACGTCGAAGCGGTCGGCGTGACCATGCGCGAAGTCATTGACGCATTGGAAGTCGCGTTTCACGAGCACGGCCTGGGCAACGTGGAGATGCCGCCCAAGCCCGGCGTCCACTCGCGGCCCGACGCCTTCATCCATGCCATGCCGGCCTACATCCCTGCGCTCCACGCCATCGGCATGAAGTGGGTCAGCGGCTACCCGGCGAACCAGGAGAAGGGGCTGCCTTACATCAGCGGCCTGCTGATCCTGAACGACGACGACACCGGCCTGCCGCTGGCCGTGATGGATTGCACCTGGATCACCGGCATGCGCACCGGCGCGGCGACCGCGCTGGCCGCCAAATACCTGGCCCGCCCCGAGTCCGAGACCGTGGGCATCCTGGGCTGCGGGGTGCAGGGGCGCACCAACCTGGAGGCGCTGAAGACGCTTTTCCCGGTAAAACGCGTGCGAGCTTACGACCGCACGCCGGAGAACGCCAAGCGCTACGCCCGTGAGATGAGCGACTGCCTGGGGGTGGAGGTGACCGTGGTCAACGAGCCGCGGCAAGCTGTGACCCGCTGCGACATGGTCGTTACCGCGGGGCCGATCCTGCACACGCCGCATGCCACCATCAAGGCCGGCTGGCTGGACGCGGGCGCGTTCGCCTCACTGGTGGACTTTGATTCGTACTGGGATGGCCCGGCCATGCAGGAAGTTGACAAGTTCTGCACCGACGACATCCCGCAGCTTGAGTATTATCGCAGCGTCGGCTACTTCCAGCAGATCCCGCCCATCCACGCGGGCCTGGGCGAGCTAGTGACGGGTCAGAAGCCCGGCCGCCAGTCGCCGCGGGAGCGGAGTATCGCCTGCAACCTGGGCCTGGCGTTGGACGACATGGCGACGGCGCCCATCGTCTATCGCCGCGCAGTGGAGCGCGGGATCGGGTCGTGGTTGGCGTTGTAAGAAAAAGGCCCCCGGTTTCTCACAGAAACCGGGGGCGGTCAAAGATCTAAGGCCCTCATCCCTCCCCCAGATACGCCTTCCGCACCCGCTCATCCGCCAGCAGCGTCGCGGCTGGGCCCGAGAGCACGATGCTGCCGGTTTCCAGCACGTAGCCCTTGTGGGCTAACCGCAGCGCGGCACGGGCGTTCTGTTCAACCAACAAGATCGTTGTGCCAGACTGGTTGATCTCGCGCACGGTATCAAAGATTGCCTTGACCAGCAGCGGCGCCAGGCCGAGCGAAGGCTCGTCCAGCAGAAGCACTTTGGGATCGGCCATCAGCGCGCGGCCGATGGCCAGCATCTGCTGCTCGCCGCCGGAGAGGGTGCCCGCAAGCTGGCGGTGGCGCTCCTGCAGGCGGGGGAAGAGCTTGAAGACGCGCGCGCGATGCTCCTCGATGCGCGCTCTAGCGCCGCCCAGGCTGTAGGCGCCCATGTTCAGGTTCTCATCCACGCTCAGGGTCGAGAAGATTCTGCGGCCCTCGGGGGCGTGCGACACACCCAGGTAGACGATCTCGTGCGCGGGCACGCCTGCGATGGACTTACCGTGCAGCACGATCTCGCCGGCCCGCGGCTTCAGCAGACCACAGATGGTGCGCAGGGTGGTGCTCTTGCCCGCGCCGTTTGCGCCGATCAGCGCCACGATCTCACCGGCCGCCACGTCGAGGGAGATGCCCTTCAGCGCGTGGACATGGCCGTAGTAGGCGTGAACGTCCTTGAGTTGAAGGATAGGTTCAGACATGGAGCCACACCTCCTCTTGATCCTCGCGGCCCAGGTAGGCTTCGATGACGCGCGGGTTAGCCTGCACCGCGGTCGGCGTGCCCTCCGCGATCTTCTGGCCGTTATCTAGCACCATGATCCGGTCTGACACGCCCATCACCACCTTCATGTCGTGCTCGATCAGGAAGATGGTGACGCCGGTGTCCCGGATCTGCCGGATCAGCGCCATGAGCTCGGCGCCTTCCGCCTCGTTCAGGCCCGCGGCTGGCTCATCGAGGATCAGTAGCTTGGGGTCGGTGGCCAACGCCCGCGCGATCTCGACGCGGCGCTGATCGCCGTAGGACAGATTCTTGGCCAGCTCGTTGCGGAAGTGCCAAATGTTCATTAAGCGCAGGCGCTGCTCGGCCTGGCTGCGGATCGCGTGCTCTTCCCGGCGCTGCGCGGGCGGCCGGAAAACCGCGCCGAACACGCCCGCCCGGCTGCGGCAGTGGCGGCCCGACATCACGTTCTCCAACACCGTCAGGTTGGGGAAGAGGCGGATGGTCTGGAATGTGCGCGCGACCCCTGCGGCCGCGATGGCGTGAGGCCGCAGGCCGACCAGGCTCCGGCCGTCGAACCGGATCGCGCCGCGGTCAGGCCGGTAGATGCCAGTGAGCAGGTTGAAGACCGTGGTCTTGCCCGCGCCGTTGGGGCCGATCATGCCCAGGATGTCCCCCGGCTCGATGCGCAGATCCACGTTCGACACGGCCATCAGGCCGCCGAAGGACTTGGTCAGGGATGAAACGTCAAGTAAGGGCATGTTTCACCTCATCTCCCCCCATTTCCAGCGCCACCCGACGGCTCGGCCACAGGCCCATGGGGCGGAAGATCATCATCAGCACCATGGCCAGCCCTACGAACCCATCGCGCCAATCCTTGACGAAGCGGAATACCTCGGGCAGGACGATCATGCCGATGGCGCCGATGAAGACGCCGGGGATCGAGCCGGTGCCGCCCAACACGACGATGCAGAACATGATCACCGACTCCAGGAAGCTGCTCAGGTCGGGCGAGATCGAGCCGATGCGGCTGGCGTAGAGCACGCCCGCCAGGCCGGCCCAGGCTGAACCGAGCACGAAGGCGATGGTTTTCATGCGCACGGTGTCAATGCCCATCGCTTCGGCGGCCAGCTCGTCCTCGCGCACGTAGAGCCAGGCCCGGCCCAGGCGCGAATTCTCCAGCCGGATCATCGCGAAGATGGTGAGGATCAGGAAGAAGAACACCAAGTAATAATTGCTGAGAGCAGAGTCAAACTTCAGCCCGAAGATGGCCAGCGAATCAATGCCGAACAGGCCGTTGGCGCCGCCGGTTACCTTGCCGACGTTGTTCACCAGCAACATGCGCACGATCTCGCCGAACGCGATGGTGACGATCGCCAGGTAGTCTCCGCGCAGGTGCAGGATAGGCCGGCTGATGACGTACCCGGCCGCGCCCGAGACAATGACCGCGACTGGCAGGGCCAGCAGCAGCGGCACATCCAGGCGCAGGTTCAGGATGGCGGCCGTGTACGCGCCCAACGCGTAAAACGCGGCGTGACCGAGTTGAAACAGCCCCGCATAGCCCACGATGATGTTGAGGCTGAGGCCCAGAAGCGCGTAAATCCCCACCAGCCAGAGCACCTTGCGAAAGTAGTCATTGAACGGCAACGGCAAGAGCAACGCAACCGCTAACCCAATGATCCACCAGGTGGTGGGTCGGATCTTACGAAGTCGCTGAAGCAGATCAGTCATACTGCCTCCGATAATGGGGGCCGTAGGGGTGGGGTCTCCTCACCCCTACAGCTTCTCGGCCACGCGTTCGCCCAGCAGGCCCGTCGGCCGGACGATCAGGATGAGGGCTAGCAGCACGTAGGCGATCACGTCCTTCCACTGCGAGCCCAGGTAGACGGCGCCAAGGCTTTCGACGATGCCCAGGAGGATGCCGCCCAGCATGGCCCCGGGGATGTTGCCGATGCCGCCCAGGATGGCCGCGATGAACGCTTTCAGACCGAACACCCAGCCCAGGGTGAAGTTAAACGAGCCGTAGTGCAGCGCCACCATCATGCCCGCGGCCGCGCCAAGGCCCGGCCCGATCAGGAAGACGATGGCGATGATGCGATTGACGTCAATGCCCATCAGGCGGGAGGTGTCGTGATCCAGCGAGACGGCGCGCATCGCGGTGCCGACACGGGTGTAGTTCACGAACGCGTAGAGCAGCAGCATCAGGATCAGGGAGGCGACCAGCGCCAGGATCTGGGTCGTGCTGGCCGTCACGGTGCCGATGAGGCGAAAACGACCGGTCATTTCTACAGCCTGCGGGTAGACCTGGTAGCTGGCGCCGTACAGGTTACGCGCGGCGCTTTCCAGCATGAAGGCCGCACCGAGCGCCGAGATGACAGGGGGCAGGCGGCCGGTGCCGCGCAGCGGTCGGTAGGCGAAGCGCTCCAGCAGCACGCCGAGCAGTGCGGTGGTTACCATCACCATCACGACGGCAGGGATCAGCGCCAGGGGGCCTGCGCGGCTCACCAGAAACGAGAGGATGCTCAGCGCGGTCCAGCCCAGGTAGGCGCCCCACATGAAGAGGTCGCCGTGGGCAAAGTTGATCAGCTTAAGCACGCCGTAGACCATGGTGTAGCCTAACGCGACCAGGGCGTAGAAGGCCCCGATGGTCAGGCCGTTGAGGAGGTTTTGGGCAAGTAGCTCCATGCGGTCCTCGTGGTGGGGTCGGATGAATGCTCCGCATCCAGCGGGTCACAGACCCGCTGGATGCGGGAATTGTAGCGGTCGAGCCAATCTGCCTGGAGATCTCCGCCTGTCGCTTTGAGCGGGTTAACGACTGAATGCTATTAACGGCTCACCACCAGCGAAGAGTCTGGATCGAGATGCTTCGCTAGTCAGTCGCCGCAACGATATTCGTGCTGTCAACCCGCTCATGACAAAGCCGTGACACTTGGGACGTTTCTTGTCCGGGCACATCCCGCGGCAGAGCGATGGGATGTGGAACTCAGGGCGACGGCTGTTCGGGATAGGGCTGGATATCGCCCGTGTCGGTGATCACATACGCCTTGTGGATGGTGCCCAGGCGATCGCCCTTCTCATCGAAGCCCAGGATGGGCCCGGTGATGCCGGGGAAGTTCTTGAAGTCCTTGTGCAGGAATTCCGCCAGCTTGGCCGGGTCAGTGCTCTTGGTCTGCTCCATTGCGTAGCGGATGACCCGGAAGGCGTCGGCGGCCATCACCCACCACACGCTCTCGGCCTCTTCGTTGTACTTGGCCTTGTAGTCAGCCATAAACTGCTTGGCCTCGGGGTAGTCCAGGTCTTTGGGTAGCGGCTCGGTGGTGAACATCGCACCCTTGGCGTTCTCCACGCCCGCGATCTCGACGATCTCTGGGTTGTTGGAGGCGTTGCCCATCAGCCACTGGATCTGCAGGCTGATGCCCTGCGCCTGCTTCAGGAGCAAGCCCGCCTGCGCGTGGTAACCGGTGAAGTAGACCGTCTCCGCACCTGCGTCCTTCAGTTTGGTCAGCACGGGGGTGAAGTCTTGATCCTTGGGGTTGATGGCATCGAAGAACACGATCTGCAGGCCCTGCTCTTCCGAGAATTTCTTGGTTTCTTCGGCCAGGCCCTGGGCGTAGGTAGAGTTGTCATGCAGGATCGCGATCTTGCTGTTGTTCAAGACCTCTTTCATGAACTTCGCGGCGAAGAGGCCCTGGCGGTCGTCCAGGAAGCATACGCGGAAGAACTTCTGGAAGCCCTTCTCCGTCAGGCTCACGCGGGTGGACGACGGCGTGATGTGGAGGATGCCGGCCTTGTCATACGTGACCGATGCCGGTTCGGTGGCGCTGGAGTTGTAGGCGCCGATCACCGCGACGACCTTCTGGGAGACCAGACGGTCAGCCACCAGCGAGGCTTCCTTGGGGTCGCCCTTGTCGTCCTCGACGATCAGCTCGATCTGCTGGCCGTTGATGCCGCCGGCAGCGTTGGTCTGCTCCACCAGCAGCTTGACCGCGTTTTGGAAACCCTTGCCTTCGTAGGCGTAGTCGCCGGTCAGCGGCGCCTGGAGGCCGATCTTGACGGTGCTTTGCTGCGTGGTTGGCGCACAACCGGCCAACACGAAGAGTGAGGCAATGACGAACAGCGTGACAAGCAAGCGTTTCATAAGGTTCGCTCCCTTTGTAATCTAAGAGTTATGCTTAGCGGTGACGACTTATCAATGTGGTGTAGGCTAGACGATCGTTGTGGAGCGGTTATCTTGCGGATTGCGCTTGATGCACCCCCTTTCCATCCTCTTGTAGAGACCCATCGTTTGGGTCAGCGCCAGCAACAACCAAGGTGTCGGTGGCGGAACACAGCACTATTCCCGGATACTGTACTGTTGGGGTGGCCCACTACTGCCACAGAGCAAACTCGCGACAATCAGCGTCCGAATTTGGACGAATTATACACACCATAGCTCAAGCCGTCAATGCGCGCATTGACGGCTAAGGCGGATGGTGGGTCAAACGGTGCACCGTCAGGCGATACCTTGGATTTCGCATACGCGGTGGAAGTGATGGCCGTAGATGGCCAGGGTGATCGCCTGCGGCAGCAGCCGGGGACGCCGCAGCAGGGTCCAGAAAAAGAGCTTCCAGTAGTGGGCGCGGGCCCGGCTGCGGATGCCCAGCCGCACGATGGAGCGGCCAAAGGCCAAGAGGTATTCGCGGCCCAGGGGGATTTCGACCGCGGGCAGGCGATACTCGCGCAGGAAAGTGATGACGCGGTCCGTGTAGTGCTGCGGCGCGTACAGGTGGCGCAGCACGGCTCGATAGCCATTGTAGAGCGCGTCCGCGTTCATCTGCGGCACGATGTTGGTCAGCGCGGCCACGTTATCGCCGGTGGCCGCGCCGATGATGCGCCCCTCGCGCGCCATCCGCTCGTAGAGCCGCGTCGCCGGCAGGGCTTGCAACAGGCCCACCATGGCCGTCACGATGCCGCTGTGCTGGATGAAGTCAATCATGCGTTGGAAGCTGGCGTGGGTGTCACTGTCGAAGCCCAGGATGAAGCCGCCTTGCACCTCCAGCCCGGCGCGCTGGATGCGTTTCACATCAGCCACCAAGTCGCGGCCCCGGTTCTGCTTCTTGTTGCACTCAGCCAGGCCACTCTCCTCAGGGGTTTCAATGCCGATGAAGACTGAGTCAAACCCGGCAGCGACCATCAGCCGCATCAACTCCGGGTCGTCCGCCAGGTTGATGGAGGCTTCGGTGTTGAACGGCATGCCGGTCTTGCCTTCGCGCCAGGCGATGAGCGCGGGCAGCAGTTCCTCTTTGAGATAGCGCTTGTTGCCGATCAGGTTGTCGTCCACGAAGAAGACGCGGCCGCGCCAGCCCAGGCGGTAGAACAGATCCACCTCGGCCAGGATCTGCGCGGCGCTTTTCACCCGCGGCCGGTGGCCGAGCATGGCGGTGATGTTGCAGAACTCACAGTCAAATGGGCAGCCGCGCGAGAACTGCACGGCCAACGAGGCATACTGGCTCAAGTCTGCCAGGTCCCAGCGGGGGACCGGGGTCAGGCGGATGTCGGGGAATTCTGGCGTGGTGTAAAAGCGCTCCGGCCGGCCCTCAGCCAGGTCGGCCAGGAAGGGCGGCAGGGTGAGTTCTGCCTCGTTGAGCACGAGATGATCCACCAGCGGGAACGCGTCGGGCTCGGCTGTGAAGAGCGGCCCGCCCGCCACCACCCGTAGGCCGGCCGCTTTGCAGCGGGCTATCGCCTCGTGTGCCGACTCCTGTTGTACGATCATGGCGCTGACGAACGCGCAGTCAGCCCATGCCAGATCGTCAGCTTTCAGCGAGGTCACGTTCATGTCCACCAGCCGCAGCTCCCAGCCGGCAGGCAGCATGGCGGCTACGGTCAGCAGACCCAGCGGCGGCATGGAGGCGCGCTTGCGGATGAACGGCAGCGCGTGCTTGAAGCTCCAGAATGTGTCGGGGAATTCGGGGTAGATGAGCAGGGCTTTCATGGTTTGGCTCCGGTGGGTTGGAATGCGCCGTGGGAGAAGATCTCCAGCATAGTGTTAAGCATAGGGCTCAGGCGTTCAAGTTGGCCATTGGACAGGTGCGTGCGCAGGACGTTGAATACGTTGCTGAGGAAGAAGTCGGTGGCGTACTCCACACTGATCTCCGTCCTCAGCTTGCCCTGGGCGCGGGCCAGGGTCATCACGGTGCGGATGGGGCCGTAGAAATCGGGCACGTAGCGCATGGCGGCCGCCAGCCGCGCTCCGTCTGAGGTAAGCAGCTCCGCGATCACGATAGGTGCGGCCTCCGGCTCGGCTGCGCACCACTCGGCCAGCCGCGTGCCGAAGTTGCGCAGCACCTCGGTGGGGTCCACGATCTCGTCAATCTGCTGCTGGATGCCGTCCATGAAGGCGGTCAGGCCCGACTGCGCGCCGGCCAGGACGATCAGCTCCTTGTAGGGGAAGTAGTTGAAGACCGTCTTTTCGCTGACCAGCGCTGCCCTGGCAATCTGGCGGACGGATACCTTGGCGTACCCGTGCTGCTTGAAGAGCGCCAGCGCCTTTTCTACGATGGTCTGCTCGGTCAAGGAGCGTTTCACGTCTCGTAGCGATAGAGTCATGGTGCACCTTCTATAATTATATAGCTAATGTAAAGTTGCTGCGAGTATAGCATGGCTGTAACATGGTGTCAAATCGGTTCGATCCAGTCAGAAGGCTGCTTGAATACCGTCGCAAACGGCGCGATAATGCGGGTCGGTGATGGCGTCAGCCTGGATGAGGAGGATCATTGTGAGCGTGCAGATACGTGAAGCTGTCGCTGGCGACGAGGGCGCGCTGACAGCATTGAATGCCTTTGTCCAGGAATTCCACCTGGCGCATAACCCGTCTTTCTTCAAATGGGCAGATCCTGCGGAGGTAGCAGGCTGGTTCAGAGGGCTGATCGAGACACCTGCGGCGCGCATTTGGCTTGCCGAGCAGGCGGATGCACCGGTGGGGTACCTCGTGGCACTCGTGCGCGAACGCCTGGAGAATCCCTTTTGCCTGGCGCGCCGGTGGATCGAGATTGATCAGATCGGGGTGTGCGCGGCGCATCGCCGGGCCGGCATCGCGCGGAGGCTGGTGGATCGGGTCCTTGAGTTTGCCCGTGCGGAGGAGATCACCGAGATCGAGCTAACTTCCTGGAGCTTCAACCCGGAAGCGCATAAGGCCTTTCAGAGACTTGGCTTCGCACCGAGGCTCATCCGCTTCGGCCAGACGATCTCACCAACGACGCGATGAGGGTTCAGTACCCCATCAGCTTTCCAGGTCGGTTTCGTGTTCGTCCGCGTCTCATTCAGAGTTCAAATCAACGCTGCGATCCGTTCGGGGCGACCGCGCCAGGCGTCCCAGGCGTCACGGCTGGCGGTCAGGTTTCCCACCAGCTCAGCCAGGGCCTGATTCACCGGCGTAGGGACCCCCAGGCGCGCGCCGTACGTGGCGACCGCGCCGTTCAGCCAAGCCACTTCCGAGGGCTTACCACTGGCAAGGGCGATGTGCAGGGAGGGCAGCTTGCTGCCGCGGCCGCCGGAGACCAGCCCGCGCAGGCCGGCCGCCAACAGTTTTGGTGCAATACGGCGGGCGATGGGCGCGATCAGGCCGACCGGGTAGCCCGCCAGCGTCACCGGCCGGACGCGCAGGGCGGTCGTCACCGCCAGCGTCTCCTGCCAGGCGCGCGCCTCCAGCCGCGCGGTCAGGGGATCGGCCATCACCTGGGCGGGGGTCCAGTCGAGGATGGCGCACTGAGCGTTGGCGGGCAGGTTCAGCAGCAGCTTGGTCCACTTCAGGCGGCGATAGTCGGCGAAAACATCGGTCCGCAGGCCGGCGTCGTGCAGCAGCGCGGCCGCCTGGATCACCGGCGCGGCCGCCCCCACCGGCGCCAGCCCGGCCCGGAAGCGGGCGCGATGCACCTGCACCTGGCCCGGCGCAGGCACGGAGAGTGGCGTATCAATCGCGCCGGCGACGACCCGGTAGTCCCCGAACACCTCGGCCAGCGCCTCCTCGTTGCCGACGCCGTTCTGGAGGGTGAGCAGCGGCGGCGAGGCCGGGGTCGCTGCGGTCAGCTCGGCGATGACCTGGGCGGTGTCGTAGGCCTTGACGGTGAGCAGCGCAAGGTCGTAGGGTGAGGCTGAGGCTAAGGCTGAGGTTGAGAACGCAGCAGCGATGCTGGGCGCCGCGGCGACTTTGGCCGTCTGCCGACTCCCGTCCGGCTCGATCAGCGTCAGCCCGCCCGCGCGCACGGCCGCGGCCCAACCCGGCCGGCCCGCCAGCGTCACCTCATGCCCCACCAGCGCCAGCCGCGCGCCGATGAACGAGCCCACGGCCCCTGCACCGATGATCAAGACGCGCACGTGCAGAACTCCAAATCAGCAAATAGCAGATGGCAGATCACGCAATCCGCAAGCCACAATCGGCAATCCGCAATTCACCCCATCCCATACGCCTCGGCCAACACCTCCACCGTATGCACCACATCCAGCCTGGTCTTATCCGCGATGTTCCAGCGGCAGGTCTCGTTGTCGCAGATTGCCAGCGGCGCGCCGGTGGCGATGATCTTGGCGAACAGCGGCTCGCCCACGCGGTGCGCGATGTCGTACTTCTCGTGTTTGTAGCCGTAGGTGCCGGTGATGCCGCAGCAGTCCGCGCCCATCTCTTCCACGGTCAGACCGGGCACCAGCGCCAGCAGGTCCAGCGCGGGCCGGCCGATGCGGTGCAGCTTCTGGTGGCACGAGGTATGATAGGGGATGTAGCGGCCGTCTTGCGGCTTGAAATCGGTGCGCAGCCGGCCGGCCTCGTGCTGCAGCCACAGGAACTCGCTGATGTCGTAGACGTGCTCGGCCACCAGCTTCGCCTGGGGCGTATGGATGCCCAGGATCTCACGGTAGTCGGCTTTGATCTCCATGCCGCAGCTCGTCCCGCCCACCACAATGGGGATGCCCGCCGCCGCGTAGGGCGCCAGCTTGCGCAGGTTGGCTTGGGCGTAGCGCCGCGCGCCGGCAAAATTGCCGTTGGACTGCATGGGCAGGCCGCAGCAGTTCTGTGGCGGCAGGATCACCTCGAAGCCGTTGTGCTCCAGCACCGAGACGATGGCCTTGCCGACCTCCATCTCGTAGTGCTGCGTCGCGCAGCCGTGGAAATAGGCCACCTTCGGCTTCGCGGTCGTCCCCGCCATCGAGGCCGCCCCGCGCGGGTGAGACTTGAAGAACCAGCCCCGGAACTTGTTGAAGTGAAAGGTGGGGAACGGCGCGCGGTGGTCAATGCCCAGCGTCTTCTCCATCAGCAGGCGGACGGGCCGGAAGCGCATCACCGCGTTCGCCAACGGCGCGACGAAGCCGCCCACCAGCCCCAGGGTCTCGTTATAGCCGAAGAAGGTGTTGCGCCACCACTTGAGGTTGAGCGGGTTCTCCCGGAACTGGCGCGTGCGCAGCTCGGCCTTGGCCGCGGTGTTGATCTCCATCACCTTGACCCCGTGCGGGCAGACCAGCGTGCAGACCCCGCAGCCGGAACAGTAGTCCAGCGAGTGGTCGGGGGAAGGCAGGCCGGGGTCGCGAAAACGCTGCGCCTGCGGCCCCACGTACTTGGGGCCGGGGAACAGGTCGGTGACCGGCACCACCGGGCACGCGCTCGTGCAAATGTTGCACTTGACGCAGAGGTCAGCGGTGCGACGGATGTCTTCGAGGAGGATGGGAGTGTAGGTCATGTTGTACCTCACGACGAAGGACGAAGGACGGAAGACCAAAGGGGGCGGCTTCGTCGTTCGTCCTTCGTCATTTGTCTCCGGCGGCCGCGCGATACGCCGTTGCCAGCCAAACCCCTTCGGTTGAACCTTCAGCGACCGGGTTGCAATGCGCCAGCAGCCGGCCGGCGACGCGGACGTTGTCCAGGACAATGGCGCCGGTTTCGTCCACCGGCTGCATGTGGCTGTTGACCCGGACGCCGGCCCCATGGATCGGGTGCGAGGCGTCGGTCAGGAAGTTTGGATCGAACCAACTCTCCACGTCGCCCGGCACGTGCAGCGGCAGCCCGAAGACTGCCTCCCGCAGCGCGCCGCGGTAGTCGCTGGTGATCCCGCCGCCGTATAGGCCGCCCGTCGCCAAAATATAGGTGTCGGCCCGGTAGGTGCGGTCGCGCACGACATCGGGCACGACAACACCGGCCGCGCGGTTGTAGCGGCCCAACGCATTGTCTGGAGTCGAGGCTTCAGCCGGTTGCTGCCATTGCCCAGAGAGACCGGCTGAAGCCTCGATTCCGGACTGCGAATCCAGATTGGCGTGTTCCAGAAGGCCCTTTGTCGCAGTCATATCCAGCAAGATCGGCACGCCGGCCTTCACCAGCGCGGCCTTGAACGCGTTGTAGAGCCGCATCCCTGGCACGGAGGGCGGCAAAGTGGGGATCTCGAACACGGGGACGCCCAGGCGGTCACGCAGGTCGGCCCAGGCCTCGGCCGCGTGGTTCATACCGAGCACGGCCGGGAAGCCGACGCGCGCCGCGCCATCCAGCCGCGGCTTGAGCTGCGCGGCGACACGTTCCCGCACATCGGCCCGCTCGAAGAGATGCGCCAGCCCCACCGGCGTCGCATCGAACTGGCTCAACGATGCCATCTCCGGCAGGTCGAAATAGCCCCCCCGGGCCGCGTAGCCTTGGCGGGCCAGGTTCTCCGCACACAGCCGGGGATAGAAGTCGCGCCACCCGGCCGGCCCCGCGATCAACATGGGGTCGGGCTGCCGCAGGTCGCCCGCGGCGAAGCTCTCCGGCACGAGGGCCGCCTCGGCCACAGCGCCCAACGCGGTCGGCAGGCAGAAGTTGGCGGATAAGTCGCCAACGTACCTCAGCCCCGCCGCCGCTCCCACCTCGCGCAACGCCGCGATCCCGCCGTGCAACGCCTCCAGCCCGGCCAGGGCGTAAGGGTGCTGCGGATGCGCCATGACGAAGCAATGAATGTCTGAAGAGAGATCTGGAGTCGAGGCTTTAGCCGGTTGGGTTGGGCGTCCAGAGAGGCCGGCTGAAGCCTCGATTCTAACTTGCGAGATCGAGGTTGCGCTCCGATGCTCCGCGCTTACGCTGATAGCTTGTCCGCGTTCATCCGCGCTCGTCCGCGTCCCATCTTCATCGCGCAGAACGCCGATCCACCCCGGCGAGACGTGCGTCGTGCCGACGCCGGACGCCATCACCTTGACCTTCGCCCCGCGCTGCCGCGCGACCCAGGCTGCCAGCAGCCCTGCCGGCCCCGCGCCGATGACGAGAATATCGTTCATGAACACCTCAGATTCGTGCGGTTTTCTACCAAAACCAGTTGACGCAGAAAGCAGTTTCGCGGATAATATGGCTGCTAAATAAACTGGTCCGTCCGGTTTCCCGCCCCCGATGACAAGGTAGCCAAGAGAGGCTGTCTTCCTCGAATGAGGATAGTCGGGGTCGTTTTATTGCCCCAACCGATCCAGGCCCAATATCCCCCGATAAATCTGTTCATCCAACAGCGCCTGGCGCAGGCTTTGGCCCCAGAGGAGCGGCCGCTGGCCCTTCCAGCGCTTCTGCGCAAAGTCGGCCAGCGCAGCGGTAGCCTGCCCGGCGTCCAATCCGGCCGATTCGTGGAGGACGGCCGCGGCGCGGTAGCCGCAGAAGCCGCCCTGGCACGGCCCCATCCCCAGGCGCAGGTCGCGGCGCAGGTCGTCCAGGATCCACGGCGCGGCGACGTCCGGGTGGCTCCGGGCCGCGCCCTCCAGGTCGCCGCGGGTGACGATCTCGCACTCGCAGATCAGGCCGGTCTTGACCGGGGCCTCTTCCAGGTCTTGCAGCCGATGGCCCAGCCGGTGCGGTTTGGGCGGGTTGAGGGGGATGCGCACGTCGGGCAGCACGTAGTCTTTGGTGACGCACGGCTTGCTCACGCCCAGCTGCGCGCAGACCGCGTCGGCCGCGCGCTCGGCCATGAGCCGGTAGGTAGTGAACTTGCCGCCGACCACGGTGATCAGCCCGCCCACGCCGTCGCGCGGCGCGTGATCGAGCACGGCGAAGGTGCGCTTGGCCTCGCGGCCCTCGGCGCTGGCGCCCTCCTCGTACAGGGGCCGCACCCCCGCCCAGGCCCGCAGCGCGCGCACCTGCGTGAAGCCGGGGATCATCTTCTCGCCCTCTTCCAGCATCTTGCGCACTTCCCAGGCCTGCACGCTGGTGTCGTTGGGGTCGGGCACAGTGATGGAGGTGGTGCCGATGACGGCTACGGTACCCACCGGCACCAGGATGTCGCCGTCGCCGGGCGGGTGCAGCCGGTTGATGATGGTGTTGACGAAGCGGTAGGCCATGGCGACCATGGTCCCTTTGCTGGGACGGATGGTGAGCGGGCAGCCGGCCATGGCTGCGATCTGCCCGGCCCAGGCGCCGGCCGCGTTGACCGTCATGGCTGCAGCAATGGTCTGTTCCTCGCCCGTCCGCCGGTTGCGCAGCGTGGCGCCGACTACCTTGCCGCCGGCCAGCGTCAGGCCGACCACCTCGTGGTAGATCAGCACTTTGCCGCCGTGGGCCTCGACGGCCGCGCCCAGCGAGGTCAGGATGTCGAACGAGTCGCACGCGGCGTCGGGCACGCGGAAGGCGCGGGTGATGGCCGGGTTGAGGGCTGGTTCTTCGCGCAAGGCCTGCTTCGGCGTCAGCTCTTCGGTCTCGATGCCGGCCGCCCGGCACGCGGCCACCCATTGCGCCGCGTACGCCGGGTCGTCATCGGGGGTCTGTACGAAGAAGCCGCCGGTGTCCTCGATGCCGTGGGGCACGATCTTGCGCAGCAGCCGGTTCTCCTCGATGCACTCCCGCGCGGACTCGGGGTCGCGCACCGCATAGCGGCCGCCGGAGTGGAGCAGGCCGTGGTAGCGGCCCGAGGTGCCGTCGGTGAGGTCGGCGCGTTCGACCAGCGCGACCTTCAGCCCGCGCAGCGCCAGGTCCAGCGCGGTTCCGCCGCCGGTCGCGCCGCCGCCGATAATAAGAACGTCGAAGTTGTGTGTTGGCATGGGGTTGTCCACTTTCGGATGTCAGCCGGAGGGGGCACGTCTGTCATTACGCGTTTCCAAATTGACCATGCGAGCTCAGCTCACCTGTGACCCTTGGATTCGGTAATCCAGCAGATGAGGCTCTCGCTGCAAGAGTTCGAGCAAAACTTTAGTTGAGCCAGACGGCGAGCGTTTACCTTGCTCCCATTGACGAACCGTAGACGCGCTCACATTCAACGCCTGAGCGAAGACGGTTTGGCTCAGACGGGTTTTCTTGCGGATTTCGCGGATGTGATTTGCCGAAACCTCAATCTCTGGAATGGAGACACCCAGCACGTCAAGCTGCTTCTTAGTGAAGGTTGTCGGCAAGCCCAGATTGACGAGACCCTGAACGGTCTCGCCGATCGCTTCACGTATGTCATCTCGCATCAGCGTTCTCCTCGATTTCATAGAATTCCCCATTTTCGACAGCGAGCTCGATTTGATTTTCAGACAGAGCCAACAGGGTAGCGGAAAGCTCCCGGAACAAGACAAGTTCGTCATCAGCGATGTTATCTGTGTCAGCTTTCTTGAACCCATAGACAACAATCGCTCGGTTGCCTTGCCGATAGACGATGAGTGTTCGGTAGCCGCCGCTTTTGCCTTGCCCTTCACGTGCGACCCTGACTTTATACAGACTTGAGCCAAGATTTGCGGTTGATAGTCCGTCCTCGAGGTTGCGGATGGCTTGAAGCAACATCACATCTGTAACGCGCTCGCGCCGCATCCATCTTCTGACGAACCGGGTTACCAGCTTTCGTATATCATTACTCTATCACATTGTGATACAGCAGTCAAGAACGTTTTCTCTTTAGGGTGCATTTCACGTCTGGGGCGAACTTTCAGCGGAGCATCCTGAGCGGAGGGCCGCAGCCCGGAGTCGAAGGATGCGGAGCGGCTTAAGGCAAGGCCGCATCCTTCGACTGGACAATCTACGTTAAGCGTTTTGGCTTGCGGACCCGCTCAGGATGCTCGCGCCCCAGAACTGAAACGCGCCCTTCTCTTTATCCACGTGCTCCAGCAGGCGATCCAACTCGACTTCCTCCGCGTGGTTCATGGTTCCCGCCCGGTTCAGCTGAAGCAGGTCGCTGAGACGTTGTTGGTGAGGCGCTGCCAGCATGCCTTCGGCCAATGCCTGCAGTTCCGGGTTGCTCAAACCTATCAACACGTCAGGATCAGTGGGCACGTAGGCGCGTAGGATCTGGTAGTCTTCCCAACGTAAGACCACGCCTGTCCGTTGACCATCTGGCCGACTCAAGTATTCTACTGCAGGTTCTGCAAGTCGTTGCTCCATCCCATGGCTCCTATCCCGGTTCCTTCGTGCATAGCGACGGTGGATTGCTGCTCGCGTGTCACACTTCGTGATCCAATATGCTTCAGAAATTGAAGGCCAATTCATCGACGATCGCCTTGCTCATCTCATATCCAACTTCCTGGTAAACCTCAAGCAGTTCTCCAAAAGTGTCATGGCCACCGATGTATGCCCAGAACTCCTCACCAAGGAGGAGCTGGTTTTCAATGTCCAGATACTGCCGGGCGAAGCTATGGGTGTATGATGCTTTTGTGCTGCCGTACGGATTGTAACCCATTGCAAAGTAGGCGTTGACGCGGGGGCGATTCGCTCGTTTGATGGCATGGATGCGCAATAGTCGCTCGGTGATCTCCAGGCATTGCCCCTTGTTGGGCTTCGGTGACTTAATCTCGAAGTAGTGCTCGCGGTCATTCGAGTCCTTGAGGTACAGGTCAGCGATGGCCGGTCTCGCGACCAGGGTTTGATCTTCGATGCTCAGGACACGCTCGATCATCTCTGGGAATGATACGTGTTTCCCGGCCTGACCCAATTGTGCGACCAGTTCTTCGATCTTCGCCGCGGCCGCCAGGGGCATAGCCCCAGTTGCTCTGTAACCTCGCTGAGCAACTTCGAAGGTTTGTAGAGCGATCAGGCGAGCGCATTCTTCAAAAGTCGCGTTCAGTCCCGTGTAGAACCATTCAGTTCCACAGCTGCAGACCACTTCAGATGGGAGAATGGCTTCATGGAATGGCTTCAGATCATCTCTGTCGGGTGCCAAAACGGCATACCTATCAGCCGATCGGCTGGCTCGTGGCTCAAGGCGATGGGCATCCATCAGGCCACGAATGAAGCCTCGGAGATAATTCTTGATTTCGATCCGGGTATCCGTCTTGATCATTCGCATTTACAAGTGTACTATTGCCCCGAGAAGTCGTCTGGATCAAAGTTGCCACTGTTGTACTCAACCAGCTTAACCCAGTTAACCCTGCCTTCAGTGCTAAACCGTTCAGCGAACTCCAGCACAAAGTCAAAGGCGATCTTATCCTGTTGTTGCAGGAAAGCTTCGTTATGCTCTTGGGCGCGATGGCCTATCGGCTCGATGATGTCCGTGTAGAGGTTTGGATTCTCGCTGATGAGATACCAGAAATTCTGACCGACCACCTTCCAGTAGCCATCGGCTGTATGACGCGAACGCGTCTTCCCGTAGCATATTCCCAGTACAGGTTGCACTTTTAGCGTGGTCCTCGACTGCTTGACGCGTGTCACGGCATCGCGCAAGTCCTGGGCCAGCCTGCGGTGTTGCGAGCTATTGCCCCAGTTCGGACCTGATTTTACCGAAACGACGTAGTGGGTGCCGCGATTGATGAACTCCAGGTCAACGCCCTGTGCCGCCGACTTGTGCCCATTACAGGTCTGTCCTGCCACGAAGACAGCCAGACCTTCCAAAAAGTCTCCGAACAACTTCTCTTCGGATGATGACAAAAACGCTTCCAGAAGGGCCTTGATCAGATCTGGGGGCCAGTTGATGTTCTTCGCCTTGAACAGATAGGGATTCTTTTGAAGCAGCCGATTCAGTGTAAGCTCCTTCAGCGAAGCGATCTTACGATCATGAAAATGCTGGATATTCTCGTTGACATATTGGCGGACAGCATCGAGATCAAGGGCATTCATTCGGTCGTCCTCGTTTCGTAAACTTCGGGCGCTTCCAGCAAACGCGGCTGCCGTTGCGGTAACTGGATTTCCGCAAGCCGACAATACGCATCGCTGATGTCAATACCGACATAATGGCGTTTGAGCTGTGCTGCGGCAAGCGCGGTTGTCCCCGAGCCACAGAAAGGATCGAGAACGACGTCGTCTACATCAGTGAAGAGCTTGACGAACCAATCCGGCAGCTCAAGCGGAAAAGCCGCGCTGTGATTGCGATTCGAGCACTCGGTCGCCATGTGAATGACGTTGGTCGGATACACTAACTCGCGGCCGAGCCAATTGGAGACGTTCTTGCCGAACCCGCTGGACACTTTGGATTCATCCCTGATCTTGTCGGTTTCACTGAGTTTGGCGAGCCGGTCTTTGGCCCAGTCGCCGACCGGCACCATAACGGCTTCTTGGTTCATCTTGAACGCGCGCTGTTTGTTGAATTGCAGCAACCTCTCCCAGGAATCGCGAAAGCGGTTGGGCCACTTGCCCGGGTATGAGTTCTTTTTGTGCCACATGAATTCTTCGGTCCACAGCCAGCCCTGCTTGCGCATTGCCAAAATCAGCTCGATGACGTAGGTGTGGCGCTCGCCATCTACCACGCGCTCCTTGATGTTCAGCACGAAAGTGCCGGTTGGTTTGAGCACGCGCAGAAACTCCGCTGTCTTCGGCAGGAACCATGCTACGTACTCATCCGGCTTGACTCCGCCATACGTGTGCTTCCGCTGATCGGCATAGGGCGGAGAAGTGAAGATCAGGTCAATCGAGTCGCTCGGGAACTGCTTGAGAACTTGCTCGCAATCACCACAGATGATTTTATCCAGGTATTCCATGCGCTTACTTCCATCACCGATTTCGCATCAACGATACAGCAATACGATCGTATACAAATCTTGGTCAATCGTCAACCCCATGCGAGCGCGGTCGCCGGTCCTTCGTCATTCGTCGTTCGTCATTCGTCCAACCACCGCATCGCCCGCCCGACCGCCTTCTTCCACCCGCGATAGAGCTTCTCGCGCGCCGCGTCCTCCATCCCCGGCTGCCAGGTATGTCCCACCTGCCAGTTGGCGCGCAGGTCGTCCAGGTTATCCCAGTAGCCCACGGCCAGGCCGGCCGCGTAAGCCGCGCCGAGCGCGGTCGTCTCGGCCACCACGGGGCGCACCACGGGCACGCCCAGCAGGTCGGCCTGGAACTGCATCAGCAGCTCGTTGCCCACCATGCCGCCGTCCACCTTGAGCGCGGTCAGCTTGACCCCGGAATCCTGCTCCATCGCCTCCAGCACCTCGCGCGTCTGGTAGGCGGTGGCCTCCAGCGCGGCCCGGCAGATGTGGCCCTTGGTGACGTAGCGGGTGAGGCCGATGATCAGGCCGCGCGCGTTCGACTGCCAGTAGGGCGCGAACAGGCCGGAGAACGCGGGCACGAAGTAGATGCCGCCGCTGTCGGGCACGTCCCGCGCGTAGTCCTCGACGTGTTTGGAGAAATCGTAGAAGTCCAGGTTGTCGCGCAGCCATTGCACCAGCGCGCCGGTGATGGCGATGGAGCCTTCCAGCGCGTAGACGGCCGGCGCGTCGCCCAGCTTGTAACCCACCGTGGTCAACAGGCCGTGCTTGCTGGGCACGGCCATGGCGCCGGTGTTCAGCAGCATGAAGCAGCCGGTGCCGTAGGTGTTCTTGGCCTCGCCCGCGGCGAAGCAGGTTTGGCCCACCAGCGCGGCCTGCTGGTCGCCCAGGTCGCCGCAGACGGGCACCTTGCCCAACGTGTAGCCGTAGAAGGAGGGGTCGCTGGAGGGCCGGATCTGCGGCAACATCTGGCGGGGGATGCCGAGGGCGCGCAGGATGTCGTCGTCCCAATCCAGGGTGCGCAGGTTCATCAGCAGGGTGCGGCTGGCGTTGGTGACGTCGGTGACGTGGACGCCGCCGCTGGCCCCCCCAGTCAGGTTCCAGATCACCCAGGTGTCCATGTTGCCGAAGACCGCTTCCCCGCGCTCGGCCGCGGCCGCCAGACCGGGCACGTTGTCCAGCAGCCAGCGGAGCTTGGGGCCGGAGAAGTAGGTCGCCAGGGGCAGGCCGGTCTGCTCGCGGAAGCGATCCTGGCCGCCCGCGCGCGCGAGGTCGGCGCAGATCTTGTCGGTGCGGGTGTCCTGCCACACGATGGCGTTGTAGTACGGCTTGCCGGTCTTCGGGTTCCAGACCATCGTGGTCTCGCGCTGGTTGGTGATGCCGATCGCGGCCAGGTCGCCGGCCGCCAGCCCGGCTTTGCTCAGCGCGGTGCGCAGCACATCTTGCGTGCGCGCCCAGACCTCCAGCGGATCGTGTTCGACCCAGCCGGCCTGGGGGTAGATCTGCGTGTGTTCAAGCTGATGGATGCTGATGACGCCGCCGCGGTGGTCGAAGACCATGCAGCGGGTGCTGGTGGTGCCCTGGTCAATGGCTGCGATGTACTTGGTCATGGGGACTCCCTTGTCGGTGTGTGTTTGTAGATGTTTCAACTCGCCATGCGCCACTCCCCCGTAATGGCTGCGTCCAGGCATTGTTCGATTTCGCCGAACCGCATCTTGACCCCGCTGTGCATGGGCGCGTAGCAGGCCATCTTGCCCGCGTTGGTGGCCATGGTGCGCACGTCCAACATGCGCATGGGCGCGACCACCGCGCAGGTGTCGGCGACGACCTCGCCGCCCGCGGCTTCGATGGTTTGCACGTAGCCCAGCTCGGCCGCGCGCTGGCGGGTGAGCTCGCCGGTGGTGACCCACAGCCGCGTGGCCAGGGTCTTGCCGCGCAAGGTCTGGGCGGCCAGCTCGATCTCGGTCAGGCTGGCGTGGGGACAGCCGATGGTCACCAGGTCAATCTTGCGCAGGTCGGGGTCGGCGTCCATGATGCGATAGGCGTCTGCCAGGCTTTCGATGGCCAACCGCCGCGCGTCGGGGCGGATCAGCGCCTCGCCGGCATCCCGCGCTTCGGGAGTGTAGCCGGCGATGTGGTAGACCGCGACCGCGCCGTAGGCCGCCAGCCCCGCGCCCAGCGTCTTCAGCCGGTCGCCGGCCAGGCCGCCCAGGGTCAGATCGCCCGGCAGGGGCGGGAGCCACGCGCCCAGGTCGGCAAACCACGGCACGCCGTTGCCCACAGCCTTGCCCACGGTGTAGGAGAGCGCGCCGAAGTCAGCCACCGACTGCACCGGACAGCGGATCTCCACGACCCAGTTGGCCCGGCGGTGCTCGTCCAGGTGATAGCCGTAGCGCGCGGTGCGGCCGACGATGGCTGCGGCCAGGGCGCTGGGCCCGCCCTCCCGGTTCGAGCGCGCGCCGATGACCGAGTTGGCGAACGCGACCGCGCTGGACTCGGCCCACGCCAGGGCATCCCCGCGCCGGGGCTTGTACTGCGGGAAGAGGTAGGGGGTGCAGCTCATGGTGGGTGTCACGCCCATCCTGGTGAACGCGTCGATCACGCTGAGCTGGGGATTGGCGAAGCTGGGCTGGATGCCCCACCCCTGCCACTTGCCGCGCTCCATGCCCATAGGGTTGAGGGTGGTGGGGATGCGCACCTGTGCGCCCTCGGCGGCCCAATCGCTGAGGAATTGCACGCCCGCATCGCCCAGGTTCTTGTAGGACACGCCCGCGATCTGCGCGTGGGTAACGGGAACCAGATCCGCTGCGCCGTAGATGCGCGCCAGCGCAACGACGATCTCCATCGCGCGTTTGACGCCGGGACCTTCAGCGCCGACCAGCATTGCCTCTTCTTCGGAGGTTAAATGTAGCTCGCTCATGGATGCCTCAGCGTGAACGATTCAGCAAGTGATCCAGTGCCAGGTACAGCACTACCGCGAACACCAGAAACAGCAGCGCGATCTGCCAAAAAGACGCCTGCACCCAAACCACGAAGCGCAGCCGCGACCAGATGAGCCAGAACGCGATCAGCATCGCCAGGGTGACGGATAGGGATATGCCGCGACGTCTCACGTGTGTTTCTCCCAGAGGTAAATCGCCTGAACCGGACAGGATTGTAACACAGGGTCACTGGCTTGGCAATGATCTTCTGTCCGCGAAAGATTGAATTGGAAGATAGAACACTATACAAACATGATGCAAAGATTATAATACATTCATCAATTGCGTAACGTTTGCAGCAAATGCGAACGTAATATCTTTGAATCAGGAGAGGATACAGTGAAAGCGAGTCGTGTATTTCGTGGGTTGTTGGTTTTGACGATTGTCGGTGGGCTGTTGCTGAGCGCTACCAGTGCCTTTGCGGCGGGCCCGCGGGTTCGTGTGGTTCATGCATCCCCTGATGCCCCGGCTGTGGATGTGCTTGTGAACGATGGCGTCGCATTCAGCAATGCGCCCTTCAAGGGCATTACCAATTACGCCTCCCTGGCGGCTGGCGAGTACCAGGTCAAGGTTGTGCCGACCGGCGCTACGACCCCGGTTGTGATTTCGGCGACCCTGGGCCTTGAGGCCGACAAGGATTACACCGTGGTTGCGGTTGGGCAGTTGGCGAATATCGAGCCGTTGGTGTTGGTTGACAACAATAGCGCTCCCGCCGCGGGTAAAGCGCACGTGCGTTTCGTCCATGCTTCGCCTGACGCGCCAGCCGTGGATATCGCAGTGAAGGGTGGGCCGGTTCTCTTCAGCAATGTGGCGTTCAAGGGTGTGGGTGACTATCTACCGGTGGATGCTGCGACCTATGACCTGGAAGTGCGCCTGGCTGGCACCAACACGGTTGCCCTGGAAGTTCCTGGCTTGACCCTGAATGCTGGCACCGTGTATACCGTCTTCGCTATGGGGCTGGCTGGTGGCACGCCAGCGCTGATGGCAGTGCCCAGCGTGGATGCTACTGCGGCGCCGGGTGTCCTGCCGACGACGGGTGCAACAACCTTGCCGCTGTGGATCCTGGTCATCATGAGTGCTGTGTTGGTCATCATCGGCGGTGGGTTACGGCTACAGCGAACCACCGAGCGGTAAATCCAGATACTACTCATAAGAGTTCTCCTCCTTGAGATGTGGTAAATGTGGGGGGCGGTGTGGGGACCGCCCCCACATGATTTAACGGGACCGTCGCCAAGGAGAGATGCATGCGTAAGGATTGACAGCGGGCGTTTGGTCAGGCTATAATCGTGGTGACTTCTATGTGGATCCACGAGGGGAGAGGTGATTTGATGGCGAAACGTAGGGCTCAGCAGCGCGACTGGCGGGTCATCGTGTTCCTGGTGTTATCGTTGTTGATCGTGCTCAGCATGATCTTATCCATGTTCCTGCCCGGCATCCAAACGCCGGGTTAAGCAGATGGCCCCAACAACTGAGGGGCGCGCTGTGCCACCGGCGGCCGCACGGTCAAGCGGCGTGTTGCTGGTTGGGCTGGCGGTGGTGATGTTTTCCACCAGCCCCGTGCTGGTGTTGTGGGCCGCGCCCCTCAGCCCCTTCGAGATCACGTTGGGCCGCCTGGCGGTTGCCGCAGCCGTGGCCGCACTGCTGGCGCGGCTCAACCATCAGCCGTCGTGGCCGACGCGGGCCGACTTGCCGCGCTTCGTCGGGTTCGGGTTCATTACGGCGCTCCATTTTCTCAGCTACATCGCTTCGCTCAACTACACCACCATCGCGCACTCGCTGGCGATCGTGTACACCGCGCCGCTGTTCGTCACCCTGTTCTCGGGTTGGTTTCTCCATGAGCCGATCGCCCCTCGTAAATGGCTGGGTGTCGCGGTCACGGTGGCAGGCATCGCGATCCTGGCCGGGTTCGAGCCGCGGCTGGATGGCCCGATGATCCTCGGCGATCTGCTGGCGTTGGTGTCGGCGATAACGTTTGGGCTCTATTCGGTGGCGGGGCGGTCGCAGCGCGAGCGTTACGGGTTGTTCACGTATGCCGGCACAGTGTACGGGTTGGCCGCGCTATGGGCGCTGCCGGCTGCGGTGTTCTTCTTCACGCCCGCGGGCTACAACGTCCGTTCGCTGCTGGCCCTGCTGGGCGCGGGCTTGATCCCGCTGGGCGCCGGGCATACGCTGTACAACGCGGCGCTGCGCCGGACGCACGCCACTACCGTGAACCTGATCGCGACGCAGGAGGTGACAGGCGGCGTGCTGTTGGGCGTGCTGTTGCTGAGCCAGATCCCGCAGGCCAACGAGATCGCCGGCGCAGCCGTGGCGTTGGTGGGGATCGCGCTGGTATTGAGTCGATAAGTTGGCTGATTGGTTAGTTGGTATATTGGCAGGTTTGGGGTGAGCTGTGGCGAAACCGGTAGACTGTCCTTACTTTTTTGGGGATTATCACCGCGGTCGCGAGATCGAGAAATGTCGGCTGATTGAGCGCAACCGGGAGAATCGACGGCCTTGGCGCCGAGCGCTATGCGACTCGTGTCCGGTCCCGGATATCCTGCGCCAGACGACCTGCAAGCACCTGGCCCTGGAGGCCGCAGTGGTGCGAAAGTGGGGTCTGCTCGACCGGGTGTCGGTCTACGCGATCTGTACGGAGCACATCATCGAGCTGCCTGACCCCAAACATTGCCTGCAGTGCGAAGCCGGGACGTAAATCTACCAGTCTAACAGCACATCAACATGACCCGCCAGCACCCCCAACGCCTCCGGGAAGCTGGCGCGGCCCAGCCCCAAACGAAAATGGTTGCCCGGCATATCGAACATCTCGCCCGGCACCAGCATGGCCTCCCGCTGCTCCAGCAGTCCTCGGCAGAGGTCAGTCACAGGCATTTCCCCCAGCAGCCGCGGGAATGCGACCGACCCGGCCCGCGGGCGCAGCCATTGGAAGCGTTCCGGCCGCTCGGCAAAGAAGCGGTCGGCATGAATGAGGTTCGCGCGCACGATCGCCAGGTTGCGGCCGGTAATCGCCTCTGTGGCGCGCAGCGCGATGATGCCCAGTGTCTCGCTGGGCGCGCTGGAGCAGATGGTGGTGTAATCCTTCAGGCTGATACAGCGCGCCAGCATCGCCCGATCGCTCGTCGCCAGCCAGCCGATGCGCAGCCCCGGCAACCCGAACGCCTTCGACAGCCCGGCCAGGCTGAACGCGCGCTCGTAGAGATCGCAGGCCGCGGGCAGCCGGTCCGCCGGATCGTGCTCCAGCAGCCGATACATCTCATCCGAGAAGAGATAGAGCCCGTGCTGCGCAGCCAACGCCACGATGGCAGCGAAGTCGCCCCGCGAGGGCAGGTAGCCGGTGGGGTTGTGCGGGAAGTTGACGACGATCAGCCGGGTTTTGGGCGTGATCAGTTTGGCCAACGAAGTCAGATCCAGCCGCCAGGCGCCGTCTTGCACCGTCAGCGGCCAGCGAACCACCGTGGCACCCAACCCCTCAGCGATCGCGTACAGCGACTGGTACGCCGGCCACGTGACGATAACTTCATCGCCAGCCCCCAGGAGCGCGTGCATGGCAATGAAGATCGCCTCCTCGGGCGCGGCCACCAGCACATCATCAGCCGTAATGCCTGCGTATTGGCCGGCGATCGCCTGGCGCAGCAGCGGATGCCCCTGTGACTCGGTGTAGCACAGGCTTAGAGCCTGCCACAGGCGCTCCGTCTCCGGGTCGGCCAGCGCCAACAGCTCAGCCTGCGCTAACGCTTCGCAGTCGGACGCACTGAGCAGGTAGCGGGCCTTGAACTCGTGCGCGGCGAAGTAGCGTTCCAGCTTGAAGGGTGTGATCTTCATCTGTCAGTTCCCCCGCGCCTGCGAGATCAAGGTCCTGAAGGCTTCGAGCGCCTGACCACCGGCCGCCAACCGGCCCTGTGGCGCCGCCGGCCCAACAATCTTGAAACTGGGCCGCTGGCGGATGCCTTCACTGCGCCGCGCCTGATCCTGTGCGGTGATCTCGGCGCGGAACTTGCCGCCATCCAGACAGGCCGCAAAGGCCGCTTCATCTAACCCCAGCTCGCGCGCATAGCTTTTGAGCAGTGCCGGCCGGTCGCGGGCGTTCCACACCTGGCTCTGCTCCGTGAAGAGGCGGTTGTGCATCGGCCAGAAGTGCTCCGGCGCCTGGTCGCCCGCGCAGTAAGCCGCCTCGGCCGCGGCCAGCGAACCCTCGCCCAGGTCCAGGTTAGGCCAGAACACCAGCTTGACCTCGCCGGTGTCTACGAACGCTTTGACGAGCTGCGGCTCAACAGTCAACACGTGACTGCGGCACGCGCCTCAGAGGAAATCGGAGTAGTCGTAGATCGTGACCGGCGCATCGGCGGGGCCGCGAGCGAAGAGCCCATCGGCCGTGCGGCTGAAGCCCGCGTCCGCGGCGGCTGCCGGTGGCGGCGCCGCGGTTTCTTGCGGCGCAGGTGCGCTAGTCGCCGTCGCGGACGGCGGAATCACCTCAGCCGTGGGCGGCATCAACGCCGCAGTCGGCGGGATCACCTCCGCAGTCGGCGCGGGCGGCGGAGTGGCCCCAGCGCATGCAGCCAACAGCGCGGTCGCAGCGACTCCTAACAAGAGCCGGCGGATAAACTTGTGAGACATGACGCTCCTCCAGATACGAAAAACGTAGCGCAAGATACCATCTTGCGCTACGTGACTAACCTTTCCGGGCTGATCAGTTGGTTGAAGTCTGTGCTGTCAGCAGGTTTTCGATCTTCTTGGCGAAGTCCTGGTAGGGTAGCGCGCCCACCACCCGATCTTCTTTGCCTTGAGGCTGGCCTTGCGAGTCAACCCCTTGTAGGACGAACGTGGGCGTACTGCGGATGCCCAGGCGCGTTGCCTCATCTATGTCGCGTTGGATGGCGGCCTGGGTCGCGGCGTCGGCCAGGCAGGCATCGTAGAGGCCGGCATCCACGCCCAGCGCCAACGCCTGCCGGCGAAACTGGTCGACCGCATCGCGCGCGCTCGACCAGGTGTTCAGGTTCACAAAGAGCCACTCGTGCAACGCCCAGAACAGCTTCGGGTCCTGCTGACCGGCGCAATAGGCCGCCTTGGAAGCTGGGAGCGCGTTGGGGTGGATCCCCTCCAGCGGCAGATGACGAAAGATATGAACGACCTTTCCAGTAGCGATATACGCTTCATCCAGAAGCGGACCCGTCTGCGTGGCATGACGGGCGCAGAACGGTCACTGGAAGTCCGAGAAGTCCACCAGCCGGATGGGCGCGGCCGGATCCCCGCGGTAGAAGTTACCCTCGTCGTCCACACCTACCGGCAGACGGGCCAGCTTCTCCGCCGAGATGGGGCCCTCTGGATTCGGGATCGCTGCTTGGGGCTTGAGCAGTTCATCAATCGTTTGCTCAAGTACATCCAGAGTTTGCAGGCCTGGGAATCCCTTGACATCCTCCACCTGCCCCGGCGCCGACAGCTTGATCAGCAGGAATGAGGGGGTGGCGGGCACCCCAATTGTCCTCTGGCCGAACAGCAACGCGTTATCCACCTCGGCCTGCGTCCCAGTATCTGCCACGCACGTATCGAATATGGTGCGATCCAGGCCCAGACTCTCGGCATAGCGGATCAGCGCAGCCGCATCACCCTCCTGCCACTCAGCCTGCTTTTCGTACAGCAAGCCGCGGAAGTCCCAGAACTTGCCCTGTTTCGCCGCACACAGCGCACCGACGGCCGCTTGAGGGGCGGTGTCTGGGAATATTTTGAGCACCAGGCGCAGTTGGTTGGTGTCCACGTATTTCGACTTCAGCGTCGGCTCTACTGTTGCAAAGTGTTGCGCGGCGTCGGCGCTCTTGAAGTCCTCAAAGCTGATCAGAATCAGCAGGGCGTCTGTGGAACCGAGCGTGGGGCTACCGTCATAAGTGAAACCGAGCCGCGCCGGATCCGGGTCGAAGAATTCTACCCCGGCCGGGAGTGGGGTCGGCGTGGGCGGCGGGCTTTGGCCGCGCGCGGCCCTGGCGATCTTGTCCTGGAATTCCTCCAAAGGATAAGCACCGCTGATGAACCAGTTGTTGATGAAGAACGCGGGAGTGCCTTGCACGCCGCGCGCGCCCCCTTCGGCCAGGTCACGCTGAAGGCGCGCCTCGGTGGCCGGGTCAACGACACAAGCATCGTAGCGAGCGCCGTCAACC
This sequence comes from uncultured Anaerolineales bacterium, assembly GCA_964551735.1. Taxonomy (GTDB): domain Bacteria; phylum Chloroflexota; class Anaerolineae; order CG2-30-64-16; family CG2-30-64-16; genus DAOUAT01. The sequence goes on from CAZKEF010000010.1 coordinate 40,680, forward strand.
CCCAGGCTCAGTGCGGCTTGCCGGAGCTGTTCAGAGGGGTCTGAGGACGAGCTCCATGAACTCTGGTTCGCGAAAAGCCAACCGTGCATGCCCCAGAACAACTCGGGATCTTCCTGACCGGCGCAATAGGCGGCCTTGGCCGCGGGCATGCCGTTGGATTGGAACGGATAGAACCGGAAGATGTGAACGACCTGGCCAGTGGCGACGTACGCTTCATCCAGAAGCGGGCCCGTCTGCAACGCATGACGGGCGCAGAACGGTCACTGGAACTCCGAGAACTCTTCGAATTTCACCGGCGCGTTGAGATCCCCGCGGTAGAAGTTGCCGTCGGCATCCACACCCACCTGGAGGCCGGACGGGGTGATGCCAGGCGCGTTGCTGGACGGGGGCGCAGAAGTTGCTGGTGGCGCTGTGGTGGTTGACAACGGCGGAACTGGCGTGCCAGGCATACATGCAGCGACCAATAGGCCCGCAGCGAGTAGGACCACGCCAAGCCAGGCCAGCCGGTTACGATGAAGCGAAACGTGCATAGATCCTCCTGTAAGTGGAGTTGAATTCAATAGACGAACTCGCGGATATCATAGCGCGAGTGTTGCGGCGGATGAGCCGGGTTCAGGGGCCGTAGCCCAGCACAGATCGCGGCTTTTTGGGCCGAGATTTCGGCATCAGTCAGGGGCGTTACCCCCGCTTCCGCCGCTCTGTGCCCATATTCCGAGCCGGGATGATCCACGAACGGCGAGAAATAGATGATATCGCCCTGACCGAGCGGCATGGCGTTCAGGGCGGCAATGGTGTGAGCCACATGGCCGGCCGCGTACTGCTGGCCTCCGACACCCGTCATCACGATCACGCTGGCCGCGATGCCGGCCCCCTTGAGGGTTGTCACGGCATCCACCACGTCGGCAGCCGCGCCTGGCTTGCGCAGGAACAGCAACAGCGCGTCGTCGCCGCTCTCCATCCCAATGTAGACTCGCCGCACGCCCCGCTCCGCCAGTTCGGCCCAATCCGCTACCGATTTGCGATGGACGTCGAACGCGTCCATGAATGAGTAGATGCCTCCCGCCGGCAGGCCATGCGTCTCGGCGATCACATCCAGCCAGCCGCGCAGCCGGGGCATGGGCGCGACCAGCGCGTTCGCGTCAGCCAGGAACAGCGATTTGCGCAGCCCGATAGCTGGCCCGAAGAACGACCGCAACGCCGCGATGTGCGCCCGCAGCTCGTCCGGCGACTTGACCCGAAACGGCCGATCCCGGTAAAAATCGCAGAAGGTGCAGCGGTTATACGAGCAGCCCTCGGTGGCCTGGATCACCAGCGCCAGGTATTGGTCGGGCGGCAGGATGCTCACCGGCCGGTAGACTTCCGCGAAACGGGCGGCGTCGGCCTGCAACCTGGCCCAATCCCAGCCCTGTAACACCTTCAGGCGGGGCTCGCCGACGGCCTGCGCGATCCGGTCGGCCAGGGTGTACGCTGCGGTCAGGAACGCCTGCCTCTCGTCCGGGTGGAGCCAGCGTCGCCGCCGCACGCCATCAGCCTCGCGCCATTTGCGCAGCACTCGGTTATCCAGCCCGCGGCGGTAGTTGACCCCCTCCACGAACGCGCCGATCAGCCGGCCGGCCAGGTCGAACGAGTAGCTCGGCGCCTCGTCACCCACCAGGAGGTTGATGGCCTCCCGACGGATGCGCACGGACACAAGGCCTAAGCCGGGCAGGTCACAGCTCAGGGGGGCTACCGGCATCTCCGCCCCGGCCGTTTCTGAGCGCTATTCGCGGCGTCTTCGTTCATGCTTCGTATTCAAGATGCAAAAGTGGAGAGATTATAAATGAGAACCATCCTTTTGCCTAGTACGCCGGCTTACGCGCGCAAGATCGCTGCGGTATGATCCAGGAAGCACGGCGGTCGCAGACCGCCTGCGAGCTGGCACGTAATATCTGACCACCAACGACGGGGATCCAACCTCCAACTTCCAACCTCTAACTTCTCGTTTCCAGCTTCCGGTATTATAATGTGACCTGTTTGGAGCAAACTGCTGTATGTCTCTTGTGATTGCAACTGGGCTGAGCAAAGCCTTTGGTGCGCTGGATGTCTTCTCCGGCGTGCACCTGCGCATCGAGGCTGGTGATCGCATCGGCTTCGTCGGCGCGAACGGCGCGGGCAAAACCACGCTGCTGCGTATCCTGGCCGGGGCGGAGGCTTCCACGGCCGGCGACGTGGCGCGCAAACGGGGCCTCACCGTGGGCTACCTGCCCCAAGAACCACCGCCCGCAGCTGATCACACGCTGCACGAGGCGATGCTGGAAGTGTTCACCGACCTGCGGGCCCAGGGCGCGGCGTTGGCCGAGCTGGAGCACCGGCTGGCGGATGCGGCCGGCCAGCCGGACTATGCCGATCTGCTGGCGGCCTATGGCCAGGCGCAGACCGCGTTTGAGGTGGCCGGCGGTTACGACTACGAGACGCGCATCCGCCAGGTGTTGGGCGGCCTGGGGTTCAACGAGGACGAGCACGAAAAGCCGCTAGCGCACCTGAGCGGCGGCGAACGCACCCGAGCACTGCTGGCCCAATTGCTGCTGGCCGAACCCGATCTGCTGCTGCTGGATGAGCCGACCAACCACCTCGACCTGGAGGCGGTGGAGTGGCTGGAAGAACTGCTGCTGCGCTGGCGGGGCGCGCTGGTGGCCGTGGCCCACGACCGTTACTTTCTGGACAAGGTCGCCACCCGCATCTGGGACATGAACGATGGTCGGCTGGAGGCATACCGCGGCAATTACAGCGCGTTTCACCTGCAACGGGAGATGCGGCGTGAGCGCCAGCGTCGCGAGTGGGAGTCGCAGCAAGAGTTCGTCGCCAAGACCGAGGACTTCATCCGCCGCAACCTGGCCGGCCAGCGCACGCGCGAGGCCCAGGGCCGGCGCACCCGGTTGGAGCGCTTCCTGCGCGATGAGGCGATTGACCGGCCGCAGGATCAAAAGCAGATCCGCCTGGGGCTCACCACCCAGATCCGCTCCGGCGACCTGGTGCTGGCGACGAAAGATCTGGCGGTGGGCTACGAGCGGCCGTTGTTCTACTGTCCGGACACCGAGATCCGTCGCGGGGATCGGGTGGCGCTCATCGGCCCCAACGGCGCCGGCAAGACGACCTTGCTTAAGACAATACTAGACCTGATACCGCCGCTACACGGCCGCGTGCGTTTCGGCGCCAGCGTGCAAGTGGGTTATCTGGCCCAGGCGCAGGCCGGGCTCGACCCGGAAGAGACTGTGCTAGATGCGATCCTAGACGTGCAAAACCTCCCACTGGCGCAGGCGCGCAACTTCCTGGGCCAGTTCCTGTTCTCCGGCGACGACGTATTTCGGGCTGTCGGCACCCTCAGCGGCGGGCAGCGGAGCCGCGTGGCATTGGCCCGGTTGACGTTGCAGGGGGCCAACTTCCTGCTGCTGGACGAGCCGACCAACCACTTGGACCTGGACACGCAGGAGATCCTGGAAGAGGTGCTGAAGCAGTTCCCAGGCACGGTGCTGCTCGTCACCCACGACCGCTGGCTGGTGCAGTCGGTGGCCAGCCATATCTGGCGGGTGGACGGCGATGAGCTGCGCGTTTACAAGGGGAACTACGACGAGTACTTGAGGCTGCGCGCGGCCGAGGCTGAGGGTAAGGCTAAGGCTGAGGTTGAGGCTGAGCGGCCGGGCGTGACCGAGTATGATCGGGAGCGGGCGCGCGAGGAGCGCCGCCAGCGCAAGGCCGCGGAGAAACGCGCCGATGCCGTAGCCGCGGTCGAGGCGCAGATCCACGACCTGGAGGCCCGGCTGCAGGCGCTCAGCACCCAGCTCGAGGCCGCCAGCCTGGCCGGCGACGTAGGCAAGGTCCAGCGCTTGGGCGTGGCGTACCAGGAGACGGACGCAGCTTTGCACGCATTGATGGCGGAATGGGCAGAACTGGCGTGAAACCTCTCGTCCTGGGCTTGACCGGCAGCATCGGCAGCGGGAAGAGTCACGTACGTCACGTGCTCGTCTCGCTGGGTGCCGAGGGGATCGACGCGGATGGCGTGGCGCACGAAGTGATGGCGCCTGGCGGCCCCGCGTTCGAGCCGGTGCTGGCGGCGTTCGGCCGTGTTCTGCTGGGGCCGGACGGCGCGATTGACCGACCGCAGCTGGCAGAACGCGTCTTTGCCGATCCCGTTGCGCTCGCTCGGCTGGAGGCCATCGTGCATCCGGCTGTGGGCGAGGTTATCGCGCGACAGGTGGCCGCGTCACAGGCGCCGCTAGTGGTCATCGAGGCGATCAAGCTGCTGGAGTCTGGGATCAGCCGGGCGCTGTGTGACCAGGTGTGGGTGACGCAGTGCAGCCGCCGGGCCCAGCTCACCCGGTTGAAGAAGAGCCGGGGCATGGGCGCCGCGGAGGTGCGCCGCCGCCTGGCCCATCAGATGCCCCCGGCGCAGATGGCCGCCCAGGCGCAGCGCGTCATCCGCACCGATGGCCCGATGGCCGAGACTGCAGGGATGGTGCTGGCCGCGTGGGTCGAACTCGGCCTCCCGTTGCCAGCGCCGGTCATCCGTCGCGGGACCTTGGCCGACGCTGAGGGGATCGCGGCCGTGCTGAACGGCGCTGTGCGCGAGGGCGGCCGCACCATCACCGGACGCACCTTCACGCCTGCGCAGGAGCGCGCATTCCTGCGGTCTATGCCGAAACGGTCGCTGTTGAACATCGGGCTGCTGGGGCAGGTGGTGGCGGGCTTTCAGGAGGTCATGCCTTACGCTACTTTCACCCATACCATGGATCACGTCGGCAGCGCGGGCACCTTCATCCTGGCGGCAGTACGTGGCCGCGGCCTGGGCCGCGCGCTCAGCGCGGTCACCTGGGCCGAGGCGCGCGCGGCAGGCTACAACAAGCTGGTGGTCACCGTGCGGGCCGACAACCCGGAGGCGCAGGCGTTCTACACCGGCCTGGGTTTTCAGCCGTGTGGCCGACTGACGCGGCAGGCGTTTGTTGATGGAAAGTATGTGGATGAGTTACTGTATGAGTTGTTTCTGACGTGAACGTGAGGCGTCCTGCGTGATTTGCAGCCGAGGCTTCAGCCGGTTACTTTCAACACAGGAGAAATCGGCTGAGGCGGAGAAATCGGTTTAGGCCTCGGGTCCAATAGTGCGACAGGTTCAGCCAGTTTTTCGGGAGGCACAATGGCACAACTTCGTAAACTATGGGACAAACACCCCAACCTGATCTCCTGGTTCGTGCTGGCGGTGGGTATGGTGATCATCGTCATCATTGCCGCGCGGCACGTCGGCTTTGAGGCTAGGCAGTGGGCCGCGCTGATCGGCGCGACCATCGCCCTGGCCGGCCTGTGCGTGTGGATCATCAGTTGGGAAGATGGGGAGCGTGACAACGTGGAACGTGATGCGTGATCGGCTGTGCGCGGTCGGCATTGTGGCGAGTATATGCAACACGCAGTACGCGATATATTTCAGCAGGAATAACCAGTAACGAGCAGCAGTAATGAGCAAACGCGACTATTACGAGGTTCTCGGTGTGCCGCGGGATGCGGACGAGAACACCATCAAGAGCGCCTATCGCAGGCTGGCGCGGCAGTATCACCCAGACGTCAACAAGTCCGAAGACGCCGAGGAGCGCTTCAAGGAGATCAACGAAGCGTATGAGGTGCTGAGCGACGCCAACAAGCGTGCGACTTACGATCGCTTCGGCCATGCGGCCGCGCAGGGCGGTTTCGGCGCGGGCGGGTCGGGCGCGGGTTTCCCCGGGTTCGGTGACATCTTCGAGGAGTTCTTCGGCGGTTTCAGCGGGATGCGGGGCGCGGCCCGTGGCCCGACGCGCGGCAACGACCTGCGCTACGATATGGAGATCACCTTCGAGGAGGCGGTCTTCGGCGTAGAAAAGGAGATCGATATCCCGCGTCAGGAGACCTGCTCCCAGTGTCACGGCACAGGCGCGGAACCGGGCACTTCCCCAATCCGTTGCCCACAGTGCAACGGCACCGGCGAGGTGCGCCGCGCGCAGCAGACTATCCTGGGCCAATTCGTCAGTGTCACCACCTGCCCCCGCTGCAACGGCGAGCGCGAGATCACCACGACACCGTGCACCCAATGCCGCGGTCAGCGCCGCGTGCGCGTCACCCGCAAGCTGGCTGTCAGCATCCCGGCCGGGGTGGACGACGGCATGCGCATCCGCCTGGCCGGCGAGGGGGAACCGGGTGAACGGGGCGGCCCGCCCGGCAGCCTGTTCGTAGTGCTAACCGTGAAACCGCACCTGCTGTTCCAGCGCCAGGAGAACGACATCCTGCTGGAGCTGCCGGTCAACATCGTGCAGGCGGCCCTGGGCGCTGAGATTGATGTGCCCACGCTGGACGGCCCAACAAAGCTGACCATCCCGGCGGGCACGCAGAACGGCGCGGTTTTCAAGCTGCGGGGCAAGGGCGTGCCCATCCTGCGCAGCAGCCGCCGCGGGGACGAGCTCGTGGTGACCCACGTGGTCGTGCCCGAAAAGCTCAACGACAAGCAGCGCAAGCTGCTCAAGGAGCTGGGCGAGTCGTTGGGGCTGGAGTCGTTGGGGAAGGATAATCGTAACCTGTTTGAGAAGCTGATTGATGCGGTGGGCAACGCGTTGGGGTGATTGACGCAGGACGAAAGACCGGGAGATGGCAGGTTTTCGTCATCGGTCGTTCGTCGTCCGTCATCGGTCATCCGTCTTGGATTGAGGCAGTTATGAACTGGATCGAAATCAGCGTCCAAGCCGACGGCGAGGCGGCCGAGGCGGTCACCGAGCTCTTTAACCGGCTGAACAGCCGGCCCGACGGCCAGGGCGGCGCTGTGACCGAGGTCGCCGGGTTCGACCCGGTGGGCGATGACCATCATCCCGTTGTGGTCGTCAAAACCTACCTGCTCGCGGGCGAGGCCGACACCCTCGACCGCCAGCGTCAGATCGAAGAAGGACTGTGGCATCTGGGGCGCATCTACCCCCTGGGCGAGACCATCGTTCGGCCGCTGGCTGAGGCGGATTGGGCGAACGCCTGGAAAGCCAGCTATCACTCGCTGCGCGTCGGCCGGCGGTTCTTCGTCATCCCTGCGTGGGAGAAGGACGCGCCGCCGCCCGAGCCGGGCGTGTTGCCTATCGTGCTCGACCCCGGCATGGCGTTCGGCACCGGCCTGCACCCCAGCACCCAGCTCTGTCTGTGCCTGATGGAGGATGTGGTGACGCCTGGCCAGCGCGTGCTGGACGCGGGCTGTGGCTCCGGCATCCTCAGCATCGCCGCCGCGCGGCTGGGCGCGGCTCGCGTGGACGCGTTCGACATTGACCCCATCGCGGTGACCGCCACGCAGCAGAACGAGGCCCTGAACGACCTGCCGATCCCGATCCATGTGGTTGTCAGCGCAGGGCCGGATGAGCATCGGACGCGGATGAGCGCGGACGGTGCGGATAGACTGGCGGGCCAGCGGCGTCCGCTTTTCGCCGCGGCTCAGCCTGGTGCCCGGCCCGCGTGGGATGCCATCCTGGTCAACATCCTGCCGCACGTCATCGAGATGCTGCTGGACGCGGGCCTGCACACCTACCTGGCCCCCGGCGGCCGCATGATCCTGGCCGGGATCATCGAGGAGCGGGAGGCGGATGTGCGCGCGGCGGTGGCGCGCCACGGGCTGACCGTGGCCACACGGCTGGTTCAGGGCGATTGGGTGGGCCTGGTGGCTCAATTGAGCTGAGCAAAAGACGACCATGAGTGATTTGCTGTCCGCCTATCCGATCCTGGAACATGATCCGAGCCGCGAAGCGATCCTGGAACCGATGAAACTCGTCAAAACTATCGACGCGCCTGAGCACTGCGTGATCTGCTTCTTTCAGGGCGTGATCGACAAAGTGGTTGCCGACCACGACGCAAGATGCATCGCAACACAACGCAGCGAGATCGGCGAGCATCCGCTCTATGAGATCGCGGTGGATGGCCGCCGGCTGGCATTCTTTCATCCCGGTGTGGGCGCGCCATTGGCCGCCGGCCTGCTGGAAGAGGTGATCGCGCGCGGCTGCCGGAAGTTCATTGCCTGCGGCGGCGCTGGCGTGTTGAACCGGGAGATCGCGGTCGGCCATATCGTGGTGCCGATCGGCGCTGTGCGCGACGAAGGCACGTCGTATCACTATCTCGCGCCGGGCCGCGAGGTCGCCCCCAGCGTCAAAGGTATCGCGGCCATTGAACGGGTCTTGACTGACCGCCGCGTACCCTACGCGAAGGGTATGACCTGGACGACCGACGCCATCTATCGTGAGACAGTGGCGAAAGTGCAACAACGCCGTTCCGAGGGGTGCCTGACGGTCGAAATGGAGGCGGCCGCGTTTTTCGCCGTGGCACAGTTCCGCGGCGTAACCTTCGCGCAACTGCTCTACGGAGGCGATGATGTCAGCGGGATCGAATGGGATTCGCGCGAGTGGCTGAGCCGCGCCAGCGTGCGTGAGCAGCTCTTCTGGCTGTCCGCCGAAGCGTGCCTGCTGCTATAAGCGCGGCCCATCAACCAGTTCCCAGATTTCCTTAGTTTCCTTGTCTATTTGGCCATGCACCGTTTCTTCGTCCCTCCCGACGCGCTGAAGGCGCAGCCCGTCATCCTGACCGGCGACCAGGCCCACCAGGTGCGTCGGGTGCTGCGCCTGCGCCTGGGCGACCGGGTGACGCTGCTGGATGGGGCGGGCTGGGCCTACGAGGCCAAGCTGATCGCCCTGGGCGAGACGGACGCGCGCTTCCAGACGGTGCAGCGTTGGCGAGCCGCGGGCGAGCCGGCCGTGGCGATCACCCTGTTCCAGGCTATGCTGAAGGGCGAGCGGTTCGGCTGGGCGCTGCAAAAAGGAACCGAGGTCGGTGTCAGCCGATTCGTGCCGTTGGTGTGCGAACGCAACGTGATTGATGACCTGGAAGCGATCGACTCGGCCAACAAGCGGGAACGGTGGGAGCGGATCATCCAGGAGGCGGCGGAGCAGAGTGGCCGCGGCCGCCTGCCAGAGCTGCTGCCTGCCCAGCTTTTTGCGCAAGCAGCGGCGACCGTTCCCGCGCTGGCTGGGGGCGCTGAGATCGGCGATGCGCCGCTGCGCCTGATTCCCTGGGAGGGGGAGCGTGTGGTGCGGCTGCGCGACGCGTTGGCGGAATGTAACTTGACTGCGGGCGCGCGCATCGAAGTGTTCGTTGGCCCAGAAGGCGGGTTCACCGAGGAGGAAATCACGCTGGCGCGGCGTTACGGCGTGCAGCCGGTGACGCTGGGGCCCCGCATCTTGCGGGCTGAGACGGCCGGGGTGGTGGCCGCGGCGATTGTTTTGCACGAAGTGGGAGAGATTTGAGCGTGAGAGTGTGGGGGTATAGGAGTTCACGCACTCCCATCCCCCCACACTCTCACACTCTGAAAGGGAGAGCACCGTGTTAGATTTCAACCTTAATCTAGGCAGCAGCAAAACGACCGAAGCCGAGGAGCGCATTGAGGCTGGTCCTCGCCCTGAGATCGAAAACGTGATCATCATCGGCAGCGGGCCTGCGGGATGGTCGGCGGCCATCTACACCGCGCGAGCCGACCTGCGCCCTCTGCTGATCACCGGCAACGAGCTGGGCGGCCAGATCGCGCTCACCACCGAGGTGGAGAACTTCCCCGGTTTCGAGCAGATCCAGGGGCCAGAACTGGTGGAGCGGATGCAGAAGCAGTCCGAACGGTTCGGCACCGAGGTGCTGATTGACTACGTCACCGAGATTGACGTGAACGGCCCGCCCTTCCTCGTCAAAACAGCTGGCGGCCAGATGTTCAAGACCAAGACGATCCTGGCGGCCACCGGCGCGTCCCCGCGGCGGTTGGGCGCGCCCAACGAGGAACGGCTCACAGGTCGCGGGGTCAGCTATTGCGCGACCTGCGACGGCTTCTTCTTCCGCGGCAAAGACATCGTGGTGGTGGGCGGCGGCGACAGCGCGCTGCAAGAGGCGTTGTTTCTGACCAAGTTCGCGTCGAAGGTGCGGATCGTCCATCGTCGCGATACGCTGCGTGCCGGCGCCACCCTACAGCGTCGCGCCCATGAGAATTCCAAGATTGAATTCGTGTGGAATTCGGTCGTCGAGCGCATCAACGGCGCGGAGAAGGTGGAGAGCATCACGCTCAAGAACCTGGTCACTGGCGAAACGTACGACACGCCCACCGACGGCGTGTTCGTCTACATTGGCCACCTGCCCAACAACCAACTCTTTGTGGATAAGCTGGCGCTGGACGAAGAGGGTTACTTGATCACCGACAAGCTGATGCGCACCAGTGTGCCCGGCATCTTCGCCGCGGGCGAGATCCAGGATCACCGCTTCAAGCAGGCAGTCACCTCGGCCGGCCAGGGGGTTGCGGCCGCGCTGGAAGTTGAGAAGTTTGTCGCCGACCTGGATGATCGGGCGTATCCGGGGCGGAAGTAGGAGACAGGGGACAGGGGTCAGACTGGCAAGTGACGGTTGACCGCTGACGGCCGACGGCTGACACCTGGCCCCTGACACCTGACGCCTGACCATGCTCACGCCATCTGCCCTTCAAGCCTACATGCGCGCCGCCGCGGCTTTGACCCACGATACGGTCGAGCTGCCGCCGTTCGCGTTGTTCTTCAACCCCAACGATCCGCTGCGTTATTTCAATTATGCCATTCCGCATGAACCGGTGCGCGAGATCGCGCGGGGGACGTTGGACGCCCTGCGCGCGGCCTTTGCGGCGCGGGAGCGGTTGCTGCGGTTTGAGTTCATCGGGGAGTACGCGCCTGACCTGGGGCCGGCCCTAGTCGCGGCCGGGCTGGCCGAAGAGGGCCGCAATCCGCTGCTGGTGTGCACCGCGGAGACCTTCCGGCCCTCGGCGATCGTGCCGGGCCTGGCGATCCGCCAACTCACGCCCGATTCCCCGCGCGCCGACCTGGCCGCGTTCATCAGCGTGCAGGGGCGGAGCTTCGGTGAAGACGAGCGCGTCGAACCCACCGACGGCCAGGTGGCGGATCTTCGTCGCCGCACCGGACTGGGGGGCCGCAGCTTCCTGGGCCTGCTGGACGGCGCGCCCGTTGCTGCGGCTTCGCACACCGCGCCACTGGACGGGTTCATCGAGCTGGTGGGGATCGCGACCCTGGCCGACTATCGCCGCCGCGGCATTGCGGGTGCGCTGGTCGCGACCATAGCCCAGGCCGCGTTCCTGGCCGGCGTCCAGGTCGCGTTCCTGTCGGCCGCGGACGGGCGAGCCGGGCGGGTCTATGAGCGGGTGGGTTTCAGACCATACGCGACCGCGTTGGCGTATTGCGAGGAGTGAACTCAGGGAAGAAGGTTACTGCTGGAATCGAGACTTTAGCCGGTCATCCCCGTCATGCAGAAAACCGGCTGAAACCTCGATTCCGGATCGCCTGAAACTACCAAAACATTGGCCCCATCTCTTGCCGGGCGACCAACGCATGCATCTCTTCATCTGAAGGGCGCTGCTCGAAGCGGCTGGTCGCGTCCAGCACCTTCGGCAGCACATGGATATCGCCGACGGTATTCAGGAAGACGCCGGGCTGGCCCAGCACGTACCAGACCGCCAGGTCAACGTCGGGCTGTTCCTCCAGCGGCTCATACCAGGTGGCGCGGGTCTGCGGCCGATCACCCCAACGCCGGCGGGTTATCCCCTTGATGGTTTGCACCGCGACGTTCTGCTCCTGGCAGACCTGCAGTAGCGCCTCGAAGTCGGCCGCGTACTGCAGGTTCTGCATCAGCAAGTAGTTGTAGGGTAGCAGCACCGAGTCGAAGTCGAAGCGCGCCAGGCTTTTCAGGTGCATGGCCGGCGCGGCGATCTCGTGGCCGGTCACGCCGATGAAGCGGGTCAGCCCCTGCTCACGCGCCTCGATCGCCGCCTCCAGCGCACCGCCCGGCCCCATGGCCACTTCCCACTCCTGCGGGTCTATCAAGAAGTGCAGTTGCAGCAGGTCCACGTGGTCGGTTTGCAGCCGCTCGAGCGACTCATGGATTTGCTGCTTCGCTTTCGTGTAGGTGCGCTCCTGGGTTTTGGTGGCCAGGAAGAAGTCCTTGCGGTAGCCCCGCTTCATCCACGGACCGATGCGCAGCTCCGCGTTGCCGTAGTTGCGCGCAGTGTCTATGTGGTTGACGCCGTAGTGCAGCAGCACTTCCAGCGTGCGGTCCGCCTCGGCTTGGGTGACCGGGCCCAATGCGGCCGCGCCGAAGATCGCGCGAGTGCTCAAGTGGCCGGTGCGGCCGAAAGTAGATGTTGGGATCATGTTGAAAATCCTCTCATAGTTCAAATCCGTGTTGTGCTACTTGCCGTACTCGTAAAATCCCCTCCCGCTCTTCTTCCCCAAATATCCCGCGGCCACCATCCGGCGCAGCAGGGGGGGCGCGGCGAAGCGCGGGTCCTTGGTCTCGGTGAACACGGCATCCGCGATGAACAGCGTGGTGTCCAGCCCCACGAAGTCCAGCAGGGTGAACGGCCCCATAGGGTGGCCCAACCCCAACCGGATGCCGGTGTCGAAGTCCTCTTTGGTGGCGACGCCCCGTTCCAGCGCTTCGATGGCCTGCAACAGGTAGGGGATCAGCAGCAGGTTGACAATGAAGCCGGGGGTGTCTTTGCTGACGATGATGGTCTTGCCCAGGCTTTCGCCGAACGTTCTCGCGGCCTGGAAGGTTTCTTCGGAGGTGAGGAAGGTGCGCACCATTTCTAGCAGGGCCATTACCGGGACCGGCTGCATGAAGTGCAGGCCCAAGACTTTGTCGGGCCGTTTGGTGGCCGCGGCCATCTCGGTGATCGCCAGGGACGAAGTGTTGCTGGCCAGGATGGCGTGGGGCGGCGCGACCGCGTCCACTTCGGCGAAGATCCTGCGTTTCAGGTCGAGGTTTTCGATCACGGCCTCGATGATCAGGTCGCACTCGGCAAATGCGCCTGCGTTGGTCGTGCCGATAATGCGCGATCGGGCGGTATCGCGGTCGGCTGCGGCCAGCTTGCCCTTGGCCACTGCGCGATCCATGGAACTGTTGATGCGTGCAAGCCCGCTTTCCAGCAGCTCGCGGCTGACCTCGCGCACGATGACGGTGTAGCCGGATTTGGCGCACACCTCGGCGATGCCCGCGCCCATGAGCCCGCAGCCCACGACGCCGACTCTTGAGATTCCTTGCGACATTGCAAGCCTCCTGTGGTGTGACGATATAGGGTCTTGATTATACTCCCTTTCCGCGACCCGCACAAAAGCGTATTCAGCCATGCACGGTTGGCGCTTTGCACATGCTTGATGTAAAATGCCAGGGTATTTGATCCGGTGACATTACTTTACGGAGCAACCCTATGCGTGCTATTGTCTTCGAACAACACGGTGGCCCCGAAGTGTTAGTTCATCGGGACGACATCCCTGTGCCGCAGCCCGGCTCCGGTGAGGTGCTGGTGGCCGTGAGGTGCGCGGCGCTGAACCGGCTGGACCATTTCGTCCGTATCGGTTGGCGCGGCTTGGACCTGATTTTTCCCCACATCCTCGGATCGGACTTCAGCGGTGCCATCGCGGCACTGGGCGCGGGCGTGGCCGGCTGGACTATCGGCCAGCGGGTGGTGGCGAACCCGACGCTTTGGTGTGGCCGCTGCCCGCAGTGCGTGGCCGGCTGGCATAACCGTTGTGATTCATTCGCTATCCTGGGCGAGCATGTCCGCGGCGCCTACGCGGAGTATGTGACTGTCCCAGCCCGCAATCTGGTCGCCATCCCCGAGGGCTACCCCGACGATCTGGCGGCCGCGGCGCCGTTGGTGAGCGTGACCGCCTGGCATATGCTGATCGTCGCCGGCCGTCTGCGCGCGGGCGAGACCGTCCTGGTGGTGGGCGCGGGCGGTGGGGTTAACAGCATGGCGATCCAGATCGCTAAACTGGCCGGCGCAACGGTGGGCGTGGTGGCCGCGAACGCGCAGAAGGCCGCGCAGGCCCGTGAACGGGGCGCAGATTGGGCCGTCGATCGCGCGACCGAGCCCAATTGGAGTAAAGCGGTCTACACACTGACCGGCCGCCGCGGGGTTGATGTGGTGGTGGACAACGTCGGCGGGGCCACCTGGGGCAGCAGCCTGCGCTGCCTGGCGCGCGGCGGCCGCCTGCTGACGGTCGGCGGCACGACGGGTTACGAAGCGATGACCCCGGTCAACCTGATGTTTGGCAAGCATCTGAGCATCATTGGTTCCACTATGGGCACCCAGGCCGACTTCGAGGCGGTGATGGCTCAGGTCTTCGCCGGCAACTTGAAGCCGGTGGTGGATAGCATCTTTCCGTTGGCGCGGTATGGCGACGCGCTAACCCGTATGTTGGGCGGAGAGGCATTCGGGAAGATCCTGGTAGCGGTCGTTTGAGTTTTCTGCGCGACCTTGCCGCCTGGCTGCGGTTAATGTGAGAGGGATCGGAGAGGGGGCAGGGGCCGCACTTGCGCGGTCGTCCCCGCGAGCGTATGGTTGCAGGATTATTGTTGCGGCGAGCGCTATGGTTGCCGGCCGCGGGCGCAGGGCTGGCTGCTACAGCCACGCGCTATTACCTGACCCATCCCCAGCGGGTCATCGTTGATCTGCCGGCCGACCTGGCCGCGCGCGGCCAACATATCCATCTACATGCCAACGATGGGGCGCGCCTGCACGCGATCTGGCTCCCAACTGATACTGAGTCAGTGGGGGACCATGCCGATCGCACCATCGTCCACTTGCACGGCTACAACGGCAGCGCGGGCCTTCTGGTTTCCCGCGTGCCGCCTGTGCGGCGGGGCATGGTGAAACTGCCATCCAACGGCGCGAATGAGCGTCTATCCGGACAACTTCCTGACTGCCATCCTGAACGCGTCGCAGGAGGGCGAACTTATGGGCAAAGCCGCGCCCTGCGACGCGCTCAGGGTGCTTTATCGGCTTTCCGGCGTGGTCCTGAGCCGCTGTGCGCCTGGCCGTTGGTGCGGGCCGGGTTAGCGCGAGGCTTCAACTTCTTGTTGACCGATATCCGTTCCCACGGCCAGTCTGGGGGGACGTGGGACACGACCGGCCGGCTGGCCGTATCGGACGCGATGAGGTGGGCCAGGTGGCTGCGCGAGGAACACGGCCAGTTATGGGCCGGGCTGTGGGGCCATTCGTTCGGCGCGTCGGTGGGGCTGGCGTTGGCGGTCAAGGCCTCCGGCGGCGGCTTCGATGCGATGGTGTTGGACAGCCCGGCCGTGTCCGCAGAGGGCGTCTACTCGGGCCTGGTGCGCAAGCCGGCCTATTGGGTTGTCCGGCCGGTGATCTGCCAGCTTTCGAACAGGAGACTGCTGGACGAGCTGGCAGCCGCCCGTGTCTGGATGCCGATCCGGCTGATCCACGGCGAGGTCGATCGCCATGTGCCGGCCTGGCACAGCCAGCGCGTTTACGAATTGATTCGCAACGCCGATACGTCGGAGCGTGCCACGTTGTGGTTGGTGCCGGGTGCGGATCACCTGGAGGCGCTGGGGTTGGCGGAGCACGCCTACATCGCCCAGACGCTGGGCTGGTTTGAGCAATGGTTTGGACAAGGATAGGAGTTCTTCATTGAATCGATTATTGGTTGCTATCATCCGGTGGCTGGTGGTCACCGCTATGCCTATATTCATCGTCCTGCTGGCAGCCCGCGTCATGGTGAACGCCTGGTATCCTGTTTTTGAATACGCCAAGCCCGACTTTCCTCCTGACCCCTATGGCTTCACCCAGGCGCAGCGCCTGGAGTTGGGCACTGCCAGCATTGATTTCCTGAATAGCCCGCAGCCGCCGGAGGAAGCGGTCAGTATGTTAGAGGCGCTACGGCTGCCCGGCACTGATCGGCCGCTCTTCAACAAGTACGAGCTGAGCCACATGATTGACGTCAAGCGGTTGACCGACATTTTGTGGCGCGTGCTGCTGGCCGCCGGCATCGTCGTCCTGGGTGGGACGGGCGGGCTGTTGGCCCGCCGTCTCACGCGGCGGGATGGCGCCGCGGCCCTGTTCGTCGGCGGCGTGTTGACGACTGGCCTGCTGGTGGTGCTGATCAGTATGGTGTTGCTCTCGTGGCGCTGGTTCTTCATCGCGTTCCATGATGTCTTCTTCCCGCCAGGCACGTGGACGTTCG
This sequence comes from uncultured Anaerolineales bacterium, assembly GCA_964551735.1. Taxonomy (GTDB): domain Bacteria; phylum Chloroflexota; class Anaerolineae; order CG2-30-64-16; family CG2-30-64-16; genus DAOUAT01. The sequence goes on from CAZKEF010000010.1 coordinate 56,750, forward strand.
ATTGGTCCGACTCATTGATCCGCCTGTTCCCTGACCGCTTCTGGTTCGACGCAGGCGTGCTGCTGGTGGGCGGCGCACTGGCGCTTGGGGTTGTGGTAACGATGGCTGGCTGGGCCATAGGACGGCGCGCGCGGGAGTGACATTATAACTACTGCGTATTACGTACTACATACTTGGAAACGCTCCAGGCAATACGCAGTATGCAGTATGCAGCACGCAGTACGCAATTCAGTTCGGAGCATTCATGTCTCATCAAGACAAGATCAACCGTTTACGTGAGATGAAATACCTGTCGGCCCTGGGCGGCGGCGTGGCGCGCATCAAGCAGCAGCACGCTAAGGGTAAGCTGACCGCGCGCGAACGGGTCGAGTTGTTGCTGGACAAAGGCAGCTTCGTAGAGCTTGATCGGTTCGTGACTGCCCGCGATGGCAGTTATGCCGCCGATCAGCGTTTTCTTGGGGACGGCGTCGTGACGGGATATGGCACGATTGACCGGCGCCTGGTGTATGTCTTCTCCCAGGATTTCACCGTGTTCGGCGGTTCGCTGTCCGAAGCCCACGCGGCCAAGATCTGCAAGGTCATGGATCTCGCCATGAAGAACGGCGCGCCGGTGATTGGCCTGAACGATTCGGGCGGCGCGCGCATCCAAGAGGGGGTGGTCAGCCTAGGCGGCTATGCCGATATCTTCCTGCGCAACACCCTGGCTTCCGGCGTGATCCCGCAGATCAGCATCATCATGGGGCCGTGCGCTGGCGGCGCGGTCTACTCGCCGGCCATTACCGATTTCATCATCATGGTGAAGGAGACCAGCAACATGTTCGTCACCGGCCCGGACGTGGTGAAAACCGTGACCCATGAGCAGGTGACGCACGAGGCGTTGGGCGGCGCGTTAACCCATGCATCCATGAGCGGCGTGGCGCACTTCGCGGCCGATGGGGAGGAGGACGCGGTGTTCCTGGCCCAGAAGCTGTTCAGCTACATCCCCAGCAACAACCTGGCCGACCCGCCCCTGGCCCGCGGGGAGGATGATCCGCTGCGCACCGATGAGGCGCTGGATACGTTGATCCCTGAGGAGCCGAACCGCCCCTACGATATGCGGGACGTGATCACCCGGATCGTGGACGACGGTGAGTTCTTCGAGATTATGCAGCACTTCGCCGGCAACATCCTGATCGGCTACGCTCGGCTGGACGGCCGCAGCGTGGGCATCGTGGCCAATCAGCCCGCGGTGTTGGCCGGCGTGTTGGACATCAACGCCAGCGTCAAGGCCGCGCGGTTCGTTCGGTTCTGCGACGCGTTTAACATTCCCATCGTCACCCTGGTGGATGTGCCCGGGTTCCTGCCCGGCACGGCCCAGGAGCACGGCGGCATCATCCGCCATGGCGCCAAGCTGCTCTATGCTTACGCCGAGGCGACCGTGCCCAAGCTGACGGTGATCACCCGCAAGGCCTATGGCGGCGCGTACGACGTGATGAGCTCCAAGCACTTGCGCGGGGACATCAACCTGGCGTGGCCCTCGGCCGAGATCGCGGTGATGGGGCCGGACGGCGCGGTGAATATCGTGTTCAAGCGGGAGATCGCTGCGGCCGCAAGCCCTGACGAGGCCCGCGCTCGGCTAGTGGCCGAATATCGCGAGAAGTTCGCCAATCCTTACATCGCAGCTTCGCGGGGCTACGTGGACGCGGTCATTGAGCCCCACGAAACCCGCCCCCGCCTGATCAACGCGCTGGAGATGTTGCAGAACAAGCGGGACGCGAATCCGCCGAAGAAGCATGGCAATATACCGCTGTGATTGTGCGATTGTGTGAGTGTGGGGGTATGGGAATGTGGGAGCACTCCCATACCCCCACACATCAAAACCGGAGCGCTAATGTTCAACAAAGTCCTGATCGCTAACCGCGGCGAGATTGCCATCCGTGTCATCCGGGCCTGCCAGGAGCGTGGAGTGCGCACGGTGGCGGTGTATTCGGATGCCGACCGGTCCGCGCTGCATGTGCGTTATGCCGACGAGGCGCACCGGATCGGCCCACCGCCCGCGCGCGAAAGCTATCTGAACATCCCGGCCATCCTCGAGGTCGCCCGGCGCTCCGGCGCGGAGGCGATCCATCCCGGCTACGGGTTTCTGTCAGAGAATGAGGAATTTGCCCAGGCCGTGCTGGATGCCGGGATCGCCTGGGTGGGGCCATCACCCAGCGCCATTTATGCCATGGGCGACAAAGTGATGGCGCGGCGGGCCATGATCGCAGCCGGCGTGCCGGTGGTCCCGGGCAGCGATTCGGCCGCGGGGTGCGACGCGTGCGCCGGCCTGTCGGACGCAGACGCGGTCCGCGCCGCCAGCGAGATCGGTTATCCGGTGGTGGTGAAGGCGTCGGCCGGCGGCGGCGGCAAGGGGATGCGCGTCGTCTCCGACCCGGACGAGCTGCCTCGCGCCCTGGCGGCTGCACGGCGCGAGGCCACGGCCGCGTTCGGCGACGACAACATTTACCTGGAGAAGTTGATCGCCCGGGCGCGGCACGTGGAGATCCAGGTGCTGGCCGACAGCTTCGGCAACTGCATCCACTTGGGCGAGCGAGAATGCTCCATCCAGCGCCGGCATCAGAAGCTCATCGAGGAGGCGCCCTCGGTGGCTGTCACCCCCGAGCTGCGAGCCCAGATGGGCGCGATTGCCGTGCGTGCAGCCCAGGCGGTGGGTTACAGCAACGCCGGCACGGTCGAATTCTTGCTGGACCGCGCAGGCGACTTCTACTTCCTGGAGATGAACACCCGACTTCAGGTCGAGCACCCGGTCACCGAACTGGTCACGGGGATTGACATCGTGAAGGAGCAGTTCGCCATTGCGTCGGGCCGCAGGTTGCGCTGGATCCAGGATGAGGTCACTTTCAAAGGCCACGCCATCGAATGCCGCATCAGCGCAGAAGACCCGTACAACAACTTCCTGCCCCAGACCGGCCGCGTCACCAATCTCTTGGAACCGACCGGCCCCGGCGTGCGCCTGGAGAGCGGCATTTACGCAGGCTGGGAGGTTAGTTTGTATTATGACCCTTTGCTTGCGAAGCTGGTGGTCTGGGGTGAAACCCGGCCGGAGGCGATCCTGCGCATGCGCCGCGCGCTGGCCGAATACCGGGTCGGCGGCCTGCACACCACGATCCCGTTCCATCAACAGGTGATGGACAGCACGCGGTTCCAGTGGGGCCAGTTTGACACCGGCTTCGTGGATGGGCCGGATGGCTTCCGCCTGGCGGCCGCGCCCAGCCGAGACCTGGCACAGGTGGCGGCCATCGCAGCCGCGTTGGTCGAACACGAGAAGGGGCAGCAGGCGGTTGTTTTGGGCTCAGGATGCGGCGAGAACGGTGAGCAGATCTCGCCCTGGAAGCTGGCCGGTCGTCCGGCCCGCGGGATCGGGCGCTGAAGCGGCGCGGGACAGGGTGGCATGAAGTATTTTGCAACGGTTAACGATCAGACTTTCGAGATTGATATCGACCACCACGGCCGTGTCACCGTTGACGGCGCCGAGTTGGCGGCCGATATGAAGCAGGTGGGGATCCAGGGCCTTTACTCGTTGCTGCTGAACGGCGCGTCCTACGAGGTGTTGCTCGACCAGGTTGGCGACAAGCGTAGCCTGTACGACGTCATGGTCTCCGGTCTACGCTATCAGGTCAAGGTGCAGGACGAGCGGTCGCGCCGGCTGGCGCTGGTGGATCGCAGCTTGCGCGCGCCTGAGGGCGAACTGCTGATCAAGGCGCCCATCCCGGGCCTGGTGGTCAAAGTGCCGGTCGCGTCGGGGGAGGAGGTCAGCGAAGGCGATACCCTGGTCATTCTGGAGGCGATGAAGATGGAGAATGAGCTCCGCGCCCCGCGCGGTGGCATCGTCCATGAGGTGCGCGTCAAGCCCGGTGATCAGGTGGCATTGGGCCAGGTAATGCTGGCGGTGAAATGACCTGGGTGTGTTCCATTCAGGGTCACATAGCGACTATTGCGGTATTGCCATTTATCTTATCAGGGAGGCTTTATGGCTCACAGTGCGCATTCCGTTCCGATCAATCATAGCGACGTCCCCATCCGGCTGTTTAAGTCGGACTTCATGGAATTCTTCACCCATATCAGTCCCGTCACGGTGCTGGTGATCTGGGTCCCGGTGACGGCTTTCTTTCTGTATCGAGCCGCCGCAAGCCTCGCACCCGGCGCAGGGTGGGGGCACATCCCGACCGGATTCCTGCTGGGCATCGTGATTTGGACTTTTGCCGAGTACATGCTGCATCGGTTCCTGTTCCACTACGAGCCCAAGACCGAACGGCAGGAGAAGATCTTCTTCTTGTTCCACGGCGTGCACCACGCCCAGCCGCAGCTCAAAACCCGGCTGGTGATGCCGCCGGTGCTCTCGATCCCGTTAGCGTTTCTGTTCTACGGGTTGTTCTACCTGGTGGTGGCCGTGGGATTGGGTGGGCCGCAGTGGGTGGCGCCGCTGTTCGCCGGCTTCATCTTCGGTTATCTGTTATACGACATGACCCATTATGCCACGCACCACTTCCCGATGCGGTCGGGCTACCTGAAGTATCTCAAGCGCTACCATATGAAGCATCACTTCAAGCATCCCAACGCGTTGTTCGGCGTCAGTTCACCGGTGTGGGATTTCGTGTTTCGGACGGCGCCAGATTAGAATGTTCCGCTCAGGATGATAATGACCTTCGTCATGGACGTGGCGCGGAGGATCTGATACTCTGTCGAAATTGACCGGCGCAGCCAAAGCGCCGGTCATTCACCGTATCGGAGCAAAGATGGACTCTATCATCCTCGATCCCCTTCCTTTCTCACTGACCGTGTCTGATATCTTGCAGGCCATGCGCGTGCGCCCTGGCTCCAGCCGCGAGGCTGAGGTGCTTAAACTGATTGCGGGGGCCCAGGCTTTGGCCCGGCCCAAGGCGGTCTATCGGTTGGCCTTCATCGAGGAAAAGAGCGATAACACGGTTGTTGCCGCCGGGCACACTTTCACCAGTCGCATCCTGCGGGTGAACCTGGACGGGCTGCACCGTGCCTTTGCCTATGTGTGCACCAGCGGCCGGGAGTTGGATGCCTGGGTGCAGGCGCAGGGTGATATGCTGTCGCAGTATTATGCCGATAGCATCAACGAGGCCGTGTTACACAGCGCGACCCTGGGTTTCATCCAACGTCTCTCCGAGACTTATGGCCTGGGCCAGACGGCCGCGATGAATCCCGGCTCCCTGGCCGATTGGCCCCTCAGCCAACAGCGGGTCCTGTTCAGCTTTCTGGGCGACGTCCGCGGCGCCATCGGCGTCGAGCTGACCCCCAGCCTGTTGATGTTGCCGGCCAAGTCGGTCTCGGGTATCCTGTTTCCCGCGGAAGCGAGCTTCGCCAGTTGCCAGCTCTGCCCGCGGGAAGCCTGCCCCAACCGGCGGATGCCGTATGAGCCGGAGTTGTTCGAGCAGAAGTACAATGTCACTAGCTTCCCGCTTCCAGGGGGTCTGCGACCCCCGTCTTGACCCAACAAGTGGGCCAGATGTGCTAACCACGCCGGTCACAGACCGGCTAATAACAAGAAGCCATGCGGAGCAACCATGAGCCACTTAGCTGAGCGCAAAGCTGCCTGGGAAAACAAAGCCGTCGCCAAAACCCTGGCCCGCGCGCCGGAGCGCCGAGCCGAGTTTGAGACCAGTTCCGGCATCCCGGTCGAGCGCCTGTACACGCCGGATGCGGCCGCGGAAGAATGTCCGCCAGTTGCCGCGGAATATCTGGACAAATTGGGTTTCCCCGGCGAGTACCCCTTCACTCGCGGGGTGCAGCCGACGATGTATCGCGGCCGCTTCTGGACCATGCGCCAGTACGCGGGCTTCGGCACCGCGGCCGAGAGCAACCAGCGCTACAAGTACCTGCTGGCCCAGGGGCAGACCGGCCTCAGCGTTGCCTTTGACCTGCCCACGCAGATCGGCTACGACGCGGACGATCCCATCTGCCTGGGTGAGGTGGGCAAGGTGGGTGTGGCAGTCTCGTCGCTGGCCGACATGGAGACGCTGCTGGACGGCATTCCGCTGGACAAGGTTAGTATCAGCATGACCATCAACGCGCCGGCCGCGATCCTGCTGGCGATGGTCATCGCGGTGGCAAAGAAGCAGGGGGTGGATCCCAAAGTCCTGCGCGGCACGGTGCAGAACGATATCCTGAAGGAATACATCGCCCGCGGCACCTACATCTTCCCGCCCGCGCCCTCCATGCGGCTGATCACCGACCTGTTCCGTTACTGCGCGGCCGAAGTGCCCAACTGGAACACCATCAGCATCTCCGGCTACCACATCCGCGAGGCCGGCAGCACCGCGGCCCAAGAGGTCGCGTTCACCCTGGCCGATGGCATCGAGTACGTGAAGGCTGCTATCGAGGCCGGCCTGGCCGTGGACGATTTCGGGCCGCAGCTGGCGTTCTTTTTCAATGCGCACAACAACTTCCTGGAGGAGATCGCTAAGTTCCGCGCCGCGCGGCGGCTGTGGGCGGCCATCATGCGGGAGCGCTTTGGCGCCAAGGATCCCAAGAGCTGGCAGCTCCGCTTCCACACCCAGACCGCGGGCTCAACCCTGACCGCGCAGCAGCCGGAGAACAACGTGGTGCGCGTCACCCTGCAGGCGCTGGCCGCGGTGCTGGGCGGCACCCAAAGCCTGCACACCAACTCGCGTGACGAGGCGCTGGCGCTGCCCTCCGAGGCCGCGGTCGAGGTCGCGCTGCGCACCCAGCAGATCATCGCCCACGAGTCGGGCGTGGCCGACACCGTGGACCCGCTGGCCGGCTCCTACGCCATCGAGCACCTGACCGACGAGATCGAGCGGCAGGCGCAGGCTTACATCGAGAAGATCGATGCGCTGGGCGGCGCGCGGCGCGCCATCGAGGCCGGCTTTGTCCAGCAGGAGATCCAGGACGCCGCCTACGCCGCGTTGTGCGCAGTCGAGAGCGGCGAGCAGGTGGTGGTGGGCGTCAACCGCTTCCAGCGGGCGCAAGAGCAACTACCGGCCGACCTGCTCAAGATTGACGAAGCGGTCCAGGCCGAGCAGATCGCCCGGTTGCAGGCGGTGCGGGCCAGGCGGGACGCCGCCGCGGCTGCCGCGGCCCAGGCCCGCATCCGGGCCGCCGCGCAAGATTCCGGTGCGCCCCTCATGCCGCTGTTCATAGAGGCGGTGGAGGCGTACGCGACGCTGGGCGAGATCTGCAATACGCTGCGCGCTGTATTTGGAGAATACCGGCCGTAAAGGCCGACCGATATGTAAGAGGGGGCAGGGCAAGATTGCCGGAGCGTTTACCGCGGCGCTACCTGGTCGAGCAACCGGTCTGCCAACGCCAGGATGAACTGCTGAAGTTCGCTGGGGGTCAGTGATGGCGTAGTCACCGGCAACCGCCGAAAGTTACGCACCTGGCGGAGTGATCCAGCCAGATAGAATGGGTGCAGCCCTAGGTCTTTGGTCTGTGCTTTTGCCAACAGGTCGTCGAAGTCATATCCGGCGCGAAGGATGAAGTACAAGTCCACAAAATCTTTCGGCTCCGTTCGTCCTAGAATCGCTGTGACTTTGTTGGCGCCGATGTTCTCGATGCTGTCCACGATAACCTGGTTGACTTTGAGATGTTCACCGTACTGGGGGCCGAAGTCGCGCACCAGGTCTATCTTCAGTGGATCGGCAGCCGGTGGCTCAAGGAAGACCTCTCGATAGTGCTCGGTGCGGCGAGTTGACCCAAGCCGGCAACCTGCATCTGCAGCCAGTTGAGGGAGCAACAGGTCAGCCTCGCGCAAGGCCAGATCATCGAGGGTGAATAAATCAAGGTCTATGCTCATGCGGTGGTGCAAGTGGAACGCGGCTAATGCCGTTCCGCCGGTCAGGTAGAATTGTTGGCCTACCTCAGTGGCGAAGAAACGTTCGAGAACGCTTGCCTGGAGCGCTGTGAGCCAGGGGGAAACCAGATGAGAAGGAGGCTGGTTAGCCATGCTTTGCCCACCTATCCAACGCATACGCCCACAGCTCACGATCCTGGGACCGGCGGAAGCTCAGATTGTCGAAATTGCTGCGGATGTCAGTCGCCGTTAAGTAGCGCCAGATATCGTCCCAATGGGCGTGTTCCAGGATGCGGCTGATGACCCAGGCCTTATCAAACGGCTCGCCCGCGCGTAGAATGGCGCGGATTTCATCGTCCGTGATATCATAGTCCCAAAAAAAGTAAGGACGCTGACCAACATCGGTAGTCGCACTCATGGGTCGCCTCAATCGGCATTTTACGCGCTTTCCATGAAAATGACAAGTCGCGCGACTCGAACGGCGACTGGGGAGAACATCCGTTAGAACTTTCAGGATTGTTGACCGCATGAAAAAACAACCCACCTCCCGCATGTGCTTCGTCTGCGGCGAAAGCAACCCTGCGGGCGTCCATGTGCGCTTTTACGAGCAAGAAGATGGCTCGCTGCTGGCGCGTTTCACGGCGCGGGAGCAGCACCAGGGCTACCCCGGCCGCATGCACGGCGGCGTGATCACGGCCGTGCTGGACGAGGTCATCGGCCGCGCGATCATGATCCGCTACGGCGAGGCGATCTGGGGTGTGACGGGCGAGATCAACGTGCGTTTCCGCCGGCCCGCGTCCCTGGATGTGGAACTGACCGCCGTGGGCCGGATCACGCGGGAGACCAGCCGTCTTTTTGAGGGCGCCGGCGAGCTCACCCTGCCCGACGGCACGGCGGCGGCCGAGGCCAGCGGCAAATACATCAAGCTGGACATCAGTAAGATCGCCGACTTCGACGCCGAGCGGGAGCAGTGGTACGTGAGGCCGGACTAGAAGCGGGAAACTGGATACTGGAAGCTAGACGGCGGAGTTCGTCGCCAGCTTCTAGCTTCCAGCTTTCAAATAGGGGGAACACCATGACCATCAAAAAAATAGACCACATCGCCATCGTTGTTGAAAACCTCGACCGGGCGCTGGCGGTTTACCGCGACGCGTTGGGCATGACCGTGTCCGACGTGCGGGAGATGCCGGAGCAGGATGTCAAGATGGCTTTCCTGCCCAGCGGCGACTCCGAGATTGAGTTGCTGGAGCCGCTCAGCACGGGTTCGGGCATCGGCAAATACCTGGCCAAGCGTGGGGAGGGGCTGCACCATATCTGTTTGGAAGTGGACGACATTGAAGCCACCCTGGCCGAGCTCAAAGCAAAGGGCAGCCAACTCATTGACGAGACTCCCAAACAGGGCGCCTATGGCAAGATCGCCTTCATCCATCCCAAAGGCGCGCACGGCGTGTTGGTGGAGCTGGTGGAGCGTGATGTGTAGACCCGACGCGCCGCCAGTCCTGGCTCAGGTCGAAGCCAACATCCGTTACCTGGTGTGGGAGATCACCTGGTTCGGCGTGCTATGGGGCGCGCTGGTCGCGTTTCTGCAGGTCTACATCGTCCGCCTGGGCGCATCGAGCCTGCTGGTGGGCGCGATTACCTACGGCCCAGCGCTGGTCGGCATCTTGTGGCAGATGCCCGCGGCTCGGCTGATCACCCGCACGGGCCGGCGTATGGCCTGGGTGATCGGCAGTGGGTTTGCCTGGCGGTTGACCTTCTTGGCGATCGCGCTCATACCGTTCGTGTTCCTTCGGGCCAGCGCCGAGATCACCGCGCTGGTCTGGGTGCTGGGCGCGTTTGCTTCCAGCATCAGCAACGTCGCCTTTCTGTCCATGCTGGCCGACGCGGTGCCGGCCGACCGGATGACCCAGGTGGTGGGCTGGCGTATCGCCGGCTTCGGGCTGGCGAACACCATCACCACATTGTTGGGCGGCCAGTTCTTGCGGCTTCTCCCGTTCCCACTCAACTATCAGATCCTCTTCCTGATCGGTTTCGCGGGCGCTATGATCAGTTGGTTCTATGTGCGGCGCATTCACGTGGCCGATCCGCCCGCGGTTCAGGGTCAGCAGCAGACTCTTTGGCGTGACATCGGCCGGATGCTGCGCTACCCGCGCTTTGGTCGGTTCCTGGGCGCAGTCGGGGTGCTTCAATTGGCCTTGGGTATGATCGCACCGCTGCTGCCCCTGTACTGGGTGCGCAACCTGGACGCCAGCGATGCGCAGGTCAGCATGATCATGACCGTGGCCTCAGGCACGCTGGTGATCGGCTCCCTGTTGATCCGCCGTCTGGTGGGCATGCTTGGCCGGGTCAGCGTCCTGGCAGTCGGCGTGCTCGGCTACATCCTCTACCCGGTGTTGACCTCGCTGACCCCCTCGGCCTGGTGGCTGGTCCCGTGGGCCGCGCTGGCCGGCCTGTTCAACGCCGCCATCACCGTGACCCTGTTCGATAACCTGGTCTCTGTCACACCGACCGAAGATCGCACCAACTACATGGCGGTTTATAACGTAGCCGTGAACATCGCCCTGTTTGCCGGGCCGATCCTGGCCGGCGTGCTGGCGCGCGATGCGGAGGGGATCGTGCTGGCGCTGCGGCTGGCCGCCGGTGTGGGCGTGGTGGCCGGTGTGATGTTGGCGCTGCGGAAGGCAGACTGATCGCGTACGAACGCGCTCGAATTTGACAAACATAGGCCTGTAGGTATAATAGATTCATATTTAGAATAATTCTAAGTATGGGTCTATTTTGTTCGGTAACTATACTGAAAGAACAACGATGTCGGTTCCATTGCAGTTAACCCGCCAGCGCGCCGCGGTGTTGGAAGTGATCCAGGAAGCGGAGAAGCACCTGACCGCCCAGGAGATATATGATCGCGTGCGCAACTTGCTGCCGGGCATCGCTTACGCTACCGTGTACAACGCGGTCGCACATCTTTGCCAGACGGGCCACATCCAGGCAGTTCATCTGGGCAGCGGCGCAACGTTGTATGATCGCAACCTGGCGCGGCACGACCACCTGGTTTGCCGCAACTGCGGCAAAGTGTTGGACTATTGTTTCCCTGGCGTTGCGCGCGCCTTGGAAGAGGTAACCCGAGACACAGGTTTTCAGGCCCAGAAAGCTGAGTTGATGTTTATCGGCCTGTGCCCGGAGTGTCAATGATCATGACCAGGAAACCCAGGCTCTCTGAGAACCGGGGTCTTTGATGCGGCAAGAATCCACATCTTGAAAGGAGCAGAAAACATGAGCGAAGACAGCAAGTGCCCGGTGACGGGCAAGACGCACCAACCCATGACCGGCAGAGGCACATCGAACCGGGACTGGTGGCCGAACCAGTTGGACCTCAGGATTCTCCACCAGCACTCCGCCTTGTCCAACCCTATGGGCGAGGAGTTCAACTACGCTGAGGAATTCAAGAAGCTTGACCTGGCAGCCATCAAGCAGGACCTCTACGCGTTGATGACCGACTCGCAGGACTGGTGGCCGGCCGACTACGGTCACTACGGCGGGCTCTTCATCCGCATGGCGTGGCACAGCGCGGGCACCTATCGCATCGGCGACGGCCGCGGCGGCGCGGGGTCCGGTAGCCAACGCTTCGCCCCCCTCAACAGCTGGCCCGACAACGCGAACCTCGACAAGGCCCGCCGGCTGCTCTGGCCGATCAAGCAGAAGTATGGCAACAAGATCTCCTGGGCCGATCTGATGATCCTCGCCGGCAACGTCGCGTTGGAGTCCATGGGCTTCAAGACCTTCGGCTTCGGCGGCGGCCGCGAGGATATCTGGGAGCCGGAAGAGGACATCTATTGGGGGGCTGAGGGCGAGTGGCTGGGCGACAAGCGTTACAGCGGTGACCGCGATCTCGAGAATCCGCTGGCTGCAGTGCAGATGGGCCTGATCTACGTGAACCCCGAAGGGCCGAACGGCCAACCGAGCGTGCTCGCTTCTGGCCGCGACATCCGCGAAACCTTCGCGCGCATGGCGATGAACGACGAGGAGACGGTCGCGCTGGTCGCCGGCGGCCACACTTTCGGTAAGACCCATGGTGCCGGCCCGGCGTCACACGTGGGGCCTGAGCCGGAAGGCGCGCCCATCGAGGAAATGGGCCTCGGCTGGAAGAGCAGCTTCGGCAGCGGCAAGGGCGATGACACCATCACCAGCGGCATCGAAGGCGCGTGGACGCCGAACCCGACCCAGTGGGACATGGGCTATTTCGATATGCTGTTCGGCTATGACTGGGACCTGGTGAAGAGCCCGGCCGGTGCCTGGCAGTGGGTCCCGGTGAACGTGGCCGAAAAAGACCTTGCGCCGGCCGCGCATGATCCGTCGAAGCGCGTGCCGACCATCATGACCACCGCCGATATGGCAATGCGCATGGATCCCATCTACGGCCCGATCTCGCGGCGCTTCCACAAGAACCCTGAGGAGTTCGCCGATGCCTTCGCCCGCGCGTGGTTCAAGCTGACTCACCGCGACATGGGCCCCCGCTCGCGCTATCTCGGCCCCGAGGTCCCGGCGGAAGAGCTGATTTGGCAGGATCCGGTGCCCGCCGTTGACCATGCGCTGGTTGATGCGGCCGACATCGCCGATCTCAAGGCCAAGATCCTCGCCTCGGGGCTGTCGGTCTCCGAACTGGTCGCGACCGCTTGGGCGTCAGCCTCGACCTTCCGCGGCTCCGATAAGCGCGGCGGGGCGAACGGCGCGCGCATCCGCCTCGCGCCGCAGAAGGACTGGGAAGTCAATCAGCCTGAGCAACTGGCGAAGGTGCTTGGCGTCCTCGATGGCATCCAGGGCGCGTTCAACAACGCGCAGATCGGCGGCAAGCGGGTGTCCCTGGCCGACCTGATCGTCCTGGGCGGCTGCGCGGCTGTCGAGCAGGCGGCGAAGAACGCCGGTTTCGATGTAACCGTCCCCTTCACGCCGGGCCGCACCGATGCGTCGCCCGAGCAGACCGATGTGATCTCCTTCGCCGTGCTCGAGCCGTCCGCGGACGGGTTCCGCAACTATCAGAAGGCGAAGTTCTCGGTGACGGCCGAGGAACTGCTGGTGGATCGGGCGCAACTGCTGACCCTGACCGCGCCGGAGATGACGGTGCTCATCGGCGGTCTGCGCGCCTTGAACGCCAACTTCGGCGGGTCTCAGCACGGCGTCTTCACCAAGCGGCCCGGCGCGCTCACCAACGACTTCTTTGTGAACCTGCTGGACATGGGCACCGCGTGGAAGCCGACCACGGCAGACGCCGACATGTTCGAGGGACGGGATCGCAAGACGGGGGAGCTCAAGTGGACCGGCTCCCGCGTGGACCTCGTCTTCGGCTCAAACTCCCAGCTCCGGGCCCTGGCGGAAGTCTACGCCCAGGAAGACGCGCGGGAGAAGTTCGTGTACGACTTCGTGGCGGCGTGGGACAAGGTCATGAACCTGGACCGGTTTGAGCTGGCGTAAGTGTAGCCTAGCTCAAGCGTAAGATGACCGTCCGCAGGATGGTCATCTTTATTATCTGCCGTACAACCGCCCCTGCGCCCGCAGCGCCAGACCCATCTTTTGCCACCGGGTCGTCGTGGCGCGGCGGGTGAAGACGTCGTAGCCGTTGCGGCGGATCGCATTGTGGATGCCGCGGTAGACCTCCAGCCCGGCCATGACGCCCCAGCGGCCTGTCTTCAGGTTGCGCACGCCAACTGCCGCGTGCTGATAGTACCCCTCGGCCCGCTCCATCTCGAATTCCAGCAGCGCGCTGAATGCCGGCGTCACGCGGCCAGCGGCCAGGTCTGCCTCAGTCACTGCGAAGCGGGCCAGGTCCTGCTGGGGAATGTACACCCGGCCGATGCGCCAATCCTGGCCGATGTCCCGCCAGAAGTTGCTGAGTTGCATGGCTACCGAGAGGCTGTCCGCGTGGGGCAGCGTCTCCTCGATCGTGTGGGGTGGCCGCACGCCCAGGATGTAGGTCATGGCCCGGCCGACGACGATGGCGCTGCCCTCCATGTAATGGTACAGGTCGGCGAAGGTCGGGAAGCGGGTGATGGTCAGGTCCTCCCGCATGGCGCGGAAGTAGGGAGTCATCACCTCGGCCGGGATGCCGCAGGTTAGCGCGGTGTCCAGGTAGGCGCGCAGCACGGGATGATCGCTGCGGCCGGCCGCGAACGCCTGCCAGTAGGAGCGCTCCCAGTCCGCAATGGCCGCGGCGCGCGAGGCGAAGCCCTGGTGCGACACGTCCACCCGGTCATCGCCGACGCGCAGCAGCGCGTAGAGCGCCTCCACGTGGCGGAGCACACGGCGGGGCAGCAGCCGGCTGGCAAACGAGTAGTTCTTGCTGGCCCCGAACATGATCCGCCGGCACTCGGCGTAGTCTTCGGGGGTGGCGATGGGTTGATTCATATCCCCCTTTCCTTCGACAAGCGCTCCGCCAGCAGCCGGGCCGACAGCATCACCATCGGCATCCCGATCCCCGGATAGGTGCCCTGGCCGACAAAGTAGAGGCCGGGGATGTCGCGCGCAATGTTGTGCGGCCGGAAGTAGGACGACTGGAAGAAGCCGTGGGAAAGCGAGCCGAACGCCACCCCGTAGGGCGCGTTGATGTCGCGCAGCCAGTCGTCCGGCCGGTACTGGCGCTCCCAGACGATGTGCTGGCGAATCTCCGGGTCAACCAGCTTCTCCAGCCCTTGCAAAAGTCGCTCCCGCACGACCGGCGCGGCCTGGTCCCAATTCACGCTCCCTTGCAGGTTGGGCATGGGCGCCAGCAGGTAGAGCACGCTGTGGCCCGGCGGCGCCAGGCTGGGGTCGGTGATGGTGGGGTTGTTCAGGTGGAAGGACGGATCGGCGGGCAGCGTCCTGGTGCGGAAGATGGCGTCCAGGTTGGCCCGGTAATCCTCCGAGAAGTAGAGCGCCTGGTGCCGCATGTGTGGGTAGACCTTGTCCACGCCCAGGTAGAGCAGGTAGCCGGAGCAGGCGTATTCCATCCGGTCGAGCTTCGCATCGGTGTAGACCTTGCGGTGCTGCGCGGGCACCAGTTGTTTGTAGGTGTAGACCAGGTCGGCGTTGGAGACCACGATGTCGGCGTTGACGACCTCACCGCCGGCCAGCCGCACGCCGGAGGCCTTGCCCTTCATGATGATGATCTCCTCGACTGACGTGCCGGTGCGCAGGGTCACGCCCATCTCGTCGGCCAGCGCCACCATGTCCTCCACGATGCTGTAGATGCCGCCCATAGGGAACTGCATCCCCTCCACCAGGTCGGCGTAGGTGATCAGGCTGTACATCGCCAGCGCGTCGAAGGGCGAGAGGCCCAGGAACATGGAGTGGAAGGTGAACGCCTTGCGCAGCTTGTCGGTCTTGAAGTATTTGCCGGCCTGGGCGAACAGGTTCTGATAGGCGCCGGTCTGGATCAGGCGCACGGCGGCGGTGGGGTTCGCCAGGTCGGTGATGCGGTCGAAGTTGCGCGCCACGAAGTCCATGCCCAGCTCGTACTTTTTGGCGCCCTCACCGATAAAGCGGAACAGCCGCGTGGTGACGCCCGGCTCGAACCGTTCGCACTCGGCCGCCAGCTTCGCCATGCTGTTGTACAGGTCAAGGTGCGTGCCATCGTGGTAGTAGATGCGGTAATTGGGGTCCAGCGGCACGAACTTGACGCGCTGGTTGATGTCCTGGCCGATGGCGCGGTAGGTTTCCTCGAAGGTCTCCTTCATGACCAGGATCGTCGGGCCGATGTCCACCCGGAAGCCCTGCTCCTGGAGCACGTTGCTCCGGCCGCCCGGTCGTTTCTGCTTTTCGATGACGGTGACGTTGAAGCCCATGTGGCGCAGGCGTAACGCCGCAGCCAGCCCGCCCATGCCCGCGCCGATGATGATGACTGATTTCATGATTAGCTCTCCTCAATAGCGTCCTGGCGATTGGAAGTCACGGCTACCGCTACGAAATCCATCCTTCGACGAGCTCAGGACGAGTCCTGCGTGGACTGGCGCCTAGTCGGCGCCGGCCGACTTTGCAGCGGTTGCCGCGGTTTCAACCGCCGGGAACCGAGTCGCCCAATATCGTATTCGCCGCCAGCCGGCCCGACAGCGCCACCATCGGCACCCCGCCGCCGGGGTGGGTGCTGCCACCTGCGAAGTATAGCCCGCCCACGCGCGGATCGCGCACCGGCGGCCGGCGGAACGCGCCCAGCGCGTTGTTGGGCGACGCGCCGTACAGCGCGCCGCGCCAGCTTCCGGTCTGCCGCGCCAGGTCGGCCGGGGTGAAGACTTCTTCCACGACGATGCGCTCCCGCACGTCCAGCCCGAAGCGCGCCAGGGTCGCCAGCACGCGGTCGCGATAGGCAGCCTTGCCCTGCTCCCAGTCGAAACCCGGCCCGGCCGCGGGCGCGTTCACCAGCACGAACCAGTTCTCATGGCCCGGCGGCGCGTGGTCGGGGTCGGCCTTGGACGTGACCGCGATGTACACGGTTGGCTCATCCGGCGGGACCCCGCGGCGGAAGATGTCGTCGAACTCCCGCCGGTAGTCAGACGAGAAGCAGATGTTGTGCTGCGCCAACTGCCCGAACTCGCCGCGCACGCCCAGCAGCAGGATGAAGCCGGAGCACGACGGCTCGGCCCGCGTCAGCCGGCGCAGGCGGCGGAGGTCCACCGCCTCCCGCGGCAGTAGGTTGGTCAGCGTGTGCGCCACGTCCACGTTGGACAGCACCGCATCGGCCGCGATCCGCTCCCCGCCGGCCAGGATGACGCCAGTTGCGCGACTGCCCACCAAATCGGACGCGGACGAGCGCGGATGGACGCGGAGCGGACTCGAAATCCGCGCTCGTCCGCGCTCGTCCGCGTCCTCAATCCCCCCGCTTTGCACCTCGATTCGGTCCACCGGGCAGCCCGTGCGGATCTCGACCCCCAGCTCGCGCGCCAGCCGCTCCAGCGCCGCGGCGATGGCATAGATGCCCCCGCGAGGATACCAGATGCCCTCGTTCAGCTCCACGTGCGCGATGACGTTGAGCGTAGCCGGCGCGCGGAAGGGGCTGCCGCCGACATAGGTGGCGAAGCGGCCCAGCAGTTGACGCAGGTGCGGCGAGCGGACGTAGCGGCGGATGGCCGCGTCCATGGTCAGCCACGGCTCCAGCCGCAGCGCATCGGCCGGCGCGACCTGCGCCACCGTGCGCCAGCTCGGCGGCGCGCCGTAGATGAACGCGGGGCCAGTCACCCGGTGCAGCTGAGCCACGTAACCCAGGTAGGCCAGGTAACCTTCGGCGTCCCGCTCGTCCAGCCGGCAAATCTGCTCGACCATGCGCGGGAGGTCGCGCGTCGCATCCAGCACGGTGCCGTCGCCGTAAAAGTAGCGGGTTAGCGGCTCGACCGGCAGCAGCGCCAGGTAGTCCGCCAGCCGCCGGCCCGCGGCCTGGAACAGGGCCTCGAAGACAGGGCGCATGGTGATCACCGATGGCCCGGTGTCCCAGCGGAACCCCTCTCGCCGCACCTCGCCCATCTTGCCGCCGACGGATGCGTTCTTCTCCAGCACAGTCACCCGTTGGCCCGCGGCCGCCAGCCGGATCGCCGCGCTCAGCCCGCCGACCCCGGCGCCGATAATGATGATATGTTTCATGTTTTCCCCACCACCCGCCCCTTCCACACCGGCCCGCCGTAGCGGATCTGCCAGTAGGCCGACTTTGCCGCGACGACGGTCATCAAGAGCACAGAGACCGGCATCAGCAGCGCATCGCGGACGCGCTGCCGGGTGAACCAGGCCGTGACCGCGCGTAAGGCAACGCCGGCTGCCGCCAACAACGCCGGCCATGCCGGCCAGCCTGGCAGGGCTACCTGCCAGCCGCCAGCTTCCAGCTTCCAGTTTCCAGTTTCCAGCGGCCAGCCTCCAGCCACCAGCCACACCCACGGCCCCAGGAACACCAGCCAGTGAAAGACCCCCGCCAGCGACAGAAAAAAGATGGAGCCACCGTAGCCCGACAGGATGTTCTTGGCGTAGCCGTCGCGCACCGACGGCCAATCGCTGTACATCCGGCAGGCGACCAGGCGGTTGCCGTCGGCCATGCGGAGGCGCAACCGGGCCGCCTTGATGCGCCGCGCAAACTTGACGTCTTCCAGGACCTCGCCACGCAGCGCTGCGTGGCCGCCAATGGCCTGGTAGGCCGTCCGCCGGAAGAAGAGGCATTGCCCGTTGGCCGCCGCGAAGGGTGACCACGGCGTGTAGTGCACCATGAAGACCGGCAGGTAACCGATGACCACCAGCGCCATCAGCGGCACCACCAGCCGCTCGGGCCAGGTCACTGTGATCTGCGTGGGCCACACGGTGAGCAGGTCGGCGCGCGACCGCTCCGCTTCAGCGGCCAGCGCGGCCAGCGCGTCCGGCGCCCAGATCGTGTCCGCGTCGGTGAACAGCAGCCAGTCGCCTTGCGCGGCCTGCGCCAGTTGGTGGCACGCCCAGTTCTTGCCGCCCCAGCCCGCGGGCAACGTTTCACCCGCGATCACCCGCAGCCGCGCGTCGCCCCCGGCCGCGGCCCGGGCAAGGTCAGCCGTGCCATCCGTCGAATGGTCGTCCAGCACGATCAGCTCGAAGTGGGGATACGTCTGCGCCAGCATCCGCCGCACCGTGTCGCCGATGACCGCGGCCTCGTTACGGGCGGGGATGAGGATGGAGATAAGCTGGAAGCTGGAAGTTGGAAGCTGGGACCTGGTCAATCGCGGGAACAGCACCAGGTTGCTCAGCATGATCCCGACCATGCCGAACAGGACAACGGTCACGAACAAGGCAGCGAAAACCATCGGTTGAACCACTTTCCATTCACGGCCAAAAATCAGGCCCATCAGGGCGATCTGCGTCCCACCTTGAGTGCCGGCCGGCGGCGCAGATCATCGCGGTGCTTCCAGATGATGAGCGCGGCCGTGCCGGCCCAGGCAGCCAGCAGCGGCAGGGCTGCGTCCGTGATCAGCAAAAAGACCAACATGCAGAGCCACGCCCCCAGCGCGGCCCAGCCGGAGACCGTCTGCACTTTGTACAGGACGAACACGCTCAACCCCATCACGAACGGCCCGAACGGCACGGTGAGCGCGGTCCACGCGCCGAAGATGCTGGCCAGCGCCTTGCCGCCGCGGAAGCGCAGGAACGGCGAGAACGCATGGCCCAGGGCGGGCGCCAGGATCACCGGGACCAGCGGCCAGCCGTCCACTTGGAAGACATAGTGCGCCAGCGCCACGGGCACGGCCCCTTTGAGCATATCCAGGAATGTCGCCAGCATCCCTGCGCCGAAGTTCCCCGCGCGAAATACGTTGGTGGCGCCGGGGTTGCCGTCGCCGTAGCGCCGGATATCAGTGCGCAGCACCCACTTGCCCAGCCACACCGAGAATGGCAAGGAACCGAGCAGGAAACCAATGAGGGTCCAGATGAGTGCGGTCATGGGAATCAGCGAATCAACGAATGGCGAATAGCGAATGCAATCCAGCTTCCAGCTTCTAGTTTCCAGCTTCCGGCTTCCGTCCCCGCCACGCCAGCCATACAAACACGCCCATCCCTACGAACCCGAACGCCGCCGGGCCGTAGAGCTGCCAGAAAACCACCTGGCCGACCGTTTCGATGATCCAGGTCAGCGCGTAGATGGTGATCAGCGGCTTGTGCGGCAGGGCGGGCGGCCGGGCCAGCGCGGTGATCAGCCCGGAGACCAGGAGCCAGCCCGCGAAGTTGACCAGCGGGATGCCGAAGTACGCGCCCCCATCCTCCCAGACCCACAGCCCCCAATGCACCATCTGCGGATCGAGGAACAGGTCCCACGCGGTGAACGCCACGGCGCTGACCACCACGAAGACTACGCCGGAAGTCCGGCCCGTGATCCGCTGCGCCACGGCCCAGGCCGGCGGCAGCATCATCAGCCACGCCAGCGGGATCAGCAGCGGCACCCCCAGTAGTTGCGGCTGGAGGGTGGCGGTGTAATCATACGCGCCGAACGGGAAGCCGGTTTTGGAGCCCAACGCCTCAGAGGCCCAGGCGATCACGACGACGATCAGCACGGTGAGCACCGTGCGCCGGAACGTGGCGGCCTGCGCCAGGAACAGCACCGCCAGCGACGCCTGGAGCAGCACACCCAGGATCACGCCCGCGATCAGGCCGGGGTGGCCGACAGCCCACTGCACGATGGGCATGGCCAAAAGCGCCATCACCCAGGTCGCCAGCAGCGGGGCTGCGCCTCCGAAAATGTCGCGAAGCGCCAGGCTGGTTCGTCTTAAGAATTGCATCACTACGTATGACCTTTATCGTAACGTGCGTTTGGATCGGAACGCGGACGACGCGGATACCGCGGACGACGCGGACTTTTGGATATCAGTTCTGCTTGGAGGGGGTCTGTGACCCCCGTCTTGAAACATAAGAATGCCCCAATGCATCTGCGCCGCCGGTCGCAGACCGGCTGGAAGCTGAAGGTTCTATCCGCGTCGTCTGCGTTGTCCGCGTCGTCCGCGTCCCGTCCCTATCCCATCACAGCGCGCGCAAATGCTACCACCGCGGCCTCCACCTGCGGCCAGGCCGGGTTCTCCGCCAGGGTCAGGTCGTGCTCGCTGTCTACTTCCACATACTGCGTGCCGTTGGGCAGCCGGCCCAGCAGCCGGCGCGTCTGCGGCGTGCGCACTACGCTGTCCCGCGTGCCCTGCACCACCAGCACCGGTGCGTCCACCTGGGACAGCGCGGCCAGCATCCGGCGCGAGAGGCCGCGCACCTGGTCAATCAGCCCCAGCGGCATGCGGAAGTCGCGCAGCGCGGCCTGCGCCGCCGGGTCATCCAGGTCGAGGCCGGGCATGAACTTGCCGATGCCCTGGCGGAGTTGCGGGCTGCTGAAGTCGGCCTTGCGCAGCGGCCGGAAGCCGATGGGCAGGAACGGCCGCACCAGGAACTCGACCAACCGCGTCCACGGCCGCTCCGCCCACCAGAACGGCGCCAGTGCGATCACGCCGGCCGGCCGGATCGTCCCGGCGGCTCGCAGGGCCAGCGCGGCCCCCATGGAATAGCCGACCAGCAGCCGCGGCCGATGTCCCTCGCCGGTCAATCGCTGCGCGGCCGATTCCACTGCGGCCAGCCATTCCTCGTGTCGGCGCTCGGTCAGCGTGGCGATGTCCGCGCCGAAGCCGGGCAGCAGGATCGCCTCGGCCGTCCAGCCGGCGCCATGCAGCACCTCAGCCAGGCTGCGCATCTCTGCCGGGCTGCCGCCGAAGCCGTGCACCAGCAGCGCGGCCGGTGCGCCGCTGTTCGCGTTTTGACTGCCGATCAGCCGAAACGCGGCGTGCTCCGGGCCGGCGAAGATGTCCAGCGCGGGCAGCGCCGGTTCCTGGCGGGGCACGGCCAACGCGTGCAGCAAATCGAAAACGAACAGGAAGCCGCCCTGGACGATGATGCCCCACCCGTTGCCGGCAGCGAACGGGTTTTGTGCGCCCATAGTATACAACAGAACAAGCCCGCCGGCCACATACAACACATCCAGTCCCGTGTTGAACCACAGCAGTCGACGCAGCTTGACCGCCTCATTGGCGAGCGCCGCGGCCGTGTGCGGTCCCCTGGCCCGGCGCCTGGCCGCGGATCGCTGGCCGAAGAAAGCAATGGCCGCATCAATCGCGCCCCAGACTAGCGCTTGCACACCGAACCCGCGCCAGAAGTCACCACCGACCAGCAACAGGATCGCGCCGGCAACGATGCTCAGCGCCGACCACAGGAGCAGCCGGCGGGACAGGGTGTTTTGAAAGTCCCAGATCATGAGAATTCACCTGACTGTCAGGTTGAGCGGGTCTACAGATTAAAGTGTGTTACGGCGAATGACCAGCGAAACACCTCACCCGTAACTTGGCGGCAGATTCTTCGCTGATGTCATGCCGTGACGAGAAACTTTGGGCCTACCCGCTCAGAATGACCAAGTTACCCCTTTTTTCGGCCCAAAGCTTCTGCCACCGGTCCCTCCGGCGTATCCCGCACCAGCCAGCCCAACGCCTGGATCCGATCCCGCAGCGCGTCGGCCGCGGCCCAATCGCGGCGCTCACGCGCGGCCTGGCGTTCGGCGGTCAGCGCCAGCACCTCCGCGGGTACGGATGGGGCTGCCTCATGCGCCACGTGCGCGGCCAGCGCCTCGGCCCACGCGCCCGGCGGCAAGCCGGCGTCGGGCGCAGGCCAGGCGAAGGGGCCGAACTCGGCCAGGGAGAAGCGGTCGCCGGCCGAGAAGGTGCGCGAATGCCAAAGCGTTTGTTGAAGTATTGGATTCGAGGCTTCAGCCGGTTGGCCACTGTCGCGGAAGAGACCGGCTAAAGCCTCGATTCCGGATTGTACGAGAGACTCCGCCCCACGCGTGAGGCTATTGTTGAGCACCGTCACATCCCCGGCGCCCATCACTTGGGCCGTGCCATCGGCCAGGTCAACCGCCAGGGCCGTGTGCTCGTCAATGCCGACCACGGTTGCGTCCGGGGGCAGCATGGCGAGAAGTGTCTCGAAGCGGGAGCAGCCCATGAAGCAGCGGCTTGTGTCCAGCTCCGGGCCGCCCTCCGCGTTGTTCCAGTGCGGCACGAAGACCAGCTTCAGGCCATACGGCCCGAGCAGGTCGAGGCCGGGCTGCCAGTGGAGGTCGTGCCCGGCCTTGTAGACCTCATAAACCGGCAGGGCATAGGCGCTGATGGCGACCACGGCCGCGCTGGCAAACGCCAACGTCGCGCCGATCCGGTGCCGCGCGATCATCCGCTGCCAGGCCAGGCTGTCGCGCAGCTGTCGCACCGTGTAGGTCGGACTGCCCGGCCCCATGAACGTCAGGTCAGCGTGCAGCAGCGGCTCAGTGAGCGCCGGGTGGTCCGGGCTGAACGGCGTGCCGCGCGCCCGCGCCGGCACCACGGTCACTTGCGGCCGGTAGTTGCTCAGCCGCACGGCCAGGAAGTCGGCCACGCGGCCCGCGACCCGGTCGGCGTTGAGCTCGAAGCCGGCCGGCGTCTCCAGCACAGCCACGCGCAGCGGCGTCGGCAGCACCTTCGCCAGGCTCTCGAACACCCGGCCGCCGGCCAACGATGTTTCGCCGGAGCCCAGCAGCGCGATGCGGCCCGGCGCGTGTCCCTCGATGTGCATCAGTTACCTGTCCCTGGTACGGGCCATGCGTTGAATCTCGGCGATCGGCCCCACGATCTCCAGCCCCGCGTGTTGGCCGGCGCTGGCGAAGACGACCCGTTCGCGCCCGTTTTCCACCGTCAGAAGCCGGACATCCAGCCGGGCGGTGAGGCTCTCTAGCACGCGCTGGAGCATGGCGCTGCGTTCGGGCGAGTGGAGCAGCCCGCCCTCGGCCCGCCACGCGTCAACTTCCAGGCGGTGCCGCGCGCCGGTTGGCCCGGCGCGGCCGGCCATGTGCCAGGTGACGTGCGTATCGGCCAGGTCCAGCCGCTCGATGGTCGCGCCGCTGTAGGTGGCGAATCGGTAGAGCTGGCCATTGTGTCGCAGGCCGACGATGAAGCCGGGGAACGCGCCCCGCAGCCAGGGGATGATCGCCACCGACGCGGTCAGCGATGTGCCTGGGCTGCCAGCAAAATGGTTGCTCTGCGCCCAGATCCACGCCTTGGGGAACGCCTGGCCCCAATCCTTTTCAATATAGCCGCGGCCGCCGGTGAAATCAAGCGGCCGGCCATCTACAGTCAGTTGGCCGGCGATGCCGTGATCGAAGCTCAACACGCCGTGGTAGCACTCCATGAACGGCACGTACGCGTACCAGCCCATGATGCCCGGCGAGGCCAGCGTGACCGGCCACGGCGTCAGACCGGAGAAGCGCAGATCGCCGCGCATCTGGCCTTCCGGTCGGTCAATGTCCAGCGTGATCGCGTCGGCCCGGAAGCGGTTCGGCCCGACCCGGATGTCGAAGGCGTCCCGCGCGGCCTGGAACGCCTCAAACGGGTAGCGGTGATAGGAGGTGCGGCCCGTGCTCCCGTCCAGCGTTTGCACAAACGCGTGCGAGGCGTCTGGCCCATCCCCGATGAAGACGCCGGGGATGATCGCATAGCGGTGCGTCTCGCTGGCATCCACCAGCTTGAAGTACCAGCCTTCGAAGAAGGGCGGTTTCATGCCGTGCCCGTGATACAAGGCCGGGTCGCGGAGGGTGCGCAAGCTGAGCATCGGTCAGTAACCGCCACATGACTTTGTTTGATCCGCCGCGGGCGCGGCGGGCGGCGGTACCGGCGTCCAATAATCGCGCATCTTGCTGCGGAACGCTGGATCGCCGCCCGGTCGCTCCTTATCGCCAATCACAAAGACGTAGCGGCCGACCTCGCTCCCGCCATGCCACACGGCGACCACGTACTGTCCGTCTGCGGGCAGGGTGACACGTCGCGACTGCCGCTCCCAATACGAGGTACGGGAGAATGGCTCGTTAAACGTCTGGGCCGGCCCGGTGAGGGCCG
Source organism: uncultured Anaerolineales bacterium (assembly GCA_964551735.1). Lineage (GTDB taxonomy): Bacteria > Chloroflexota > Anaerolineae > CG2-30-64-16 > CG2-30-64-16 > DAOUAT01. The sequence continues at coordinate 80,975 of CAZKEF010000010.1, forward strand.
GGACCAATTCGATGCCTGCGCCGGACGGGACAACCACACGCGCCGGAAGTGCGCCAGCCGCCAAACCCGGCCCCGTCAATGCCAGCTCGGGGGCAAAAAGCTCCTGCCCGGCGATCTGTGGGATGGTGATCTCCAGCAGAATCCGCTGTCCCTTGCGGCCCTCGAACGTGTAATAATCCACATCATCCCGCGTTTCGAGGGTGGCATACAGAGCCGTTGAGATGGTCGGATCCTTGATCCGCCACGGCGCGTCCGGGGTGATATCGTTTTCCTCGAAGAAAGGTTGATGCGCAAAAGCCGGCGCTGCCACTATCAGCAGCAGCATGACCGCCAATCCAATCCCTAGCCATCGGTTTCTCATCGCAAACTCTCCTATACGACCACACTTCATGTCTCTCGGCAAGTCGTTTATATCATTCTGTATATAGTTTGTCAAATCTGTGTATATAGTTATTATGAGACAACACCCTCCGGTTTCCGCAGAAACCGGAGGGTGTGAGGATATGGCGTAACCCCACACTGTTATGCGCTTAAGATGACCCGCGCATCCACCGCGACCGCGCCCTGGCCCTGCGGCAGCACCAGCAGCGGGTTGACGTCCAGCTCAGCGATCTCCGGGTGATCGGCCGCCAGGTGGCCGATGCGCACGATGGCATCGGCCAGCGCGTGGCGGTCGGCCGGCGGCGCGCCGCGCAGACCGGCCAGCAGCTTCGCCGAGCGCACTTCATCGATCAGCGCCTCCGCGTCCGCGTGGGTCAGCGGCGCCAGCCGGAAGCTGACGTCAGCCAGCGCCTCGACATAGACGCCGCCCAGCCCGAACATGATCAGCGGCCCGAAGGTGGGATCGCGCTTCACACCGATGATCACCTCCTGGCCGCCGGCCACCATCTGCTGCACCTGCACCCCGCGGATGTGCGCGTGCGGGTGCGCGACTCTCGCCCGTGCGATGATCTCGGCGAAGCCGGCCCGAGCTGCGTCCGCGTCCCCCACATTCAACAGCACGCCGCCGATGTCGCTCTTGTGCAGGATGTCCGGGCTGATCAGCTTCAGCGCCACGGGGAAGCCGACCTCGGTAGCCAGGGCCGCGGCCTCGTCCGGACTGGCCGCCAGCGCCTCGCCGGGCGTGGTGATCCCATATGCCGCCAGCAGCGGCCGCGCCTCGGCCGCGTCCAGCGCGGCCCGGCCGGCCGCTCGCGCGCCAGACAGCGCCCCTGCCACTGCGCGGCGCGCCTGTTCGCGTTGTTGGGGCGCGGCCTTCGCGTTCACCTGCGCCGGGGCGACCGCAGAGGGTGCGCCCCTACGCAGCCACTGGGCGCGGCGCCACAACACCCCGAACGCCTCCACCGCGTCCTCCGGGAAGGTGTAGGCGGGGAGGTCGGCGCCGCGGGCGACCGCGAACGCGGCGTCCAGGCTGGCCTCGCCCATCAGGCAGATCAGCACAGGTTTGGCCGGCGCGCGGCGGGCTGCGGCGGCAAAGGCTTCCACCACAGCCACCGGGTTGACGAGCACCTGAGGCACCAGGATTGCCAGGACGCCGTCGCACCCGGGGTCGGCCAGCACGGTGTCCACCGCGCGGCGATAGCCGTGCTCGTCCGCGCCGCCAAGCAGATCCACCGGCCCGGCGACCTGCGCGTCGGCCGGCAGGAAGCTGCGGAGGACGGCCTGGGCCTCCGCGCCGGTGCGCGCGAGCTGCAAACCGGCCGGCTCTAACGCATCGGCGGCCAGCGCGGCCGGGCCGCCTGCGTTGGTGACAATCGCGATCCGGTTGCCCGCAGGCAAGGGTTGGCAGGCCAGGGCCAGGGCCGCGTTGAAGAGGCCTTCGATACGCTCGACTTCGATGGCGCCGGCCTGGAGGCAGGCCGCGCGGAACGCGGCGTGAACGCCCGCCAGCGCGCCGGTGTGCGAGGCGGTTGCGGCTTGCCCGCCAGCCGTCCGACCGGTCTTCAGGGCCAGCACCGGTTTGACCGCGGCCGCTTTGCGCAGCGCGTGGAAGAACGCGGGGCCGCCTTTGACGTCTTCCAGATAGATTGCGATCACCCGGCTGGCCTCGTCGGCGGCCAGGAAGGGGATCACGTCGGTCTCGTTGACGTCGGCCTCGTTGCCCACGCTGAGGAAGCGGCTGAAGCCGATACCGCGGCCCACGGTCCAGTCAATGATGCCTCCGCACAGCGCGCCCGATTGCGACAGGAACGCGATATGGCCCACGGGCGGCATCCCCTTGACGAAGGTGGTATTCAGCGGCGTATGGGTGTCAATCACGCCGATGCCGTTGGGGCCCATCAGGCGCATGCCGTAACGCTCGGCGATGGCCACTATCTCGCGCTCGCGGGCGGCGCCGGCCGGTCCCACCTCGCGGAAGCCGCCGGAGATCACCACCGCAGCCTTGACCCCGCGGCGGCCGCACGCGTCCACCGCAGCCGGCACGGCTGCGGCCGGGATGATCAGCACGGCCAGCTCCACCGGGTCGGGCACGGCCGCGATGTCGGGGTAGCAGCGCACGCCCAGGATCTCGTCGGCCTTGGGGTTGATGGGGTAGACCGGGCCGGGGTAGCCGTGTTGGGGATCCAGCAGGTTGCGGATCACGCCGTAGGAAAGTTTGCTGGGATCGCGGCTGGCCCCGATCACCGCGACACCGCGCGGCGTGAAGAAGGGCGCCAGGGAAGCGGAACGGTTGGGTAGATCGGACATGTTCAACTCCGTTGTTGAAATCAGCGACCGGTTTCCGCAGCCAGTGGCACGGTCAGCGCTAGGTCGTCGGTGATGATGGCGTCAACGCGCAGGTCAACCATCCGGCGGATGTCGGCCTCTTCGTTGACAGTCCAGACGCGCACCGGCATTTTCGATGCGCGTGCAGCGGCCATGTACGCGGCGTCCACCATGACCAGCTCAGGGTGCAGGCCGCCGGCGCGGCTGTGCCGGCGGATCAAGCCCCAGCGCGTCCAGCCGGGCAGGTCGGGCGCCAGCAGCAGGCCGGTTTCTATCTCGGGCCCGGCCTGCTTGGCCGCGCGCAGGATAAACGGGTTAAAAGAGCTCAGCACGACCTGGTCGGCCATCTTGTGGTCGCGCACGGCCCGCACTACATCCGGCGCCAGGCTCTTGCTGGCCATGTCGAAGGATTTCAGCTCGATGTTAACCAGCAGTTTGTCCCGGAGCAAGTTCAGCACCTCGTCCAACGTGGGGATGCGCGTGCCGGCGAACTGCGGGCTGAACCAACTGCCGGCATCCAGCGCACGCAGCTCGGCCAAGGTATGGGCAGTGACGCGGCCCGTGCCGGTGCTGGTCTTGTCCAAATTGGTGTTATGGAAGATCACCAGGCCGCCATCGGAGCTGTATTGCACGTCCAACTCGACACCGTCGGCGCCCAGGCGGACCGCGGCCTCGAAGGCCGGCAGCGTGTTCTCGGGTGCGACCTTGCTGGCGCCCCGGTGGCCGAAGACCAACGGCCGATCAGGATGTGGCCTCTGCATTGCTCCTCCTAGTTCGCTGATTCGCTAATTCGTTGATTCGCTACCCGTACTTCTTCACCAACTCCACCAACGTTTGTCCGTCCCATAGCTCCAGCGGCTTGCCGGTGGCCCATTCCCGCGCCTGGCGCGAGACGCCGCCGCTGGTCGCCAGCCAGCCGTAGTCGGCATTCTCATGGATCAACGTCCCGTACAGGTCGCGCACGGTGGGCTCGCCCACGGTGCCGCGATAGCGCTTGCACTGCACCAAGCCGTAGCGGATCCCGCCGCCGTAAATAGCCAAGTCAATGCCATGGTCCGCGACGTGTTGAGTGTTTTTGACCCGGTAGCCGTTGAGCATGAACAGCATCCCCACCCACGTCTCAAATTCGTCAGGTTCCAGCGCCAGCATCTGGGCTACAGTGCGCACCTTGCCGAAGCGCTGGCGCAGGGCGGCCTGGCCGGCATCCCGCGCGGCCAGCAGCACCGGCCCAGCCAACGCCAGCATGTGGAGCGCGGCCATGATGATGGGCAGCCACCAGGGCAGCCAGGTCGCGGCCCAGCCTTGCCCCAGCCGTAGCGCGATCACTGCAGGCCAGAGGATGACCCAGGCCGCGGCCCCGATGAGCCAGGGCCAGGGGGTCTCGCCGGCCGGCACGAGCTGTCTGCCGGCCGGCCCGCGGCTCAAGCTGCGGACGACCCCTTTGCGCTCGAGCTCGGCGCGCGCGCGGGCGACCTCCGCTGGACTGGGCATCCATTCCGGTTCGCGGTAGACCTGTCCTTCTTCATTGGTCAATGCTGCCTGGAAATCGTTCATGGCGGGCAAATCCAACTGTGACGATGACCGCTTCAACTGCCGGCAGTTGCCTCCGCGTCCACCTGCGCATGGCGGAACCAATGTCGCGCGGCCATCAGATCTAGCGGGTCAATGCGCTGGGTCAAAAACGTGAGGACGTTGGCCAGTGGTCGGACGCGAGTTTCGATGAGTTGGCGTTTGGCGGCGCCGTCTGCCACGAACGCAGTGGCAAACAGGAGACCTTCCCATGCCGCCTCGTAGTCCACCAGGCCGAGCAGCGCCAGCCGCCGCTCAGCCGTGGATAGGGCCACAGCAATGCCGTCCGGGGTCGTCAATTGGTTTTCGGTGTTTGAAGTCATGGGCAGCTTCTCCATCCGTTCCATCGGCCTGTGTTTCATGGCTCCCGTAAGCTATAGCGCGTCATTGCGACGCGCGCAAACTCGGCGCGGACAGTCTCGACGCCGTGCGCGGTGAACCAGCTTTCGGTCAGCCCGCGCGCGTCCCACAGCGGCATCTCCGAAGCGATGAGCCAGGCGGCCGGCGCGTCGCCGATGCGCTCGGCCAGCCAGGCGGCCGCTTCGGCTTCGGTCATGCCGTTGTTTGTGTACGGGCCATCGGCCCAGGGTAGGGCCAAGCTATTGGGATCCCGGCCACCGTTGGCATAATAGCTAAAAACGTACCGGTTGTAAGGAATCTGGAACACCAGCAGGTCATCAGGCGCCCGTTCGGCCAGCACGTACGCGGCCGCAGCGCGAAAATCCGACTTGATCGGCCGATTGGTCTGCGCGACCACGCCGATCCCGGCCACGACCAGCAGTGCAACCACCAGCGCGGCGCCGGCCGGCCGCCAGATGCGGCCGAACGCGACGCAGCCCAGGGCGATCAACCCCAGGTACGCCGGCATGGCCCAGATCAGATAGCGCTCGGTGAAGATGGGGTGGATCAGCGAGATTGCGTAGATGCCCAGCGGGGGCAGGAGCAGCCAGGTCAGCAACAAGGCTAGGGCGCGGCGGGGGTCGAGAGGATGTGACCCGGACACTTCTCCGTCCGGCGCCGGAATTGAGGCTTCAGCCGGTTTCTCGCCTGGTGGATCAAACCGGCTGAAGCCTTGATTCCTGGCGGACTGAGGAGTGAGGTCATCTTGCCGGCCCTGCGCCCAACGCGGCCACAGGGCGAACGCGGCGATCAGCGCCACAGTGAACGGGAACAGCAGCAGCAATGAGCGCACCGGCGTCACGCCATAGCTGAACGCGCTCCACATCACGGCCAGGATATCGCCGAACGGCACGAAGGGATAGCCGCTTTCGGCCCCGGGCGCAAGCCACATGTGCACTTGCCAGCGCGCCAGCGGCAGATAGGGCAGGATCAGGGCGGCCAGGTAGCCCAGCCCAGCCAGGCGACGCTTGCCTGCCTGCGAGCCGGACGGGGCCAGCAGCAGCCAAAGCACCTGCACTGGGACGACCAGAACGGCCAGCAGGTGCGTGTAAAATCCTAGGCTGGTGACGCCGTACAGCGCCAGCCAGCGCTGCCAGCTGCCCTGTTGCGCCGCAGCCAGGGTCAATAAAAGGGAGGCCGGCACAAGCACGGTAAGCGCGGCGTACATCTTGGCTTCCTGTCCGTACCACACCAGGTAGGGCGCGACGGCTAGTAGGACAGCAATGATGGCTGCGGCCGCTCGGCTGGCGGTCAACCGCGCCATCAAGATGTATCCGATGGGCACCGCCAACGCGCCGGCCAGTGCGGCCGGGAAGCGCAGGGCGAACTCGTCATGGCCCGCGGCTGCCAACCAGGGGCGCATGGCCAGAAAGAAAAGGGGGCCGTTTTGGCCGGGGTCCCGGAACATGGCCAACAGCTCCGGCAGCGGCCCGGTCGCGAAGCGCAACGCGTCGACTTCATCGCGCCAGAGGCTCTGTTGCAGTAAGCCCAGCGTCCGTATGGCGAACGCCAGCCAGGTCAGGCCAAGCAGCAGCCCTCTCTGGTGGGCAAAACCAGGCCAGGTACCGCGGGATTCATCGGCCATGAGACTGGTTACGCCGCGCGAGCCAGACGGCAGCGGCGCCTAAGCCGATCAACAGGAACACGCCCATGCATAGCCAGAGATAGCTGAGGGCGACAATCCCTTCGCGGATCAGCCCTGCCAGCGTCACCGGCGTCGGCGCTGGTTCGGGTGTGGGGTCGGGCGGCGCAGGGGTGGGCCGGTAGACCACCGGCGGATTGCTGCGCAGTTCATCGGGATTGGTCAAGGTGGGCGCGGGCAGGAAGCCGGGAACGGTGGGATTTGCAGCGGTGGGCGCCGGGGCGACAGGCGCTTCCGTAACCTGAACCCCCGGCGCAGGTTCAGGCGGAGCCGTTGGCATAGCTGTTGCCGGCGGGATGATCCCGGTCGGCGCCGGGGTGGCGAGCTCCGCCGGCAAAGTGGCTGTAGGCCTAGCGGGGGATAAGGTTGCTGTGGGTGAGATGGGCGACTGCCCATCTGGCGGTGAGATCTGCAAGGTGGAACGCGCGATCACGCGCCCAGATGCGACCGCGGTCAACGCAGCGGCCAGGACCAGCACAGCAATCAATGACGAAATGTTTTGTGCTCGTTTGTGCACAGGCCATAACCTGCCTTGAATGTCAGATGCAAGGATTATAGCATGGTGGGTGGGGAAGGGCCAAGCGAGCCGAACCGTCACTGGACCGCTGGCCGGACCGCGGCGACGTCCCCGGCCCATACCGTGTGCTCGTGGCCTTTATCATCCCGCACCAGCAACGCGCCCTCTCGCGTCACGCCGGTTGTGACGCCGGTCAGTTGGCTGGTCGGCAGGGCTACTGTGACGCGCTGGCCCACGGTGTCGAGCCGTGCAGCCCACGCGGTGTGAGGCGATTCGCCGGTCAGCAGCCGATCATACCAGGCCTCGGTCTCTGCCAGGATAGCTGCCAGCAACGACAAGCGGTCAACTGGCCGGCCCAAAACCATCGAGAGGCTGACGGCAGTTTCGGTTAGGCTTGCTGGCGGCTGAGTGGCTCGGTTTTCGGCCCCGTCGCCCTGGTCAAACGCCACGTTGACGTTGAGCCCTAGGCCCAGTATGGCGTAGTCCAATCGCTCGCCCTCGCCGCGCAGCTCGGCCAGTATGCCGCCCAGCTTGCGGCCATGCAACACCAGGTCGTTCGGCCACTTGAGGTACGCCCGCACACCGGTGATTTGTTCGATCCCCCCTACTGCGCCTAACCCAAGGGTCATGGTTAACTGGCCGGCACGACGCAATGGGATCGTGGGCCGGAGCAACAGCGAGAACAACAGGCATGTGCCCGGCGGTGCCCACCAGGAACGCTCCAAACGGCCGCGCCCCGCCGTTTGTGCGTCCGCCAGCACCAGGGTGCCGTCCCCTGCACCGTCCCGCGCCAACTGATGCGCAACATCGTTTGTGGAGCCGGTGGTCGGGAAGTAGCTCACTGGCCGGCCCAGACGACGGGGGGTCAGTGCAGCTACGATTTGCTCAGCGGATAAAGGTTGCATGCTCAAGCTCGCGTAATCAGGTTGGGTGAATCGAAGTCCAGTTTACAGCGCGCAGAGCAGGTGGTCAAGCTGCAGCCAGGGCTAATCTCTTGTTTGACGCATCGCGGCGGGGATGTTACACTCGCTGCTGAGAACCTTGCAGCGCAAAGATGGGAGGCATGCAGTGAAGCAGCTCTTCACCCCCTGGCGCATGGCGTATATCCTCAGCGCCAAGCAACCGGACTGTATCTTTTGCGATATGTTGGAAGTAGAAGACGATCGTGACGCACTCGTGTTGCATCGAGGTCAGACAGCGTTCCTGGTGTTGAACAAGTACCCCTACAATAACGGTCATGTGATGGCGGTGCCTTATCGGCACATTGACACCCTCGAAAACCTGGCCCCTGAAGAACTGAGCGAGATCATGGCGTTGGTGGCTCTGAGCATGGGTGCATTGCGCCGGGCGCTGCGGCCACATGGGTTCAACGTGGGCGCTAACGTGGGCGCGGTCGCCGGCGCGGGGGTGCAGAATCATGTGCATTTTCACGTGGTACCTCGTTGGAGCGGCGACACCAACTTCATGGCGGTGTTCTCTGAAACCCGTGTGATTCCGCAGTCATTAGCTGAGACGTATGATCAGGTCCTGGCCGCGCTCGCTGCGGTAGCCGGGGATGATTAATCGCGTTCCGAGGTTCCAGCGACAATCCTATCACCTCGCCCCACATCGCGTCTTGCTGCCCCTTGGTCTCGGCACAGCTCTTTCCCTGTTGGGCGATAGCACCCTCTATACGGTGCTGCCCCGGCCCGAGATCGCGGCCCAGGCCGGTGTGACGCTGGCGATGGTCGGCGTGCTGCTGGGCGTCAACCGCGTGGTCCGCCTGGCCTTCAATGGCATCGCGGGCGTGCTGTACGATCGCCTGGCGCGGCGCACGCTCCTCATCGGCGCGCTGACCATCGGCGCTTTCTCGACGTTGCTGTTTGCGATCGGCCGGGGGTTCGCGGCTCTGTTACTGTCGCGCGTGTTGTGGGGCGCGGCCTGGTCGGGGATCTGGGTCGGCGGCAACGCGCTGGTGCTGGACATCGCCGGAGAACAGCAGCGCGGCCGGCTGACCGGCCAATACCAGATGTGGTTCTTCCTGGGCGCAGGGGTGACGGCGCTGGCCGGCGCGGCGATGACCGACCTGTGGGGCTACCGGACCAGCCTGGCGGTCAGCGGGGCCATCACGCTGCTGGCCGCACTGTTATGGGCGCGCTACCTGCCGGAGGCGGGGTCGGTCAATCGCCCATCGGCAACAACCCAGGTTTCTCTGAGAACCCAGGGTTCTAAGCCGTTCCCATGGCGCGCGGTGCTGGCGGCCGCGCTCCCCTTGTTCTTCGTGCGCCTGGTTTTCGCGGGCGTGCTGGTCTCCACCGCGATCCTGTGGCTGGGACAATTCGTGGGCGCCGGGCTGCAGGTTGGCGCATGGATCCTGCCCATCGCTACGCTGACGGGCCTGTTTGCGCTGGCGCGCTCGGTAGTGAGCCTGGCCGGCGCGCCGCTGGCGGGCATGTTATCCGATCGGGCGGGACGGCGCTGGCCGCTGTTGGCGATCGTCCTGGCGGTCGCAGGGCTGGGCGTTTGGATCACGGGGCAGGCCGCGGCCCTGGTGGCGCTGGCCGGAGCGTTCGTTGCCTGGGCCGCGGCCGGCGCGGCCCAGGGCCTGGCGCCGGCCATCATCGGCGACCGCGTGCCCGGCGTCTATTATGGCCGCGCGATCAGTGTGATCTACACTTTGGGCGACTTCGGCAGCGCGCTCGGCCCACCGTTGGCGTTGGGGCTGGCGGGTAGCCTGCCCATCGCCGCGCTCTATCGCCTCTGTGCCGCGCTGCTGGCGCTGACGGCGGGTTTCGCTGCGTGGCAAGCAGTAGGCGAATGGAGGGTTCAACGATGCGCAACGTCTTGATCGAAGACGACAAACTCAGCTACCAGCTTCACCATGGCTCGCCGCGGCCTGCTGGCCCGCCGTTGGTGCTGATCCACGGCGCAGGCGGCAACGCCATGCACTGGCCGGCCGAGCTGCGCCGGCTGCCAGGCGGGACGGTCTACGCGCTCGATCTGCCGGGACACGGCAAGTCGGGCGGCGCGGGGCGGACGGAGGTCGGCGCGTATGCCGAGGTGGTGTGCGCGTTCGCCGACGCGCTTGATCTGCCCCCCTTTGTGTTGGCCGGCCACTCTATGGGCGGCGCGATCGCCATGGAGTGCGCGCTGCGCTATCCGAACCGCCTGGCGGGGCTGATCCTGGTGGGCACAGGCGCGCGGCTGCGGGTGGCGCCGCAGATCCTGGACGGCATCCTGGCCGACTTCGCGGGCGCCACCGAGCTGCTGACCGCCTGGACCCACGGTGAGGCCACAGCCCCGAACCTGCGCCGCCTCTACCTGCGCCGGCTGCGCGAGGTGGACCCGCAGGTGCTGCATGGCGACTTTGCCGCGTGCGACGCGTTCGACCGCCGCGCCGACGTGAGCCGCATCACGGCCCCGACCCTCATCCTCTGCGGCGATGCGGATCGCATGACGCCGGTCAAGTACAGCCAATACCTGCACGAGCAGATCGCGGGTTCGCAGTTGACGGTTATCCCCGACGCGGGGCATATGGTGATGCTGGAGCAGCCCGCGGCGGTGGCGGAGGCTGTAATACACTTTCTCGCCGGGCCGGCGAGAGTCTCAAGTCAAGGCGCCATTCAAGAGAAAGTCGAACGGCCGGATCGGACTCGCCTCGCGCGCGAGTGCGCTAAACTCGATCCGCGCGAGGAACAGGCATTGGCGGAAGAAGGAATGGCGCAGGAGTTGGCCCAATGGCCCGCATACTGAGAGGTGATATCTTCTGGGCAGACCTCGATCCGGTGCGGCGACGAGAGCAGGCGGGCCGTCGCCCGGTGCTTGTCATCAGCCGGGATGTTTTCAACGAACGGTCTGGCACGGTAATCGCCATGGCGCTGACCAGTCAGCCACCGGCGGCGGGATTTCCATTGACCTATCCCTTGTCAGCCGAACTGCCCAAGCCATCGTGGGTCAAAATCAGCCAGATTCGCACGCTATCGGTCGATCGCTTGGGCGAGAAGCTGGGCGAAGTATCACTCGAGGACTTAGATCAGATCATCACCGGACTCGATGAGATCGTCGGGAATTGAGGGCAGGGGGCAACAAGATTCGGCTCTTCAGTGCATTATCCGTGCCAGTTGCCTAAGGACTTATCCCCGCCGGTCTCTGCACGTGCCAGGCACGTCCGACGTGCCTGGCACGTGAAAAGATGCCGCTCTATTTACGCCACCACCTCGCGATACGCCAACGTCCACGCGCTGGAGCTGAACGTCTCGTACAGCCCGCTGATGAAGGTCAGGGGCACGCCCACGAGCAGCAACAAGATAGGCAGGCCGCTGATCACCGCGGGCGCGATGGCGTTCGTCGCCGCGTAGACGCCGTAGCCCACCGCGAAGCCCAGTCCGCCGCCGATGACCACGAGCGCCAGCGCCACGGGCAGGATCACGATGCTGAAGCCGATGGCGATGCCGGCCAGCAGCAGCCACATCACCCCCACGTCCTTCAGCCGGCCGCGCACCAGCGCAATGCCGGCAGTCAGCGCCTCGCCGATGCTCCGATCGCGCAGCGCGATCTCCCGCGACCAGAACTGGCCGAGTACGCTCAGCAAGATGACCGCGATGATCAGCACCAGGACTACCAGCAGCACCAGCACCACGGTCAGGGCGATCCCGATCCCGTTCGCCACGTCGTTGCCGATCAGCAGGAGCAGCAGCGGCGAGAAGCCCAGGCCGAGCACGACCGCTGCCGCCAGCAGGAACGCGACGCCCACGATGAGCTCCAGCAGGAACAGTCGGAACGTCCGCTGGCTCCACCCCAGGCGGAAGCCCTCGCGCCACGTGGGCGGCGCGCCGGTGGCTTCGATCTGATTCACCGATCGGTAGAGCGCGGTGCGGGCCACGTAGCTCACGATCAGCGCCGCCACGCCCAGGATCAGCAGGAGGCCGCAGCAAAGGACGATCCAGCCGATGTACCGGCCGGGGTCGAGGTTCGCCAGTTCGGGTGGGAGCGTGACGCCCCACCGGCGGAGGTCCTGATCCTGGAAAGAGTAGCTGAGGCCATTGCCGCTTCCACCGCCACTCCCGCCGCTGGTGAGCGCGACCAGGATGCCGAACAGCCACAAGACCCGATAGCGCCGCGTGATGGCAAACGCGCGCTTGACCAAAGCGACCTGGTTCATACGGTTCTCCTTTCATGTTTCAATAATTCCGCCAACACCGCGGCCGCAGCCTGCGCCGCACGACCGCGATGGCTGATCTCATTTTTGACCTCCGGCGCAAGCTGGGCCATGGTCAGCCCGTGCTCCGGCAGGTAGAACACCGGGTCGTAGCCGAAGCCGTTGGCCCCGATCGGCCCGAACGCGATGATCCCCTCGCACGCGCCATCGGCCGTGCGCACAGCGCCTTCTGGAACCGCCAGCGCGACCGTGCAGCGAAACCGCGCCGTTCGCCGGTCCCACGGCACGCCCGTCAGCGCATCCAGTAGCTTGCGGTAGCGGTCGGCGTCCGACGCGCCGGGCCCGGCGTAGCGGGATGAGTAAACACCCGGCGCGCCGCCCAACGCATCTACCTCCAGCCCGGAATCGTCGACCCAGGTCCACAGGCCCGACAGGCCAGCATAAGTTGTGGCCTTCAGGATCGCGTTCTCCGCGAAGGTCGCGCCGGTCTCGTCCACCTCCTGCGTGATCCTCTCTGCGTCCAGGTAGGTCACCTCCAACGGCAGCCCGGCCAACAGATCGCGATACTCGCGCACCTTGCCGGAGTTGTGCGTCGCAACGAGCAGTTTGTGGGTCATGGTCCTCGGTTCCTGTCGTGGATAGAGTGGTAATCCCCGGACAAGTTCCCTTGTCCCCTATTTCCTTGTCTCCGCTTCCCCGTGTCTCCCCATCCCCCAGTCTCTTTTTGCCTCATCACCCGCTCAATGCTATCATACCAACCGTATCTCTCGCAAAAGGAGGCGGCTTTGGGCGTGCATCATCCGTTGCGCATCTTCTCGGGCACGGCTAACTGGCCGTTGGCAAAGGATGTCGTTACCATTTTGGACCGTTTGCCTGCGCGCATTGAGCTGGAGTCCAAGGCATTCGATCGGGATCAGCAGAACATCCCACCTCTGGAGCTCGGCAAATGTACTACCACCAGGCTCAAAGACAGCGAAATCCACGTGATGATTGACGAGGTGGTGCGGGACCAGGATGTGTTCATCATCCAGCCCTGTTCACGTCCCGTCAACGACAATCTGATGGAGTTGTTGCTCTACATTGACGCGTTTCGCCGTGCGTCCGCGCATGAGATCACCGCGGTCATTCCTTACTTCCCCTATGGCCGCCAGGAGCGGATGGCGAAGGGCCGCGAGGCGATCAGCGCCAAGGTGGTCGCCCGGATGCTGGAGATGATGGGCGTGGCGCGCGTGGTTTATTTCGACGTTCATGCTGCCGCCACCCAGGGCTTTTTCAACGTGCCGGTGGACCCGCTCAGCGCCATGATGGTGTTGGCCGATTACTTCCGCAAGCCAGGTTTCGAGGAAGCCGCCATCGTGTCGCCCGACGTGGGCCGCGCGAAGTTTGCCGGCCGCTACGCCGAGTGCCTGGGCCTGCCGTTGGTGGTGATGCATAAGCGGCGGGAGAGCTTCGATAGGGCGCAGGTGTCCCACGTCGTAGGCGATATCCGGGACAAGATCCCCATCATCATTGACGACGTGATCGCGGGCGGCAGCGTGTTAGATGAGATCCCCAACCTGATCGAAGCCGGCGCCCGGCCCGAGGTGTATCTGGCCATCACCCACGGTGTGCTGCTCGATACTGCGCTGGCCCGGCTGGAGAGCCCCTGGATCAAGAAGCTGATCATTTCGGATACCATCCAGCAGCCGCCTGAGATCATCAACCATCCGAAGATCGAAGTGGTGTCAATAGCCAAGCTGCTGGCCGACGTCATCTGGCGCATCCATGTCGGCGCATCCATCGGCAGCCTGATCGAGAAGACGCGGGGGTAACGGGACGTGACTCTGTACGATTGGCTATTGACCTATCTTGGGCCGCTCCTGGGCGTCCTGTTGGCGTTTATCCTAGGGCTGACTGCCCTTGTGGTCTGGCTAGCACGGCGATTGCGCCGGTTGGAGGGCCATTATCGCGCGCTCACCGCTGGGACTGACGGCGGCAACCTGGAAGCGGTGCTAGAAGCCCATGTGCGCGATGTGCGCGCAATGGCAGCCAAGGCCCAGGAGGCGGACGCGCTGGCGCGCAGCTTGGAGCGAGCCAGCCGCAGCCATTTGCAGCGCGTCGGCTTCCTGCGGTTCAACCCATTCCGTGACGCGGGGGGTGATCAAAGCTTCACCGCGGCCCTGGCCGACCAGGACGGCAACGGCCTGGTTATCAGTAGCTTGCACAGCCGTGATGTAACGCGCGTTTATGGCAAGCCGTTGGCCGCATGGGAATCGGCATATCCGCTGACCGACGAAGAACAGCAGGCGATCTTGAAAGCTAAAGGTGAGAGATAGATGTTATTCAAACGTGACTCCCGGCCAGCGCCGGATCAAATCGAAGCGACGATAGGGTCGCGCACCACGTTCGATGGTCGCCTGCGCTGCGATGGTAGCGTGCGCATCGACGGCACAGTGGAGGGCGGGTTCATCGAGACCCTAGGCAACGTGCTGATCACTAAGGCCGCGCGGGTGATGGCCGACATCAAGGCTAAGACGGTCTCGGTGGCCGGCGCGTACAAGGGGACCATCACTGCCGACCGGGTGGAGTTGTTGGAGGGCGGCCGCTTGTGGGGCACGATCAATGTCCGGTCATTCTTACTGGATGAGGGCGCGCACTTCCATGGGGAGTTGGTGATGCAGGGCACAGAGGCTGATGAGTCGCTGCTGCCCCCAAGGCCAGCCGCGGGAGAGCAGATACCTGTAGAGAAACCGCACGTGAGCGCGGCCTAGTATGTGGACACCAGGTTTCCGGCAGAAACCTGGTGTCTTAACACGAGTGCCTTGCACGCCTATGCGCGCAACAACCCCACGCGCACAGCGGGTTTCTCGGTGTACCACAAGAGCAACGTCGAGAGAATCATGGCTGTGAACGTGAGGATCACATAGGGCCAGTTTGCCGTTGTGCCCAGTTCGGTCGTTTCGGTCAGATTGGGCCACAACATCATCAGGCGGCTGATGATGTTAAATCCCTGAGCGAAGGACATCAAGTACCAGGGCGTAGCTGCGGTGCTGCGGCGGACGATCAACTGAAAGTCAGCAATCAGCACCATGAGGACGAGAAGCGCGGGTAGCCACCATTCTTGCGTTGTCGGTGCAAATGACTTAGCAGGGAAGAGCAGCAGCGGTATGATTTGCAGGATGAGAACGGCGATGATGACGGCGGGCATGGTTTGAATACTACGTCGCATAGCGTGTCTCCTTATTGTAGCGCGGCTAAGGTGGATTATAGGCGGCTTGCCCCTCTCTGTCAACCCTTGACATTTGCTAAGCGTTTCGCTATAATCTCCGACAGTGTGCTCCATAATAGGGGTACTATCCTCGTGGACAACCTCGTTGCTTGTCCGGCCAGGTCGTTCGACAGCGGCGTCGACCTGGGTTTGCATTACTGGCTGACCCAAAAACGATTTGGTGAATGCATCCTCCAAGATGCCAGGAGCTGAGGTTAAGGAGGTGATAGCTTCCCAAGAGTGTGCTGTAGAGCTCGCCAGCGAGCTCGAAATCCTGGTGGTGTGGGCCGGACCAGACCCACCCAAGCTGTGAACCCGGTTTCTGTCCCAGTTCAGTCATTCTATACTCAACAGAGGAGAAGTCCCCATGCGTGCTTTCAGACTGTTCGGCGTGATCATGATCCTGTCCATGTTGCTGTCTGCTTGTGCTGGTGGCCAGGCAGGCGGTGGCGAGATCAAGGTCGCTATCCTGGCCCCGTTGTCGGGCCCTGTCCCCACCTTCGGCGTTATGACCCGCGATGGCGCGCTGCTGGCCATTGAAGAATGGAATGCCAAGGGTGGCGTGTTGGGCAAGAAGATCGTGCCCATCGTTGAAGACAGCCAGTGCACCCCTGACCCGGCGGTGAACGCAGCCAACAAGGTCATTGACCAGGATAAGGCCAAGTTCATTATCGGCGAGGTCTGCTCCAAGGCTTCCATCCCCGTGACTGAGATCGCCAATGCCAAGGGCGTGCTGCAGATCAGCCCCACCTCAACCAACCCCGATGTGACGGTGGCGTCCGATGGCAAGACCAAGGACTACATCTTCCGCGCCTGCTTCATTGACCCCTTCCAGGGCAAGGTGGGCGCCAAGTTCGCCCTCGATGAGTTGGGGGCCAAGACCGCCTTCGTGCTGCTGGATCAGGCCAACGACTACGTCAAGGGCCTGGCTGAGGTGTTTATCGCTGAGTTTGCGGCGGCTGGCGGCACCATTGTCGGCACCGAGAGCTACACGTCTCAGGACACCGACTTCTCGGCTATCCTGGCCAAGGTGGCAGACACCAAGCCAGATGTGGTTTACCTCCCCGACTACTACAACATCGTCAACCTGGCCACCAAGCAGGCCAAGGAAAAGGGTATCACTGCTACGTTCTTGGGCGGCGACGGTTGGGATTCCTCGGATCTGGACCTGGCGGCCGCAGCAGGTGGGTACTTCACCAACCACTACGCAGCCGACTCCACGGCCCCGGCCGCGGTGGCCTTCCAGAAGACGTTCGCTGACAAGTACAAGGATGACACCGGCAAGGGCAAGGTGCCGGATGCTCTGGCGGCGCTGGCATACGACGCCACCCACATCCTGCTGCAAAGCATGAAGGAAGCCAACAGCGACGATCCCGCCAAGGTGAAGGACGCCATGGCTAAGATCCAGTTCGACGGCGTTTCTGGCCGCATTACCTTCGACGCGCAGCACAACCCGGTCAAGTCGGCCACGATCCTGTCCGTCACCGAAGCGGGTGTGAAGTTCAACTCGGTCGTGAATCCGTAAGAATCCGCTAAAGCTTTACCAGCGCACCTATCGCCGTTGGCTGATGTACGCCTGTCAGGTCTGAGGCTTTGATGCAGGCTGGTAACGCCTGACCCCCACCGTAGTTTGTGAGGAGGGCGACCCCACGTCGCCCTCCTTGTGTCTATGCAATCCTTGGCGTGTCTGGGTATCACCCTGGGCCCGCATGCCCAAAAGCAAGGTAGTTGCCAATGCAAAAATCATCCTTAGCCACGCAAACGACCTTATCCGTACGACGGCCGGGCGTGCGGCTGGCATGGATTGGTCAGGCGTTTCTGGCCCTTCTGGCTCTGGCCGTGGTCTACATCTTGGGCCGTGCCTTGATTGACAACCCGGTCTTGTTCCTGCAACAAGTGATTAACGGGTTGCAGCTGGGCTTTGTCTATGCCCTTATCGCTCTCGGTTACACCATGGTCTACGGCATCGTCAAGTTGATCAACTTCGCACACGGTGACGTTTTCATGGTCGGCGCGTTTATCAGTTATTACACCGTGGCGCGCTTCGGGCTGCACACCTGGCCCGCGGCGGTCTTCCCCGGCCTGCCGGCGGGGCTGGTGCTGGTGATCGGTTCGTTGAGTGTGATCCTGGTCTCCATGGTGGTATGCGCGATCCTGGCGGTCACCATCGAACGCGTGGCGTACAAGCCATTGCGCGACGCGCCTCGTATCGCTGCGCTGATCACGGCCATCGGTGTCTCATTCTTCCTGGAATACTTCGGGGCCTTGAACTTCGTGTTTACACCCCGCTTTATCCCCTATCAGCGCATGTTCGAAGTGACCACCTGGACCGTGAGCGCAAGTGGCATCCAGAAAATTCAGGCTGGTCAAACGATAGCTGAGAACAGCATCACCATCTCCAATATATTGATCATCATCGTCATTGCGTCGATCCTGATGCAGGTTATGCTGCAATTCCTGGTGCGCCGGACGAAGATCGGTAAGGCGATGCGGGCCTCATCCTTCGATAAGCCCACTTCTCGCTTGATGGGCATCAACGTGGATGGGATTATCTCATTCACCTTTGCTATCGGCGCCGCGTTTGCGGGCCTGGCAGGCGTGCTGTTCGCTATTGCCTACCCGTCCATTCATACCCAGATGGGCATCTTGCCCGGCCTGAAGGCATTTGTCGCGGCGGTGCTTGGCGGCATCGGTAGCATCCCGGGCGCGTTCGTGGGCGCGTTGATTATGGGGCAGGCCGAGGCGTTGACGGCCGGTTACATCTCTACGCCTATGCGCGACGCAGTTGCCTTCACCATCCTGATCCTGGTGCTCCTGGTCCGCCCCACCGGCATCTTCGGCGAGCCGACTGGGGAAAAGGCGTAGGCGGAGGGAGGACGCATGAGTCTCGATATCGGCTTTCTCATCACTTCTATTCTCAAGATCGTTGGTGTTCTAGCCTATCTGTACGGGCTCCTGTGGGTGTTGGGGCACAGTAAGCCTTGGGTCAAGATCGTTGGTGTGATTGTTGCGTTCGGCGTCATCCAGTTGGGGATCACACCCATCGGTGGCTTTCAACTTTTCAATAACTTTGATAGCGGTCTGTTATTCCAGGCGTGCACGATGTCTATGGTGGCGATGGGTCTTAACCTGATCTATGGGTTTAACGGTCAGTTTAGCCTGGGGCAGTGGGGCTTTTATGGCATCGGCGCCTATGCCGGCGCGGATATCACGTGGCGGTGGATCAACGGCGATGCGCGTGGCCTGCTGGTGGCGGGTATCGGTGTCATTTTGGGCGGCGTGATGATCTGGCTTGTCGGCAAGCTGGTGAATCGCTATAAAGGCATGCCGGTCCTCTCGCAGTTCACGCTGTATTTGATCGGTACTGTGCTTGCAGGCGCTGTGGCGGTGCTGATCGGCAACGCGTTAAACCCGGCGATCGCGCTGCTCATTCGATCGGATGCAG
The DNA here is from genome assembly GCA_964551735.1 of uncultured Anaerolineales bacterium. Lineage (GTDB taxonomy): Bacteria > Chloroflexota > Anaerolineae > CG2-30-64-16 > CG2-30-64-16 > DAOUAT01. Next base: position 99,637 of record CAZKEF010000010.1, read on the forward strand.
GGCCTGGGCCGCTCTCTGGCTACATCCCAACCCAGATTGTGTTCTTCCTGGCAGTCGTCATCGCTGGTGTCTTCGCTGCGGAAGTTAGTTTCCTGTTCGGCCTGCCCGTGTTGACCCTGGGCTCCGACTACTTCGGTATCGCCAGCCTGGGCTTCTCCATCGTGGTCTACACCCTGATGGTCAACTCCGATACGATCCTGCCGTTCCCAGAGATGAAGGGCGGCCGCGGCATGATCGGCATCCCGAAGCTGACAACCTGGTTCTGGGCCTTTTTCTTCCTGCTGGTGGTGATCATCTTAATGCGTAATCTGATCTATTCCAGCACAGGGCGCGCCATCATGTCGGTGCGCGAGGATGAGACCGCAGCCAAGGCGATGGGCATCAACGTGGCGTATTACAAGCTGCTGGCGTTCGTGGTCGGTAGCTTCATGGCCGGGTTGGGCGGTGCGGTCTACGCACACTATATCGGCTTTCTCAGCCCCGGCCAGTTCACCTTCTTGATCGGGTTCAACCCGATGATTATTGTGGTGTTCGGCGGGCTGGGCAGTATGACGGGCACCTTGGCCGCGTCGTTCGGCTGGATCTTCTTCCTGGAAGGCTTGCTGCGCGTGCTTTTGGGCCAGCTTGGCACCGAGGCGCCTACCTGGCGGTTCGTGCTTTACCCGATCGCGCTCCTGCTGTTGATGCTCTTGCGTCCGCAAGGCCTGTTGGGCAACGTCGAGTGGGGCTTTTTGAAGAAGCCGGTATTCCAGCTTCGCAGCGCCGACGGTGCCGAAGCACAGGCTGTGAAATGAGGAGGCGACGATGATACCCAATATCCCAAACACAATCTCGCCTGATACTGCGCAGCCCGTGCTGGAGATCCGGGGCCTGGCGAAGGTTTTCGGCGGCTTGCGCGCAGTGAGCAACTTCGACCTGACGGTGCAGAAGGGCGCGCTGGACGGCCTGATCGGGCCCAACGGCGCAGGCAAGACCACGGTCTTCAACATGATCAGCGGCCTCTACGTGCCGACAGAGGGCAACATCTGCGTGGTTGGCGAGAGCATCGTCGGCTACGAGCCCCATGAGATCACCAACATGGGGATCGGCCGCACCTTCCAGAACATCCGCCTGTTCCCCAACCTGACCGTGCTGGACAATGTGCGTATCGCTTATCATCCGCACGCGGGCTACAGCATGGCCGACGGCTTGCGGCGCAACGGCAGGTTCGCCGCCAAAGAGCATGAACTGACGGAGCGGGCGCAGGACTTCCTGGCCATCTTCGGCCTGGAGCGTTATCAAAACGAGCTGGCAAAGAACCTGCCTTACGGCGAGCAGCGCCGGGTGGAGATCGCCCGCGCGCTGGCCAGCGACCCGAAGTTGTTGCTGTTGGACGAACCCGCGGCCGGTATGAACCCCGCCGAGATCGGCCGGCTGATGGAGTACATCCATTTCATCCGTGACCGTTTCAAGCTCACCATTCTGCTCATCGAGCACCAGATGCGGTTGGTGATGAATATCTGCGAGCGGTTAACTGTCATGGACTTCGGCCAGGTGATCGCGCGCGGCACCCCCAGGGAAGTGCAAGACAACCCGCAAGTGATCGAGGCGTACCTGGGCCGCGGCGCGATCGCCAAGGCCGGCGTGCGGCAGGACTGAGGGACGACCATGCTACTTGAAGTTAAAGACCTCAACGTTTACTACGGGGCGATCCACGCCCTGCAGGGTATCAGCTTTAACCTGGAAGAGGGCGAGATCGTCACCCTCATCGGCGCGAACGGTGCGGGTAAGTCCACCACGCTGAAGACTATCTCAGGCCTGTTGGCGCCACGCGGTGGCAGCATCGTCCTGCGCCGCGAGCAGTTGGTCAACATGCCCGCGCAGGACATCGTCCGCCGCGGGGTCATCCACGTCCCCGAAGGCCGCAAGATCTTCGCACCGCTGACCGTGCAGGAGAACCTGGAGATGGGCGCGTTCACGCGGACCGACCAGGCCGAGATCAAACAGAGCCTGGATCGCGTCTTCAAGAGCTTCCCGCGCCTCAAGGAACGCTTGACTCAGCTCGGCGGCACCCTCTCCGGCGGCGAGCAGCAGATGCTGGCCATCGGCCGGGGCCTGATGGCGCGGCCCAAGCTGCTGCTGCTGGACGAGCCGTCCATGGGCCTGGCACCCATCCTGGTCGAGGAGATCTTCCGTATCATCCAGGAGATCAACGCACAGGGGGTGAGCGTGCTGCTGGTGGAGCAGAATGCGCTCATGGCCCTCTCCATCGCGCATCGCGGCTATGTGTTGGAGACCGGCCGCATCGTGCTCAGCGGCACCGGCGACGAGTTGCTGCACAACCCGCAGGTGATGCAGGCGTACCTGGGCGGACATTAGTTCGATAGTGCAATAGAATAGTGCGATAGTGCGGTCGGCTTGATCAGTCTATCAATCTATCGTTCTACCGACATCCATCCCACATCTCAAGGAGGAAAGGTCATGTTTCGGAATAGATCAGCCTTTGCGGTGCTCGCGTTCGTGATGATCGCGGCCGTCCTGCTGGGTGCGTGCGCGCAGCCAGCGCCGACCCCGGCGCCACAGGCCCCTGCGGCCCAGGCGCCAGCTCAGACCCAACCGACCGAAGCGCCCCAACCGACTGAGGCGCCTAAGCCCAGCATCCTGGTCTACGGCCAGGGCGGCGACGCCGTGATGCTCGACCCCGCTAACGTGACCGACGGCTTCTCTTTGAAGATCACGCGCCAGATTTACGACACCCTGGTCGAGTTCAAGGATGACACCTTCGAGCTCATCCCGGCGTTGGCGACTGAATGGGTTAACTCGGCCGATGGCAAGGAGTGGACCTTCAAGCTGCGCCAGGGTGTGAAATTCCATGACGGCACGCCGTGGAACGCGGATGCGGCCAAGTTCAATTTCGACCGCTGGATGTATACCAAGAATGAATACCACATCGGCGCCTTCGAATATTGGAAGAGCATGTGGGGCGGTTACAAGGATCAGGAAGTCAAGGATGCTAACGGCAACGTGACGGGGACGGAGGACAAGAGCACCATCACCGATGTCACCATCGTGGACGAGTACACCATCAAGCTCACCCTGACCCAACCGGTGGCGCCTTTCTTGTTGAACATCTCCATGCCCGCCTTTGCGTTCGCCAGCCCCGAGGCGATCAAGAAAGCTGGTGACGCCTACGGTACGCCGGCCGGCGGCGCAGTGGGCACCGGCCCCTTTGTGTACAAGGACTGGGTCAAGGATGATCGCGTCACCCTGACGGCCAACGCGGATTACTTCATGGGCAAGCCGGGCGTGGACCAAGTGGTGGTGCGGGCGATCAAGGATAACTCCGCCCGCCTGGCCGCCCTCAAGGCCGGCGAGATCATGGTGGCCGACAACTTGGGGCCGGATGATATGGCGCCCATTCGGGCCGACTCGAACCTGGCGGTGGTGATGCGGCCAGCGTTCAACATCGCCTACCTGGCCTTCAACAACGAGACACCGCCGTTCGACAATGTCAAGGTGCGCCAGGCCTTCGCCCATGCCATCAACAAGCAGGCCATCGTGGATGGTCTCTACGGTGGCACCGCGATCGTGGCTAACCAGTTCATGCCGCCATCCATCGCCCTGGGATACCACACCGAACTCGAGGAAGCTTATCCCTACGATACAGCCAAGGCCAAGCAGCTTTTGGCTGAGGCGGGCTTCCCCGACGGCCTGGAGACCGATCTGTGGTATATGCCGGTTTCTCGCCCATACTACCCCACGCCCCAGAAGGTGGCCGAGGCCTTCGCCACAGACCTGGCCGAAGCGGGCATCACCGCGAACTTGAAGACCCAGGACTGGAGCGCCTACCTGGCCGACCGCGGCCTGGGCAAGCTGCCGGTCTACATGTTGGGCTGGACGGGCGACAACGGCGACCCGGACAACTTCCTGTACGTGTTCTTCGGCAAGAAGACGCCGGGCTACGGCAACTACGGCAACACCGAGGTACACAAGATCCTGGCCGACGCGCAGGCGAACACGGATCCAGCCGTGCGCGAGAAGCTCTACAAGCAGGCGGCTGAACTGATCCAGGCCGACAGCCCCTTCGTCCCGATTGCCCATGCGAACCCGCCGTTGGGCGCCAGCGTGCGCGTCGGTAACTTCAAGCCGCACCCGACCGGTGGCGAGTCATGGTTCAAGGTCACCGTGAAGTAGGACGTGCTGGGTGAAGCGTGCTGCGACTGCCGGAAAGGCTTCACCATCAACGCATGACGCAGCACGTGATGGTTACACTTTTGGGGGCGAGGCGCTCGTTTCGTATGGACACCTCGCCCCCTGTTATGAGATGAGCAGCCCATGATCCGTTACGCTATCCGTCGCTTGCTCTCGCTCATCCCGGTGCTCCTGGGCATCTCGGTCCTGGTGTTCCTGTTCCTGCGCCTGATCCCCGGCGACCCCGCGTTGGCGATGCTGGGTGAGCGGGCGACCCCTGAAAGCGTCGCGCGCATCCGCACCGAGATGGGCCTGGATCGGCCGCTGTTCTTCGATCTCCAGCCGTTGCAGCAGGCCGGCTATAACCCGGTGGCTGCGGCGCGTGCTGGCTGGCAACCCTTGGATAGCCAATACTTCCGCTTCCTGGGGCGCATCCTGCGCGGAGACCTGGGCACCTCAGTCCACAGCCGCCAACCGGTCATGCAGGAGGTGCGCCAGCGTCTGCCGGCCACAATGGAGCTGGCCCTCGGCGCGATCCTGGTGGCCGTGCTGATCGGCATCCCGGCCGGCATCATCGCGGCCACGCGTTACAACTCCATCTTCGATTACGCCAGCATGCTGGTCGCGCTGATCGGCGTATCCATGCCGGTGTTCTGGCTTGGCCTGATGCTGGTCTGGTTCTTTGGTGTACAACGCGACTGGCTGCCGGTGGGGGGGCGGCTGGACGCGATCATGGCGTTCGACCTGGAGGCCAAGACCCGCTTCATGCTGCTGGATACGCTGGCCACCGGGAACCTGACCCTGGTCTGGGATGCCCTCAAGCATCTCATTTTGCCCTCGGTCGCGTTGGGGACGATCCCCATGGCGATCATCGCCCGCATGACGCGCGCCAGCATGCTCGAAGTGATGAGCCAGGACTATATCCGCACCGCCAAGGCCAAAGGGTTGCGGGAGCAGGCCGTGATCGTCCGCCACGCGCTGAAGAACGCCTTCCTGCCCGTCATCACGGTGATCGGCTTGCAGGTGGGCGTCCTGCTGGGCGGTGCAGTGCTCACGGAGACCATCTTCAGTTGGCCAGGCATGGGGCGTTGGATTTACGATGCCATCATCGCGCGCGATTACCCCATCGTTCAGGGCGCGATCCTGGTGCTGGCGATGATCTTTGTGGTGGTCAACCTGCTAGTCGATCTTTCGTATGCCTTCCTCGACCCGCGGATCCGGTACGACTAGAGCAGCCTATGAGCACATCCATTAATGCCTCACCGGACACTATTCTCGATATGAAGGGCCGCAAGGAATCGAGCCTGGCCAAAGATGCATGGCGGCGGTTCACGCAGAATGGCGCAGCGCGCGCCGGCATGATCATCGTCTTGATCTTCACGCTGACTGCGCTGCTGGCACCCATCGTCGCGCCGTACAATCCGCGCACCGACAGGAACTTGACCAACCGCCTCAAGCCGCCTTCGCTCACGCATCCCTTCGGCACCGATGATCTGGGCCGTGACATCTTTACGCGGGTCGTGCATGGCTCTCAGATCTCCTTGCGCGTCGGTCTGGTGGCCGTGGGCATCGCGATGGTCATCGGCACTTTTTTGGGGATGATCGCCGCCTACGTGGGCAAGGGCATAGACAGCGTGATCATGCGGTTGATGGACATCATGCTGGCGTTTCCCTCCACTCTGCTGGCGATTGCTATCGTCGCGCTGCGCGGGCCGGGCATCTTCAACACCATGTTGGCGGTGGGCATCGTCCGCATCCCGGTCTACGCGCGCATCGCGCGTTCCAGCGTGTTATCTATCAAGTCGCGGGATTACGTCGAGGCTGCGCGTTCGGTCGGGGTGGGCGGGCCGCGTATCCTGGGCCTCCACATTTTGCCCAACAGCCTTTCCCCGATCATCGTCCAGGCCACCCTCGGCATCGCCACCGCGCTGCTGGACGCGGCCGCGCTGGGCTTCCTGGGCCTGGGTGCGCAACCCCCTGCCCCCGAATGGGGCGCCATGTTGTCGCAGGGTTACCAGCAGTTGTTCAACAACGCGCCCTGGGTGGTCTTCTTTCCGGGCGTAGCCATCATGCTTACCGTTCTGGGCTTCAATCTGTTGGGTGATGGCCTGCGCGATGCGCTGGATCCCCGGATGAAGAAGTAAGTGGAGCTCATTTCCCTTACCCCCTCTGCCTATCACCTCCGCGGCGGCAGCAATGCCGGGCTGATCATCCAGGATGGTCGCGCCGTGCTGGTGGACACCGGCCTGGATCGTGATACCGCCAAGAAGATCCTGCGCCACATTGGGAGCTTGAAGGTCCAGTTAGCCGCAGTGATCATCACCCACGCGCATGCCGATCACTTCGGCGGCGCAGCACTGATCCGGGCGCGGGTGGGCGTGCCGGTCTACGCGCCCGCTTGGGAAGCGGATGTGGTGGCCAATCCGCTTTGGGAGCCGGTGTATCTGTTCTCCGGCGCGCTGCCTCCGGCCGAGCTGCGCCAGAAGTTCACCCTGGCCGAGGCATGTCCGGTGGATGCGGCATTGGGGGTTGGGGATCAGGTGCTGGGTGATGTGCCGTGTACGGTCACCCCCGCGCCGGGGCATTCACCCAATCAGGTGATGATCGCAGGCGGCGGGGTTTGCTTTGTGGCGGATGCCGTTTTCGCGCCCGATGTGTTGCACAAACATGGCATCCCGTTCTACGTGGACGTGGATCCGGCCCTTACCAGCCTGGCAAATCTGGCCGCGCTGGATGGCCAGTATGCCCGGTTCGTGCCCGGACACGGCCCTGCGGTGGCGCAGATCGCGCCATGGTGCGTTGAGAACGCGGCTCGCCTGGTCGAAATCCGCGAAACCGTCGCGGCCGCACTGGCGGACGGTGATGACCTGGGTAATATCGTCCGCCGGACAGCGGACCGTCTCGCCCTGACCATCCCCACCCCGGCCATTTATTGGTTGACGCAGACGACTGTCAGTGCCTGCCTGGTTTCACTGCAGCGGGCCGGCCGCGCGGTTGTCACCACGGCTTGTAACCGTCTTTTGTGGCAGGCCGCCTGAATCGCAGCCTGTTTGACTTTCTCCCCCAACACGCTATAATAGCGACTTGCCTTATATGACTTCCTCGTGCGTCCGCACAGCGCAGTGTTTGACGTATGGAACGACTTAGTGCGCAAATAAGGAGGTGCGGCCCCCAAGACAACCGATGGTCTGTTTGCCTTTAGCATCCTATCGAGTTCTCACAAACGGAGGAGAGTCCAAGATGAAGCGTTTTAAGCTATTCAGTCTGTTGGCCGTTTCGATCATGCTGTTGGGGATGGTGGCTGCTTGTGGGCAGCCGACTACCCCTGCGGCCCCGGCCGCGACGCAAGCGCCCCAGGCGACTGAAGTCCCTGCCCCGGCGGCGAAGAGGTTTAGCATCGGCACCAACGCCGAGTTCGCGCCGATGGAGTTCGTCAATCAAGCCAAGGAGCTCACCGGCTTCGATATCGAGCTAATCAAGGCGATTGCTGCTGACCAGAAGTTCGAGATCGAGTTCCAGAATGTGGCGTGGGACGGTATCTTTGCCGGCCTGGAAGCGGGCCAGTATGATGCCATCATCTCGTCCGTCACCATCACCGACGAGCGCAAGCAGAAGTACGACTTTTCTGATGGCTATTTCGATTCCAATCAGGCCATCGTGGTGCTGATTGATAACACAAGCATCATCGATGAGGGGACGCTCACCGGCAAGCGCGTCGGCGTACAGATCGAAACCACCGGCGCGTTCGCGGTGCGTGCGCTGGGCATTGACCCCAAACAATACGACGGCCCAGATTTGGCGTTGCAGGACCTGGTCAACGGCAACCTGGACGCCGTGGTTGTGGATTACCCGGTCGCAGCCGACTACGCGCTGCAGGCCGAGCAGTTCAAGGGCAAGCTGAAGATTGTGTCCGAGATCGCCACCAACGAGACGTTTGGGCTCGTGGCGCCGAAGGGCGATCCCAAGGGGATCCTGCCGCTGTTCAACGCCGGCCTGGCCAACCTGAAGGCCAGCGGCGCGTATGACGCGCTCTACGAGAAGTGGTTCGGCAGGAAACCGGGCGCGGCCGCGCCCGCGGCTGAGGAAGATCCCTGCGCTTACGGCGGCGAGATCAAAGCCATTGAGGCTGTGGATGCGCACACCGTCAAGTTCAGCCTGTGCTACCCTGACCCCGCCTTCCCGGCCAAAGCAGCCGATACCGCCATGCAGATCTGGCCGTCCGAGGCTTTGACGGCCGGCGCGACCTCCGGCGGCAAAGAGTGGTTGGAGAAGCCCGTGGGCACTGGCCCCTACGTAATGAAGGAATGGCGCAAGGGCGATCAGCTCATTTTGGAAGCCAACCCCAGCTACTGGGGTGAACAGGCCAAAACCCCGACCCTGGTGTTCCGCTGGAGTTCTGAGGCGGCCCAACGGTTGCTGGAACTGCAATCGGGCAACGTGAACGGCATTGATAACCCCGGCCCAGACGATTTCGACGTGATCGAGGGCGATGCCAACCTTCAGCTGCTGCCGCGCGCCGGCACCAACATCTTCTACGTTGGCATGAACAACGTGTTCCCGCCCTTCGACAACGAGAAGGTGCGCCAGGCCTTGGCAATGGCGATCGATCGCCAGCGCATCGTGGACAATTTCTATCCGGTCGGCTCGATCGTAGCCACCCAGTTTATGCCGCCTAGCATCTTCGGTTACTCCGAGGGCCTCGACTGGTACGCATATGATCCTGATATGGCGAAACAGATCTTGACCGAGGAAGGGGTCTACGACGCCAGCGGTACGTTTAAGACCAAGATCTTCTACCGCGATGTGGTGCGCGGCTACCTGCCCGAGCCGGGGGTTGTGGCCCAGGATATCCAGGCCCAGCTTGCCGAGATCGGGGTCGAGGCCGAGATCCAGGTCATGGAATCGGGCGCGTTTCTCGACGCGGCCGATGCTGGCCAGCTCGACGGCTTGCACTTGTTGGGTTGGGGCGCCGATTATCCCGACGCCACGAACTTCTTGGATTACCACTTCGGCGCCGGCTCCAGCAAGCAGTTCGGCGAGAAGTTCCCGGATCTGACCGACGCGCTGCAGCGCGCGGCTGCCCTGGCTAACCAGGCCGACCGCCAGCCGATCTACGATGAGGCCAACGCGCTGATCAAGCAGCATGTGCCCATGATCCCCGTGGCCCACGGCGGCTCCGCAACCGCTTTCCAGGCTGTTTGCGAGGGCGCGCACAGCAGCCCGCTGACCCGCGAGAAGCTGAACGTCATCACCTGCGGTGGGGATACGCTGGTCTTTATGCAGAACGCCGAGCCCATCAGCCTTTACTGCGCCGATGAGACCGATGGCGAAACCTTCCGCGCCTGCGAGCAGATCAACGAGGCGCTGCTTTCCTATGTGGTGGGCACCACCGATGTGGAACCGGCCCTGGCTGAACGATTCGAGGCCAATGACGATCTAACCGAGTGGACCTTCTACCTGCGCAAGGATGTGAAGTTCCATGATGGCACCGACCTGGATGCTGAGGATGTGGTGACCTCGTGGGTGGCTCAGTGGGATGCGGCCAGCCCGCTGCACACCGGCCGCGTGGGTGACTTCACCTACTTCCAGGCGTACTTCGGTAAGTTCAAGAACGCGCCGAGCGAATGAGGTTGGATTGGCCCTGCGCCGCATCACGGCGCAGGGCCAACGTTTGATTACCGGCGTAGGGGCATGGCCGTTCGGCTGAGCTCGCGACGAAGCCTTGCACCCGCCCACGTGGTGCGAAACCAAGTGGGCGACCGCTGAGGGATCGCCCCTACACCGGATGACCGCAAGGGTGCGCCCATGCGTCGGGCGGACCGCCAGGGCATGCCCTGAGCGCAGCCGAAGGGGTTCGCCCCTACCACCTCGCTTGAGGTCAGTTCACCATGACCAAGTACATCCTGCAGCGCATCCTCGCCGCACTGCCGGTGCTGCTCGGCATCCTCTTTGTAACGTTTACCCTTGCGCGCCTGCTGCCGGGCGATCCCTGTGTGGCGATCCTGGGCGAGAAGGCTAACGAGGTCACTTGCGCCGCGTTCAACGCCCGTTATGGCCTCGATAAGCCCATCACCACCCAGTTTGGCATCTACCTGCGCGATGTGCTGACGGGCGACCTGGGCATGTCGTTTCGCTACGGCCAACCCGTCACCCGCATGATCGCCGAGCGCCTGTCCGTCACTGTTGAGCTGGCTTTCAGCGCGATGCTGTTTGCGGTGATCTTCGGCATGTTGTTGGGCATCATCTCCGCCAAGCGGCACAGTTCCACCGTTGATGTGGTCACAATGATCGGCGCCAACCTGGGTGTTTCTATCCCGGTGTTTGTCCTCGGCCTGTTCCTGGCCTATGTGTTCGCAATCATCTTGAAGGATACGCCTTTTGCCCTGCCGCCTTCAGGGCGGTTGTCTGCCGGCATGACGGTGACTTCGCTGGCCGATCGGTTCGGCCTGGCGGAGGGGGACCCGCGTTATCGGCTGGCCCAGTTCTTCACGAACCTCTATTTCCTGAACGCCCTCGTCCACCTGGACGGCAAGTTGTTCCTGGACAGCTTGAGACACATGATCTTGCCGGCGGTTGCCCTGGGCACCATCCCGATGGCGCTGATCGCCCGCATGACGCGCTCCAGCCTGCTGGAAGTGCTGGGGCAGGATTACACCCGCACCGCGCGCGCCAAGGGCCTGGCCGAGCGGGTGGTGCTGATGCGCCATGCGCTGCGCAATGCCCTGCTCCCTGTCGTCACCATCATCGGCCTATCGCTCGGGTTCCTGCTCAGCGGCGCCGTGCTCACCGAGACGATCTTCGGCTTCTCAGGCATGGGGCGCGCCCTGTTCGATGGCATCACCGCGCGCGACTACGCCGTGATCCAGGGGTTTACGCTGGTCACGGCCATCATGTTCCTGTTGATCAATTTGCTGGTGGATATCCTTTACGGCTTCCTGGATCCGCGCATCCGCCTGACATAATCGGTGGCCAACTCCGCCGCAGAGAAGAGTCATGAATTCGTACGACGCGACCACATCTCCCGCCGAACTCATCGTGACTAAGCGCAGAAAATCGCGCGGTTTCTGGGCCGAGGCGTTGCGCGACCTGGTGCGCAACCGGCGTTCCGGGCAGGTCGGTCTGCTGATCGCTTTGTTCTTGATCCTGCTGGCGCTGTTGGCGCCAGCCCTAGCGACTCACGATCCTAACGGCGTTCTGATCGGCAAGGAGCCGGGTGTCAAACGCCGGCAGCCGCCGTGCGTGAAAGCGGTGGATACCCTGCCCTCCCTGCCCATCGTGGATTTCTTCCGCTGCGATCCTGGTCAGCCGGAGCATTATTTCGGCACCGATGGCAACGGCCGCGACCTGTTCAGCCGCGTGCTGTTCGGTGCGCGCGTCTCGTTGAAGGCCGGCATTTACACTGTGATCCTGGCCGTGATCTCGGGCGTGTTGTTGGGTTCCGTTGCCGGATATCTTGGCGGGGCCGTTGACAACGCGATCATGCGCGTGTTGGATGTCGTGTTGGCGTTCCCCTCGCTCATCCTGGCCATCGCCATCAACTCGGCGTTGTTGACCATCGCGGAGGGGAGCCTGCTCGCGCGTGGCCTAAGCTTCATGCAGCGCGCCTTCGGCTTTGAGGATATCGGATTGTTGACCGCGTTGATCTCGATTGCAACCGTGTCCATCCCCACCTACGCACGCCTGGTGCGTTCCCAAGTGCTTTCGCTGAAGGAGCAGGAGTTTGTGACGGCCGCGCGCTCGATCGGCGCCCGGCCGAACCGTATCCTGTTCCGCGCTATCTTGCCCAACGCGACCGCGCCGCTGATCGTGGCCGCCACCCTGGGCATCGCCACGGCGATCCTCGACACGGCTGCGCTTTCCTTCTTGGGGTTGGGCGCGCAGCCCCCTACTGCTGAATGGGGCGCCATGATCGGCGCCGAGCGCAACCAGATGTTCACCTCCCCCCATCTGATCCTGTTCCCGGCCGTGGCGATTGTGCTGACCGTCTTAGGCTTTAACCTACTGGGGGATGGGTTGCGCGATGCGATGGATCCGCGCCTGCGTAAGTAAGCTTGGACGACACGAAAGGGGCCGTTCCCATGAGCCAAACACCCACTCCCGTTGGATATCCACCTGGCTCCGCGCCCGCGCCGGTGCACAGCTCGCGGCCGCGCGAAGGCAATTGGTGGACGCGATTCGATCGCTGGTGGCTGCTCCTCATCGGCGCCTTGGTACTGGGCGCCGCGCTTTATATATTGCTCCCGGAACGCTACGCGCCCATCTTCCGGTACGTGTTAGGCACCTTCAGCGAGGGGGATGGCGTCTTTATGACCCTGAAGCTGACCGTGGTCTCCTTTGGGTTCATCCTGCTGGTCGGTATGATCATGGGCGTCTTCCGCGTCTCCAGTATCAGGGTGCTCAAAGGGTTCGCCTCGCTCTATGTCGAGATAGTGCGTGGAGTTCCGGTGTTAGTCTGGCTGTTGTGGATCTACTTCGGCCTGCCCGTGTTCTTCCGCGACGTGCTCGGCATGAAGGATGCCCGCATCGCTGGCTTTCCGGCTGCGGTGGCAGCCTTCACGTTTGCCTATGGCGCCTACATGACCGAGATCTTCCGGGCCGGCATCCAGTCCATCGCCAAGGGCCAGATGGAGGCTTCCCGCTCGTTGGGCATGAACTACATTCAGTCGATGCGCTACATCATCCTGCCGCAGGCCGTGCGCGTCATTCTGCCGCCGGTGAGCAACGAATTCGTGACCCTGCTCAAGGATAGCTCGCTGGTATCCATCCTCGGCCTCGAAGATGTGACGCGGCGCGGCCGGGAATGGGTGGGACGTACCTTCGCCAGCTTCGACACTTACCTGGTGGTCGCGCTGGTGTATCTGATTTTGACCGTGTTGTTCACCCGCCTCAGCTCCACTGTCGAGCGCCGGCTGTCAGTTGAGAAGCGGTAGGAGGTCCTCATGCCCGAGCCCATCATACAGATCAAAAACGTCCACAAGTGGTTTGGCCGCACCCACGCGTTGAATGACGTGAGCATGGATGTGGCCCACGGCGAAGTCGTGGTGATCATCGGGCCCAGCGGCTCCGGCAAGTCCACGCTGCTGCGCACCATCAACCACCTGGAGACCGTGAACGCTGGCGAGATCATCGTGGATGGCATCCACCTGACCCACAAGGCCACCGACATCAACGCGGTGCGCGCCGAAGTGGGCATGGTGTTCCAACAGTTTAACCTCTTCCCCCACCTGACCGCGCTGCAGAACATCACCCTGGCCCAACGGGTGGTGCGCAAGCGGGATGGGGCCGAGGCCGAGCGTAAGGCGCGCGAGCTGCTGGACCGGGTGGGCATCCCGGAGAAGGCGGACTCCTACCCCGGCCAGCTTTCTGGCGGCCAACAGCAGCGCGTGGCCATCGCCCGCGCCCTGGCCATGGACCCCAAGATCATGCTCTTCGACGAGCCGACCAGCGCCCTCGATCCGGAGATGATCAAAGAGGTGCTTGACGTCATGCTTGACCTGGCCCAGACCGGCATGACCATGCTATGCGTGACGCACGAGATGGGGTTTGCGCGCGCGGCGGCTAGGCGCATCGTGTTCATGGACTATGGCCAGATCATTGAGGAGGCGTCGCCGCAGGTGCTGTTTGAGTCGCCCAGGCACGACCGCACCAAGCTCTTCCTTAGCAACATCCTGGATCGGTAAGTGCCGCAACGCAGTGGATCGCGGCGTACAAAATCATCCCTGTATTTGGAATCGAGGCTTTAGCCGGTTTGACTCTCGACGCAAGAGACCGGCTGAAGCCTCTGCCCATAACCGGAGGGCGAATTCCGGGAAATTCAGGCCGCGACTTTGGTCATCTGCCAGTGTTGTGTTAACATGCCAACAGGCTTTAGATCAACACTTGAAAGGTGATGCGCGATGCTCTGGTATCATTTGTTACTTGCCGCTGTCCTCGGCTACCTGCTTGGCAGCATCCCTGTCGGTTACCTGGTCATTTATGCCATGAAGCGCCAGGATATCCGTAAGCACGGTAGCGGACGCACCGGTGGCACCAATGCCCTGCGCGCTGGCGGTTCTTGGGCTGGTGTGCTGACCGGCGCAGGTGATGTCATCAAGGGCATCCTGGCGATCGTGGCCGCTCGTTGGATCACGGGTGGGGCGCTGTGGGGCGATGTCGTGGCCGCGGTTGCTGCGGTGATCGGCCATAACTGGTCGGTGTACATGGGCTTCAAGGGCGGCGCGGGCACCGGGCCGAATATCGGAGCCTGCATCGCCATTTGGCCGCTGTCCGCCCTGTGGCTGATTCCGCTGCTCCCCTTTGGGTTGAATGTTATTGGTTATGCGTCGGTAACTTCCATCGTGATCGGGGTTGTGATTCCCGTGACCCTGGCGTTCCGCGCCGCGTTGGGCGCTGGCCCGTGGTTGCACGTGCTTTACGGCGGGTTGGCAGCCCTGGCCGTGATCTGGGCGCTACGACCGAATATCAAACGTATTCTGAATGGCACCGAACCGCGCGCCCCCCGTTTGTTTGCGCGTGCTTCTTCCGCAGTTGTTAGGCGCTGAGGAAGCTGTCCTGAGGCTTACGAACTGAATCCGAGGAGAGATCTGTATCTGTCCGGAGTCATAGATCGCCTGAGCGCGTGCCTTTCACCTTGAAATTGGGTTAGTTTCTTCGTATGCGTTTATCAACTACCCAGAGCACACCCGGCCGGATGTGCTCTGGGTTTTTGTGGGAGCGATGGCGCTGGCTGCCTCGGTTGCGCCCTGCGCTGTCCCGGTGTATCATGTGCTCTGAGAGGTGCGCCATGTACGATCAATCCACACTTCAGCCTATCCGCGAAGCCATCGCAACCTGGGAAGCAACGGATGTCCGTAAAGCCCAGGCGCGTCTGCCGGAGCGTCGCGACCGGTTCACCACCATCTCCGGCGCGGCCGTGAATCGGTTGTATACCCCGGCCGACGTCGACGATCTTGATCTTGACCGCGACCTGGGCCTGCCGGGCCGCTATCCATTCACGCGCGGGGTGCATCCCACCGGCTATCGCGGCAAGCTCTGGACCATGCGCATGTTCTCCGGCTTCGGCACGGCCGAAGAGACCAACGCGCGGTTCAAATACCTCTTGCAGCAGGGCCAGACCGGCCTCTCCATCGCGTTTGACATGCCTACCCTCTACGGTTACGACACCGACGCGCCGGAGGCCATCGGCGAGTTCGGCAAGTGCGGCGTGGCAGTCTCGTCGCTGGCCGATATGGAGGCGCTGCTGGATGGCATCCCGCTGGACCAGGTCACCACCTCCATGACCATCAACAGCCCGGCCGCGATCATCTGGGCCATGTACATCGCTGCGGCCGAGCGGCGCGGTATCCCGCGCGCGGCGCTGGGCGGCACCACCCAGAACGACATTCTGAAGGAGTACATCGCGCAGAAGGAATTCTTGTTCCCACCCGCGCCTTCCATGCGGCTGGTGGCCGACACCATCGAGTTCGGCACGCGCGAACTGCCGAAATGGAACACGGTCAGCATCTCCGGCTACCACATTCGCGAGGCGGGCAGCACCGCGGCCCAAGAGCTGGCCTTCACCCTGGCTGACGGCTTCGCCTATGTGGAGGCTGCGCTGGCGCGTGGCCTGGCCGTGGACGACTTCGCCCCGCGCCTCTCCTTCTTCTTCAACGTCCACAACGAGTTTTTCGAGGAGGTCGCCAAGTTCCGGGCCGCGCGGCGCATCTGGGCGCGGGCCATGCGCGAGAAATATGGGGCGAAAGACCCTCGCTCCTGGATGCTGCGCACCCACGCGCAGACTTCTGGCGTCAGCCTGACTGCGCAGCAGCCGGAGGTGAACATCGTGCGGGTGGCGCTGCAGGCGCTGGCCGGCGTGCTGGGCGGCACCCAAAGCCTGCACACCAACAGCATGGATGAGGCGCTGGCGCTGCCCTCCGAAAAAGCCGTCACCATCGCCCTGCGCACCCAGCAGGTGATCGCCGAGGAGAGCGGCGTCGCCAGCACCGTTGACCCGTTGGCCGGTTCGTTCTACGTCGAGGCGCTCACGGATCGCATCGAGGCCGAAGCTGAAGCTTACTTCCGGCGCATCGAGACGCTGGGTGGGGTGATCCCGGCCCTGGAGGCCGGCTTCATGCAGCGTGAGATCGCGGATGCCGCGTTCCGTTTCCAGCAGGAGGTGGACCGGGGCGAGCGCACCATCGTCGGCGTTAACGACTACATGGCCAACGAGCCGCTGGCGATCCCCATCCTGCAGATGGACCCCCAGGGTTACGAGCACCAGGTGGCGCGGCTCCAGCGAGTGCGTGCCGAGCGTGACCACGGGGCCGTGGCCGCCTCCCTGGCCCGCTTGACCGACGCCGCGGCCGATGGTAAGACCAACCTGATGCACCCCATCCTGGACGCGGTCAACGCCTACGCCACCCTGGGCGAGATCACCGGCGTGTTTCGGCGGGTGTTTGGGGAGTACCAGGAGCCGGTGTTCTTTTGAGTTACCCAAGCCGCGCGCGCTGTGTGTGCGCCCCGGCAAGAAACTTCCGATTATCATGCTGAGCGGGTCGACAGCTCAAAGTCAACTGAGGCTTTTACGTTCGACCGGCATTTCAAGCAAGTTGGTTTTCAAACACTTCCACGGTTGAAGTGAGGAGCAGATATAGATGACCGATCGCAAAATCCGCGTTCTTGTCGCCAAACCCGGCCTGGACGGCCACGATCGGGGCGCCAAAGTGGTCGCTCGCGCGTTGCGTGACGCAGGCATGGAAGTGATCTACACCGGCATCCGCCAGACGCCGGAGATGATCGCTGAGGCCGCGCTGCAGGAAGATGTGGACGTGGTGGGCTTGTCCATCCTCTCCGGCGCGCACATGGCCCTGTGCCCGCGCATCGTCGAATTGCTGCGCAAGGAGGGCATGGACGATGTTGTCGTGCTGGTGGGCGGCATCATTCCCGACGACGATGTTGAGCCATTGAAGGTGTTGGGCGTCAAAGGAGTCTTCGGTCCGGGGACGAGCACCCAGGACATCATCGAGTTCATTCGTAATCAGGTGAACTAGCGTTGGAACGTACCAAGGGAGCGTCAGAGCTCATGGTGCTTATCGATCAACTTCTCGCCGGCAATCGCCGCGCCCTAGCCCGCGTGATCTCGCAAGTCGAAGACGATGGGCCGGACGCGCATGAGCTGTTGGCCGCGCTCTACCCGCACACTGGGCGGGGCCACGTGATCGGCGTCACCGGCGCACCGGGCACGGGCAAATCCACCCTGGTGAACGCGCTGGCCAAGGCGTATCGGGCCGCGGGCCAGACCGTGGGCGTCATCGCGGTCGACCCTACCAGCCCCTTCTCCGGCGGCGCGCTGTTGGGCGACCGGGTGCGGATGCGCGATCTAGCCGGGGATCCGGGCGTCTTCATCCGCAGCATGGCGACTCGCGGCAGCTTGGGCGGCCTGGCGCGCGCCACCGCAGATGTCATCTCGGTGCTGGACGCGGCCCGCTTCGACCGCATCCTGGTTGAGACGGTCGGCGTGGGCCAGGCTGAGATCGACATCGCCAGCGCCGCGCATACCACCATCGTCGTTGAGGCCCCCGGCCTGGGCGACGAGGTGCAAGCGATCAAGGCGGGCGTGCTGGAGATCGCCGACCTGTTCGCGGTCAACAAAGCCGATCGCGAGGGCGCCGACCACACGGTGCTGGCATTGCAGATGATGCAAGGGCTGGTGCCTGCGCCATCCGGCCATCACGGTGCCAGTCGCCAGACGGGCCACGCCGAGCCGGGCGCCCAGCCGGGCGGCGGCTGGCTGCCGCCCATCACCAGGACGGTTGCGCTGCGCGGGGAGGGTGTCGAGGCGCTGCGCGAGTGGGCGGAACGCCACGCCGCCTACCTGTGGGAGACGGGGCAGCTCGCCCGTCGCGAGGCCACGCGCGCAGCTTCCGCACTGGATCACATCCTGCGTGACCGCCTCCTGGCTGCCCTGCTGGCGCGCCTGCCGGAGGGACGACTCGATGACTTGACCGAGGCCATCGCCCGCCGCGAGATCGATCCCTACACGGCAGCCGAACAGCTCATCATCTCATAGATCGAAACTTGCCACCTCTATGAAAGCGGCTATCATCTGTAATCCTGCGGCGGGCTCTCATTCTTGCGCGGAGGAGATGCCCTCCCTCGTCAAGTTTATGGAGGCGAACGGCGTGCATGTGTGCGCAGTCGAGCAGACCCGCGGGTCTAGCGACGCGACCACCTTCGCACGCATGGCCGTCCATGAAGGCTGCGATGTCGTCTTCGTGGCAGGCGGCGATGGCACCCTTGCGCAGGCGGTAGATGGCCTGGTGGGTGGCGAAACAGCGTTAGCCGTGCTGCCGGGCGGGTCAGGGAATGTATTTGCACGCCAGTTACATCTCCCGGTGCCCGGTGGTATTCACCCGCGGCCGATCATTGAAGCTACCAGGCTGCTGTTGGCCGGTCAGGTGCGCCGGGTGGATGTCGGGCGCATCACGCCGCAAGGGAGCAGCGAGCCCTCACGCCATTTCCTGTGCTGGGGCGGCGTCGGGTTCGACGCGCAGGTGAATCGCCTGGTCGAAGCTGACCCGGAGCGCAAACGTCGGTTTGGCCCCCTGGCAACAGCCGTCGCCGCGATCCTCACCCTCCGTGATTCGGCAGGCACCTCGGCCCGCGTCCGCATTGATGCTCGGCGGAGCCGGCATCGCCTTATCATGCTCGTCGCCAGCAATATCCAGCTTTATGGGATCATCTTCCGCATGGCGGAACATGCCGTGATTGATGACGGCTGGTTGGACATTCACGCGTTTAAGGGGTCAGGACCGCTGCGCACCCTGTTGCACGCCGTGCGGATCCTGCTGCGGCGGCACATCAAAGACCCTGATGTGGAGATCTACCGGGCCCGACGCGTTGAAATCAGCACCTACCGGCCATTGCCCGTGCATGTGGACGGCGATTATATCGGCCTGACGCCGATTGTCATTGAAATCGTGCCGAAATCCCTGAACCTGGTGGTGCCCACCTGTGCCCCAGCCAACTTATTTGCCGATGGGACCGGTATGCAGCCGGCGGAAACAACGTGGGAATGGGTGCAGCGCATGGCCCGTGAGGTACAAGACGCGATCAAAGAGAGGAGCATCATGCCGTGAAGTACCTTAATCTGCTGTTGCTTTTTGCACCGATTGCGATCATCGGCCGGATACTGGGGTGGTCGCCGACGCTGCTGTTTGTCACCTCAGCATTGGCTGTCATTCCGACCGCAGGCATCTTGGGTCAGGCCACCGAGGAGCTGGCTGCGCACACGGGGCCGCGCATCGGCGGCCTGCTGAACGCTACCCTGGGCAACGCGGCTGAGCTGATCATCACCCTGTTCGCCATCCGCGCCGGCCTGCTCGACCTGGTGAAAGCGTCCATCACCGGTTCGATCCTGGGCAACGTGCTGCTGGTGATGGGGTTGAGCGTGCTGTTGGGCGGCTTCAGGAACGGTGTGCAGCGCTTTGACCGCACCCATGCTGGCGTCAATGCCACGCAGCTCATCCTGGCCGTGTTGGCGTTGATGATCCCTTCCCTCTTTTTCTTCGCGCACACCGAAACCTTCGGGCCGGTGGAGTCGTTGAGCCTGGGCACGGCGGTTGCTATGATCCTGGTCTACGCCTTGGGTCTCATCTTTGCGTTCCGCTACACCAGTGCTGAGCCGGGCCTGGCGCATGAGACACAGGCGGCCCACCACGGTGGCTGGCCCATCCCCAAGTCGGTCGTCTTCCTCCTGGCTTCCACTGTGCTGATCGCCTGGCTGAGCGAGATCCTGGTAGGTGCGGTCGAGCACACCGTGGCCGAGTTCGGCATCTCCGAGTTCTTCATCGGCATCATCGTCGTGCCGCTGGTGGGCAACGTGGCCGAGCACCTGGTCGCCGTGCAGACCGCGTGGAAGAACAAGATGGAGCTGAGTATGGCCGTTTCCCTCGGCTCCAGCTTGCAGATCGCGCTCTTCGTCGCGCCCGCGCTGGTGTTCATCAGCCTGCTGATGGGCAACCCGCTGACCCTGGTCTTCAACCAGTTTGAGATCATCGCCCTGTTTGCCGGTATCCTGATCGCCGCGTTTGTGGCACAGGACGGCGAGTCCAACTGGCTGGAGGGCGCGCAACTGCTGGCGCTGTACGCCATCCTGGCGCTGGCGTTCTTCTTCTTGCCGGTATAAGTGCGAAGAGAACGGAGAGGTAGGATCATTGTGAATGTGCGTGGCCGGGTAACATTAGGTTTGTTTGCCGGGGTATCCCTCGTAGCTGCCGGTACGCTGCTAGTGGCCGCCGGGGGCGAGCACCGGCTGGCAGTGCGCCGCGAGATTCCGACCTCGCTGTCTGCCAGCATGTTGTGGGAATATCTCGAGGCCGCGTTTCGCGACTCGATATCCAGCCCGCTGTGGCCCAACGAGCTGGAGACGCTGCACTCGGTCGGGCTGGCGGCCGGCGCTGCGGTGACGGCCACCTACAAGACGCCGTTCGGCGCCAGCACACACACGTATACCATTGGCGAGTACAGCCTCGGCCACGGGTTCACCTACCTGACCGGGCCGGAGCACCCCTTGCAGGGCGGCGGCCGCGTGTTGCTCCAACCGGCCGCCGGGGGCACGACGCTGGTGTGGTCGGTTGACTACACCTATCGCGGCCTTTCGCTCTCGGCGCTGTTCGTCCGGTTCTACTTCGTGCCGCGTTTCTTCGCTGTGCTCGAAGCCAACCTGCGGGCGCTGGAATGAGATAGCTGTCAGCAGGAATCGAGGCTGTGCGCAGCTTCCTTTAGGATCAGCCGGTCTGTTTATCGAACCGAGAAATCGGCTAGCACCTCAGGCCCGGAGCAATCTTGGGACAAGCAGAGGGAAATCACCGAATGCCGCCCACCAACGTCTACACCGTCTCCCAGGTCACCGCCTACATCAAGTCGCTCTTTGCCGAGGACCTGTTGCTGGGCGATGTCTGGCTCTCCGGCGAGGTGTCCGGCTTCACCCAGGCCAGCTCGGGCCACTGCTACTTCACTTTGAAGGACGCGGGGGCGGTGCTGAAGGCCGTGATCTGGCGCGGCCAGGCGGCGCGCATGGCGCTGCCTCGCAATGGCGACCAGGTGAGCGTCCATGGCTACATCTCGGTCTACGAGCAGGGCGGCTCATATCAGCTTTACGTGGATCGCCTGGAGATGGCCGGCGCGGGCCGGTTGTGGTTGGAGTTCGAGCGGCTGAAGGCGCGGCTGGAGGCCGAAGGGCTGTTTGATCCCGGGCGCAAGCGCCCTATCCCAGAGCGGCCCGTGCGCCTGGGCGTCGCTACATCGCCCACTGCGGCCGCGCTGCGCGACATCTTGCGCACGGTGGCCGCGCGGTATCCCCTGGCCGAGGTGATCCTGGCCCCTACGCCTGTGCAGGGCGCGGACGCGCCGCCGCGCATCGTCGCCTCGTTGGGGGCGCTTAACCGCTGGTCAGTCGAGCGGGAGCCGTTGGATGCCATCATCCTGGCTCGGGGCGGCGGCGCCATCGAGGAGCTGTGGGCGTTCAACGACGAACGGGTGGCGCGCGCCATCGTCGCGTCGGCCGTGCCGGTCATCACCGGCGTGGGGCACGAGACCGACTTCACCATCGCTGATTTCGCGGCCGACCTGCGCGCACCGACGCCCACCGGCGCCGCGGCCGCTGTCACGCCCGACCGGCGGCAGCTTGCCGGGGCTGTGGCGGGTTTGGTTGAGGCCGCGCAAAGCCAGCTCGGCGCGCACTTGGTGGGTGAACGCACCCGGATCGAGCGCCTGAGCGCCCGCGCCGGCCGCGTCTCGCCCGACCGCCGCCTGGCTCAATACCGCCAGCGCATTGACGACCTGGGGCGCCGCGGCCGCCTGGCGCTGTTGAACGACCTGCGGAGTCGTTGCGACCGCTTAACCGGCCTGCGCCTGCACCTGGCGGCACTGGACCCTGCCCGCGTCTTGGCCCGCGGCTACGCCATCGTCACCCGGCCCGACGGCGTGGTCGTCAGCTCAACCGCTCACGTGGCCACTGGCGATGCCATCCATGTCCGCGTGACAGATGGCGAATTTGCCGCTGAGGTCAGGCAATGAGGGGACGGCGGATCTCGCTTTTAAGGCTGGAATCGAGGCTTCAGCCGGTTTATCTCAACATGAGCGTAACCGGCTAAAGTCTCGATTCCCCAGGAATGGAGCCCTTTATGTCCAACGAAAAATCCTTCGAGGACCTCTACCGAGAACTGGAAGACACCGTCCGCAGACTCGAATCCGGCGATCTGCCTCTGGCTGAGTCGTTGGCGCTGTTTGAGCGCAGCACGAAGCTGGCCGAGCAGTGCAACGCGCTGCTGGACGGCGCCGAGCTGCGCGTCCGCCAACTCACTGCCCGGCCAGACGGTGGCCAGCAAGCAGAGCCGTTTGAGGGCTGGCAAAACGAATGAACGGCGCGTTGCTCCAGACGCTGAGCGATTTGATCGGTAATCGCAGCCTTTGGGTGCCGATAGCGGTCTCATTGGCGGTGCAGCTGTGGAAGTTCTTGTGGCCGTTGATCTTCCAGCGTCGGCTTGAGCCGAGCCTGTTGTGGTCGGCCGGCGGCATGCCCAGCTCGCACAGCGCGTTGGTGGCCGCGTTGGCGGTTAGCGTCGGGTTGAACGCGGGTTTCGGTTCCCCCGTGTTTGCTGCGTCCGTTGTGTTGGCGATCGTCGTCATGTACGACGCGGCCGGCGTCCGCCAGGCGGCCGGCAAGCAGGCACAGAAGATCAACCGTATCGTGGAGGAGCTGCTGGCCGGGCATCCGCTCAACGAGGAACAGCTGCGCGAGCTGCTGGGCCACACGCCCCTCCAAGTGGCCGTGGGCGGCCTGATTGGAACATTAGCTGGATGGCTTCTGAACTTGTGATCCCAGAGCTGGCCGAACCGGCCCCCGCGACCGCCGAGGCCCTTTCACGCATGGCCGACCTGCGCGAGATCCTCGAATTGGCGCTGCACGCCGGCCACTTGCTGCTGGAAAACGGCGCCGAGACCTGGCGGGTGGAAGAGACGGTGAATCGCCTGGGCGTGGGGTTGGGCGCGGAGTGGATGGAGGTCTACCCCACCCCCACTGGTATCATCGTCAGCGCAGTGGCCAGCGGCGAACACCGCACCCGCATCCGCCGCGTGCCCAACCTGGGGGTAGACCTCAGCCGCGTAGGGGATATATTGATGCTGTCCCGGCAGGTGACCGCGGGCCAGGCCGGCCGCAGCGAGGTGCGCGCAGGGCTGGCACATATCACCCAGATGCCGCGCGCCTACGCGGCCTGGGTCACGGTGTTGATGGTGGCTTGCGCTTCTGCTTGTTTCGCCGCGCTGTCGGGTGCAGGGCTGGCTGAGTTCGCCCTTGGCGGGCTGGCCGCGGCGATCACACTGCTGGCGCGCAACGGGCTGAACCGCTTCTTTGGCCGGCCGGTGTTGCTGACCACGGCTGTCAGCGCGCTGATCGGCGCGAGTGCGGCCACCATCGGGATGTATTGGGTTACCTGTTCGCGGCCAGACCTGGTGATCCTCGCCTCGATCATCTCGTTGATTCCTGGCATTCCGATGGTCAATTCGGTCAACGATTTGATCAACGCGAACTATGTTTCGGGCCTGGCGCGCGGCGCGCAAGCCGCGCTGCACCTTGCCGCCATCGCCACCGGCATGGTGGTCGCGCTGGCGCTGTTCGGCGGCGGATGGGTCTTGTAGGAGTACGCTGCGATGGCGATCGTGGGACACGCGTTCCTGGCGTTCGTCGCTACGGCCGGGTTCGCGGTGTTATTCAACGTACCCCGGCGCGCACTGGCCGTGTGCAGTTTGATCGGTGTGGCCGGGTTCCTGACGCGGGCCGGAGCATTGCATCTGGGTGCGTCTCTTATCGGGGCCACCTTCGCTGGCGCAGTGACCGTAGGGTTGTTTGGCGAGCTGTGCGCAGTCGTGTTTCGAATGCCATCCACAGTGTTCACAGTGACCGGTTTCATCCCGCTGCTGCCGGGGGTCGCGGCCACCCGCGCCATGGTCGCGCTGCTTTCCGGCGACTACACGGCCAGCGTGCCCCACACGCTTGAAGCCGCGTTGAAGGCCGCCGCGATCGCGGCCGGCATCGGTGGCCTGGGTGCGGCCGCCCGTGCGATCCGGTTGAAGCGCGCTGCCAGGAATTGACCACCTTCGAATCGAGTCTCTGCTTGCTGCCTGTGCCCGCATTGCGGAACCTCGAGTAGCCTTCGTGCGTTTATACCGTATGCTGTCGAGCCGTCTTGCGCGTAAGACAAATCCTGCGGTATACTCGCGCGGCCTACGGAGGTAGATTTGAATTGGAAACGCATGCTTTCGGCCCTGCTGCTCCTGGTCACGGTGGTCGGCTGCACGGGCCAGCCCGCGGCCTCGCCGCCGACCGAGACGCCGGCACCTCTTACGCAACCTATAGCCGCAGTAACGCCTGTCGCGCAGATTACGTCGATGTGGACGCCCAGCCCTTCTCCCGCGCCCAGCGCAACACCCGCAGCCACGGCTGAACCCACATCGGAACCTGTTGCCCAGGCCACGCGCCAGCCTGAGGCCGCTGCAACCGGCGTCGGCACAGCGGCTCCGCTGGCTCAGGGCCGCTGGCTGCAGATCATCGGCGATTGTGACGGGGCGCGGCGCACCTTTGCCGGCCTGCTGGCCGCTGGCCTTGAGCCAGCCCAGGCAGCCGAGGCGCGCTATCGCATGGCCCAATGCTACGAGCGAGACGCGGCTTACGCCGAGGCATGGGCTACTTTGGGTGAGCTCCTGCAAACCGCCCCACCGGATGATCCTTACCGGGCGCCTGCGCAATTCTTGTTGGGCGAGGCGTTGACCGCGCTGGCGAACTGGCCGGCGGCTGAGGCTGCCTACACCGCCTATCTGCCGCTGGCACCCGAGCTGGCGTACTTGACCCACCAACGGATCGGTGCTGCACGGCAGGCCCAGGGGAACCTGGCGGCCGCGATTGAAGCATACCGGGCCGCCCTGGCGTTCTCGCCCGATTGGACCAACACGGTCGCGATCCGTCGCGCTCTGGCGGACCTGGCGCTGGAGCGGGGGGACTTCACCGAGGCCGTGGCCCAGTACGACGCACTGCGGGGTAGTGAAACCAGGGGCGCATGGGCCGCGGAGATGCAGTACTTGGCGGGCAACGCCCTGGCACGGCCCGCACAGCTGTTGGTCCAGGCCGTGCAACGCCTCACCCCAGGTCCCGTTACCGCCACCGCAACCCCGATCCCCATCCCGGCTGAGGCGTTGGCGCGCTGGCAAGCCGCGGTGGATGCGGACAACACCAGCCGGTGGGCCCATGCGGCCATCGTGGCCTTGCTCGACGCCGGCGCACCGGTGGATGAGTTCCAGCGCGGACTGGCAAACTACCATAACGGCGTGCATGCCCTGGCCATCGCTGCATTCGACCGCTTGCGCGCTGCTGAGCCGGCCGGCCGAGATGGACAGGCGTGGTACTACGCCGGGCTCAGCAACCTGGCCTTGAGCGAGGTGACAAAGGGTCTGGCTGAGTTGGAGCACTTCATCGCCGGCTATCCCGACAGTCCGCTCTGGCCCGATGCCTGGATGGCGAAAGCGCGCGCCCTGACCAACGCTGACAGAATAGCCGAAGCCGCAGCGGCATACCGTCGACTGGTCGAGTTGCGCCCTGACGTAGCCCAGGCGCCCAAGGCGCTGTGGCAGGCCGCGCTGCTGGCCGAGAAGTCCGGCGCCAACCCGACCGCGGCTGAGGCATATCTGGTTATGGCGCGCGCCTATCCCGCGGCCGATGAGGGCTGGCGTGCCTACCAGGCCGCAGGCCTGATGTACTTCCGCCTGGCCGACTACCGCCGCGCAGCCGATACCTGGCGCGAGATGGCCGAACAGCCCCAACTGGCTGCGTTCACCCGGCCGGTGGCCTACTTCTGGCTGGGCCGCAGCCAGCTTGCCCTGGGCGAGACTGCGGCCGCGGCTCAGGCCTGGCAGGCAGCCATCGCGGCCGCGCCCGAGAGCTTCTACGGCCTGCGCGCGGCGGCCTGGGCCGCGGGCCAGCCGAATGCCTGGGTGCGCGAGGATGTTGCCGTTCCCCCCGCTGAACCGATGGGTCAAGCGTCCAACACCCCTGAGGCCGAAGCGGCCGCGATCGCCGCCTGGCTGGGCACATGGGCCGGCGAGGGCGTTTTGATGCTGCCCCAAGCCGTCACAAATGACGCTGACTGGCAGCGCGGGCAGACATTGCTCACCTTGGGCCGGCGGGCCGATGCATTGAGCCAGTGGGAACGGGTGCGCCGGCGCCAAGCCGATAACCCGTGGGGCCTGGCCGTCCTCTCGTTGGCCTTCCGGGACGCGGGCGCGCACCGGCTGTCGCTGTTAGCCGCCGAGCAAGTGGTGGCTAAGTGGGGCGGCCTGATGCGGGATGCGCCGCCTGCGCTCCAACGGCTGGCTTATCCCATGCCGTACGCCGACTTGATTCAGGCGGAGGCGACGCGGCAAAGTCTGGACCCACGGCTGCTGGCATCTATCATTCGCCAGGAGAGCCGCTTCGAGGGGGGAGCTACATCAGTGGCCGGCGCGCAGGGTCTCATGCAAGTGATGCCGGGCACTGCGGCCGGGATCGCCCGGCAGATTAATTGGGCCGGCTTTGAGCCGCAGCAGGCTTACTGGCCTTACGTCAACGTCGCGTTCGGCGCGTTTTATGTGCGGCAGTGGCTCAGCCATTTTGGCGGCAGCTTCTTTACAGCGCTGGCGGCCTATAATGGGGGGCCAGGCATCGCCACCATCTGGCACAACTGGTCGCCCGAAGATGACGACTTCATGGCGGCGCTGATCACCTTCAACGAAACGCGCGTCTATGTGCAGGCGGTGTGGACGAATTACGAGGCTTATCGGCGGTTGTATCCCCGGTAGAACTGAAGCCGTGATTAAAAACATGAATCCCCGGCCCACCCGCCGAGGATTCATGTTCAGACCGCCTATTCAGTTGTGGAGGAGGAACCGTTCTCTTTGGGCTTGGGCTGTCCCGAACCCCCGCCCGAAGTGTCTTTAGTATCGCAAAGGAAGATTAACGCTATATGAGAGGAAGTTTAGGATTTGGTTTGAAATCCTTTCACGGCGTCACCGTCACCTTCATCTCTAACGGCACCACCTGCCACCAACTGTTCCCCGGCTTCAGCGGGATGTCGCGGCCCTGGGCGTCCACCAAGCGGAACGGCTCGTGGCGGCCTGCGCGCACCCATTTGCCTTCGTACACCTTGCCATCACGCAGGATCTTGGCCGGCCCCTCGCCCCAGAGCTGGATCTCGATCGAGCAGTTGATGCACACCCCATTTGCGATCTGGCGCTGCGTGCCGTTTTCGACGATGAGGGTGATCACATGGTTGGCTCCCAAGACGACCACATTGGTGGCTGAGAGCTGTTGGCCGTCGCCTTGATCCATGTGGGCCTGGCCCCCGGTGGTGCGCAGCCAGCGACCGGTGGCGGCGTTGTAACTCCACCCCACCCGGAAGCGCGGGTACGGCAGGTCAATCCGGCTAGCAGACGCGCCCCCCGCAGGAATCCCTTCGGAAAAAGCCCAGGCCGCTGCGGGATCGGGGACGATATTCCAGCCTCGCTGCGTGCTGGTGTTCCACAAGGTGGTGGTGCTGGCGTACAGCGTGTTCCAACTCAATCCGCCCACACTCATATCACGGTAGAACGACGAGCCGTTGCGCGCCTGCTCCAGGATGTGGTCGCCGATGTCGGAGTTGTAGAGCAGTTGGCGCACCGGTTCCACACCGCCGGAGAAGGCCAGGATTGCGTCGAAGATCGCCGGCAGTTCCACATCGATCAGCCGTGCGCTGCGGATGGGGCCGACGCGCGGCGTGTCATTGCTTTGATAGATCGCGGTGATGCGCGTTTCGCTGTATTCGACCCGGCTTTCCACTACCACATCGGCCTTGTTGAGCCCCGCTTGCTTGGGCTGCGCATCGGCATCGTTGGTGACCTTGATCCCCAACGGCCGCCGATTTAGCACGGTTGAGTCGGCCGGCCGCAAGCCGGTGAAGATGGAAACGCCGGCCTCACGCGTTGGCGCGGGGCCCAACGCGCCGCCGGGCTGCGCGGGTGCGGGGGTGGGCGGGACCGGTGTCTCGGTGGCCGCGGGCGTTTCGGTGGGCTTGAGTTCCTGTGTCGCGGTCGGTTCCGGGGTGGCAGTGGGCGGCGCCTCGGTGGGCAGGGCTGTCGGCGCCAGGGTCGGCGGCGCCGGGTTCGCGGTGGCGGCGGGCCGCGGGGTCTTAGTCGGCGTGGGCGTGGCCTGGGCCGGTACGCTGCAGCCGGTCAACGCGCCGAGTAACACCACGACGATCAGCGCCCCGCTGATCAGGGCGTAACAAACATGGGGGGGAGTCTTCACGTACCATATCCTCCGCAAATGCGCGTAATGCTGGCTCAGAGAGCCAGCGGGACTATTATACACAAGTTAGCAGG
Organism: uncultured Anaerolineales bacterium; assembly: GCA_964551735.1. Classification (GTDB taxonomy): domain Bacteria; phylum Chloroflexota; class Anaerolineae; order CG2-30-64-16; family CG2-30-64-16; genus DAOUAT01. Next base: position 128,233 of record CAZKEF010000010.1, read on the forward strand.
CAAACGGGAATTCGACCACGACAGCAATTCTGACGTAGTTGCTTGAGGCTTCTGGCGTGGAGGTTCCCGCCGGTTATTGGCACGTCATGCGGGAGACCGGCTGAAGCCTCCACTCCGGGTGCATCTGGGTCCCCCTGGCCTTTGACCGCGCGTGTCACCTCCGGTATACTGCGACGGTTTCAACCTGATCTGCGCCCGAGGCTCCCATTGTCCGCCATCTCGACCGAACGCGCCGATGCGCCGCGCAACCTGATCATGATGCTGGCAGCACGCACCGTGCTCAACATGCCCATGCGTATCGTCTACCCCTTCCTGCCGGCCATCGCGCGCGGGCTGGGGGTGCCGTTGGAGACAGCGGGCCTGTTGTTCACTGTGCGTGGCCTGGTCAGTGCAGCTGGCCCACTCTACGGTTTCCTGGCCGATCGTTACGGTCGCCGCCGGATGATGTTGGTGGGGCTGGCCGCATTGGTAGTCGGGGCGGCAGTCACCGCGGCTGTGCCCACATTTGGGCTGGCCCTGGTTGGGTTCTCGCTGTTGGGCTTCAGCAAGGCCAGTTTCGATCCGGCCATGCAGGCGTATGTGGGCGACACGGTCCCCTATGCGCGTCGCGGCCGTGTCATGGGCATCATGGAATTGCCTTGGTCCCTGTCATGGTTCATCGGCGTGCCGTTGGTCGGGTTTATTATTGCAGCGGCCGGCTGGCGCGCGCCGTTTTGGCTGTTGGCTGGCCTGGGCTTGATCAGCCTGGGGGCCATGTGGCGGTTGTGCCCCGGCTGCGGCGACGCCTCATTGCGCAGGGCCTCGGCTCGTCTCAGCCTGGCCGATCTATCCCGCAATCGGCGCCAGTTGATCCGGATCGCGACGATCCTCAGCGTGCCTTTCTTGCTGGTGGCGGCCCACGAGAATGTCTTCATCGTTTACGGCGCATGGATGGAGCAGGATTTTGGCCTCTCAGTCTCTGCCCTCGGCGTTGCGTCGGTCGGTATTAGCGGGGCCGAGCTGATCGGCGAGCTGGCGTCGGCCGGCCTGGTGGATCGTCTGGGCAAGCGCCGCGCAGTATTGGTAGGGTTGATTCTGAACGTGTTTGCCTATCTGTTGTTGCCGCGACTGGCCGGGGCGTTGGGTGGCGCCTTGTTTGGGGTTTTCCTGGTCTTCCTGACGTTCGAATTCAGCATCGTCTGTCTGCTGCCGCTGCTCTCGGAATTGACGCCGAACGCGAGGGCGATGCTGATGGCGCTCAGCGCCGCGATCATGTCGCTGGGCCGCGTGCTGAGTTCGTTGACCGGCCCGCGTTTGTGGACAGTGGGTGGTTTGTCCCTGAACGGGTTGGTTTCGGCCGCGCTGGTTGCCCTCGCTGTCGTCTTTCTCTGGCGCACTGCGCGCCACCTGGCATGAGCTAACCGCCGGGGATGGCCCGGTAGATGATGAATGACACTTCGCCGCTGCGGTCGGAGAACCATGCTTCTTGCAGCCAGAGCCGCTTTTCACGCGCGGCCAATTCGGCCATCGCCTCGACCCGGCCCTGGAACACCGCTTTGTCCGGCCGATGCCCCACGTACACCGTGTTGCTGTCCTGCAGCAAGGGGGCCACCCGGCCCGCGAATCCCTTATCGGTCGCGTCCAGCCGTTCATAGCCGAAGATCTCGAGGGGAGCGACTCGGCCGGCGGTCAGGAAGCGCACTGGCGCATCAATGCCCCAGTCCAGCGCAACGGGTGTGGCATAGCCCTTGTCATCCAGGTATGCAGCCAGGCGGCCGATGGCGTCGGAGTGGGTGGCGAATCCTCCGGAGGCCGCAAGCGACCGATGGTAGCGTACGGTCGTCCACAAGTCGCCGCCCGCCCAACTGAGCCCGGCGAGGGCCACGAGGATCAGCAACGCCGTCGGGGCGAACCTCCGTGTCCGCCCTGAAATGGGCAACCGCTGGGGGATTGCCCCAGTGGGCAACCGCTGAGGGATTGCCCCAGTGGGCAACCGCTGAGGGATTGCCCCTACGTCATGCCCCCACACCGCTCCCACCGCCAGCCCGCCGGCAAGCGGGATCAGGGGCAGCAGCAGGGCGTAGTGCGTGATGAACAGGTCGCTGACGGTGAACGCGCTCTGCGCCACCATGAGGGCCAACAGCGCAACGGGCAGCAAGAACAGCGGCGGCCGCCGGTCGCCGCGTGCGCCAGCGATGACCCAGGCGACCAGCGCCATGCCGAGCAGCCCGACTGCCAGCCACGGCGCCCAGGGGTTGCTGGTGGGCCCGCCCAGGTACCAGAACTGTTCCCCGCGCAGCAGCGTCACGACCTGCTCCAGCCGCGTGCTTAGATTGGTCAGGAAGGCGCTGTTGTCAACCCCGTAGTAGGAGCGGCCCAGGTTGCCGAAGATGGAGGTCAGGGTCCCGCCGGTGCGCAGGTTGAAGAGGATCAACGGGACGAGGGGGATGATGAAACAGATCAAGGCGCGAGCAGAAGTCGCCAGATAAGAAGCGCGTAAGGGAAGCTGATCGGTCGGAGCCTCTTGTTCTGTCCTGAAAATGGGTAGGTTCATAGTAGCGCCTTTAGTCGCCGTGGCCCGCGCCGAACGACTGAAGTCATCACTATGAACGTTTTTATCCACTGTCGCGCCGCGCCCGGCATGAGAAACCGCCCTTGACGCCAGCCCCGCGACGGTCGCCAGGATGACCATAGCCCCGATGGCCCAGGCGAAGAGCAGCTTGGCGTAGATCCCCAGGCCCCAGAGGAAGGCGGTCAGCCACAGGTCGGCCGGCCGGCGGCCCTGCCACCAGCGCAGCGCGGTCAGCAGGCTCGCCATGAAGATCAGCGCGGTGATGTTGGTGACGAAGATGCCCTGCCGACTCCAAAACACGAACGAAGGGTTGACGGCCAGCAGCAGCGCGGCCGCCGCTGCCGCGACCGGTCCGCCCAGGCGGGTGGCGCAGCGCCAAACCATGACCAGGGTCAGCGCAGCGATGAGCAGCGGCAGCCAGCGCAGCGCCACGACGTTGATGCCGCCTACGGCCAGAAAGGGCAGCGCCAGCACCACGTTGAGCGCGCCGATGTAGTCCTGCACCATCAACGGCAGCCGCACGGGGCCGATGTTCAGCGTGGCGTCGCGAAATGCGGTTACTGGCCGGCCGGTGAGGAGCTGCATGGCGTTGATCCCCGCCTCTTTGGCCTCATCGTAGTGCAGGCCCGGCAGGCTGAGTTGGTGTGCACCCAGCAGGAGGAAGAGGCCAAGCGCCAGTCCCAGGGGGAGCAGGGGCAGGGCGGCGCGGCCTTTCATTAGCGCACCGTCAGGCCGACATCCGAGACGTAGCTCTCGTAGTCATGGCCGATGGCGTACACGCTGATGGAGATGATACGCGCCGGCCGGGTCCTCTTGAGCAGCTCGAAAAGGTTGGGCGATTCGTAGGAATACCAGATACCGATGGGCACGCGCTCGGCAGTGGGCGGGAAGTAGGCAGCGTCGGCGGGCACCTGGTCTTCGCGCTGCGGCGTCAGATAAGGGCTGCCCGGCAGTAAGTCGAAATAGTAGAATCCCTTGTACCAATGGATGTCTTTGCCATAGATATCGGTGAAAAAGACATCCACCATCAGCGGATATTCAGTGGCGTTTTGTCCGCCCCCGGGCAGGCTCTGATGTGTCAGCCGCAGGTCCAGCCGCAAGGCCAGGCTGTCGTAGCCTTCGACATCGCGGTTCACTGTCTGGGTTACGCCGACACGGTTGGGCACACCATCTTCTTCGCGGCGCGAGAAGCGCAAGGCGCGGCGCCGGCCATCAGCGACTAGCGTGACTGAACCAGGCCGGTAGCCAGCTTTGACCTCGGCGAACTCCTCCCACAGCGGTGTAAGCCCGCCCTCGAACGCGCCATTCAGCACCAGGTTCACTGTGTCGGGCACCGGTAGATCGGGCGCGCGGCCGGTCGTCACGCCGACGCGCTGCCCCCCGGATGCTGTGACCAGTTGGCCTTCCGCCGTGATATGCGCCATGCCTGATCGCACGCGCACTTGGGTTTCGTTGCCCGCCAGGATGATGTCAAAGGTGCCAGCGCCGAAGGTGACCATTCCTTGTGGTGTTGTTACCGACACGGCGACATCGCGCTCATCCGTCCGTTGCGCAGTGATCGACATGCGGCCTTGTTGCAGATCCAGACTGATGCGATGAGGGTCCGGGCTGAGTTCGAAACGGGGGACGCGCGCTTGCTGCAGCGTAACCGTGGAGCTGGGATAGAGCTGCACGATAGCGAGGACGCGTTCGCCCGCGTCGTCTGTTGCCAAGGTCAGCAGCGCCTTGGCCGTGGCGTCAGTGACCAGTCGGCTGCCTTCAACCACTGGCCGGCGGGCTGTAACTGCGGTAGGGTCAGTGGCATTAGGCGCCCAGAGTTGTGCTGTGCCCGTTGTTGCCGTGGCTGAGGCGATCCGTGTCCGTGTGGCGTGCAACACGAAGCTGCGAACCCCCAACGGCACGGCCACCGCCAGCACGAAACACATAAAAAAGCTGGCCAGCAAGATGATCCAGGCTACGCGGGTAGGGTTCTGGCGCCAATTCATCCTGAGTCTCTCGAAGGGTTCATCGCATCATCCCAACAATTCCCGATCGATGGGCTCGGCGCGGCGGATCTTGGTGAGCCAGCTCAGCGCATCGCGGTCATCAGGATCGGTTTCCAGTGCGCGCTCGAAATGGGTGGCGGCGCGCGGCAGCTCGTTCCGTTCCAGGTAGATCAGGCCCAGGTTGTAATGGACGCTGGGCGCGCGTGGATCCAACGCCAAAGCGCGTTCGAAAGCAGTGATGGCGCGGGCCTGTTGCTCCGCCGTGGCAAACAGCAGCTTGCCCAGGTGGGCTGCGGCCAGGTTGATCCACACCATCGGGTTGTCAGGCTCGATCTCGGTTGCGCGCTCCAGGATGGGGACGGCCTGAGCGTGTTTGTTTTGCAGGATATAGGCCCCGCCCAGGTTGAGCGCAACCGCCACATTACGCGGGTCAAGTCTGTGGGCTTCCTGCAAGAGCGCCGCGGCCTCACCGGGGCGTCGCGCTTTGAGCAACTGGGCGCCCTCAGTGACCAGGCGCTGCACGCGCTGCGCGCGATCCTCGGCGGGATGCCTCGGCGCTTTGGGCAGTTGAGCGGTGCGTTGCTTACTCATGTTACGTTATCCAGGTCAACAATAAAGTCATCGTAATGAGACTGAGCAGCGATGTAACGAAAACGCTGCTGGCCACCAGGCCGGGTTCGGTGTCGTAATGGGTGGCCAGAATGCTGGCCGTGACGGCGGTGGGCGGCGCTGTCTGCAGGATCGCCACCTGACGACCCAACCCTGTGAGCCCCAACGGCTTCACCATGAGCACAGCGATCAGCGGTGACATGACCAGGCGTAGCACAGAGACAACCCCGACCGTCCGCCAATACCGGCGCTCGACGGGCAGTTGGGCCAGTTGGAGGCCAAGCACTGTCAGCATGGTGGGCACTGTGGCCCTGCTTAGCGTCTCGAGCCCGCGCCAGAGGGGTATGGGCACCTGCCAGCCGACCTCGTGCACCACGAGGCCCAGTATCACGGTGTAGAGCGCCGGGTTGCGGAACACCTGCGCCGCTGCCGCGCGCACGCTGGCATGGCCGCGTGCCGCAATATAGACCCCGACTGAGTTGACCAACAGGTTGTCGGTGACATAGCTGATCACGGCCAGTGTCAATCCCGCCTTGCCGAACGCGTACTCGTTGATGGACAACCCGAAATTACCCGAATTGGCAAAGATCACGGCGAGCGTGAAGGCGCTGCTGGCCGTCGGTGAAAGCTTCAACCGCGCGGCCACCCACCGCGCCGCGGGTACCGTCACCAAGAAGACCAGCACCTTGAGCAGGACAAGCTGACCCAGCAAATGGGGCGAGACCGTCATGCTGACGAGCGACACGAAAACCAGGCAGGGATTGAACAGGTAAAAAGTGACCCGGGCGAGCGGTCTGGGATCAACATGACCATAGCGCCCCAAGAGCGCCGCCAGGCCCGCGACCAACACGAGCGGCAGAAGCACGGTGCTGAAGACATCGCCGAGCATTTAGCGCCAGTCCAGGTCGTCGTCGAAATCCTCGTCGTCCCAGTCTAGATCGTCGTTCTCATCGAGTTCGTCTTCGTCAAATCCCTCGTCGTCCTCAGCGAAATCATCGTCATCCGCGAATCTAGCATCCGCGTGCCGATCGGCGAAGGCGTCATCTTCGGCGAAGAGGTCATCCTCGTCGTCCCAGTCTTCATCGGCTTCATCGGCGTCGGCTACGGAGCTGCGGGCAGCAGGCTGGGCGGAGAAGTCCAACAGGACATCGTCAATCTGCTCACTGTTGAAATTCAACTCGGCCAGCGCATCGTCCGCGGCCTGGGCCAGTTGTTCGTCCCCGCTGTTGATCAGCGCTTCCAGGGCCCGACGGGCTGGGGCGCCACCGATCTTGCCCAGGGCCAGCACGGCCGCTTCACGCACATGCCCGTCGGGATCGTCCAGGGAACGGATCAGCGGCTGCACCGCGCTCTTGAGGCTCATCTCCCCTGCTGCCAACGCAGCCTCGTAGCGCATGGCGGGTTCATGGCTGGCCAGCTCTGCCAAGATGAATTTGGCCCAGCGCGGGTGCGCATGACGGCCCATCGCATACAGCGCGCTCTCGCGCATCCGCTCATCTTCGTCGTAATAGGCGCTGGTGATCATGTCGGGCAGATCGGCGCCGGTGCTGCAGGCGAGACCTTCCAACGCGCGCCGGCGCACTTCACCGCTTTCGCCGCGGCGGTTCCACGCGGCCAGCAGCGCATCACTAGCCGCCTGTGCCGGCTCATCGGCGATCTCGCCCAAGGCGCCGAGCAACACAAACCGTCCCAGCGAGACGGCCGCGGCGGCCCGCACCTCAGGCTCCGGGTCAGCGCTCAGCAGATCGACCAACGGCGCAACCAGGCTGGTTTTCTCGTCTTCCCACAAGCCTTCGATAGCCTGTTTGCGCACGCGCGGGTCAGTGTCCCTGAGGCAGGCGCGCAGCACGGCGTGAAAGTTCACGTGGATGTTGGCTTCGGCCTGCTCGACAAGGGCCGTGATTAGCTCGGCGCGGCGTTCCTGGCCGAATGTCGCCCATGCCTCCCGAAACTGGCCAAGCGCAGCGCGCGTCAGATCGGAGAGGTAGGTCAGCTTTGTAGCACGTACCGGCCGGCTTTCGTCGGCCAGTTGCACCAACAGGGATTCCAGATCGTCAGACATAACGCTGTTAGTTCCAGTAGAAGATACGAGCTGGGCTTGCCGGGCTGAGCGGGATCACACGTTCGCCGCCCTGACCGTCGGTGGTGATCTGGACCACGCGCACTGTCCAGGTGTAGCGTCGCGCAGGCTGGTCGGCCTTGCTCCACAACCACAGCGGCACGCGCGTGCGATCGGCCGTGGTAAGCCATGCGTGCTCTTGGGATAACCCCTGTTCCAGCCAACGGACGGTAACCTGATACTGCCCGTCGGGCGGCGCACCCAATACCGGTTGCCACACCAGTTCGATGGAAGCGTCACCACCTGAGAAGGGGGTTTGGTCTCCGGGGCTGAGCTGGACGGGCGCGGGCAGGCTAGGGGCCGCCGTGGGCGCTATGGCCGGCGTCGCCGTTGGGCGCGGCGCGGCCGGGGGCCGGGGCGTGGCCGGCAGCGTTGAGCCTGCCACCGGGATGATCAGCTCCTGGCCGATACGCAAGACAGAGCGGCTGTTGAGGCCGTTTGCTGCGGCCAGCGCCTCCCACGTGACCCCATACTTGGCCGCGATCGTGGACAGTGTGTCGCCGGATTGCACCCGGTAGGTGACGCTGCCCGATGGGCTGAACGTCGGTGTGGCGGTGGGTGGCGGCGTGGCCGTCGGCGTGGGCGGTAGCTCGGTCGGAGTTGGCGTTTCTGTCGGCTCTGGTGTGGACGTTGTCTCCGTTGTTGGGCTGGGTTCCGGGGGCAGCGTAGCCGCGGCGATCGTTTCGGTCGGCGTTGGGGTGAACGATGGTGCCACTTCGACGACCGGTGTTGGTTGGGCAGTGGCCTGTGCCACCAGTTGTGGCGTGCTGCTCACCGCGGCTGTTGGACTTTCAGCCGGGCCCAAGACCTGTACTATGCCGGTAAACTGCTCTCGGACGACCGCAACCTCCTGGACTATCCGCTCGACTGGAAGTTTACCCAGCCCCCAGAGCGCTGCCAGCGCAATCACGGCCGCCGCGCCCAACCACAGCGCCCAGCGCGGGCCTGCGGGCCGCACGGTGCGCGCGCAGTGCGGGCAGACGGTGAGACCCAGCGGCACCCGGCGGTGACAGCTTGCACAGCGGACGGCGCGGAAGCGCTGGCTCTGGCGCGCGCCGCATTCAGGACAGATGACTACGCCCTCGTGGAGCGGGGCGCCACAACGTTTACAGTACATGATGTTTCTTCAATCAGCGAATTCCTAGCGACGGGAAAGTGCCGCTCAGCAGCGCGGAGATCTCCCGCACAGTGAGCACCCCCACCAATAACAGCAGCAAGCCGAAACCGATCAGGTGGACCATGCCTTCGCGCGCCGGTTCGACCCGCCGGCCGCGAATAATCTCCACCAGCACGAACAGCAGCCGGCCGCCGTCCAGCGCGGGCAACGGCAGCAGGTTGGTCAGCCCCAGGGCCGTGCTGAGCACCGCGATAAACCAGATCACCGGCTGCACCGATTCGATGCTCAGCGCGGAGCGCACCACTTCGCCCGTGGTGGCCGCGATGCCCACCGGCCCCATGAACCCGGCGTCCGAGATGGGCCGGCCCTCGCGGATCAGGTTGGCGGGGATGGCGAAGGTCAGGTAAATGATGTTGCCCACCCCGCGCGCGCCGGCCCACGCAGCTTCCCAGACTTTTGCAGGCCGGATGACCGGGCCGATCTGGATGCCCAGGGCGCCCTGGTTGGCCGGCGGATTGGCCCGCGGCACGATGGTGAGACTGATGCGTTGCTCCGCGCCCGCGGCGTCCGACCGCATCACCTCATAGACGACCGGCTGGCCAGCACGCGCGGTGGTGAACTCCCGCAGGTCGTCCTGGGTCAGGATCGGTTGGCCGTCCGCGGCGACGATCCGATCGTTGGGTAGCAGGCCCGCCGCGCTGGCCGGTGAACCTTCGGACAGCGCCACCACCAACACCCCGGGCCGACTGGTGTCGGGCACGCCCTGCATCAACGCCAACACAGCAAAAAGCACCATGGCCAGGATGAAGTTCATCCCCGCGCCGGCTGCCAGCGTTACGATGCGCGCGCCCCGCGAGGCGGCCGCAAAGCTGCCCGGCTCTGTCGGGTCGTCTTCGCCGCGCATGCGCGCGAAGCCACCGAACGGGATTGCATTGATGCTGTAAATGGTGCCATCCCGCTCGAACAGCTTGATCAGCCGCGGGGGGTAGCCGAACCCAAATTCCTCGACGACGATTCTGTTACGTTTGGCTGCCAGGAGATGTCCCAACTCATGCACGAACACCACGACACCCATTACCAATACGAACGACACGACTGTCAGTAACATCTAGCTCCTCACTGTACCGCCCGCCACGTAGAATTGATGTGCGGCGAGACGGTTATTCATTATACTTGTCTATACTGTATCCCGCAAAAGGCTCACTGTCAGCAGCGGCAATTCCAAATACAGCCCCTACAAGCGTTTGGAATCGAGGCTCCAGCCCAGTGGCACTAAGATTTGGAGGTCGGCCAGCGTTTCACCTGTTCTCAGCCGACCTGCGACCGGCGTCGCAGGCGCTTTTGAGCCGCTTCTGACGCCAAGCCGGGGGTCAGTGCGCAGCCTCCCTTTGGGACAGACCCCCTACGAGCGAAAAGTTGGTGACATTGGGCTTCGCCGGTTTCTCGCATTGCACACGAGGCCGGCCGGAGCTTCGACTCCAGGCGGACTGCCATCCCGCATCCGCTAGAGTCGGGGGCGTCCGCGTCAGTCGCGACTCAGCAGCGTCCCAGCGGCCAGCGCTGGATCTGCCAAGACGTCGCGCACCAGCCCCGGCGCCAGCCCGGAGATGATCTGCACCGCGCGGAGCCCCGGCGTGTGCGTCACCAGCGCCAACATCTCGACTACCTTGGCGACCATGCCGCCGGTCACATCCACCCCGCGCGAGCCGCCCAGCGCCTGCGCCACCTGGGGCAGCGTGGCCGGCGTGATGTGCGGGATCAATTCGCCCGGCGCCCCGCTGGCCGGGTCGGCCGTGAGCACGCCTTCCACCTCGCCCACCAGCACGACCCGCTGCGGCTGCAGTTGCGGGGCCAGGTAGCGGAAGATCGCTTCGGTGGAGATGATGGTGCCCCCGCGCGTTTCGTCTAGCGCGACGTCGCCGTGAACCACCGGTACGAGCCCGTTGTCCAGCGCGGCGATCAAGGGACGCAGGTCGAGGGCCAGCAGTTCCCCATTGCGACACCGGGCGGACGCGGATGGCTGGATGCGCAGCACGGGGACCCCCGCGCCCCACAACGCGTCCACCACCAGGCCGCTGAGCGCGGCCGCGACCAGGGCCGTCTCCGCGTAGCCGCGCCACCCCTCCGGCGTGCTGACCCCGCGGCGGGTGCCGTGCTTGCTGGCGGCCATGTGGCCGAACGACCCGCTGCCGTGGCCGATCACCAAGTGCAGGCCGGGCGCGGCGGTCAGCGCGGCTGTGATCTCGGCCGCCAGCCGCGCCAACACGTCCGTGCGCAGCGCCTGCGGCCGCGTCTTGTCTGTCAGCAGCGAACCGCCGAGCTTGAGAAAAACCAGTTCGTCAGACATGATTTGAGTTCATGCGTGCCATGTCAGCCTGTCATGCTGAACGGGTCTACCACCCAAAATGCGTGGCGGCAGGTCACCAGTGAAGCATCTCTCGTATCGCTAGACCCTTCGCTGGGCCGGCGTCACAGTGGAACTCCTGGGACAGACCCGCTCAGGGTGACTTTCTGGTTGCGTCGGGCGGATGTTGGTCACTGTCATCCGGCCCGTGTCACCGTTACGACGCCATCCTCCACCACTACCCAATCACCATCGCAGATCTGCGTGATGTCAACCCGATCAACCATCGGGATATCCGCGATGATTGCGCCGACCGCCACGATGGCCTCGCTCTCCGCGTTCACGATGGCCGCCGGGCCGTGGCCGCCGCGCCCCAGCCGCAGGATGGTGTAGGAGCCGACGGTGCTGCCCTTGCCGGTGGGAAACACCAGCACCCGGCCCGCCACCGACTGCCCCTGCAGCGGATGCCCCGGCTCCAGCACGACCCCGGTGTCAGGGTCCACCCCGCCCAGGAAGCCGATAGCCGCGGGCGAGACCAGCGCCGGCCCCTCGCCGCGGCCGGGTTTGATGGTGCGACCTGTGAAGGCATAGGTTTCAGACATGGAAGGCACCGCCTTTGTAGTGACCTGACCCGGAAATGCCGGCCGCTGACCGCCGACGGCCGACCCGTAATCGCGTTTTTACCATCATTGCTCAGCTTTGCTCCAGGCTGCAACCACCTCATCCGCCAGCGCCGTGTCCTCCTCCGGCGCGACCGTACGCAGGTCGAGCAGCAGTTGCCCATCCGTGATCCGCCCTATCACCGGCGGACCGCCGCGGCGCAGAGCGGCCGCGAACGCGTCCGGCGCGCTCACCGCCAACGCGACTGCGCGGGTGGGCAGGGTCTCGCCGGGCAGCGAGCCGCCGCCGATGGTGGACGCGGCCGGGACGACCGCGGCGGCCACGCCCTGTTCCCGCAGCGCTGCCGCCAGGGCCTCCGCGCGGCCGGCCAGGGTCTCCACCGGGGTCGCGATCATGCGCCACACGGGCACCTCACGCTCGGCCTCTCCGCGCAGATAGTGCAGCAGCGTGGCCTGCAGCGCGGCCAGGGTGCTCTTGTCCACGCGCAGCGCGCGGGTCAGGGGATGCTCCCGCAGCTCGGCGATCAAATTCCGGCGGCCCACGATCAGGCCGGCTTGCGGGCCGCCCAGCAGCTTATCGCCGGAAAAGGTCACCAGGTCGGCGCCCGCGGCGACACTCTCCGGCACGGTTGGCTCAGCCGTCAGGCCGTAGCGCCCGGTGTCCAGCAGTGTGCCGCTGCCCAGGTCGTCCAGCACGGGCACGCCCGCCTCATGTCCCAAGGCGACCATGTCGGCCAGCGAGACCTCTGCGGTGAAGCCGATCTGCTTGAAGTTGGAAGAGTGCACACGCAGCAGCAGAGCCGTGTCGAGGCTCAGCGCCGCCTGGTAGTCGCGCCGGTGGGTGCGATTGGTCGTGCCCACCTCGACCAGCCGCGCGCCGCTCTGGCGCAGCACGTCGGGGATGCGGAAGCCGCCGCCGATCTCAACGAGCTGGCCGCGCGAGATCACCACCTCGCGGCCGCGCGCGAGCGCGGAGAGGGCCAGGAACACCGCGCCCGCGTTGTTGTTCACCACCAGCGCGGCCTCGGCGCCGGTCAACCTGCACAGCAGCGCCTCCGCGTGGACGTAGCGCGAGCCGCGCTCGCCCGCATCCAGGTCGTACTCCAGGTTGCTGTAGCCGGCCGCAACCGCGTCCATGGCGCGCCGCGCGGCCGCGCTGAGGGGCGCGCGGCCCAGGTTGGTGTGGATGATGACGCCGGTCGCGTTAATGACGGGATGCAGCGTGCCGCGGACGGACATATGAAGCCGTGCAACCGCATCGGCAGCCAGATCAATTGCTGCCGGCGCGGGTTCCCCATCCGCCATGCGTTCGCGCGCGACTGCCAACGCGGCACGCGCCGCCTCCAAGGCCAGAGCGCGGCTGTTTCCGGCACTGGCAGATGTTAACGGTTCAGTTGCCAAGAGGCGATCCACACTGGGAAGATGACGCCGGGGATCACCGGCAACTTGAGTCATACGATTCCTCCACATGGCTCAGCGCGTTTTGCGCCTGGCGTAAGAACAAACAAGAAGCCTGGTTCCGCTTTTGACACCGCGAAACCAGGCCATCACGCGGAAAACCCGCTCCTTCAATTGGCTTTTGGATATGCTTGGAAGAATATCTTAGAGTCCCCCTGCCTCGCGTAGGTACCTGCCTAATGCGGCGACATAGCGCTCGGCATCAATCAGGCGCTGACATGTCATCTCCTCGGTCACCCGCGACATGTCATTGCAGTCGCTTTCCTCGCGATCCTTCCGTAACAATATGTAGAGCTTTCCGTACTCCGGTTCCACAAGTCCGGTTTTGATCAGCAGTTCGTGCAGGCCTGCTTCGACGCCGGAATGCTTGCCGCGCGTCACTCCAAGAGTCAGCAGAGCAGCGGTTGTCACTAAAAATGCCGCATAGTAAGCTCGCGAACAAGCGATCCGGTACAGGCCTTGATGGATCAGCTCGCGCGTAGCACGCAACTCTTCTTCTGCGCGCTCCATACGGATTTGGAGGATAGCTGCCGTGGCTTTGTCCACAGGTCTACCCCTTCTGCGCAGATATTGCGATAAATGGGCGCATTGTGCTCCTGCCACCAGAGATAGTCTGCCACATCCACGATCAAAGGCGAAAGCACAACGCCATGTTCGATCATCGGGTCGAACGCCGCTAACGCCACCGCATCTCGCAAACGCCAATCGCCATCGTGCAAAACAACCAGTATGTCGAGATCGGATTCAGGCGCGAAGTCCCCGCGCGCTTTGGAGCCGAACAGCACAACACGCTCTAGCCTGTCACCATACTGCCCGCACAGGTTGGCCAGATAGCCATCGAGCGCTGCTCGCTCCGACAATGTGAGGTTCAGCGACTTCTCTTCCATGCAAAACCGCCAAGATCTTGCTGATCATCACTGGCATGATCGCTTCGCAGGTAATCAGTCACGCATGGGCGAAAAGGGACTCGAACCCCTGACCTCCTCGGTGTAAGCGAGGCGCTCTAACCAGCTGAGCTATTCGCCCGAACAGGTGCATTATATCGGCAGGGCAGGTTTGTGTCAAAGACATAACAGGCTCTTTTCTCCGGCCGGTTCTAACTCGTTGTTCCAGTCGGTTTCGACCGGCTTCCACCTTCTGCGGGGTGCGTGCTTCGCGAAGCCGATGGGCTTCAACCCTCGGCGCCGCCATCCTCCAAGGTCGCTTGCAGCAGTACGGCCCGGCTGCGGCCGCCGCCCTCATCGGGGCCGACAGCCCCCATCTCCTCAAGCTGCTCCATCAGCCGTGCGGCGCGGGGGAAGCCGATGCGCAGTTGGCGCTGCAGCAGCGAGGTGGAGATGCTGCTCTTGGTTTGCAGCAGCTGCAGCGCCTGCTCCAGCAGCTCGTCGCGGCCCTCCGTGGTCTGATCGATCATGCTTTCCCATGGCGCGAAGACCGGCCTGGCCGCGTCCGCCTCGCCGTTGCTGGCCTTCCAGAACGCTACCAGTCGGTCAATCTCCTGGTCGGACACGAAGCAGCCCTGGATGCGGGCCAGCTTGGCTGAGTCGGGCGCCATGAACAGCATGTCCCCGCGGCCCAACAGCTTCTCCGCGCCCGGCACGTCCAGGATCACGCGGCTGTCGATCTGGGTGGTGACGGCGAACGCGATGCGGGCCGGGAAGTTGGCTTTGATCAGCCCCGTGATCACGTCTACGCTGGGGCGTTGGGTGGCCAGCACCAGATGGATGCCGGTGGCGCGGGCCATCTGCGCCAGTCGGCAGACCTGCCGCTCGATATCGTCGGCCGCAGTCATCATCAGGTCGGCCAGTTCATCAATCACCAATACGATGTAGGGTAGCGCCTCGCTTTTGTGCCCGCGGCCCAATTTACGGTTGTACTCGACGATGTTGCGCGCGCCGGCCGCAGCAAAGGCCCGGTAGCGGTCGTCCATCTGTAGCATCAGCCAGGCCAGCGCGCCGGTGGCGTGGGCGGGGTCGGTGAGCACGGGGCCAAGCAGGTGCGGGACGCCGTTGTAGCCCGGAAGCTCCACCATTTTCGGGTCCATCATCACCAGACGCACCGTCTCCGGCCCGTTGTTCATCAGCAGGCTGCAGATGATCGCGTTGATGCACACCGATTTGCCCGACCCGGTCGCGCCGGCGATCAGCAGGTGGGGCATGCGCGTGAGGTCGGCCACGATGGGGTCGCCTGACACATCGCGCCCGAGCGCCACGGTCAAGGGCGAGCCAGCCCGCGTGAATTCTTTGGATTCCAGGATGCTGCGCAGGCTCACCAGCGTCTTGGCAGTGTTGGGCACCTCGATGCCGACGTAGGGCCGGCCGGGCACCGGGGCCTCGATGCGCAGCGACGGCGCGGCCAGTGCCAGGGCCAGGTCGTTTTGCAGGCGCAGGATGCTGGCTACCGAGACGCGGCGCCGCATCACTTCGCCGCTGCGCAGCTCGCGCACCAGCTCGCCCGGCTCCAGGCCAAACTGGGTGACGGTGGGGCCTTCCTTGATGGAGACCACCTCAACCGGCACCCCGAACTCCGCCAAGGTCGTTTTGATGAGTTGGGCGCGGTAGCGGGCGTCGGTGTTGGCATTGCCGTTGGCGGGGTCCGCGCGGAGCAGATCCAGGGGCGGCAGCCAGTCGGGTCGTGCGGCCGATCGTGCCCCACCGCGCGGCTTGCGCCGATTAGCCGCAGGTTCGGGTTTGGGCAGGGGCAGGGGTTCGGCCGCGGGGCGGGGCGCGCGGCGCTTGGCCGGCGCTGGTTCAAACGGCGGTTCTGCGGTCGGTGAGGGCGCGACAGTATCGCGCCGGAAAAGCAACTCGCGCCAGATATCAGACACCCAGGCTCCGGCGCGGGCCCATGCCCCGGCAAGGCCCTGACTCAGGCGGAACGCGGGGTTCAGTTGGCTTGCCTGCTGGGACACCCACTGCCCGGCGCGCGCTACCGTGGACCGGGCGCCACCCACGGCTGTTTTCAGCCCGCCACCTGCGTTTTCAAGGTAGCCTCTTTGCCGCACCGGAATGGAGGCTCTCGCCGGTTTCTCGCGTCGATCACGAGACCGGCTGAGGCCTCGAATCCAGTTGAGCGGGGTCCAGGTCTCAGGCAGCGCCAGCCACAAACCGATAGCGGCCGCCAGGGCGCCGAGGGCGATCACCACCATCGCGCCGATGCGGCCCAACAGATCGGTCAACAACTGGGCCACCGCCCAACCGACCACGCCGCCCCCGCGGCCAGCCTGGGCGGCCGCGAAGAGGTCAGTCTGCGTCATATGGAGCGCGGCCAGCGCGACCAGGGCCAGCAGCTCGGCCCAGGTGACGGCGCGCCAGCGCACCTGCCAGCCCATGCGCGAGGCGAAGGCCAACGCCACGCCGCCTAGCACCAGGGCCGGGGCCAGGGCATAAGCGCCCCAGCCGAAAAGCCAGCGCGTCGGCGTCGGCGCGGCCGTTGTGCTGCCCCAGCCTGGGGTGAGCAACAGCACCAGCAGCAGCCCGGCGCCAGCAAGAAGCCAGCCTAGCGTGTCTTGTGCGCTTTGTTTCAACGCCAGCCGCCCCTACAGCCGCGCCACGGAGGTCGCCGGCTCGCCGTGTGTGCGGCCGCTGCCGTCCCCGCTGCGCAAGGTCAGCGCGATCCGTCGCTTGTAGCCGTCTACCTGCATGACGCGTGCTCGCACCCGGTCACCTTCACGGATGACGTTGCGCGGGTGCATGAAGGTGCCTTCGGCCAGCTCTGATACGTGGATCAGGCCTTCCAAGCCTTCCTCCAGCCGGGCGAAGGCGCCGAAATTGACGACGTTAGTGATGGTGGCATCAACGACCTGGCCGACCCAGTAGCGTTCTGCCACCCCTGCCCAGGGATCAGGCCGCAGCCGTTTGAGGCTGAGCGCGATCTTTTGCTCGTCGGAATGTACTTCCAGCACCAGGAGCTCTACGGTATCGCCGGGCTGCACTACCTCGGCCGGCGAGCCGACGCGCCCCCAAGAGAGCTCCGAAATATGGACCAGCCCTTCAAAGCCGCCCAGGTCAACGAAGGCGCCGAACGGGCACAGGCTGGTCACCTGGCCTTGGCATATCTGGCCCGGTTGGATGCTGGCCAGCACGCTATCCGCTTGCCCGTTCTGCCGGGCCAGCCGTTCCGACAGGATCAGTCGGCACCGGTCGCGGTCAATTTCGGTGACCCGCACGGTCATCGTCGCGCCGATGTGAGCGGCCAGAGCGGCCGCACGTTGCTCGGCCGATTGGCCGGGGATCGGCGTGAGCAGGTGCGAGGCCGGGATGAAGCCCTGCAAAGCGCCGAAATCGGCCAACAGCCCGCCGCGATTGTAGCCAGCGATGTGCACGGTAGTCGGCTCACCACTGATCAGGAATGCTTCAGCTCGCCGCCAATCCTCTTCACTGTCCGCCTGCAAGCCAGCGGTGCTGGGCCATCGCAGTCCGCCCATCGCCAGGGTGTGGCTGGCAGGTGGTTCATCCGGCTCCGCCGATAGCTGCGGCAACTCGTGATCTGCCTCGATGTCGCGCAACAATGATTCCCAATAACCTTCGTCCATGAATTCCTCCCCTTCAACGCTGAAAATGTTCCTTTACTGCATCACGGCATCCATCCGGTTTGTCGTAATGTCAACAGTGCCCAGGCCCTCAGGTGTCTCCCCCTGTCTCTGCTATCATGGCTGCTTCCATCTCGGCCAGCGTTTTTGCGACTGCCGCGATCGCGACCCGCTGCTTGCGATAGAGATCGGACTCGCTCATCGCCAGGCGCCGCGACAGGTCCATGACGCGCTGGCCCTGTACGAAACGTAAGTCGAGGATGTTGTACACGAGCCATTCCGGCGCCGTGAGCTTGCGCTCGCCGGGCGGCCGCTGGCGCTCGATAGCCTCCTGGAGCACCAGGCGCAACGCTTGGGTCAGGTTGCCATCGGTGGCCTTTAGTCGCTGATGGACGGCTCGCAAACGCAGCAGAGGGCTCTCGGTCAGCTTGGGCCCACCCCAGTAATGGCTCAAGGCGTCCTTCACCCATTGCTGCCAGGTGGGCTGCACCAGCGCCAGGTCAAGCCGGGCGTCCTGATCGGTTGACGTGGTGGGCGGTTGCGGCAGCGGTGCCGCATAGCGCACGGCGCTGCGCCATTCCTGGATGCGTTCCAGATCAGGCAGGATGTTCTGCAGCGTCGCGAACACACCCTGTTGCATGTAGCGGTCTGCGAGCGCAACCGCGGCTTGTATCAGCAGCGCCTCGGCTTCGACCTGTTCGGCGGCGTCCAGGATGACCTCTGGGGTGCGCGCCCGCACTGCTAACAGGCCGAGGAGTTTTCCGCCGTCTTCGCTGCGCAGGGGGCACAGCCAGAAGCCGGTGTCCGGTTGGAAGGTTGGTGGCTCGCTGTCGGCCATGAGTGACCCCGCGAAGGTGCGCCACATCTGCTGAGCGGTCTCGCTGGCGGCGTAGGCGCGGGCTGCGGCCGCGTCCCCGACAACGACGTCGACGCGCAGGCTTCCGTTGGCCTGCATCAACACGAAGCCATCGTGCACGCGCAGGAGCTCGCACAGGTTGGCCAAGAGGTTGCTGAGGAACTGGCGCAAATCGCTGCTGGTCAGCAGGCGCCGGTCGAGGGTCTGGATCAAGGCAATCTCGTCACGGTCCTCAGGGTAGAGCAACCGGTCAATCCACGGTTTGGCCGCGTTCACGGCCAGTTGTCCGATCACGACGACGCCGACGACCGCGAAGATGAGTGCTGTGTCGCGCGGCAGGCCCAGGATCAATTCGACGCGCGGCATCACCAGCATAACCACGATGACCAGGGTGCCGACAACAGGACCGCGTAGCAGGTAATGGATCATGTCATGCTTGATGACGCGATCGGGTGACAGCACGCCCAGGTAGGTGACGCTGTAGGCCATTACCACCAACATGGTGCCCACGACGAAATTCGCGACCATGGAAAGCAACAAGATGATCACCTGGCCGAGGCGATCGACCAACCCGGCCGCTAGCACATAAGGGAACACACCCAAGCCTGGCGCCGCAAAGGAGAGGGTCAGGTAGGTCATACGCCGGCGCGATGTTGGGGTGAGGCAGCGTCGTCGTGCCCGAAAGACGTTCCAGCCGCCGTAGATCGCGGTGCTGACAAAGTAGGCCACGAACAACGGGAACAAACGGCCGGCCGCCAGTTGGTCGTTCGGTGGTGTGAGCGCGCTGTCGTCGTATACCAGGGCGTTGGTAAACAGGGCCAGAAAGATGAGGGCGAAGCTGAACAGATAGCTGGCAGCCACAACCAGGCGCCGACGCATCGAGAAATGCCGCGTGGTGCGCAACACCGCGTCGGAGAAGTGAAGGTAGGCTGCAGGCACAAGCGCGATGCCGATCCATTGGGCGCGCAGCCAGATCGCGGCGGCACGATGAGCCTCGACGCGGGGGACGATGATGTCGCATGCGAAAACCAGCAGGACACATGCCAGCAGGATACTGAACGTCTGAGCCACCTCACTGCGCAGGCTGCGCGTCAGGATATAGCCCAACAGCGAAAACGCGACGAGCACGATGGCCGAGGATAGGATGAGGTTGCCGAAAGCAAAGATCGCGGGCCAACTCAAGCCCGAGGTGTCTATCATACGTTACAACCCACGCACAAAATACAATCCGATGTCCCGGTTTCGATAAAAGCGTTCGTTATAACCACAAAACTTGAAGCCGTGTCGGTTCAGAAAACGAGTAGCCGGGTAATTCTTGCTCTGCACCACTGTCATGATATGGGTCAAGCCCAGTTGGCGCGCGTGCTGCATGCCTCTCTGTAACAATGCCGAGCCGATCCCTTGTTTGCGCCATGTTGGCGTTACTACCAGGTGGTGTAGCCATGCGATGCCCTGGTCGGGCTGCGTCTCTTGGTCGATATAGCCGCGCACTTCATTGGCCTCCGCGGCCACCAGGATCAAGTCGCCGCGCTGCTGGTGCGCCAGCAGGGCTTCGCTCCAGCCCGGATAGGCAACGCGCATGGCGCGGGGCAGGCGGATCACCTGAAACTGTGTGATCACCTGCTCGTCGTCTTGTCTTTGTGTCACCTGCCACACGTGGTCGGTTTCGTATGAGCCGTCCAGGGCGAGACAGGCCGTCAGGTCACGAAGGTCGGCGCGGTAGATGTGCATAGCAACGTCAATCGTTCTCGGCGGCGGGCGAGACTGCACCACAATCCGCCGGACTGTGGTCGCTCCGCAGCGTAGGATGTGTGGATTTTATCACCGCCGGGGCAGTTTGGCAAGCGAGCTTTACGGGGTCGGCGTCAGGTAGCCGCCCATTTCCTCGATGCAGGCTTCGGCCTGGGCCTGCATTTGGGGCGCGGCGTCGTCCGGGCTGAGCTGGCCAGACATGGTTGTGCTCAACTTTGCGCCGATGCCCTGCCACGCGCACGCCATCTCCAACGCGGGTGGAACGCCACGCGTCACGCTCAGTTGCGCTACGATGCCTGACAACTGCGGGTCCTCCGTCACCAGCTCACTGCGCGCAATGTCCTTGTGGCTAGGCAGGCGGCTCATCTGGCCCAGCCACTCGCGCTGCACCTCGGCCGCGGTCATGAATTCCACGAAGGTCGCGGCAGCATCCAGCGTGGGGCCTCCCAGGCTGGACGCGATGAACCAGTAGCGGCCGGTGGCCATCGGGGCCGGTGTCAAGCCCGTGGCGCTCATTTTGGGCAGCAACGCGATCCCCACGTCAATCCCTAAGTCCCGGTAGCTCGCCAGATTCCACGCGCCGTCTATGATGTAGGCAGCTTTGCCCGCGCGGAACAGATCAAACGCCGATTGATACGTAGTGTCCTCAGGCATAATGCGCTGTGTGAACTTGAGATCATAGGCGAACCACAAGGCCCGGATCATCTCCGCAGTGTCCAGCGCGACATGATCTTGGGCGTCCAGCGGCCAGCCGCCGAAGCCGGAGAGCCACGGCATCAGCCAGTATGACTCGGCAATGGGGTAAACCAGGCCGTATTGCTCGTTAGCCAGGTCAGTGAGCCCCTGCAGTTGTTTGATCCAGGCGTCTGTCTCGGTCGGCACAGTATCCACCAGCGTCCGGTTGTAAAGCAACAGCAGGTGGCCGCCGTAGTTGTCGGGGATGCCCCACAGCCGGCCCTTGGCTGTAGCGCCGTCCAGCGCGCCTGCGAAGAATTGCGCCAGGAACTCGGTCGAGAACAACTCATCCAACGGCTTCACGATGCCAAGTTCGCCAAAGGGCCCGGCGAACTCACCGGGCGCGCGCACCAACGCCGGTTCCTCGCCTGCCCAAGAGGCTGTACGGAAGCGGTTACGCAGCTCGTCGTAGCCGAGATGTTCCCGCACGATCACGATGTCGGGGTAAGCCTGCATGAAGGCCTCGGCGAGTTGATCTAGCAGCACGACGGCCTCGTTGCTGTCCTCCTCCCAGTAGGTGATGGTGATGGGCCCGGCTGGCGTGGCTGAGGTTTCGACCGTGGGCTCGGACGTGCTCGTTCCAGGGGTTGCTGCGACCGGCGCAGGGGTCGGCGCCTGGGCGCATCCGATCAGCACACAGCATGTCCATATCAAGATCAGGATTCGCAAATGCATCGCGGCCTCGCTCTGGGATTCAACAGCGATTATAACCGGAGAAGTGTGTTCCTCACAAGCCCCTGACCTTGATGATTCGTATGTCATCCGTGATGATGGTAAAATAGCAGTCCATATGAAAACCATCATTGACGTCACCCGCCCCATACATGGTGGGATGCCAGTCTGGCCGGGCGATCCGCCTGTGATCGTCCGGCCAGGCGGTGGGCTGCCATCGGTCTCCCAGCTGAGCCTGAGCAGCCATGCCGGCACCCACGTTGACCCGCCCGCGCATTTTGTGCCGGGCGGCCGCACCGTGGACGCGTTGCCGTTGGAGATGTTGCTGGGTCCCGCCTGGGTGGCGCATCTGCCCGGCGACGCGACCCTCACCGCCTCGGTGTTGGAGGCCGCTGCCATCCCCACCGGTGTCACGCGGCTGTTGCTGCGCACTGCGAACTCGGATCGTCCGTCTGAGAGCTTCGACCCCGCCTTCGTGGGCCTGGCGCCCGACGCGGCCGCGTGGCTGATCGGCCGCAACGTGCGCCTGGTCGGCATTGATGGTCCTTCCATCGAGCCGTTTGACGCGGCAGGCGAGCCGGTGCACCATGCGCTGCTGGCCGCAGGGATCGCCGTCGTCGAGGGCCTGCTGTTGGCCGGTGTCGCGCCTGGCGCCTACGAACTATGCTGCCTCCCGTTGCGCATCGCGGCCGGCGACGGCGCGCCCGTGCGGGCGATCTTGATGCGTGATGCGTAGCGAATTCGCCCATTTGCTGATTCGTTCTCGGAGATTTGCTCATGCGTAACCTGCGCGGCGTGTTTGCACCTATTGTGACCCCCTTCCGGCCGGCTGACGGGGAGGTTGACTTTTCCTGGATTGCGGCGTACATCGCCTATCTGCGTGACCACGGCCTGACCGGCATCGTCCCGTGCGGCACCAATGGCGAGGCCGCGTCGCTGAGCGTGGCCGAGCGACAACAAGTGGCCGAGATGGCCCTGGCCGCAACCGGCGGAGACATGCCTGTGATCGTGGGGACCGGCGCGGCCGCGCTGCCCGATGCGATCACGCTCACCCGGCACGCGTTTGCGGCCGGCGCCGATGCCGTGCTGGTGATGCCGCCGTATTACTTCAAGCAACCGCCTGAGGCCGGGGTCGCCGCCTGGTTCCAACGCCTTTTCGATGCGGCGGTTCCCCCAGGCGGCCGCGTGTTGCTTTATCATATTCCGCAGACCACCGGCGTGCCCATCAGCGACGGCGTGCTCGATCGGCTGATGGCCAGCCACGGCGAGCTGCTCTACGGCCTGAAGGATTCCACCGGTGATCCGGCGCAGACCGCGCATTTTCGGGCCGTCTATCCGCAGCTCGCCTATTTTGCCGGCAACGACCACCGCGTGGCCGAGGCGTGCGCGGCCGGCGGCGCCGGCTCGATCACCGCAGCGGCGAACGTCTTCCCCGACCTGGCCGCCGCGGCCCAGCAGGCCGCCTGGGCCGGCCAGGATTGGGTTCCTGCGCAGGCCCGTCTCAGTGCAGCCCGCCGCGTGCTGGACGCCTATCCGCTCCAGCCTGCCACCAAAGCCGCCCTGGCCGAGGTCGCCAGCCTGACCGAAACCGCGGTCAGGCCGCCCCAGGTCGAGTTAACGTCGGCTCAGCGCACGGAGCTGCGCGCCCAACTGCGTGCCCAGTTGCCGTCCTGGAGGCCGGCACACAGATGACTTGCTGCACCCGCCGCAGAACGCCATTATCGGTTGAAGGAGTTGCGCCATGACCATCCCGCCCATCCCCAGCATCCCGGACTTTCTCACCTGGCAGGATGTCGACAAACTGATTGACTACCTGCTGCCGCAACTGCGCGGATCCTACGACGCGCTGTTGATGGTCACCCGCGGCGGCATCGTGCCCGGCGGCTTGATCGCCGAGGCGTTGGACATCAGTTACATCCTGACGGCTGCGGTGCAATTCCCCGGCGCGGGGCAATCACGCCTGGCCTGGCCCACCTTCCTGCAATTCCCCGAAGAACCCCTCCTGCGGGGCAAACGCATCCTGATCGTGGATGACATCTGGGCCAATGGCCGCACGATGACCACAGTGAAGGGGCGCGTTTCCGCGGCCGGCGGCATGCCGGAGGCCGCTGTGCTTCACTACAAGCCGGGCAGCAGCCTCTTTCGCGAGGCTGCCCCCGATTACTACGCGGCTATCACCGATCGCTTCATCGTTTACCCCTGGGAAGTGCAGCGCGGCCCTGATCGCCTAGATGAGCGCGTGCCACAGTTTAATTGAGAAGGGGCGGGTTTGTCCGCCTCCAAGAGCGATCTGCTGTCACAGCATCGCATGCATACAAGGCGCACCTGCACTAATTGCGATAAACTTGCCCCTGTTGGAACCTTCTTCGGGCTCCCGGCGTCATACGAACAGTTAGCCGCCCATAAGGGCAGCGCAAACTAAAAACGCCAACAAACCTGAATGGAGGTTCTAAATGTTGTCCGATCGTTCTAACCTACTGTTTGCCCTGACAGCGCTGCTGCTGGTCGGCAGCCTGGTGCTCAGCGGCTGCGCGCCCCTGGCCTCTGCCGCGCCGGTCACGGCCGGCGAGAGTCCTGTGCGCACCATCACCGTCGTCGGCCGGGGCGAGGTGAAGGCCCAGCCCGACACTGCCAGCACGAGCGTCGGCGTGGAAGTGACGGCCCCCACTGTTGATGAGGCGATGACTCAGGCCAAGGAGCGGATGGCCGCCCTGCTGGCCGCGCTGAAGGCGCTGGGCATTGCAGAGAAGGACATCCAGACCAGCAACTTCTCTATCTACTTTGAGCGCACGCCCACCGATATGCCGACCCCGCGCATCGAAGGCGCCAGTGGTGACCAACAGATGCCGGGATTCTACCGGGTGAGCAACATGGTGCAGGTGACCATCCGTGACCTGGAGCAGGTCGGGGAGGTGTTGGAGACAGCCGTTAAGGCTGGCGCCAACAACATCTGGGGCATCAACTTCTCGGTGTCTGATCCGGCAGCGCTGGAGGTCCAGGCTCGTGAGAACGCAGCTAAGGATGCCAGGGCGCGTGCCGAGGCGCTGGCCGGCCTTCACGACGTTGAGTTGGGCAGCGTGATGGCTGTCAGCGAGGTCGTCGGCGGGGCCACCCCGGTGATCATGGAGGCCGCGAAGGCGCTGGGCGGCGGTGGCGCCCCGGTCGAGCCGGGCGAGTTGACCCTGAGCACCCAGATCCAGGTGGTGTACGCCATCAAGTGAGCCGATGCCCCGTCCTGGGGCAGGGAATAGCCAAGCGGGGGTTCCGCGGACGTCAAGCGTCACGCAGGGCCCCCGTGTTGTTTGTGGTGATTGGGTTCGCGCTTCTGGCCGTTTTGTGATAGAATCTTTGCAAACATCAGTGGTCGATTTCTCGATGCGCCGGCTTTCACGGCCCGAAGTGAGGACAAACGCATGCGCCTCCGGTTACGCCGCCTACGCCTCTTCCTCGTGCTTACATTCATGATGCCTCTGATCGGGCACGCGCCAACCGGAGCGCAAATCCCGCCGATCAGTTGGCAGGCGCTCGGTAGCCCAGACGGCCCCCTGACGCGCCTGGCCGCTGCGCCCGATGGCCAGACCCTCTACGCGGTGACCACGGCCCGTGTTAACCGCGCGGACGACGAGACACAATGGCTCGATCGTTATCGTTGGGCCTTGGCCGAGACGCTCTACCGCAGCGCCGACGCCGGCGCCACTTGGCAGCCTGCCACCAACGATCTGCCACCTGGCGTGATCAGCGCCGTGTACGTCGACCCGGCCAATGGTGACCTGCTTGTGGCCGCGCAGCCTTTCGGTGACTTTTTCACCCGGCGCAACGGACTATGGCGCAGCAGCGATAATGGCGCCAACTGGCGACAGGTGCCCCTGGGGCGTAACGACCTGGTCATCCGGCGGATCGTACGCAACTCGGATGGCAGCGCCCTGTTTTTTGGGGCCACCGCCGGCGAGAAATACCCCAACAGTTATGTTTATCGCTATGCCGACGGGCAGTGGGCCGCAGTCCAGGCGCTGCGCTACGAGCAGCGGCCCGGCAGCACTTTGATCGATCTGTTCGCCCACGGCCGCGACCCTCAGCGACTTTTCCTGTTGACCTACGGCGGCGACGTCTTCACCAGCGCCGACGGGGGCCAGACGTGGGCGCTGTCGCTGCGCCCTGATGAAGGAATGTACCCTGAGGCGCGCCAGGCCCGGCTGGCGCCCCGGCCGGACCGGCCGGATACCTTGTTGCTGGTGCGCGAGGGGGAGAGCGACGCCTCGCCCGCTGTCTATCGCAGCAGCGACGCAGCCGCCAGTTGGGGCAAGCTGTCAGCCACAGGCCTACCGGTCGGCGTGCGGCCACAGGCCCTACAGGGGCTATCGGGCGGGGTCTTCATCCTTAACACTTCCACCGGCACGTTCCGCAGCGCGGACAACGGCGCGACGTGGCAGCCGCTGGAAGGCCCTTTGAGCAGCGGCGCTGTGGCTGACTTCCTGGCGCCGCCAGCCGGAACTGCAAACCGGGAGGCCTTCATCCTGGCCGCGGCCGGCCACGGCCTGTTCATCAGCCGAGATGCCGGCGCGTTGTGGCAATCGCACGGCAGCGGGCTGCCGTTCAACAGCAAGATCGGCGGGCTGCTGACCCATCCGGCGCGGCCAGGGCTCGTGTATGCCTTCAGTGACCCGCGCACAGTTGGGAGCACCGCGGTGCTGCCGTTCCTGCGCAGCAACGACGGTGGTCAGGGCTGGACGCCCGCGGCCCAAGGCATGCCGGCTGTGCAGATCACGGCCGCGGCGTTGGATCCGGACGATCCTGACGTGATCTTCCTGGCATCATGGGAGCATTTTTTCCGCAGCACCGATGGTGGGGTGAGCTGGCAGGTGAGCCGGCTGGATTTCGGCGGTCACAGTGCATTGGCGATTGCCCCTTCGGAGCCCAGTACCATCTACCTGGCCGGCCGGCCGGCGCTGCGCAGCACCGATCGCGGCGCCACCTGGCAGGCCATCCCTGTGGTCGTCGCCGGCGAGGGTCAGCAGATCCAAGAGGCCGTCGGGGCGGTCGTGGATCCGGCGGACGCGACGCACGTGTGGATTGCGCGCCAGGATGGGGTGTTCGAAAGCCGGAACGGCGGCGGGAGCTGGGCGGCTGTTGGGTTGGCCGGCCGCGATGTCCGTTGGTTGGCGGCTGCCATGACGCCCGCGTTGACGCTTTACGCCGGTATCACGGATGACGGCGTCTACCGGTGGCGCGGGGGCACTGAGTGGACTGCGGCCAATGCCGGGTTGCCGGCCGGCAGCACGGTCCTGGCCTTTGGGCCGGATGAGCGAACTCCGGGCGTGTTGTGGGCCACCCGCAACGGCGGCGGCATCTACCGCAGCAGCGATGGGGGCGAAACGTGGAGCAACGTCGCCGTTGGCGTTGGGGATAACCTGGCCCAGGCCATCGCCGTGGATTACGGAACACCGGGCGGCGCGCTGGTGGGCACCGCGACCGCCGGTGTGTGGGCTTTCGGTCGCGGTAGCGCGGCGACCCCGGCGCCATCCGCCGCGCCTGCGGCCGACCGCGCCGGTATTGATGCCCGGATCGAGATCGTCTGGCCGCATGACTGGGCCCCTGTGGACCAGGCTAAGCTGGCCAACATCGGCTTGCGGCTTTTCATGCCCGGCAGCCTGTTGCCCCCGTCTTGCGGCTGGCGGCCTCAGGTAACCGTCTGGCAGGCCAACAACACCGACCCGGCCGGGCCGTTGCGCCAGGCCGATCAGGGCAGCCTGGACGGGCAACCCTACCCCTACTGGATGCTCAATGATGTGGATGTCAGCCGCGCCAACGACCTGACGCAGAAGATCTACTTCATGGTGCGGGTTGCTGGGGTGAACACTGCAACGAGCATCTGGGCCCACGGTGCGGACGCGCGCACTTACTTTCCAGCGCAGGATGTGCCCAGCGGCATCGCCACCGATGCTATCACGGCCGTGGATGCGCGCATCCAGATCGTGTGGCCGCACGATGGGTCCGGGGCCGAACGCCCGGTCGCTGAGGCGCCCCTGGCGAACGTCGCGGTGGCATTTTTCAAGCACGGGACGCGTCTTTCGGTGCCGGTGAACTGGCAGCCTGCGGGGGTCACGTTGTACGGCTCCTGGGACCAGGAAGTGTCCAGGCCAGTGGCTGCCCAGGCCACGGTGCTCACACGGCAATCCGGCGCGATCACCTATCCGGTGTGGGAGTTCCACAACATCCCTGTGGCCCGTGCAGCCGCTTCTGCTAGTCAGCCCGGGGATCCCAGCTCCAAGCTTTATTTGTGGGTGGATGTAGCGAATGTGACGACCTATCCGACCATCTGGTCTCACGGTATTGACTCGCGCACCTTTTTCCCGTATAAAGATGAGCCGATCCAGGGGTGCGTGCCATGAGTGAACGGCCGCGATGGTGAGACTGGCGTCGTGGCAGAACGCAGGGCTGGCCCTGGCATTGTTCATCGCAACCGCTCTGCTGGTGGTTTGGTGGCGCCAGCAAACGCGGCGTTGGCCGATCATACTGGCGGCCTGTCTGGTGGCTGCGCCGGCCTTGAGTTGGTGGTCGGGCCAGGCCTTCCAGGTGGCCGATTATCGGGCCGGCTGCGACGGTTTGTGCCCAGGGTTCAGCGGCGCGCCCATCCCGTTCAATGGTGAGGCAGTCGGCGGGGCATTCTTGCTTGCAGGCTTTCTGCTGAACACCCTGGTTTACATCGCGATCCTGCTGGCCTGGAGCGCTGTCGTGCGGGCAGCCGCATATGCCGTGAACGCTGGCGCGTCGACCGGTTGGTGGCGCGGCGCAGGGGTGGGGTTCATCCTGGCTGTGATGCCATTGGCCTTCTCGCCCTGGCTTTTGCCCCCGCCTGAGGCGCATGTGCGCGGCGATTCACAGCGCGTAGCGATCAACGCGCGGCGCGAAGTGTACATGTACGCCGCGCAGGCGCCGTGGCCGGTGCTACGCGTGGGGTTGGATGACGTGCGTCCAAGGCAGGATGGGCAGCCAGGGTTACGGGTGTGCTTGCGCACCTACACGTTTTTCTATATGCCGACCGGCGCCCTGTTTCTGGACATGACGCCTCAGGGCGTGCACAGCAATCATGGGGGCTATCTGCCGCTGTCCGCGTCATGTTGGGAGTGACGCCCGTATCGTGATTGGAGGAGCTGACAATGGAGAGACGAAACCTGGTGCTGATCTTGGCGGCCGCGTTGTTGTTGGCCTGTTGCTGTTTGACCGTGTTTGCGGGGGCGCTCGCCTACTTGATGATCGTGCCGCAACCTGCTGAGGTGATTATCCCGACAGATATCGTTGTCACGCGGGTGGTGACCCCCACGCCGCGCGCGCCCGTTCCGCCGACGCAGGCGCCGGCGGAAGACTTGACGCCCACCCCCCTCCCGGACAGCGGGGCCACGCAGCCCGGCGCCGCCCTTTCGGATGAAATCGCGGCGTTAATGGAAAACGAGATGCCGCCGGCCGACCCGCGCGAGTTGGCCCTGCAGTTCGACCCCAACTTGACCGATATTCCGGTTACAGTGAACGCGACCCCCCCCAGCTACAAGGTCGGTGACACCGCCAAATTCTGGGTTTCCAACAGCGACACCCAGGAACACACGCAGATCACAGCCGAGCTCAAGGTGATGACTGATCACGTGGCTATGTGGGTGCAGCAAGGGGTGCGTATGAACCAGCGTGACCTGGAGGCGTCGGCCCAACGTTTTGAAGAGAGGACTTACCCCACGAACCGCGAGTTCTTTGGCAGCGAGTGGACGCCAGGCGTGGACAACGACGTCCGGTTGCACATCCTGCACGCACGCGGGCTGGGTGAGAACGTCGCCGGCTACTATTCATCGGCCGACGAGTATTCACGGCTGGTCAACGAGTACTCTAACGAGCGCGAGATGTTTTACATCTCCGCTGACTCCGGCAGCGCCAAACCTAACAGCGTCTTTTACGACGGCACCCTGGCTCACGAGTTTCAGCACATGATTCACTGGGCCAACGATCGCAACGAAACCTCGTGGGTCAACGAGGGTATGTCGGAACTGGCCAGCTATCTGAACGGTTTCGACCCCGGCGGCATGGAATACGCTTACGCCGAGCAACCCGACACCCAGCTCACCACCTGGGCCGATCCCAGCACCGAGAGCACCGCTGAGCATTACGGCGCGTCCTATCTGTTCACGAGCTACTTCCTGCAGCGCTTCGGCGAGGAGTTGACCAAGGCCGTGGTCGCGTCACCCAAAAACGGCATCCCCAGCTTCGATGAGGCGTTGGCAGCGGCTGGCCGTGCCGAGCGCTTTGACGACATATTTGCAGACTGGGTGATCGCGAACTACCTCGACCTGCCGGAGATTGATCCGACAGGACATTTCGGCTACACCGGCATTGACACCCCAGAGATGGTGGTCGCCAAGACGCATCGCTCTTATCCTGTATCAGGTGAAGAGCAGGTCAGCCAGTACGGTGTGGATTACATCCGACTGCGCGGCAGCGGGTCCGTCACCATCCAATTTGCAGGCCAACAACAGGTCGCCGTCGTGGATGCCGCCCCTCAGGGAACGCATTCCTGGTGGTCGAACCGCGGCGACCAGAGCAGCGCCACGTTGACGCGGGCTTTCGACTTGCGCGCCGTCGACTCGGCCACGCTGACATTCTCCGTCTGGTACGACATTGAGGAGGGGTGGGATTACGCGTATGTCGCAGCTTCGACCGACGGAGGCAACCGCTGGCAGATCCTGCAAGCGCGCACCAGCACCACCGCAAACCCGGTGGGCAACGCGTTCGGTCCGGGGTGGACCGGGACCAGTGGCGGCAGAACCCCCGGCTGGATTGACGAGCAGGTGGACCTGACCCCGTTCGCCGGCCAGGAGATCCTGTTACGTTTCCAGATGGTGACCGATGATGCGGTGAACCGGCCCGGGCTGCTGCTGGATAACATCGCGATCCCGGAGATCGGTTACACGGACGATGGCGAGAATGGCGCGGGCGGTTGGGAGGCCGCAGGCTGGGCGCTGATTGACAACTCGCTGGATCAACGTTGGCTTGTCCAGTTGGTCAGGGTCAGCGGGAATCAAGTGGCGGTCGAGCAGATGGCCGTGGGGCTGGATGGCCGCGGCGAGCTCCTCGTTGCCGATCTCGGCGCTGCGGATGAAGTGGTGCTCGCCATCTCAGGGTTGACGCCTGTCACCACCGAAGCTGCATCGTACAGTTACACTATCGCACCCTAAGCACTTCGATGCAGCCTGCTTGGTGGTTGGCCATCGGCCTGGCCCTGCTGATAACGCTGGTTTCGGCCGGCACGTGGCGCACGGGCCAACTGCTGCGCCGGTGGACGCCGCCCTTCAACCTGCTGTTGAGCTTGCCCGATAACGCGCTGCGGCTGGTCCTGATCGGACTCTGCATCGGGTTGGGGGCGGCCTGGGGGCCGGGGGCGGCCGACCTTGGCTGGACAACGGGCTACCTGGCGCCAGATCTGATGCTGGGTCTGCTGGCGGGGATCGCGCTGGCTGGCTCCTTCCTGTGGGCTGGCCAGGCGGCTGTACGACGTTGGGGTCCGCAGGTTCACGACGATCGGCTGCTGCGGTGCATTGTGCCGGCGGACCGGCGCGAGTGGCTGCCGGTGCTGTTGGCGCTATTGCCGGCCGCCGCGCTCGAAGAGCTGTTGTTCCGGTCGCTGCCGCTTGGTGGGCTAGCAGGGCTGATCGCGCCCGGCTGGTTGGTGTGGCCGTTGGCGCTTCTCTTTGGGTTGCTTCATTGGCCCCAGGGCGGCTGGGGCGTCGTGGGCGCGACGCTGGCCGCCATCGCGTTCAGCCTGCTCTTTCTGGCCACAGGGAGCATATGGGCGCCGCTGGCCGCGCATTATGCTATGAATGTGATGCAGGTGGTGCTGGCCAGCCGGTCCGGGCTACGGCCGGCACGCATGTAAGCAGGGGCGAGCTCACCTGGCCCTTATCTTCGCCCTACCCCTCCACTTTCCAACCTCCTGCACCCAGCCGCTGCGTTAACTCGGTCTGCAACTCCCGACAGATGCGCGTGTGATTGTTGGGGAAGGTGAGCTGGTAACGGGTCTTGCCGTTCGCCTCGAGGACAATCTCGAATCGGTCATCGCCGGGATACCTCTCCAACAGGTCCACCAGGGCGCTCAGGCGTTTGCGATCCGCATCCAGGCTGTGGCTGCGCCGGAAGGTTAGTTTGAGCGTGCGCGGCGCGACCGGCGTACGGGGAGGCAGCGGCGCATGGGACGGCTTGGGCGTCGGGGGCGTTGCCATCGCCGGTGGCGCAGGGTCCAAGTGCCCCAACAATGGCTGCTGGTGCGCCGGCGGCGGGGCCGCGTCTGTTTGCGTGGCCGGGGTATGGCTTTGTTCGGGCGCCGCCCTGGTTTGTGTCAGCGGTGTAGGCGTGACAGGCGGGGACGAGGGCGCGCTCTCCAGCGGCGAGCGTGCCTCTTGCGCCGGTGACCAGCGGTCGGCCAGCCAGTCTGGTTCCTCGACCAGGAAGGGGTTCTCGGCGTCGAAATCGATATCTCCGTCATCCTCCTCAGAGTATGCGGGCGTCGCGGCATAACGCGCCGCCGGCCTCGTTTCAGCCACGCGACCGCTGGGGAGAGTGCCATCATTCGCTTGGGTTCCTCTTCCGCGGATGTCAGGCCGGGCGGGTGTTTGCTGCGCGCCGTTGCGGTAGCGGTGGTACACGGAGGTGGTATCTTCCAGGATTTTCATGCCTTCGACATAATCCTGCACCGCATCGGCCACGACGCTGACACGGCCGTTGCGCACATCGGCCTTGCCGAACACGATCACGATCTTGTCGGCTGTCCAGAAGGCGCGTTTTTCCTTGAAAAGCTGCGGGAATACGGTCACATCCACCGTCCCTTGCAGGTCCTCCAGGCGCACGAACGCCATGGTTTCGCCCTTCTTGGTGACGATATTACGCACCTCGGCTATCATGCCCGCGACGATCACAGTCTTACCGGCGATCTCTTCCGTGATGTCTGCCGTGCTGTGGGTGATCACATTCATCAGGTCCACGGTCATTTGCTGCAACGGATGGCTGGAAACGTACACGCCCACAAGCTCCTTTTCCCAGGCCAGCATCTCCTTCGGAGCGATCTTGGTTCCGGCTGGCAGATGGCTCAAAATATCGTCGTTGCTCGTCACGTCTTCATCAAAGCCGCCAAACAAGCTGAACTGCCCGATCTCGCGCGCCTGGTGCGCCTGTTCCGACACGCCCATAATGCGATCCACGGCGGCCAACAACTGCCCGCGCTCGCCGAAGTCGTCCAACGCGCCGGCCTTGATCAGGCATTCCAGCCCGCGGCGGTTGACCTGGCGCAGGTCCACCCGGTCGGCGAAGTCGGCCAGGGAGGCGAAGGGCCGGTTTGAGCCAGCCGCTGAGGCGCCGCGCCGCGCCTGTAACAGGGTGTCAATGGGCCCCTCGCCCACATTTTTGATGGCGTCCAGGCCCATGCGGATGGCGACGCCGGGCTCCACCGGGAAGGGGAACGCGGTGACTTGGCGGGGTGGCGTGCGGCCGGCCGGCATCTGCTCGATGGTGAAGCTGTGTTCGCTGACGTTGACGCTGGGCGGCAGCACTTCGATGCCCATGCGCCGGCATTCGGCGATCAGCAGGCCGACTTTTTCAGTGTTGTGCCGCTCCACCGTCAGCAGCGCGGCCATGTATTCCACCGGGTAATGCGCCTTCAGGTAGCCCGTCTGCGCAACGATGACCGCGTAATCGGCCGCATGCGCCCGATTGAACCCGTAGCGGGCAAACCCCATCAACGCGTCCCAGATCTCGTCGGCCTCGTGGCGCTTTAGCCCTGATTTAGTCGCTGACCCCTTGGCGAAGATCTCGCGGTGCTCATCCAGCGTCTTTTTGGACTTCTTGCTGATGCCGCGGCGCACTAGGTCGGCCTCGCCGGGGGTGTAGCCGGCGATGTCGGCGAGGATCTGGATGACCTGTTCCTGGTATACGCACACCCCCATCGTTTCCGAGAGAATGGGCTCCAGGACCTTATGCACGTACTCCGGTTCTTTTTCGCCGTGCAAACACGCGATAAAGTCCGGGATGAACTCCATCGGTCCCGGACGATAAAGCGAGATGGTCGCGGTGATGTGGTCGAACTCGGTGGGGCGCAGGTCCATCAGGCAGCGCCTCATACCCGCCCCTTCCACCTGGAACACGCCCATCACATCGCCCGCTGTTAGCAATTCATAGGTCTTGGGATCATCAACGGGCAGGTTCTCCAGCGTGTACTCAACCCCGTGCCGCTCCCTAATCAGCCGCGCGGCCTCGCGCATCAGGGTGAGCGTCGCCAAACCCAGGAAGTCCACCTTCAGCAGGCCGATGGACTCCAGGATGGGATATTCGTACTGCGCGACCGTCTGCGTGATGGCCGATTTGGGCGGCCGCATCAGCGGGGTGTAGTGGGTCAGCGCCTTGTCGGCCACGATCACCGCGGCCGCGTGGATCGAGGAGTGCCGCGCGACGCCGTCCAGTTCGCTGGCGATGTCCAACAACTGCCGGACCTTCTCGTCGCCGTCGTAAAGCTGGCGCAGGTCGGCGGAATAAAACTCCTGGCCTTCGGTCAGCACGTCCTTGATGGTCACCGGTTTGCCGGGGATGGCGGGGATCAGCTTGGCGATCTTGTCCACCTCTTCCAGCGGCACGGCCATGGCCCGGCCCACGTCGCGCACCGAGGCGCGCGCCTTCATGCGGCCGAAGGTGACGATCTGCGCGACCCGGTCGTTGCCGTACTTGTCCACGGTATAGCGGATCAGCTCTTCCCGCTGGTCGTCCGGGAAGTCCAGATCGAAGTCGGGCATGGTGACGCGGCCGGGGTTCAAGAAACGCTCAAAGATCAGCTTGTTGCGCAGCGGATCCAGGTTGGTGACGCCGATAGCGTAGGCCACGATGGAGCCGGCGCCTGAGCCGCGCACGTTCCACCAGATGTTACGGTGCTTGGCGTACATGCACAGGTCCCACACGATGAGGTAGTAGACGTCGAACCCCATGGTGTGGATGACTTTGAGCTCATGCTCGGCGCGCGCCTGCACATCGGGATCGTCCGCGCGCGCGGCGTAGCGTCGCCGCAGCCCTTCTTCGGTCAGGTGGCGCAGATAGGTTTCGTAAGTGAACCCTTCGGGGATGGCGATGTCTGGCAGGTGATAGGTGTCATCCTCCGGGTTCACGTTGCACATCTCGGCGATTTTGAGGGTGTTCGAGTAGGCGCTGTCGGGCAGGTCGGCCAGCGGCCAGAAGGTCTGGCGCATCTGGTTGAGTGATTTCAGGAAATAGGTGCCGCCATAGCGCAGGCGCTTCTCATCTGTGATCAGGGTCGAGGTCTGGACGCACAGCAGCGTGTCGTGCGGCCGGACGTCCTCCTCGCGGACGAAGTGCACATCATTGGTGACGATCATCGGCACGTCATAGCGCCGGGCGAAATCGAACAGCCGCTTGTTGACCTCCGTCAGCTCCGGGATATCATGTTCTTGAAACTCGATATACCAGTGATCCCGGCCAAACACTTCGCGATACCAGTGGAGTCGCGCCAATGCCAGCTCCTCCTGGCCGTTGCGGATCAGCGTGGGCAGCTCGGCTGCCAGGCAGCCCGAGGTGCCGATCAGTCCCTCCTTATGCGCGGCCAGATAGTCCGCATCAATGCGCGGCTTATAGTAGTAGCCGTCGAACTGCGCGTCGGAGCAGATCTGTAGCAGGTTGCGGTAGCCGGTCAGGTTCTCGGCCAGCAGCAACAAATGGTGGCGGCCCTTGTCCAGCTCAGAATCGCGACCGGTCATGGGCCGGCCGTGCTGGGTGATGTAGGCTTCGACGCCGAGGAGCGCCTTAACGCCTTCTTTGTTGCACGCGCGGGCGAACTCGATGGCCCCGTGCATCACGCCGTGGTCGGTGAGCGCGATGGCTGGCTGCCCTAACTCGGCGGCGCGTTTCGCTAACTGCGCGGTCCGGCCCAGGCCGTCGAGCAGCGAATATTCGGAGTGGACGTGCAGGTGTACGAAGTCGTCGGACATGGCAAGAAAGCCAAAAGCATATAGCCGATAGTAATCAGTTGATGAGGGACTGCGCGCATTTGATTATAGCAGAAGGCGACGGAGAGCGGTAATTCGCCGGTCATGCAGACAGGAATTCCAAATGCAAAACCGAACAGGCGTCACCTTGACTGCAAAGAAGCATA
>CAZKEF010000011.1:0-162204 GCA_964551735.1 uncultured Anaerolineales bacterium
CGCGCCGCGGCCGGGCGGCGCGGGCTGCGCTGGCGCGGGCCGGCGCGGTGAGACGGCGCGGGTATGCCGCCGCCGTAGCACGGCAAACACCCATCCCCGCGACGGGCCGGCCTGTGGGCCGGCACTTCGCCATGGCGGAGCGGCCGTTTCGGCCTCGTTTGCGGGCCTCCCCCCGCCCATGCTATACTCATCGGGCCTGTGCGGTCCCGCGCCAGGCGGGCTGGCGGGGGTCGCGCGGCGGAAGCGGTGGGAGGTCGGAACGTTGAAACGTTAGAACGCTGAAGGTTGAAGCGAGAGGAGCGGGTAGGATGGTGAAACGGGACAGGATTTTGACGGTGATCCTGGCGCTGCTGCTGCTGGCGGGGCCTGTGGCGGCGGCCCCGCCGCAGCCGGCCGCGGCGGGGTCGAGCGTGGGTGCGACCGAGATCGTGCTGCGGGTGCGGACGCCCGGGTACACCCTCGACGCGGCCGGCCTGCGCGTGAAGGCGCCCGGCGGCGGCGCTTATGCCCGCCACGACGCGGCCGGCGCGCCTGACCTGCCCGTGTGGGGCGCGGCGGTGGCGCTGCCCCCCACGGGCGAGTGGGCCGTGTCGGTGGCGCCGGGCGCGGCCGTGCTGATCCCCGTCGCCGCGGCGCTGCCCGCGGTGCCTGTGCCGCAGCCGATCTTGCCCGGCGCGGCGGGCTGGGACGATACGGACCGGCCCACCGCCGTGCCGGTGGTTGACCGGCCCGATCCCGCGATCTACCGCGCGGACGCGTTTTATCCTGCGTCCGTGGTTCAGGCCGGCCCGGTGCAGTGGCAGCGCGGGCAGCGGTTGTTGGCGGTGCGGGTGTTCCCGTTCCAGTATAATCCGGCCGCGGGGGTGGTGCGGTTTTACGCGGACATGACGGTGACGGTGCGGGTGGAGCGAGATGCTTCGGCCCAGACTGCGGGCCTCAGCATGACAGAGGAGGCTGGGGGCCTCGGCGTGACAGAGGGGGCTGGGGGGCGCGATGCTTCGGCCCCTGCTGGGGGCCTCAGCATGACAGCGGGGGGGAATGCGCTGCGGATTCGGACGGCGGGCAGGGGGATGGTGCGGCTGACGTACGAGGCGTTGGTCGCGGCCGATCCGGCGGTGGCGGGCGCGGACCCCGCGACCTTCGCGGTCTCTTACCTGGGGGATCCGGTGGCCATCCGTTTGATCCAGGCCACGGCCGGCCCATTCGCGGCCGGTGACAGCGTGGTCTTCTACGCGGAGCCGTACCAGGGCCGCTACCAGACCGAGAACGTTTACGGGTTCACCTGGGGCGGTGCAGGCAGCCCGCGGATGGCGACGCGGTCGGTGACGCCGGCCGGGGGCGAGCCGATCGTCACGGCGATCACCCGCACGCTGCACCTGGAGAACAACAAGACCTACCTGAGCACCATCACGCGGCCCCGAGATGTAGACCATTGGTTCGACACGATCGTCGGCCCGCTCTACGCGCCTATCTCACACACGCTGGCCCTCAGCGACACGATCCTGACGGGCAACCTGGTCCTGCGCGCGCTGATCAACAGCGGGGCGGCCCAGAGCACCAACGACCGCTCCGTCAGCCTGCGCCTCAACACCCACCCCGTGGGCACATTCGCCTGGAGCGGGCTGGTGGACCATCTGATCGAGACCACCGTGCCCGCGAGCTGGCTGGATGCTTCGCCCAACAAGCTGGGCATCTGGCCGGGGGTGGGCAACGTCTATCCCGACTGGACCCAGGTGACCTATCCCAGCCGGGCGCGCGCGTACGGCGACAAGCTCTACATCGAAGCGGTCGCGCCCGGGGCCAACGAGGTCGTGGTGACCGGGTTCACCGCACCCGACACCCCCGGCATCGCCGATGTGGTGGTCTACGATGTGCGCGATCCCCGCCAGCCGGCCCTGATCAGTGCGCCGGCCCTGGCGTACGACGCCGACACGGGCACTTATGCCCAACACTTCTGGGACGAGGCGTTGCCCGGCCCCACCTATTTCCTGAGCAAGGACGCCGCGCTGGCCGCGCCGCTGGCGGTCGAAAAGCCGGCGCAGGACGGCACACCGCTCGTCCTGTCTTCGGCGACGAACCAGGCCGACTACATCGCGATCGTCCACCGCAGCCTGTGGGGTGCGATCGACCCGCTGCTGGCGCACCGGGCCGATCCGGCGGGCGACAACTTCGCCGTGGCCAAGGTGGACGTGCAACAGATCTACGACGAGTTCGCCCACGGCCGCCGCGACCCCGAGGCGATCCGCAGCTTCCTGGCGTACGCCTACGCCAACTGGCGCGGGCCGGCCGGCGACGCCGCGGCCCCGCAGTACGTCCTGCTGGTGGGCTCCGGCACGTACGACTTCACCGGGGTGACCACCAGCACCAAGCCCAACCTGGTGCCGCCCTACCTGATCCGCGTCGACCCCTGGATCGGCGAGACCGCGGCCGACAACCGTTTCGTCAGCCTGGACGGGCCGGACGACTTCCTGCCCGAGATGGCCATCGGCCGCATCCCCGCGCAGACGCCGGAAGAGGTGACCATCGCGGTGGACAAGATCCTGGCGTACGAAACCACCGCACCGGGGGGGGACTGGCAGCAGCGGGTGGTGTATGTCGCGGACAACTGCGCGGACAGCGCGGGGGACTTCCACTGGCTCAGCAACCAGGCGCGGTTCAACGTGCTGCCCGCGACCTACGACGACCGCACCGTCTACTACGGCAACCCGACAACCTGCCCGCAGAGCGACTACAGCACCGCCAGCGGCATGCAGGCGGGCATCCGCGCCGGGTTCGACGACGGCGCGTTCATGCTGCAATGGTTCGGCCATGCCGGGCGCAACCGCTGGGGCACCGCCGCGGAGTATCCCTCGGGCCAACTGCCGATCTACGTCTTCAGCAGCAACGTGGCGCCGACCCTGGCCGCCAACACGGTCTGGCCGATTACCTTCTCGTACACCTGCTGGAGCGGCTACTTCATCAACCTCACCAAGTACTGGTTCGTGGATAACTCGGACAAATCCATCGGCGAAGCGGTGACAGTGATGGCCGCCGGCCGCGGCTCGGTCGCGGACGTCTCGCCCAGCGGCCAGCACGTGGGCGGCGCGCTGGTGACGCTGAACCACGGCATGACGCAGGCGATCTTCCAGGACCTGAACGACCGCATGGGCCCGGCAGTGGATGCGGGGAAGCTGTACTACTTCAGCCACGCCGGCAGCTTTTTCGACGTGATCGACACCTCGGTCCTGTTCGGCGACCCGGCCACCCGCCTGCGCCTGCCGCCGCTGGTGCGCATTGGGCAGGATCCGACGGTCCCGACCACGCTGATGATCAGTTGGGAACATGTGGCCCAGTACACCCGTTACGAGGTGCGGCGCAGCGAGCGGCCGTACTTCAACTGGGACGACCCTGACGCAGAGTCCCGAGGGATCGTACCCGCACCGCCCGCAGGAACGGATGTCGTGTTCTTCGAGGACGAGGGCGCCATCGGCGATCCTGCCGTCAACTACTATTACCTGGTGGGCGGGGTCAACGCGGCCGGCACGACGGGGATCGCCAACCGCACCGGCGAGTTCGACTTCGCGCTGGTGGAGGGGGACTGATGCGCAACGGCTCTCTGCACCACCTGCTCGGCCCGCTGGCCGTCGCGGCGCTGTTACTGGCGGCCCTGGCGGGCCGCGGCGGCGCGGGGAGCTGGACGCCGGCCGGCGCCTTCGACAGCTCTCCCGCGGAGACGCCCGGGCCCACGCCGACCCACACCCCCACCGCGACGGCCACCGGGACGCTAACGCCAACACCCACTAGGACGCTAACGCCCACCGGGACGCCGGCGGCGTCCCGGACGCCGTCCGTCTGGCTGCCGCTGGTGATGGCGCCCCCGCACGGCCAGCCGGAGGCCAGCCTCTGGCTGCCGCTGGTGGCGCGTTGAGCGCGGCCCCGCGGCCGCAGGCGCACCAAACGCCGGGACACGTGACGCGTGAACATCACCTACGTGCTGCTCTCGCCGACGTTCGGCATGCACCAGTACACCGCGGACCTGGCCAACCGCGCTGAGCGGTGGTCGGCGGCCGGGGGAGAGAGGGCAGGGGACGGGGGTCAGACGGCAAATAAGCGGGCCGGCGGCCACCGGGTCCGCCTCATCACGACCGCGAACCTGCCGCGCGATCGCTACAGCCCGGCCGTGCAGATCGAGACGCCGGTGACGACCCGCGGCACCGGCTTCGCACGGGAGGGCCTGGACCTTGCCGCCTACCGCCGCGCCCTGGCCGCCCTCGACCCAGGCACACCACCCACCCGGCCCGAATCCGCCGCGCCATCGTCCAGCGCCCACACCAGCTTCGAGATTCCAGCTTCCAGGGCCCAGATCTACCACTTCACCGGCGTCCACGCCTGGAACATCCCGCTGGTCTACGCCTTGCGCCGCCGGGGGGCGCCGGTGATCCACACGCTGCACGACCTGGATCCGCACACGGGGGTCCGCTTCCCCGCGCTGATCCGCCTGTGGAACCGGCTGATCATCCGGTCAGGCTGCCACCTGCTGGTGCACGGCAGGCGCTACCGCGACCAGTTGATCGCGCAGGGGGTCCCGGCCGGCCGGGTCACGCACGCGGCGCTGCTCCACGGCTTCCTCGCCGCCGACCGACCCTGGCCGCCTCCGGTTCCAGATTACAGATCAAAGATTGCAGATTACAGATTCACCGTAATCTTCTTTGGAAGGGTGGAGGTGTATAAAGGGGTTGATACGCTGCTGGAAGCGTGGAAAACGGGGGCGCTGAGGGCCCTGGGGACGGGCGGCGGGCCGCGACTGGTGATCGCGGGGCCGGTGGCGCGGGATGTGACGCTACCGCCGCCCCCGCCGGGGGTCGAGGTGCGCGACCGGCGCATCATGGACGAGGAGGCGGATGCGCTGTTCCGCGGCGCGGACCTGCTGGTGCTGCCCTACCGGGACGCGACGCAGTCGGCCCTGATCGCGGCCGCGTCTGCCTACGGCCTGCCGGCCATGGTGACCGACGTGGGCGCGCTGCCCGAATACGTGGCTGCAGGGGAGACCGGCTGGGTCGTGCCGCCGGGCGACCCGGCCGCGCTGGCCGCGGCGCTGCGGGCCGCGCTGGCGGACCCGGCCCGGCTGAAGCAGATGGGCGAGGCTGCCCGGGCCCGGTTTGTAACACAGCGTACAAGCGAAGAAACGATACTTGCCAATATGTACGAAAGTCTGCTATAATAATACGCATCCCAGATTCGACATTCCTGCTTGCGTAGCGAAAGGAGGCTGCATGATCACCGACGGCATCCCACCGCCACCGGCCGCGCCGGCATCAGCACCCGCGCGCGGCCGGTGGATCCCGCGCATCGCGCTCTCGGGCCTGGGCTTGCGCGCCTCCGAGCGCCTGTTGATGCTGGGCCTGGTGGACTTCCTGCTGCTGGCCGCGGCCCTGGTGATCGCGGTCAAAGCGCGCACGCCCTGGCTGGATGCGCCCGGCGCGCTGGCGGCCAACTGGCGCTGGTTTGTGACCCTGGCCGCGCTGTGGTGGATCGTCAGCCAGTTGGCGGATGCGTACGACCTGGCGCGCGCGGCCAGCGCGCCCAACAGCATCCTGATCACCGCGCCGGCGGCCGCGGTCACGGCGTTCCTGTACCAATGGATCCCGGTGTTCACCCCGCCGCTGGCCTCCCGCAAGCTCGGCCTCATCTTTGCCCTGGTCGCGCTGGGGCTGATCGCAGCCTGGCGCGGCATCTACGCGGTGTTGTTCGTGCAGCCGGCATTCCAGCGCCGGGTGTTGGTGCTGGGCGCAGGTTGGGCCGGCCGGACGCTGGCGGAAACGCTGAGCCACGCGGCAGACGACCGCACGCCGAACCCCTACCGCGGCACCGGCGCGCGCATCGTCGGCTTCGTGGACGACGCGGCCGATATGCGCACGCCCCAAACGGTGGCCGGCGTGCCGGTGCTGGGCGTGAGCAAGGACCTGCCGAAGCTGGCGCGCGAACTGGCCGTGGACGAGGTGGTGCTGGCCATCACCGATCGCAGCGCGATCTGCCAGGACGCGTTCGACGCGCTCCTGGCCTGCCGCGAGCAGGGCTTCCACGTCAGCACCATGCCGTCGCTGTTCGAGCGGCTGCTGGGGCGGGTGCCGGTGGAACACGTGGGGCGAAACCTGAATGCGGTGCTGCCGGTGGACGAACGGGGCGCGGTCGAGCGCCTGTTCGTGGTGGTGAAACGGGTGGCCGACGTGTTCGCCGGCACGGTGGGGCTGATCCCGCTGGCGCTGAGCATGCCGATCGTCGCGCTGGCCAACGCGTTGTCCAGCCCCGGCCCGCTGTTCTACCGGCAGGTGCGGGCCGGCCAGGGCGGCCAACCCTTCCGGGTGATCAAGTTCCGCACCATGCGGCCGGACGCGGAGGCGGCCTCGGGCGCGGTGTGGGCCGGCAAGGACGACCCGCGCGTCACCCCCATCGGCCGCTGGCTGCGCAAATCCCGGATCGACGAGCTGCCGCAGATCATCAACGTGCTGCGCGGGGAGATGAGCCTGATCGGCCCGCGGCCCGAGCGGCCCGAGTTCGTGGAGAGCCTGGCGAAACAGATCCCGTTCTACAGCGCACGGCACGCGGTGAAGCCGGGCATCACCGGCTGGGCCCAGGTGCGCTACGGCTACGGCAACACCGTGGAGGACGCGCGGATCAAGCTGGAGTACGACCTCTACTACGTGCGCCACACCGGATTTTACCTGGACGCCCTGATCGCGCTGAAAACCGCCGCAGTGGTGCTTAGGCTGCAGGGGAAATAGGGTGTACAATGGGGCCAACGGCACGTGAACCCGTGCCCAGATCCCAGTTTCCAGATGCCAGTACCGTCATGACCCAACCCAACGCCTTTTGTCCCTTCCTGGGCCTGGCCGGCGACCGCACGTTGGTCCGCTCGGCCCCCGACGCGGCGCATCGCTGTTATGCGCAGCAGCCGCTGGGCGCGCCCGACATCGCGTATCAGGCCGCGGTGTGCATGGCCGGAGCGCACGCCGACTGCCCGTTCTTCCGGGCGCCCGCGCCGTCCGGCCCGCCCCCCGGCCCGGCGTCCCGCAAGCAGCCGGCGCAGCCGGCAGGGCGCTATCGCCTGCTGCTGTGGGGGGCGCTGGCGGTGCTGCTGATCGCGGTGATCGCGGTCTACGCGCGGGACGCGCTGCCGCAACCGCGAGCCACGCTGCCAACCAGCACCGCGACACCGCTGCCGGCACCCACACCCCTCGCCGAGCCGGCCACCGCGCAGCCGCCCGCGGCCGCGCCGCTGCCCTCGCCGACGCGGTTCACCACGCCCACGCCCGAACCCGGCGGCCGCGTGCTGGCCCTGGCGCCGAAGGCCGGCGAGGCGGGTTGGTGGACCAGCAGCGAGGCACGCGGCAACCACCTGGGCGACTCGTTCCTGTACGCGGGTTACACCGAAGGCCAGGCATTCATCTCTGCCATGCGCTTCGACCTGGGCCAGGCGCCGCGCGGCGCGGCGATCCGCTCCGCCGTGCTGCGGCTGGTGGGGCTGAAGGCGGACCGCTTCGCGCCGGCGGCCGGCGGCGTCTGGACGGTGCAGTTGCTGGCCGCGGACGCGCTGCCCGATTTCGCGCGGGCGGAGTTCCAGGCGTTGTTCAACGCGCCGGCCGCGGTCACCCTGTTCCCCACCTTGTTCCCGGCCGACCTGGCAGTGGGCGGCGCCAACGTGCTGGCGCTGGACGGCGCCGCGCAGGCATGGCTGGTCGAGCAGATCACGGCCGGCACGGGCGCGGTGATCGCGCGGATCACGGGGCCGGGCGGCGGCGACACACTGTTCGCCTGGGACAGCGGCGCGGGGCCGGCCACCGCGGGCGAAGCGCCCCAACTGGTGATCAGCTTCGGCCCACCGCCCGCGACGCCGCCGCCGCTGCCCACCGAAGCGGTGATCGTGGCGACCCTGACCCCCACGCCGGCCAACATCCTGACGGTCGCGGCCGAGGCGTGGACCGCCACCGCCGTAGCCCAGAGCATCGGCACGGCCACGCCGCTGCCCTACCGCGTGGTGACGCCCACGCCCTCGCCGGCCAACCTGGCCACGGTGCAGGCGCGTGCGCTGC
Source organism: uncultured Anaerolineales bacterium (assembly GCA_964551735.1). Lineage (GTDB taxonomy): Bacteria > Chloroflexota > Anaerolineae > CG2-30-64-16 > CG2-30-64-16 > DAOUAT01. The sequence continues at coordinate 8,070 of CAZKEF010000011.1, forward strand.
TGCTGGGCCTGCCGCCTGTCGTGCCGCACACGCCCACACCGGCCAACGAAGCCACCGCGGCCGCCCAAGCCGCCTATGCGACGGCCATCGCGTACCTCACCGGCACGCCCACGCCGCCGCCGACCAACGCGGTGACCCCCATCGTGATCGTGCCCACCGCGCAGCCGGAAAACGTGCTCACCCTGGTGGCGCACATCCTGCAGGCCACGGCGGACGCGGCCGAGTTCGGCACGCCCACGCCATGGCCTTACAACGCGATCCTGGCCACGCCCACGCCGCCGTGGCTGGTGATCTTCCCGCCGGCCAACGAGGCCACCGCGCAGGCGCAGTCGGCCTACGCCACCGCCGTGGCGCAGGTCTTCGGCACCTACACGCCGCTGCCGCCCAACGCGGCCACGCCCACCCCGCCCGGCTTCCAGGCGCCGCCACCCACGGCCACACCGCCGCCGCCGCTGCCCGCGCGCTGCCCCGACCCGCGCGCACAGATCGCGGCGCCCGGCCAGGGCCAGGCCGTGGGGCCCACGGTGATCGTCTCCGGCACGGCCGCCGGGGCCTACCTGTTGGAATACGCGGCCGGCGCGGACGCCGCGTCTGATTATGTCGAGTTTTTCCGCGGAGAGCAAGCCGTGACGGGCCGCCGGCTGGGCGTCCTGGACGCCGCGGCCCTGCCCGGAGGGGCCTACACCTTGCGGCTCACCGTGTTCGATGCTGCCGGCGCCGCGCTGCCATCCTGCTCGGTCGTCATGACGCTGGTCCGCTGAGCGGGCGGTTTTCGGCCCCATGGCGTCACCGACTTGAAGAGCGGCGCTGAAAGCGATAGAGGGCAGAGTGATGACATGGAACTGAAGGACTACATCCGCCCGCTGCGCAAGTGGTGGTGGCTGATCATCGCCGCGACGCTGGTCGCCACGGTCTCCAGCACACTGGCCACGCTGCGGCAGCCAGCGATCTACCGCACCAAGACCACGGTGATGATCGGCAGTGCGATCGAGAACCCGAACCCCAACGGCACCGAGTTCTGGCTGACCCAGCAGTTGGCCAACACCTACGCCGATATCGCGCTGCGGGACACCGTGCGCGCGGGCGTGCTGGCCGAACTCGGCCTGCAGTGGCTGCCCGAATACACCGCGCGCGTGGTGCCCAACACCCAGTTGGTGGAGCTGACCGTCACCGACACCAACCCGCAGCGGGCCAAGGCAGTGGCCGACGCGCTGGCGAACCAGTTGGCGCTTCTGAGCCCCACCGCGCCGGGCCGCGAGGATCAGCAGCGCCAGGCGTTCATCAGCGCGCAGCTCAACGACCTGGAGATCAAGATCCAGCAAACCCAGGAGGAGATCAACCGCCGGCAGGTGGAGCTGGCCAACATGTTCAGCGCGCGCCAGATCGCCGACACGCAGACCCAGATCGCGGGCTTGCAGAACAAGCTCTCCACACTGCAGGCCAACTACGCCGCGCTGCTGGCCAACACCCAGAAGGGCGCGCTGAATAGCATCAACATCATCGAGCCGGCCGCCCTGCCCACCCGGCCGGTCGGGCCGAACCGGGGGGCCACGATCCTGCTGGCAGCAGCCATCGGATTCCTGCTGGCCGCGGGCGCCGGCTACCTGCTGGATTACCTGGATGACACCCTGAAGAACCCGGAGGACGTGGAAAAGGTGGCAGGGATCATCACCCTGGGTGCGGTGCCGCGCATCGAGGGGATCGGCCCCGGCAGCGAGCTGGCCGCGCTCACCGAAGGGCAGTCGGCCGGCCGGGAGGCGTACCGCGTGCTGCGCACCAACCTCCAGTTCGCCGCGGTGGACCAACCGCTGCGCGTGATGATGGTCACCAGCCCTGCCCCCAGCGAGGGTAAGTCGCTGACTGCCGCCAACCTGGCGGTGGCGCTGGCCCAGGCCGACAAGCGCGTCATCTTGGTGGATGCGGACCTGCACAAGCCGCGGCTGCACCGCATCTTTGGGCTGCGGAACAACGTGGGCGTCACCACCGCGCTGCTCGACGAGCACCCGGTCGCTGACGGCCTGCTCCAGCCCGCGGCGGCGCCCGGCCTGTCGGTGCTCACCTCGGGGCCGCTGCCTCCCAACCCGGCCGAGCTGGTGGGTTCGGCCCGGATGCGTGAACTGCTGGCCCAACTGGCAGCGCAGGCCGATATGGTGCTGGTGGACACGCCGCCGACCGTCGCGCTCTCCGACGCGGCGATCCTCAGCACGCAGTGCGACGGCGTGCTGCTGGTGCTGGACGCCAGCAGCACGCGGCGCGAGATCGCACGGCGCGCGGTCGAGGCGCTGCGCCGCGTCAACGCGCGGATCATCGGCGCGGTGCTGAACCGCATGCCGCTGCAAGGGAACGGATATTACTATTACTACTACAATTACGAAAACTACTACAACAGCGACACCCCCGGGAGCCGCCGCGGGGCAGCGAAGAACGGCCGCGCGGGCAAAAACCGGCCGGAGCGGCCACCCGCGCCGCAGCCGGCCGCGGCCGGTGGGAAGCCCGGCCGCGGTTAAAAACCGCGCCGGGCACGCGGCAGCAAGGTGAGGGAGCAGGTCACCATGGATGCGCCGCCCAGGAATGTCCACACCGCCACCACCTGGCTCCCGCTCCTGCGCGAGGCGTTGGCGCGCGAGGGGCGCTTCCGGTTTCCGCTGCGCGGGACGAGCATGCGCCCCACCCTGCCGGTCGCGTGCGAGATCGAGATCGCGCCCCCGCCGCGGAAGACGCGCTTGGGGAGCCTGCTGGTGTTCGCCAACGACAACAGCCTGATCGCCCACCGGCTGGTGCGCCGCGCGGCCGCAGGCTGGATCGCGCACGGGGACGGCCGATGGGGCCCGGACAGGCCGCTGCAGCCGGAACAAGTGTTGGGCGTCGTGGCGGCGGCCTACCTGGACGGCCGGCGCGTCTGGCCCAGCGCGGCGGAGGGCGTGGTCCGCTGGGCGTGGATCGCCCGCCATCACCTGCTGCGCCCCGTCCGCTTTGCGTGGCACTGGGTGCGCCGCGCCTGGCCCCGGTAATGCAGTCCCCGAGGGGATGCGGAACGTGCTGCGCAGCACGGCGGGGGATCAGAAGAACCGCCAACCCGTCCGGGTTGGCGGTTCTTTGTCGGTGGAACTTCAAGCGAACCGGTCTCGTTATAAGGAAGAGATCCGTGCTATAATCATGTGTGACAGAGCAAGATCGGCCATCCCTGGCCGCCTGAATTTCGACCCGCCCAACGAGGGGAAGGAGGTTCCACCATGCATCCCCGTTATCGTGTGTGTTCGCTGTTTGCCTGTCTGGCGCTGCTGCTCTCGGCGTGCGGCGCGGCGCCCGCAGCACCGATCCCCACCCCGGGGGTCAGCGTGCCCGCCGGCCGCGTCGTGATCAGCGTTGAACCGACGCCAGCGCCGGATCCCGGGCTGACCTTCGACCTCTCCCAGGGCGAGGCGCAGCCGGAGGCCGGCGCCGCGGCCCCTGTGGCGCCGGCCGAGCCGCTGCCCGCGGCCGATGTGCAGGCGATCTTGAACCGCCTGCCCGCGCTGGAACCGGCGGCGGGGGACGTCGAAGGCTTCAAGTTCCCGCCCCAGACGCTGCCCGCGCCGCGGCCGGGGACCACGGTGCAGGAGCCGTTCCCGCCGCCCGCGCCGGCCGGCCCGCCCCCCGAGACCGCGACCGGCCCGTTGGAAGTGCTGCGCTACGCGCCCGAGGGGGACGTCGCACTGGCCCCCAACCTGAACTTGACCTTCAACCAGGCGATGGTCGCACTGACCGGCCTGGCCGACCTGGCCGCGCAGGATGTCCCCGTGAAGCTCTCGCCGCAGCCGGTGGGACAGTGGCGCTGGGCCGGCGCCAAGACGCTGGTCTTCGAGCCGGCCGTGGGCGGAAACGACCCAAGCCGGGGCTACGCCGCGGGCCGCTTCCCCATGGCCACGAAGTACACGGTGACCGTGCCGGCCGGGACGAAATCAGCCGTGGGCGGCATCCTGGCGCAAGAGGTGACCTTCACCTTCACCACCCCGCCGCCCCAGGTCCAGAGCTTTCATCCGGGGGGCGGCCCCACGACGCTAGAGCCGCTGCTCTTCGTCGCCTTCGACCAGCGGGTGGACCCCGCCGCCGTGCTGAAGACCATCGCGCTCACGGCCGGCGGCGAAGTTAACGTCCCGGTCGGACAGCAGCCGGCCCAGGCGGTCGCCGTCGACCCTGGCGGCAGGATCATCGCCACGCCCGCACCGACGCCGATCCCGACCGTGGCCGGCGCGCCGGCCATCCCGCTCCGCCTGGCCACCGAAGAAGAAGTGGCCGCCGACCGCCAGGTGAAGCAGTCAGCAGCCCAGGCGCAGCCCGGCTACTGGCTGGCGTTCCGGCCGGTCGAGCCGCTGCCCCCCGCCACGCAGTTCTCCGTCAGCATCGGTCCCGGCACACCCTCGGCCGAGGGGCCGCTGACCACGGCGAACGGCCAGGCCTTCTCCTTCTACACCTACGGCCCGCTGAAGGTCGTCGAGCACCGCTGCGGCTGGGATAACACCTGCGCGCCCTTCATGCCGTGGACGATCCGCTTCTCCAACCCGCTGGACGCCGCGTCGGTGACCACCCAGACGGTGCGCATCACACCGGAGCTGCCGGCCGCGACGGTCAACGTCTACGGCGACACGGTGCAGATCCAGGGTCGCAGCGCGGGCCGCACCACCTACACGGTGAAGCTGAACGCCGGCCTGCGCGACATCTACGGCCAGACGTTGGGCCGGGATCAGGACGTGATCTTCGCAGTCGGCGCGGCCCAGCCGGCCTTCTATGCGGCGGGCGGCAACCTGATCGTGCTCGACCCGGCCGCGAAGCCGGCCTACTCGGTGTACACGGTCAACTACAGCCGGCTGGCGGTGCAGGCCTACGCGGTGACGCCGGATGACTGGGCCGCGTTCAAGACGTACCAACAAAACTTCTATCGCAACGAAAAACCGCCCACACCCCCCGGCAAGTTGGTGCTGGATACGACCGTGGCCATCGAAGCGCGCACCGACGCGCTGACCGAAACGGTGATTGACCTCAGCAAGGCGCTGCCCACCGGCATCGGCCACATCATCGTGGTGGTGCGCGGGGAACAGGGCGTCGTGGCGAACCTGACCTCCCGCCGCGATCCGCGCGAGGCCACGGCCTACGCCTGGATCCAGGCCACCCAGATCGGCCTGGACGCGTTCGTGGACGGCGAGCAGATGGCCGCCTGGGCCAACAGCCTGGCCGACGGCGCGCCCCTGGCCGGCGTCAAGCTGCAGCTCTGGCCCGGCGACCGGACCGGCACGACCGGGGCCGACGGCACCGTGGCGCTGACGCTGCCGGCCGGCAAGGATGCGCAACTGCTAGTAGGGCGGCTGGGAAACGATATCGCGTTCCTGCCGGCCAACGTCTACGCCTGGGGCGACGAGGGCTGGCGCCAGCGGCCGCGGGTCGACAGCCTGGCCTGGTACGTCTTCGACGACCGCGGCCTCTACCGGCCCGGCGAAGAGGTCCACGTCAAGGGGTGGATCCGCCGGGTGGGCGCGGGCCCGCGCGGGGATGTGGGGGCGTTGCGCGGCGCGGCCGAGTTCGTGGCCTACACCCTCAACGACAGCCGGGGCAACCAGGTGGCGTCCGGCCGGGCCGACCTGAACGCGCTGGGCGGCTTCGACTTCAAGCTCACCCTGGCCGAGACCATGAACCTGGGGGACGCGTATCTACAATTCCAGGCCGGCGGCGGCTCGGTCGCCGTGGAAAACGGCTGGTTCAGCCATCCCATCCCCGTGCAGGCGTTCCGCCGGCCCGAATTCGAGGTGAAGGCCACGGCCAGCGAAGGCCCGCACTTCGTCGGCGCCGGGGCCGATCTCGAAGTCAGCGCGGCCTACTACGCGGGCGGCGGCCTGCCCAACGCGGACGTCACCTGGACCGTCACCTCGCAGCCCGGCGCGTACAGCCCGCCCGGCTGGGACGACTTCACCTTCGGCCGCTGGACGCCGTGGTGGCGCTATTGGGGTTGGGGTAGGGGTGAGGTGACCTCGCCCGTACAGGAGGCCCAGACCTTCACCGGCGTCACCGATGCGGCGGGCATCCACCGCCTGCGGATTGACTTCCGCAGCGTGACCCCGCCGGAGCCCTCCACGGTGCGGGCCGAGGCCACCGTGATGGACGTCAACCGCCAGGCGTGGACCGGCGCGGCCGATCTGCTGGTGCACCCGGCCGACCGCTATGTGGGCCTGCGCACCGAACGTCTGTTCGTGGCCCGTGAGGAGCCGCTGCCGGTGGACATCATCGTGACCGACCTGGACGGCGCCCCCGTGCCGGGCGTCACGGTGGAACTCAAAGCTGAGCGCCTGGTCTGGCAGCAGCAGGGCGACGAGTGGCGCGAAGTCCCGGCCGCCACGCAGACCTGCACCGTCGTCTCGAAGAAGGAGCCAGTCCGCTGCACGGTGGAGACCCCCGAGGGCGGCACGTATCGCATCACCGCCACGATCGCCGACGCGCAGGGCCGGCCCAACCGCACCGAGCTCACCCGCTGGGTGGCCGGCGGTGAGCGGCCGCCCAGCCGCGAGGTGGAACAGGAAGAGGCCACCCTGATCCCGGACAAGAAGGACTACCAGCCGGGCGACGTGGCCGAGATCCTGGTGCAGTCGCCGTTCCACCCGGCCGAGGGCGTGCTGACGCTGCGGCGGTCAGGCCTGGTCCGCAGTGAGCGGTTCAGCATGGACGGGCCGTCCATCACGCTGCGCGTGCCCATCGAGGCGGGCTACATCCCCAACGTGCATGTGCAGGTGGACCTGGTGGGCGCGGCCGAACGGACCGGCGATGCGGCCGTGACCGGCGCGGGCGGCGTCCCTGGGCCGAAAGCAACCGATCTACCGAAGCGCCCCGCGTACGCGACGGGCGAGCTGAACCTCCTCGTACCGCCACTGCAGCGGGTCCTGGCCGTCGAGGCAACCCCGGCCGAGAGCAAGCTGGAGCCCGGTGGCAGCACGACCGTGGACGTCCAAGTGCGCGACGCGGCCGGGAAGCCGGTGGCCGGCGCGGAGCTGGCCGTGGTGATCGTGGACGAGGCGATCCTGGCCCTGACCGGCTACGACATCGCCGACCCGGTCGCGGTCTTCTACACCGAGCGCGGGCCCGACGTGGCAGACTATCACAGCCGCGCCAATATCCTGCTGGCCAGCCCGGATCAGATCGCGAACGAAGAGTTGGCTTACGGCGGCGCGCGCGGCGCGGCGATGCCCGCGGCCGCGCCCGCAGCCATGGCGACGGTGACAGTGGAAAAAGTTGTCGAAAAAGTAGTGGCCCAGGACGCCGCCGGCAACCAGGCCGAAGCCCCCATCGCGCTGCGGACCGACTTCAACCCCCTGGCGCACTGGAGCCCGGCCGTCGCGACCGATGCGGCGGGCCGCGCCACCGTCGAGGTCAAGCTGCCGGACAACCTGACCCGCTACCGCGTCACGGTGGTCGCGGTGGCCGGCGGGACGCAGTTCGGCAAGGCCGCTTCGGCCATCACCGCGCGGCTGCCGCTGATGGCTCGCCCCTCGCCCCCGCGCTTCCTGAACTTCGGCGACGCGTTCGAGCTGCCCATCGTCGTCCAGAACCAGACCGACGAGCCGATGACCGTGGACGTGGCGGTGCGGGCCGCCAACGCGGTGTTGGGCCAGGCGTTCAACGTCTCCGAGACGTTGAACGTCTCTGGCGCCGGCCGCCGCGTCGTCGTGCCGGCCAACGACCGGGTCGAGGTGCGCTTCCCCACGACCACCGCCAGCGCGGGCACAGCGCGCTTCCAGGTGGCCGCGGTAGGACGTAGGGGCGAACCCTCAGCGGTCGCCCCTGGGGCGGGCGCAGAGGCCACGCCCCTACAGTGGGCCGACGCCGCGTCCTTCTCGCTTCCGGTCTACACCCCCGCCACCACCGAGGCGTTCGCGGTCTACGGCGTGCTGGACGCGGGCTCGGTGGCCCAGCCCGTGATCGCGCCGACCGGCGTCTTCACCCAGTTCGGCGGGCTGGAGATCACCACGTCGTCCACCGCGCTGCAGGCGCTGACCGACGCGGTGCTCTACCTGGCCCAGTACCCCTTCGAGTGCTCGGAGCAGCTCGCCTCCCGCATCATCGCCATCGTGGCGCTGCGGGACGTGCTGACCGCGTTCCAGGCCGAGGGGCTGCCGCCGGCCAGCGAACTGGAAGCGACTATAGTCGCGCGCGACATCGCCACGCTGCAAGGCCTGCAAAACCGCGACGGCGGCTTCCCGGTGTGGCGCCGCGGGCAGGAGTCGTGGCCGTATCATTCGGTGCATGTCGCCAACGCGCTCCAGCGCGCGAAGCTGAAGGGCTACAGCGTGCCACCGGAGATGCTGGAAAACGCCAGGAATTACCTGCGGGACATCGAACGCCGCTTCCCGGCCTGGTACGGCGAGGACGCCAGGCGGACCATCACCGCGTACGCGCTGACCGTGCGCAAACTGATGGGGGACGCCGATCCGGCCCGCGCCCGGCGCATGGTGGACGAGGTCGGCCTGGACAACCTGTCGGCCGAGGCCATCGGCTGGCTGCTGCCGGTGCTGAGCGACGACCCGGCCTCCGCGACCCAGGTCGCCGCGATCCGCCGCCACCTGCTGAACCGCGTCACCGAGACCGCAGGCGCGGCCCACTTCGTCACGAGCTACGGCGACCAGGGCTACGTGCTGCTGCACTCCGACCGCCGGGCCGACGGCATCCTGCTGGACGCGCTCATCGGCGACCAACCCGACAGCGAGCTGATCCCCAAGCTAGTGGCGGGCCTGCTGGCCCAGCGCAAGGCCGGCAAGTGGGCCAACACCCAGGAGAACAGCTTTATCCTGCTGGCGTTGGATCGCTACTTCAACACCTACGAGGCGCAAACGCCCGACTTCGTGGCCCGGCTGTGGCTGGGCGAGCAGTACGCGGGCGAGTCAGCCTTCCGCGGCCGGACGACCGAATACCGGCAGATCACCATCCCGATGGCCACCCTGGCCGAGAACGCGGCCGAAGCGCAAGACCTGATCCTGAGCAAGGATGGGCAGGGCCGGCTCTACTACCGCCTGGGGCTGCGCTACGCGCCCAGCGATCTGAGCCTGCCGCCCTACGACGCGGGCTTCACCGTGACGCGACGCTACGAGGCGGTGGACGACCCGGCCGACGTCGTGCAAGATGCGGACGGCACGTGGCGGATCAAGGCCGGCGCGCGCGTGCGGGTGCAGCTCACCCTGGTCGCGCCGGCACGGCGCTACCACGTCGCGCTGACCGACCCGCTGCCGGCCGGGCTGGAGGCGCTGAACCCGGCGCTGGCGACGACGGGGACGCTGCCGGTGGAACAGGGCGGGGGTGAACCCCGCCCCTACAGGTGGTGGTGGGGGCCGTGGTACGAACACCAGAACCTGCGCGACCAGCGCGCGGAGGCGTTCGCGTCGCTGCTGTGGGAGGGCGTGCACACCTACAGCTACGTCGCCCGCGCCACCACCCCCGGCGTCTTCGTCGTCCCGCCCGCCAAGGCCGAGGAGATGTACGCGCCGGAGACGTTCGGGCGAAGCGGGGTGGATCGGGTAGTTGTGGAATAGCCCGCGGCGCCGATGCAGAGCAATACGCGCTCCAATCATCTTGCGGAATCGAGGCTTTAGCCGGTCATGCTCGCAACCCCAAGAGACCGGCTAAAACCTCTAGCCAGAGGTCCTATGAGCAAAGACCTGATTCTCGCCATTGACAACGGCACCCAGAGCGTACGCGCGCTGGTCTTCGACCTGCAGGGCAACCTGCTGGCCAAGAGCCGCATCCCCCTGAATCCCTGCCAGGTCCCACAGCCAGGCTGGGCCGAAAACGACCCGGATTACTATTGGGATGGATTGTGCCGCGCCTGCCAGCAGCTCTGGGGGCGGCCGCAAGCAGCCGACCTGCGCGAACGTATCGCCGGGGTCAGCCTGACCACGCAGCGCTCGACGGTGATCAACGTGGACGAGGCCGGCCGGCCGCTGCGGCCGGCCATCGTCTGGCTGGACCAGCGGCGCACCGAGGGGCTGAAACGGATCGGCGGGTTATGGGGCCTGGCGTTCGCGTTGTCAGGCATGACGGAAACCGCCGCCTACCTCCAGGCCGAGGCGGAGGCCAACTGGATCCGCACGCACCAGCCCGAGATCTGGGCGCGCACACACAAGTACCTGCTGCTGTCGGGCTACCTGACCTACCGCCTGGCCGGCCGCTTCGTGGATTCAGCCGGCTGCCAGGTGGCCTACATTCCGTTTGACTACAAGAAGTTACGCTGGGCCGGCAAGCACGATTGGAAGTGGCAGGCCGTGCCCGTGGATCCCCACCTCCTGCCCGACCTGGCGCCGCCGGCTGGCCGGCTGGGCGAGATCACCGAGGCAGCGGCCGCGGCCACCGGCATCCCGGCCGGCCTCCCCCTCATCGCGGCCGCGGCCGACAAAGCGTGCGAGGTGATCGGCGCGGGCTGCCTGGATCCGCACATCGGCTGCCTGAGCTACGGCACGACCGCCACCATCAACACCACCCACCGCCGTTATGTCGAAGCGATCCCGCTGATCCCGCCTTACCCGGCCGCGGCGCCGGGCGCCTACAGCCTGGAGATCCAGGTCTACCGCGGCTTCTGGATGGTGAGCTGGTTCATGGAGCAGTTCGGCCACCGGGAGCAGCAGGCGGCCGGCGAAACGGGGGTGGAACCGGAGGCGCTGCTGGACGAGTTGGTGTCGCAAGCGCCGCCGGGCGCGATGGGGCTGGTGCTGCAGCCCTACTGGTCCCCCGGCCTGAAGGAGCCCGGCCCCGAGGCTAAGGGCGCGATCATCGGCTTCGGAGACGTGCATACCCGCGCCCATGTTTACCGCGCGATCCTGGAAGGGCTGGCCTACGCGCTGCGCGAGGGCAAGGAACGCAGCGAAAGGCGATCGGGCATCGCAGTCACCGAGCTGCGAGTGGCCGGCGGCGGCTCGCAAAGCGACGCGGCCATGCAGCTCACCGCGGACATCTTCGGCCTGCCGGCCGCGCGGCCGCACATCTACGAGACGTCGGGCCTGGGCGCGGCGATCGACGCGGCCGTGGGCCTGGGACTGCACCCCGACTTCGCGACCGCCGTGCGGGAGATGACGCGCATCAGCCGCGTGTTCGAACCGAACCCAGCCAACCGCGCGCTCTATGATGGTTTGTATGCGCGCGTCTACAAGAAGCTCTACCGCCATCTGCGGCCGCTGTACGCTGAGATCCGGGAGATCACGGGCTATCCGGCGCGCGTCTAGGACCCCGCCACGCGCCGGTTTTGAGTTCGGCGGATGAAACCCGACCGGCCGAACGTGAGAAGGTTCTGCAGGCCCATGACCGAGCGGCTAAGGAGAAAGCACGATGCTGTCTGAAGCCATGACCGCCGCCCAGCGCGCCTGGCTGCTCGGTCTGCTGATCGCCTGGGCGGCTTTGCTGTTCGGCGGGCTGCTCGCACCCGCCCGCCGCCCCGGCCGCGCGGGCAAAATGCCCGTGCAAACGCGCATCCTGTCCTCCGCCGCCCTGGCCGTGGCCGGTTGGAGCTGGGCCTGGTTCAGCCGGGACACGGGAGCGGCAAGCTACGGGTGCTGGATCGCCACCGGGATGACCCTGGGCCTGCTGGGCGACGTTCTCATGGCGCGGCTGCTGCCGGTGCGGGAGCCCGTGCTGGCCGGCATGGCCGCGTTCGGACTGGGGCACGTGGCCTACATCGCGGCCGGCCTGGGTATCGGCCAGGCCGAGACCGGGACGCGCCTTAGCGCATGGGGCGTGTGGCTGCTGATCGGCGGCGTGGGCTGGCGCCTGGTTGCGCTGCGGCAGCAGAAACCAACCCCGCTACACTGGGCGGCATTGCCCTATGCCCTGCTGTTGGCAAGCACGGCAGGCGTTGCGACGGGGTTGACGATTCAGGAGCTGGCCTTTCTCCCCTTCGCGCTGGGCGCCGCCCTGTTCCTGTTCAGCGACCTGCTGATCGCGCTGGGGCTATTCGGCCAACGTCGTCCCCGCCGGATGGACGATCTGATCTGGCTGACCTACGGGCCGGGGCAAATGTTGATCGTGTACAGCGTCGCCGCAGCGTCCCGAATGGCGGGATAGGCGCACACCAAAAGATCCTCAAAAAACGAGGCCCACCTGCCGTTACTTCGGCGGGCGGGCCTCGTCCCTATTTATTGGACAGCAACACACTATTCCTGCCGCAGCCGGCAGCCCAAATCGCAGAAAAAATGGAGAGGCCGAAGCTTGCATTTACCGGGTGAGATAAGTTATAATGGAACTGCAAACAAGGCTCAACTATATATAAACGCAGAGAAGGCAAAAAGATACGGCTGATCTTGCAACAATCATCACGATTTCACCCTTCTCACGGGTAAGACGGCCGTTGCCCGATAGCTCAGGAGATCACGAGCCATGTCAGTAAACACGCCAAAGACTTTGGTATCCCTTTTGCAGGAACGCACAGCAGAGCGGCCGGATGCTATTGCCTACACCTTTCTGCTGGACGGCGATGAACAAGAGGCGCGCCTCACCTACGCCGCGCTACAGCGACGGGTGCAGGCGGTCGGCGCGCACCTGCAGGGGCTCGGCCTGGCGGGCGAGCGCGCGCTCCTGATCTACCAGCCAGGGCTGGACTACATCATCGGCTTCCTCGGCTGTCTCTACGCGGGGGTCACTGCGGTGCCCGCCTATCCGCCCGACCCGTTTCGCATGGAGCGCACCTTCCCGCGGTTCCTGGCCATCACCAACGACGCCCAGCCGGCCGCGCTGCTGTCCACCGGGGAGATCCTGGACCTGGCGGGGGATCTGTTCGATGAATACCAGGAACTGCGTACCTTGCATCGCGTCGCCACCGATGCCCTGCCGGACGCCCTCGCGGCTTCCTGGCGCGATCCGGAGGCAACGGGGGACACCCTGGCTTTTCTCCAGTACACCTCCGGCTCAACCGCGGATCCCAAGGGGGTCATGGTAACGCACGCCAACCTGGTCCACAACTTGGGGCTCATCCACGAGGCCTTCGAGGTGAAACCGACCTCCACGGGCGTGATCTGGCTGCCGCCATACCACGACATGGGGCTGATCGGCGGGATCCTCGAACCGCTGTACGCCGGGATTCATGTGGTGCTGCTGTCGCCGCTGGATTTTCTCCAACGGCCCTTCCGCTGGCTTTCAGCGGTGTCGCGTTACCAGGCAGATCTCAGCGGCGGCCCCAACTTCGCCTATGACCTGTGCGTGCGCAAGGTGACCGACGCGCAAAAGGCGGGCCTCGACCTGAGCCGTTGGCGGGTCGCGTTCAACGGCGCCGAGCCGGTGCGCCAGGAGACCCTGGAACGCTTCGCCGAGGCCTTTGCACCCTGCGGCTTTCGGCGGGAAGCGGCCTATCCCTGCTACGGCCTGGCCGAAGGGACCCTGATCGCCAGCGGCGGCAAGGCGGGGAATCCGCCGGTGCACGTGACCGTCAGCGCCAGCGCGCTGGGCGCCGGCCGCGTCGTGCCGGCCGCGGGCGACGCCGCAGGCGACACGGTCACACTGGTGGGCTGCGGCGCCTCGCTGGGCGCGCAAGCGATCACCATCGTCGATCCCGATACATTGGCCCCGTGCGCGCAGGATGCGTTGGGAGAGATCTGGGTAGCGGGACCTAGCGTGGCCCAAGGGTATTTCCAGCGGCCCGAGGAGACAGCAGCCACCTTCGGCGCGCACCTGCCGAACGATCCCAGGCCCTTCCTGCGCACCGGTGACCTCGGCTTCTTTCACGGCGGCGAGTTGTTCATCGCCGGCCGCATCAAAGACCTGATCATCATCGATGGACTGAACCATTACCCGCAGGACATCGAGCATACCGTCGAGCGCGCCCACCCGGCGATCCGGCCCGGCTGCACCGCGGCGTTTTCGATCACCCTAAACGGCGAGGAGCGGGTCGTGGTGGTCACCGAGGTGGGCAAGGGCTACAAGCCACCGGCGGCGGACGCCCCAGCCGCCGAAGCACAACGGGACACATGGCTGGATCCAGCGGCCGTGCGGGCGGCCATCCGGCGCGCGGTTTCCGAGCACCACGACCTGCGCCTCCACGACATCGTGCTGTTGCGGCCCGGCGCCGCGGCCAAGACTTCCAGCGGCAAGATCCAACGCCGCGCCACCCGCGCCAGCTACCTGGGCGGCACATTGGAGATTTGGGGATAGGTGAGTGTATGCAGACCCTTGATGATATCCGCTCCTGGTTGATGACACACATCGCTGAAATTGTGGGGATCGCGCCCGCAGAGGTTGACCCGCGGGCCACGTTCGAAAGCTTCGGCCTGGCCTCGCGCGACGCGATCAGCCTGTCGGGCGACCTCGAAGATTGGCTGGGGCGACGACTGGCGCCCACCATCCTGTATCAATACCCGACGATCGACGCGCTGGCCGGCTATCTGGCCGATGCACACGACGGCCACGCGGCCCAAGCCCACGCCGCGGCCCAGGCCGGGCCGGCGACAGCCCAGACGCCGCAAGCTCGCGCAGCCGAGCTGGCCGAACTCTCCGACGAAGAAGCGGAAGCCCTGCTACTTGAGAAACTGACGCAACTGGACTAGACTTGCGGGGCATCACAGCCACGTCGGGTGCTGGACGGCGTTTGCCGCAAAACAGCGCATAAGAGACAGAGGAACCTGGTATGAGTGAACTCACGTCCGCGGCGGCCCAGGCCGGGGCGCCAACGCTTACGCCTTTGAAGCGCGCGCTGCTGGCGATCGAAACATTGCAGGCCCGGCTTGGCGCGCTGGAGAATCGCACGGCAGAGCCCATCGCGATCGTGGGCATGGCCTGCCGCTTCCCCGGCGCCGACAACCCCGCCGAGTTCTGGCAGTTGTTACGGGACGGTGTAGACGCCATCACCGAGGTTCCACCCAGCCGTTTCGATGTGGACGCGGTGTACGACCCCGCGCCGGAGGCGCCCGGTAAGATGTACACCCGCTGGGGCGGCTTCCTGCGCGATATCGCCGGCTTCGATCCGCACTTCTTCGGGATCTCCCCGCGCGAGGCCGCCAATATGGACCCGCAGCAGCGGCTGTTGCTGGAGGTCACCTGGGAAGCGCTGGAAGCGGCCGGACAGCGGCCCGGCGACCTGGCCGGCAGCCGCACCGGGGTGTTCGTCGGCATCAGCAACAGCGACTACATGTCGCTGGCCATGGCGGGCGGCGATCCCACCGGGGGCATCAACCCCTACAGCGGGACGGGCACAGCGTTCAGCGTGGCAGCCGGCCGGATCGCCTACACGTTGGGGCTGCAAGGGCCGTGCGTGGCCCTGGACACCGCCTGCTCTTCATCGCTGGTGGCGGTCCACCTGGCCAGCCAGAGCCTGCGCGCGGGCGAATGCGATCTGGCGGTGGCGGGCGGGGTCAACGCCATCCTGTCGCCCGAAGGCACCATCTACTTCTCGAAGCTCAACGTGATGGCCCACGACGGCCGCTGCAAGACCTTCGACGCCGCGGCCGACGGCTACGTCCGCTCCGAAGGGTGTGGGGTGGTGGCGCTCAAGCGCTTGACCGATGCGCAGCGGGACGGCGACCCCATCCTGGCCGTGATTCGCGGCACCGCCATCAACCAGGACGGCCGCAGCAACGGCCTGACTGCACCCAACGGCCTGGCGCAGCAGGAAGTGATCCGCGCGGCCCTAGCCGCAGCCAATGTCACGCCCGACCAGATTGACCTCGTCGAGACCCACGGCACCGGCACAGAGCTCGGCGACCCGATCGAGGTGAACGCGCTGGCCGCCGTGCTGAGCGCAGGCAGGGCCGCCGACCGGCCCTTCAGCCTGGGCGCGGTCAAGAGCAACATCGGCCATGCGGAGGCCGCGGCGGGCGTCGCCGGGCTGCTGAAGGTTGTGCTGGCATTGCAACACAAGGAGATCCCTCCCAACCTGCACCTGCGCCGGCCAAATCCGTTGATCGGCTGGGAGCAGATACCGGCACACGTCCCAACCGAGCTCACGCCCTGGCCGGCAAATGGCCGCCCGCGCCTGGCCGGGCTCAGTTCCTTCGGGTTCAGCGGCACCAACGCGCACGTGATCGTCGAAGAGGCGCCGGAGGCCGGCCAGCAGCCGCCGGCCGAGGCGACACGCGCGGCTCATCTGTTGCCGCTGTCCGCGCGCAGCCCGGAAGCGCTGCAAGCCCTGGCCGGCCAATACGCGGCATTCCTGAACGGCCTGCCTGAGCGCGGCGACGGCCCCGCGCTGGCGGATGTGTGCTTTACCGCGGGCCAACGCCGCAGCCACCACGATTTCCGCGTGGCGGTGACCGGTCGCGACCCGCGCGACCTGGCCGAGCAGTTACACGCTTACCAACAGGGCGAAACGCGGCCAACGCTGATTGCCGGCCGTGCATTGGCCGGCCAACGGCATAAGGTGGCCTTCGTCTTCCCCGGGCAAGGGGGGCAATGGCTGGGCATGGCGCGCGGCCTGATGCGCGCGGAGCCGGTATTCCGCCAGGCCATCGAGGCGTGCGACCAGGCGATCCGGCGTTATGCGGACTGGTCCGTGCTGGAACAACTGACCAGCGACGGCCCGGACAGCCGCCTCGAAGCCGAGATTGATGTGATCCAGCCGGCGCTGTTCGCGGTGCAGGTGGCGCTGGCAGCGCTGTGGCGCGCCTGGGGCGTCGAGCCTGCCGCCGTGGTGGGTCACAGCATGGGCGAAGTCGCGGCCGCGCACGTCGCCGGCGCGCTGAGCCTGGACGACGCCGCGCGCGTGATCTGCCGGCGCAGCCAGCGCATGCGCCGCGTCAGCGGGCAGGGCGCAATGGCGGTGGTAGGGCTCTCGCTGGAGGACGCGGAGAAGGCCCTGCACGGTTACGAAGGCCGCCTGTCCACCGCGGTCAGCAACGGCCCGCGCACCACGGTCATCTCCGGCGACCCGGCCGCGCTGGATGCGGTGCTGGAAACGCTGACCGCCCGCGATATCTTCTGCCGCAAAGTCAAGGTGGATGTCGCCTCGCACAGCCCGCAGATGGACCCATTGCGCGGGGAGCTGGCGGCCGAGCTGGCAGACCTGGCCCCACGGGCCGGCGCCGTGCCCATGCTCTCCACCGTCACCGCCGCGATCACTGACGGACACGACCTGGACGCCGGCTACTGGGGTCGCAACCTGCGCCAGCCGGTGCGCTTCTGGGGGGCAGTGCAGGCGCTGGCCGGCAGCGGGCACAACATCTTCATTGAAATCAACCCGCACCCCATCCTGCTCACGGCAATCAAGGAGGGCCTGGGAAGCATCGGCCGGGAGGGCGTCACCCTGCCCTCGATGCGCCGCCAAGAGGATGAGCCCGGCGTGATGCTGACTTCGTTGGGCGCGCTGTTCTGCCTCGGCTACCCGATCGCCTGGCCACGCGTCCAACCTGACGGCGGCCGGGTTGTCGAACTGCCGGCCTACCCCTGGCAGCAAGAGCGGTTCTGGTTGGCGCTTGACGAGGGGCAGCAGAAGGGTGCGCGCCACCGCAAGGCTGCGCCCGGACACCCGCTGCTCGACCTGCATCTGACCTCGGCCGCCAGCCAGGAACGGCTTTGGGAGACGGAGCTCGACCTGAGCGCTCCGTGGCTCAGCTACCTGGCCGATCACCGGGTGCAGGACGCCGTCATGCTGCCGGCGGCCGCCTACCTGGACCTGGGGCTGGCCGCGGCCCGCGAGGCCTTCGGGGATGCGTCCCTCCGCCTGGAAGACTTCACCTTCAAGCAGGCGCTCTTCTTGCCGGCCGAGGGCCCACAGAAGATCCAGATCGCCATCACGCCGCAGGGCGCGGACACGGCAGCGTTCCAGGTGTTCAGCCTGCAGGCACCGGCCGGCCCCACGGAAGTGGCAACCTGGCGCTTGCACGCTGGCGGCACGGTGCGGACTGGCGCAAGCGACATCAAGGGCGGGGCCGGGGAGCTGGCCGAGATCCGGGCGCGCTGCGACCAGGCCGTGACCGCGGCCGAACACTACCGGGTCATGGACCAGAGCAAGCTGCAGTACGGCCCGGCATTCCAGGGCGTGGCGCAGACCTGGCGCCGCGAGGGTGAAGCCCTGGGCAAGCTGCGCCTGACGCCGGCCGCGGCCGGCGCGGCCCGCGGCTACACCATCCATCCCGCGCTGCTGGACGCCGGGCTGCAGGTCATGGCTTCCGCCCTGCCGCAGGCCGCGGGCGATGCGCAGGCAGGTGAGACGTGGGTGCCCGTCGGCGTCGGGCAGTTCAGCCTGGCCGGTGGGGACGGCAGGGCAGCCGTGTGGAGCCACGCCGTCTTCCGGGCCGGCCAAGAGGGCGCGGGCGCCACCTTGACCGGCGACGTGACCTTGTTGGACGACGGCGGCCAGGTGGTGGGCCAGATCCAGGGGTTGCGCCTGCAACGGCTGGGGCCGGCCAAGAGCGCCAATCTGGATGATTGGTTCTTCCGCATCGCGTGGGAGCCGGAAGCGCTGGCCGCGGGCCAGCCCACCCTCCCGGCAACCGGCGCGTGGATCATCCTGGACGATGGCGCGGGCCTCGGCCAGGCGCTGTGCGCGCGGCTGGCGGCCGCCGGCCCGCAGCACCGCTGCATCATGGTGGCGCACGGCCCAACGTATGCCGTCCTCGGCCGCGACACATTTCAGCTCGACCCGGCCCAGCTCGAACACTTCCAGCGGCTGCTGCGCGACGCCCTGGCGCCCGGCGAGCCATGCCTCGGCGTCGTGGACCTCTGGCCGGCGGCCGCACCAGGCGAGCCGGCCGAACTGACCCCAGACGCGCTCGAGGCTGACCAGATGCTCGGCGTCGGCAGCGCGCTGCACCTGGCGCAGGCGTTGATGGCCGCAGGCGGCAGCGCGCCCCCGCGCCTATGGCTGGTGACGCGCGGGCTCAATGCGATCGAACCCGGCGAAACGCCGACCCTGCGCCACGCGCCGCTGGCCGGCCTGGCGCGCACCATCCACAATGAGCTGAGTGACTTGCGGCCGACAGTGATCGACCTGGCAGCGGCCGGGGACCCGGCGGCCGAAGCGAACGCCCTGGCGCAAGAACTGCGGGCCAACAGCAGCGAAACCGAGGTGGCGCTGCGAGGCGGCGCGCGCTACGCCGCCCGCCTGGTGCGCAGCCCATTGCCTGCCGCCGCCACGCAACCCAGGCTGCGGCCGTTCGAACCGGAGACCGACAGCAATTATCGGCTCGAGATCGGCGCGTCGGGCGTGTTGGACAACCTGGCGCTGCGGGCTTGCGCGCGCGTGGCACCCGGGCCCGGCCAGATCGAGGTGCGGGTGGAAGCCGCGGGCCTCAACTTCCTGGACGTCCTCACCGCGCTGGGCCTGCGGCCCGACCTGCCGCCCGGCCCGGTGGTGCTCGGCGCTGAGTTCGCCGGCACGGTAATGGCTGTGGGTGCGGACGTCACCCACCTCCGCCCCGGCGATGCGGTGATGGGCCTGGCCCCCGCCAGTCTGGGCGGATACACCACCACCCTGGCCCAGTTAGTCATCCCCAAGCCCGCGGGGCTGAGCTGGCACGAGGCCGCGACGATCCCGATCGTCTTCATGACCGCGCACTATGCGCTCAACTGGCTCGCCCGGCTGCGCCGCGGGGAACGCGTCTTGATCCACGGCGGGACCGGCGGCGTCGGGTTGGCCGCCATCCAGCTTGCCCAGGCGACCGGCGCCGAGATCTTCGCGACGGCCGGCAGCGCGGAAAAACGGGACTACCTGCGCCAGTTGGGCGTGCACCACGTCATGGACTCGCGCTCGCTGGCCTTCGCCGACGAGGTCCTGGCCCTGTCGGGCGGCGCGGGCGTGGATGTGGTGCTGAACTCGCTGGCCGGCGAAGCCATCGCCAAAGGGCTGGCCATCCTGCGGCCCTACGGCCGCTTCCTGGAGATCGGCAAGCGCGACATCTATGGCAACACCCAGGTGGGGTTGTGGCCGTTCCGCAACAACCTGGCCTATTTCGCCGTGGACCTGGCCCGGATGGCGGTGGAACGGCCGGAGGCGATCCAGGAGATGCTGCACGAGCTGGCCGCGCGCCTCGAACGGGGCGAGCTGCGGCCGCTGCCGCAGACCGTGTTCCCCCTCACCGAGGCGATCGGCGCCTTCCGCCACATGGCGCAGAGCAAGCACATCGGCAAGATCGTGCTGGCGCGGGTCCCCGATGCGGATGTCTGGGTCGAGTCGCCCGAGGGGCTGGCGATCCGGCCCAACGCGACCTACCTGATCACCGGCGGCCTGGGTGGGCTGGGCCTTACGCTGGCGCAATGGCTGGTCGACCAGGGCGCCCGCCACCTGGCGCTGCTCGGCATCACCGAACCCTCGGCCGAAGCACAGCAGACCCTGGAGGCGCTGCAAGCCAGGGGCGCCGAGGTGCGCGTCCTGATGGCCGATGTCGCGCAGGCAGCGCAGGTGGACCAAGTGCTGGCGGACATCGGCGCGACCATGCCGCCGCTGCGCGGTCTCTTCCACCTGGCCGGCCTTCTTGACGACGCCATCTTGGTGCAGCAGGACATGGCCCGCTTCGCCCCGGTGATGGCGCCGAAGGTTTCCGGCACATGGAACTTGCACCGGGGCGTGACACAGGCCGGCGCTGCGCTGGACTTCTTCGTGATGTTCTCCTCGGTCGCCTCGCTGCTGGGTTCGCCCGGTCAGGGCAACTACGCGGCAGCCAACGCGTTCCTGGACGGGCTGGCGCGCTACCGCCATGCGCTGGGACAGCCCGCCCTTGCCATCAATTGGGGGCCGTGGGCCCAGGTGGGCCTGGCCGCGCGCGCGGATCGGGGCGGCCGCCTGGCCATGCGCGGCATCAACACCATCCAGCCCCAGCAAGGCATGACGGCGCTGGCCCAACTGCTGGGTCGCGCGCAATGGCCGCAGGTAGCAGCCATGCCGCTGGTGATGGATGAGTGGCGGCAGGCCTACCCACAGGCCGCGGCATGGCCGCTGCTGGCGCACCTTGTGGCGGAACAGCAAGCGACCGAAGCGCCGCAGGCCGCCGGCCCCCGCGCGGAGCTGCAAGCGGCCCGGACTGACGCAGCGCGGCGGGAGGTGATCCATTCCTTCCTGCGCGGCCAGTTGGCCCAGGTGCTGGGCACTTCGCCCAAGCACTTTGACGAGCACACCCCCCTGGCCAGCCTCGGCCTCGACTCGCTGATGGCGGTGGAGCTGAAGAACCGGGTCGAGACGACGTTGGGGCTGCATATCCCCATCGCCACGTTGCTGCGCAGCCCCAAGATCGGCGAGCTGGTGGAGGAACTGCTGGCGCAGGTGGCCCGGCCGGCCGAGGCGCCCTCCGATGCGCTGCCCAAGATCAGCGCGGCCGCTGCCGAGCCGGCCTGGGACGCCGATGACATGGGGCCTGCCAGCCCGCTATCCGAGGGGCAGAAGGCGCTGTGGCTGCAACACCTGATGGCGCCCGGCAGCGTCTACAACCCGGTGTTCACCGTGCGCATCCCCGCACGGATCGACATCGAACGGCTGCGCCTGGCGTTTCAACGGATCATCGAGCGCCACCCCGCGCTGCGAACGACGTTCTCGGCGCATGACGGGACGCCGGCGCAGCGGGTGCGGCGGCACTCGGAACCCTTTGTGCAACTGATCGACGCTTCAGACCTGGGCGATGAGGCGCTGAACGAGCGCTTGGTGCAGGAAAGCAACCATGTGTATGACCTCGAGCACGGACCGCTGCTGCGCGTGCTCGTGTTCAGCCGCACCGAGGCCGACCACATCCTGATGATCGGCGCGCATCACATCGTGGTGGACCTGTGGTCGCTGGCGCTGATCACCAGCGAGTTCAGCGCGCTGTACCAGGACCCGGCCAGCGCGGCGAAGCTGCCGGCGCCCGCGGTGGACTTTAACGATTACGTGCGGTGGCAACAGGCATACCTTGCCAGCCCGGCCGCGGACCGCATGTGGGCCTACTGGCAGGAGCAGTTGGCCGGCAGCCTGCCCAGCCTCGACCTGCCCAGCGACCGCCCGCGGCCGGCCGTCCAGACCTACAACGGCTCGATCCGCTCCATCGCGTTCGGCCCACAGCTCACCCGCCAGATCCGGGCCTTGAGCGAGCGGCTGCATGTCACGCCCTACGTGGTGCTGTTGGCCGCGTTCCAGACCCTTGCGCACCGCTACACGGGGCAAGAAGACATCATCGCCGGCTCGACCACGACGGGGCGCACGCAGCTCGAGGTGGCCGGCATGGTGGGCTACCTGGTGAATCCCGTGCCCATCCGCACCCATGTGCAGGGCGAGATGGCTTTCACCGACCTGGTGCAGCAGGTGCAAACGACCGTGCTGGGCGCGCTGGCCAACCAGGACTATCCTTTTGTCACCATGGTGGAAAAGCTCAAGCCGCCCCGTGACCTGAGCCGGCCGCCGATCTTCCAGGTGATGTTCACGCTGCAGCGCTCCCATCTCCTCTACGAAGAAGGGCTCTCGCAACTGGCGCTGAGCAAAGAAGGGATCAGCATTGATTTGGGCGGCCTGCCCATGCAAGCAGTGACGCTGGACAAGCGCATGTCGCCGTTTGACCTGACGATGCAGGTGGCCGATTCCGAAAGCGACCTGGGCGCGGCCATCGAATTCAACCTGGACCTGTTCGACCCGCCCACCGTTGACCGCATGTTGGCGCACTACCGCACGCTGCTGGAAGGCATCGTCGCGGACCCGATGGCGCGCGTGGCCGCGCTGCCGCTCCTCACCGCGGCTGAACAACACCAGATCGTAGACGTTTGGGGCCGCGGGCCGGACGCGCCGCTGCCGTTCGAATGCATCCACCGCGCGGTCGAGGCGCAGGTCGCGGCCACGCCGGAGGCGGCCGCGCTCTACTTCGAGCCGGGCGGGGGAGCCGCGCCGGTGACGCTGACCTATCGCGATCTGAACGCACGGGCCAACCAACTGGCCCACCACCTCCGGGCGCTGGGGGTCGGCCCGGACACACTGGTCGGCCTCTGCCTGGGCCGCTCGGTCGAGATGATCGTCGGCATCCTGGGCGTATTGAAGGCCGGCGGCGCCTACGTGCCGCTGGACCCGCTGGCGCCGGCCGGCCGGCTCGCCGGGATCCTGCAAGATGCGGGGGCCAGCATCGTGTTGACCCAGGCGCAGGTGGTGGAAGCTGGAGGCTGGAAGCTGGAGGCTGGAAGCTGGGAGCTGGCGGATGGCGGCGCAGCGTGGCATGGGACCCTGGTGCACGTGGACACCGACTGGCCCACCATCGCGCGCCAACCGGCGACCAATCTATCAATTGACCAGTCTACCAATCACCTCGCCTACGTCATCTACACCTCGGGCTCGACCGGCGCACCCAAGGGGGTGATGCTGGCCCACCGGGGGCTGGTGAACCTGGTACAGGCTCAAGTGGTCGCCTTCGACGTAACGCCGCAAGACCGGGTGCTGCAGTTCGCCGCCTACACCTTCGACGCGTCGGTGTCGGAGATCTTCATCGCGCTGACAGCCGGCGCCGCCCTGCACCTGGTGCGCCAGGAAACCGTGTGGTCGCCGGAGAACCTGGCCGCTGCGCTGCGCAGCCAACGCATCACCAACGCGACACTGCCGCCGACGCTGTTACGCCTGCTGGACCCCGCCACGCTGCCGGACCTGCGCACGGTCATCTCGGCCGGCGAGGCGTGCACGCCCGACATCGTGGACCGCTGGGGGCCGGGCCGCCGGCTGGTGAACGCCTATGGCCCCACGGAGACCACCGTCGGGCCGACGTACCACCTGGTCAACACCGGCGCGGCCGAAGCCGCCGGGCGCCTCGGCGCCGCAGCACCCATCGGCCGGCCGATCCACAATATCCAGGCCTACATCCTGGACCGGCAGATGCGCCCCGTGCCGGCCGGCGTGCCGGGCGAGCTGTGCATCGGCGGCATCGGCGTGGCCCGCGGCTACCTGGGGCAGCCGGAGCTGACCGCGGAGCGGTTCGTGCCGAACCCGTTTGCCGACGAGACAAGGGGACAAGGAGACAAGGAGACAGGGAGAGGTGATCTCCCCAGCGCCCCATCGCCCCATCGCCCCCTGCGCACCCGCCTCTACCGCACCGGCGACCTGGCGCGCTGGCTGCCCGACGGGACGATCGAGTTCATCGGCCGGGCGGACTTCCAGGTGAAGATCCGCGGGTTCCGCGTGGAGCTGGGCGAGATCGAGGCCGTGCTGGCGCGGCACGACGCGGTTAAAGAGGCCGCGGTGATCGCGCGGGAGGACCTGGGGGCCGGCCCCGCCGGCCGCAGCGACCTGCGCCTGGTCGCGTACGTCGTGCCTAAGGATGAGGCTGAGGTGAGGGCTGAGACCTCCAGCAGCGCGGGCTCGACCTTAACCTCAGCCTTGCGGGCGCACCTGAAGGAGCGCTTGCCGGACTACATGGCGCCCGCCGCGTTCGTGCTGCTGGACAGGCTCCCGCTGAACACCAGCGGCAAGGTGGATCGCAAGGCGCTGCCCCGGCCGGTCGAGCTGCGCCTCCCAGCCACGGAACAGGTGGCGCCGGGCACGCAACTCGAGCGCGACCTGGCCGCCATCTGGCAGGAGGTGCTGGGGGTGGAGAAGGTCAGCGTAACCGACAACTTCTTCGACCTGGGCGGCCACTCGCTGCTGATGGCGCAGGCGCACAGCAAGCTCCAGGGCTTGATAGGCCGCGAGATCCCTATCGTCGAGCTGTTCCGCTTCCCGACCATCCGCGCGCTGGCCCGGCACCTGGCGCAGGAGAGCGGCGAAACCGGCGCTGCGGCGCCAGCGTCAGCCGTGCAACAAGGCCTGGACCGGGCCCAGTTGCAGCGGGATGCCATGGCCCAACAACGGGAACGGATGAAGGCGCTGGCCCAACGACGGGGGGGTCGATAGCTGCAGGCGGTTTATTTGACGCACAGCGGCAACATCGGGCAAAATGGTAAGCTCGCGCGATTGGTGGTCATCGCGAGAGCAAGGGTGAATGCATGCATATTGATGAACAGGGCTCGGTTGAGCTTGAGATGAAGGACGCCGCTTACACCCCGGGCGACTTCGATATCGCCATCGTCGGGATGGCCGGGCGGTTCCCCGGCGCGCACGACGTGGAGGCGTTCTGGCGCGGGCTGGCGGATGGCATCGAGATGCTCAGCGACTTCAGCGACGAAGAGGTGCTGGCCGCAGGCATCGCGCCAGCGCTGGCAGCCGACCCGCATTACGTCAAACGCGGCGGCGTGCTGGAAGACGCGGAGCTTTTCGACGCGCGCTTCTTCGGCGTCTACCCGCGCGAGGCCGAGATCATGGACCCACAGCAGCGCGTGTTCCTGGAACTGGCCTGGACCGCGCTGGAGCACGCCGGCTATGACCCGGCCACTTACGGGGGCGCGATCGCGGTCTTTGCCGGATCCGGGATGAACACCTACCTGCTGTTCAACCTGCTCGGCAACCGCGAAGTGCGCGAGACGGTACAGGGCTATCAGCTCAACATCAGCAACGACAAGGACTTCCTGCCCACCCGCGTCGCCTATAAGCTGAACCTGCGTGGCCCCGCGATCAATGTCCAAACGGCCTGCTCGACCTCGCTGGTGGCGACCCACCTGGCGTGCCAGGCGCTGCTCAACTTCCAGTGCGACATGGCGCTGGCCGGCGGCGCCACCGTGCGCGTGCCGCAGAAGGGCGGATACCTCTACCAGGAGGGCGGCATCGCCTCGCCCGACGGCCGCTGCCGCGCGTTCGCGGCGGATGCAGCCGGCACGGTGGGCGGCAACGGGGCCGGGATCATCGTGCTGAAACGGCTGACCGACGCGCTGGCCGAAGGGGACACGATCTACGCGGTCATCAAGGGCAGCGCGATCAACAACGACGGCTCGGCCAAGGTCGGCTACACCGCGCCCAGCATCGAAGGGCAGACAGCGGTGATCGCCAACGCGCAAGGCATCGCCGGGGTCGCGCCGGACACCATCAGCTACATCGAAGCGCACGGCACCGGCACCGCCCTGGGCGATCCCATCGAGATCGCCGCGCTGACCCAGGTGTTCCGCGAGCGCAGTGAGGGCACACTCGCCCCGCAGTATTGCGCGATCGGCTCGCTGAAGACCAGCGTCGGCCACCTGGACGCGGCCGCGGGCGTCGCCAGCGTGATCAAGACGGCCCTGGCGTTGACCCATCGGCAGATCCCGCCCAGCCTGCACTTCGATCGGCCCAACCCGCACATCGATTTCACGAACTCACCATTTTATGTAAACACAACATTGCGCGACTGGATCAGCCCGACAGGGCCGCGGCGAGCGGGCGTCAGTTCCTTCGGCATCGGCGGCACCAATGCGCATGCCATCATGGAAGAGGCGCCGGCCCAAGGGGCGACCGGACCCTCGCGGCCGTGGCAACTGCTGCTGCTGTCGGCCAAGACCGAGCCGGCGCTGGCGCGGCGCACGGCGGACCTGGCGGACTACCTGGCGCGCAACACGCCGACGGCGGCGGGTCTGGCCGATGTCGCCTACACCCTGCACGTCGGGCGGCAGGCGCTGGCGCAGCGCAGCGCGGCAGTCGTCCGCGACGCGGCCGATGCGCTGGCCGTGCTGTCGGGCCGCGAGCCCGGCCGCCTGCTGTTGGGCGACGGCGCCCCCAGCAGCAACAGCGTCGCGTTCATGTTCACGGGCCAGGGCAGCCAATATCCGGGCATGGGCGCCGGCCTGTACGAGACGGAACCGGTCTTCCGGGAGTATGTTGACCGCTGCGCCGAGCTGCTGCGGCCACATCTGGGCCTGGACATCCGGGACCTGCTTTACCCACCGGCGGGCCAGGCGGAGGCGGCCGCCGAGCGCTTGCGCCAGACCGCGCTCACACAGCCTGCGCTGTTCGTGATCGAGTACGCGTTGGCACAGTTGTGGTTGTCGTGGGGCATCCGACCCGACGCGCTGATCGGGCACAGCATCGGCGAATATGTCGCGCTGGTCCTCTCCGACGTTATGTCCCTGGCCGACGCGCTGCGGATCGTGGCCGCGCGCGGCCGGCTGATGGCCGCGCTGCCCGGCGGCTCCATGCTCAGCCTGCCGCTGAGCCAGGCCGAAGCGCAGCGCCTGCTGGCCGGGCGCCCCAATCTGACGGTCGCGACGATCAACGCGCCCGCGCTGGTAGTGGTCGCCGGGCCCCATGAAGCGGTGGATGCGTTGGAACGCGAGCTGGCGGCGCAGGGCATCGCAGGCCGCCGGCTGCACACCTCCCACGCGTTCCACTCGGCCATGATGGACCCCATCCTGGCCCCGTTCGCCGAGGTGGTCCGCCAGGTCAGGCTGAGCCCGCCGCAGATCCCGGTGATCTCCAACGTCACCGGCACCTGGCTGACGCCGAAAGAAGCCACCGACCCGGCATATTACGCGCGGCACCTGCGGAGCGCGGTGCGGTTCGCCGACGGCGTCGCCACCCTGGCCGCGGAACCCGACCGGGTCCTGCTGGAGGTGGGGCCGGGCCGCACCCTGGCCAGCCTGGCGAAGGCGCACCCGGCCGTGGGGCGGGACCGCGCCGTGCTGACATCGCTGCGCGGGCCGCAGGACGGGCAAGACGACCTGGCCGGCGTCCTGGCCGCGTTGGGCCAGCTCTGGCTGGCGGGCATCGCGGCCGACTGGGCGGCGTTCCACGCACACGAAGTGCGCCGCCGGATCCCGCTGCCCACCTACCCCTTCGAACGCCAGCGTTACTGGATCGAGCCGAGCCGGGGCGCAGAAGCCGCCCAACCGGCCGCGGCCATCAAACGCAGCGACATCGGCCGTTGGTTCTACGTCCCTTCCTGGCGTCGCACGGCTCGGCCCGCGGCGGCTGACGAGGCAGGCGAATGGCTGTTGTTCACCGACGCGGGGCCAGCCGCCGCCGATCTCGCCGGCCGGCTGACTGCGCGGGGTGCGGGCGTCCAGATCGTGCGCCCCGGCACGCACTTTGCGCGCGGCGAGGGCGGCTACACCGTCCGGCCCGGCGACGCCGCCGACTACGAACTGCTGATCGCGGATCTGGCCACTAACGGCCGGCTGCCGTCGGGCATCGTGCACCTGTGGACCGCCGAGCCGGATGCCGGCCCGGACGACGCGATCGCACGCGGGTTCGACAGCGTCATCGCGCTGGCGCGCGGCTGGGGCAAACACGGCGGCCCCGCGGATCTGCGCTTGGCCGTCATCACCACCGCCGCGGCCGAAGTGACCGGCGCGGAGCCTTTATGGCCGGTGCGCGCCACCGTGCTGGGCGCGTGCCGCGTCATCCCGCAGGAATACCCGCACATCGCGTGCCAGGTGATCGACGTCACCGACCTGGGGGCCGAAGCCGCGGAAGTGGCAGCCGAGTTGGCCGCGCCCAGCGCCGAGCCGGTCGTCGCGTACCGCAACCGCCACCGCTGGGCGCAGGCGTTCGAACCGGCCGCCACATCGGCCCAGGACGGCCTGGGGCGGCTGCGACAGGGCGGCGTCTACCTGATCACCGGCGGCCTGGGGCGCATCGGCGGCGTGCTGGCCGAGCACCTGGCCCGCACCGTGTGCGCGCGCCTCGCCCTGGTGGACCGGTCGGCCCTGCCGCCGCGAGAGACATGGGATGGGCTGTTGGCCGAAGATGAGGCGCCGGACTGGGATGTGGATGGGGGGCGCGCGGGGGCGGGACCAGCACCTGCGCCGAACCTCGACAAGATCCGCCAGATCCTGGCGCTGGAGGCGCTGGGGGCCGAGACGCTGACCATGCAGGCCGATGTCGCCGATCCCGCGCAAATGGCGGCGGTCGTGGCACGCACCACCGCCCGCTTCGGCGCGCTGCACGGCGTGATCCACGCCGCGGGCGCGGTGGGCGAGGCGGCGGTGAAAGCGGTGGCTGAAACCGGCCCGGCCGAGCGCGATGCCCAATTCCGCGCCAAGGTGGTGGGCACGCAGGCGCTGGCCGAGGCGCTGGCCGGCCGGCCGGTTGACTTCGTGGTCTTGATGTCCTCGATCTCGACCGTGCTGGGCGGGCTGGGCTTCGCCGCGTATGCCGCGGCCAACAGCTTCCTGGACGCGTTCGCGGCTCAGCAGGCGCGGGCCGCCGAAGATCAACAGCGGTGGATCAGCGCGGCATGGGATGGCTGGGGGTTTGCTGAGCCGGGCGCGCTGGGCCGCGCGGCAGCCAAGGCCACCGACTTCGCGATCACGCCGGCCGAGGGGGGGCAGGCATTCACCCGGCTGCTAGGGCTGGACGGCGCCGCGCAGGCCGTGATCGCCACGGCCGATCTGGAGGCCCGGCTGGCGCAGTGGGCAAGGCCGAAAGCCGCTGAGCCGGAGGCGGAGGGCAGCCCCACGGCGCCGGCCACGACACGCCACACCCGGCCCAACCTGCGCACTGCGTTTATTGCGCCCGTGGACGAGATCGAGAGCGCGATCGCGGCCGACTGGGAGCAGATCCTGGGCATCGCGCCCATCGGCATCCACGACGACTTCTTTGAGCTGGGCGGGCACTCGCTGCTGGCCACCCAACTGGTGTCGCGGCTGCGCGACGCCTATCGTGTGGAACTGCCGCTGCGCAACCTGTTTGAGACGCCGACCATCGCCGGCCTGGCCGAGCTGATCCGCAACGCCCGGCCCCAGGCAAGCGATGCGGGGGCCGCGACCGCCCTCGCCGCCAGCCCCGCGGCGATCCGGCCCCGGCCGCGGCTGACAGCCGAGGATGGGACGAGCCGCCTGCCGCTTTCGTTCGGCCAACAGCGGCTGTGGTTCCTGGACCAGTTGGACCCGGGCAGCCCGCTGTACAACAATTTTGCTGCGCTGCGCATTGATGGACCGATCGATGCGGTGCTGCTGGCGCGCTGCGTGAACACCGTGATCGCGCGGCACGAGGTGCTGCGCACGGTTTACGGCCAGCAGGAAGGCCGGCCCACCCAGCGCATCCTGGATGCGCTCGAGATCGCCGTCCCGGTGACCGATCTGCAGGACCTGGCCCCGGACGCACGCCAGCAGGAAGTCACCCGGCTGGCCCTGGCCGAGGCGCGCGCGCCGTTCGACCTGGCGACGGGCCCGCTGCTGCGGGCGCACCTGCTACGCACCGGGCCACAGGAACACGTATTGTTCTTCACCATGCACCACATCGTCTCCGATGGCTGGTCGGTGGGTGTGCTGATGCACGAGCTGATCGCCTCCTACCAGGCGTTCAGCGCCGGCGCGGACGCCTCGGTGCTGCCGCCGCTGCCCGTGCAGTACGCCGACTACGCCGCCTGGCAGCGCGATTGGCTGGCCGGCGCGGGGGACGCGGGCGGCTCACCGCTGGCCGAGCAGATGGCCTATTGGCGGGCGCGGTTGGGCGATGACCCGCTGCCGCTGGAACTGCCCACCGACCGGCCACGGCCGGCCACGCAGACCACGCGCGGGGCCAACCAGTGGTTCACACTGCCGCCTGAGCTGCACCGGACGCTGGATGCCCTGGCCCGGCAGGAGGGCGCCACGCTGTTCATGACGCTGCTGGCCGGGCTGCAGGCGTTGCTGCACCGGTACGCCGGCCAAGAGGACATCAGCGTGGGCACGCCCGTCGCCAACCGGATCCGCGGCGAGACCGAGCCGCTGATCGGCTTCCTGCTCAACACCCTGGTGCTGCGGTGCGACCTGAGCGACGCGCCCAGCTTCCGCCAGCTCCTGGCCAGGGTCAAAGAGACCGCGCTGGGCGCGTATGCCCACCAGGATGTCCCGTTCGAGATGCTGGTGGAGGCGCTGCAGCCGACGCGCGACATGAGCCGGTCGCCCTTCTTCCAGGTGATGTTCGACCTGCAAGCGGAGCCGTTGGCCGGCCTGGCGCTGCCCGGCGCGACATTGACCCCGCTGCCGGTGGACGGCGGCACGGCCAAGTTCGACCTGGCGCTCTCGATGACCTATGGCGACACGTTGGGCGGCTACCTGAACTACAACACCGACCTGTTCGACGCGGAAACCGCGCGCGCCATGGTGACCCATTTCCAGGCGCTGCTGTCGGCAGCCTCGGCCGAGCCCGACCGCCCCATCGCGATGCTGCCCATGCTGAGCGAAGCCGAAACGCGCCAGATCTTGCGCAAGTGGAGCGCCGGCGCCCTGACGGCGCGCGCGACGCGCAGCGTCGTTGCGATGTTCGAAGCCCAGGCCGCGGCCAGGCCACACGCCACGGCGCTGGCCCTGGCCGCCGGGGTCACGCCTGATCCCCAGGCGACGATGAGCTATGCTGACCTGGACGCGCGCGCGAACCAACTGGCGCGCCACCTGGTGACACTGGGTGCGGGGCCGGAGACCATCGTTGCGCTGGTGCTGGAGCGCTCGCTGGACATGGCTGTGGCGATCCTGGGCACGCTCAAGGCGGGGTCGGCCTTCCTGCCGATTGACCCCGACAACCCGGCCGATCGCATCGCGTTCATCTTGAAAGACTCGGGCGCGCAGATCGTGGTGACCCAGACACGAGTGCTGGAAGCTGGAAGCTGGAAGCTGGAAGCTGACGGCGAAGGGCAGCCAGGGACCCTGGTGCGCCTGGAGGCGGACTGGCCTGAAATCGCGCGCCACCCCGCATCCAAGATGCCGGATCCCAGATCCCAGATCCCGGATTCGCTCGCCTACGTCGTCTACACCTCGGGCTCCACCGGCCAGCCTAAGGGCGTGCTCATCGAGCAGGACGGGTTGGCGCAGCACTTGACCGATGTCGCGGCCCTTTTCGAGCTGAGGCCCGAGGACCGGGTGCTGCAGTTCGCCGCCTACACGTTCGACCAGGGGCTGGAGCAAATCCTGGCGACCCTGACGGCCGGAGCAACGCTGGTGGTGCGCGGCCCCGAGATCTGGCCGCCAGCCGATTTCCCCCAGGTGATGGCTAACTACGGCCTCTCGGTCATTAACCTGCCGCCAGCCTACTGGGGCCAGGTGCTGCAAGCGTGGCGACGTTCGGCCGCGGCCGCAGCGCCCGACCAGCTACGCCTGATCATCAGCGGCGGCGACGTGCTGTCGGCCGACAGCCTACGGTGGTGGCAGGAAACGCCGGCCCGCGACGCCCGCCTGCTGAACGCCTATGGCCCGACCGAAACGACCGTCACAGCCACCACCTTCGATGTGCCGGGCGACTGGTTCACGGCTACCGACCAGCCCGTGCCCATTGGCCGGCCGCTGCCCAACCGGCTGGCATACATCGTTGACCCCCACGGGAACCTGGCCCCGGCCGGCGTGCCCGGCGAGCTGCTGCTGGGCGGCGCGGGCCTCGCGCGCGGCTATCTCAACCGGCCGGAGCTGACCGCGGAGCAGTTCGCGCCAAACCCCTTTGCCGACGAGACAAGGGGACACGGAGACAAGGAGACAGGGAGAGGCGATCTCCCCATCCTCCCATCCCCCCATCTCCCCCTCCGCGCCCGCCTCTACCGGACCGGGGACCTGGTGCGCTGGCGGCGCGATGGCGCCATCGAATTCATGGGGCGGATCGATCAACAAGTGAAGATCCGCGGCTTCCGCATCGAGCTGGGCGAGATCGAACGCGCCCTGGCCACCCACCCGGCCGTGCGCGAGGCGGCCGTCACCGCGCGCGAGGATACGCCCGGCGACAAGCGCCTGGTGGGGTACATCGTGTCGCAGCCGAACACCAGCATCACCGCAGCCGACCTGCGCGGCCATCTGGCCGAAAGGCTGCCCGGTTACATGACGCCCTCCGCTTTCGTGATGTTGGAGCGGCTGCCGGTGACCGCTAGCGGCAAGGTCGACCGCCGCAACCTGCCTGCGCCGGCGGTGGGGCAGAGCGATGCCGCGACCTACGTCCCGCCCCGCACGCCTACCGAGGAAGAAGTGGCCGGCATTTGGGCCCAAGTGCTGGGCCTCCCGCGCGTGGGCATCAACGACAACTTCTTCGACCTGGGGGGGCATTCGCTGCTGGCCACCCAGATCCTGGCCCGGCTGCACGAGAGCTTCCCGGTGGAGCTTCCGCTGCGCCAGTTGTTCGAGAAGCCGACGGTAGCCAGCCTGGCAGCACTGATCGAAGAAAGCCTTCTAGCGCAACAAAGCGACGACACACTGCTGGCGCTGCTGCAAGAGCTCGAAGGTCTCTCGGACGAAGAAGCAAGGCGGCTCCTCGAGGAGCGCCAGGATTGACAGCAAACGGAGCATCTTAATGTCTGAGCCCGCTAACCGCCTGGACGGACTTTCACCCGAAAAACGAGCGCTGCTGCTCGCCCGCATCAAAGAGAAAGCCAAAGCCGCTGCGCAAGAGGCAGGGATCAGCCCGCGCGCCGACCGCAGCAGCTATCCGCTTTCGTTCGCGCAGCAACGCCTCTGGATCTTGAGCCAACTGGAGCCGGACAGCCCGTTTTACAACATCACCCTCACGCTGCGCCTCAGCGGTGCACTGGACGTGCCGGCCCTGGCGCAAAGCCTGAACGAGGTGGTGCGCCGACACGAGGTCTTGCGCGCCCGGTTCATCACCGAGCATGGCAATCCGATCCAGGTCATAGCATCGGGCTTCGAGTTGTTGCAAGCGCGTGAAACGCTGGCCAGCGCCGGAGCCGATCGATCCAGCGTCGAGGCCGAAGCGCAACGCATCGCGCGGGAGGAAGCCGGCCGGCCGTTTGACCTGAGCCGGGGGCCCCTCATCCGGGCGCGCCTGCTCCGCCTGGCCGAGGATGAACACCTGCTGATCCTCACCATGCACCACATCGTCACCGATGCCTGGTCAACCGGCGTCCTGGTGCGAGAAATCGGCCTGCTTTACGACAGCTATCATAACCCGGCAGCCGCGGCGCGCGAGTTGGCGCCCCTGCCGCTGCAATACGCTGACTACGCCCAGTGGCAGCGGGATCAATTCCAGGGCACCCGCCTTGACAGCGAGCTGGCTTACTGGCAAGAACAGCTCAGGGACGCCGCGCCCGTGCTTGAGCTGCCTACGGACCGGCCGCGGCCGGCAGTGCAGACCGTAAAGGGCGCCGTGGTCCCCTTCGCCATCCCCGACACCCTGGGCACTGCCCTGCGCGATCTGGCACGCCAGGAGAGCGCGACGCTGTTCCAGGTGCTGCTGGCGGCATATCAGGTGTTGCTGTTCCGCTACACCGGCCAGACCGACATCTGCGTGGGCACGCCGGTTGCCGGCCGCACCCGCCCCGAGCTGGAGAGCCTCATCGGCTTCTTCGTCAACACCCTGGTGATGCGCGGCCGTCTGGACGGCGAACCCAGCTTCCGTGAATTCCTGACCCGGGTGCGCGCGAGCACCCTGGACGCGCAGGCCCATCAGGACCTGCCATTCGACATGCTGGTGGATGCCCTGCAGCCGCAGCGCAACCTGAGCTTCACCCCCATCTTCCAGGTGATGTTTGCGCTGGAACAACGCGCCAGCAGCGCGCTGCATCTGCCCGATGTCACGATCGAAGCTATCGAGACGCACAGCGGCACCTCCAAATTCGATCTGACGTTGTTCATGACCGAAGATGAGACAGGCCTGCACGGCGCCATCGAGTACAACACCGACCTCTGGCAACAGACGAGCGTGACGCGCATGGCGGACCACTTCGTGTGCTTGCTGGCCGCGATCGTCGCAGACCCCACCTGCTCCGTGGCCGAGTTGTCCATTCTGCCCGAGGCCGAGCGGCGCCGCGTCGTAGAAGAATGGAATGCCACGGCCACGAGCTACCCGCGCGGCAAAACGCTGGGCAAGCTGTTCGAGGAACAGGTAGCGCGCAGCCCCAACGCCATCGCGGTGACCTACGGCGGGCGTTCGTTGAGTTTCGCGGATCTCAACAGCCGGGCCAACCGGCTGGCCGCGTGCCTGCAGAGCCTGGGCGTGGGACCGGAAACCCTGGTTGGGTTCTACCTGGAACGCTCCATCGATCTGGTCGTCGCGATGCTGGGCATCGTCAAGGCCGGCGGCGCGTATTTGCCGCTCGACGTGGATTATCCGGCCGATCGCCTGGCCTTCATGCTGAAGGATGGCCGGGCGCCGGTGCTCTTGACGCAGGCCAGCCTCATGGAGCAAGCGCCCCCAACCGACGCGACAGTGCTACAGATGGACGCCGATTGGCCCCGGATCGCCCAATTCAGCGACGCCAACCCCGTCACCGATGTACGACCTGGCAACCTGGCATACGTCATCTACACCTCCGGATCGACGGGGATCCCCAAAGGGGTGTCCATCCCGCAGCAAGCCATCGCCCGGCTGGTGTTCAACACCAACTATATCGAGCTCGGCCCCTCGGACCGCATCGCACAGGCGTCCAACGCGTCCTTCGACGCGGCCACTTTCGAGATCTGGGGCGCGCTGCTGCGAGGGGCCAGGCTGATCGGTGTCAGCAAAGACATCGCGCTTTCGGCCCACCTGTTCACCGACTTCCTTCGACAGGAAGGGATCACGACGCTGTTCCTGACGACGGCGCTGTTCAACTACATTGCCGCCGAAGCGCCCGATGGCTTCGCAACCCTCAGCCACCTGCTCTTCGGCGGCGAAGCGGTTGACCCGCGTTGGGTGCGCCAGGTGCTGAGACATGGCCCCCCGCGGCGTCTGTTGCACGTGTACGGCCCCACCGAAAGCACCACGTTCGCTTCCTGGCACCCTGTCACCGAGGTGAGCGAGGATGCGCGGACCGTGCCCATCGGCCGGCCGCTGTCGAACACGACGATCTATGTGCTGGACCACAAGTTCAACCCAGTGCCGATCGGCGTGGCAGGCGAGCTGTGCATCGGCGGCGATGGCCTGGCCGTGTCGTATCTGCACCGGCCGGAGCTGACCGCTGAGAAGTTCGTGCCGAACCCGTTTGCCGACGAGACAAGGGAACAAGGAGACAAGGAGACAGGGAGAGGCGATCGCCCCATCTCCCCATCCCCCCATCTGCCCCGCCGCGCCCGCCTCTACCGCACCGGCGACCTGGTCCGGTTCCTGGAAGATGGCGCTATCGAGTTCGTGGGGCGCATCGACTACCAGGTGAAGATCCGCGGCTTCCGCATCGAGCTCGGCGAGATCGAGACGATCCTGGCGCGCCATCCCGCGCTGGCGCAAGTTTTCGTCATGGTGCGCGGCGACGCCAGCAGCGAGCGCCACGTGGTGGCTTACCTGGTGCCCCAGCACGGCGCGACGCCGAGCGTGAGTGAGCTGCGCAGCTTCCTGCGGGAGCGCCTGCCCGACTACATGGTGCCGGCGGCCTTCGTCTTCATGGATGCGCTGCCCCTCAACCCCAACGGCAAGGTCGATCGCAAAGCGCTGCCCGCGCCGGATCAGGCGCGACCGGAGACCGATAAGGAGTACGTGGCGCCGCGCACCCCCATCGAACGCTTCCTGGCTCAAAAGTGGCAGGAA
Source organism: uncultured Anaerolineales bacterium (assembly GCA_964551735.1). Lineage (GTDB taxonomy): Bacteria > Chloroflexota > Anaerolineae > CG2-30-64-16 > CG2-30-64-16 > DAOUAT01. Next base: position 44,176 of record CAZKEF010000011.1, read on the forward strand.
GTGCTCGGCATCGAACGCATCGGCGTGCACGATAACTTCTTCGAGCTGGGCGGCAACTCGCTGCAGGCGGCCGTGTTGACCAACCGCATGCAAGAAGAGCTCGGCGCGGCGGCGCACGTGCGCGCGGTCTTCATGGCGCCTACCATCGCGGACCTGGCGATGTACCTGGAGGAATACTATCCCGACGCGATCGCGGGCATCGTCGGCATCACACCTGCGGCCAACGGAACGGCGCAGGCAGCCGGGTACACGTTCCAGCAAAAGGCCGCCGTCCCCGCCCAGGTGGACGCGTCGACGCTGGCGCAGTTCCGCGCGCTGATCCCGACGCTGCCGCCGCGCGGTGCGCCGGCCGATGCGGAAACCGCCGCGCCCAATCCGCCGGCAGTCTTCGTGCTATCGCCCCCCCGCTCGGGATCGACCTTGCTGCGCGTCATGCTGGCCGGGAACCCCAGGCTGTTCGCGCCGCCGGAGCTGGACCTGCTCTCCTTCAATACCCTGGCCGAGCGCCACGCGGCCTTCTCCGGTAAATACGAATTCTGGCTCGAAGGTCCGCTGAAGGCCATCATGGCGCTGCGCAACTGCAGCATCGAAGAGGCCACCGCACTCATGGCCGAATATGAGGCCCAGGGCTGGACCACCAAGCAGTTCTACCGCGCGATGCAGGCCTGGATCGCGGCAAGCGCACCGGCCGGAGGACGCTTGCTGGTGGACAAAACGCCCGTCTACCCGCTGGACCCGGCCATCCTGGCGCGCATGGAGCAGGATTTCAGCGACGCGCGTTACATCCACCTGATGCGCCACCCGTTCGCGACCGTCTACTCGTTCATGGAGGCGCGGCTGGAGGAGATCTTCTTCCGCCACGAACATCCCTTCTCCATTCGCGCATTAGCTGAGCTGGTGTACACCGTCAGCCACCAGAACATCCTGGGCTTCCTGGCGCGCATCCCGGCCGAACGGCAACATCGCGTCTGGTTCGAGGAACTCGTCAGTCACCCGGAACCCGTGATGCAGGGCATCTGCGAATTCCTGGGCATTGACTTCCACCCGGCGATGCTGGAGCCATACCAGGGCGACCGGATGACCTCCGGCATCCGCCCGGGCCAGCAGATGGTCGGCGACTTCAAGTTCTACCTGCGCAACCGCATTGACGCCAAGGCAGCCGACCGCTGGAAGCGCTTCAAGAAAGACGACGTCCTCAGCGACCTGACCTGGGCCGCAGCCCGCGAGCTGGGTTACGAGCCGCCGGCCGATGACGAGGCGCCGGCGCAACCCGAGGCCACCCAGCAAGCGCCGATCGCGCCGCTCACAGAAGGGGAAACGCCGCCGCTGTCATACGCGCAGCAGCGCATCTGGTTCCTGGATCAATTTGAGCCCGGCAGCCCGTATTACAACGTCCCGTCAGCCGTTCGGATCACGGGACGCCTGCGGATTACGGCGCTGGAACAGTCGCTGGATGCCATCCGTGCGCGCCATGAGGTGCTGCGCACGTCCTTCGCCGCGGTGGATGGCGTTGCGCGGCCCGTGGTAAGCCCCGAACCCCACCACGCGTTAGCCGTGATTGACCTGCGCGGCCTGCCCCAAGCAGAACGCGAAGTTGAAGCCCAACGCCGGATCGCTGAAGAGGCGCGCCGGCCCTTTGACTTGAGCACGGGCCCCCTGCTGCGCGCCACGTTGCTGCGCCTGGCCGACGAAGACCACATCGCGCTGGTCACCATGCACCACGTCGTGTCCGACGGCTGGTCGGTGGGGGTGATGATCCGTGAGCTGGCCGCGTTCTATGACGCGTTCTCAACAGGCCGCAGCGCAGCAGACGCCGGGCTGCCGCCGCTACCGATCCAATACGGTGACTACGCGGCCTGGCAGCGGCGGTGGCTGGCCAGCGGGGTGGCGCAGACGCAACTAGAATTCTGGAAGAAACAGCTTGCGGGCCTGCCGCCGCTGCTGGAGCTGCCCACTGACAGGCCGCGGCCCGCGGTGCAGACCCTGAACGGCGCGCGCCACACCTTCACCGTTTCCAGCGAAACAGCAAAAGGCGTCATGGACCTGAGCCGCAAAGAAGGCGTGACCCTGTTCATGACGCTGCTGGCCGCATTCCAGACACTGCTGCACCGTTATGCGGCGCAAGAAGACATCGCAGTCGGCACACCCATCGCCGGCCGCAACCGGCCAGAAATCGAGAACCTGATCGGTTTCTTTGTGAACACCCTGGTGATCCGCAGCGACCTCTCCGGCGCACCCAGCTTCCGTGAGCTGCTGCACCGCGTGCATCACGCAGCCACCCAGGCCTATGAACACCAGGATGTGCCGTTCGAGATGCTGGTGGAAGAACTGCGCCCGCAGCGCGAGATGAGCCACACGCCGTTGTTCCAGGCCATGTTCGCCCTGCAAGATGCGCCGTTGACGACGCTCAAGCTGGCCGGCGCCTCCCTGACCCCCCTGCAACCGGACACGCGGACCGCGAAATTCGATCTGACGCTCAACGTCGTCGAACGTCCCGATGGGCTGTTGCGCTGCGCGCTGGAATACAACACCGATCTGTTCGACGCCAGCACAGCCGAACGGATGGCCGGCCACTTCCGCGCCCTGCTGGCCGCCGCCGTCGCCAACCCCGACGAGGCCATCGGCCGATTGCCCATGCTGACCGCGCGGGAGAAGACCGAGCTCTTTGAGCTGTTCGGCGCCTGGAACGACACTGCGGTCACCCTGGGCACCGACAACACCCTGCACGCCCGCTTGGAGCAACAGGTTGCGCGCGCGCCACACGCCACGGCGGTCATCGCCGAGACCCCCGAGGGCAAGGTGACATCCCTGACCTTCGCCGAACTGGACGCCCGCGCGAACCAACTGGCGCATGCGCTGCGCGCCTACGATGTCGGCCCCGAACAGATCGTCGCGTTGGCCTTGGAGCGCTCGACCGACCTGATCGTTGCCATTTTCGGCATCCTCAAGGCCGGCGCCGCCTACCTACCCCTGGATCCCGCCTATCCGGCCGACCGCCTGTCATACATGTTGACAGACTCCGGGGCCCGGGTGCTGGTGACACAGCAGGCGCTCCTGGCGCAGGCGAAATGGCAGCGGCCCGATAACACGACCCCCCTGGCTGCCATTTGCCTGGACGACGGGGCTGCACTCGCACGTTTCCCGATCCACCCGCCGCAGCCGCTGGCCCAGCCTGACAACCTGGCCTACATCATCTACACCTCCGGCTCGACCGGCTGGCCCAAGGGCGTGATGGTGACGCACCGCACAGCGCTCAACCTGGCCGGCGGCCTGCACCGCGTGGCCTACGCGCACGCGCCGCACGAGCACCCCCTGCGGCTGAGCCTGAACGCGCCCCTTTCGTTCGACGCCTCCGTGCAGCAGTGGATCATGCTCACCTATGGCCACACCCTGGTGGTCATCCCGCAGGAGGTCCGCACCGATGCCGAGGCGCTGCTGGCTTTCATCCGCCGCCACCGGCTCGATCAACTGGATTGCGTGCCTTCGCAGCTCAAGCTGCTGCTGGCCGCGGGGCTGCTCGACCCGGCAGCGGAATGGGCACCCGCCATCGCCTTCCCAGGCGGCGAGGCCATTGACCCGGCCACCTGGCAGATCCTGGCGCAGGCGCCGGCCACCGACTTCTACAATATGTACGGCCCCACCGAGTGCACCGTGGATGCGACCACCGCGTGCGCCCGGCTGGCGCCGGGCCATCCCACCATCGGCCGGCCGCTGCCCAACGTCAGCGTCTATGTCCTGGACCGCTACATGCAGCTCTTGCCCATCGGTGTGCCGGGCGAGCTGTACATCGGCGGGGCCGGCGTCACGCGCGGTTATCTCAACCGGCCGGAGCTGACCGCGGAGCGGTTCGTGCCGGATCCTTTTGCGGGGGAGACAAGGACGCCCTACGGGCGAGGAGACAAGGCGACAGGGGGAAACGTTCCCCCTCTCTCCCCGTCTCCCCATCTCCCCCTCGCCGGCGCCCGCCTCTACCGCACCGGCGACCTGGTGCGCTGGCGGCCCGATGGCAACCTGGAGTTCCTGGGGCGCACCGACTTCCAGGTGAAGGTGCGCGGCTTCCGCATCGAGCTGGGCGAGATCGAAAGCGCCCTGCGCACGCACCCGGCCGTGCGCGATGGGGTCGTCATCGCCCGCGCCGAACCGACCGGCGACAAGCGCCTGGTTGCCTACCTGGTAGCGCACGCCGACGCGGTCACACCCACGGTTGCGGACCTGCGCCAGCACCTGCTGACCACCCTGCCCGAGCACATGGTGCCCAGCGCCTTCGTGACCCTCGATGCGCTGCCCCTGACGCCGAACGGTAAAATCGACCGCAAGGCCCTGCCTGAGCCGACGGCCGGCACGCGCGCCGACCTGGGCCGCGCGTACGTGCCGCCGACCACCCCGGCTGAACAGGCGCTGGCCGAAATCTGGGCGCAGGTGCTGGGCGTGTCCCAGGTGGGCATCACCGACAACTTCTTCGAGTTGGGCGGCGATTCGATCCTCTCTATCCAGGTCATCGCGCGCGCGGCCCAGGCCGGGCTGCGCTTGACGCCCAGGATGCTGTTCCAGGCACCCACCATCGCCCGCCTGGCTGCCCAGGCCGACCTGGCCCCAGCCCTCGCGGCACAGGCCGAACAGGGGATCATCGAAGGGGAGGTGCCGTTGACGCCGATCCAGCACCACTTCTTCGCCAGCCACCTGCCTGCGCCCGATCACTGGAACCAGTCGCTGTTACTGGCGGTGCGCAGCCAGCTCCAGCCTGCCCACCTGCGCGCGGCCATCGCCGCGCTGCTGCGCCACCATGACGCGCTGCGCCTGCGCTTCACCCGCAGCGCCGATGGCTGGCGCCAGGCCAGCGCGGGCGTGAGCGACGATGTGCCCTTCGCATACTTCGATCTGAGCAGCGTCGATGACGCGGCCGCGTCGGCCACGGTGACGGCTGAAGTGACGGTGGCCCAGGCGGGGCTCAACCTGGTCCAAGGACCGCTTCTCCGGGTGCTATACTTCGACCTCGGCCCGCAGCGCGATGGTCGGCTTTTCTTCACCATCCACCACCTGGCCGTGGACCGGGTCTCCTGGCGCATCGTGCTGGAGGACCTCGGCCGCGCTTACGAGCAGATCCACAGCGGGCAGGCGCCCAGGCTGCCGGCGAAGACCACTTCCTTCCGCGAGTGGGCGCTGCGCATGGTCGAGTACGCCGATTCGCTGGCCGCGCGCGCGGAGGCAGCTTACTGGCAAGGCCTGGGCCGCGCCGCGATCCCGCGCCTCCCGCTGGACTTCCCACTGAGCAATGTGCTGCCGGCCGAAGCGACCGCGCGCGTGTCGGCCGCATTCCTCGACGAGCCGGAGACGCAGGCGCTCCTGGCCCAGGTGCCGCAGGCGTACGGCACGGACGTCAACGAGGTGCTGCTCACCGCGCTGGCGCTGGCGTTCGAAGACTGGATCGGGCCAACCCTGCTGGTCGAAGTCGAAGGGCACGGCCGGCAAGATGAGCTGCTGAACGACAAAGCACTGGGTCTGCACAACGGCCAACCGACCGTTGATATCTCGCGCACAGTAGGCTGGTTCACAGCCATCTACCCGGTGGCAGCGACACTGCCGCCGCCGGCGCCGTCCGGCCAGGAAGACGTACGCCTGGGCGCAGCGCTGAAGGCGGTGAAGGAACAGGTGCGCCGGGCGCCGAACAAAGGCTTCGGCTACGGCATCCTGCGCTACCTCAACCACGACCCGGTGATCGCCGGGCAGATGGCAGCGTTGCCACGGCCCCAGGTCAGCTTCAACTACCTGGGCCAGTTCACCGACGCCGCAGGCCAGGCCGGGCTGTTCGCGCCCGCGGCCGAGCCCATCGGCCCCGACCATGCACCGGAGAACCCACGCCAGTACGTGCTGGACGTGACGGCCAGCGTCTACCAGGGCAAAGGCACGCCGGGCGGAGGCCAGCTACGCATCGAGTGGACCTACAGCACTGCGCTGCACCGGCCCGAGACCATCGACGCGCTCAGCAAGCGGTTCATGAAGGCCCTGCGCGCGCTGATCGCCCACTGCCTTTCGCCGGAGGCGGGCGGTTACACACCGTCCGATTTCACCGACGTTGACTTGAATGAAGACGCCCTGGCAGGCTTGCTAGAGGAACTGGGCGAGATCGAGGGATGACAACCGCCCGCCAGGCGCCGCAACGTCCGGGCACCCCCCGGGCTTGCTCGTCGTGCTGACAAACAGGTATCGTAGCGGATGACGACAAAACGCAACATCGAAGCGGTCTACAATCTCTCGCCGATGCAGCAGGGCATGCTGTTCCACAGCCTCCTCGCGCCGGAGTCGGGCGTCTACTGCGAACAGCTCACCTGCACCCTGCTCGGCCCCCTGAACGTCGCGGCGTTCGAGCAGGCCTGGCAGCAAGCGGCCGTGCGTAACCCCGTGCTGCGTACGGCATTTGCCTGGAAACGGCTCGAAAAGCCAGTGCAAGCAGTCCAACGCAACGTGCAGCTCGCGGTGACACACGTGGACTGGCGCGACCTGACCGCCGATCAGCAGGCTGTGCAGTTTGAGGCCTACCTGGCCGCAGATCGCCGCCAGGGGTTCGACCTGTCCAGGGCGCCGTTGATACGCCTGGCGCTGATCCGGGTCGGCGAGCAAGCCTATCGCCTGGCCTGGAGCCATCATCACATCCTGCTTGACGGCTGGTCGATGCCGCTCCTGCTGAGAGAGGTTTTTAGTCTGTACGCTGGCTACGCGCAGGGACGGGCGGCGCCGTTGCCGCCCACACGGCCCTACCGCGACTATATCACCTGGCTGCAAGGCCAGGACCTTGCCACGGCCGAGGCCTTCTGGCGGCGGACGCTGGCGGGTTTCGGCGCGCCGACGCCCCTGGTCGTCGGCCGCGAAACCGGCCAGCAGGGCACGGCCGAACAGGAAATACAGCTCTCGGTTGACAGCAGCGCCGCGCTGCAGACCATGGCCCGCCAACACGGGTTGACCCTTAGCACGCTGATCCAGACTGCCTGGGGCCTGCTGTTGAGCCGCTACAGCCGGGAGCGCGACGTCGTCTTCGGCGCCACCGTCTCCGGCCGGCCACCTACATTGCCCGGCGCCGAAGAGATGATCGGCCTGTTCATCAACACCTTGCCCGTGCGCATCCAGGCCGATCCCGACGCGGCGTTACTCACCTGGCTCCAGCGCGTGCAGGCTGACCTGGCCGAGATGCGCCAGTTCGAGCACAGCCCGTTGGTGCAAGTGCAGAGCTGGAGCGACATCCCGCGCGACACGCCGCTTTTCGAGAGCATCCTGGTCTTCGAAAACTACCCCGTGGACACGGCGTTGCGCGAGCAGTTCGGCGGCGCTAACACCGCGCTGAGCGGCCTGCAGATCCGCGATATCCGATCGCGCGAGCAGACCAACTATCCGTTGACCGCTGTCTCCGGGCCGGGACAGCAGATCGGGCTGAAGCTTTCGTACGACCGCAGCCGGTTCGACGGCAGCACGATTGCTCGCATGTTGGACCACTGGCGCACCTTGCTGGAAGGGATGGCCGCCACGCCGCAGGCCCGCCTGGCCGATCTGCCTATGCTGACCGCGGCCGAGCAGGAACAGCTCTTGTTCCGATGGAACGCCACGGACCAACCGGCCGATGACCTGCTCGCCCACCAGGCATTCGAAGCCCAGGCTGCATGCACGCCGGACACGCCGGCACTGATCTTCGTGCCCGAGGCCGGGCCTGAGGTCACGCTGACCTACGCCGAGCTGAACGCACGCGCCAACCAACTGGCGCATCACCTGCGGAGCCTGGGGGTCGGCCCCGAGAGCATCGTCGGCCTGATGGTCGAACGCTCGCCGGAGATGATCATCGGCCTGCTGGGCATCCTCAAGGCTGGCGGCGCGTACCTGCCCCTGGACCCCGCCTACCCGGCCAACCGCATCGCGTTCATGCTGGCAGATTCCGGTGCGCGGATCGTGTTGACGCAGGCGCGGGTGCTGGAAACTGGAAACTGGAAGCTGGAAACTGACGGCGAAGGGCGGCCAGGGACCCTGGTGCGCCTGGACGCCGACTGGTCCGACATCGCGCGCCGTCCCACATCCAACATTCCAAAATCCGGATTCCAGACTCCGGATTCCCTGGCCTATGTCATCTACACCTCGGGCTCCACGGGCACGCCCAAGGGGGTGATGGTGACACACGGCGGGTTGGTGAACCATGCGCGCGACTTGCAACGCAACTACCGGATCGGGACGGAGGATCGGGCGCTGCTGGCGATCTCGTTGAGCTTCGATGCGGCAGGTGAAACCATTTACTCGAGCCTTTTGAACGGCGGCGCGCTGGTGGCGCCGGCCAGCCGGGTGGAAATGGACGGCGAGGCGCTCATGGAGATGGTGGAGGGGCAGCAGGTCACCGTGCTGAACCTGCCCACCCCGGTCTGGCATATGTGGGTGGATGCCCTGGCCGCGCGCGGCCGGCCACTGACGGCGCCGCTCCGGCTGGTAGTCGCAGGCGGCGAAAGCCCGTCGCCAGCCAAGCTGGCGGCCTGGTTCAGCCTGATGCCCGGGCCGGCGTGGTTCGCGAACGCCTATGGCCCCACCGAGGCCACGGTCGCAGCCTCGCACTTCATGGTGGCGTACGGCGATGAGACCCTGCCCGACGCCGTGCCCGCCGCGGTGGCGATGGGCCTGGCGCGCCTGCCCATCGGGAAACCCGGCAGCAACATGCGCGCGTACGTGCTGGACGCGCAGATGCGCCCCGTCCCCATTAACGTCCCCGGCGAGCTGTACATCGGCGGCGCGGGCGTCGCGCGCGGCTACCTGGGCCGGCCGGAACTGACCGCGGAGCGGTTCGTGCCGAACCCCTTTGCCGACGAGACAAGGGGACAAGGAGACAAGGAGACAGGGAGAGGCGATCGCCCCTTCTCTCCATCTCCCCATCTCCCCCGCCGCGCCCGCCTCTACCGCACCGGCGACCTGGTGCGCTGGCTGCCAGATGGCAACCTGGAATTCATCGGCCGGGCGGATGAGCAGGTGAAGATCCGCGGCTTCCGCATCGAACCGGGCGAAGTGGAAGCGGCATTGGCCGGGTGTCCCGGGTTGGCCGAGGCTGCGGTGGCCGTACGCGCGGATGCAGCCGGCGAGAAGCGGCTGATCGGCTACATCGTGCCCGAGGCCGGCCGGCCGGCATCCCTGGCCGACGTGCGCAGCTACCTGGCGCAGCGGCTGCCCGACTACATGGCGCCTGCGCTGTGGATGACGCTGGACGCGCTGCCGCGCACCCCTTCGGGCAAGATCGACCGCCGCGGCCTGCCCGCGCCGGACGGCAGCAACATCGCCACGACAGCCTACGTAGCCCCGCGCACCCCCGAAGAGGAGCTGTTGGCCGGCATCTTCGGCCAGGTGTTGGGGTCGCCGCAGGTGAGCGCGACCGCCAACTTCTTCGACCTGGGCGGGCACTCCCTGTTAGCCACGCGGCTGGCCTCGAAGATCCGTGAGGTGTTGGGCGCGGAACTGCCGCTGCGGGACCTGTTCGAGACGCCGACCGTAGCGGGCATCGCGGCGAGGGTGGCGGCCGCGCGGCAGGCCGCCGCAGAGCCCGCCCCACCCATCACACCCGCACCGCGACGCCCTACGGGCGAGGACGCTGCCGGCGCCAGCCGCATGCCACTTTCCTTCGCGCAACAGCGGCTGTGGTTCCTGGATCAGCTCGAGCCGGGGAACCTGTTTTACAACATCCCGGCCGTGGTGCGGCTGTGGGGCAACCTGAACCTCAAAGCGCTGGAACGCGCCATCAACGAGATCATCCGCCGGCACGAAGTGCTGCGGACGACTTTCGCGGCCGAGGGTGGCGTCCCCGTCCAGGTGATCGCGCCCGCGGCAACCTTGACGCTCCCCCTCACCGACCTGACTGCGCTGCCGGCAGCCGATCGCGAAGCGGAAGCGCAGCGGCTGGCCACGGCTGAGGTGCGCAGGCCTTTCAACCTGGCGGTTGGGCCGCTGTTGCGCGTGAACCTGTTCAAGCTGCATGACGACGACCACATCGCCGCGCTGGTGATGCACCACATCGCCACCGACGGCTGGTCCATGGGGATCCTGATCAACGAGCTGGGGACGCTGTATGCCGCGTTCTGCGGGGATGCAGGGGCGGGTTTGAAACCCGCCCCTGCGCCCCTGCCCGACCTGGCGCTGCAATACGCCGATTACGCGGCCTGGCAGCGCGGCTGGCTACGCGGTGAAACCCTGGAACAGCAGCTCAGCTATTGGAAGGAGCAGTTGACCGGCGCGCCACCGCTGCTGGCGCTACCCACCGACCGGCCGCGGCCCGCGGTGCAGAGCGCCAACGGCGGCATCTACACCTTCAGCCTGTCGCAAGAACTTTCGGCCGAGCTGAAACGCTTCAACCAGGCGCAAGGGGTCACGCTGTTTATGACGCTGCTGGCCGCCTATCAGACGCTGCTGGCGCGCTACGCCAACCAATCGGATATCGTCGTCGGCTCGGCCATCGCGAACCGCACTCGCGCCGAGGTGGAGCCGCTTATCGGCTTCTTTGTCAACACCCTGGCCTTCCGCACCCGCTTCGACGGCAACCCCAGCTTCAAGGAACTACTGGGGCAGGTGCGCGAGACCGCGCTGGCCGCGTATGCCCACCAGGATGTGCCGTTCGAGATGCTGGTGGATGCGCTGCAACTAGAGCGGAACCTCAGCCACACGCCGCTGTTCCAGGCCGCGTTCTCGCTGCAAAACGTGCCCCTGGCCGCGATGGCGCTGCCCGATCTGCGCCTGGAACCGGTGACCGTCGAAAAGGGCATCGCCCAATTCGACATGCTGCTGATGATGTCGGAGACCCCCGATGGCATCTCGGCCGCGTGGGAGTACAACAGCGACCTATTCGACCGCGCTACTATCGCGCGCATGGCCGGCCACCTGCAAACCCTGCTGGCGGCAGCCGTCGCCGCGCCGGAGCAGCCGGTGACGGCCCTGCCGCTCCTCCCGGAGGCTGAGCGCCGGATGATGCTGGAGGCCTGGAACGACACGGCGGTCCCGTTCCCGGACGACACCACCATCCACGCGCTGATCGAGGCCCAGGCCGCGGCCCAGCCCGACGCGGCCGCCGTCGAGTTCATCGGCGACCCGGCGGCCTACCAGCGGGGCGACGCGGCCGCCACGCTGACCTACCGCGAACTCAACGCGCGCGCCAACCAGCTCGCACGCCACCTGGCCGGCCTGGGCGTCGGCCCCGGCACACTGGTCGGCATCAGCGTGGAGCGCTCGCTGGAGATGATGGTGGGCATCCTGGGCATCCTGAAAGCCGGCGGCGCCTACCTGCCCCTGGACCCCAACTACCCGGCCGACCGCCTCCGCTTCATGATCAAAGACTCGGGCATCCAGGTGCTCGTGACGCAGGCGCGGGTGCTGGAAACTGGAGGCTGGAAGCCGGAAGCTGGAAGCGGGAAGCTGGAAACTGACGGCGAAGGGTGGCCGAGGATCCTGGTACGGTTAGACGCCGACTGGCCCGAGATCGCGCGCCAACCCACATTCAACATTCAACATTCAACATTCAACATTCCAGATTCCCTGGCCTACGTGATCTACACCTCCGGCTCCACCGGCCGGCCGAAGGGCGCGCTGCTGCGCCACCGCGGGCTGTGCAACCTGGCCGACGTGCAAGGCCGCGCGTTCGACATCCGCCCGGGCAAGCGGGTGCTCCAGTTCTCGCCGTTTTCCTTCGATGCGTCGGTGTGGGAGACCGTGATGGCGCTGCGCAACGGCGCCACCCTGGTGTTGGCCCGACAAGAGACCATCGCCTCGGGGACGGAGTTGGCGAAGCTGCTGCGGGCCGCCCGGATCACCACCGTTACGCTGCCGCCGTCGCTGCTGGCCGTGCTGGAGCCGGGCGACCTGCCCGACCTGGAGACCGTGATCGCGGCCGGCGAGCGCTGCACGAACGAGATCGTGGCCAAGTGGGCCGCCGGGCATCCTGAGCCTGACGAAGGACGCCGCTTCTTCAACGCGTACGGCCCCACCGAGACCACCGTCTGCGCATCCATGTTCCAGTGCGACCCCCAGATCGCCTGGCCCTTCGGCGGCCCGCCCATCGGCGGCCCCATCGCCAACTTCCAGCTTTACATCGTGGACGACCTGATGCAGCCCCAGCCCATCGGCGTGCCCGGCGAGCTCCTCATCGGCGGCGTGGGCCTGGCTGCGGGTTACCTGAACCGGCCGGAGCTGACCGCTGAGCGGTTCGTGCCGGACCCCTTTGCAGGGGAGACAAGGGGACAAGGAGACAAGGAGACAGGGAGAGGCGATCGCCCCATCTCCCCATCTCCCCATCTCCCCCGCCGCGCCCGTCTCTACCGCACCGGCGATCTGGCGCGCTGGCTGCCGGACGGCGCCATCGAGTTCCTGGGGCGCATAGACGACCAGGTGAAGGTGCGCGGGTTCCGCATCGAGCTGGGCGAGATCGAGGCCGTGCTGCGAGAGCACCCCGCGGTGCGCGATGCGGTGGTTGTGGCGCGGGGCGACGCGCTGGCGGGCTACATCATCCCGGCCGAGGGCGCCGCGCCCAGGCCCGCCGATCTGCGCGACCATCTGCGGGGCCGGCTGCCGGAGCACATGGTGCCAGCCACGTTCACGCCACTGGACGCGTTCCCGCTCTCGCCCGCGGGTAAGGTGGACCGGCGGGCGCTGCCTGCGGCCGACCACGCGCAGCGCGAGGCCGCGGCCGAATACGTGGCCCCGCGCAACGCGACCGAGGCGCGCCTGGCTGGCCTGGCCGCCGACCTGCTGCGCCTGGAACGGGTCGGCGTGGACGACAACTTCTTCGAGCTCGGCGGCCACTCGCTGCTGGCCACGCAGCTCATCTCGCGCATCCGCGACGAGTTCGGCGTCGAGCTGCCGCTGCGCGCGCTGTTCGAGCACCCCACGGTCGCGGGCCTGGCCGGACAGCTTACTGCGGCCCAACAGGCGCAGGCGACACAGGCCGCGGATGCCGCCAAGATCGCGGACGCGCTCAAGCGGGTGCAGGGCCTCTCGCCTGACCAGGTGAAGGCGCTGCTGGCAGCCAAGAAGGCGGCCCAAAGCGGCAAAACCGGGGGGAGCCAATGACCGAGCTGAACGGCTCGCAGGCGCTCCCTGAAAGCCTGGCCGACCTGACACCGGAACAATTGGAGCTGCTGGCCCTGCTGCTGCAGGAAGAAGGCGTTGACGTGGCGCAGGCCGCGCTCACGCCGCAGCCCCGCCCGGACGGCCGCGCGCCCCTGTCCTACGCGCAGCGCAGGCTCTGGTTCCTCGACCAGCTCACGCCCGGCAGCGCCATGTACAACATCCCGGCTGCAGTGCGATTGGCCGGCCAACTCGATGTTGAGGCGTTGGGCCGCGCGCTCAACGAAGTGGTGCGCCGGCACGAAGTCCTGCGCACCACCTTCAGCGTAGAGGCCGACGAGCCGGTGCAAGTCATCCATCCCGACCTGGCCGTGCCGCTGCCGCTGGTAGACCTGCGCGCGGCCGGCCGGGATCGAGCTGCCATCCAGGCCGAAGCGCAGCGCGTCGCAGTTGAAGATGCGATGCAGCCGTTCGACCTGGCAACCGGGCCCCTGATCCGCGCACGGCTGCTGCGCCTGGCCGACGACGAGCACATCCTGGTCACCAACACCCACCACATCGTCTCCGACGGCTGGTCGGTGGGCGTGCTGGTGCGCGAGATGGCCGCGCTCTACGCCGCGTTTTCCGGCGATACAGGGGCGGGTTTGAAACCCGCCCCTACGCCCCTACCGCCCTTGCCCGTGCAATACGCGGACTTCGCGATCTGGCAGCGCCAGTGGCTGGCTGGCGAAAAGCTGCAGGCCCAGTTGGACTACTGGCGCCAGCAGCTTGGGGATGCGCCGCCGGTGCTCCAACTACCGGCCGACCGGCCGCGGCCCGCGACGCCCAGCGCGCGGGGGGCCAGCCACACCTTCCACGTGCCCAAGCCGCTGGCGGACGGGCTGGCCGCGCTGGCACAGCGCGCCGGCGCCACGCCTTTCATGGCGCTCCTGGCCGCGTTCCAGACGCTGCTCTACCGCTACACCGGCCAGGAGGATATCGCGGTCGGCACGCCCATCGCCAACCGGGGCCGGGCCGAGATCGAGGGGCTGATCGGCTTCTTCGTCAACACCCTGGTGCTGCGCAGCCGCCTGAACGGCGAGGCAGGCCGCCTGACGTTCCGGCAGTTGCTGGCCCGCGTCCGCCAAATCGCGCTCGATGCCTACGCGAACCAGGACGTACCGTTCGAGATGCTGGTGGAGACGCTCCACCCCGAACGCGACCTGAGCCACACGCCCTTCTTCCAGGTGATGTTCGCACTGCAAAACACGCCATCGGCGCCAGCGCGGCTGCCCGGCCTCACCCTGTCACAAGTGCAGACCCACAGCGGCACCACCACCTTCGATATGACCCTGGTGATCGGCGAGACCCTCGACGGCCTGGCCGGCGCCATCGAATACGATACCGACCTGTTCGACGCAGCCACCATGGAGCGGTTAGCGGGCCATTTCGTGACGCTGCTGGCGGGCATCGTCGCCGACCCGGACGTGCCCATTGCCCGGCTGCCCCTGATGGTCGAGGCGGAGCGGCAACAGATCCTGGTGACGTGGAACGCCACCGCGGCCCCCTTCCCGGCCGACCGCGGCATCCATCAGTTGTTCGAGGCACAGGTCGCGCGCACGCCGGACGCCATCGCGTTGATCCACCCCGGCCTGGACGGCCTGGCCCCGCGCCCGCGCGCCGAGCTCACCTACGCTGAGCTGAATGCGCGCGCCAACCAACTGGCGCATCACCTGCGGAGCCTGGGCGTCGGCCCCGAGAGCATCGTCGGCCTGATGACCGAACGCTCGCCGGAGATGATCATCGGCCTGCTGGGCATCCTCAAGGCCGGCGGCGCCTACCTGCCCCTGGACCCCGCCTACCCGGCCGACCGCATCGCGTTCATGCTGGCAGACTCCGGCGCCCAGGTGCTGTTGACGCAGGAGAAGCTGATAGAGGATGGCAGATGGCAGATGGCAGATGGCCGCGCGCAAGAGGCCAGCCGCAGTACGCAGTTCGCCATCCGCCATACGCTCCGCCTGGACGCCGACTGGCCCGAGATCGCGCGCCAACCCGCAGCCAATATTCCAGATTCCACATTCCACATTCCACATTCCCGATTCCACATTCCAGATTCCCTGGCCTACGTCATCTACACCTCCGGCTCCACGGGCACGCCCAAGGGGGTCGGCGTGCCGCACCGCGGGGTGGTGAACCATAACGCGGCCGTGGCGGGACGGTTCGGCCTGGAGCCGGGTGAGCGGGTCTTGCAGTTCGCCACCATCAGCTTCGACGCCGCAGTTGAGGAGATCTTCCCGGCGCTGCACACGGGCGCGACGCTGGTCTTGCGACCCGACAGCGTGTTGGTTACCGGCGACGAGTTGCTACGGCTGATCCAGCAGGAACGCATCACGGTGCTGGACTTCCCGACGGCGTACTGGCGCCAGTGGGTGCAGGAATTGGCTCAACTCGGCGCCAGCGTGCCGGCCCACGTTCGGCTGGTGGTGGTGGGCGGCGACGCGGCCGCGCCGGAAACATATGCGACCTGGCTGAAGCTGGGCAGCGAACACGTCACCTGGCTGAACACCTACGGCCCCACCGAGACCAGCATCATCTCCACGTGGTACGAACCGCCGCGCGATCTGCGGAGCTGGGACCCGGCCGCGCCGTTGCCCATCGGCGGCCCGCTGCCCAACACCCAACTCTATGTGCTGGACCGCAACCTGGAGCCCGTGCCCATCGGCGTCCCCGGCGAGCTTTACATCGGCGGCGCGGGTGTCACGCGCGGCTATCTGGGCCGGCCGGAGCTGACCGCGGAACGCTTTGTGCCAGACCCTTTTGCCGACGAGACAAGGAGACAGGGAGACAACGAGTTGGGAGGAAGCGGTCTCCCCCTCTCCCCATCTCCCCATCTCCCCCGCCGCGCCCGTCTCTACCGCACCGGCGACCTGGTGCGCTGGCGGGCGGACGGCAACCTGGAGTTCCTGGGGCGCACGGATTTCCAGGTGAAGATCCGGGGCATGCGCATCGAGATGGGGGAGGTGGCCGCTGCGCTGGGGCAACTGCCCGGCGTAGCCGACTGCGCTGTGCTGGCGAAGGATGGCGCGGGCGGCAAGCGGCTGGTGGCCTACGTGGCGCTGAAGTCCGACGCCGCGCGGGACGCGAGCGGCTTGCGCGCGGCCCTGGCCCAACGCCTGCCGGATTACATGCTGCCGTCGGCCTACGTGCTGCTGGACGCGCTGCCGCGGACGCCATCGGGCAAGCTGGATCGCCGCGGCCTGCCCGCGCCGGAGCAGGCCGAAGCCGAAGCAGGCGCGCTGGACGCCCGGCCGCGCACTCCGGTCGAGGAGATGCTGGCAGCCATGTGGGAACGCGTGCTCGATCTGCCCCAGGCCGGCATCCATGACAACTTCTTCGACCTGGGCGGGCATTCGCTCCTGGCCACCCAGCTCATCTCCCGCCTGCGCGCGGCGTTCGAGGTCGAGCTGCCGGTGCGGGCGCTGTTCGAGCAGCCCACCATCGCCGGGCTGGCCGCGGCCGTGGAAGAGGCTCGCCGCCAGGTGCGGGGAACTGCCGCACCCCCCATCCGCCCCGTGCCCCGTGACAGCGGGCCGCTGCCGCTGTCGTTCGGCCAGCAGCGACTATGGTTCCTGGATCAACTGGAACCCGGCAGCCCGGCCTACAATATCCCCGATGCCCTGCGCATCGAAGGCGCGTTGGACGTCGCCGCGCTGCGCCGCAGCCTGAACGAGATTGTCCGCCGGCACGAAGTCCTGCGCACGACCTTCCCCAGCGCAGATGGCATCCCGCAACTGGCCATCGCGCCGGAGCTGACCCTCGACGTGCCTGTGATCGACCTGAGCACGCTGCCGGAGCAGGAGCGGGCGACAGCCGTGCAGCAGCACGCGGCCGCGGAAGCACGACAGCCCTTCGACCTGGCCGCCGGCCCGCTGCTGCGCGCGACCTTGCTGCGCCTGGAGGCGGAGGAACACGTCGCACTCTTTACCATGCACCACATCGTCTCCGACGGCTGGTCGAGCAGCGTGTTGACGCGCGAGGTGGCTGCGCTGTACACCGCGTTTTGCGACCCGGTAGGGGCAGGTTTGAAACCCGCCCCTACACTCGCACCGTTGCCGGTGCAATACGCTGATTTCGCATATTGGCAGCGCAACTGGCTCACGGGCGAAGTGCGCGACCGGCAGCTTGACTATTGGAAGGCCGCGCTGGCCGACCTGCCGCCGGCCCTGGACCTGCCCACCGACCGCCCGCGGCCGGCTGTGCAAACCTCTCGCGGCGCGCACCTCACGTTCAGCCTGCCCGCCGAGCTGACGGCCGAGCTGAAAGCGCTGAGCCGGCGCCACGACGTCACGCTGTTCATGACGGTGCTGGCGGGGTTCCAGGCACTGCTGGGCCGCTACTCCGGCCAGGAGATCTTCGGCATCGGCACGCCTATCGCGAACCGCAATCGGGCCGAGATCGAGGGCCTGATCGGCTTCTTCGTCAACACTCTGGTGCTGCGCGCCGACCTCAGCGGGTCGCCGACCTTCCGCCAACTGCTGGCGCGAGCGCGGGAAACTGCCCTGGCCGCGTACGCGCACCAAGACCTGCCGTTCGAAATGGTGGTGGACGCGCTCCAGCCGCAGCGTGACCTCAGCCACACGCCGCTGTTCCAGGTCATGTTCACCCTGCACAGCGGCGGGACCAGCCAGGCATCCCTGGAGCTGCCGGGGCTGCGGTTCAGCCAGTTGGACGTGGACACCGGCGTCGCACCCTTCGACCTCACCCTGACCCTGGGCGAGACACCCGACGGGCTCAGCGGCGGCGCGGAGTACAACCCCGACCTGTTCGACGAAGCCACCATCCAGCGGATGCTCGGCCACTTGCAGGCCCTGCTCGCTAGCGCCGTGGCCGACCCCGACGCGGCGGTAGCCGGACTGCCCATGCTCAGCCCGGCCGAGCGCGACCAGATCGTGGGCGCGTGGAACGCCAGCACCGCGGCCGTGCCATCTGACCTGGGCATGCACCAGCTCTTCGAAGCGCAAGCCGCGGCCCGGCCCGACGCGCTCGCGCTGGTGCAGCCGCCGCCCCTGGGCGCCTCCGAGCCGCGCCAGACCTTCACCTACGCGGAGCTGAACGCGCGCGCCAATCAGTTGGCGCATCACCTGCGGAGCCTGGGGGTCGGCCCCGAGAGCATCGTCGGCCTGATGACCGAACGCTCGCCGGAGATGATCATCGGCCTGCTGGGCATCCTCAAGGCCGGCGGCGCCTACCTGCCCCTGGACCCCGCCTACCCGGCCGACCGCATCGCGTTCATGCTGGCAGACTCCGGCACACAGGTCTTGTTGTCCCAGGCGCGGGTGCTAGAAGCAAGCGGATGGCAGATGGCGGATGGCCGCGCGCAAGAGGCCAGCCGCAGTACGCAGTTCGCCATCCACCATACGCTCCGCCTGGACGCCGACTGGCCCACCATCGCGCGCCAACCCACGTTCAACATTCCAGATTCCAGATTCCACATTCCACATTCCACATTCCACATTCCAGATTCCCTGGCCTACCTCATCTACACCTCCGGCTCCACCGGCCGGCCGAAAGGTGTCATGGTGGAACACCGCTCGGCGGTGAACCACAACGTGGCGGCCGCGCGGCTGTTCGGGCTGACCCCCGACGATCGGGTGTTGCAGTTCGCCACCATCAGCTTCGACGCGGCCATTGAAGAGCTGTTCCCAACCTGGTACGCGGGGGGCACGGTGGTGCTGCGGCCGAGCGGCGGCCTGCTGGCGACGCACGAGGTCTTTGAGCTGATCGCGACCGAGCACCTGACCGTGCTGGACCTGCCCACAGCGTATTGGCATGAGCTGACCCACGAGCTGGAGCGCCAGGGCGCGGCGCCGCCCACCCTGCGCCTGGTGATCGCCGGCGGCGACAAAGCCTCGGGCGAGCGGCTGGCTGCGTGGCAGCGTGTCGCGCCCGACGTGCGCTGGCTGAACACCTATGGCCCAACGGAAGGCACCATCATCGCCAGCAGCTTCGAGCCGCCCCAGGGCCAGGCCTGGCCCACCGACGCGGAGATCCCCATCGGTCGGCCCATCGCCAACGTCAACCTGCACATCCTGGACCGGCACGGCGAGATCGTCCCCATCGGCGTGCCGGGTGAGCTGCACATCGGCGGCGCGGCCGTCGCCCGCGGCTACCTGGGGCGGCCGGAGCTGACCGCGGAGCGCTTTGTGCCGGACCCGTTTGCCGACGAGACAAGGGGACAAGGAGACAAGGAGACAGGGAGAGGCGATCGCCCCATCGCCCCATCGCCCCATCTCCCTCTCCGCACCCGCCTCTACCGCACCGGCGACCTGGCGCGGTGGCTGCCCGATGGCAACGTTGAGTTCCTGGGCCGCGCCGATACGCAAGTGAAGATCCGGGGCTTCCGGGTGGAGCCCGGCGAGATCGAAGCCGCGCTGCAGCAGCACCCTGCGGTGCGCGAATGCGCGGTGACCGTGCGCCAGGATGACGGGACGCGCAAGCGTCTGGTGGCCTACGCGGCCCCGCTTGACGGACACGAGCTGACACCCGCCACACTGCGCGCGTTCCTGAAGGAGCGCCTGCCCGACTACATGGCGCCCGCGGCCTACGTGATCCTGGATGCGCTGCCGCGTTCCCCTGCCGGCAAGGTGGACCGCCGCAATCTGCCCGAGCCCGACCAGGCCGAATACCCAGCACAGGGCGAAGATGGGGCCTACACCCCGCCCCAGGGTGAGATGGAGGAGATCCTGGCCGGCATCTGGGCGCAGGTATTGGGGCTGCCCAAGGTCGGCGTGCACGATAACTTCTTCGAGCTGGGTGGCGACTCGATCCTGAGCATCCAGGTGGTGGCGCGCGCCAACCAGGCCGGCCTGCGGCTGACCCCGCGCCAACTGTTCGAACACCCTACGGTGGCGGGGCTGGCTGCGGTCGCCGGCCAGGGTCCGATGGTGCGCGCCGAACAAGGGCCTGTGACCGGCCCGGCGCCGCTGACCCCCATCCAGCGCTGGTTCTTCGAGCAGCGCCTGGCTGATGAGCATCACTGGAACCAGGCGCTGCTGCTGGCGGGCCGGGCGGAAGGGCCATCACTGGATCCTCGCCACCTGGAAACCGCCGCGGCCGCGCTGGTAGCCCACCACGACGCGTTGCGCCTGCGGTTCCGCCGCACCGGCGACGAGGTCGAGCAACACAACGCCGGGACCGATGGCCCCTCGGTCTTCGCGCGGGTGGACCTGGCTGCGACGCCGGCCGCCCAACGCCGGGCCGCGTTGGAAGCTGAAGCCGCGCGGCTCCAGGCCAGCCTGAACCTGACCGAGGGCCCCCTGGTGCGCGTGGCCTACTTTGACCTCGGGCCGGGCGAACCCGGACGGCTGCTCATCGTCGTCCACCACCTGGCCATGGACGGCGTCTCGTGGCGCATCCTACTGGAAGACCTGCAGGCCGCGTACCGGCAGGCCGCGACCGGCGCCCCGATCCGGCTGCCTGCCAAGACGACCGCGTTCCAGACCTGGGCGCGGCGGCTGGCCGTGTATGCCCGCAGCGAAGCGGTGCAGGCCGAATTGTCGCACTGGTTGGACGTCGCCCGGCGCCCCGTCGAGCCGCTGCCGGTCGACTTCATGCCCCCGGCCGCCGCGGCCAACGGCGACGAAGCCTCCGAGCGCAGCGTGCAGGTGACGCTGACCGAGGCCGAGACCCAGGCGCTGCTGCAGCAGGCGCTGCCCGCGTTCCGGGCCGAGATCAACGACGTGCTGCTGGCCGGGCTGGCCCAGGCGCTGCGCAACTGGACCGGCTCGCCGCAGGTGCTGGTGGAGCTGGAAGGTCACGGACGCGAAGAGATCGCAGCCGACCTGGACATCTCACGCACCGTGGGCTGGTTCACCACGGTCTTCCCCGTGGCGTTCGACCTGCGGGGCGTCCGGCAGCCCGCGGATGCCGTGCGCGCCGTGAAGGATGCGCTCCGCCGGGCGCCAAATCGGGGCATCGGCTTCGGCCTGTTGCGCTACCTGGCCGACGCCAGCGAGGAAGTCGCCGTCCTGCGGGCCATGCCCCAGCCCGAAGTCAGCTTCAACTACCTGGGGCAACTGGACCAGGCGCTCAACGAGGAGACCGCATTCCGGCCAGCCCGGGAAGACCGTGGCCCGGACCGCAGCCTGCGCGGGAGCCGGATTTACCCACTGGAAGTAAACGGTGGTATCATGGCAGGCCGTTTGCAGCTCTCACTGGCCTACAGCAACGCGCTGCACCGCGGGGAGACGATAGAAAAGTTGGGCCAGGACTACGCGGCGGCCTTGCGCGCCATCATCGCCCAAAGCCAGGCGCCGGATAGTCCCGATGAAGCGCTTCTGCGCCCAGAGGATTTCCCGTTGGCCAAACTGGGCCAGAAAGACCTCAACAAAGTCCTGGGCAAGCTGGGCAAGACAGGGAGAAACGTACGCTGATGGATGCCAGAACGGTAGAGGATATCTATCCGCTGTCGCCGATGCAGCAGGGGATGTTGTTTCACAGCTTGTACGCCGGCGAGACCGGCGTCTACTTCGAGCAGACGGGCTGGACGCTGCGCGGCCCCCTGGATCGCGCAGCTTTCGCGCGCGCCTGGCAGCAGGTCGTTGACCGCCACAGCGCGCTCCGTACGTCGTTCGTCTGGGAGGAGCTGGACGAGCCGGTGCAGGTCGTCCACCGCCAGGCCGCCGTGCCGTTCACGTTCGAGGACTGGCGCGGGCTGCCCCCAGCCGAGCAAACGGCCCGGCTTGAGGCGTTCATGGCTGCCGACCGGGCGCAGGGCTTCGACCTGCTGGCCGCACCGCTGATGCGCCTGGCGTTGCTGCAACTGGACGACCAGACCCATCACTTCATCTGGAGCCACCATCACCTGCTGTTGGACGGCTGGTCGCAGCCCGTGCTGTTCGGTGAGGTGTTTGCCCTCTACGAAGCCGCGCTCCGGGGTCGCACGCCGCGGCTGCCGTCGCCCAGGCCCTACCGCGATTACATTGCCTGGCTGCAGGAACAAGATCGATCCCAGGCCGAGGCCTATTGGCGCCGCACCCTGGCCGGGTTCGTGGCCCCGACGCAGCTCATGCCGCCGCTCTCAGCGCAACCGTTGCCGGCCGCGCCCGTAGCGACCGAGCAAGAAGCGACCCCAGGGGATTATCTCATCTACAGTGATGCGTTGGACGCCGCCACCACAGCCGCGCTGCAAACGCTGGCACGGCAGCACCGGCTGACCCTGAACACCGTCGTGCAAGGCGCGTGGGCGCTGCTGCTCAGCCGCTACAGCCGCGAGACCGATGTGGTGTTCGGCGCCACCGTCTCGGGCCGGCCGGCCGATCTGCCCGGCGCCGAGGGGATGGTGGGCCTGTTCATCAACACCCTGCCCGTGCGCATCCAGGTGCGGCCGGAGATGCCGGCCCTGGCCTGGCTGCAAGAGGTGCAGCGCCAGCAAGCGGAAGGCCGCCAGTTCGAGCACAGCCATCTGGTGGAGGTCCAGGGGTGGAGCGACGTGCCGCGCGGCCTGCCCCTGTTCGAGAACATCCTGGTGTTCGAGAACTATCCCGTGGATGAGGCGATCGGCCAGCAGGCCCAGGAGGAGCGGCTGCGCATCGAAAGCCACCGCGCGTTCACCCGCACCAACTACCCGCTGACCGTGGCCCTTTCACCGGGCAAACAGCTCGGTATCGAGCTGGCGCACGAGGTCGCGCGCTACGATAGCGAGACGATCCGCCGCATGGCCGGCCACCTGAAGACCGTGCTGGCCGGTATCGCCGCCGCGCCCGACCGGCCCCTGGCCCAGATCCCGTGGCTGACCGACGCCGAGCGCCAGCAGATCTTGGGGGAGTGGACCGCCACCGCGCAGCCGTTCCCCGACAACACGTGCATCCACCACCTGTTCGAGCAATTCATTGACTGCGTGCCCGATAACGTGGCGCTGGTCTACGACGCCGATCCACTCGATGACGCGCATGAGCAGCTCACCTATGCCGAGCTGAATCAGCGCGCGAACCGGCTTGCGCACCTGCTGCGCAAACACGGCGTGGGGCCGGAGGTGCTGGTCGGCATCTGCACGGAACGCTCGACCGATATGATCGTGGCGCTGTTGAGCGTGTTGAAGGCCGGCGGCGCGTATCTGCCGCTGGATCCTGACTATCCGCCCGACCGCCTGGCCTACATCCTGGAAGATGCGCAGGTCGCGCTGCTCCTGACCCAGTCATCGCTGCAAGATCGACTGGCGGCAGCCGAGGTTAAGCATCTGCACCTGGACGAGTTGGGCGAAGCATTGGCCGCGGAAAGCGACGCCAACCCGGTGGACGTTGGCGTGGGGCCTGCGAACCTGGCTTACGTCATCTACACCTCCGGCTCCACCGGCCGGCCGAAGGGGACGCTGCTGCACCATCGCGGGATCTGCAATATGGCGCGCGCGTTCGCCAGCAGCCTGAAGACCGATTACCGGGACCGCGTGCTGCAGTTCGCGTCCTTCAGCTTCGACGCCTCGGTCTGCGAGACCTTCCTGGCCCTGACCACCGGCGCCAGCCTCTACCTGACGGCCCGCGAGACTCTGCTTTCGATCCCGTCGCTGGTTGCGCTGCTCCAACGACACGCCATCACCACCACCACGATGCCGCCATCGCTGCTGCGGCTGTTGCCCGCCGAGCAGTTGCCCGCGCTGAAAACCGTGGGCTCGGTGGGCGAGGCGTGCACGCCCGAGATCGTTGCTCAGTGGGCGCCGGGGCGGCACTTCCTGAACGGCTACGGCCCCACCGAGGCCACCGTGGGCGTGGCCTGGGGCATCATCACCGGCCTGCCAGAAGACGCGCACAACGTGCCCATCGGCCGGCCGATCGCGAATGCCCGGCTCTACATCCTGGACGACCACATGCAACCCGCACCGATCGGCGTGCCCGGCGAGCTCTACATCGGCGGCGTCGGCGTCGCGCGCGGCTATCTCAATCGGCCGGAACTGACCGCGGAGCGCTTCGTGCCGGAGCCGTTTGCAGGGGAGACAAGACGACAAGGAGACAAAGAGACCGGGGAAAACGTTCTCCCTCTCTCCCCGTCTCCCCATCTCCCCCTCACAGGCGCCCGCCTTTACCGCACCGGCGACCTGGTCCGCTGGCTGCCGGACGGCCAGATCGAGTTCCTGGGCCGGCTGGACGACCAGGTGAAGGTGCGCGGTTTCCGCATCGAGCTGGGAGAGATCGAAGCGGCACTGAACGCGCTGCCGGAGCTGGTGCAATCGGCCGTGCTGGCGCGCGAAGACCGGCCGGGCAACAAGCACCTGGTGGCCTACCTTGCGCCACAGCCGGGCGCGCAGGTCACGCCGGCCAACCTGCGCGCGGCCCTGAGCCGCGACCTGCCCGACTACATGGTCCCGTCTTACTTCGTCATTATGGCCGAGGGGCTGCCGCTATTGCCCAGCGGCAAGATCAACCGTAAGGCGCTGCCCGCGCCCGAGGCCGACAGTCGGGGCGGGTTTGAAACCAGCCCCTACATCGCACCGCGCACCCCAGTGGAGAACGGCCTGGCCCAGATCTGGGCCGAGGTGTTGGGGGTCGCGCGCGTCGGCGTCCACGACAGCTTCTTCGAGCTCGGCGGCCACTCGTTGGTGGCCACGCAGATCGTGTCACGGGCGCGCCAGGTGTTCGGCGTGGACCTGCCCTTGCGCGACCTGTTCGACGTGCCCACCGTCGCCGGGCTGGCCGCCCGCGTCGAGGCGCTGCTGCGCGCAAGCGCCGAGGCGGGGGCGGGTTTCGAACCCGCCCTTACACCCGCCCTGGCGCCCGTCCCGCGGGCCGGCGACCTGCTCCTGTCCTTCGCCCAGCAGCGCCTGTGGTTCCTGGACCAGCTCGAGCCGGGCAGCCTGTTCAACAACATCCCAACCGCCATCCGGCTCAGCGGCGCGCTGGACATCACCGCGTTGAGCCGGGCGCTGGACGAGATCGTGCGGCGCCACGAAGTGCTGCGGACGACCTTCAGCACCGCGGGCGGCAAGCCCATCCAGGTGATTCATCCCGCGGCTGGAGTGCCGCTGCCGGTGGATGACTTGAGCGACCTGCCCGCAGATGCGCAAGAGGACGCGCTGCGCCGACACGTCCAGGCCGAGGCCAGCCGGCCGTTCGACCTGGACGCCGGCCCCCTGCTGCGCGCCCGGCTGCTGAAGCTGGCCGAGCAGGAACATGTGGCCATCGTGGTGATGCACCACATCATCTCCGACGGCTGGTCTATGGGCGTCTTCGTGCGCGAGGTCTCGGTGCTCTACGCTGCGTTTTGTGAGGGCGTGGGGGTGGGTGCTGTAGGGGCGGGTTTGAAACCCGCCCCTACACCCGCCCCTACCATCCTATCTGAGCTGCCGCTGCAATACGCCGATTTCGCCGCCTGGCAGCGCGCCTGGCTGGCCGGGCCGGTTCAGGAACAGCAACTGGCCTACTGGCGCCGGCAACTGGCGGGCAGCGCCACGATGCTGGAACTGCCCACCGATCGGCCGCGGCCCGCCATCCAGACCTCCAACGGCAGCACCGTCTCGTTTGCGCTGGGCGCGGAGCTGTCGGCCGCGCTGCACCAGTTGAGCCGCGACGAGGGCGCGACCCTGTTCATGACCCTGCTGTCCGCTTTCCAGGCGCTGCTACACCGCTACACCGGCCAGGAGGACATCAACGTCGGCACGCCCATCGCGGGCCGGAACCGGCCTGAGATCGAAGGATTGATCGGCTTCTTTGTCAACACCCTCGTGCTGCGCGCACGGCCGCACGGCGCACTCCCTTTCAGCGAGCTGGTGGCGCAGACGCGCGAGGCCGCGCTGGGAGCGTACGCGCATCAGGACCTGCCCTTCGAGCTGCTGGTGGAGGCGCTCCAGCCGCAACGCGATCTGAGCCATACGCCGCTGTTCCAGGTGATGTTCGTGCTCGACCCGCCCGCGCCCCACTTCACCGAGCTGCCGGGGCTGTCGCTCCGCGCGGTGGATGCGCACAGCGGCGCCGCCTCGTTCGATATCACCCTCTCGCTGGCAGACGGACCACAGGGGCTGGGCGGCTACATCGAATACAACACCGACTTGTTCGACGCCGGCACCATCGAGCGCATGGTTGGCCACTACAAGACGCTGCTCGGGGCGATCGTCGAAGACCCGGAGCAGCCCTTGGCCGAAATGCCGTTGCTGACCGATGCCGAACGCCAACAACTGCTGGACGACTGGAATCGCACCGAGCTGGCCACCCCGACCGACCGCCACGCCCACGAGCTGGTCGAGGCCTGGGCCGCGGCGCAGCCGGACGCGCCTGCAGTGATCTTCGAGGACCAGACCCTCTCCTACAGCGAGCTCAACCGCCGCGCCAACCAGCTCGCCCATCACCTGCGCGGCCTGGGTGTCGGCCCGGAGACGCTGGTCGGCCTGCTGACCGACCGTTCCCTGGAAACCATCATCGGCATCCTGGGCATCATGAAGGCCGGCGGCGCCTACCTGCCCCTGGATCCCGCCTATCCAACCGACCGCATCGCGTTCATGATCGAGGATTCGGGCATCGCCGTGCTGCTGACACAGGCGCGGGTGCTGGAAGCGGGCAAATGGCAGATGGCAGATGGCGGATGGCGGATGGCAGATGGCCGCACGGTGTGGCAAGGGACCCTGGTGCAACTTGACGCGGACTGGCCCGAAATCGCGCGCCAACCCACATCCAACATTCCAGATTCCAGATTCCAGATTCCAGATACCCTGGCCTACGTCATCTACACCTCGGGCTCCACCGGCCGACCCAAGGGCGCCATGCTGCACCACCGCGGCCTGTGCAACCTGGCCGAGGTGCAGCGCCAGGCGTTCGACATCGTGCCGGGATCGCGCGTGCTCCAGTTCGCGCCGCTGTCGTTCGACGCATCGGTGTGGGAGACCTTCATGGCGCTGGCCAACGGCGGCACGTTGGTGCTGGCCCGGCAGGAGGTGCTGGCTTCCGGCCCCGACCTGCTGCGGCTGCTGCGCGACCAACGCGTCACCACCGTGACGCTGCCGCCCTCCGTGCTGGCCGTCCTCGAGCCGCGCGAGCTGCCCCACCTGGCTGTCGTCGTCGCCGCGGGCGAAAAGTGCACCGCGGCGATCGTGCGCAAGTGGAGCGCCGAAGGCCGCCGTTTCTTCGACGCCTACGGCCCCACCGAGACCACCGTCTGCGCCTCCATGGCCCTGTGCGACCCATCCGACCCGCGCGACCCGACCATCGGCCGGCCCATCGGCAACTGCCAGCTTTACATCGTGGACGCGCACATGCGGCCCGCGCCCATCGGCGTGCCCGGCGAGCTGCTCATCGGCGGCGTCAACGTCGGCCGCGGTTATTGGCGCCGGCCGGAGCTGACGGCAGAGCGCTTTGCTCCGGATCCATTTGCGGGGGAAACGAGGCGACAAGGCGACAAGGTGACGGGGGAAAACGCTCCCCCCCTCTCCCCATCTCCCCATCTCCCCCTCCCCGCCGCCCGCCTCTACCGCACCGGCGACCTGGCGCGCTACCGCGCGGATGGCAACATCGAGTTCCTGGGCCGCATTGATTACCAGGTCAAGGTGCGCGGGTTCCGCATCGAGTTGGGCGAGATCGAAAGCGCCTTGCGCCAGCAGTCCGGCGTGCTCGACACCGTGGTCGTCGCCTGGCGGCCGGCGGGCGCGGCGAGCAACGACGCGGATCAGCGCCTGGTGGCCTACATCGTGCCAGAGGGGCCAGAAGTCGCGCCGTCGGCCGCAGATCTGCGCGCCGCGCTGCGCCAACTGCTGCCCGAATACATGGTGCCGAGCTACTTCGTCACGCTGGAGCATTTCCCGCTCTCGCCCAGCGGCAAGATTGACCGCAGGGCGCTGCCCGCACCGGAAGGCGGCCGCGAGGCGGTGGAAACCGAGTATGTGGCCCCGCGCACGGCGACCGAAACGCAACTGGCGGCTATCTGCGCGGATCTGCTGCGCGTCGCCCAGGTCGGCGTCTACGACAACTTCTTCGACCTGGGCGGCCACTCGCTGCTGGCCACCCAGCTCATCTCCCGCGTGCGCGAGACGTTCACCATCGAGCTGCCGCTGCGAACCCTGTTCGAACATCCCACCGTGGCCGAGCTGGCCGCGGAGGTGGACGCGGCCGCGACACGGGCAGCCGCGCCGCAGGCGCCCGCCATCACCGCCATTTCGCGGGACGCGCGGCGCATGAAACGATCGGACCTGGGGCAGAAATGACCGAGACCATCGCCACCCTGCCGCCGGACGCCGAGCGCGCCGACCCCATGGCCACGTGGGAAACCGAAGACGTCTACGTCTTCCCGGCCTCCTACGCGCAGCAGCGCCTCTGGTTCCTGGATCAGTTCGAGCCGAACAGCCCGTATTACAACATCCCGTCGGCCGTGCGGCTGCGCGGGCGCCTGGACACGGCCGCTTTCGGCCGCAGCGTGAACGAGATCATCCGCCGGCACGAGGCGCTGCGCACCACCTTCGCCGCGCCCGCCGGCGTGCCGCTGCAAGTCATCGCGCCCAGCCTCACCATCCCCGTGCCCGTGGTGGATCTGACCGGCCTGCCCGATGCTGAGCGCGAGGCTGAGGCGCAGCGCCGTTCCGTCGCAGAGGCCCGGCGGCCCTTCGACCTGGCCCGCGGCCCATTGCTGCGCGTCACCCTGCTCAAACTCGGCCCTGAAGACCACATCGCGCTGGTCTCCATGCACCACATCGTGTCCGACGGCTGGTCCATCGGCGTGTTCGTGGCGGAGCTGGCCGCACTCTACAACGCGTTCAGCGCAGGGGTGGGTTTGAAACCGGCCCCTGCATCCCCCCTACCCGACCTGCCCATCCAATACGCCGATTTCGCGGCCTGGCAGCAGGAATGGCTCCAGGGCGAGGTGTTGGAGCAACATCTCGCGTACTGGCGCGACCGTCTGGCCTCGGCCGATGGCGGCAGCCGCGGGTCGCCCGTGCTGGAGCTGCCCGCCGACCGGCCTCGACCGGCCGTGATCACCAACCGCGGGTCGTCGCTGTCCGTCAAGATCCCCAAATGGCTGACCGAAGGGATCAAGAAGCTCAGCCGGCAGGAGGGGTGCACCCCCTTCATGACCCTGCTGGCCGCGTTTCAGACGCTGCTCGGCCGCTACTCCGGCCAGACCGACATCAGCGTCGGCTCGCCCATCGCCAACCGGAACCGGGCCGAGATCGAAGGACTGATCGGCGTCTTCATCAATACGCTGGTGTTCCGGACCGACCTGTCGGGCGAACCCACCTTCCGTCAGTTGCTGCACCGCGTGCGCGAGAGGGCCCTGGGCGCATACGCGCACCAGGACCTGCCGTTCGAGATGCTGGTGGAGAAGCTGCAGCCCGAGCGGGACATGAGCCATGCACCGTTCTTCCAGGTGATGTTCATCCTGCAGAACGCGCCCAACCGCGCTGAGGAGCTGCCCGGCCTGCGCCTGGAGCAGCTCGACGTGGACATGGGCACCGCCACTTTCGACCTCACCCTGTCTATGGCGGAGGAGTTCGACGGCTTCGACGCCTCGGTCGAGTACAACACCGACATCTTCGACAGGACGACCATCGAGCGGCTGCTGGGCCACTTCCGTAACCTGCTGGACGGCGCCGTCACCGCGCCCGACCAACGCATCTCGCGCCTGCCGCTGCTCGGCCAGGCCGAGCGCCGGCAGATCCTGGTCGAGTGGAACGACACTGCGCGCGACTACCTGGACGGCCGGCCGGCGCTCCTGCACGAGTTGTTCGAGGCCCAGGCGGCTCGCACCCCGGAAGCGCCTGCGGTTGTCGCCGACGGCGCGTCCCTCACCTACGCCGAGCTGAACGCGCGCGCCAACCAGCTCGCGCATCACTTGCGGGAGCTCGGCGTCGGGCCGGAGACCGTGGTCGGCATCGCGGCTGAGAAATCGCTGGAGACGATCATTGGCGTCTTCGGGGTGTTGAAGGCCGGCGGCGCGTACCTGCCCATTGACCCCACCTACCCGGCCGACCGCATCGCGTTCATGCTGGAAGATTCCGGCGCGCAGATCGTGCTGACCCAGGCGCGGGTGGTGGAAGCAGGCGGCTGGCAGATGGCGGATGGCCGATGGCCGATGGCAGATGGCCGCCAGCAAGGGGCCAGCCGCAATCCGCAATCCGCAATCCGCAATCTGCTCCGCCTGGACGCCGACTGGCCCATCATCGCGCGCCAACCCACAGCCAACATTCCACATTCCACATTCCAGCTTCCAGATGCCCTGGCCTACACCATCTACACCTCCGGCTCCACCGGCCAGGCGAAGGGGGTGATGGTCAGCCACCGCAGCATCGTCAACGCGTACCTGGCCTGGGAAGAGGATTATCGCCTGCGCAACGACGCATCCGCGCACCTGCAGATGGCCAGCTTCTCGTTCGACGTCTTCACCGGCGACCTGGTGCGCGCCCTGTGCTCGGGCGGCAAGCTGGTGCTGGCCCCGCGCGAGCTGCTGCTGGCGCCGGACCGCCTCTACGCGCTCATGCGCCACGAAGGGGTGGACTGCGCCGAGTTCGTGCCCGCGGTGCTGCGCCACCTGGTGCAATACCTGGAGGACACGCGCCAATCGCTGGACTTCATGCGCCTGCTGGTGTGCGGCTCCGATAGCTGGTACGTGGGCGAATATCAGCGCTTCCAACGCCTGTGCGGGCCCAGGACGCGGCTGATCAACTCCTTCGGCCTGACCGAGGCCACCATTGATAGTTGCTACTTCGAGGGCGCGCTGGACGGCATGCCGGCCGACCGCCTGGTGCCCATCGGCCGGCCCTTCGGCAACAACCAGCTCTACATCCTGGATGAGCATGAGCAGCCCGTGCCTGTCGGCGTGATCGGCGAGCTCTACGTCGGCGGCCACGGCGTCGCCCGCGGCTACCTGAGCAGGCCGGACCTGACCGCGGAGCGGTTTGTGCCGGACCCGTTTGCCGACGAGACAAGGGGACAAGAAGACAGGGAGACAGGGAGAGGCGTTCTCCCCATCTCCCCATCTCCCCATCTCCCCCTCCGCGCCCGTCTCTACCGCACCGGCGACCTGGCGCGGTGGCTGCCCGATGGCAACGTTGAGTTCCTGGGCCGTCGCGACTACCAGGTGAAAATCCGCGGTTTCCGCATCGAACCGGGGGAGATCGAAGCCGCGCTGGGCAGCCACCCCGCCGTGCGCCAGGCTGTGGTCGCGGCCAAGACCGCGCCCAGCGGCGACAAACGGCTGGTGGCTTACATCGTGCCCGCGCATGCGCAGGCGCCGGAGGGCGGCGAGCTGCGCCGCTACCTGCTGGACCGCCTGGCGGACTACATGGTGCCATCGGCCTTCGTGGAGGTCTCACGCCTGCCGCTGACCCCCAACGGCAAAGTGGACCGCAACGCCCTGCCGGAGCCCGATTGGACGCAGCGCGGGACGGAGGAGACCTACGTCGCGCCGCGCACGCCCGTGGAAGAAGTCCTGGCCCGGCTGTGGTCAGATGTGTTGGGCGTCGCGCAGATCGGCATCCACGACGACTTCTTCGAGCTGGGCGGGCATTCACTGCTGGCCACGCAGCTCATCTCGCGGCTGCGCGATGCGTTCCAGGTCGACCTGCCGCTGCGCAACATCTTCGAGTCGCCGACCATCGCGACCCTGGCCGAACAGGTCGAGCTGGCGCAACGCACTGCGGCCGGCGTGCAGGCCCCGCCGATCCGCCCCGTATCGCGCGACCGCGAGCTGCCGCTGTCGTTCGCCCAGCAGCGGCTCTGGTTCTTGGATCAACTCGAGCCGGACAGCCCATTCTACAACCTGCCCGAGGCCGTGCGCCTGAGCGGCCCGCTGAACGAAGCGATCCTGATCCGCAGCCTGAACGAGGTCGTGCGGCGGCATGAGGCGCTGCGCACCACCTTCCCCACCGTGGACGGCCGGCCGCGGCAGGTCATCGCGCCCGCGCTGACGCTGGCCTTGCCGGTGGTGGACCTGAGCAGCCTGCCTGCCGCCGAACGGGAAGCCGAAGTAGCGCGGCAAGCCCAAGCCGAGGCGCAAACCCCGTTCACCCTGGCGGCCGGCCCCCTGGTGCGCGGCCGTCTGCTGCGCCTGGGGCCCAGCGAGCACATCATCCTGCTCACTATGCACCACATCGTGGGCGATGACTGGTCCACCAGCGTGCTGGTGCAGGAGATCGGCCTGCTGTACAACGCGTTCGCCCAGGGCCTGCCCTCGCCCCTGCCCGAGCTGCCCATCCAATACGCCGATTTCGCCGCGTGGCAGCGGGGCTGGCTCGCCGGCGATGTGTTGGCGCAGCAGATCGGCTACTGGAAAGGGGCGCTGGCCGGCCTCCCGCCCGTGCTGGCGCTGCCCACCGACCGGCCGCGGCCCCCGGTGCAGACCTTCGATGGTGATTATGTCACCTTCAGCCTGCCGGCAGCGCTCTCCAAACAGGTGCGCAGCCTGTGCCAGCGGGAAGGGGTCACCCTGTTCATGGCGCTGCTGGCCGCGTTCCAGACGTTGCTCCACCGCTATTCCGGCCAGGCCGATTTCGCCGTGGGCACGCCCATCGCCAACCGCAACCGGGCCGACATCGAAGGGCTGATCGGCTTCTTCGTCAACACCCTGGTGCTGCGCGCCCGCTTCGACGGCGAGGGCGCGGCCGCCGCGCCGACCTTCCGCCAATTCCTGCGCCGCACGCGGGAGACTGCCCTGGCTGCGTACGCGCACCAGGACCTGCCCTTCGAGATGGTGGTGGACGCGCTGCAGCCGGAGCGCAACCTGGCGCATTCGCCCCTGTTCCAGGTGATGTTCGCGGTGCAAAACGCGCCGCTGCGCGCGCAGGAGCTGCCCGAGGTCACCATCAGCCCCGTGGAAGCGCACAGCGGCACCGCCAAATTCGACCTGACCCTGTTCATGATCGAGGAGGGCGAGCAGCTCAGCGGCGCGCTGGAGTTCAACACCGGCCTGTTCGACCGCGCCACGGCCGAACGGATGCTGGACCACTTCCAGGAGCTCCTGACCAGCATCACCGCCGATCCCGACCAGGCGGTGGACCAGCTGAACCTGCTGCCGGAACACGAGCGCCACCTGCTGCTGACCGCATGGAACGACACCGCGGCCGAGTTCCCGGAAGGCCTGGCCGCGCACCAACTCTTCGAGGCCCAGGTCGAGCGGACCCCCGACGCGGTCGCCGTGCGTTTCCTCGACCAGGCCCTCACCTACGCCGAGCTGAACGCCCGCGCGAACCAACTGGCGCACTACCTGGCCGGGCTCGGGGTCAGCCCGGATGTCCTGGTGGGCATCAGCGTCGAGCGCTCGTTGGAAATGGCGATCGGCATCCTGGGCATCCTGAAGGCCGGCGGCGCTTACCTGCCCATTGACCCCACCTACCCTGCGGACCGCATCGCGTTCATGCTGGAAGATTCCGGCGCGCAGATCGTGCTGACGCAGGAGAAGCTGATAGCGGATAGCCGATGGCCGCGCAGCGTGGCAGATGGCCACCAGCAAGGTGTCAGCGACAATACGCAATATCGCGAAGCATCCCCTGCGGACGCAATACGCAACACGCTTTGCCTCGACGCCGACTGGCCCGAAATCGCGCGCCAACCCACATCCAACGTTCCAGCTTCCAGCTTCCAGCTTCCAGACACCCTGGCCTACGTCATCTACACCTCCGGCTCCACCGGCCGGCCGAAAGGGGTCGAGATCCACCATCGCGGCCTGGTGAACTACCTGACCTGGTGCCAGCGCGCGTACCCGCTGGCCGAGGGGAGCGGCGCGCCCATCCACTCCTCCTTCTCGTTCGACCTGACCATCACCGGGCTGTTTGCGCCGCTGGTGACCGGCCGGACCGTGACCTTGCTGCCGGAGGGGTTGGGGATCGAGATCCTGCGGGATGCGCTGCAGGCTGCGCCGGGCTTCAGCCTGGTGAAGATCACGCCGGCCCACCTGGAGCTATTGGGGCATCAACTGCAGCCGGCCGAGGCGGCGGCCAGCACGCGTTCGTTCGTCATCGGCGGCGAAAACCTGCTGCCGGAGCACATCGCGTTCTGGCAACAGCACGCGCCCGACGCGCGACTGTTCAACGAATATGGGCCGACCGAGACCGTGGTGGGGTGCTGCGTCTACGAGACCCCGCGCGGCGCGCAGTTCCAGGGCGCTGTGCCCATCGGCGCACCGATCATCAACACCCAGTTGTATGTGTTGGACCGGCACCTGCAGCCGACGCCCATCGGTGTGCCCGGCGAGCTCTATATCGGCGGCGCGGGCGTCGCGCGCGGCTACCGCAACCGGCCGGAGCTGACCGCGGAGCGGTTTGTGCCGGACCCCTTTGCCGACGAGACAAGGGGACAAGGAGACAAGGAGACAGGGAAAGGCGATCGCCCCTTCTCCCCTTCTCCCCATCTCCCCCGCCGCGCCCGCCTCTACCGCACCGGCGACCTGGCGCGCTGGCGCAATGACGGCAACCTGGAGTTCCTGGGGCGTATTGATGACCAGGTGAAAGTGCGCGGGTTCCGCATCGAGCTGGGCGAGATCGAAGCCGTGCTGGCCGAGCACCCGACCGTGCAGGCGGCCGTGGCTATCGTGCGCGAGGACACGCCCGGCGACAAGCGGTTGGCGGCGTACGTCGTCCCGCGGCGCGATGCGGGCGCGGCGGAGGGGTTGGCGCCGCAAGCTGCGACGTCCGCCGCGGAGGAAGTTGTGGGACAAGGGGCGAGCGCGCCGCGGCTTCTGCCGGCGGCCGAGCTGCGCGCGTTCCTGGCGGACCGGCTGCCCGACTACATGGCGCCTGGGGTCTACGTGGCGCTCGACGCCATTCCGCTGACGCCAAACGGCAAGGTGGACCGCCGCGCCCTGGCCGCGCAGCCGTTGCCAACCGCAGGCGCGGCGGATGAAAGCGGCCCCGCCCCAGCGCCAACGGCCCCAGAAGCCGAGATCATGACCGGCATCTTCGGCGAGATCCTCGGCCTGGCCCGCGTCGCCGCGCACGACAACTTCTTCGAGCTGGGCGGGCACTCGCTGCTGGCGACCCAGGTCATCTCCCGCATCCGTGACGCGTTCGGGGTCGAGCTGCCGCTGCGCGCGCTGTTCGAGACGCCCAGCGCGGCCGGCCTGGCCGGACAAGTCGCCGAGGCACGCCGCGCCGCCCACGGCATGGCCGCACCGCCCATCCAGCCTGTGCCCCGAGACGGCCCGCTCCCGCTGTCGTTCGCGCAGCAACGGCTCTGGTTCCTGGACCAACTGGAGCCGGGCAGCCCACTCTACAACATCCCTGCGCCGGTGCGCCTGGCGGGCCCGTTGGACGTGGCCGCGCTGGAACGGGCGCTGACCGAGGTCATCCGCCGGCACGAGGCGCTGCGCACCATCTTCGCCACCCCCGATGGCCGGCCCGTCCAGGTCATCGCCGACGTGACCGCGCTCCCGCCGCTGACCATCCCTGTGGTGGATTTGCGCCGCCTGCCCGACGGCGAGCGCCAGCCCGAAGCCGCGCGCCAGGCCGCCGCGGCCGCGGCCGAGCCTTTCGACCTGGCCCGCGGCCCGCTGCTGCGCGCCCACCTGTGGCGCCTGGCCGATGAAGACTACCTGGCCCTGCTCAACACCCACCACATCGTGTCCGACGACTGGTCGCTGGGCGTGTTGATCGCGGAGCTGGCCACCCTATACGCTGCATTCTGTGGGGGTGAGGTGACCTCGCCCTTACAGCCGCTGCCGGTGCAATACGCCGATTACGCGGTCTGGCAGCGGAGCTGGCTGAGCGGCGACGTCCTGGAGCGCCAGATCGCCTACTGGAAGGAACAGCTCGCCGGCCTGCCGCCTCTGCTGGAGCTGCCCACCGACCGGCCGCGGCCCCCGATCCAGACCGCGCGCGGGGGCCAGCACATCTTCGAGCTGCCCGTCGAGCTGAGCGATGCGCTCAAGGCACTGGCCCGCCAGGAGGGCGCCACCCTCTTCATGGCGCTGCTGGCCGGCTACCAGGCGCTGCTGGGCCGTTACAGCGGCCAGGACGACCTCGCGGTCGGTTCGCCCATCGCCAACCGCACCCGGTCGGAGATCGAGGGCCTCATCGGCTTCTTTGTGAACACCCTCGTCTTGCGGGCCCGGCTGGACGGCGCGGCCGAACCGCTGACCTTCCGCGGCCTGCTGCGCCAGGCGCGCGAAACCGCGCTGGCCGCGTACGCGCACCAGGATGTGCCGTTCGAGATGCTGGTGGACGCGCTGCACCCGGCCCGTGACATGAGCCACAGCCCGCTGTTCCAGGCCATGTTCGTGCTGCAGAACGCGCCCCGGCAAGCGCGCACCCTGGCCACCGGCCTCACCCTCGATCCGGTCACCGAGGGCGGCATGCCCACCGCGCGGTTCGACCTGACCCTGACCATGGTCGAGGATGGCGCGGCGCTGGGCGGCTCACTGGAATACAACGCCGACCTGTTTGACCCAGCCACGGCCGAGCGCATGGCGCAGCACTTCGCCGCGCTCCTGGCCGCAGCCGTGGCCGAGCCGGACCGGCCGCTGGCAGACCTGCCGCTGCTGTCCGAGGCTGAGCGCCAGCAGATCCTGGTTGCCTGGAACGAGACCGCGGCCGAGCTGCCCGCCGACCCGCGCGTCCACCTCCTGTTTGAGGCGCTGGCGGCCCGCACACCCGACGCCCCAGCCCTGCTCTTCGCGGGCGCGGAGGCCGGGCTGCCCGACGCCAGCCTCACCTACGCGGAGCTCAACGCGCGCGCCAACCAGCTCGCCCACCACCTGCGCAGCCTGGGCGTCGGCCCGGAAACTGTCGTCGCGATCTCCGTGGAACGCTCGCCGGAGATGATCATCGGCATGCTGGGCATCCTGAAGGCCGGCGGCGCCTACCTGCCGATCGACCCGAACTACCCGGCCGACCGCGTCACCTACATGCTGGCCGACTCCGGCGCGCAGGTGCTGCTGACGCAGGAGAAGCTGGTAGCAGATAGCAGATGGCGGATGGCGGATGGCGGATGGCAGATGGCAGATGGCCGCCAGCAAGGTGTCAGCGACAATACGCAAAACGCAATACGCAATACGCAATATCGCGAAGCATCCCCTGCGGACGCAATACGCAACACGCTCTGCCTCGACGCCGACTGGCCCGAAATTGCGCGCCAACCCACATTCAGCATTCAACATTCAACATTCCACATTCCAGATTCCCTCGCCTACGTCATCTACACCTCCGGCTCCACCGGCCGGCCTAAGGGGGCCATGCTGCACCACCGCGGCCTGTGCAACCTGGTGCTGGCGCAAACGCGCGCATTTCGGGTGACGCCGGAGTGCCGGGTGCTGCAGTTCGCATCCTTCAGCTTCGACGCGTCCGTCTCCGAGACCTTCATGGCGCTGCTGACCGGCGCGACGCTGGTGCTGGCCCCGCAGACCGTGCTCTCCTCGCCGGATGACCTGGCCGCGCTCCTGCGCGACCGCGAGATCACCACGGTGACGCTGCCGCCTTCGCTGCTCAAGGTGCTCTCGCCCGAGGGCCTGCCCGCGCTGCACACCATCATCTCGGCCGGCGAACGCTGCACACCCGAAGCCATCGCGCGCTGGATCCCGGGCCGGCGCGTGTTCAACGCTTACGGCCCCACCGAAGCGACCATCGGCCCCACCCTGGGCCTGGTGGCCGCGCTGGATGAAGACGCCGTCAACGTCCCCATCGGCCGGCCCATCGCCAACACGCAGATCTACCTGCTGGATCGCGCCGGCCAGCCCGTGCCGGTCGGCGTCGCCGGCGAGCTCTACGTAGGCGGCGCCGGCGTGGGCCGCGGCTACCTGAACCGGCCCGACCTCACCGCCGAAAAATTCGTGCCGGATCCGTTTGCGGGGGAGACAAGGAGACAAGGAGACAAGGAGATGGGGGGAAGCGCTCTCCCTATCTCCCCATCTCCCCATCTCCCCATCTCCGGCTCACGCCTCTACCGCACCGGCGACCTGGCGCGGTGGCTGCCCGATGGCCGCATCGAATACCTGCGGCGCATTGACGACCAGGTGAAGGTGCGCGGCTTCCGCATCGAGTTGGGCGAGATCGAAGCCACCCTCGCTCGCCACCCGAACCTGTCGGGCGTGGCCGTGATGGTGCGCGAGGACGAGCCGGGGCAGCGCCGGCTGGTCGCGTACGTTGTGCCCGCGGGTGAACCCGCGCCCACCGTCACCGAGCTGCGGAGCTTCCTGCTTGAATCGCTGCCCGAATACATGGCGCCGGCCGCGTTCGTCACGTTGGATGCCCTGCCGCTGACACCCAACGGCAAGGTGGACCGCCGCGCCCTGCCCGCACCCGAGGGCGCGCGGCCCGATTTGGCCGCGGCCTACATGGCCCCGCGCACCCCGGCCGAGGAAACGCTGACCGCCATCTGGGCGCAAGTCCTGGGGGTCGCCCAGGTTGGGGTTCACGACAACTTCTTCGAGCTGGGCGGAGATTCCATCATCAGCATCCAGGTGATCGCCCAAGCGGTGCAGGCCGGCTTGCGCCTGGCGCCCAAAGACCTGTTCCTGCACCCCACCGTGGCCGAATTGGCCGAGCTGGCAGCCCAGGCGGCCCCGGCCGCGGAAGCGCCGCCCGCCCAACCGTCCGGCGACGCGGCCGAAGACTTCGGCTGGAGCCAGGACGACGTAGACGATATCCTTTCCGTGTTGGGAGACTTGTAGAGGATTGCAGCGTGGATAAGTCACAGCCCACGGCAGCACCGCAGGCCGACGCCGCGGCCGCCAAAAACATCGAAAGCTTCTACCCGCTCTCGCCGATGCAGCAGGGGATGCTCTTCCACAGCCTGTTCGCGCCGGAGTCCGGCGTCTACGTGGAGCAGCTCAACACCACCCTGCGCGGCCGGCTGGACGTCACTGCATTCGAGCGCACCTGGCAGCGCGTGGTGCAGCGCCACCCCATCCTGCGCACCGCCTTCGCCTGGGAGGGGCTGAAAGAGCCCATC
The DNA here is from genome assembly GCA_964551735.1 of uncultured Anaerolineales bacterium. GTDB lineage: Bacteria > Chloroflexota > Anaerolineae > CG2-30-64-16 > CG2-30-64-16 > DAOUAT01. The sequence goes on from CAZKEF010000011.1 coordinate 83,058, forward strand.
CAGGTCGTGCGCCGCGAGGTCACGATGGCCATCGCGCAGGAAGACTGGCGCGGGCTGGACCCGGCCGAGCAGCAGCGCCGGCTGGCCGCCTTCCTCCAAACGGAGCAGGCCCAGGGCTTCGACCTGACCAAAGCGCCGCTCATCCGCTTGGCCCTGCTGCGCCTCGCGGATGACGCGTACGAGTTCGTCTGGACCCACCACCACATCTTGCTGGACGGCTGGTCCATCCCGCTGCTGCTGCGCGAAGTCTTCGCCCACTACGACGCGTTCAGCCGCGGGCAAGACCTGCACCTGCCCGCGCCGCGGCCGTTCCGCGACTACATCGTCTGGCTGAAACGGCAGGACATGGCCCAGGCCGAGGCGTACTGGCGCCGCGTCCTCAAGGGTTTCACCGCGCCCACGCCGCTGACGGTCGACGCGCCCGCCCTCAGCGCCGGCGAGGCCGTGGCCCACGGCGAGCTGGAAGTCCATCTGCCCGTCGACCTCACGGAAAGCCTCACCACCCTGGTGCGCCAGCACCGGCTGACGCTGAACACCCTGGTCATGGGCGCGTGGGCGCTGCTCCTCAGCCGCTACAGCCGCGAGGAAGACGTGTTGTTCGGCGCCACCGTCTCCGGCCGGCCGGCCGACCTGCCGGGCACGGAGAGCATGATGGGGCTGTTCATCAACACCCTGCCGGTGCGCGTCCACGCGCCGCCCGACGCCGAGTTGCTGCCCTGGCTGCGCGCCTTACAGGCCCAGCAGGCCGAGCTGCGCCAATACGAGTACACCCCGCTGGTCGAAATCCAGGGCTGGTCCGAGATCCCGCGCGGCCTGCCCCTGTTTGAGAGCATCCTGGTCTTCGAGAACCTGCCGCTGGGCCCCGTCACCGCAGGCGGCGGGGGGGGCGGCGCGCTGGATGTAGCCGACGTGCGCAGCGCCTCGCACACCAACTACCCGGTCACCGTGGTCGCCGTCCCGGATCGGGAGATGCTGCTGCGGCTCTCCTACGACAACACACGCTTCGACCCGGGGACCATCGAGCGGATGATGGGGCACCTGCGCACCCTGCTGGCCGGTTTTGCCGAGGACCCGAACCGGCAATTGCGCCAGTTCCCGCTGCTGACCGCGGCCGAGCGCCAGGCGTTGGCCGCCCGCTGGGACGCTACGAGCCAGCACTTCCCGGTCGGGACCACCATCCACGGCCTGTTCGAGGCCCAGGCCGCGGCCACGCCCGACGCCATCGCCCTCAACCTGCCCCCGGTCGAGGCGTACACCGCGGGACTGGATGCTCCCCCGCCTGCGCCGGCCGGCGTCACAGTGACCTACGGCGAGCTGAACGCGCGCGCCAACCAGTTGGCCCATCACCTGCGCGAGCTGGGCGTGGGGCCAAACGTGCTGGTGGCCATGTACGTTGACCGCTCCATCGAGATGGTGGTCGGCATCCTCGGCATCCTGAAGGCCGGCGGCGCCTATGTGCCCATTGACCCGGTCTACCCGGTCGAACGCGTCCAGCACATCCTGGCCGACTCCGGCGCACAAGTGTTGCTGACGCAGGAGAAGCTGATAGCAGATAGCCGATGGCAGATGGCCAATGGTCAAGGGCCGATGGCAGATGGCCGCCAGCAAGGTGTCAGCGACAATACGCAATACGCAGTACGCAACACGCTCTACCTCGACGCCGATTGGCCCGAAATCGCGCGCCGACCCGCATCCAATTCCCCAGCTGCCAACTTCCAGCTTCCGGATACCCTTGCCTACGTCATCTACACCTCCGGCTCCACCGGCGTGCCCAAGGGCTGCGGCATCACCCACGCCAACGTGGTGCGGCTGTTCCGGGCCACCGAGCACTGGTATGGCTTCAACGCGGCCGACATCTGGACCCTATTCCACTCCTATGCGTTCGATTTCACCGTGTGGGAGCTATGGGGCGCGCTGTTCTACGGCGGCCGGCTGGTGGTGGTTCCCCACGCGATCACGCGTTCGCCCGAAGCGTTTTACCGGCTGTTGTGCGCCGAGCGGGTCACCGTGCTCAACCAGACGCCCTCCGCGTTCCGCCAGCTCATCCGCGCCGAAGAAGCCGTGGGAACCTGCCCCGATCTCGCCCTGCGCTACGTCGTTTTCGGCGGCGAGGCGCTGGAGCTGCAGAGCCTGCGGCCGTGGTATGCGCGCCACGGCGACGCGCGGCCCAAGCTGATCAACATGTACGGCATCACCGAGACCACGGTCCACGTCACTTACCGGCCGCTGAGCCTGGCGGATGTCGAGGCCGGCAAAGGCAGCGTCATCGGCGTGCCCATCCCCGATCTGCAAGTGTACATCGTGGATGCCAACCTGGAACCGACCCCCATCGGCGTCCCCGGCGAGATCGTCGTGGGCGGCGCCGGCGTCGCGCCCGGCTACCTGAACCGGCCGGAGCTGACCGCCGAAAAATTCGTGCGGAACCCGTTTACGGATCAGCACATCAACGAATCACACACCACGCATCACCGCGAAGCGGCCCTTTGGGACGCACCACGCAATACGCAATACGCACCACGTCTCTACCGCTCCGGCGACCTGGCCCGCTACCTGCCCGACGGCGATATCGAATACCTGGGCCGCATTGACCACCAGGTGAAGATTCGCGGCTTCCGCGTCGAGCTGGGCGAGATCGAGACGCTGTTGGTGCAACATCCGGGCGTGCGCGAGGCCATCGTATTGGCCCGCGAGGACACCCCCGGTCACAAGCGCCTGGTGGCCTACTGCGTGCCCGACCGTGCGGCCGCACCCACCCTCGGCGAGCTGCGCGACTTCCTGGGTGCGAAGCTGCCCGACTACATGGTGCCCGCGGCCTTCATCATGCTGGACGCCCTGCCGTTGACCGCGCACGGCAAGGTGGATCGCAAGGCGCTCCCCGCGCCCGACGAAGGACGGCTGGCGGTGGAAACGGCCTACGTAGCCCCGCGGGACGAGGCCGAAGCGCAATTGGCCGCGATCTGGGCGCAGGTGTTGGGCGTGCCGCGGGTCGGCATCCGCGACAACTACTTCGAGCTGGGCGGCGAGTCCATCCTCAGCCTGCAAATCATCGCCCGGGCCAAGAAGGCCGGCATCGAATTCAGCCCGCGCCAGCTCTTCGAGCACCCCACCATCGAGGCGCTGCTGGCCGCGCTCCACGGCGCGCGGGCGATCGTCGCAGAGCAGGGGATCGTCACCGGCCCAGCGCCGCTGACCCCGGTGCAGCAGTGGTTCTTCGAGCATCACCCGGCGCACCCCGAGCACTTCAACACCTCCATGCTGCTGGTCACCTGGCCCGAAGTTGACGTGGCCGCGCTGCGCGGCGCAGTGGCTGCGCTGGTGGCCCAACATGACGCGCTGCGGATGACGTTCCAGCGCGGGGAGGGAGGCTGGCAGCAGACGAATGCCGGCCTGCCCGCCGACGTGCCGTTCGAAATCGTGGACCTTTCGGGGCTGGACCCGGAAGGGCAAGAGGCTGCCCTCGCCGCGGTGACCACCGAATCGCAGGCGGGCTTCCGCCTGGGCGACCGCCAGACCGAGGCCGGGCTCCTGGTTCGCGCCGTGTACTTCAACCTCGGCGCTGACATGCCGGGCCGGCTGCTGTTGGCGTTCCACCACCTGGTGGCCGACGGCGTCTCATGGCGCATCGTGCTCGAGGACCTGGCCACGGCCTACCGCGCGCTGCGCGGCGGCGCCGCGCCCGAGGGCGTTGAGCTGCCCGCCAAGACCACAGCCTACCGGGATTGGGCCGCCCGCCTGGTAGAATACGCCAGCTCACCCGCGGCCCTGGCCGAGGCGCCCTACTGGCGCGACCTGGCAGCGCAACCGGTTGCGGCGGCGCCGGTGGACCATCCCGGCGGCCGGAACACCTACGGCGCCACGGATGACGTCACCCTATCCCTGGATGCGGACGAGACGCAGGCGCTACTGCAAGAAGCGCCCGCGGCCTACGGCACCCAGATCAACGACCTCCTGCTGACGGCCCTGGCGCGAACCTTCGCGGCCTGGACCGGCTCTCCTCGGCTCCTGGTGGAGATGGAGGGCCACGGCCGCGAGGACCTCTTCCCCGACGTAGACGTTTCGCGCACGGTCGGTTGGTTCACCAGCGTCTTCCCCGTGCTGCTTGATTTGGGCGGCTCAGTTGACGAGTCACCGGAAGCCAAGCGCCCTGAACCCCTGGGCGCCCAGATCCGGGCCATCAAGGCGCAGCTCCGCCGCGTGCCGAACCACGGCATCGGCTACGGCATCCTGCGCTATCTCGCGCCCGACCCCGCGCTACGGGCGGCACTGGCGGCCGCTCCCGCGCCGCAAGTGAACTTCAACTACCTGGGCCAGTTCAATCCCTTCATCCCGGATACGGATAGCGCAGACGAGTCCGCAGCCGAAGACGCTGATCCGGAGGCGTGGGCCTTCCTGGGCGTTGCACCGGAAGCACCGGGCCCCGAACAAGCGCCCGATGCGCCCCGCAGCGCGCTGCTCTACCTGGTCTGCGTCGTCACCGACGGCGGCATGGATGTGCGTTGGCTGTACAGCCCGGAGCTGTTCGAGCGCAGCACGATCGAGCGGCTGGCAGAAGCCTATCTGCACGAACTGCGCAGCATTGTCGTCCACTGTCAACAACAACTCAGCGGAGGCATCCTTGGATAAGCCGAATCGGCTCTGGAATCGCAATTTCACCATCCTATGGCAGGCGCAGTTCATCAGCCGCCTGGGCCGGCAGGCCTTCAGCATGGCTATGGTGCTGTGGATCGTGCAGGCCACCGGCTCGGCGTCGTTGATGGGCGTGTTGCTGGCGGTGTCATCGCTGCCCGGCCTGCTGCTCAGCCCCATCGGCGGCGCGGTCGCCGATCGCGTATCCCGGCGCACCATCATCGTCATGAGCGACCTCCTCAGCGGCGTGATCACCCTGGGGCTCGGCGTGCTTTTGCTGTTGTATCCGCAGAACACCAATGTCGGGTTGGTGGGGCTGTTCGTGGTCTCGCTGGTGTTGGGGACACTGGGCGCGTTCTTTGGCCCTGCCATCTCGGCCGCCATCCCCGACATCGTGCCGGCGAACCAGTTGCCCGGGGCCAACTCCATGGGCCAGATATCGGCCCAGATCACGCTCTTTATCGGCCAGGGGCTGGGCGGCACCGTGTTCCGGCTCATCGGCGCGCCGTTCATGTTCATCTTCAACGGCCTCACCTTCCTGTTCTCGGCCACCACAGAAAGCTTCGTCCGTATCCCGCCGCCCACGCGCCGGGAACCGCAGAAACTGAAGGCGGTGCTGATCAGTTTCAAAACAGATCTGGCTGAAGGGCTGCGCTACATCTGGCGCAACCCCGGCCTGAAGGCGTTGGTCTTGTTTTCGGCCGCCAGCAGCTTCTTCGCCACCCCCTTCGTCGTCCTGCTCCCGTTCTATGTTGAGGGGCGTCTTCGGGCGCCGGTGGACTGGTATGGCTTCATCTTGGCGGCCTTCGGCGTTGGCTCGCTGCTGGGCTTCGTCCTGGCCGGCGTCGCCCGGCTGCGTGGGCAGCGCCGCGCCACTGCGCTGATCCTGGTGATGCTGCTCGATGCGGTCTTCTACGGGCTGTTGGCCCCGGTGCGCCAGCCATGGGTCGCGCTGGTCGTGGCGGCCCTGGCCGGCCTGAGCGGCGGCTTCGTGACGGTCAACATCACGACACTGCTGCAGTTGGGCACGCCCACTGAAATGCGCGGGCGCGTCTTCGGCTTGCTGAGCACCATCGCCGGCAGCGTGACACCCATCGGCACCGGCCTGTCCGGCATCGTGGCCGACCTCACCGGCAAGCGCATTCCGCTGATCTTTGCCGTCAGTGCGTTGGCGCTGTTTGCCATCTCCGCGGTGCTGGCCGCCAACCGTGATGTGCGCACATTCCTGGCCACGGACCCGCAGCCGGAACCGCGCGTACAACCACTCCCGGAGGGCGCCGGATAACGGCGCAAGGCAGAGCGATGGACACACTGATCGGTTTCTCATTCACCGCGTGGATCAAACTGCTGACCGAAAACCGCTTTACAGTTGACTGGGGCTATCGTGATCGGTGGTGGACGGTGACCCAGATGAGCCTGCTGAATTCGCTCGGCCGCCGGCGCGAAAACCGGCGCTACGGTGCGCAGATCGCAGCTACCAAGGTCGAGGCGCCGGTCTTCATCCTGGGGCATTGGCGCAGCGGCACCACCCTGCTGCACAACCTGCTGATCAACGACCCGCAGTTCGCCTATCCCAACCTGTTTCAGACCACCCATCCCCTGACCATGCTGGTGCGCGAGGAGATGATCGAAACCGCGCTGCGCGACGCCGAGGCGCACGGCCGGCCCATGGATAACGTGCAGATCACCTTCCGCAGCCCCGGCGAAGACGAGGCCGCGCTGGCGGTGCTCAGTCAGCGCTCGCCGCTGATCGGCTGGCTCTTCCCGCGCCGCGAAGCCCACTATGACCGTTACCTGACCTTCCGGGATGCGCCCGAAGCCGATCGGCGACGCTGGGAGGACGCACTGGTGCTGTTCATGCGCAAGCTGACGTATCGGTACAACAGGCGACTGCTGCTCAAGTCACCCCAGCATACCGCGCGGGTGCGCCACCTGCTGCGCCTGTTCCCCGATGCGCGGTTCATTCACATCCACCGCGACCCGTACACGGTCTTCCGCTCGACGCAGCGCCTCTTTGCCAGGGCAGTGCCGGAAGCGTATCTCCAGCAGCCGCCGCCCGGCGGCCACGATGAGGGGATCCTGCGTCGTTACCGGGCGATGTACACGGCGTTCTTTGAGGATCGCGCGCTGATCCCCCCCGGGCGGTACGTCGAAATCGCATACGAAGATGTGGAACGCGACATGATAGGCACGGTGGCGCGAATCTATGAAACGCTGAACCTGCCGGGCTTCACCGACATGCGCCCAACACTACAGCGCTACGTGGAGTCGTTATCCGACTACCAAAAGAACGTTCACGAAGCGCTGCCCGAACCGCTTCGCCAGCGCATCACCGCGGCTGCAGGGGCATGCTTTGCCGCATGGGGATATCCACCCTGATTTCGCAACGCTTGTAGGAATTTGGGCTTAAGACTCCGGAGTCGAGGCTTCAGCCGGGCTCTTGCATGAAGGCGAACAAGCGCCAGTCGAGAAGTGGTCTTTTCGACAAAACCTGTTCTCATCGGTATACTTATGAGCATGACAACGTTACCGCCAAACAACACCTGGCTGTCCATCCCGCGGCCGAACCCGGCGGCCCGGGTGCGCCTGTTTTGTTTCCCCTACTCCGGCGCGGCCGCGTCCGTGTTCTACCCGTGGGCCGATATCCTGCCCGCCACCATCGAGGTCTGCCCCGTGCAGCTCCCGGGCCACGGCACGCGCCTCGCCGAACCGCTGCACGACCGCCTGGGGCCGCTGGTAGCCGCGCTGGCCGATGGGCTGGCGCCCTACTTCGACAAGCCGTTCGCGTTTTTCGGCCACAGCATGGGCGCGCTGCTCAGCTATGAGTTGGCGTGCCTGCTCAGGCAGCAGGGGCGCAGCCCGGTGCATCTGTTCGTGTCGGGCCACGGCGCGCCGCACCTGCCGGATCGCAACCCACCCCTGCACCAGCTCCCCGATGCTCAGTTTGTCCAGAAGCTGCGGGAGCTCAACGGTACGCCAGAAGAGGTGCTGCGGCACGCGGAGCTGCTCCAACTGCTGACCCCTATCCTGCGCGCCGATTTCGCCGTGTGCGAGACCTATGTCTACCGCGCGGAGCCGCCGCTGGCCTGCTCCATCTCGGCCTACAGCGGCCTGGGTGATGATTACGTCAACCGTGAGGAGCTTCAGGGGTGGAGCCAACGCACCGCCGGCGCATTCAGCCTGCGCATGTTTCCCGGTGATCATTTTTACTTGAATACCGCGCGCCACTACCTGTTGCAGGCGCTGGCGCGCGATCTGGATGCGTCGCTGGCGCACAATCGCTGACGGAAGCAGTGAAGCATGGATGTTGGCGAACGCACCCGTGACATTTATGAGCAGATCGCGGCCTATCCCAAGCCGCCGCTGGTTCCGCTGCCGGGACCGGACGATATCGACGCGCTGCTGACCGACCACGGAATGCCGCCCGGCACGGCGGCCTATCGCATCTCCAAGGCTGCGCTGGCGCTGACCGGCTTCACGCGGTTCCTGCGACGTCTCCCTGCGGAACAAGAGCAGCTCATGCGCCGCTGCGACCAGCGCGGCGCATGGCTCTTTGCCCCGTTGGTGTCGGCCACCGTCGCGCTTGAGGATGATCCCAGGGCGGTGACACCCCTGGAGCGGGCTGCCACACTGCTGCATGCCGCGCGGACCTTCCATGCGGATTTGCACGCGGGCCGGCTGCCGCCCGACAGTTATCGCGGCCAGGCCCTGGAAATGGGGCAATACCCGAACCTCTTTGCCACAACCTTGATCGTAGATAGCCGGCGCCCGCGTATCTTCAAGAGCACCGGTCTCAACCAGGTCACGGTCCTGGTGCGGAACCGCATTTACCTGCTCGATGTCGGTCTGCCGGGCGGGGAGGCGACAGTAGCCCAGATCATCGAGGGGTTGCAGGCAATTGTTGAGATGTCCCATGCGCAGGGACCAGCAGACGACGCGATGGCGCCAGGCCTGTTGACCTGTGCGCGCCACGTGACCCAGTGCAAGATCTTTCCAGAGCTCGGCAAGGACGCCACGAACCGCGCCGCCCTGGAAGCGCTGCGTCATAGCTTCATGACCCTGTGCCTGGATCTGGACGATACACCGGCCACGCTGGCTGAGGCCATGCATCACGCCCACGCCGGACGACCAGCAAACCGGTGGTGGCATGCCAGCTTGCAACTAGTCGTCACCGGCAACGCAATGGCCTGCGCCATCTGCAATTTCAACACCTACCTGGATGGCAATGTGATGATGCGCGGCGGGGCCGAACTCCAGCAGCGCGCCGCCGCCTGCGATCTAAATCAGGTGGGGCGAACCGCGCGACTGAACCTGAGGCCGCTCTCCGAACTGGAATGGCGCATCAAGCCAGCGCACATACGCCAGGCTCAGGTAGATCTGGCACCCCTGTTGGATCAGCAGGCGGCGACTTTCATCGTAGAGGGCGTGGGAAGCGAGTTCTTCGCGGCGCACGGCATTGATGCGATCCCGGCCTTCGTCCTGGCACTGCAGATGACCAGCGCCCGCCTGTGCCGCGAGCCGGTGCAGATCACGCAATTTCTGACCATGTCGCGCTATCGCTGCATGGATCTCACAACAGCCACAGTGACGACACCCGAGGTGCAAGCATTTGTTGACTATATGGCGGCGGGGCTGGCCAACCGCGATGCGGCGCGGGCGCTTCTGCACGCCGCCATCGCGGCGCAGGCAGAGCGCTGCCGTATCGAGCGCAGCCGGCTACCGCTGGAGGATATCATCGGCCTGTTGTTGTACTCCAGGCGCGGTTTCGCGCGCACGTATACCTCTACGGTGTTCGTCTTGCGCGCCATGCTGCTCTATCGGCTGGGCGGTGGTACGCAAAGCAGTCGCGACATCATCGTCTCGCATCCGCTCCTCCAGCCCGCAGTCCCACTGGTTGGCCGGCCAGGGGTGCGCTTGCCCTACGTCCGCCATTTCGCCCTGCACTATCAGATCTGGGCGGATAAGATCGTCATTACCTTCATGCCGGGGATTGATTGGAGAATTCCCAACTCACAACTGATAGCTGAGCTGAAAGCAGACCTGTGCCGCCTGCATGAGCTCATCGCATAAACACATCCAACAGGATGCCGGCGGGCATCCTCACATCACAAGGAGGCAACATGGCTTGGGACGAACGTGAAGACACAACCGTTTACCGTGTGGTAATCAATGAGGAGGAGCAGTACTCCATCTGGCCCGTGGATCGGGAGATTCCAGCAGGCTGGCGCGATGGCGGCAAGAGCGGGCCAAAGGCCGAGTGCCTGGCGTACATCAAGGAGGTCTGGACCGACATGCGGCCGCTTAGCCTGCGCAAGCAGATGGACGGGGCTTGAAAAAGTCAAGGACTAGGCACAGGTTGGTGGTCGCGTCGGAGAGATGTGACCACCAGCGCCCCGCGTCTCCTTAATCACTATGCAAGATACCGCCGCGCACTGGATCTCACCTGCTGATCCGGTGCGCCTTGCTGAGAAAGAAATCCACATCTGGCGCATCAGGCTAGATCCTACGCCAAACGACTTGACGCGCCACGTTGCGCAGCTAGACCCTGATGAACGCGCCCGTGCGGGGCGATTTCACTTCCCACATGACCGCGCCCGATTCATCGCCGCGCACAGCGCCCTGCGCGTCATCCTCAGCCGTTACCTGGACGTCCGGCCGGTCGACCTCGCCTTCGGCTATACCCGCTTCGGCAAACCGTTCATCCAGGAGCCACCGCAGCCGGACCCCAAACTGCTGGCGTTCAATATGTCGCATTCACACGACGTAGCGCTGGTGGCCGTTGGGAGAGACTGTGCCCTGGGGATTGATATCGAACGGATTCGACCCGAGTTGGCCGAGCAGCACATTGCCGAACGTTTCTTTGCACCATCAGAAGTGACAGCCTTGCGCCATCTCCCCTCAGAAGCCCAGGCAGAGGCCTTCTTCAATTGCTGGACCCGGAAGGAAGCGTTTGTGAAGGCTCGGGGCGAAGGCCTATCGCTGCCCCTTGACCGTTTCGCCGTCTCCCTGACCCCCGGCGCGCCGGCCGTCCTCCTGGCTATCAACGATGACCCTCACGAGGCTGGTCAGTGGCATATGCAGGCACTGATGCCCTGGCCCGGCTACGCGGCCGCGCTTGTCACGGACTGCACCTCTTGCCACGTGGCAACCTATCACTACAATATCATCCCCTAAACATCATCCTTTAATAGTCCTTTTTAATCGTATCAAAATCCGCACCTCTGCGTTTATTGTGCAGATTGATCTGTTGTGTGCATTGCAGGACCTAGTCGCTCTTAACAGAAAAGGTGCATATGGACGAGAACGAACTGATTCGCCGCTATCGTGCTGGTGAACGCAACTTCACAGGGGCTAAGCTCGCCTACTCACGGCTTATGGGCGCCAAGCTCCACGGCGCGCACCTGAGCCGCGTCAGCCTGTTTTCCGCCCGGCTCAGTGGCGCCGATCTCGCGGGCGCGGACCTGAGCCGCGCCAACCTGGCCGGCGCTGACTTGGGGCAGGCAGATCTGTCGGGCGCGTGTCTGAGCAGGGCAGCCTTGACAGGTGCAAACCTCAGCCGCGCCAATCTCCACGGCGGGCACACCGATTTGAGCGCGGCCAACCTGACGTGGGCCAACCTGGCCGGCGCACGCCTGGCGGGCGCAAACCTGCGCGGGGCCAACCTGACGGGCGCGTGCCTGAACCAGGCCGACCTGACCGGCGCGGACTTGCGCGATGCAATCCTGACGGATGCGAAACTCGGCGGCGCAAACCTGACAGGAGCGAACCTATCTCAGGTGCGCTTTGACTCAGTCGAGCACGCAAGTTCAGCACCAACGCCACAGCCAATACGTCGCCACTAACGGAGCGCATATCCCCGAACCGGGCAACGTGGCCCGGAAAAAGACATTGGCTCGAACGGATGGCGCCATCCGTTCGAGCCAATGTTGTTCTTTGAACCTGGACTCGCTGTTTCTGGAACTATCTAGCCCCACCTTCTCCGCGCTGCGGCTACACCGGCCATCAGCACCAGGCCGATGGCAACCGCAGCGAACGGCAAGCTGGCCGCTCCAAAACCAGTTAACGAGAGTGCATTGGGGCCAGTGCTGGTATCGAACGTGCCACAATCCCACGGAAAGGGCGTCTCATCGGGATCTGCTGCCACCGCGCATTGACTGTTAAGCGGATCACCAGAAGGACCCGGATCGTAGTTCACGGTGCATAGCATCTGCGCAGTCGTGTTGATGTAGATCTCAAAGCAGCCGACCGTATCTAGCGTGCCGGAACCGACCACGGTCGCGGTGTCCCGCTCGCGGCAGATCACCGTCCCGCCCCAGCCCCAGGGCGCTCCATTCACATCCACGGCACAACCCAACACCCGATCCCAGGCCAGGGCAGTTGGGGCCGAAAGCAACAACAAGCCCACAATGGCAGCGATCGTCACTTGTCGCACGTACATTCTCCAACAGAATAACCCGAACCGATGATCTCATCCGTTCGGGTTATACCAATGCGGAAACTAGCCAGTCAGAAGGTGACCGATCAGCGGCGCCGCTTCCAGGCTGCAGCCAGGCCTGCGAGAGCCGCCAAGCCCAAGGCCGCCGTGCCTGCCGGCATCGCCGCTGCGCCGAAACCAGCCAGGGAGACAACGTTCGGGCCGGTGCCGGTGCTGATAGGATCACAGGGCCATGGTGCAGGTGTATAGCTGCTGTCGGTTGGAACGACACAATGCCCGTCCGCCGGATCACCACTCGGCCCCGGATTGAAATCAATAGTGCAATCAACTTCACGACCGTTGCCGATGTAGACGCTGAAGCAACCATTGGCATCCAGTTCACCGGAGCCAACCACGATGTACGGCTGGAAAGTCTGCCGACAAGTCACGGTGCCGCCATGAGTCCACGGAGCGCCGTAGGCATCAGTCGTGCAACCCTCTGCCCGATCCCAGGCCAGCGCGGTGGGGGCAACCATCAACAGCAATAGCACAACAATTCCGAGAGTTAGACGTCGCATAGTACCTTCTCCTTTCAGGGATGGTGAAGAAATAGCGCTTATGGTGCCAGCAAAACCCTTTAGCCTTTTTACATTATCCACAATATCTGATCGGGTGTCAAATCGGCCAAAAGAGGGTGAAGTTGAAAAACGTGACGCGACATCGATCCTGTGGTATGCTATGCTAAAAGCAGAGGAGAATGCCATCATGTCTGATCAACATCTTGTCACTATCTACCAATGCCAGGGCCTATTGCCTGCCGAGGTGATCAAGGCGAAGTTGGAGGCGGCCGGAGTGCCTGCGCTGCTGCGCTATGAATCGGCTGGCCCGGTGCTTGGCCTCACCGTGGATGGTTTGGGGCTGGTGGCGGTGCAGGTGCCAGAAGCCTGGGCCGATGACGCGCTGGCGTTGATCGCGGAGGAGCCCGATGCGCCCGCGGACTCAAGCTGGCAGGCCGAGCTGAGCGAGGAGCTGTGAGCGGTCACGGGTTGCAGTTGCCAGGCTGCGATTTTGCGCCCTTGTCGTTCTTTGGTATACTCATTCATCGCCTGTCAGTTGCAGGCCTTTTTTGCCTATGTTAGGAGATCCATCGCGTGATTCAACGCAAAACGCAGACCCCAGAATACTGGCAAACCTTCTCACTAACCTCGGCCGACATTGAGTTCTTGCGCAATCAGTTGCTGGACCTTGGACGCCCCTTAAGCACGCGCGAGCTGGCAACGGCGTTAGTAACAGAACGCTGTCGCCGCGAAGAGGCGGATCTGCGGGCCGAGCTGGCCCGTGGTGTGCTGTACCAGCCCAAGAAGAGCTTCGCGATCGGCGACAGGATCATCTTTCCCGCGTTCGATTTCCGCCTGGGCGAAGTCACCGCCCTACGCGCAGGAGAGAACCCAGAGCACGGCGATTTCGACGTCATCACGGTAGATTTCGGGCCCAACCGTCGTCAACGCAGCTTTGCCGCGCGGCTGAACACGACGCACAAGCTGAACGCGGACATCCCCGATCTGCTAGTGGCAGCCGCAGCAGCCAGCCCGGAGAAATTGCTGGCCACCATCGCGCGCGATGTGCCGGATGCGCTGGCTGACGCGCTGCGTAAGGAGCCGGCCTTCGCGATCTTCGAAGATCGCTGGCTCCACAGCGATCTGTTGGCCGAGATTCACATCGGGCACCTGAACATCGCTGAAGCGCTGATTGAGATGGGCGGCGACGCGCTCAGCACCCAGGGCCTCCTGAAAGAAATGGACCTGCCGGCAGAGATCGCGCCCGAAATCCTAGCGTTTTCGCTGCAAAGCGCGCTCAGCGCCGATGGCCGATTCGACCAGGTCGGCGCGGGCGAGGAACGGCGCTGGTATCTGCGCCGCCTGGCCCCAGCCGAGGCGCTAGAGATCCCGTTGCCGTTGCGCTATACGCCTCACCCCTATGACCCGGCCGCACTGCCGCCCGATCTCGCCAGGCTGGCCTGGGAGTTGGACGACGAGTGGTCGGAGGACCTAGGCGTCGAGCCTGAGAGCCGTGCAGGCCTGACCACCACCACCATACTGCTCACCTACCCGCATCTGGCCTCAGGCACGCTGCCGCTTAACCGGCACACCCGCCCCTTCTTCCCGAGAGGCTATGGTGAGCGAACGCTGGTGACGTTGATTGATGGCCGCTGGGGGAACCGATTCTCGGCCTGGACTAACCATTCGGGGCGTTACATCGCCGGGCTGCGTCCCATGTTCGATAAGCATAAGCTGCCGGCGGGCGTGTACATCACATTGGAACGCCGAGATGACTCAGGTGAAGTGGTTGTCGATTTCCGGCCCAAACGTATGCGCCGGGAGTGGACTCGCTGGGCCCAGGTCACGGACGGCCACCTGCTGGATATCCAGGTCCGCAAACAGGAGGTCGCGTGCGAATACGACGAACTGATGATCATCGGCGATGATCGGGGCGAAGAGATCCTGGGGCTGCGCAGCACACCGCTCTATGCACAGATGCCACTGACCGAGCTCGTCTTCGAGGTTTTCACCGATCTGGCCGGCCTAAGCACCACCGTTCACGCCAAGACGGTCTACAGCGCGATAAACGTCGTCCGGCGCTGCCCGCCCGAGCCGATTTTTGTGGCCCTGGCCTCAGATCCACGCCTGGAAGAAGTCGATCCACAGATCTTCCGGCTTGTGGTATAGCAGAGGAGAAGCCCATGGCAGCCTGGAAACGTCCGTCCCTGGAAACTAAGTTTCATATTGACCATGACTGGTGGCAGAACAGCGGCAAGGATCTGCGCGTGGCCGTGCGCGGCCAACTGTGCCGTGACTGCCAGGCCCGCTTCCCCGATCACCGCAACCTGGAAGCCGTAGACTGGGTCGACCCCGCAACCGCCGAGGTCACACGCACCGATGCACTTTTGCAGACCTTGCGCAGCGACTGCTCGCAGAAGCCGGAATTTATCAGCAGCGGCAACTCCATCATCACCAACGTCTTCCGCATCTTCTTGCTGAACGGCAACCAGCCGCTGACACCGGGCGAGCTGGCCAGGCAGGTCACCTGGGTCAGCCCTGACACCATTTTGCGCACCCTGGCAGGCGGCCAAATCTACATGGGCCTGCGCCCCGCGCTCCAGGACTGAACCGGCGCTCATGATCAGCCCCACGGTCGAGCTCCTGACCATCGGCAACGAGGTGCTGGCCGGCGATGTGCTCGACACCAATTCGCACTGGCTGTGCCAGCAGTTCGGGCAGCAGGGCGCGCGCGTCGTGCGCATCACCGTGCTGCCCGATATACCAGACGTCATCGGCGACGCGCTGCGGGCCGCGCTGCTTCGCCGGCCCGCGTTGATCCTCACTTGCGGCGGCCTGGGACCTACGGCTGATGACCTGACCCTGGCCGCGATTGCCCGAGCACTCGATCGCCCCCTGCAAGAGGACCCCGCGGCCTATGCCATGATACGCCAACTCTATGCGCTGCTGTATGCGCGGGGCCACGTCACCACAGCCGAAGTGACCCCGGCACGGGCCAAGATGGCGCGGCTGCCCGCAGGCGCCGAACCCCTAGCCAACACCGTCGGCGCGGCGCCCGGCGTGCTGATGACCGAGGCGGGCATCCTCATTGCCTGCCTGCCCGGCGTCCCCGCCGAGATGAAAGACATCTTTCAGAACGCGCTTTGGCCCCGGCTGGCGGCCGTATTGAGCGGCGGCGCCTACGCCGAGCGCACCGTGCCCACCGACTGCTGGGACGAGTCCATCCTGGCCCCAGCAGTAGACGGAGTCGCAGCGCGGCACCCAGAAGTTTATGTCAAATCGAGGGCACAGGTCTACGGGAGCGGGATCGCGGACTTCGTCACGCTGGCCGCGCGCGGGGCGACGGCAACAGAAGCGACCGCCCTATTAGATGTGGCTGAGGCGGATCTGCGCGCTGCCTTGGCCGCTGTAGGGGTACGCGCCACCTCAACTGACGATGTGACCGGCTGAAGCGTGACCGGCTGAAGCCTCGAACCCGCAACGGCCTCGCACAAGCCGGGACTTCACACATCAAGCTGGAACGGCGTGCGGCCCAGCTGTGCCATCGCTTCCTTCGGGCTCACCGGCTCATCCTTCAGACGCAGGTACAGGTATTTAAACACATCCCGGAACATCGCGGTCACCGGCACGGCCAGCAGCATGCCCCAGAGTCCCGCCAACTGGTTGCCGATCACGATCACCAACATGATGAGCGCGGGGTGAAGCTCCACCGCCTTGCCGGAGATGCGGGGCACCAGGACGACGTTCTCCAACTGCTGAATGGCCAGAAACACGATCAGCGTCCACAGCCCCAACAGCGGCGACTGGATCGTCGCCACCAGCACGGCGGGCACCAGGCCGATGAACGGGCCGATGAACGGCAGTATCTCGAAGACCCCGGCGATCAGGCCCAGCAGCGCTGCAAAACGCACCCCCAACAAAGACAAACTCACCGTGACCATCACCCCGATAAAGACGCACAGCAACAGCTGACCGCGCAAGTAGGCGCTCAGGATGTTGTCCAGGATACGAACGATGTTCATGAGGTCAGCGCGCATGCGGCTCGGGGCCAACGAAAAGACCCTGCGCGTCACCTCCGCCTGATCCTGCAGCACGTAAAAAAGCCAGAAGGGCACCACAAAGAAGCCGATCAAGAAGCTCACCGTGCCTGTCACCACGCTGAAGGTGCGGGTGATGCCGGTCTGCACGGCTCTGGCCACAGCGCCGCTGGCCTGCTGCAGCGCCTCCTCCACCTGGGCCTGGAAGTTCGGCGGGATGTTTTCCTCGTACCACGCCAGGAGGTTCCGGCCCAGGCGTTCAGCGCCCGTGATCAGATCATCGCGGCTGGCCCACAACACCTCGAACTGCTCCCCCACCACCGGTACTACCAACACAAAGAAGCCCACCACAAGGCCGATCGACAAGAGATAGACCAAGAGGATGGCGACCCGCCGCGGCCAGCGCGCGCCGGCCTTGACCCGCCGCAGAAACAGGCGCTCCAGCAGGTTCACCAGGGGCAGCATCAGGTAGGCTAACACCAGCGCGACAATGTAGGGGAAGAGCGCGCCGCGCGCGACCCACAGCGTCAGGACGACGGTCAGGGTCAGTGCAGCGACCAGGATGAGACGGTTGCGACGAGCAGGGGATAGATTCAACATGATACGGATGCCCCCAACGTAACCGGAATCAAATCTTTAATCCACGCCTCAACCTCGGCCGCGTCGCGCGCTGCGCCGTGCAGGCGCAGCCACGCCAGGAACTCCACATTGCCGGCCGGGCCGATGATAGGCGACCGGATGAGGCCTGCCGGCGTCAGGCCTGCGTCGGCTGCCTCGGCCAGCGCCTTCTTGATAGCGGCGCGATGCAACACCGGATCGCGCACGACCCCGCCCTTGCCCACCAGCCCCTTGCCTACCTCAAATTGGGGCTTGACCAGGGCGATAACCTGTCCGTCCGAGGCCAATAATTGCACCACGCGCGGGAACACCAGACCCAGCCCGATGAATGACACGTCAATAACCGTCAACTGCACGGGCTCAGGCAGCGGATCCAGGTAGCGGATATTGGCGCGCTCGATGGATATCACACGCCGATCCTGTCGCAACGTCCACGCCAGCTGGCCGTACCCCACATCAATGGCGTAGACTCGCGCGGCGCCCCGCTGCAACAGGCAGTCGGTAAATCCACCAGTAGACGCGCCGATGTCGGCGCAGACCCACCCCGTCGGGCTGACGGCGAAAGCGTCCAGCGCGGCCTCCAGCTTCAAGCCGCCGCGGCTGACGTAGCGCAGCCCTGTTGCGACGCGCACCTCAGCATCTTCGGGCACCGACTGACCAGCCTTGTCCAGCACGCGCTCACCCAGCCAGACCTGACCGGCGAGAATCAGCCGTTGGGCCTGGCTCCGGCTCTCGACCAGACCACGGGCCAACAGCAGCTCATCCAGGCGCACTTTGCGCGGCCTGGGTTGCCGGGGCTGTTCAGGTGCGGTGGGAGACATGGCCGTCATTTTAGCGCGTGGGCGGCAACATGTCAAAGGTAAGTTGACTTCAAGTTGCTCCTACGGTATCATCTCCGCCGAGGATTGTTACGAAAAATGACCGACACCACCCAAGCGCCATTTACGCCGGTCACGGCTCCGCGCCAGTTGGCCCTATTGCTGAAGACCATGCGTCCAAAACAGTGGACGAAGAACGTCTTCGTTTGGGCTGCGCTGCTGTTCGACGTCAAGCTCTTTCAAGCCGACCCGTTTTTGCGCACACTGGTGACCTTCGTGCTGTTCTGCCTGATCTCCGGCGTCGTGTACATCATCAACGACCTGGTAGACCTGGAGAAAGACCGGCAACACCCGAAGAAGCGCGGACGGCCACTGGCGTCCGGCGCATTGAACACGCGCTTTGCTATCGTTGCCGCAGCGGTGATCACGCTGGCGTCACTGCCGCTCGCGCTCTGGGCAAACCGCGGGCTGGCGCTGATCCTCTATGGCTATCTGGTATTAATGGTCGCCTACTCGTTCTGGCTCAAAAACATCGTGATCGTGGACGTGCTGACCATCGCCGCGGGGTTCGTGTTGCGCGTGGGGGCGGGCGTGGCGGTCGTTGAGGTGACGCGCTTCTCGCCGTGGATCTATGTCTGCATGGTATTGCTTGCGTTGTTCCTGGGGCTGGGCAAGCGCCGCCAGGAGATCGTCCTATTGCAGGAGAATTCAGTCAACGCGCGCGCCATTCTATCCGAGTATAACCTCCGCTTCGTGGACGAAATGCTCTCACTGGTCAGCGCCAGCACGGTGATGGCTTACGCGTTCTACACCTTCTCCGCGCCCAACCTGCCGCCCAACCACCTGATGATGCTGACGATCCCGTTCGTGCTGTACGGCCTGTTCCGCTACCTGTACCTCATCCACGTGAAAGGCGAGATCGAACCGCCGGATGTGGTAGTGCTGAAAGATCGGGCCTTGTTGCTGGACGTGGTGTTGTTCGGGGTCGCGATATTCCTGATCTTCTACGTGGTGCCGACGTAATCCGAGCCTGGCGACCTGTTGCGGCGCTACTGCTCAGGACCGCAGGAGGGGGCCGGCCTTAGATCGCGGCGGAGGCTACGTCACCCGATGTAGCCTCCGCCGTTGCACTGTCTTACGCGGTGAGGTGGGGCAAGCAGCCGCTCAGCCCTGCGCCTCCATGGCTGGTGCGTCGTCGCGCACAGGTTCGGCAGCCGCTTTTGGCTTGCGGCTGCGCGCCCGCGAACGCGGCTTCGGTTCTGCCGCGGACGCCACGCCATCCGACGGCACGGCCTCGACCGTGGCGGGTGCGATGGCTTCGGCCGCTGCCGGCTTCACGTCCGCGGCAGGTGCTTTTTTAGCGCGCGAGCGGCCGCTGCGAGCCTTGGGCTTGGCCACAGGGGCGGACTCAACCACAGGCGCAACCTCCGGCGCAGACGCGCTTTCCACTTCCGCCGCAGGCGCCGCCTGATTCACAACCACGGCCCCGGGTTCCGCTGTCGCCACCGCACCGGGTTGCGGCTCACCCGGAGCCCCTGCATGGTCAACGGCCTCCACGTCGACTTTGGCCTTGCTGCGCGGACGACGGCTGCGCCGCTTGGGCGCAGGCCCGGCGCCCGGCTCGCCCGTGACGCTTGCAACGACCTGAGGGGCCGCTTGCGGCTCGGCCTCAACCGGTGTTTCCGGCTCAGCGAGGGCGGCCAACGCGGCCTCCCACTCGGCCTGCTGTTCCAAAGCAGGTCCAGGCTCCAAAGCGAACTCGATCTCGATCCCGCTTTCTCCCTCGCCCCTGTCTTCAGCTTGCAGGAACTGGGCCCAGGGGCCGCTCATGCCATCGGCCGTGACACCATAGAAGACCCGGACCGTACCATCCGGCTGGCGGAGGGCCAAGTCATAACGCATCTTCTTGGCGCGTCGCGCTGACTGCCACAACCCGAAGTCGCCGTGCCACGTCACCGTCGCCGGGTCCACAGGGTTGGTCAGGTGCTGGCTGATCGCGTAGCTCCATAGCTTCCGCGCCGACTGCATGGTCACGTTTTGCACAACGTTGTTGTTGCGCAGATCGCGGATGGTAAAGTAGCGGCTGCCTTTGCGCTCTTCCATCGCTACGATCTCGACGCCGACAGCCGGCAAGGCCAAGCCTTCAGCCGCAGGCATGGGCGCAAGTTGGATGCCGGGGTGCTGCTCGGCCGGCAGAGCGGCCGGCTGCACCGGCTCGGCGGCCGGCTGCGGCGGGTGGACCGCGGCCGGGCCAGAGATGGTCGGGGCGGCCGGCGCTGGGGACGCGGTCAGGTCGCGGCCGGCTAACACAAGCTGCACCAACTCATCGCGAACGGCCTCGTTGGTCTCCCCCTCTTGACGCACGTAGATGCGCGTCTGGCCCATGGCGTAGGGCTTATCCGGCCCGTTGGGCACCATGATGCGCACGATGGGCACGCCACGACTTTGCACCACATCAACCCGCGCGTCAAGCTGGGGGGTGATGTTCCGCTCCAACTCCTTGCGCAGCAGAGCGGCCGCCGTATCCGCGTTCTCCACGCCGCGCGCCGGGGTCTTGCGCGTGGCGCTGACCCCAACGTAAACGGTGCCGCCGCTGGTGTTCGCGAACGCTACGGCGTCGCAGAGGACCTTGTGCAGCCGTCCGCCCTCGCGCGACATACTCTCATGAAACGCCTGGACGATGGTATTGCCCTGTTCGCGGGCCGCTTCCACATGATCGAACGGCATCTCGGCCGGCGTCCGATAGGGCCGCGTGCGAGCGAAGTCATCCCCCTCAAACACGGCCTTCAGCGCCTCAAAGCTTACCTCGGGCAACAGCACCTCGGTAACCCGGTCGCCGATCCCCATGCGATTCTTGTCCTTAGGATCGCGCACCAGACGATGCGCATCGGAGCCCTGGATGCAGTGCATACGCCGGGGATACTCGGGCTTGGAGCCATCGAAGAAACGCGCAGTCGCTCGGCGCGACGTGCTCTCCAGGTCAGTGACTTCTAAGGCGTGAAGATTCGGATCTTGGGTGAACGCAATCTTGGTCTGGCCACCGAAACTGAGACCTTGCAGTGCCACACCGTGGGTGCTATTGGCGTGCGCGGCGATCGCAAGCCCACCGGCCTCACGGATGAGGCGGTAAGCTGTCAACACATCAGTGCTGGCGCCTACTTCCGTGCTGCCCTCGGCGATGCGCTGTTCAGGCACATTGAGGCGCAGCAGGAGCATCTCTAGTTTGCGGAGCGTAGTTTCGGGCGGGAAGATGGCCAGGATGTGGAAGCCGAACATGGCGGTAAACTCGAAACCCGGCAACACCAGGATCTTGTCGCCAATACGGCGGTACTCATCCAAATCGCGCCGCTCCTGGGGACGTAGCCGGTCGTTGGCCTCCAACCAGGTGAGACGCTCAATTTCGTCTCGTAATCTGGCAACCCCCTCAACGGTGTTGTGATCGGTGATCGCCACAATGTCGAGGCCCTTCGACTCCGCCTTCTGCAGCCATTCGAGGTAAGTGACGCCCGGCTCCAGCCAGTCCGCCGATGCGGGGGTGTGCAAATGGAGATCCACCCGCCGCCAATCGCCCTCAACGGCCCGAAAGCTCCTTCGTATTCTTTTTTGATTTGACACTAAAGTAGATGCACTCCTTTCTTGATAATGCACGCGTTGTCTTTATGTGAAGCACTTACAGTACTTCAGTTACAATTATGTTTACATTTGGTATTTTGTCAAACTGACATGGTGAGTACATAAAACGCACAAATTGACCTAGAACGCAAGGCAGAGTATCATCTCATCGTCATGAACAAGACTGCCTCGTTCTGGTTCTACTTGCTGTTCTACGCAGCCCTGGCGTGCTTTCTGCCCTACATGGTGTTGTATTACCGGGGCCTGGGCTTCACCGGCGCGCAGATCGGATTGCTGGCAGGCGTGTCGCCGCTGATCTCGTGGGTCAGCGCGCCGCTCTGGACCGGGGTCGCCGACGCCACAGGACGGCATAAGCTGCTGATGAGCCTTGCCATCGGCGGGGCCGCGGCGTTGGCGCTGACCTTACCAAGCCTAAAAGCATTGGGCTTCGTCGCGGTGGCTGTCGCTCTGTACTACAGCCTTGCCGCGCCCATCGTCGCCTTTGCGGACAGCGCCACCATGTTCATGCTCGGCGACCAGAAGGCGAACTATGGCCGGTTGCGCCTGGGCGGCACCATCGGGTTTGGCCTGGCCGCGCCGATCGTGGGGCGGTTAGTGGAGGGTGGCGGCCTAAAGATCGCGTTCCAGAGCTATGCAGCGCTGATGCTGCTCACATTCCTCGTCGGCCAGAGGTTCACTTTCAGCGTCTCCGCAGCCGGCAGATCGCTGCGCAGCGGCGCGCGTACGCTGCTGGCCGATCGCCGATGGGCCATCTTTCTGGCTTTAGCCTTCATCGGCGGCATGGGCTTCGCCTCGATTAACACCTACCTGTATCCTTACATGCAGGAACTGAACGCCAGCACCACCACCATGGGCCTCGCCGTGACCCTCTCCACCCTGTCGGAGCTGCCGGTGTTCTTCTTTGCCGACCGCCTGCTGCGGCGGTTCAAGGCGTTCGGCTTGCTGCTGTTGGCGCTCGTCATCACGGGCGTGCGCCTGCTGCTGTGCGCGGCGTTCCCGTCCCCCGCCGGCGTGCTGTTCTTTCAGCCCTTGAACGGCGTCACTTTTCCCGCCGCGTGGGCGGCTGGCGTTTCCTACGCCGACGAACACGCGCCACCGGGGATGAAGGCCACCGCCCAGGGCCTTTTCAGCTCGATGATCTTCGGCTTCGGCGCGGCCGCGGGTGGCTTGCTGGGCGGGCTGCTGCTCGACAGGGTGGGCGGGGAGGGGCTATACCTGGTCTTCGGGGCATTGGTGCTGGCCGGCACCGCGGTCATCGCACTGATCGCACGACGTTGGCCGCAGGCGCAGCGTGGCTAGAACGCGGCACCCATTGGCTTGAAAATCGCTCCGGAATCGAGGCCGCAGCCGGCTTGGTTATCGACGCAAGGGACCGGCTGAAGCCTCGATTCCGGCGGCGTGACTGTCAGCCAGCGACCGCCGTTTCATCGGTTGCCGGCGCCTCATGACCGTCGGCGCCCGCGGCTTCCTCTTCGACCGGCGCAGGGTTCAGCGCGGACTCGATCACATCCTCCACCTTTTCAGCCAGCACGAAGGTCATCTTGGCGCGCACCGCCTCAGGCACATCTTCCAGGTCACCCTCGTTACGCTTGGGCAAGATCACCGTGGTGAGGCCGAAGCGGCTGGCTGCCAGCACCTTCTCCTTGAGGCCGCCGATGGGCAACACCTGGCCCCGCAGCGTGATCTCGCCGGTCATGCCCACATCCTTGCGCACCGTGCGGCCGGTGAGCAGGCTGACCAGCGCCGTGGCCATCGTGACGCCTGCGCTGGGGCCGTCCTTGGGCGTGGCGCCGGCCGGGATGTGCAGGTGGATATCGTGCTTGGTGAAGAAATCCTCCGCGACGCCGTAGTGCCCAGCCTTATTGCGCACCCAGCTCAAGGCTGCCTGCGCCGACTCCTTCATCACGTCGCCGAGCTGCCCAGTGAGGGTAAAGCCCTTGCCACCGGGCATCCGTGTGGCTTCCAGGAACAGCACGTCCCCGCCGACCGGCGTCCAGGCCAGGCCGGTGGCCACGCCGGGCACCTCGACGCGATCGGCGACTTCCGGCAGGAACTTGGGCCGGCCCAGGAAGTCAGGTACGTTTTCAGGCGTGACCACTGCAGGCTCCTGCCCATCGCCACGCTCTGCGACTCTGGTGGCCACTTTGCGGCACACCGTGCCCACCTGGCGCTCCAAGTGGCGCACGCCGGCCTCGCGCGTGTACTCGCGCACGATACGGCGCAGCGCGGCTTCATCGAAGCGGACCTCATCGCTGCGCAGGCCGTTTTCCCGGATCTGCCGCGGCACCAGGTAGCCCTGGGCGATCTTAACCTTCTCCTCTTCGGTGTATGAGCTGAGTTGAATCACCTCCATGCGGTCCAACAGCGGCTGCGGGATAGTGTCCAGCCAGTTTGCCGTGGTGATGAAGAACACCTGGCTCAGATCGAACGGGACATCCAGGTAATGGTCACGAAACTCCGCATTCTGTTCCGGGTCGAGCACTTCCAGCAGCGCCGATGAGGGATCCCCGCGGAAATCGCGGCCCAACTTATCCACCTCATCCAGCATGAAAACCGGGTTGCGGCTCTCCGCACGGCGGACGCTTTGAATGACGCGGCCAGGCATTGACCCGATGTAGGTGCGCCGAAAACCGCGGACCTCGGCCTCGTCGCGGATGCCGCCCAACGCCAGACGGATGAACTTGCGGCCCATGGCGCGGGCGATGGACTGGCCCAGCGACGTCTTGCCGGTGCCGGGCGGACCGACGAAGCACAAGATGACGCCCTCTCGCTCGCGCCGGATGTGATCAACCGGCTCGGCGGGTTCTGCGTCCTGGCCGCCGGCCTGCTGCTCCTGCGCTTTACGCTCCAGCCGCAGCTTGCGCACGGCCAGAAATTCCAGGATGCGATCTTTGATCTCGTCCAGGCCGTAGTGATCCTCATCCAACACCTGCCTGGCGTGTGCGATATCCAGGTTGTCTTCGGTGGTGACGCGCCACGGCAGGCTGACCATCCAATCCAGGTAGGTCTTAATGACGGAGTATTCCGCGGCCTGGGTGGGCATTTTGCGCATACGATCGAGCTCGCGCTTCGCTTCCTTCTCGGCCTCTTCCGGCATGCCCGCGGCAACGATGCGCCGCTCGAATTCCTGGACTTCGGCCTCTTGCTCATCCCCCTCGCCCAACTCTTTCTGAATCGCCTTGAGCTGCTCGCGCAAGTAGTATTCGCGCTGCATCTTGCTCATCTCGTCCTGGGCCTGCGACTGGATCTTGCGGCCCAACTCCAGCACCTCCAGCTCCTTGCTCACGATGGTGTTGAGCTTCTGAAGCTTCGCGGTGACCGGGTTGATTTCCAGGATCTCCTGGGCCTGGACATATTCCATACGCGTACTGGCCGCAACCAGGTAGGCGAGTTGGCGCGGGCTGGAAGCGTTGATGGCCGCGGTTTCCAGCTCCTCCGGCATGTGAGGCACCAAAGACACCAACCGCCGGAAGAGATCCAACGTGGTGCGCATCAGTGCCTCTTGCTCCAGTGAAGGTTCCTCGTCATCGGGGATCACCTCTACCTCAGCGCGCAGGTAGGGCTGGGCCTGCAAATAGCGGCGCACGCGGATGCGTTCGATGCCCTGGACGATCAGCCGGATCGTGCCATCAGGGGTGCGCAGCATGCGGTGCACCAGCGCGGCCGTGCCGACGGCGTAAACCTGCTCTGGGTTCGGCTCTTCGACCTCGGCGTCCTCCGAAGTGAACAAGCCGATGATCCGCTGATCGGCGGATTCTACCAGGGCATCATCCACCAGGCGGATGGATCGTTCCTGGCCCACCGTCAGCGGGAGCCACATCATAGGGTAGACGACCACCCCGCGCAGCGGCAGGATCGGTAGCTCGGCCGGGATCGTCATTTGATCGGGTTCGTTGTATGACATGGGTTATGGATCTCCCCTTCTATTCACCCGCGGCGCGCACCGGCACGCGGCGCACCTGTGCCTTGGGCAACGTGATCTTCAAGAAGCCGTTGTCGTAGAGCGCGGTCTGGCCGGAGCTCTCCAACGCCCACGGCAGGTGCGTCTGCGTGCGGAACTTGCCGTGGCGGATCTCCATCTGCTGGTAGGCCAGTTTCTCGGCCGGGTCGCGGCGCTCGCCGCTCACGGTCAATGTCCGGCCCTGTAACACGATCTCATAATCCTCCGGGCCGAGGCCGGCGATCTCGATAACCACCACCACACTGTCGTCGGTTTCATAGACATCGGTCGGCGGCCGCCACACGGTCTCACTTGGCATGCCCCACGGCGTCTGATCATAGTTCTGACGGTACACTGGGCTCCCTCCTAACTGATATACAAAGCCATCATTGCACGATATTCTATCACAGAATGGCACTAGCCCCGCATTCTTGCGGGGTGGATTGCACGTGCACGACATCAGGATCGGTGAAGCGGAGCGCGAGGTCGCCCGCCACAGCCTTGTGCGTTGGGCAGCGAAGGTTTATAATCGGCGCGCGGATTCACATTTGGGAGGGGTTTACTTGAGCGATCACGGAGAGAGTTCCCAGCTGGCGGATCGATCGCTGGCCGCGTTCATGGAGGCCCTGGCCGGCAACACCGCCACACCGGGTGGCGGCGCGGCGACTGCGTTAGCCGGGGCGCTATCGGCGGCGCTGGCCGCCATGATTGCACGGCTGACCATGGGCCGGCCGCGCTACGTTGCAGTTGAGGCCGAGATGGCCCGGGTGTGCGAACGGGCGGACGTGCTCCGCTCCCGGTTGTTGGCCCTGGCCGACGCTGACAGCCAGGCCTATGCTGCCGTGATGGCGGCGCACCGGCTGCCGAAAGAAACCGCCGCGCAAGCGGCCGCGCGCGACGCCGCAAGCCAGGCCGCGCTGTGCGAAGCGACGGCCGTGCCCCTCGCAACCGCCGAAGCGTGCGCGGAGGCGCTGACCCTGGCAACCCAGGTCGCAGCGTCGGGCAACCGCAACGCGGCCGGGGATGCTGCAGTCGCCGCGCTGCTGGCGCACGCCGGGCTGGTGGGCGCTGCGCGCAACGCGCGCCTCAACTTGCGCGGGTTGACGGACACAAGATATCGGGCGGAAGTTGACGCGCGCAGTGCCGCGATCCTGGTCACAGGCGATGCCGCGCTGACGGCTGCGTTGCAGGCCGCGGATGAACGCGGGTGAGGCACAACAAATGAAGACGGCGTTCGCATCCTCAGGAGCGAACGCCGCCGGATCGCAGCCGTGGCTATCCCCACTAACAGGTTGAAATCATCCGCCGCGACCTGATCTCCGCCCGATACGCGTCGTAGAGGGTGAGCAGGTTGGCCTGGTGTAGCTTTTGAACCAGCCCGCCCAGGGGGATGCGTGAGAGGCCGCAGTCCTCCACCGTGATGTCCAGGATTCCTGTGCGCGGCACCCCCCGCGCGATGTGCTCGCGCACCAGGCGATCCAGCGTCTTCAGATAGTTGATGTTGTTGGTCAGGGTCTCCTCGATCTCCCCGCGCAACAAGACCTCGCCATGCCCCTGCACAAGATTCTCGAGGCTCTTCTGCTTGATCGCCTGCAGCGACAGGATCAGATCGTCAATATCGCCCCCGACGATGTAGGGCACCGGCATCACCGTGTCGCTGGCCACCATCAACCGGTCCTCCACCACGTGTACGGTGCAGACGTCACGGCTGTGGCCGGGCGAATAATCGAGCTCCACCGTCTTGCCGCCGACACGCAGCGTCATGGATTCGTTGAACAACAACTCGGGATAACGGATCCTGACATCCGCCAACTGGGGCGTCTGTTCCTTGGCCTGCGCCAGCGCGGCTTCTGCGTAGCGCTCCATGAGCCGCCGGCAGCGATAATGCGCCACCACCTGAGCTTCAGGGAATTGGTAAGTGCCGTAAATGTGGTCGGCATGCGAGTGTGTGTTGATGACGTACGTAACCGTGGTGCGCCGCTGCGTGATGAACTCCCGGATCTGCCTGGTTTCTTGGGGAAAGGGCAACGTATCCACCAATACGGCGCCCTCATCGGTGAAGATCACGGTTGCCGTGACCTCCGCATACATGCCGCTGGTGAAAACGTAAACCCCATCTGAAATGCGATCGCGCTTCAAAGTCTTCCTCGAATACATCGGCCCTGGTCTGATGCCTGGACGCAAACTTGTGTCAAGCATAGCACAGCCTGACAACCTATGTCAAGGGCATTTTCGAAAAAAGGTCCCCTTCCATGACGCGCAACGGCCAACGGAAAGTTCATTCCGTTGGCCGCTCTATTACCAAGTCCCCCGCTGTGCCGTGTGTCTCTGGTTTTGAACCTGCTTTCGCAGGTGGGCGCGTTGTCGGCCAGTCCTGCTTTGCTAATACACCCGCCACACGCGGCGGATGCAGCTATTGCATTTCCGGCCGAGATGTCCAGCTCCCGTTGTGTTCATGTTGGCTCAAAACGTTTTTGGATCATCACGAGCACGGCAGGGTCCTACGTTTTTATCCTAGCATATCTCCCGCAAACGCGCAAACCTCAAACGCCGCCTAAAGGGCGAGCGCCAGGCGCAGCTCGCGCAGTTGTGCGGGCGAGATCTCCGAAGGCGAACGGAACATCATGTCGGTCGCCGATGCCGTCTTGGGGAAGGCGATCACCTCGCGGATGCTCCCTGTGCCGGCGAGGATCGCGACAGTGCGGTCAATGCCGGTGGCGATGCCGCCGTGAGGCGGCGCGCCGTACTCGAAGGCCTCTAACAGGTGGCCGAATTTCTCTTCTGCCTCCTCCGGGCCGATGCCCAGGGCACGGAACATCGCCTGCTGCTTCTCCCGCCGGTGGATCCGGATGCTGCCGCCGCCGACCTCCCAGCCGTCCATCACCAGGTCATAGGCCTTGGCCCGCACGCGGCCGGGATCGCTTTCCAGCAGCGGCCAGTCCTCATCCATGGCCGAGGTGAACGGATGATGCATGGCGGACCAGCGCCCTTCCTCCGCGCTCCACTCCAGCAACGGGAACTCGACCACCCAGCAGAATGCGTGGACATCGCCTCGCGCCAGGCCGAGCTGTTGGCCCAGCAACAGGCGCAGCTCGCCCAGGCTCTTAGCGACCACGTTGGGGGCGGCGTCGGCCACGATCAGCACCAGATCGCCGGGCTGGGCGCCGGTCGCGGCAGCGATGGCGGCCACTTCCGCTTCAGTCAGCGTCTTGGCGGAAGGCTTGGGGCCGTCTTCGCGGAAGGGGATCCAAACCAGCCCCTTGGCGCCAAAACGCCTGGCATATCCGGCCAGGTCGTCGAGCTGCTTGCGGCTGTAGCCGGCCGCGCCCGGCGCGCAAATGGCCTTCACCTGGCCGCCAGCCGCCACCGCGCCGGCGAAGACCTGGAAAGCACTGGCCGCAACCTGCGCGCTCAGATCAACCAGGATCATCCCGAACCGCAGGTCAGGCTTGTCGGAGCCGTACTTCGCCATCGCCTCGGCGTAGGTCAGAACCGGGAACGGCTTCTGCAAGATCGGCTTACTGCCATAACGCTCGACGATCTCGGTGTACAGTGGCTCGATGGTCGCCATGACATCTTCTCGCTCGACGAAGGACATCTCGACGTCGAGCTGAGTGAACTCCGGCTGGCGGTCAGCGCGCAGGTCTTCATCGCGGAAACAGCGGGCGATCTGGAAGTAGCGCTCGTAGCCGGCCACCATCAGCAACTGCTTGAGCTGCTGGGGCGACTGCGGCAGCGCGTAAAACTGGCCGGGGTGAACGCGGCTGGGTACGACGTAATCGCGCGCGCCCTCGGGTGTGGTCTTGATCAGCATCGGGGTCTCGATCTCGATGAAGCCGTGATCGGTCATGAAGTCACGGATCAGCTTGACCACGTTGTGCCGCAGGATGATGTTGCGTTGCATGGCCGGACGGCGCAAGTCCAGGTAACGATACTTGAGGCGCAGCGCCTCATCCACGTCGGCGTCCTCGTTGATATAGAACGGCGGGGTGCGGGCCTCGTTAAGCACGGCCGCGGCCTCAACCACCACTTCGATCTCGCCGGTGGGCAGGTTGGCATTGGTCAGGCCCGCGGGCCGCGGTCGCACCACCCCCTGCACCTGGACCACGTATTCGGTGCGCGCCGCGTTGAGCACCGCGTGTGCGGCCGGCGCGGCCTGGGCATCGCACGTCACCTGCACCAACCCTGAGCGGTCGCGCAGATCAAGAAACAGCAGCGCACCGTGATCGCGACGCCGATGCACCCACCCCGCCAACGTTGCAGCCTGGCCCACATGGCTAACCCGTAATTCACCACAGTTGAACGATTTCAGCATCAGAGCTCTCTCCTCGACAGGTTGAGAGGCATTATACCGCTCTGTGCAGCGGGCAACAAAAGCATGACCCGGCAAAATAGGCCGAAAGCACCGCGCCATGCTATACTGCCGCATAATCTAAGCAGGAGCGTCAGGAATGCGTTGTCTGATCACGGGCGGGGCGGGATTCATCGGCATGGCCCTGGCCAACCGGCTGGTGCGCGACGGGCATCATGTGCGCGTGCTGGACGATCTGAGCGCAGGGGATCCCAGCGGGCTGCACCCCGACATCCTGTTCACGCGCGGAGACGTGCGCGACCGGCCCAAGCTGTGGACCCTGCTGCAGAAAGTGGACTGCGTGTTCCACCTGGCGGCGCGCGTTTCGGTGCAGGAATCGGTCATCTACCCGCGCGAGTACAACGATGTCAACGTGGGCGGTACCGTCAGCCTGGCCGAGGCGACGCGGGACGCGGGAGTCAAACGCATCGTGCTGGCGTCGTCGGCCACCGTATACGGCCCGCAGCCGGGCCAACCAGTGGCGGAAACCGCCTGGCCCCACCCGCAGGTGCCCTACGCAGTGAGCAAGCTGGCGGCCGAGTACTACGTTTTCGCCTTAGGCGCGCTGAACGGCATCGAGACGGTGGCCCTGCGCATCTTCAACGCCTACGGGCCAGGCCAGCGCATTCCGCCGGTGCATGCGCCGGTGGCGCCCCATTTCACCAGGTGCGTGCTGACGGGCGCGTCGCTGGTGGTGCATGGTGACGGCAGCCAGACGCGCGACTTCGTCTACATTGACGATGTGGTAGATGCATTGATCGCAGCCGCAGTCACCGGTGGGGTAGACAGACAGGTGATCAACGTGGGATCGGGCGAGGAAACCAGCATCAACAGCATGATCCGGACGCTGGGCCAGGTAGTGCAACGGCAACCGGAGGTGATTTATAACCCTCAACAGAGCGGCGGCACCGTCCGCCTGGTGGCCGATCTGGCCAAGGCCAGACGGCTGTTGGGATATCAGCCGCGGGTGACGCTGCGGGAAGGGCTGGCGCGGCTGTTGGTCGAAGACCTGCGTTTCGCCGCGCGGCGGGCCACGCTGAATGCATAGCAGCAAAACCCCGGCCCGGGTTTCGAGGCTTCAGCGGTCTGACCACTTGAGGCTCGAACCCGGGCCGGGGTCCGCCTTGTCTCGCCAATTACCAGTGCGTGACCACCGGCGTGCCGATGCTGGCCCAGTTAAACAACCAGGCCGCGTCCTGCGTGCGCATGTTCACGCAGCCGTGGCTCATGGGCTGCCCGAAGTTGTTATGCCAGTAGGTGCCGTGGATAGCGTAGCCCCGGTAGAAATACATCGTGTACGGCACGCCCGGTAGGTCGTACCCCGGCCCCCTCATCCGAGTTGAGGTCAGCTTAGAATAGATCGCAAAACGGCCGACGACGGTGGGCGTGCGCGGCAGGCCTCCGCTGATCAACGCAGAGAACACCGGCGTGTTGCCCTGATAGGCCGTCAGACGCTGGGTGCGCAAGTTAACATCGATCCATCGACCCGCGGTCGGCGCTGGCTGGCCCGGCGCAGGCGCGGCCCCGGCCTTGCCGATGCGCAGCCGCTGGCCCACCCAGATGCGATCGGGGTTCGAAAGGCCGTTCAGGCTCATCAACGCCCGGACGGTGGTGCTATACCTGGCAGCGATCTTGCTGAGCGTATCGCCCGGCTGGACGATGTAATAGCCTTCGAAAGTCGCAGAAGACCCCGAGCTGCCCGGCTGAGTGGAGTCCGTCGCACCGGGGATCACCAGGCGCTGGCCCACATAGATCAGGTTCGGGTTCGCGATGCCGTTAGCACGCGCCAGCGCAGCCGTCGAAACACCATAGCGCGCCGCGATCCTGGTCAGGGTGTCGCCAGCACGCACGGTATATGTCACCCCGTCCGGCAAAGGCTGGGCCGCGTGCGCCGACCGGGCTGGCAACACCAGCGCACCCAGCGCCAGGAAGAGGGCCAACATGAACGGCAAGATGCGACCGCCTGTGAGCCGCGCTACAGAAGATCGGGAGATGATCTGCGAAGAATGTGTTTGATAAAAACGGAACATAAGAATGCTCCTTTCGGGCTGCGAGGTTGGCTGTGCTGGCACACCAAGAGATCAGCGTAACCGGCAGGAAAGGACCTACCGGCAGCGTGCTTTTGACATCAACTTTATACCTCAATTGTACGACTCTTGTCAAGCCGCGCGTTATGTATCGCGCGCACCCTGCTCAACCCAGAGTGATGCTCGTTTGCGATCATCGTTGAGTGTGCTATAATCGCCCTTCAATGCCGTGCTGAACCGGAGTAGATCCCGATATGCTGAAAGATCGATGTGACACCCGAATCGTACGCGTAGCCCTGCCAGCACTGGTCCTGGCGCTCTCATGCGTGCTGCTAGCGTTTCCCGCGGCCGCGCAGGCGCCAACGCCCACCATTATTGAGTCCAGCCTCCGCCTGTGGCCCGAATACGACGACCCGGGGTTGCTGGTCATCTTCTCCGGCACATTGGCAGAAAGCGGCGCCTTCCCGCAGCAGGTCGCCTTCCCGATCCCGGCCAACGCCCGGAACATCCAGGCCACCTACGAGGACGCGACCGGCGGCCTGATCACCCAGGCGTGGCAGATCGTAGACGGCAAGCTGACCTACAGCCTGCCCGTGCCCCGCTTCCACATCGAGTATTATGTGGACCGTGCGCCGTCGGGAAATGAGCGGACCATCACGCACGTGTTCGAGGCGCCCTATGCCGTGCAGGCGTTGGCGGTGACTGCGCAGCAGCCGGCGCGCGCCACCGGGTTCAGCCTGACGCCGCAACCGGAACAGGCGCTCTTGGGCGAGGACGGGCTGACCTACCATGTCTTCAACCGGGCCAACCTGGCGGCGGGCGAAAAACTTGAGATTCAACTGCGCTACACCAAGACCGATTCCGGCCTGTCCAAGCCGCAACTGGCGATCCCTAGCACGACGCCCAGCGTGCCGGCCGCGGCCCCGACCGGTTCGGGGTCGGCCAATTGGCTGCCCTGGGTGCTGATCGGTGTCGGCGCCGCGGTCCTATTCGGCGCGGTGGGCTATTGGATTCTGGCCCAGCGCCGGGCGCAGGCCCCGGCGCCCAGCTGGCCTGCCAGCCACAGCGCCCCGCACGTGTCGACCCCGCCGGCAAAACCCGCGGCCTTCTGCACCCAGTGCGGCGCGGCGCTCCGGCCGGACGATCGCTTCTGCGCGCAGTGCGGCGCGCCACGACGAGGCTAGGCTGGCGACCGGAAGTCACTGCAATCGGCGCACAGGCGGCCTACGGGTGCAGGCCAGCGGCCTGGCGACTGGAAGTCGCTGCCACCATCGCAAGGTCGGCCTACGCCGACTCAACTGAGTTCAAGGTGAGATGTACATGAGACGAACCATAGGGTTCTGCGCTGTGCTGATGATTGTGCTGGTAGTGCTGGCTTTACCGGTTATGGCCCAAGCGCCCACGCCTACCCTTAACCAGATCAACGAAGTGGCGCGCGAGCTGTGGTGCCCGCTGTGCAACGGCGTCCGGCTCGATAACTGCGACCTGCAAGCCTGCATCCAGATGCGCGAGGTGATCGCCGAGAAGCTGATAGCCGGCGAGAGCACGGAGCAGATCAAGGCCTACTTCGTCGAGCAATACGGCGATGTCGTGCTGGGCACGCCGTCCCGCTCGGGCTTCAACCTGATCGTGTGGCTCTTCCCGGTGCTAGCTGTCGTGGTGGGGCTGGGGTGGGTGGCCTACCTGGTGGCGATGTGGCGCCGCCGCCAGCCTGCGCGGCAACCGGTCCCTGCCGCAGCCGCCAGCGGCCCGGCAGTGAGCGACGATGATTATCTGAAACGAGTCGAGCAGGAACTGAAGCAGATTGAGTGACACTGGTGGAGAATACCCTTTGAATCGCGAACCTGACATCACACTCGTCCCGGCCGAGCCGCGACGCAAGCTGCCTGCCTGGGCCATCGTCCTGGTCATCGGCGTCGTCCTGACCGGGGCCCTGCTGGTCGCGCTGCTGCGCGATCCGCCGCAGAAGGCGCTTTGCGACGAGCCCGCGCCCGACCTGACCCTGACCTTGTTCCCCGACTACAACGGCGGCTGGCCCAATGAGACCATCAGCCTGAGCGAGCTGCGGGGCAAGGGGGTGGTGCTGAACTTCTGGGCGAGCTGGTGCGGGCCCTGTGAAGACGAAGCCGCCGACCTGGAAGCCGCGTGGCGGAAGTATCGCGACCAGGGCATCGTCTTCGTCGGCGTGGATTACCTGGATCAAGACCCGGCCGCCAAACGCTACCTGGCGAAGTTCGACATCACCTATCCCAACGGCCCGGACCTGGCCAGCAAGGTGTCCAAGCGCTACATCATCCGCGGCGTGCCTGAGACCTTCTTTATTGACCCGCAGGGCAACATCGTCGGCTGCCGCAAAGTCGGCCCGCTGACCGCGCAAGAGCTAGAACAGCGGATTCAGGCCATCCTGCCCAAATAGGGGCATGGCCTCGCGCCTGCCCCCGTAAGGGCGACCGCAAGGGTGCGCCCCTACAACTAGAAAAGATACCGTACTGCATATCGGTTCTCGCCGCCAGCCCACCCATACGCAGTATGTAAGTACGCAAGACGCAGTACGTAGTACGTCCTGCGTGATTCGGAGAATATCGTAATGACCGATCTGGGCTATATCGCGCTGGTCCTGGCGTTCGTAATCAGCATCTACGGCATCACCGCGTCGATCATCGGCGCGGGCGGTGACATCCGTAAGCCGGTCAAGATCCAGGACACAAGTGTGGGGCCTGTGGCATGGCGCAGCAGGCCCGAACTGGTCGCCAGCGGCCGCAACGCGGTCTACGTTGTCGGCGGCCTGGTGCTGATCGCGGCCGTGCTGATGTGGCGCGCGATCCTGATCAGTGACTTCAACCTGGAATATGTCTACTCGCACACCGAGCGCAACCTGCCAACCCTGTTCAAATTCTCGGCGCTGTGGGGCGGGCAGGCCGGGTCGCTGCTGTTTTGGACCCTGATCGCCTGCCTCTTCTCGGTCGCGGCCACCTGGTTCTTCCGCAACCAGCAAGGGGGCATGAAGCCCTATATCAACGCTGTGCTCCTGTTGTACATCGGCTTCTTCATCTCCCTGGTGCTCTTCGCCGAGAACCCGTTCGCGCGCATCTGGCGCACGCCGGGCGGCGAGGTCGTCACCTCGGTCTTTGCGCCGCCGGGCGGCACGCCCATCATCCCGGCCGACGGCCAGGGCCTGAACCCGCAGCTCCAAAACTACTGGATGGCGATCCACCCGGTGACGCTTTATCTGGGCTTCGTAGGCATGACCGTGCCCTTCGCGTTCGCAGTCGCGGCGCTCATCACCGGGCAGCTCGGCAACACGTGGATCAAGATGATCCGCAAATGGATGCTGGTGGCCTGGCTGTTCCTGTCGCTGGGCATCCTGCTGGGATCACAGTGGGCCTACCTGGAGTTGGGCTGGGGCGGCTATTGGGCCTGGGATCCGGTCGAGAACGCCTCCCTGCTGCCGTGGCTCACCGCCACCGCGTTCGTGCACAGCATCATGATCCAGGAGCGGCGCGGCATGCTCAAGGTCTGGAATATGGCGCTGATCTGGCTGACGTGGGAGCTGACCCTGATCGGCACCTTCCTGACCCGCAGCGGCGTGGTGCAGTCGGTGCACTCCTTCGCGCTGTCAGCCGTCGGCCCCATGTTTGCGGCCTTCATCTTCCTCACGATGGCGGGCTTCACGTTCCTCCTGGTGAGGCGCCTGCCGCTGTTGAAGAGCGAGAACCAGCTCGACGCCATACTCTCGCGCGAAACCA
This sequence comes from uncultured Anaerolineales bacterium, assembly GCA_964551735.1. Lineage (GTDB taxonomy): Bacteria > Chloroflexota > Anaerolineae > CG2-30-64-16 > CG2-30-64-16 > DAOUAT01. The sequence continues at coordinate 118,825 of CAZKEF010000011.1, forward strand.
GCTTCTTGACGCAGAACGTGATCTTCATCGTGATCATGGCCGCCACGTTCCTGGGCACCATCTTCCCCAGCATCTCGGAGCTGGTGATGGGCGACAAGATCTCGCTCAACGCGCCCTATTTCAACCGGGTGAACGGGCCGATCATGCTGGCGCTGCTGGTGCTGATGGGCGCGGCCCCGCTGCTGGCGTGGCGCCGCTCCGCGCCTGAGACGCTGCGCCGCAACTTCACCATCCCCCTCATCGCCGCGCTGGTCAGCGTGCCGCTGCTGTTCGCGCTGGGGAACCGCAATGTAGCGGGCTTCATCGGCTTCGCAGCATTGCTCTTCGTGTTCGCTGGCATCGTGCAAGAATACGTCCGCGGGGTGCAGGCCCGGCGCCAGGCCACCGGCGAGGCGCTGCCTGTCGCGCTGGGCAACCTGGTGCGGCGCAACGGCCGGCGCTACGGCGGCTACATCGTGCACATCGGCGTGCTGTTGATCGCCCTGGGCATCATCGGCAACGAGTTCTACCAGAACGAAGGCCAGGCCAACCTGAAGCGCGGGGAATCGGTCACGGTGGCCAACTACACGCTGACGTACAACGGCCTGCAAATGGAACAGGGGCCCAACTTCACCGAGTTCCTCGCGCCCATGGACCTGGCGCGCGACGGCCGGCCCATGGGCCAGATCGTGCCCACCAAGCACATCTACAACAAGAACCAGGAGCAGCCCATGACCGAGGTGGGCCTGCGCGCCGGCCCGGTCGAAGATGTGTACGTGGTATTGGCCGGGTTCGAGAACATGGGCGAGACCGCCTCGTTCAAGGTGTACGTCAACCCGCTGATGTCGTGGATGTGGATCGGCGGCCTGGTGCTGATCCTGGGCGTACTGGTCTCCGCCTGGCCGCGGCACAGCCCCGCGGCCGCGGAAGCGCCCCGCCGCATCCCTGCCGGCGCGCAGCCGGTCGCGTAACCCACGCCGGTTAGAAACCAGGTTTCTCCGAGACACCTAGTTTCTGACCGGCGCACTATAACGACAACGGATCAACCATGTTTATCGTCCTGGCCATCCTTCTGTCAGCCATCGCCCTGTTTGCGGTGGCATACCCCATCATCGCGCGATCGGGTGCGGCCCAGCCGTCCAGCACCCCAGCCGAAGAGACGCTCGAAGAGCTGCTGGCGCAGCGTGAGGCCGCGTTCCAGGCGCTGCGCGAGCTGAGCTTCGATCACCGGGTCGGCAAGATCACCGACGAGGACTTCGTCGCGTTCGAGGCCAACCTGAAACTACACGCGGCCGACACCCTGCGCGCACTCGACCGCTGGGAGGCGCAGGCCGATGCCGGCCTGGACGACGCGCTGGAGCAGGCCGTGCGCGCCCGCCGCTCGGCCCTGCGCGGCGGCAGCATCGCGTGCCCGGCGTGCGGCCAATCCGTCGCGGCCGGCGATAGGTTCTGCCCAGCGTGCGGCGCGGATCTGCGCGGCGTCCAAGAAGCACCGCCGCCCGCGGCGGCAGCCAGCCTGATATGCCCCCGGTGCGACCGGCCCGCGGAGCCGGGCGATCGCTTCTGCGCGGGGTGCGGGGGGGCGTTGACTGCGTGAACCTGTCTCCAGTGAAACGAATAGATGCTTCACTGGGCTCTCAACGCAGCGCAAGTAAACTCGCTGACCCGTTCAGCATGACAAGTGATTGACCGACTTCTCCCCCACCTCACCTCCGAACCCCAGGCCCACGCGCTGCTGGCGCCGTTGGGTCTGGATGATTGGCGCGGGGCGGTGCGTTCCTTGCGGCGTTGGGCGGAGGCGCCGGGGGCCGCGGCACCCCTGGAGCGCCTGCTCCCCGGCTTGCTGCGCATCCTAGCCGAAGCCGCCAGCCCGGACCGGGCGCTGGTCAACCTGGACCGCCTCATTGCCGCCCAGGCGGATCCAGCAGTGCTGTTGAGCCAGTTGGCCGATGAACCGCACCTCTGCGATCTGCTGGTCACCCTCTTCGCCGGCAGCCAATATCTGACCGACATCCTGCTGCGCAACCCCGGCAACTTCGCGCTGCTGACCGAGCGCAACGGCCTGGCGCAGCCCAAGAGTCCCGGCCACCTGCTGGCCGAAGCGCGCACGGCCACAGCTCCCTGGCTGAGCGAAGGGCCGAGCATCGACCAAGCCTTGGATGCGCTCCGCCGCTTCCAACAGCGCGAACTGCTGCGCATCGGCATCGCCGATCTGGGCGGCTTGCTGGCGCTATCATCGGTTACTGCACAACTTTCACACCTGGCTGACAGCATCGTCTGGGCAGCGCTCGAGATCGTGGCCGGCCAAAGCCGCATTGACCCGGCAGGATTTGCCGTCGTGGGCATGGGCAAGCTGGGCGGAGGCGAGCTCAACTACAGCTCCGACATTGACCTGCTCTTCCTGGCAGCAGGCAGCAGCGACGACGAAACCCGAAGCCGAGAGCGCCAGAAGCTCGGCGAGCGGCTGGTTTTCGCGCTATCCCAGGCCACGGCCGAAGGCTTCCTCTACCGCGTGGACATGAAGCTGCGCCCCTGGGGCCGCGTGGGGCCGCTGGTCTCCACCGTAGACGGCTACCTGGCCTACCTGGAGCGCCATGCGCGGTTATGGGAACGTCAGGCGCTGCTGAAGGCGCGGGTGGTGGCCGGCGATGCGCGGCTTGGCGCCGACTTCCTGCGCCTTGCCGAGCCCCGGTTGTTCGGCGCCAGCCCTGAGGAGGTGCGCGCCGAGGTGCATGGCATGAAACAGCGCACCGAGGCGCACCTGCGCCAGTCCGGCCGGACCTGGGGCGAGGTCAAACTGGGCGAAGGCTCCATCCGCGACGCCGAATTCGTGGCCCAATACCTGCAGTTGGCCCACGGCCGTGACCACCCGGACCTGGGCACCGGCAACACGGCGGAGGCGCTGGCGCGGCTGGCCGACGCCGGCCACCTGACGGCCGGCGAACACCGCGCCCTGGCCGAGGGCTACACCTTTCTGCGCACGGTGGAACACTACCTGCAGCTCCTCGACTACCGGCAGACCCACACCCTGCCGTCACACCCGGCTGACCTACGCTACCTGGCGAGACGACTGGGGTTCCAGGGCCCAGATGCGGCCGAACGGTTCGTGGCAACATACGAACGGCACACAACGGCCGTGCGCGGCGTCTACCTGCGGCGTCTGGCAGGCCAGCAGACTGGAGCACCCCCCATGACTACCCACCCCACCCCATCCCACGGCGCGGCCAGCGATCCCTCGGCCGCGGTGCGCCGACACCTGGCCCGGCTCTCGCCGGCCTACGCCGCCACCTTCGATGAAGCGGCGATCGCCCGGCACGCGGACCTCGCGTCCCGGCTGGCCTCCGATAACCCCGTGGAGGTGCGAGCGGCCGCACTGGAGGCCGGTGGGTGGGAGGTGACCATCGTCGGCTACGATTACCTGGGCGAGCTGTCAGCGATCTGCGGGCTGCTGTTCGCCTACGGCTTCAGCATCGTCGGCGGGCATGTGTATACGTATGAGCCGGGGTCGGGAGGGGGAGATGGGGAGACAAGGCGACAAGGAGAGGAGGGACAGGACACGCGGCGGAAGATCGTGGATGTGTTCCAGGTGCGGGCGGTGGGCGGCGAACCGGGAACGGAGGTCTGGGCGCGGTACGCGGCCGACCTGGCCGGGCAGGTGCGGCTGCTGCAGGCGCGGGAGTATCGCGCGGCCCAGGGGGAGCTGGCGAAACGGGTGGCCGCGGCGGTGCGCGCGGGCGCCGCAACCGCGCCGGCCCTGCCGCCGGTGGATATCGAGATTGACAACGACGCGTCCCTGGATTACACCGTGCTACACATCAGCGCGGCCGACACGCCCGGCTTCCTGTACGAGTTCACCAATGCCCTGGCGCTGAGTGGCGTCCACATCAGCCAGGTGTTCGTGGTCTCGACGGCCAACCGGGTGCAAGACACCCTGCTGGTCACCGATACGCGAGGCCAGAAGATCACCGCGGCCGACCGGCAGCGCGAGCTGCGCGCGGCCACCGTGCTGATCAAGCACTTCACCCACCTGCTACCGCGCTCGCCCAACCCCGAGGCCGCGCTGCTGCACTTCCATGAATACCTGGGCGAGTTGTTCGGCCGGCCCTCGTGGCCCGACGACCTGGCGTCGATGGAGCGGCCGGAAGTGCTGGACGCGCTGGCGCGGCTGTTGGGGGTCAGCGAGTTCCTGTGGGACGACTTCCTGCGCATGCAGCACGCCAACCTGTTCCCGGTGGTGGCCGATGTGGCCGGGCTGGCGCAGCCGCGGCACAAGGTGGAGCTGGCAGCGGACCTCGCGGCGCAGCTGGCCGTCGCGGCGGACGCGCAGGCCCGCCGCGCGGCGTTGAACGCGTTCAAAGACCGCGAGATGTTCCGGGTTGACATGCGCGACATCCTGGGCCGCCTGCGCGACTTCGACCAGTTCTCGGCCGAGCTCACCGAGCTGGTGGAGACCGTGGTGGCCTCGGCCACCACCATGGTGCTGGCCGAGCTGGCCGAGCAGCACGGCCCCCTGCGAGCGGTTGATGGCGGGCCGATCCCCCTGGCCGCCTGCGTGCTGGGCAAGTGCGGCGGCTTCGAGCTGGGCTATGCGTCCGACATCGAGGTGATGTTCATTTACGCGGGCAGCGGCGAGACGGCTGGCCCCAAGGCCATCAGCGCGCACGCGTTTTACGAGAAGCTGGTGGCCGAGTTCAACCGGGCCATTTGGGCGCGGCGCGAGGGGATCTTCGAGATCGACCTAGACCTGCGGCCCTACGGCAAGGCCGGCAGCCTGGCGGTGTCGCTGGCCGCGTTCCAGCGCTACTTCGCGCCCGGCGGCCCGGCCTGGCCCTACGAACGGCAGGCGCTGATCAAGCTGCGAGCGATCGCGGGCGACAGCGACCTGGGCCGCCGGGTGGAGGCGCTGCGCGACGCGTACGTCTACACCCAGGAGAGCTTTGACTTGGCCGCGATGCGCGCCATGCGCGAACGCCAGCTCCGCCACCTGGCCGCGCCCGGCGCGTTCAACGCCAAGTACAGCCTGGGCGGCATGGTGGACGTGGAGTACACCGTGCAGGGCCTGCAGATGCGGCACGGCGGGGACCAGCCCGGCCTGCGGCTGACCAACACCCGCGCGGCCATCGCTGCGTTGGCCAGCCACGGCATCCTCTCGCAGGAGAACGCCACCCGCCTGGCCCAGGCGCACCTGTTCCTGCAACAGCTCATCAACGCGCTACGGGTGGTGCGCGGCAACAGCAAGGATTTGACCGTGCCTGCCGAAGGCAGTGAGGAATACGCCTTCCTGGCCCGGCGCCTGGGCTACGGCCCCGACCCCGGCCGCCTGGCCGCGGCGTTGAGCGACCACAGCGCGTGGGTGCAGCGGTTGGCGGCGAGGCTGCTGGGGTAGATGCTGCCGCGGGGGTGGGACGCGGACGAGCGCGGATAGACGCGCATAGTTCAATCCTCACCGCGCCGATCCACCTGACGACGGGTCTGTTTCACCTGGCCGCGCGCGCGTTTCTCGGCCAGGCGGCGCTCACGCGCGGCCACGGTGGGTCGCGTCGCCACCCGGCGCTTACGCGGCCGCAACGCCGCGGCCAACAGCGCCCGAAAGCGTTCGGTGACGTCGGTCCGGTTGTCGAGCTGGCTGCGCGTGGCCGAAGAAAAGAGATGCAGCACCCCGTCGTTATCCATGTAGCCTGCCAGCCGCGCCCCGATGGCCGCGCGCTGGTCGTCGGTCAGGCTCGGCGAGTTGGCGACGTCGAACAGCAGCTCCACGCGGGTGTCGCTGCGCTGCACGTGCTGCCCACCCGGCCCGCTGGAGCGGCTGAACCGGAAGTCCAGCTCGGCCAGCGGGATGGCCAGGTGCGGGGTGATGGTGAGATGGGTTGGTTCGGGCATGGCGAATGTTGAATATCAAATGTGGCGCGTCGTTGTACACATTCCAGATTCCGAATTCTACATTCCAGACGCCAAACCGTCAATCCAAAGGACTGCGCACCGCCAGACCGCCGCGGTGCGACCGGCGCCTGGGCTGGATGCTGTCCACTGCCTGGGACGTAGTGGGTTCTCTTTTGAAAGCAAGATTTTTGCGTATATAATGATGCTCCCCAGATGCCAATTTGAAGCACATCAGGAGAGGTCATGAAACGGATACTTCTCGGTACGCTCGTCTTGCTCTTGACAGCCGTCGCTGCCTTACCCGCACACAGTATAGCGGAAAGAACGTTCGCAGCCACCGGCGCCACCTGGCTTATCAGGGCGCTTGACCCACAGGGGGGCGCCTACACCGCGCTGGCCCTGGACGCGAACGATCGGCCGCACATCAGTTACTATGACGAGGTCAACGGTGACCTGCGCTATGCCACGTTCAACGGGACGACGTGGCGCTTCGAGGCAGTGGACAGCATCGGCGATGTGGGGAAGTTCACCGCCCTCGCCCTGGACAGCGCCGGGCGTCCCCACATCAGCTACCAGGATGTGACCCAGGAGGACCTGAAATATGCGCGGTTCACCGGCGCAACCTGGCAAATCACGACAGTGGACAGCGCCGGACAGACCGGCCGTCACACCTCCCTGGCGCTGGATGCCGCGGACCGGCCCCGCATCAGCTACTACGATTACAGCGGCGGCGCCTTGAAATATGCTGCCTACGACGGCGCCGCGTGGCACATCCAAACCGTGGACGACACGCCGACGAGCGGCTGGTATTCATCGCTGGCAATCGATGCGGCAGGTCGTCCGCACATCAGCTACCTCCGGATGGAGCCGGCATGGGATCTGATGTACGCCTTCTTTGACAGCGGCGCCTGGCACCATGAACCGGTGGACAGCAGCGGTAACGTTGGGTGGTACACATCCCTGGTCCTGGATGCAGCCGACCGGCCACATATCAGCTACTACGATTATGCCAGCCAAGATCTGGGCTACGCCTACCACGACGGCGCGGACTGGCATCGCCAGATCGTGGACAGCGCGGGCTCCGTGGGCTTCGATACGTCGCTGGCCCTGGACGCTTTGGGGATGCCGCACATCAGCTACTACGATTACACGAACAGCAACCTTAAGTACGCGGCTTACGATGGGATCAGTTGGCGGCCCGAAACGGTGGACAACGCCGACGAGGTCGGCGCGTACACTTCCCTGGCGCTAGACGCGGCAGACCATCCGCACATCTCGTATTACGATGCCATCAACGGGAGCCTGAAGTATGCCCAGGGAGGAAGGGTGTGGCAGCGGGTCTACCTGCCGCTGGTCCTGAGGTGAGTCGCGCCTACAGGACAAATGTCCGAGGCGCCAACAAGGCAACGGGCGATAGGTCACATCGCCACGACGAACGCCAGCGCCAGCCCGGCATCATGCGCCAGGCTAAGCGCCCAGTGTGCCAGGCCGCGCTCGGCAGCCAGCGCGGCAGCGCGGCCGTGAAGCACCAGCTCAGGCCGGCCGGCCGCGCCGGTCACCACCTCAATCTCGCGAAACCCGACCGCACCGATGCCGGTGCCTAGCGCCTTCGCCGCGGCCTCCTTGGCCGCCCAGCGTGCGGCCAGCGACTCGGCCCGGCCGGCGCAGTGGGCCAGCTCGGCCGGGGTGAACACACGCTCCGTGAAACGCGCCCCGTAACGCGCCGTCACCTCAGCGACGCGCCGCACCGCAACCAAATCCGTGCCGGCAGCTAGAGGCATCGTTCCTTCTTATCACGGCCCGGCAACCGCCAAAACATACGCGTCCGGGTTCAGATATTTCTGAGCCGCGGCTTGCAGCTGGTCAGCCGTCAGGCCGCGGATGATGTTCGCATAGCGCGCCAGGTAATCCAGCCCCAGGCCGTGCCACTCAATATCCACCAGGGTGCTGGCAACACCGTCGTTGGTCTCCAGGTGCAGTGGCAGAGAGCCGATCAGGTAACGCCTGCAATCTTCCAGCTCGTCAGCGGATACCGGCTCATCGCGCAGCCGGCGCACCTCGGCCAGCATGGCAGCCACCGCGCGATCCACATTGGTCGGGTTAACACCGGCGATGGCGGCCCAGGTGCCGGGCTCGCGATCGGCGCTGAGCCGGCTGTAGGCGTAGTAGGCCATGCCCTGGCGCTCGCGCACGTTGGCGCCCAGCCGGCCCATCATACCGAAGACGCCGAGCACGGTGTTGGCCAGCCGGGCGGCGTCGAAGTCCGGCTCATCGCGGCGCATGGCAGGCCACCCCAACACGATATCGGCCTGCGACTTGTCGGGCATGGCGATCCGGCGCTGGCGTGTGGCGGCGAGGGGCAGCAGCTCGGGCAGCGCGGACCGCTGGGGCCGGCTGCCGGTCCAATCGCCGAACGCCCCAGCAATCTTCTCAACTGCCACCTCAGCAGGCACCGCGCCGACCGCCACGATCACCATGCCCTCAGGCTGGAAGAAGCGCTGATGAAAGTCGCTCAGCAGCGCGCGCCGGACGGCGCGCACCGACTTGCGGGTGCCCAGCATATCGCGGCCCAGCGGATGCTTGCCGTACATCAGCTGGCGGAATGCCCGGCCTGCCATCTGGCGCGTGTCGTTCTCCCGCTCAGCAATGGCGCTCAGGCGCAGGCTGCGCATCTTCTCCACATACTCCGGGGGGAAGCTGGGATGGCGCAGTTCATCAGCCAACACATCCAGCACCAGGTCCAGGTCTTCCGCCAGCGACTTGGTGGAGAAGTTGGTCATGTGCCGGTCGGGGCTGAAACCGATAGACGCGCCGATGCCCTCGATGGCTTCGTTGATCTCGGCAAAGGACCGCCGCTGGGTGCCGCGGCTCAACATGCCCACGGTAAACGAGGCCAGGCCGGGCAGGTCCGCCGGCTCATCCAGGTTGCCCGCCAACAAGTACCCTTCCAGCACTACCGAAGGCGCGCTCCAGTTTTCCCGGGCCAGCACGGTGATACCGTTGGGCAGGACGCGGCGCAAGGTGTCATCGGGGCCTGGAAGGGCTGTTTTTGGGTGTGGGAGTGTGGGAATGACGGAGTGGGTAGCCTCTCCTGAGACCCACACCCCTAGACTCCCACGGGCGATTCTGCTCACACGCTCACTCATGCTCCACCTCCCTGTCCACCCCTTCCTCTATCTCCGCATCGCCCTCTCTCCCCATCTCCTCGTCTCCCAATCCCCCCATCTCCCCATCGCCACCGGTCGGCACGTACCAGCCCACGTTGCGCAGCGCCGGCTTGAAGTAGGTCTGGGCCACACGCTGCACATCGGCCGTGGCAACCTCGGCCAGCCTGTCCAGGAAACTGTCGAACCAGCTCACGTCCGCCACGATCTCGGAAAAGCCGAGCCAGTAGCCCTGGTCAGTCACACTTTCACTGGAATACGCGAACTGGGCCCGCGTTTGCTTGATGGCCTTCGCCAACTCGGCTTCGCTGACCGGTTCATCAACCACCCGCTGGATCTCGGCCAGCAGCGCGGCTTCGACCTCGGCCAGGGTCCGGCCTTGCCGGACCGTCGCTGAGAAGCTGAAAAGGTAGGGATCAATAGTGGAGCTGACCGAACAATCTACGCTGGATGCCAGGTCGGTTTCCACCAACGCTCGGTAGAGACGGGAGCTGCGGTTGCCGCCGCCACCGCCCCAAAGCGACATCCCCCTGGCGCCGCTCAGGATGGTCTCAAGGAGGACCAACGCATGATAATCGGGGTGCATCGCAGGCGGCACGTGGAAAGCGATCTCCAGGTAGGCCGTGGCGCCCGGTCCCTCCACGGTCACGCGGCGCTCCCCGCGCTGCGGCGGCTCCAGGGCAGTGACGGGCGGCGGCTCAGGCCCGCGCGGGATGCCGCCGAACAGCGCCTGGATGCGCGCCAGCATGGCCGCCGCTGCGAAGTCGCCGGCAACTGCCACGATGGCGTTGTTCGGAACATAATAGGTGCGATAATGGTTGTAGAGCTGGTCGCGCGTCATGGTTTCCAGGTCGCATTGCCAGCCGATCACCGAGTGATGATAGGAATGCACCTGGAACGCGGTGGCCTGCAGCGCTTCGCTCAACAGGAATCCGGGGTTATTCTCGTTGCCCTGGCGTTCTGAGATGATCACGGTGCGCTCCAGCTCGGTCTCCTCGGGGTCGAACACTGCGTTGACCATCCGATCCGCCTCGGCACGCAACGCCAGGTCTATGCGGTCGGCCGGCAGGGTCTCAAAGTAAGTGGTGAAATCGAGCCATGTCATGCCGTTAAACATACCGCCCTCGCGCGATACGGCTTTGTCGAACTCGCCCTGGGGATAACTGGGCGTGCCCTTGAAGAGCATGTGCTCCACCCAGTGCGAGATGCCGGTGATGCCTGACCGCTCGTTGCGGCTGCCCACCCGGTACCAGACCCAGAAGCTGGCCACCGGCGCATGGCGCGTCTCGCGCAGCAGCACCGTCAGCCCATTATCCAGCACCGTCCTGGTCACAACGCCATCCGATTTCTCCACGCGGTACCCTCCGTCAAGCACAAATGAAGGACGATGCGTGCGCGCTCGTCCTTCACCTCATAGAAACGACAAACCGTGTATCAAGCCTCGTCCTGGCTGTGGTCCTGGCTGTACCCCCGACCGATCCCGCGGTACAGGAAGCCGGCTTCCCACATCGCCTGCGGCTCGTAGACGTTACGGCCATCAATAATCACCGGCATCCGCATCGCAGCGCGTATGCGTCCCAAGTCCAGGTGCTTGAACTCGTTCCACTCCGTCAGCAACACCAGCGCGTCGGCGCCATCAGCGACCTCGTAGGGGTTTCTGGCCATCTTCACCTCAGGCATCACCCGCTCGGCCACCGGCATCGCCACCGGGTCATAGCCCTTCACCTCCGCGCCCTCGCGGATCACCATGTGGGCGATCTCGACGCTAGGCGCGTCACGCATGTCGTCGGTATTGGGCTTGAAGGCCAGTCCCAAGAAGCCGATGCGCTTGCCGCGCAGCGTGCCCAACAACTCGCGCAGCTTTTGCACCACGAGCCGGCGCTGATCCCGGTTGATCTCCATTACTGCGCGTAGCAATGCGGGGTGCGCCCCGTGCAGCAAACCCATGTATTCCAGCGCCTTGACGTCCTTGGGGAAACAACTCCCCCCGTAACCCACCCCTGCATCCAGGAACGCGCGGCCGATGCGCTTATCGTAGCCCATACCGGCCGCCACTTCCTTGACATCAGCGCCCAGCTTCTCGCAGATATTGGCGATCTCGTTGATAAAGGAAATGCGGGTCGCCAGGAACGCGTTGGACGCGTATTTGATCATCTCGGCTGTGCGCAGGTCGGTCAACACGATGGGCGCGCGCAGCGGCAGGTGCAATTGCGCCACCTTCTCGGCCGCATCCCGATCCAGCGACCCCAGCACCACCCGGTCGGGATTGATGAAGTCGGCCAACGCCGAACCCTCGCGCAAGAACTCAGGACACGACACGACAGCGAAGTCAATGGGCGACGGCTGGTGCTTGCGGACGATATCTGCCACCCAGTCGCCGGTGCCAACGGGCACGGTGCTCTTGTTGATAATCACCAACGGATGATCCATGGTCTGCGCGATAGTCTCAGCGGCCATGCGCACATACTGCAGGTCGGCTTCGCCGTCGACGCCCGACGGCGTACCCACAGCGATAAACACGAACTCGGCATCCTGCAGCCCCTCCGCGTAGGAGGTGGTGAAGGAGAGGCGGCCGGCGGCCACGTTGCGGCGGATAACTTCTTCTAACCCGGGCTCATAAATGGGCACTCCACCATCGCGCAGCGTCTGGATCTTGCGCTTATCAATGTCAATACAGGTGACTTTGTTGCCCAAGTCGGCAAAGCAGGTGCCCGTAACCAGGCCCACGTAGCCGGTACCGATAACGGCTATGTTCTTCATGCTTGGAAATTCCTCCGATGCTGTATTTTCTTAACTACTCTTTGCGCTCGAAATCCCGCCATTTGACATCCTGACGCCACATGTAAAAAGCGCCCAACGCGGTGATGGGAAACCACAGCGCTGCGTGGAGCACGATGGTGTAGCCAAAAGCCAGACCGTAATCAACGCCCAACGCCTCCAGCACGCGCGCTCCCACCTCAAAAGTGCCGATGTAACCGGGCGCCGACGGCAGCGTCGTGGTCAAGTTCACCACACCGTTCATCAACATCAAGCCGATGAAGCTGATGGTGAACATGAACGCGTGCATTACGAACCAGTACTTCACCGTCTCGGTCAGCCAGATGACGATGGAGGTCACAAAGACCATCAGCACATCGCGGCCGCTGCGCAAGAAGTGCAGGCCCTCCATGAAGCGTCCGAAAAAGCCATCGAGCGGCGGGCGAAAGCGCTTGGGCACAAACCGATCGGCAAAAAACGCATAGACCATCGCCGTCCGCCGCGGGTCGAACGCCATCCACAAAAAGACCAACAACGCCAGGAAGAAGAAGACGCTGAAGGCGATGACCGTAGTGCGGTAGACCGGCGGGATATGCTCTGCCCCCACGAACGGCAGCGCAAAAAACACGAACAGCAGCATCACCAGCCCGTCGAACACCCGCTCGATGATGATGGTGGCCAGCGATGCGCTGACGCTGATCCCCTCATTGCGGCGCAGCACGAATGCCCGGATCACCTCGCCTGCTCGCGCCGGATACACGTTGTTGCCAAAATAACCGATACACACAATCGGGAAAAGCGCAGACAACGAGATCCGCTTAAGCGGCCGGAGGAGGTAGTGCCAGCGCCACGTGCGAGCCCACACGGCGAAGAAATATACGGCCACGCCCGGCAGAATCCACCAATAGTTCGCGCCGCGCAGATAGGCGCCCACCTGATCCAGCTTGAGGCCTGGCAGGGCAAACACCCAGAGGAATACGACGCTGACGAAAACGCCGAAGAGGACTTTCCAGCGCCTACGGAGAAACGCCATCATACTCGCTCGACTCTATAAGGCGTCGGGCGGGCCGTCACTGCGCCCGCCCGAACTACATCGCAGAACACCACCGCTTAAGCCTCGGTGGGCTCAACCTGAGGCAAGGTCATGCCGGTCTTGCTCAACACCTTCTCGACAGCCATCGTGTGGACGCACACACCGCGTTGCGCAAAAAAATCGCATTCACATTGCCACTTACCGTGCTGATAGCCGACGGCGTAGGTCTGATGCCGCCCATTGAAAAGGACCGAAAAGCTGGTTAACGTCATCCGTTCCGGTTCACTTGCGTACTCTCGGGCTTTGCTGATCTTAGCGATCATCGCCGAATCCATGGCCGTGCCTCCTTATGGCAGGGGGTTAGAAAATAGCCGAGACACAAAAAACACCGCAGCGCGGCGCGCTTCGGTGCTTCCCGTATCAAGCGACCCTTTGTTGGTGTGGTGAATGTCATCACCGTGCAGGCCTTTACCTGAAACAAACAGCGATGTGAGCATGTAACAACTAGAGTATACTCGCGCCGGGATCAGTTGTCAAACGGTCATGGCCCACGGTTGGCATACGATTGGCATACCTGCAAGGCCTCACGGCGCTGCGGCGGCATCCGAGCCGGCCAACAGGTAAAAACGCTGGTCACGCACTTCTTGCGCGACCACAGTCAACCCTGCGCCGCCCTGGCGCGTCCACTGCTGACGTGACGCTTCAGCCAATTGCTCGCTAAGCAGTTGCTCCGGTGCATCGGGAAACAGGCCAAATCGCGCCCAGAGCAAGCCCTGACGCAACAACGCCACGCGCGCCTGGGCGGCCTCGGCCGGGTCGAGTATGTCCAGTTGCTGACCGTAACCGTTGATCAGGTCGGTGTACGCGACCGCCAGCGCGGCGCTGAGGGCCGCGGCCGAGGCCTCCCAATCGGCCACCAGGGACGCACCATAGGCCCCGCGCGCGACGCGATACTTGATGGTCAACCACACGACCTGGTCATGCAGCAGCGCCAACCGATCGGCCAACGGCAAGGTGTCAGCAGTGGCATAAAACACGAGCCGTGCGGCATCTTCCGCGAGGAGCGCATCGCCAAGCGCGGCTGCCAGGGCCGGCTGTCCGACCGCCCCGGCCGACAGCCAACGTGCAGCCATCTCCGCGGCGGCCTTCTGACGCGCCAACAGCGCAGTTGCCACCGCCTCAGGCAGCACCACGCTGCCGCGCAGCGCTGGCAGCAGAGGGGGAACCGGCTCGAGGCCGATCCCGGGTCCCGCCGCATACACGGCCAGTCTATCGCGGATCGCTTGGGCAGCCTTGATGTCTCCCCGGGCCTGATGGAGCGCGATCACCTGCTCCAACACGGCGCGACGCTGGGCCGGCAGCATCGTCAAGGAGTAGCGCGCGATATTCTCAACCTGCGCTAACGCCAGGCGCGGGACATCGGCATTCGGCCCGACATAGGCCCGCGCCACCTGGAGCGATACCTCGGCGCGTGCCACATCGCTGAGGGCTGGCCCCAACGCAGCCTGGTCAAGCAGGGCCTGATAGCAGACTGAGGCTCGGTCGGGTTGCGCTTCAAAACGCTGCCCCAACAACAGCAATTGGCCGCTGCGCGCGGCATCCGACAAAAGGGCGCTGTACGCGAGGGTTGCATAGGCTGTTTCCAGCTCGCCCGCGTCCAGCGATGCTCTGATCACCCGTTCATCGGTCTCGCCCGCGAGCGTTAGCACAGCCAGATCAGGTGCGACCCCCTCCACCTTCACCGCAGCCAAAGGGTTGACCCACCCAACTGACTCGGCCGCGGAGGAGCGAGACATATAGATGTAAGCCCCTAACAACACCACGCCGGCAACGGCCAGCAAGATGACGCCCGCCGTGAGCGCCGCTAAGAACCATTTCGAGGAACGCAGTCTGTTCATGCCGCCTTATCGTAGGATGTATCGCTATTCAACAAGCACGCCAGTATACCACGATCACGGCAAAACGTCCCAAATAACGACAGGCCCGCCGCGGATCGCTGCAGTCCCCGCCAGCCCGTTTGCACAAATCGCGCCCCCTGTGCTAAAATACGCATTGCTTGTCGGTGATCGGCTTGCCGGCAAGTTCAGTTTTTCCGTGGGAGACAAACAACGCGTGACCGTTTCCGGCCTGTGCGTCATCCTCAACAACCAGACATACCCACACATGCGGTGCGACGAACCAGAGCCATCGAGCGCGCCGCGCCATCACTGCCCTTCCGATAAGCCGGGCAACCCGCCGGCAGATCGGATCCTGTTTCGCCCGCCCTCTACACACTGCTGAAGCGCCAGCACGTAGCGACCTGCCCGCGTGAGACAGTTTTGATTGAGTTTAGACCAGGAGCACGATAGAAAATGACAGCGACGGATCATTCCAGGAACCCCCGGCTGACACGTTGGTTGGAGGGTAGAAAAAGCAGCCGCATTATCAACTTCGCGGTGATCCCCATTTTGCTCATCGCCTCACTGCTATTGCCGCCCATCTCCGCGGCATCCCGGGTCGCGGATCTGGGCACGACCCGGATCACCAACGATGGCGGAGCTCTGGTAGACGCCGATGGCACACAAGTTAGCTTCCCCCCAGAAGGGATCGCGACACCTTTTAACGGCAGCCTGACGTCGATCCCCCGCATGGAGTTCCTGGCGGGTGCAGCAGGCAACGACTTGCGCCAGGCGGCCGAAGCCATCCCCGACGAACAGCTTGTTGCCAAAAGCCCGTTCTATCAGCTCAAGCTGCGCGGGGATGCGCCGGCCCAGGCAACATGGATGATTCCCATCCCAAACGACAGCGAGCCATATGAGACGCTGGATCTGTATGCCTGGGATGCGGCTTCGGGCGGCTGGCAGTGGCTCCCGCACAACATCATCCGTGAGGACGACCAGATGGAAAGCCATCTGAACAGCGTCTCCAGTTCGGCCATGGTCTTCCAAACGAACCCCCAGCCGGCCGTGGTCTCTGCCGACCTGGCGCTGAGCAGCCAGCTCCCGGACGAAGGTCGCGGCGCCCTTGCTGAGGTCCATCCCACCGGGCTGTTCATCGGCGGCGATGGCGCGCTGGACGGGGCCGTGGACGCCACCTTTGACCAGCTGGGCAGCGCGTTTGCGGTGATCCCTGTGGTGCGCAACTACGATGGCCCTATCGTGCGCACCGATCTCTTGGCCAATATGCTGGTTGACACGGCCCAGCGCCAGGCCCATGTCGATGCCCTGGTCACCCTGGCGGTGAGCAGCCTGTACAACGGCATTGACATCGACTACCGCGGGCTAGACAAGAACCTGCGAGGCGAGTTCCACCAGTTCCTCAAGGAGCTGGCCGACAAGCTGCACGAGCAAGGCAAGACGTTGAGCGTGCGTGTCGAACCCCCCTCGCAAATAGCTGAAGACCGATGGGATACGGGCGCTTATGACTGGCAGGCCATCGGCCTGCTGGCCGACAGCGTCAAGATCCCGGCGCCGGTTGACCCGCGGGCTTACGTCGCCGGCGGCCAGATGGACGCGCTGGTCAGCTATGCCACCGGCCAGATCAACCGCTTCAAGGTGCGCTTCGTGCTCGGCGGCCGTAGCGTCGAAGAGGCAGGCGTCTACCTGATCCAGAAGAGCTACGCTGACGCCCTCGACCCCTTGATCGGCCGCGTCGCAGCTGACCAGACGGTGATCGAACCCGGCCAGCCGCTCAACCTGGCGCTGGTCTCTAGCCGGCCGACCAGCGGTCTGGTGTACGACCCTAACATTGGGACTTATGTCTACCGTTACCAGGATGACCAGGGCTACGCCCGCACCGTGTGGTTGGAAAACGCGGCCAGCCTGGCGCACAAGCTGGACATCCTGCGCCGTTATAACCTGCAGGGCTTCACCTTGGAGAACCTGCCGGCTGACGGCGCGGACGCGGACCTCTGGTCGCTGGTCAAGAACTACCAACAAGGACGCATCGAATCAATCCAAAGCGACTTATCGGTCGAATGGACGGTGAAGGGCAGCGACGGCCAGACTATCAGCCAGGTGCGGCCGTTGAGCGATCCGGCTATCGCGCTCGCTGCGCCGAACGTGCCGGGCGCGCTGCAAGTGGAAGCGGCCATCAAGGACCGCGGCCAGGTCGTCGCGCGTCAGAGCGGCGCCGAGCTGGCTGTGGCCACCTACACGCCGGTGCCGACCCCCACGCCGCTGTTCACACCCACCCCCACGCCCAGCCCAACGCCACAGACGGCTGAACTGACGGCCCGCACCAATGTCAACGTGCGCACCGGTCCCAGCACAGCCTACCCGCGCATCGGCTCATTACGGGCCGGCGCCACCTACCAGGTCACAGGCAGAAACGACGCTGGTTCCTGGTGGCAGATTTCGTTCGATGGCCGCGATGGTTGGGTAAGTGGCGAAGTCTCGACCGTGACCGGCAACACGGGCTCTGTGGCCGTGGTCGAAGCAGCCCCTGCGCCGACGCCTGCTCCGGCCGCCGCGGCTCCGGCCGCGCCTGCCGCCTCCGCCCCCCCTGCTGCGCCTTCAGGCAGTGGTGTGGGCTTCGGATACGGCGTCCAGGCGCACATGATCCACAACGACCAGGCCGGCAAGTCGTACCAGATGACTAAGGCGATGGGGTTCAACTGGGTCAAGCAGCAGATCGAGTGGAAGGTCTTCGAATCCTCGCAAGGGCAGATCGGTTGGGGCGAAATGGATCGCCTGGTTAATGAGGCTAACGCGGCCGGCATCAACCTGCTCTTCAGCGTAGTGAACGCGCCCAATTGGGCGCGCGAGGGCGGCTTCGACC
Organism: uncultured Anaerolineales bacterium; assembly: GCA_964551735.1. Lineage (GTDB taxonomy): Bacteria > Chloroflexota > Anaerolineae > CG2-30-64-16 > CG2-30-64-16 > DAOUAT01. The sequence continues at coordinate 136,396 of CAZKEF010000011.1, forward strand.
CCAACGTCGGCGGCCCGCCGGCCGATCCGAACACCTTCGCCAGCTTCCTCGGCGCTATGGCCGGCAAGTACTGCGGGAGCTCGTTGAAGGCGATTGAGGTTTGGAACGAGCAGAATCTGCATTACGAATGGGGCAACAAGCCCATTGATCCGGCGGCATACATGGCGCTGCTCAGGCCATCCTACAACGCCATCAAGAGCGCCTGCCGCTCCATGACGGTCGTCAGCGGCGCGCTGACCCCCACCGGTGCGCCTGCACCCATGGCGATGGATGACTTCGCGTATCTGGAAGGGATGTACCAGAACGGCTTGAAGCAATACAGCGATGCCATCGGCGCGCACCCCAGCGGCTTCAACGTGCCTCCCGACATACGCCATGAAAACGCCTGCGCCACGATTCAACGCACCGGCAACAGCTTCAACGGCCCGTGCGATGTGGTCCACCACTCGTGGAGCTTCCGCAGCACCATGGAAGGCTACCGGAATATCATGGTCAAGTACGGCGATAGCGGCAAGCGCATCTGGCCGACCGAGTTCGGCTGGGCTGCCGGAGGCGCTTTCGACGCCCGCTACGCCTACGCCAATGACAATGACCTGCAAGAGCAGGCCGAGTGGACCGTCCGGGCCTATCAACTGATGCGCAATTGGGGCTTCGTCGGCCCGGCTTTCCTGTGGAACCTGAACTTCCGGGTCGTCGCCAACGGCACCGAAAAGGCACAGTGGGGCATCGTCGATCCCGGCTGGGGGCCGCTGCCGGTCTATACAGCGCTGCAGACGATGGCGAAGTAGCAATAATGTTTGGCATGGGGCGCACCTGACTACAGCGGGCGCCTCATGTGCTGTTTGCGCGCGGCCCCAGTGGGGGCCGCGCGCAATTTTCACTACAGGAAGGAGGCGGGATGCAACTCGGCGAAAGGCCGGCCAGCATGATCCTAGCCGCGGCAGCGCTCTTGTTGGCACTGCTCATCGGCGCGATCATACCGCTCGCCTCCGGTGATAACGCGTCAAGAGAGGCGTTATCCTGGACGCCCCCTTCCCCTACTATCGCTTCGCCCACTGCTCGTAGCGAAACCAAGGCGCTTGCCAGCCTGACGGCCACGGTGACGATGGCGCCAGCCACCGCAGCGCCTCAACCGCGGCCTGCGGCAGCCACGCCCGTGCCTACCTTACCGACAGCCGCCCCCTTGCCGACAGCGACACCCGCGCCCGCCTTGACCGCAACGGCGGAGGAGGATCCGCCCGCTGCGACACCGGAAGGCCCGACCGCCAGTATCCTGGTCGAACCGCTCAACTTGCGCACAGGGCCCGGGACCGGCTTCCCCCCACTGGGTATTGCCCGGATCGGTGATGTGTACACGCTGCGCGGCCGCAATGCCGACGGCAGTTGGTACCAAATCTGTTGTATCCAGGATGCGCCGGCCTGGGTCAGCGCTGAGTTCGTTGCTGTCAACGGCGCCATTGATACGCTGCCCATCGTGCCGTGAGCTTCGGCACACATCACACCCATTTCGGAGAAAGAGCAATGCGACAGAACCACCCCACCCATCGACAGCGCCAGATCATCGTCCTTCTGGTGATCGCCCTGCTGCCCCTCGTCTGGGCGCCTGCCGCAAGCGCCAGCGTCGCAGCCGCGCCGGCTGCAGCCCCCACGGCCAATGGGATTGTTTTGGCCGATGTGCTCAACGTGCGCAGCGGACCCAGCACCGCCTACCCGGTCATTAACCGGGTCAAGCTGGACGCCAAACTCACGTTAACCGGCCGTGACACAAAGACCACATGGTTGCAGATTTCCCTGAACGGCAAGGCTGGCTGGGTTTCCGGCCAGTGGGTTAAGGCGAGCGGCGACCTGGCCGCGCTGCCCGTAGTGGAAGTCCCGCCCCCGCCGAGAGCGGTCGCCAGCGCAGCCGTCTCCGTCGCAGCGCCACGGCCTTCGGCGCCCGGCTTCTTCGACTACGGCATCCAGTTCGACCCGGGCAACCTGGGCGAGTCCGTCTCGGCGACGGCCGACCTGGGCATCCGCTGGGCCAAATGGCAGGTGCAGTGGAAGGACTTCGAGGGCGGCGGGCCGGGCCAGCGCAACTGGCCGGATGACGTCGTCAACACGTTCAACGGCGCAGGCATCCAGCTTCTGGCCAGCATCGTCAAGGCCCCCAACTGGGCCCGCCCGGCCAACACCGATTTCAGCGTCGAAGGCCCCCCGGCAGACCCGGGGACCTATGCCAGCTTCGTCGGCGAGTTCGCAGGGCGCTACTGCGGCCGCGTCCAGGCCATCGAGGTCTGGAACGAGCAGAACCTGCACTATGAATGGGGCAACGAGCCGCTGGATGCCGCGCGCTATGTCCGGCTGCTGGCCGCCGCGTATCGGGCCATCAAGGCTGCGTGTCCGAGCATGATCGTGGTCAGCGGCGCGCCCACGCCCACCGGGGCCAATCCACCGGCCGCGATTCGCGACACGACATACCTGGAGCAAATGTACCGCGCCGGCCTGAAAAACTATGCCGACGCGATCGGCGCGCACCCCAGCGGCTACGGCAACCCGCCCGACAGCCGTTTCCAGGACTGGCAGGCCGGGAACTATTCGCGGCCCTCGCACGTCAGTGATCCGTCGTTCTTCTTCCGTAACACCATGGAGCAGTATCGCAACATCATGGTGAAGTACGGCGACGGCAACAAGCGGATCTGGCCGACCGAATTCGGTTGGGCTTCCACCGGCAGCCCATACCCGGGTTATGAGTATGCCTTATACAATTCCGAACAACAGCAGGGTGAGTATATCGTCCGAGCGTTCGAAATCATGAAGGGTTGGGGCTGGGTCGGTGTTGCCTTCTTGTGGAACCTGAACTACAACCACGGCGAACAGTCCGCCTTCCGCATCATCGGTCGCCCCGCGTATGGGATGCTCAAGGGTGTAGGAAAATAAGCGGCGTTCACCAGCACCGGAAGGAGCGCAACCTATCATGAAGTCGCAGCGATCTCATCGGCGTGTCGCGTGGCCCTGGCTGCTGATCGCGGCCGTTCTGGTCATCGGCCCACTGCTGGCAGGGTGCGCGCCCGCCGCGCCTGCCGCCACGCCGACCCCCACCAAGACGCCGCGGCCGGAGGCAACGGCCACGCGTGAACCCACCGTGGCTCCGCCGCTGCCGCCGCCCACTGAGACAACAGCTCAACCGGCCACGGCAGCACCGACCGAGCCGCCGGCGGCTGCCGTCCCGACCGAGGCCCCGCCGACCGAAACGCCCCCGCCCAGCCCGACCCCGGCCCCCGCTACGCGGCCGCCCGCGGGCAGCGCGGACATGACCTCGCCCGACTACGGCGTGCAGGCCTTCCTCTGGTGGCGCCCTGAAGTGGCCGACCGAGACCTGGGGTTGATCAAAGACGCCGGGTTCTACTGGGTCAAACAGCTGTTTTCGTGGCAGGACATCGAGGGCGCCGGCAAGGGTGAGTTCAACTGGTCGAACACCGACCGAATCGTCGAACAGGTCGAACAATACGGGCTGAAGCTGATCGTGCGCCTCAGCGAGGATCCAGATCGGCCCTTCTGGGCCGGTTCACCGCCGGCCAACATGAACCACTTCGCTGACTTTGTGAGCGCGGTGGCGCAGCGCTACGCCGGCCGCATCCATGCCTACCAGGTCTGGAACGAGCCGAACCTGGCACGCGAGTGGGGGGACAAGCGGCCCGACCCGGCCGGCTATGCCCGGCTGCTCAAGGCCGCGTACGGGGCGATCAAAGCTGCCGACCCCAACGCCATCGTGATCACTGCGGGCATGGCGCCCACCGGCACCGACACCGAGATCGCGATGCCGGACGATAAGTTCTATGAACTGATGTACCAGGCCATGGGCGGCACCAGCGCGGGCTACTTCGACATGCTGGGCGTCCACGGCGCAGGCTTCGCGGCCGCGCCGGAGATCAGCCCGAACGAAACCGCTGCCAACAAAGTGCCTTACGGCGGCGAGCGGTTCTTCTCCTTCCGCCGCGTGGAGGACATCCGCGCCATCATGGTGCGCTACGGCGACGCCGACAAGAAGGTAGCCGTGCTGGAGTTTGGCTGGACCACCGACAACCGGCCGGATTCGCCCTATTACTGGCACGGCGCCGGCGCCGGGATCAGCGAGGAGCTGAAGGGGAAATACCTGGTGCGCGCGTTGGAGTGGGCGCGCACCAACTGGCAGCCATGGATCGGCCTGATGAGCGTGATCTACATGCCGGACGTTTCGTGGACGAAAGACACGGAGCAGTACTACTGGTCGCTGATCGGCCCTGGCTACCCCGAGACGTTCTGGCGCGCGGGTTATATCGAGCTATGCATCTATCTGAATGAGCTCGCCGGCCAGCGCTGCAAATATGATCCCAATCCCTGACGGCCAGAGCAGTTAATCAGGGTTCCATAAAATGCCTCCTGCGCAGACTGCGCAGGAGGCATTTTATGTCAACAAGAATCAACATCCTTGCGCCTACCGCCTGCGCCAGTCCACCCAGAAACATGTGGCCTGGGGCTCAGGCGCCAGACCGAACCCGATCTCGACTTGCGGGCTGAGCTGCAGGCCGCCCGCGTCGATCACCGTCAGAAAGAAGCGCCGGGCCGGCCCGCCGATAGGGAAATCGTAACGCCCGGCGTCGGTTGCGCCGGACTTGGACACGGCCGTGGCGGCATTGCCGTACTGGTCGACCAGGTAGAGGCGAACATCGGGCACCGGGGCGCCTGTCCTGTCGGTGACTTGTCCCAGGACATAGATCCCCGGGCAATCACCGGTGCTATAGCGCACGGGCCGGGCCAGCGCGTAGAGGTAAGCGCGCGCCGGCGTTGGGCTTTCAGGGATGGTGGGCGAAGGGGTCACGGCCTCGTCCGTGCTCGCAGCCGGCACGGTGGGTGTCGGAGACGGGGAAGCAACCGAAGCGGGCGGCATGCTGGTCGGTGTCGGCGCCACCAGGGCCGTAGCGGCAGGTTGAGCCGGCAGGGTCGACGCGGCACCAGGGGTCGTCGCGGCCGGTGTTTGTGCGCCCGCCTGGCCCAGCGTGGCGGGCGCAGGCGGCGTCCAGCCGGCCTGCGGCGGCATTAGATCCTGCTGCAGGCGGGCTAACAGGAACCGGCCGCCCAAAAAACCGCCGACACAAGCCAACAGCAGTACCAAAATGAAAGCTAACGCATAACCGTAACGACGCATAGAGTTACCCTCATATATCTCCCGTTGGACAGATTGCCTGGGATCCTCAGCCGTACAAAAGCATCCCCGCCCCAGTTTGCGCGTTCGACGCAACAATGCTATACTTTCCCTCTGTAAGGGCGAGTAGCTCAGCTGGTTAGAGCGCACGGTTCACATCCGTGAGGTCGTAGGTTCGAGTCCTATCTCGCCCATTTTACCCCTACCGGTGTCCGCATGGTACGCATTTTAGGCCGTCCATGAGGACATCGGTTCGCGTAAGCGCCGGACACTCCTCTACCTATGTCCGCACGGATGGGCTGCCTTTCGGGAAGAAAAAAAGCGTCTGAGACGTTATCAGCACTGGCTGAGGCGTTATCAGACCTGAGTTTTCCCAACCGGAGGCAGCACGGATGAAACAGCTCACTCTCTCCCAAACGATCGAAGGCTTCCTGCTGGAAAAGCAGGCCCAGCATCTCAGCCCACACACTGTGGCTGATTATACCAACGCGTTCCGAAAGTTTCAAGCCTACCTGGGCGAGCCTGAGCGAAGCGGCGCGGAGTCGACACTTGCACCTGCGCACCGCTCCGGCGCAAGTGCAGGTGAGGACGTGCCGTTCGCCAGCATCACCGCCGCCCAGATCAGGAGCTTCCTGGGCGACCTCTCGACCCCGCGCGCCCCCAACGGCGTCGCGAAGCGGCCGGTCAAGGGCCTCTCCAACAAGACGATCCTCAACATCCACACCGCGCTCTCGGCGCTCTGGACGTGGGCGGTCGCCGAAGGGATTGTCACCCAGCACCTGCTGCGCCAGATCCCGCGGCCCAGGCCCGAGAAGCGCGCGATCACGCCTTTCAGCGAGGAGGACATGAAGACGCTGCTGGCGAACGGCGAGCGCTCGCGCACCTACACGCGGCCCGGCAAACGCGCCTGCGACCATGCGGTGGCCACCGCGCTGCGCAACCGGACGATCATCTTACTGCTGCTGTCCCACAGGGAGGCTTCGCACCTCGACACCGGCGTGCGCGCCTCGGAGCTGTGCGGGCTGGCCATCAAGGACGCCGATTTGACCAACAAGCGCATCCTGGTGCTGGGCAAGGGCAACAAGGAGCGCGCGCTGCCGATCTCCCCGCGCACGGCGAAAACGCTGTGGCGTTACCTGACGACTGAGCGCAAGGATGAGCCGGTCAACGCGCCGCTGTTCCTGGGCAGCGAGGGGGATCCGTTGAACCGCGACGCGCTGCTCAAGCTGCTGATCCGGCTGGGGGCCAAGGCTGGAGTGCAGGATTGCCACCCACACAGATTCCGCCACACGTTCGCCGTGAACTTCCTCCGAAACGGCGGCAACGCGTTCGAGCTGCAGATGGCGCTGGGGCACACGACGCTACAGATGGTGCAGACCTACCTGGCGCTGGCACAGGCCGATCTGGACGCGGCGCATCGGAAGGCATCGCCGGTGGAGAATTGGAGGTTGTGAGCCATGACAACCCCTCTTGGAACAGACGAAAGGTTGACACAATGAAGAAGACGGAGCAGAAGCCGATATCATCTAGCTTCTGCCCCGCCCTCTTCCCCTGTGCCAACTTCACTCTGTCTTCTGTTTCGTTGATTTCAGCATCAGCGAGTTCTCGTGGCGAACCGTGAGGCATACATTGATCGCTACCCCAACGGCCAACCCGATGCCGTAAGCGCCGATGTAGTTCACTCCTTCCAGGGCAATAAACGCACCCCCGATTATGCCGCCCGCGCCAATGGCGCCAAGGAGCATGATGAGCTGCTGGACGGGTAGCGGTTCAGCCGTGGTAGGCGGGTAGTGCCGCTTCACGCTGTAGAAGAGAATGTAGCCGCATACAAGACCAATACATCCGATCCCCAGAGCGCTTACCCAGGTTGCCATGATGATGCTCCTTTCTTTGGGATGATAGTCCGAGGCAGATCTCCTGCGAGGGGTGGACAGCACTGACCACCCCTCGCTTGTGCTGTTGATATCAGAAGCCGGTCTGCGAGATCACCGGCGCCTGACCGCTGTTGCTGGCCTGGCTTCGAGGTTTCTCCTGCGTCTCAGTGTGGGTCTCTGTCTGCCCGTTGGTCTGCTGTTCGGCTTCGGCGGTTGCCGCCGGCGCATCTGAGGTGGTGGGCTTGGTTGGCTGCGGTTGCATATCGCCCGGTGTTTTGGTATCCGGGGTCGCCTCCAAGGCCGTCGGCGATTGCGGGTTCGTGTTTGCAGGCGTGGCCGCGACGGCCTCTTGCGAGGATCGGAGCCACCAGGTGTCTATGTTGTGACTCGGGTCTTTCGGGTGGGGTTGGCGTCTCTTGACGACGATTCCGGCGGCGGCCGCCGCATCGAGCCAGGCCACGGCCTCCGGTCGGTTCTGTCCCAGCCGCGCCGCCTGGCAACGCGGGTCGCTTTGCATGTCTCGGGCAAGCAGGTTGGTATCTACGTAGGGCATTCCCTGTTCGCTGAGACGGTGGCGCAAGCAACGCAGTAGCCACGGGAGTACGAGTTGTGCCTGTTGCGTCAGCGGGTGGTTCGGATTCAGGGCGACCGTGTTGCGTTCCCCCGGTGTGCGGGGCTGCAGCAAGCCGCCCTGAATCGCGTCGCGCACGTGGGCCAGGTTGAACTCTCCCGGCAGCCGGTTGAAGTAGGCGAACGCCCAATTCTGCCGGTGCAGGAAGTCGACAATCCGGAGGGTGACGGCCAGTTGCGTGACCGAGACCCGCGTGACGTTCACCGTGCGTTCTTCCTCGCCGGAGGCTGGTGCCGCCGCGACGGACGCCGCCGCAGGGGCCGGCCCACCAAGATAGTCGTCAAGGTAGCGCACCCCGTCGGCGATTTCCGCCAGCTTGCGGCTCATGCTGCTCCGCACGCCGATCACGTACACTTGCTTGCCCCGAGCGTGGATCGCGTCGATCACGGAGGTGAAATCGCTGTCACCGGTCCCGATCACGTAGATATCCACCTGGGGGTCGCGTTCCAGGCTGATGTGGATGCTGCCCGCAAGGGCCAGATCGCTGGTGTTCTTACCAGGCATGCTCGCCTGGTAGTCGGTCTTCACGCCGTGACCCTCGAACTCCCACTGGTAGTCGTAGCGCAGTGTCTCCCGGAGTCGCTTCCAGTCCGCGATCGCCCGCAGGCTCACCACGTCGCCCAGATCGGCCATGATCTTGCGCACAGCATCGAGGTACGCCTGGGTCTCAACCGCCTTGCCTGCCTTCCTGAGGCTGTAGAGGTGGTTTTCGACGTCGAGCCAGCACATGACGACAGCAGCTTGCATCCGCAGATCCGGCAGCAGGTCCCCCAGGAGCTGGACCACATACGGCTTGAGCTGCGGCGCCACCGACCGGCCGTCCACCGGCCACACCAGGACCTCCGAGTCCCTGGAATGGGCGAGGGAACAGAGCGGGCCGTAGGCGGCGTCGCCGCCCATGATGATCAGCTTGCGAGGGGGGTTCTGGAGCATCTGCTCCATCTCATCGCCGAGCAGGCTCAGTAGCTCAGTGGGCCGGTCGCCGTTCATGGCGCGGACGGTGCAGCCCATGCGCTTGTAGGCCGCTTGGCGCAGCTTGTCCGCTTCGTTCAGCACAGCCACCATGCGGTTGACCGGGCCATTGGCCCGGACCATGCTGGTAATCAGCTTCGATTCCAGCTCAATGTCGGCCTGTTTCTTGCTCATCGAGGCAGCTTCGTAGGAATCATAACCATCGAAGATTGCAAGAACATCAGTTTGAGGTGGACGGCGGTAGCCGTCGCGTGGTTGACTGTACATGATCGGCCTCCTCTGCCCTCGACTTTCTCGTTAACCTAGGTAGACGACCAACGCGTACATGATGACCAGCAGGCCCCCCACACCGAGCAAGAGCCCCAGAAGTGCGCCGCATCCACCGCCGCCGGTGTTAGCAGCCATCGCTTCTTCCCGCAGTTCTCGGTTCTCCCGGCGCAGGTGATAGTTCTCACTCTGAAGCTCACCACTGCGAGCCGCCTGAAGAAGCACGGCGACACCCAGCACGATGATCAAGGCCATCAGCAGCAATTCCATCGGATCCTCCCTTCGCCGGCTCCACTTACCCTCCGGCTGACACTGTCGAGCTCGCATCACACCAGGCTCACTACCACTCCCGTCGTCTCACCCTCAATCCTGACCATAGTATGCGGCCTGGCGCAGGGCTTTTCAATCCGCGCAGGGTCATATGTCTGTGACCCGCGGGGGACGCTATCAACCTCCCGGGAACAGAGTGTGACGGGATCGCGACAATAAAAAAGACAAGCGCAAAACGCCTGTCTCAATGCCGCACATCACGCGAACGCGGTGGATCACAGTCCACCGCTGGCTCCCATTATGTAATGTTCAACAGCCCCAACTCCCACAGATCGCCCAAGAGCTCCAGCCCACCCTGGCCGAACCGCTCGGCCAACGCGGCGAACGTGGACTCACCATCACAGGCAGCCAGTAACGGCCGCGCCGCAGCAGACACCGGCAGGAGCTGGCCCTCCCCCAGCACAACATATCCGAACGCCTCCGGCCGCACCGTCCCGCGCAGCACCGGCCGCGCCGCCGCGGGCAGCGTGCGCGCTTCCCTACTAGGGGCAAACGATGACAGTGCCCTCCGACGCAACGGATCGCGTCGATCAGGCCTCAGTTCCTGCACCGCGCGACAGCCACCGTGACACGCGCTGTACGCGGCGCACCCCTCGCACTCGCTCGGCATCAGATCGCGCCACGCGGCCATCGCGGGGCTGTGCCACAGATCGGCCAGCGAATGCTCGTACAGCGATCCGATCAGCGACGGCGAGTGTACGCACGGATGCAGCCGGCCCCACGGATCGACGGCGACATAGGCCACGCCCGCCAGACACCCCTCCGACCCATTGGCCATGAAACACTGCGGCAGTCCAATGCCGTATTTGACCGCCGCGCCCGCTGCAATCAAACGTTCGATCTCATCGCAGGCCGCGCGCTGCTGTGCATCGTCCGGCTCGATCTCAGGTGCTGGCTCCCCCAGATAACGATTGAATGCTGCGTGCTGCACGCCGAACTCCCGGCCCAGTTCCACGACGGCCGCCAGATCGCGCCAGTTCTGCCGGGTGATCACCGTGCTCAGCGCGACCCGCACACCCGCAGACAGCGCCAGCCGGACGTTAGCGATTGTCTCAACGAAGGAACCCGGCACACCGCTGAATGCCTCATGCTGTTGCGCATTCGCCCCATGCAGCGATACCAGCAGGCCCGACAGCCGTGGCATTTGCGCCAACATCGAAACCAGCGCGCGAGGGTCGTGCCAGCGGCCGTTGGTGAACACCGTAACCCATGCGTCGTACGATGTTGCGGCTTGCAAGATGCGAAGAAAGCCGGGATGCAGCGTCGGCTCACCGCCGGTCAGCCGGATTTGCACCGCGGCCGGGCCGAGCTGCGCCAGCCACCGGATCCACGTCTCGGTATCGGTGGCCGCGGGGGCGCGCCGACTGCTGTACAGGTTGCTGCACCCCGGACAGCGGTTTTCGCAGGCGGGTGTAAGCTCCAGCGCATAAAAGGCTGGGACGGACAGGACGTGCATGGATCTTTTCTGATAGATGCGTGAACGCAAGATCACTTGCAGGCGCAGTTGCACTGCACGAAGAACGTGCCGCTGATAGCGGGATCGGCCGGGTGCGCGACAGCGGTTTCTAGCAGTCGCGTATAGACCGGCGCCTCGACAGGCGCAGGGGCAAGGACGGGGAAGAATTGCAGCCGCAGCTCGGCTGCCTGGTATGCCGGATCGAGATGTTGGTCCATCAGACACCTCCTGGCAAGCGCTACAGTGTGACGCTAGTGTGAAAGTGTGATTAACTGTGACGCCTTGTGACATCCTACACCCGAACGCAACTCTTGTCAAGATAGAACATTTGTCTCAGCAAAGCTTATTAAATACAACAGGGGCAGCAACTTATGCTGCCCCTGCGTGTCATTCACCCGACCGGCTCACACGCCGAGCAGGATGCTGAGGGCCGTGACGAAGGACTCCATGGCCTCCTGAATCTCCGACGAGGCAGCTTCACCGGACATGGCGCGCAGCCGCGCGACCAGCTCCCGCTTGCGGGGCGCCGACAGAGTCCGCAGATCGTCGTACAGCAACTCCACCATGGTCTCCTTCTCCTTGGCAGTGGGCGAGAAGCGCTGGAAGCAGACGAACGCGCGGCCGTAGTGCTGTAAGGCCTCCTCTTCGCGCGCCTCAACCAGAGCCAACTGCCCCTGCAGGCGCTCGAACTTACCCAGCGGACGCAAGTACTCCGTGGAGATGCGCCCCAGGTCCAGATCGCCGTCCAACGCGGGCTGGCCGTGCAGCGCCGTCCACTCGGCCACGAATTGCGCCAGGACCATCCGGGCCGCCTCCGCGTTGCCCCAGACCGCGAGCATCTCGGCATAGTCCACCAGCATACCGGCCCGCTCCAGCTTATTCAGCTCCTCCAACATCAGCGCGTGCCTGAACGTCTCATCGCTGCGCAGATAGAAGCGGCTACCAGCCTTGGAATTCTCCAGGTCGGTGACGACGCGGCCCAGTTCCCGATACACTTTGCCGAGCTTGGAGAAGAGCGAAGGCGTGTCGCTGCGAAGCCCGGCCCGTTCCGCCAGTTCGATGGCGGTCTCCAGATTGTTGCGCGCCTCCTCCAGGAGTTGCCGCTCTTGATCCCGTTTGCGCCCCTTCTGGATCTCATACTTGGCCCGCTTGCGCTTCGCCTGGGCCATGGCCAGCAACGCCAGCACGCGGCCGTGCGCGTCCTCCAGCTCGTTGAAGATCGCTTCCGCCTCTTCGGCATGGCCCTGCGCCTCCCGCCAGTTGCCATCGATGTTCTCGATCGTGGCCAGCGTGGAAAGGGTCAGCCCTGTGCTGTAGCGCTGCTGATGTTCTTCGTTCAGCTTCAGCGCCTCGCGGGCTAGCGGCCGCGCGAGGATCATGGCGCCTTGCGACGCGTAGAGCCAGGATTGATTGTTGAGCAGCATCGCGAGCTCGTCCCAGCGCGACTCTCGCTCCCGGAAAGCGGCCTGGGCTTCCGAATTATAACCGCTGGCCCGATCCAGGTGGCCGCCTTGGACGAGACTGTAGCCGATCGAGGTCGCCAACCGGGCACGAGCCAGCCCGGCCGCCTCGCCTCGCGCGACGGCCTCGCGCACCTGCGCCAACGCCCGGTCAGCTTTCGCGACTGTATCCAGCTCGTGGCCATGGAGCACGGTCCGTGCCCGCGCCCAGAGCGCTACGGCGTTGCCCATGATGGCCGCGTCATCGGCCGCGATGTGGAACTTCGCCGGGTCCGCCAGAATCTTCGAGGCGAAGTCGACCGCTCGATCGTACTGCGCCCACCAGTGGAAACGCTCCAGCCACAGCAGCGCGTTCTCGCGGATCACCTGTTCGTGCGCGATCCCTGCTTTTTTGAATTGCAGGCGCCGGTCGGAGGTGTTGTAGAAGCGCAGGAACTCGTCCAGGAGTTGCATGCCGAAGCCTACCTGGCGCTCGCGGCTCGCCTGATCGCTCAGGCTGCGATACTGCTGATAGCCAGCGCGCGGATCTTGGGCGAGCAGATAATAGAGCTGCTCCACTTGGAGCTTGTGCAGACGCTCGCGCCACGGGATGCGCGCCTCCGCAGTGCAGGGCTGGGCAAGCTGCGCCTGCAGCTTCGCAATGCGCGGAGTGTAGTAGGCCGAGGCCAGGTCGCGCGCGACACGGCGCTCGTTCATGCGCAAGTTCTGCATCACCTCGGGGGTCGTCAGCAGAGTGTACATCTCGTCGTGCAGGAACAGGCGGGGCAACTGAGGCTCCGCCAGCGCGCCCGGCGTTTCGGCGCAGGGCTGCAGCCGCGCGAGCGGCGCGTGCTCCTTCACGAATGACAGCGGCTGCAGCCATTTGAGCAAATCATCAGCCTCGTCGGGCCGGAACCCCGTGGTGTCGGCCAGGATGTCGCGGTCCACGCCCTTTGGCATCAACGCGATGAGCTTAAGATACTGCCCCCACTCGTGCGTGCTGTTCGAAATGCTCTCCAGCACGGTCGCCTGGAAGGTTTGGCGCGCGACTTTCAACCCAGTGTCATCCTCCGCCGCGTCGACCAGTCCCTGGCTATCGTCCAGCAGGTCGCGGATGTGCTGCGGATTTTCCGCCAGCGAGCGCAGCAGATCCACCAACAGGTGCAGAAAGATCGGCCGACCACCGGTCAGCTTGTGCGCCACCGCCCAATACTTTTCGGGCAGCACCACATCTCCGTCAGGCAGCTCGTGAATGAATGCCGCGGCCTCCTCCCGCGTCAGCGGCTGAAGCTCGACGATCTCCAGCTCGTCACCGAACGCGCTCGTCAGGTCGTTCTCGAGCCGCATCTGCGGATCGGTCTGCTCGCCCGGCGCAGCCTCCTTGCGCCGACCCGCGAAGACCACCAGGACGTTGCGGAGCTGCGGCAGCACCTGCAGCAGCCACGGCTTGAGCCGCGTGTCCACCGTGTCGAGCCCGGCTTGCTCCTCCACCAACGAGCTTTCATACTGCAGCAACTCTACCGTGTCGAAGGTCAAGACGATCTTATGCACCGCGTCGGCCATCAGATTGAACTCAGCGACGAACAACTTGCTGAGCTCTGCGCGTCTCGTCTCCAGCAACCGCGAGTCAGCCCCCAGCTCGCGCAGCTCCCGGTAGCGCTGGCGCTTAGTGCGGTATTCGTGGAACCAATGGCGCTCGGCATCCACGCCCTCCACGATCGCACGCTCGACGTCGCTGTTGCTGTGCGTGTCGGTGTGGTAGAGGTCGATGATCCCGCTGGCGTGATAGCCTGGCTCCTCGCCCTGCATACGGAGGAGTAGCTCCTCCAGCAGCCGGGTCTTGCCCAGCCCGCCGTGTGCCCAATAGTAGAGGAAGTGCCGGGCTTTGCGAGCCCGCAGGTAGCCGAGCAGCTTCTCGATCTCCGCGCTGCGCCCCACCATTTTGATCTTATTGGTCATGTCGGGGCCTACCGTCTGCCTCGGCTTATCACTGCTCGAAGCGGAGCCGCTTCGAGCAGTTCCCTCGGAACCGATCACCTGCTTTGACTTATCCGCGCTGCTCTGTCGAGCCATGCTGAACCTCCCTGTCCAGGCGCTGTTGATAGGACCCGGCGGCGTGCCGGTACGGCTCGCCGGCCTGCGGGTCATCCTTGAAATACTCTTCAGCGATCCAGTTGAAGGCCGCGGCGGCCGCCTCAAGGGCCTGCACGTAGTCCGCGTGCCGCGCCGCCTGCATGTAGCTGGCAACGATGCGCTTGACGGCTCCAACCAGTGTGTACCCCGCGCCCTCCCACCTGACCACCGCATAAGGTGCACGCAACTGCGCCATCGCCTTGACGAAACTGTACTGCCAATCGATCTCGCGCTGTCGATCACCGGACATCTCGCCGGCAAAACGATAGAGCACGGTGGCATCGAACCAGTCGAGGACGCTCGCCTGCTCCATCAGCTTTCGCCAGCCAACCATATCTCCCGTAAACGGGAAAATACGCTCGTTGATGAAAGGACCAACGACCTCTTCGGCCACGCGACGGCGAAGCGTGCCCATCGGCGTCTGGTTCGCCGGATCGGCAAGATACCCCGCGACAGCCAGCGAGAGCCGCGGGTGACCGTGAGAGAACGACAGCGTCACATCCGTGAGTTCGTCTAGCCTCGGCGCGGCCGCGGCCGCCAACACCTCGCGCACCAGCTCCCTGGCCTCATGTTCCACCGGCAGCGGCTCCAGCGCCCAAACCTTCAGATATCGGCGCACCTCCACGAGGCGGATCGGCGCGGGCAGCCGGCCAGCCAGCACGATCAGGAGCTTGCCATCGCTGACCAGTGGGCTTAACACGTGCCGCTCGAACCACTGCCAGAAGTCCGGGTCATCCTGCACCGCCTCAGTCGTATCCACCAGCAGAGTGGCCGGGCCGTCCCCGATGGCCGCACCGAGCTGGTCAATGACCTGCGCAGCCGCGTCAGAGTCGGCCCACCCCTCGTACGAGAGGGCCGCCTGTCCGGCCAACTCCCGGAGGAGCACGAGCGGCCGGTTCTCACGCTGACGCGAGAGCGCCGCCAGATCCACATGGAGCACGAGCGCCTGCGCCCGCTTCCTATGCGCCGCGGCCTCCGCCAGCAGACGGCTCTTACCGATGCCGGCCTCGCCGTAAAAAACCAGTGTACGCACGTCCTTGGTTGGGCCCGCGTCGATCGCTTCCAGTTCCGCGACGCGGTCCTGGAAGGTCGGGGTAGCGGGAAGTACGGTCATGATGCCTCCAAAATAAAGACCGGGCTACTGAGAGCCCGGTGTGTGACGAATGAATGCGTTAGCACGGTCCGCGCAAGGCCACCACACCATTGCGTGCTTCGGCCGAGATTCGCCGGCCTGACTGAAAGGCGCTCGCATCCGCGACCTGCCTGTGGCTGTCATGCATGAAACGCGCTCCGTCACGTCAAAGAATCAATGCAGATAGTATCGCACGCCAGCACCTCAGTAAACAATCCCTTGAGTGTGACATGAGTGTGACATTTGAGGCCCAAAATGTAGGCGGTGTGACAGCCGTTCAGGCGGGGTCGAGCCAATAGCCGCGGCCGCGCGCGTTGCGCACGAAGCGCCAGGCGCCGGGTGCAGCCTCGGGCTCCAGGCGATCCCGGATCCGGGCAATCAGTTTGCGGACGTTCTGCTCGTCCTTGGTGTAGATGGCGTCATCCTGCGCCGGGTCCGGCCCGCGCCAGACCGCGGTGATCAGGTCCTCCTGCGACACGATTGCGGGCGCGGCCCGATAGAGCGCCTTGAGCAGGCGAAATTCCAGGTCGCTCAGCGGGAACGCCACCTGGCGGCCGTCGATCCAGACGTGGTCGGCCTCGTCCAGGTAGAGGCCCTGGGCCGGCGGTTGACCCGTGCGCGCGGCTTCGGCGTGCCGCGCGGCCACAAGCGGCCGGCTGCGGTCGGCCTCCTGCTGCTGCCCGAAATCGATCAGCGCGGCGCTGATGTCGCGCGGTTCGAGGAACGTCTCCTCCGTCCGCATCACGTGGGCGCGCAGCATCGCCTCGCAAAGGCGCAGGAGGGTGCGGGGCGAGCTGCCGCACTCACGCCAGAGCCGCGGGGCGATCGATGCGGCGGCCGGCGTACAGAGTTGCGACATGTGCCCCACATAGTCGTTGCTGTAGTGACGCAGGCGCATCTCCAGCAGGTGCACCAGCGACGCCTCATCCCAGGTGATCGACTCGATGACCAGCCGGTCGCGGCGCACCTCGGCCGCGGCCAGGAGCTGCTCGCCGATATCGCGGGGCAGGAAGAACTTGAACGCGACGTGGGGGATGCCGAGCAGCGCGCCCTCAACCGCCAACGGCCTGAGCAGCGGCAGCGCGCCCGCCGCGCCCGCCGCGGTCTCGTCCGCCCGATCCACCAGAATATAGAGTGACTCATAGCGGCGCCGCTCGTTGGCGCCCAGTTGTGTCACCAGGCCGGCGAAGGCATCCAGCAGCTCGACGGGCGTGAACTGCTCCCACGACAGCCCGATCGCATCCGCGGGCGCCAGCCGGCCGAGCTTCGCGGCCGTTAGGGGGTCCGCGTATGCTGCCGCGAGACCCAGCAGCAGACCGCGCGGCTCGCCGATCAACAGGGAGAAGAAGGCCGGGGGCACCTCTTCGGCTAACACGCGCAGCCCCGCGCGTACGATGGCGCCGACGTGATCACGTAAACTGACCCGGGCCGGATCGCCACCGGCCCGATCGAGCACGGCCGTGAAATCGGTGTAACGGATGGGCAGTGCGCGACGGCGGATGCGGCCAGCAATGCACTCGTAGGCGATCATCTCGCGCGTGGCGGTCTTGCCCGCGCCCCGGCCCGCCAGCAGGAACCCGCTCTGCGGCCGCGCCGGATCGCCCACCAGCTGCACCGCATAGGGCCGATCCACGAAGAGGGACGGCAGCACCGTCCGCTCCCGGTCCGCCTCCCACACAGCGAAGGGATGCTCGACGAACTGGAACTTATCCAGCCACTTCCGGAGGAAACGGCTGTACTCGTGTTCAGGCAGCGCGCGGCGGCCAGGTTCAAGATCCTGCATCGGCGCCCCTCCCGGGCCCAGTCACAGTCATGTCACAATGATAACAGGTTTCCGCCGCGTTTACAAGAGGGAATCTATGATGTCTGCAGGTTCGAATAACGGCGTCCTCGTCCGCTCGACATGACGACGGCGTATTTCCTCACAGAGCTGTAGGAGGACCCGCGGGGAACTTCCGCACCCGCTCCAGACCCGAGGCAGATGCTGAACGGCGGCAGTGGTGCATAACTGCTCCAGGTGCTCAATGGCACCATCGCTGAAATGGCTGAGACGGCACTCAATCATCTTCTTCAAGGCCGCTTCATCCCAGGTGATTTCCACGAAGGGAAAAAGGTGATAGGGATCCACCGCCTTGCGTAGCGGCACGGCGATGGCCGCGGGCAGAAAGAACTTGAACGCCACGCCCGGCCGGCTGAGAAGCGCGGCGTCGCCGGCCAACAGCCTAAACAAGGCGCTTGCTGCTTCAATCTCGGCGTTAACAACCGGATCCACAAGGACGTAGACCGACTCGTAATGCCGCTGCGAGGAGGGGCTCAACTGCTTCACAAGGTTCACGAAGTGATCGATCAATTCGATGTCGGTGACTTTCTCCCACCTTGTACGGGCTTCCGGCCCGCCGATGAGTATCCGCAGCGTCTCGCAATCTGCGGGCGCGAATTCCGCGGCCATGCTCAACAGTTCACTCCGAGCCCTAGGGGAGAGTGCGTTGAAGAGCGCAGGCTTATCCTGATGCGCGAGCACGAGCGCGCCCATGCCGGCGCGCAGGATGGCCTCGACGTGAGCGCGGCGGCTCACCTTGGCGGGGGCGCCTTCAGCGGCATCCAACAGCCCGGTGAAATCGGTGTAGCAGACCGGCAGCGCACGATCGTGGATGTCACCCGATAAGCACTGGTTGCGCACGTACTCGCGCGTCGCTGACTTGCCGGCACCGCGGTCGGCCGATAGGAGAACGTTCTTAGGCTTATCCGGCTCGCCAACCACCCGATCGAAATAGGGCCGCCAGATCAGCAGCTCAGGCAGCCTATCGACTTCCTTATCTGCTTCGCATGAACCAAACGGATTTCCTTTGACGAAGCCGAGCTTTTCCAGCCATCCTTTGAGGGTGCCGTGATCGTCGGCGCTTGTGTTTTGGGGGAAAAGGTTAGACTGCTCTGGTTCCGTGACACGGTGCACCAGGATGATATCCCCCGCCACCGTGTACTGCAGCGTCGGCGTTTGCGACAAGTTGTTCTGGCTGGCCCACAGCTTGACTCCGTCCGTCACGTGCCGGCTGGCATCTTGCACCGTCACAAAGCCTTTTTCATCCCGGTCAGCCTCTCCACGCAGCGCCTCCAACAGGTAATGGGTGAAAACGCTGCGATCTTGCAAACGCCACTCGTAACTGAACTGCCCCTGCTTGCACGAGGCCAGGATCGCCAGCCCCTCGGCCTGCTCGAAGACGCGCTGGATGAACTCCGGCGTCATCGGCTTGGGACCTTTCTGGCCGATGTTCGCGCCGGAGTGGCAGGCGTCCAGCAGAATGACCTTCGCGCGAGCGGGTGCAGTGTCCATGATCTGTTTGACGCGCGTTGTCGAGACCGCGGTGTCGCCCAGAACTAGATGCCGGCCATCGCGGGCCACCAAGTAGCTTTCGCCGCCGGCCTCGTCGCCATGGCCACTATAATAGAAGAGCAACAGGTCGTCTGGCTCGGTGGCGTCGGCGACCGACTTAAGCGCGGCCAGGATATTGGCGCGGGTCGGCTTCTCGTCCGTGTTGTCGGTCAGCAGGCGGATGCGGGCTGGATCGAAGCCGCCGGCAATGAGTTGCTCACGGGTGGCTTCCACATCCTTGACGCAGACCTGCAGCGAACCGAAATGACGAGCGTCCTCATAGCTGTTGGCGCCGACCAGCACGGCCCAGCGGTTGCCGGCGCCATAGACAGTGGAAGACAAGGTGGGAGTCTGGTTATCGCCCTTCACTGGGTCGGACTGAGGCTCCACTTCATGGTCTGGAGACGATGATGTCTGAGTATCCGACCGAAGACCCAGCTCGTTCTGGATCCGCTCGATCTCTTGCGCAATACCGTCGAGCTGACGCTGGAGCTTGACCACAGCTACCGCGTTCAGAGTGTAGCCCAATTGCTGACTGGCAGCTTGATACTCCGCGGTCAGGTCGTTTAGGCGCGCCTCCAATGCCTTCCGTTTGTAGCCTGGCAGTGATGATCCGGATAGCTTGAGACTGCTCCGCTGAGTCTCCTCGCTAGACTTTACGGTTATTCTGCGCCCCCTTCCCTCGACTAGTACGGACTCGATCCCCAGGCTTTTCAGCCTGAAGTCATGGCTGGATGCCATCTCGGACAGACGGTTAGCTGCGATTTCAGGCATTTGTAGAACCACGATGATACTTCCGGGAGCGACACTCAGAATCTGGATCGTGCCCGGGTCGACTTTCAACAAAGCAGCCAGCACGCCAACGATGTCCTGTTGACGATTGATGGTAAACTCTCCGAATTCCCCTTCGATCCTTAGCTCTACGCGCTTGGTCCCTAAGCGATTATCTGATCTCGTCTCGGTCTGGCCTGACAACGATCCCGCACCGTTTCGGGGAGGCACATCTGAGAGTGGCACGGGTCCCGATCTCAGGAAAGCCACAGCGAAGGCCGAGGCTGCAGCACATGCATACGGACGCCATTTCCCCACCTCGGCAGAGTCCTTGTTCTCGTCAGCAAGGTCAGAGACTGAACGCACCATGAAGAAGCCGGGCTTTTCGGTCGACTGAAAAGCAGCCGTTGCCGCACCGGCGGCTTCCATCTCAACGCCGATAAGCTTGGGCCATACACCGCGATACTTCATCAGTATTTCACCGACAGCAACCACCTTGTCCCCTGAGGCAATTGGGCCGGTGTGACGCTTGGATTTCCCTCTTTCCGGGCGCCTGACACCAATGACTCGGCGCCAGCCTTCATCCGTGTAGCTGCTACAGGCATCCGACAGCCTCGGATCTGCGCGCTGAACATCCCAGCGGATCTCGGGACCCTCGGCGGTCAGCTTCTGCAGCTCGTAGTCAACTATCTGGTCTGATATGAGGATGTCGCCCAATCTGATGTTCCGTGCAGCTATTCCGCCGGCAATGCCGACCAGGATCACGTAGCGTGGATGCCAGCGACGAATTGCGTCCGACGTCGCCACAACAGCCTGAACCCGTCCCATACCAAGAAGACACATCACAATGACGCGATAAGTCCCTGTAGATCCGTCGGGAAAGGTGACGGGCAAATCGGCTTGGTAGTAGGTTCGAATATCGTCTTGGGCTGGGGGCGGTCTCACATATCCTGGGAGCTGACCAAGCACTGCCTCTCGCTCTTCTGGAAGAGCCGTCACCAGCACGAAATCCGCCTCATGTATCATCTGCTGTCCTCACCGTTTCCTGATCAGGGTCTACTTCTTCCCCACCCTCTTCTGCTCTGCCAACCAGACCCGCCCCTTCTCGCTGATCTCCCACACGCTGCGCGGGGTGTCATCGCGGATCAGCCCTTCCTCGCGGAGGCTGTTGCGCGCCCACTGCGCGGTGTTGCGCCAGCGAGGCGTGATGCCATCGGACGCCAACGGCGCCAGGTCGTACTCGTTGAACCGGCCCTTCATCATCTCGTAGACGCGATCCAGCACGGGATTCAGTTCACTGCGGCCGCCGAGATCAACCAGCGCCTGGAGGATCGGCGCCTGGTAGGCTTCTTGCGGCGTCTTCAGCCCGCGGCGGATGCGCTTGCCCTCTGCGACGGACTCATCAGGCTCATCGGCCTCGATGAGGCGATTGTACCGCTTCTCGACGCCGGCCAGCTCCTTCTTGAGATCGGCCAGTTCCTGGGCAGCTTTGGCAAGTTGGCCGACCTTTTCGTAGGCCCCGCGCTTGGCCGCGTCAGTAATCTCGGCTTGCAGCCCGGCAAGGTGTGCGTCGATCTCGTCCTGCAGGAGATCGAAAGCTGCGCTGGTGGTCAGGCTTGGATTGGGTGACATGGGCGTTTCCTTCCTTTTCCGCTCTGGCCGGATTACCAACTCCAGTCGGAGCGATGACACGGTTACGGCGCGCCGATACTGCGCCTCTACTTGCCGCCCTCTTCCACGATCGCGATCTCCTCCGCCGTCAATCCGTAGAGCCGATAAACCAACTGATCAATCTCGCGCTCCAGCGCCGACACATCCGCAGCGGGGTCGGCGCGTCTGGCGGCCAGGATCCTGTCCACCAGCGCGATGACCGGCGCCTGCTGCGCGGCCGGCACGTCGGGGATCGGCAGCTTCTTCCAGTCGTCGGGATACAAATCTGTATTGCTCCGACGGATAGCCTGAAGAAAACCATGAGCAAACGATGAGTTCATTATAGCAAGCAGGTATTTTATGGCAAAGCGACGACTGGTTTGCTCCAAATCCTCGCGACGCGATAAGCCCAGCCTGGGAGGCTCATTACCATAACGTGCTGTCTTTCGGAGCGAGTTGTTGCGGACATCTGCAAGACTACGCCAGGGGACGCAAACTACCGAGGTGTGATTGCAGAGTAGTTGAGCGTTATCATAGCAGGCACGTATCTCCTTTCCACCGATTCTCAGAACGAGGAGTTTCTCTTCTACTTCATAAAGTGCGGGGAAAGTAGGCCGTCGAAAGAGACTTGGCGCTCTTGACGTTCCCCATTCCAACCACCTATGCGTAGCCGGCAGCCAGCGCGCCAAGTGCTTACCCTCGATGAAGGGCTTGGGATGCGCTGCGTCTTCCCGATCCGAGACAAGATCGCTTAGCTCAAAGGCGCCTTGAGCGACTTTCTCGTCGGCATGCACCACCATACCGACGCTGATGTAGCAAATTTCCTCCAATGGAATTGTTGAGGCAGAGAAACGTTGTTCGCCGCCCTCATCAGGAAAGAACGCCCGGTAGGTCAGGTTGCGCTGTTCGGCGGTGGGGAGCAACGTGACCGCGCCGAACTCAGGATCGTGTAGCCGGCGTTGGGGCCGGTTGTCCCCGCCGTCGGCCTTCTCGAACAGATAGGTGATGTTGCGCACCGCCGCGTCGAAGATCTGAATCCTGCTCAGGAAGTCGAGCCGGCGGACACGGCTGTGTTGCAGGAACCAGGTCTGCGATTTCTGCGCGTACTTGGAATGGCAGTAGGCGTCGGAGACGATCAAGGTTGTGAAGCCGCCGGGTTTGAGCAACTTGTAGCCCTTCTCGATAAAGGGGATGTAGAGGTCCCACTTCTCCCACAGCGTTTCGTACTGTCCGCTCGCCTCGATGGCGCGGCGCAGCGCCAGGTGAGCCTCGCCGGAGTCGGCCCGCACGTAGGGTGGGTTGCCAATGGTGATGTCGAAACCATCCCGGACGCCGAGCATCCACTCCGGATCGAAGAAATCCGCCGCGGCATTCTGATCGTAAGGGTCCCAGTGCGCCAGCTTCTCGGTCGTGGCCCACGGCAGGCCGGTCTGCTCCAGGAGCGCCGCGATCTCCTGACGCAACTCGCGATCTCGCTCACGGTATTTGGCCTTGGTCTTCGCCGTGCGCGCCGTGAAGTGCGCCTGCCGCACCCGGGCCAACTCGTCCTCTTTCTCGTCAATGGCGGTGTTGCGCAGGGCAAACTGCTGCGTGCGCTGGATCCCCAGCAACGTGTTGGCCGCGACGAAGTTGGTCTCCAGGTTGGGCAGCGGCAGGATGCCCCGGTTGGGCGCGGTGTCCTCGGTGCGCTGTTCGGCCACCAGCGAGATAAAGCAGCGCAGCTTGGCGATCTGCACGGCGATAGGCTGGATGTCCACCCCGTAGATGCAGTTCTGGATCAGGTAGAGCTTGCGGCCGTAGTCCAGCTCGTTGCCGGCGAACGCCTGCTCAATGTCCGCGATGGCTCGCTCCCGCACCATGGGATCGGCAATCTCCGCGGCCTTGGCGATCTGTTTGTCCTTCCAACGCTCGTTGCCCGGATCGAGCTTGGCCAGGATGAAGACCAGCTTGTGCAGGATGCCCATCGGAAACGCGCCCGAACCGCAGGCGGGATCCAGGATTTTGACGTGGTCAATGGCCTCGATGAGCTGGCCGACCTCCGCCTCGTTGAAGCGGTGCGGCTCATCGGTGTAGGCGAACAGATGGCGCAGGCGCTCTTGGAGGTTGGGGGACTCCGGTGAATTTGGCAATCCGCCGCGAACAATGGGGGAAACTTCCGCTCGCGCTGGATCGCCAGATCCAGAGGTCTCCGCCAGCAGCGGATTTGGCAATCCGGCGGAAGCGTGAGGTTTTGCCGCTCGTGCCGGATCGCCAGATCCGGCGGCCTCCGCCAGCGGTGGATTTGGCAATCCACCGCAAGCCAGGTGCAATTCCAGATACGCGATCAGCGACTCATCCACCATGGTGTCCACGATCTCGCGCGGGGTGTAGAACGAGCCGGTCTGCTTGCGCGCGGTCACGCCCGTTTCTGGGTTGTAGGCCGCCAGCAGGTTCTCGAAAACCTTGCCCAGCAGCTCAGGGTCGAGCGCAACTTCCTCCTCGATGGGCGTGTTCTCCGTGACCGTGAACTTGTAGCTATCGAAGATGGGGATCAGCCCGCGCACCTTGTAGCGCTTGTTCCTCGTGTCGTAGACCGCGTTGAGGTCAACCTCCTGCTCGGCGCCGAAGAAAAGCCGGTCGGGCACGGAGAGCTCGTTGTCGGGCCGGTCAGAGAAGCCGTCCACGCGCACGGGATGCACGGTGTCATCCCTGCTGGGCTTATCCAGGCACTCGAAGAGGCCGCCGTTCAGGAAAGGGATGGACGCGAACAACGCCAGCGCCCGGTCGGGGTCACGGAAATAGGCCCGATACCGGTAGAGGTTCGTGATGTTGTAATGCTGGCCGTCCTTGCGGAAGACGCGCTTATCCTGCTTGCCCGGCGAGTTCATCTCCTGGTTCAGCGTGGCGAAGAACAGGTTCTGCAGGATCGCCTTGTAGAAACTGCTCTCGCGGCCGTCCGACCAGTGCAGGATGTCGTCCAGCCGCTTGCGGTCGAACAGCGCCTCGGGCGCCAGGCCCTTCTCTTTGAGGAACCACACGAAGATCAGCCGCGTGATCAGCCGGATCACGCTGGTGGCGTTGCGCGTCTCGGGATCGGCGCCGGCAGCCTTCGGGAACTGGACGTTCTGCACCGCCCAGAAATACCAGTTGGCCACCTCCCGGAAGAAGCGCTTGTTGAGTTCGGCTGTATCCAGCGTCTTCTGCCACGCGTTGTGCAGCTCGATGAAGTTGCCGAAGCCGAGCTTTGCGTACAGCTCGTCGAGCGACAGATCGAACAGGATCTCGATGTGCGCGCGGTGCGGGCTGGCGGTCGCGATATCCTTGATCAGCGTAACCTTTTCCAGGACATCGCGCCCCTCGTCGCGCTTGTTCAGCCGCCGGTTGATGATCGAGAGGGTCACGCAGGGGCCGTGCCGGAACAGGATCATGACCGGCATCGGGAACAGCTTGTTGATCTCGCGCGTGGCGCCGGCAAGCTGCGAGCGCGTGTAGTGCTCCCCTGCCAGCTCAATGGCGAAGAACAGGTAGGACTGGATGATCGTGTTGTCCACACGGGCCTCGGCGTCGAAGGGGAAGCGCGCCTGGCCGAGGTTCGTCACCTCATCGCCAGTCAATTGGAACAGCATATCCACCGAACACCACTCGGCCAGCAGCGCGTTCGCGGGGTTCAGCCGGCCGGCCGCATCGAACGCCTCACAGAACGCCGCCGCGGTGTTGGGCGCCAACTCGATCCGCTTGTCGCTCCGGTAGCCCAGCGCGTCGAAAAGCGCGAGCGCGTTCTCAGCCAGCCTTCCTTGGCCGAAGTCTGCCAGCGTTTCTTGGATCGCCTGTTTGGTCTGCTGTTCGCTGCTGTTCATGTACTGTTTTCCTTGTCGCTCGGCCTGGATCACCAAATCCAGGCCCCGTCTCGCTGCTCGCGCCGGATCTGGCGATCCGGCGCGAGCAATGCGCCCCCCATATCGCTCGACCTGGATTGCCAAATCCAGGTCCGCCGACTTCCACAGCTACAACATCAGGTCCCGCGCATCATCCAGCGGAATAATGCACGGCTCCTGCGTCAAATAAAACCGAGCGCTGGACCAAAGATACTCCTCCGGTGTCTCGGATAGCCGCCAGTGCGGCTGGCAAGGATTGTTATGGATGTACTCCATCTTCTGGCGCAGGAATTCTGACGTAATCACATCCTTAGCGTTGTAGCCATCTTCCCAAACCTTATACTGCTGCTTATCCGGCCGTTCCACCTGGGCGGCCAGCCAATCCAACGCCTTCTGGTTCCTCTCAGCCTTGAGTTGGCGGATCAGCCGGTCAGCCGTCTGCTTTTTGTAATCGCGCACAACATCCGCCAGTGGATCCTCAGCGGAGAATTGGCTGGTGATGTGAAAATGATTGGGCATGATCACGAAGCAGTAGAGTTTCAAGCGTTTCCGAGCGCGAAAGCAGTCCAGGGTGTCCAACAGCAACCGCTTGAGCACATCACGCTGAAAGAGGTGCGCGTACGCGATGGCCTTGGTCGTGACAAAGTAAAGATGGTCGGGCGAGAAGCTAGGACGCCAATCAGTCATACCCTGCACGTCTCCTGATCACCGGATCTGACGATCCGCCGCGAGCAACACATGGATTCCCACCACCGCTCAGCCTGGA